>CAWGAE010000007.1:0-395339 GCA_963820395.1 uncultured Actinomycetota bacterium | reverse complement strand
CGCGCCACGTGTCAGCCGTTAAGGCCGATCCGGGTGAGCGCTACGGACAGGGCCGCCTCCCAGTCGGCCGCGGACCTGGTCGCCCCTGCCTGGGCCGGTTTGACCCGGTCCAGCGCGGCGAGGGTGCTACGGACCACATCGGCCGGGCGAGCGGATGTCACGCTCGCGTCGCCAAGCTCGAGTTCATGTTGCAGGTTGTCGCGGCCGTGCCCGGGCACGGCATCGAGCAGCAGCACGTGCCGTCCCACCACCCGGGCTTCCGAGCACGTGTCGCCCGAACTCGTTATGACCAGGTCCGCGGCGGCCATCAGCTCGGGGATCCGGTCGGTGAATCCGAACACGCGCAGACGCGGTTCACGCGCGGCCGCGGCGCGGAGCCTGGCCTCGAGTTTTTTGTTGCGCCCCGGCGACCGCGAGCACGCACAGTCCGGCTCGGCCGAGGGCCGACGCGGTGACGGCGAGCGGTCCGATTCCCCAAGCGCCCGACATGAGCAGCACGCAGCGCTCGGTGGCGGGCACGCCCAGTCGTGACCGCGCTTCTTGCTGGGTCGGCGGCTGGTAAAAGCCCGGCCGCACTGGAGCCGGTACCACCGCCACCTGGGCCTCCGGCTGGAACCGCAGCACGGCGCTTTCGGCCGCCCGCGAGGTAACCAGGTACAGGTCGGGTGTGGGTGGACCCACAGCCGGTGTGGGCGTGACGTCGGTGCAGAAGACCACGTGCGCCATGTCACGGTAGCGATCGTGGGGGGCACCGAGCGCAGGGAGCCGGCTGACGGCGGAGGCCGCGGTCGCGAAGACGGAGACGACCATGTCGGCGGGATCGGCATCGAGACGCCGCCGCAGTCTCGGTACCATCGGGCCGCGCGCCGCCGCATCGGTCAGCAGCGCCAGGCGGTTACCCGTGCGGAGCGCGGTGAAGTGGTAGGCGTCATAGAGTCCGGGTACCGACAGCATGGACCGGAATACGGCCTCGCCGACGGATCCGCCGGTGCGCCCGAGCAATCGCATGGCGTCCAGGGTTAGGGTCGACCAGCCCCGTGCCTGGAGTGAGTCAGCACACGCCTGGGCCATGACGTCGTGGCCCATGCCGAGCGAACCTGAAACCAGCAGGGCATTCCTCATGACGGCCCCGCCCCGCTCGTCCAGACTCACTCGCCCGGCACCATTCCAGGTACCGCCGTACCCCCTCGGTGAAGGACGTGCTCGGCGACCAGCCGAGTACCTCCTTCGCCAGCGCGTTCGATACGCTGCGCCCGTTGTAGTCGGCGGGCCGCGCCTTAATGTGCTCGACAGGGACCGGGCCCGCCAGGCGGCGCACCGTGTCGGCGACTTCACGTACAGACACCGGCGTGTCGCCCTCGAGCGCCAGCGTCTGGTCCTCGGCCGCTGGGGAGAGCGCGCGGACGTGGGCGTCCGCGAGATCTTCGACGTAGATGTAGTTGCGCTGCTGCTCACCCGTGCCCGCGATGGTGATCGGCCGGCCTGCCAGCGCGGCACGCGCGAACCGCGCCACGACGAGCGCGTCGCGCATCCGCGGCCCGTACGGGATCCCGTACCGCAGGATGGTGAAGCGCTGGCCGTACATTTGCCGGTAACTGTGCGCGAGCAGTTCGGTGGCCAGCTTGGTGGATACGTAGACATGCCCGGCCCTCGGCAGCTCGATCGGCGCCTCCTCGGCGAGCTCACCGTTGCCCGTGGCCGCGCCATACACCCAGACCGTGCTGGCGAGCAGCACCCGCCCGCAGTTCTGCCGGCGCGCCGCCTCGAGGACGCACGCGGTGCCGTCGACGTTCACCCGGACCGCACCAAGCGGATCGGCCGCGATCAGGTCCACGTCGCTCGCACCCGCCAGGTGGAAGACGGCGTCGCTGCCGCGGACCGCTGCCTCGAGTGCCGCCTGGTCGAGAATGTCGACCCTGCGGTAGCTGGCCCGCGGGTTCAGCGGGTGCAGGGAAATATCGATCACGAGAACCTCGTGGCCGGCCTTTATCAGGTTGTCGACGACGTGTGAACCAATAAACCCACAGCCTCCCGTCACGACGACTCGCATGCTCACCCCTCAGACGCCCGCAAAGGAGCTGTAAGCGCGTGACACGGCGGCCAGCACGTGATCCACCTCATCGTCGCGCATATCCGAGTGCACAGGCAGGCAGACATGCCGTGTGCACAGATCTTCGGCCACTGGCAGTGGTCCGCCCGGCGTAGCAGGAAAACACCGGTTGCTTATGCAATGGGAGATCATAGACCTCGCCCGACAGCCGGACGCTATGCCGGTCCGCGAGTTCACGCTTGAAGCCCGCCCGGTCGACGCCAGGCGGCAGAACCGCGATGTACTTATAGAAGTTGCTGCGGCAGCCGGGCGGCTCAGGCAGCGGTTGCGGACCGTCCGCCTGTGTGAGCAACTCCGTATAGCGGGTTGCCACGCTGCGACGGCGGGCAATTGCGGTGTCCATCCGGCTCATGTGGACCAGGCCGGTCACGGCGTGCAGTTCGCTCATCCGCATCGCGGAGCCGAGCCGCACATGGTGATTGGCTGTGAAAGCCCCCTTGCCCTGGTCGCGATAAATTCGCGCTTCGTCCCGCACGTGCGCAGAGGCCGTGAGCACCATCCCGCCTTCACCGCTGGTCACGACCTTGGTCGGGTAGAAGGAAAATGCCGCCGCGAGCCCGAAAGAGCCCGCGAAGCGACCCTCGTAGCTGCTGCCGTGGGCATGCGCGGCGTCCTCGACCAGCGCGACGCCGCGTTCGCCGCACAGCTGCCGTAGCGCGTCCACCTCGGGTGTGATGAGCCCTCCGATGTGCACGAGCACCACCGCCGCGGTCGCGGGCGTAAGGGCCTCCGCCACCGTGGCCGGGCTGAGCGCGAGCGTCGCGGGGTCGATGTCGGCGAACACGGGCCTGCCCCGGCCTGAATCACGGCGGCCGCGGTGGCGAAGAATGTGTTCGCCGGCACGATTACATCCCGTCCGGCAACCCCTGCCGTCCGCAGGATGATGTCGAGCGCCGCGGTGCCGCTTGACGTGGCGACCGCGTGTGGTGCGGTGTGTGCGGCCCCGAAGGCCGTTTCGAAACGCTCGGTATAGCGGCCAAGCGTCAACGCGCCGCTGGCCAGGATTTCCGTAATGGCCGCCGCGATTTCCGCCCGGTCTTGCTCGGGGAACACCACGCGCGCTGCTGGTACTTCCACCCAGTACCTCCCGTATCAGATGCGATGCGTCGGCCATGGCATGATCCCATGAAGAGGAGACAGGAAGGGAATGGACAACGGGAACGGGTGGGTCGGCCTGGCCGGTAGCGCCGCTACCTCAGCCGCTAACGCCGCCGCGAACGCGGTTACCGCCGCCGCAACGGTCGCGGCCGGGGCCGTTGCTGTCGGCGCGGTTGCGCACGCGGCGCCTGGAGTGACGGCGATCGGCCCGCTTCGCCGCAGGTGCTTTCCCGTGCTCGCGGGTCTTGGCACCCCCGAGCACGTCGCGCTCACCTTCGACGATGGGCCCGACCCGGGCTCCACCCCGCGCTTCCTTGACCTGCTCAGCGCCCACCGGACCCGCGCGACCTTCTTCCTGCTCGGATCCATGGTGGCGAGGTCGCCCGGGCTCGCAGCGGAGCTTACGGCGGCCGGTCATGAGGTCGGCGTGCACGGCTGGGATCACCGCTGTGTGCTGCTGCGCGGTCCCAGGGCCGTCTACGACGACATCGCCAGGGCCGCCGCCGTCGTGGCCGAGGCCACCGGCACCGTGCCTGCCTTCTACCGGCCGCCGCACGGTGTGCTGAGCAGCGCGGCGATTTCCGCCGCACGGCGCCTTGGCATGACGCCGCTGCTGTGGACCTGCTGGGGCAGGGAGTGGGTGGCGGGCGCGACCACGCAGTCGGTGCTCGCCACGATCCGCAGGGATCTCACCGGCGGTGCGACAGTGCTCCTGCACGATTCCGACTGCACCTCACCGCCGGGATCCTGCCTGTCCGCGCTTGGCGCCGTTCCCGCCCTGCTGGACGATTGCGCAGAAAAAAGCTTGCGGGTCGGCCCCGCTGCCGCCCATGGCTGCCCGTCGAGGGCCGGCCGTGGGTCAGGTGTGACCCAGTAGCTCCCGTGACATTGCTTGCCGGGTCGGCTTGTTTCGCGCGCCGATAAGGGCGAGGCTTGACAGAATGTGGTGGAGTCTCGCTAGTGCCCTCCTGGCCGCGTGCTGTTATGGCGTCGCGTCTGTCATGCAGGGCCTCTCGGCCCGCGCCGCATCGGACGGCTCGGCGAGCATCAGCCCGCGGCTGCTGGTCCGCATGCTGGGGCAGTGGCGTTTCATCGCGAGTCTCGGCTTGGACCTCGTCGGCTTCATCGCCCAGCTGATCGCGCTCCGACGGCTGCCGCTGTTCGTCGTCCAGGCGGCGATCGCCGCGAGCCTTGCGGTAACCGCGGTCTTGGCCGCGTGGCTCGCTCATCACGTGCTCGCGCGCCGTGAGTGGCTGGCGGTGATCGCGGTCACCGTCGGCGTCACCATGCTCGGCTCCTCGGCAGGCGTAAGCGGCGCCGTGAACCCGGGCGTTGAGTTCAGGCTCGGCCTGATCATCACGGTCGCGGTACTCGGGCTGGCAGGCGTCGCGGCCGCCCGGCTACGCGGGCGAAGACGGACGCTTGCGCTCGGCATGATCGCCGGGCTCGGCTACGGCGTGGTCGGGGTCGCGGCGCGGATTCTCGTCGGCTTCTCGCCCACTGACCTGATCCGCGACCCGGCCGCATATGCGCTCGCCGCGGCCGGGGTGATGTCGTTCTTGTTCTACGCGTCGGCGCTCGAGCACGGCAACGTCACGACCGCGACCGCGGCCACTGTGGTGACCGAAACGGTGCTGCCCGCGATGATCGGCGTCATTTTCCTCGGCGACACCACCCGCCACGGGCTGGTGGGTGTCGCGGCCGCCGGATTCGCGCTGGCCGTGGCCGGTGCCCTTACCCTGGCCCGGTTCGGTGAGACGGAGCCGGGGCCCGTTCCGGCACGAAAAGGGGATAGCTCCCCCCCGCTGCCGGATGCGCAAAGCGCGTGCTGAGTCACCAGCGTGCCGTGCCCTGCCGCCGCGGCCCCGGCCAGATCGCCCTCATCGCACTCCGGACAGGCGGGCGCGTCGGGCGCGTCGGGCGCGTCGGGCGCATGCAAGCTCTCACCCGCCCATGCAGCCCCCGCAGCGCTTGATGAGCAGGCGGTCCTCGGCGGCCGGCCTAATTGATCCCGAACGGCTGTCGCGGCGGCGGGGCCCGCTGGTTTCGGTGTTGCCGGGGGCCGCATAACGGTCGGCTGTTATCCTGGTAGCCCGTGGGGAGCACAGCGCGGGCACGGTCGAAGCGGGACTGTCGAAGCAAGCACCGCCGGCTCGTCATCGCATCGACCACGGGAGCCCTATTTTGGCTGCGTCACCGCTCGTCTCAAGGTCAACCACCACCAAGTATGTCTTTGTCACCGGGGGAGTCGCCTCCAGCCTCGGCAAGGGCCTGACCGCCTCCAGCCTCGGCCAGCTGCTCAAGCTCCGCGGGCTGCGCGTAACCATGCAGAAGCTGGACCCGTACCTGAACGTCGACCCGGGCACGATGAACCCCTTCCAGCATGGCGAGGTCTTCGTCACCGACGACGGGGCCGAGACCGACCTCGACGTCGGACATTATGAGCGTTTCCTTGACACCGAGCTCAAGGGGTCGGCCAATGTCACCACCGGCCAGATCTACTCGAGCGTGATCGCCAAGGAGCGCCGCGGCGCGTATCTGGGCGACACTGTCCAGGTCATCCCGCACATCACCAACGAGATCAAAGCGAGAATCAGGGAGATGGCGGGTCCCGATGTCGACGTTGTCATCACCGAGGTTGGCGGTACGGTCGGCGACATCGAGTCGCAGCCGTTCCTCGAGGCGATCCGCCAGATCCGCCACGAGATCGGCCGTGACCACTGCTTCTTCCTGCACATTTCGCTGCTGCCCTACATCGGGCCATCCGGTGAGCTGAAGACCAAGCCGACCCAGCACTCGGTGGCGGCGCTGCGGAGCATCGGTATCCAGCCGGACGCGATCGTGTGCAGGTCGGACCGGCCGATCACGCCGGAGCTCAAGCGGAAGATCAGCCTGATGTGTGACGTCGACGAAGAGGCGGTCGTCTCCGCGGTCGATGCTGTGTCGATCTATGACATCCCGAAGGTGCTGCACTCCGAGGGACTCGACGCCTACGTGGTGCGCAGGCTCGGGCTTCCGTTCCGCGATGTGGACTGGAGCGACTGGGACGAACTGCTCCGCCGGGTGCACCGGCCCGCCCGCACCGTCACCATCGCCCTGGTCGGCAAGTATGTCGATCTGCCGGACGCCTACCTTTCCGTCACCGAGGCGCTTCGCGCGGGCGGCTTTGCCAACGACGCCCGGGTCAACATCCGGTGGGTGACGAGCGATGACTGCGGCACGCCGGAAGGCGCGGCGCGGCGGCTCGACGGCGTGGACGGGGTCGTCATCCCCGGCGGGTTCGGCGTCCGCGGCATCGAGGGGAAGATCGGCGCCGTCAACTACGCACGTACAAATGGCATCCCGATGCTCGGCCTCTGCCTCGGCCTGCAGTGCATGGTGATCGAGGTCGCGCGCGGGCTCGCGGGCCTTGCCGACGCCAACAGCGCGGAGTTCGAACCGGACACCACCGCATCCGGTCATCGCCACCATGGACGAGCAGCGAGACGTGGTCGCGGGCGAGCGGGACATGGGCGGCACCATGCGGCTCGGCCTGTACCCGGCGGCGCTCGGCGAGGGAACCATCGTCCGCGAGCTCTACGGCAGCGACCTCGTGCAGGAGCGGCACCGGCACAGGTACGAGGTCAACAATGATTACCGCGAGCGCCTCACGCAGGCGGGGCTGGTCTTCTCCGGGCTCTCGCCGGATGGCCGGCTGGTCGAATTCGCCGAACTGCCGCGCAACGTCCACCCGTTCTTCGTGGCCACTCAGGCACACCCCGAGCTGCGTTCCCGCCCCACCAGGCCGCACCCGCTGTTCGCCGGGCTGGTGACGGCGGCCCTGGAGCACGCCAAGGGCTCGGTGCGGCCGGCCGAGGGCAGGACAGGCGCCAATTCCATCCTGACGAGCGCATGACAGCTCCGCCGATCAGCGACGGTCCTGAATGCTGGCCGGTGCTGTCCTCGATCCTGCGGTACCGGGCAGCGTGTTCAGCCTCCGGACCGACTGGTCGCCATGCCGGACGGCGAGGCGGCCGACCGCGACGTGGTGGAGCACCCGGGCGCGGTCGCCGTGGTCGCCATCGACGACGCTGACCGGGTGCTGATGGTCCGGCAGTACCGTCACCCGGTGCGCCGGTTTCTCTGGGAGCTCCCGGCCGGGCTGCGGGACGTCGATGGCGAGCCGCCGCTGGCCGCCGCCAGGCGTGAACTGGTCGAGGAGACCGGCTACCGCGCCTCCGGCTGGCTCACCTGGTCGACTTCTTCACCACGCCCGGGATGAGCAGCGAGCGGATCCGGATCTTCCTCGCGCGAGGCCTGACCGAGGTGCCGATCTCCGGAGCGGGACTTCGCGCCGCGGCACGAGGAGGCAAGCATGCAGGTCGCATGGGTGCCGCTCGAGGAGGCCCTCCGCGGCATCTTCGCCGGTCATCTCCACAATCCGACGGCTGTGGTGGGTATCTTGTCGGCGTACGCCGCCCGGTCTGACGGGTTCGCGTCGCTGCGCAGCGCGGACGCACCAGAGGGCTGATCGGCACGATCTGAGAGAGGTCTGATGGCCATGAAGGTGGGCGTCCCCAAAGAGGTCAAGAATCACGAGTACCGGGTCGCGATCACCCCGGCCGGTGTGCACGAGCTTGTGCGCGGAGGTCACCAGGTATTCATCGAGGCCGGTGCGGGCACGGGTTCAGCCATCCCCGACGCCGATTTCACCGCGGCGGGCGCGGCGATACTCCCCACCGCCGACGCGGTGTGGGAAACGGGCGACCTGATCCTCAAGGTGAAGGAGCCGGTGGCGGAGGAATACCACCGCATGCGCAAGGGTCAGGTCCTTTTCACCTACCTGCACCTGGCCGCCTCCAGGCCGTGCACCGACGCGCTGCTCGGCGCGGGGATCACGTCGATCGCCTACGAGACGGTGCAACTGCCTGACGGGTCGCTGCCGCTGCTCGCGCCGATGTCCGAGGTGGCGGGCCGGATGGCGCCCAGGTCGGCGCGCATCACCTCCAGCGCGATGGCGGCGGCCGCGGCGTGCTGATGGGCGGGGTTTCCGGCGTGTACGCCGCCAAGGTCGTCGTGCTCGGCGCCGGGGTGTCGGGCATGAACGCCGCCGCGATCGCGCTTGGCATGCAGGCCGAGGTGCTGCTGGTCGACAAGAACGTGGCCAGGCTGCGTTCGGCAGACGCCATCTACCAGGGCCACTGCCAGACGGTCGCCTCCAACGCCTACGAGGTCGAGCGGGCGGCGATCGATGCGGACCTCGTCATCGGCGCGGTCCTGGTGCCCGGCGCCAAGGCGCCCATGCTCGTCTCCGACGAGCTGGTCAGCCGGATGAAGCCCGGCTCTGTTCTTGTGGACATCTCCATCGACCAGGGCGGCTGCTTCGAGAGCTCGCGCCCGACCACCCACGCCGAGCCCACCTACCGCGTGCACGACTCGGTCTTCTACTGCGTCGCGAACATGCCGGGCGCGGTACCGCACACCTCCACCTACGCGCTGACCAACGTGACGCTGCCCTACGTCGTGGAGATCGCGAGCCGCGGCTGGCGCGAGGCGCTGCGCTCCGACCCCGCGCTCGCGCACGGGCTCAGCACCCACGAGGGCATGCTCACCTGCCTGCCCGTCGCCGAGGCGCACGGCCTGCCCGTGGGCAGCGTGGCCACGCTTGAGGAGGTGCTTGGCTGACCGCGACCTGCGAGCTCGACCACGAGGTGCACGGCTATCTCCAGCACCTCACCGTCGAGCGCGGGCTTGCGAGGAACACGCTGGAGTCATACCGGCGGGACCTGCTGCGCTACACAGACGCGATGGCCGCCAGGGGCAAGACCAGCCTCGCAGCCGTGGCGGAGGAGGACGTCGCGGCGTTCCTCGCCGGGCTGCGGCCGGCGGCGACGGGCATCCACCGCTGTCCGCGGGCTCCGCCGCCCGCGCCGTGGTCGCCGTGCGTGGCCTGCACGCGTTCGCGCTCCGCGAGGGCCTCGCCGCTACCGACCCGGCGCGGGAGGTGCGCCCGCCCGCGCCGCCCAGGCGGCTGCCCAAGGCGATCTCCGTCTCCGACATCGAACGCCTGCTCGGCGCCGTGGCCGCGGCCGGTGCCCCCGAACCCGCCGGCCTGCGCGACCGCGCGCTGCTCGAACTGCTGTATGGCACCGGGGCACGGATCTCCGAGGCCGTGGGCCTCGACGTCGACGACCTTGAGCTGCGCGGGCCCGATCGTGACACCCCCGGCGCCGTTCGGCTGGCTGGTAAGGGCGGCAAGCAGCGGGTCGTCCCGGTCGGCAGCTACGCGCGCGCCGCGCTCGACGCGTACCTCGTGCGGGACGGCCCGCGCTCGCGGGCCTGCCCAGGGCGGGCGCGCCGGCATTCCGCCGGTCCGGGCGCCCTTTTCCTTAACGCGCGCGGCGGCAGGCTCACCAGGCAGGGCGCGTGGATGGTGCTCCGTGCCGCGGCCCGCCGGGCCGGGCCTCGCCGACGTCTCACCGCACACGCTGCGGCACTCGTTCGCCACCCACCTGCTCGACGGTGGCGCGGACGTCCGGGTGGTCCAGGAGCTTCTCGGGCCACGCGTCGGTCACCACGACCCAGGTCTACACGCTCGTGACCGTGGATCACCTGCGTGAGGTGTACGCCGCCGCGCACCCGCGCGCGCTCGGCTAGCGACGCCGGCCTCCAGCGGTTGCGGTACGCGGAAACGGCTGCACGCTTATCTGCGGCGCAACCGGTGAGTCGGCTTGCCGCTCGGCTTCCCAGGCCCTAGTGTCGCGAGCCAGAAGGTCCCAGGGTCGTCTGCCGGGGAGGTCGCAACTGGTGGCAGCAACCCAGAAACACGGGCACAGCCCACAAGCACGGGCAGCGCAACGCTGGGCACGGAGCGCGGCCACGGCCGGGAGCACGGAGCGCCGGTGACAGCGGGCGCCTGGCACGGTCCCACCGGGCGGCCGATGCCGCGCTGCCGGAGCCGGAGCCGCTCATGACGCACGGCCCCGCGCGCATCGTCGCGGTCTGCAACCAGAAGGGCGGGGTCGGCAAGACCACCACCACGATCAACCTGGGCGCGGCGCTCGCCGAATGCGGCAGCAGGGTCCTGCTGGTGGACTTCGACCCGCAGGGCGCTCTGTCCGTCGGCCTGGGCATCCACCCGCTTGCAGCTCGAGTACACGGTCTACAACATGCTCATGGAGCGCGGCGTGACCGCCGCGGACGTGGTGCTGAAGACCGGCGTGGACGGCATGGACCTGCTGCCGAGCAATATCGACCTGTCGGGCGCCGAGGTTCAGCTCGTGCACGAGGTCGGCCGCGAGTACGTGCTCGGCGGCGTCCTGGAGTCCGTGCTGCCCGAGTACGACGTTGTGCTGATCGACTGCCAGCCGTCGCTCGGCCTGCTCACCGTCAACGCACTGGCCTGCGCGGATGGCGTCCTGGTGCCACTGGAATGTGAGTACTTCGCCATGCGCGGCGTGGCGCTGCTGATGGAGACGATCGACAAGGTCACGCGCAGGCTGAACCACAAGCTCGCCATCGATGGCCTGCTCGCGACGATGTACGACTCCCGCACGCTGCACTCGCGCGAGGTGCTGTCCAGCATGGTCGCCGGATTCGGCGACACGGTCTTCCACACCGTGATCAATCGCACGGTCCGTTTCCCCGACGCCACGGTCGCCGGGGAGCCCATCACCCGGTTCGACTCCACGTCCTTGGGCGCGTCCGCATACCGTGATCTCGCCAAGGAGGTGCTTGAGCGGTGGCGGAAGGCCGGTCCAGGCGGGTAGGACCGGTTGGAGCTGCTGCGGGGACGGCTCCACGAGGAACCGCCGCGGAACGCGGCGGATGGCGTGGCACGGGCCGGCTTCGGCTAACGTCGGACCCGTGAGCGGCGCGGCTACTGGCGACGTCGCCGGGGAGACGGGCGGCGCCGCCAGTTTCCAGGTGCACCTCGACGTATTCGAGGGCCCATTTGACCTGCTGCTCGCGCTGATCTCCAAGCACAAGCTCGACATCACCGAGGTCGCGCTCTCCCAGGTCACTGACGAATTCATCGGCTACATCTCGGCGCACGGCGGCGCGTGGGACCTGGATCAGACGAGCTACTTCCTGCTGGTCGCGGCCACCCTGCTCGACCTCAAGGCGGCTCGGCTGCTGCCCGCGGGTGAGGTAGAGGACGAGGAGGACCTGGCTCTGCTCGAGGCCAGGGACCTGCTGTTCGCACGGCTGCTCCAGTACCGCGCCTACAAGGAGGCCGCGGCCGTGTTCGCCGGCCGGATGGCGGAGCAGTCCCGCCGTTTCCCCCGCCGGGTGATGATGGAGCCCGCGTTCGCCGAACTGCTCCCCGAGGTACTCGTCGGCCTCGGCGCAGCGGAGTTCGCCGCGCTCGCCGCGCGCGTGCTCACGCCCAAACCGGTACCCACCGTCTCGGTCGAGCACATCCACGCGCCGCGTACCAGCGTGCGCGAGCAGGCGGAACTGCTGGCCGTGCGGCTGCGCAGGCAGGGCCGCGCCACCTTCCGCGCGCTGACATCGGACTGCGCGGGCACCTACGAGGTGGTGGCGAGGTTCCTCGCGCTGCTCGAGCTCTACCGTGAGCAGGCCGTCTCGTTCGAGCAGATCCAGCCGCTTGGCGAACTGCACGTGACCTGGACCGGCCCGGATACCGATGAGCCTGTCAACATCGACAGCGACATCGACATCGAAGATGACGAGTAGGGATGACTGAAGAGATAAATGATCCGCAACGGCTGCCGCGGTTGCGCGCGGCACTCGAAGCGATCCTCCTGGTCGTAGACGAGCCCGTGCTCGAAGTGGTGCTCGCTCAGGTTCTTGAGCACCCGCGTGACGAGGTCGCGGCGGCGCTGCGCGAGCTTGCCGCCGAGTACACCGAGCAGGGCCGCGGGTTCGACCTGCGCCAGGTCGCAGGCGGCTGGCGGTTCTACACCAGGGCGGAATGCGCGCCCGTGGTCGAGCGGTTCGTCCGCGACGGCCAGGAGGTACGCCTCACCCAGGCGGCGCTCGAAACCCTCGCCGTGGTCGCCTACCGGCAGCCGGTGAGCAGGTCCCGTGTGTCGGCGGTGCGCGGCGTCAACTGCGACGGTGTCATGCGGACGCTGGTATTGCGCGGGCTTGTCGATGAGGCGGGCACCGACCCGGAAAGTGGCGCCATCCTGTACCGCACGACCGGGTACTTCCTTGAGCGCATCGGCCTGCGGGAACTCGATGAGCTGCCCGATCTTGCCCCGTTCCTGCCGGACGACGTCGAGGAAATCGAACGTGAGCAAGCTGGAAACTGAGATCGTGTCCGAGACTGAGCCGGAATCCACGCCCGAGCCGGGCATCCGGTTGCAGAAGATCCTGGCCGCGGCCGGATTCGGCAGCCGAAGGCACTGCGAGGACCTGATCGGCGAGGGCAGGGTCGAGGTGGACGGCGAGGTCGTCCGGCGGTTCGGGGCCAGGGTCGATCCGGCCCGGCAGATCATCCGCGTGGATGGCAGGCGCATTCCGGTCCGCCAGGACCTGGTGTACCTGGCGCTGAACAAGCCGCCCGGCGTGCTGTCCACGATGTCGGACACGCGCGGCAGGCGCACGCTCGCGGAGTTCGTCGGCGACCGGCCGGAGCGGCTGTTCCACGTCGGCAGGCTCGACTACGACACAGAAGGCCTGCTGCTGCTCACCAACGACGGTGAACTGGCCCACCGGCTCGCCCATCCCCGCTACGGGATGCTCAAGACCTACCTGGCCGACGTGCCGGGCCCGCTTCCACGCGACCTAGGGCGGCGGCTGAGAACGGGGTGATGCTCGATGACGGCACGGTGACCGCCGACCGGTTCCGCGTGGTGGAGCAGGCGGGTGGGCGCGCGCTCGTCGAGGTGACACTGCACGAGGGCCGTAAGCACATCGTCAGGCGGCTGCTCGCCGAGGTCGGCCACCCGGTGCGCAGGCTCGTGCGCACCAGCGTCGGCCCGGTGCGGCTCGGCTCACTGAAACCCGGCACCGTGCGCGCGCTGACCACAGCAGAGATAGGCGAGCTGTACTTCGCCGTCGGCCTAATAACTGCCGATAACCTGAGATGGTGGTGAGAGCGATACGCGGCGCCGTCCAGGTCGCCGCGAACGACCGCGAGTCGATCCTGGACGGCACGACCGAGCTCGTGACGGAGGTGATCACCCGCAACGAGCTGACCACCGGCGATGTGATCAGCGTCATCTTCACCGCGACTCCCGACCTCACGGCGGAGTTCCCCGCCCTCGCCGCCCGCAAGATCGGCTTCCACGACGTCCCACTGCTGTGCACCACCGAGATCGACGTGCCGGGAGCGCTGCCCCGGGTGGTGCGGCTGCTCATGCATGTCGACACGGCCAGGTCACGGGCGGAGATCCAGCACGTGTACCTGCGCGGCGCGACCGCGCTGCGGCTGGACATCGCCCAATGACATCCTCCTCGACGGCCAGCGGATCGTCGTGATCGGCGCTGGGCTGATGGGGACCTCGGTGGCGCTCGCCGCACGCGAGCAGGGCGCTCAGGTGTGGCTCTCGGACGCCGACGACGCGCGCAGCGGCTCGCCGCGGATCTCGGTGCAGGGGAGATCCTGCCCGCCGATGGCCTCCCCGGCGGCCGCGCCGACCTCGCCGTGCTCGCGATGCCGCCCGCCGCCGTGGCGGCGGCGCTCGCAAGCGCGCAGGCGCGCGACCTCGCCAGCGTCTACACCGACCTCGCGAGCGTGAAGGTGCTCCCCATAGCGCAGGCGCGGCGAGCATGGCTGCGATCTCGCCTCCTACGTTGCGGGTCACCCGCTGGCCGGCCGCGAGCGATCAGGTCCCGCCGCCGCCCGCGCCGACCTGTTCCTCGGCCGCCCGTGGGCGCTGTGCCCGCTGCCGCAGACCGCACCGGACGCGTTCGCCGCTGTGCGCGCACTGGTGCACGCCTGCGGCGCCGAGCCCGTCGAGGTGGACGCCGCGAGCCATGACCGTTTCGTGGCCCTCGTGTCGCACCTGCCGCACCTGGTGTCGGCCGCGATGGCGGCCAGGCTCACCGTCGCCGAGCCTGGTGCGCTCGCGCTGGCCGGCCAGGGGCTGCGCGACGTGACCAGGATCGCGGCGGGCGACGCGCGGCTATGGACCTCCATCCTCACCGCGAACGCCGTACCTGTCGCGAGCCTGCTCGACGCGACAGCCGCCGATCTCGCCGCGGCCGCGGAGGCGCTCCGCGAGGTCGCGGGCGGCGACGAGACGTCGGGAAACGGGCTCACCGACCTGCTCGCCGCGCGGACACGGGCGTGGCGAGGATCCCGGGCAAGCGCGGCGGCCCCGCGCCCTCCTACGTGGTCCTGCAGGTCGTGATCGCCGACCGGCCCGGCGAGCTGACCCGCCTGTTCCAGGCGGCGGGCGACGCGGACGTCAACATCGAGGACGTCTCGATCGAGCACTCGCCTGGCCTGCCCGTCGGCGTCGCCGAACTGTCGGTGCGGCCGGACGCCGCGGGCCGCCTGGCCGCCGCGCTCCGCGAGCATGGCTGGCCGGTCCACGACTGACTGATCGACCGGGTGGGGTGTGGTAATCCCGCTGCGGTGACCCTGCGCCGCACGGGCCGGGTTGACTCGGTTGGGCGCTGTTGGCCATGGTCCCGCCGTGCGCGTATAGCATCACGGCGTGACCGTTAGAGACCTAGCCGGGTTCGTGATCGCACAGGACGGGCCGTCCGGGCCGGGGCAGCAGCGGATCGTGTCCGCGTGAGCACCGAAGACGATGTGCGTGCAGCAGACGATGTGCGCGCAGCAGATGCTGTGCGTGCAGAGCGTGACCTGCGCGCCGACGACCAAATCCGCACACCGGTGCTCGCCGTCGTCGGGCGGCCCAACGTTGGCAAGTCGACGCTGGTCAACCGGATTCTAGGACGCCGGCAGGCGGTGGTGGAGGACACCCCGGGGGTGACACGCGACCGGGTGGCCTACGACGCGAACTGGCGCGGCCGGTCTTTCACCGTGGTCGACACCGGCGGCTGGGAGCCTTCTGCGTCCGGCCTGGCCGCACAGGTTGCCGCGCAGGCTCAGCTGGCCGCGGAGACGGCCGACGCCGTGCTCTTCGTGGTAGACGCCACCGTCGGTGTGACCGATACCGATGCCGTCATGGCGGGTGTGCTGCTCAAGTCGGGCAAGCCGGTCGTGCTCGCCGCGAACAAGGCGGACGACGCCAAGGCCGAGCCGGATGTGGCCGCTCTCTGGTCGCTCGGGCTCGGCGAGCCTTTGCCGGTCAGCGCACTGCACGGACGGGGCAGTGGCGATCTCCTCGACGCGGTGCTCGAGGCCTTGCCGCAGACACCGCCGGAGCCGTTCGGGATCGAGGGTGGCCCGCGGCGGGTGGCGCTCGTCGGCCGGCCCAACGTGGGCAAGTCCAGTCTGCTGAACCGGCTGGCCGGGCAGCAGCGCGCGGTCGTCGACGAAGTCGCGGGCACCACCCGCGACCCAGTGGACGAACTGGTCACGCTCGGCGGCACGCAGTGGCGGTTCGTGGATACGGCGGGGATACGCCGCCGGTTCAGGGAGAGCCAGGGCGCCGACTACTTCGCGACGCTTCGCGCCGCGGCGGCGCTCGAGCGTGCCGAGGTGGGCGTCGTGCTCGTGGACGCCAGCCAGCCGCTCACCGAACAGGACCTGCGCATCGTGTCCATGGTGATCGAGGCGGGGCGCGCGCTGGTCATCGCCTACAACAAGTGGGATCTCGTCGACGATGAGCGGCACCGTTACCTGGAGCGCGAGATCGACCGTCAGCTTCACACGGCGCGCTGGGCGCCGCGGGTCAACATATCGGCGGCCAGCGGCCGGCACGCCGAGCGGCTGGTGCCCGCGCTTGAGGCGGCGCTGGCCGGATGGGAAACGCGCGTGCCGACCGGGCGGCTCAACGCCTGGCTGGCCGATCTCGTGGCGGCGAACCCGCCGCCGGCTCGCGGCGGCCGCGCGCCGAAGATCCTCTTCGCCACCCAGGCAGGGGTGCGGCCGCCGCACTTCGTGCTGTTCACGACTGGCTTCCTTGAGGCCGGCTACCGCCGGTTCCTTGAGCGGAAGCTGCGCGAGGAGTTCGGTTTCGCCGGCAGCCCGGTGCACGTGTCGATGCGCGCTGCGCGAGAAGCGCCGCGAGCGGACCGCGCGTGCCGGGGGTTCGTAGGCGCGCGCGGCGGTTTGGTGCGCGCTCTTTCCCGCGTGGCGCGCCCTTTCCGGTAGCACAGTTCCATGATCGCAGTGGATCCTGCGTCATATCGACGGAGAATCCGCCGCGATCACGGAAATTCCGGCGCTGAGCGGCTGCGCCGATCGCGGCCGGCACGTTAACGGGGCGCTTCGGTGCGCGATGGCCGGGGCGGGGCAGTCCGGGGCCCGGGAGCTGACGGTAGATCCGGGCCACCATGAAGGCGAGGTCGAGCGACTGGCTCCGGTTGAGGCGCGGGTCACAAGCGGTCTCGTAGCGCTGGTGCAAATGCTCCTCGGCGATCTCGTGGCTGCCACCGATGCACTCGGTGACGTTGTCGCCGGTGAATTCGATGTGGATCCCGCCGGGATGGGTGCCCAGCTTCCTGTGCACCTCGAAGAAGCCAGCCACCTCATCGAGCACATCGTCGAATCGCCTGGTCTTATGGCCGCTCGGGGCATCGAACGTGTTGCCATGCATCGGGTCGCAGACCCAGGTGAGCGGAGCCCCTCTTGCCATGACCGCCTCGACCAGCGGTGGCAGGGTGTCCCGCACGAGCCCCGCGCCCATGCGCGTGATGAGAGTTAGCCGTCCCGGCTCGCGCTCGGGGTCGAGTCTGCTGATCAGTGCGAGAAGATCCTCCGGAGTCGTTAGGGGGCCGATCTTGACTCCGATCGGGTTGCGGATGCGGCGGGCGAACTCGATGTGCGCGCCGCCCGGGGCGCGGGTCCGCTCGCCGATCCAAAGGAAGTGCGCGGAGACGTCGTAGGGCAGGCCGGTACGGGAGTCGATCCGGGTGAGCGCGCGTTCGTATTCGAGCAGCAGCGCCTCGTGGCTGGAGTAGAACTCGACCGCGCGGAACTGGTCGGGGTCGGCGCCGCAGGCGTGCATGAACGATAGAGCGCGGTCGATTTCGCCGGCCAGTTCCTCATACCGCTGCCCGGACGGGCTCTGCCTGACGAAATCCTGGTTCCACGCGTGCACCTGGCGCAGGTCGGCGTAGCCTCCGGTGGCGAAGGCGCGGCAGAGGTTCAGCGTGGCGGCGGAGTAGTGGTAGGCGGACAGGAGCCTGCGCGGGTCCGGCCGGCGCGCCTCGGTGGTGAAGTCGAAGCCGTTGACGGCGTCGCCGCGGTAGGCGGGCAACTCCATGCCGTCGCGCGTCTCGGTGACACGGGAGCGGGGCTTGGCGAACTGCCCCGCCATCCGGCCGATCTTGACGACCGGCACGCTCGCCGCGTACGTGAGCACGACCGCGATCTGCAGCAAGGTCCTGAGTTTGGTCCGGACGTTGTCGGCGGTCGCGCCCGCGAACGTCTCCGCGCAGTCGCCGCCCTGCAGGACGAACGCTTCACCCCGTGCCGCCGCGGCGAGCCGGTCCTTGAGCTGGTCGCATTCACCGGCGAACACAAGCGGCGGCAGCCCAGCCAGTTCGTCCAGTGCGGCGCGGAGGGCATCGCCATCCGGCCACTCCGGCTGCTGCGCGGTCGGCCAGGCCCGCCAGCCGTCAAGATCACTCACGTTTGACACTGGGGTCACAGATCACCAGGTTAGCGGTGCCGCCGTGGCGAAGCGGCGCCACGGCCTGATGCGGTGTCATGGCCCGATGCGGTGTCACGGCCCGATGCGGTGTCACGGCCCGATGCGGCGCCACCGACAGCGGCAGCGCCACCGACCGCCGCCGCACTCTGGCGATCCCTCGCCGCCTCCCGAACGTGCGGGCACAGTTCATTGCTACTGCGTGATTAGCAGGCCGGAGTCCGTCGTGCCCCGGGTGGCGTGGCGCGTCGCGGCGCCGCGCCGGTCAGGTGGCGCAGGACCGGGGCGATCCAGCCGACCAGCTCGTCAGGGCTCGTGTCGGCGAGCGGCGAGAGCTTGTTACGTGCGACGGCTAGGCCAACAAGCTCGCTTGCGGCAACTGCGGCGAGAAGGCCGGGATGATCCACTCGCAGGGTCACGGCGACCGGGCCGAGGAGCTTGTCCGCGAGGGAACCGCGCAGCAGGTCGGCGGCGTGCTCGCTGGTGACCGCCGGCCTGACCATGTGGGTGCCGACAATGCCGTCACCTCACGCGGCCTGCGAATACTCGTGGATCAGGCCACCGAGCCGGTCGCGTCTTCAGATGCGGATGTTGTCCTCCGCAGTCGCGGCGGGGATCTTGGCGTCGGGTGGTCTCTGGCTGAGCGTCCGATGCGGCCGGTGGGCGTTGTAGTGATCTACGTACTCGCTGAGGATGTGGTGGAGATTTCGTCGGCCCCTGAATCCCCGATCCTGCCCTTTCAACCCCGCCCGCCGGGTACCGTCCAACCTCCCTGCGCAGTCGAATGGCGCCATGTGCAGGTCTGCTCCATAATTGGGCGATATCCGACAATCATGCAGAGGGCCGTCTGCGCGTCCCGGCCTGGCCGACCTGTGGCTATGCCAACGGCGATGACCACTGTATCGGCAGACGGGTCGACGGCTTCCGTCACCACTTGGCCCATCTCGAACCTGACCGGCTCGACCAGGCGCTCCATCGGCTTCATCCGGGCGCTGACCTGATGCCCGCGGCACACCGATCAGCGCTGAGCTCCTGGCACGTATTCTCCAGGCATTACAAGGCGATGGCCTTATTTCCGAACTCGGGAGCGCCCGGTTCGAACGTGCCTGGTTCAACGGGGAGGCCCAGTTCGACTACGCATGTTTCTACGGCGAGACCCGGTTCGACCACGCCCAGTTCGGCGCGAGAGGCCCACTTCGACTATGCCTCGTTCAACGGGGAGGCCCGGTTCGACCACGCCCAGTTCAACGCGGACGCCCGGTTCGACGAAGCCGGAGTTCAGCGAGGAGATCCGGTTCGACCGCGCCCAGTTCAACGGAGAGCAGGTCAGGTTTGAACGCGCCACGTTCAGCCAGAACGCCTGGTTCGTGGGCGCACGCTTCAGCGGATACGCCTGGTTCGTGGACGCCCGTTTCAGCGGATACACGCGGTTTGTGGGCGCCCGTTTCAGTGGCGACGCTCGGTTCGACGGCGCCCAGTTCAGCGAGGTCTGGTTCGTCCTTGCGCAGAACGTGCCTGGCGAGCCACCACCCGGAAGTACGCAGGCTGGCGGGACAGCTCATCCACCCAGATTGCCGAGGTCGGTCCAGAGCGGCTGGCCGGACTGTACCGGCAGCTCCGCAAGGCCCAGGAAGACGCTAAGGGCTCACCGAGAATTAACTTCCCGTGATGCCGGGAGTGTCGGCAGCGGGGCGGGGAAGAGGGTGTAGTTCCACTCGCCGTGGAAGTCGTGGCGTCTGATCGAGTTTTGCTCCAGGGCCTTCATCTCCTTGTCGGAGATCTTGATGCCCTTCTGGTAGATGCCGGTGTCCAGGGCGGCCTGGACGGTCAGCCCGGTCTTGGTTGTGGTCGCGGCGATCGTCTCGACGATGACTTCGTGGCTGGTCAGCGGCCTGCCGCGCCAGTTCATGGAGATCTGGGCGAAGAGCCGGTGCTCGATCCGGTTCCATTTCGAGGTCCCCGGCGGGAAGTGGGACACGCTGATCTGCAGGCCGAGTTGTTGCG
This sequence comes from uncultured Actinomycetota bacterium, assembly GCA_963820395.1. Lineage (GTDB taxonomy): Bacteria > Actinomycetota > Actinomycetes > Streptosporangiales > Streptosporangiaceae > DATFVJ01. The sequence continues at coordinate 375,443 of CAWGAE010000007.1, read as the reverse complement.
CGAGCCTGGCCAGTTCCACCTTCCACAGCCGCAGCCGGCTGCCGTTGGAGCCGCCCGCGTCAGCGGTGATGAGCAGCCTGGTGGCGTGCGGGTAGGCGGCCTTGCCGATGTTCTCCCACCAGCGGCGGATCGACTCGACCGCGAAAGCACCGGTGTCGGCGTCGGTGCCGACGTTCACCCAGCCGGCGTTGGCTGTCATGTCATAGACGCCGTAGGGGACAGCGCGGCCCAGTTCGCCCTTGAAGTCGTGCACCTGCACCCGTTCAGGCTGGCCGCCCGGATGCCATTCCTTCCCGCCGTTCCGGTAGTTGCCGACCAGCTCTTTCTTCTTGGTGTCCACGCTGATCACCGGCTCGCCGGCCGCCTGGAACGCCCGCACCAGCGTGTTGATGAGCCGGAACTGGCCGTCCCGGTCCGGGTGCTGGCGGCCCTCCACCGTCTTGGCGTTGCCCTGCAGGCTGTAGCCGTCCTCTTTCAGCAGCCGCCCGACAGTGTCAGCAGACACCCGATGGCCCGCGGACGCCAGCTCGCCAGCCAGCTTCTCCGTCGACTTGGTCGTCCACCGCAGCGGCGACTCCGGGTCACCGCGGGTGGCCGGATCCACCAGCCGGCTGCAACGCCGGCACCAGCCCCGCATCCACCTCGGCCCTTGGCCGCCCAGCCCCGCCCCGCCGAACCCGGCCATCCGGTTCAATGCCCCGCTCCAGTTCCCGGGCTCCCCGGCCCACCGTGTCCGGATGAACCCCGGCCAACACCGCCACCCGCTTGATCCCGCCCCGGCCCAGCGACCGCGCCTGCGCCCCCAGCAGCAGCCGCCACTGCAGCTCGTTCAGATGGGGGCGCACCTCCGCGAGCATCTCCGAGAACCGCTCCTCATCCACCACCAGTTGTCCCATACCACAACCGTAGGCAACCATCTCGCACAAACATAGTTAATTTAGCGGAGGACGCTAAGAACGAGCCCGGCGCGGCCGACTTCTACTACGGCGAAATGGAGATGCGCCGCAAGGCCACCACGACCCCGGCCGCGGTGAACGCGCCATCTTGTGGCTGTACTGGCTGATCTCCGGCTATGGGCTGCGGGCCCTGCGCTCCCTGGCAGCCCTGCTGGTCCTGGGCGTGATCGTCACCACGGCGCTGGTCGGCTGGGGCCTGGCCGCGACCGCACCGCCCCAGCACCTGACCGGCACTGTCACGAGCAGCCCTGGCAATCGCACCCGGATCGACGCCATGCTTAACACGGTGACGCCCCGGCTTCCGCCAGCCGGGCAACGGTGGACTGCGCAACGGACTTGGACCTCCACGGAGGTCACCCTCGACTCGATCGTCTTCCGTACCACGTCGCAGCCGCTAACCACGGCCGGGACCCAGATCTCCGGAAAGGGTGCTTCTGACCTGCGCTGACTGTCCGTAGTACTTTGCATAATATGTTAAATATTGGTAGGCTGCGGGTATGTCCGCAGCTGCCTCCGCCATCCTGGACGGGATGCCTTCGCCGCGTGATCTGCGCCGCCTGGACACTGGCGGGGAGACGGTGATCTTCGCCGGGTCGGTGCAGCTGTTCCGGTTCGCCGAGGACGATGCGGCGATGCGGCACATCACGGCGGCCGGGCTGCGGCAGCTGGGGTTCGCGGGGAAGGACGTCGCCGCGGTGCTCGGGCTGACCCCGAGTTACGTCGCGACGCTGCGCCAGCGGGCGCTGCGGGAGGGCACGGCGGCGCTGGTCCGCCCGGCCGGGCGGCCCCCGGAAACCGGGGAGGACGCGTGGGAGCAGGCGCGGGCATGGCGGGCGCGGGGAGTGCGGGACGCGGAGATCGCGCGGCGGCTGGGGGTGAACCAGTCCACGGTGCTGCGCCGCCTGGGCCGGGCGCACGTGCAGGACCCGCTGGCGCACGACGGGCCGGAACCGCGGCCGGAACCCGCGCCGGAACCGGATACGGAGGAAAAGCCGCAGCTCACGGCACCGGAACCGCGGAAGCAGCCGGAGCCCCCGCAGGCGGTGGCGGAGCCTGCCCGACCCGTGCCGTCCGGGTTCGTGCCGGGGGACGGCGGGCGGCCCGCGGGGACGGTGCGGTCGCGGTACGCGGGGGCGATGTTGCTGCATGCGTTCGCCGCCCGGGCCGGGGCCGGGGACGTATTCGCCGCCGCAGCCGGGCAGGATGCCGCGCCGGGGGACGTAGCGCTGCTGGTGGCGGTCAGCGCGTGCTTCGCGCTGGGTGCCGCGACGACGGAGGCGTTCAAGCACCTGGCCACGGCCGAGGCCGGGCCGCTGGCCGGGCTCGCCGCGCTGCCCGCCCTGCGGACTCTGCGGCCCCGCCTGTCCGCGATCGCGGACCGGGCCGACCCGCTGGAGCTGCAGCGGATGTTCGCGTCGGCGATGCTCGCTGCAGGCCCGGTGGTCTCGAACGTGTACTACGTCGATGACCATTTTGTCCCGTACACCGGCGCGAAACCCGTCGGCAAGGGGTGGAACAACAAGCGGGGCCGGGCAGAACGGGGCCGTACGGACACGCACGTGACCGCGCACGACGGGCGGGCGGTGTGCTTCGTGACCGGCGACCCGTCCGGCCTGTCCGTAACGCTGCCGAAGGCACTGGCCGAGCTGAACAGAGCCGTTCCCGGGGGCACCAGGATCATGCTCGGCTTCGACCGCGGCGGTGCCTACCCCGCGGTCTTCACGCACTGCCGCGAGCAGCACGTGCACTGGGTCACCTACCGCCGGGCGCCGCTGGCCGTCCCCGCCATGCTCCCGGTCATCACTGCCGTCACGGTGGGCGGCAAGAGGCGGCAGATCACGTGGGCGGAGGAGAAAGTCCAGGTCAAGGACTACGGAGAAGCCCGGCAGCTCACCCTGTCCGAGCACGGCCGGGTCGTGCTGCAGGTCCTCACCTCCGACTTCGATGCGTGCCCGGCGGACATCCTGTCCTGGCTGAAGTCCCGGTGGCGGGAAGAGAACTTCCTCAAGTACGCGTCCGAGAACTACGGGATAGACAAGATCTGCGACTACACCGCCACCGTCCAAACGAACACCAAGATCACCGGTAACCCGGCCCGCAAGGCAGCCAACGCCGCGATCCGCGACGCCCGCAACGAGATCACCACCGCCCAGGGCGCCCTCGCCGCGCTGCTCACCGACCCGGACACCACCGCCGCCGCGAAGAACAAGGCGATCCCCGCCGCCAACCGCGCGATCACCGCCGCGAAGAAGAAACTCAAGGACGCCACCGCCGCCCGCGACCAGATCCCCGTCAAGCTGCGCGCCGACCAGATCGATCCCGACGCCCGGGTCGCGGTGCTGCGCGCCGGGCGCCGCGGCCTGCAGATGGTGCTGCGGCTGCTGGCGCACAACGCCGAGCACTGGCTCGCCACCCACCTCAACGCCTACCTGCGCGACGACGACGAATACCGCGCCGTCACCCGCCAGACCATCATCCGCGGCCTCGCCGGAACCATCACCTACACCCCCGCCGCGATCACCGTCACCCTCGAACCCCCCGGCGATCCCCGCGTCGCCCGCGCCCTCGCCCTGCTCACCGGCGAGATCAACACCCAGCCACCGTCCATCCCCGGCGACACCCGGCCCATCACCTACCGCATCACACCACAGCCCGCGATTTAACTCGCCCTCAGCAGGCCCTTCCGGAGATCTGGGACCTGGACCACCGATGCCGCCCGCATGCCCGGGCCGGTCTTGCTCGCGTTGAACCTGCTCGCTGTCCGCGACCGCGTCAAACCTGAGTTGCCTCACGATTCTGGGTTCTGAACTGACTCGACGCTGTGACCTGGTCCCGGGAGACCTGGCCGTAGGTCTCGCCGTAGATGCCGAATTTCTTGCCAACATACGGCATGGACCCCTCTCTGAGTCGATGTCATCAGCGCCTCAATGGGGAATCCCCACCGCGAAATAGATAAGCCAGGCGATTGCGGCGAGCCCGGCCAGGGCAGCGATGACAGCGAACATCCTAACGAATGGTGACCACGCTCGCTCGCTTCTCTCCTTCAATGCTGAAGTGATCGCTAGTGCCACGGAATCCCGTGCAAGAGCCTGGTCGCCTAGCCGCTGCACTGCGAGAGCGAGCTGCTGCATTTCTCGGGCGATGTCGGCCAGCGAGCCGTTTATTCCTGCGAAATGTCGGTCATGGCTAGCGAGCCGGGCTTCTACCTCGCCCGCTTCAACGCCCCTCCGGTATGCCAGCTCATGCCCCTGGTCATCGGTCATACGCCCATTATCTCTGGCTGCATGGGCAAACCTGGTAAGGCGGTGTCACACTATTTGAGGCAATATCCTGCGCGGGAACGGGCAACTTCCACGCTATTTCTGGGTGGCCTTTAGGGTACCCAGGGGTTCTTTCCTGGTTACATCCGGGTCTCCCGGTTCCGTTTTGCGGCGTTCAAGTTCGGGGCATTATGACAGTTAAGGCGCGACACGCCGCTCACGATATGTCCTCATGAGGATGTCCAGCAGCTTGACCTGCTCATCCGTTTAGAGGCACACGCAGCAAGTCCACACTGCCTACCTCGCCGTCTGTGCGATCCACGATCCCTGACTCCCCGACATGGCTCTGACCCATCCTGTCACTGCGCTGAACCATTGCGGCCGTCATCACGATCTGGCCAGGTCACTTGCTCCATGCACCGGGGAGCCTCAGCCAGGCCTTTAGGGCCCGTCCGCGACGACACACGCCCCACAGTCCGACGCGGTCGCGGTAGAGCCTCGCTTCCTCGGGCGGCCGGGGTTTGCCCGGCGACCGAGCGAGTCCCGGCGCTTATCTTTCCGGAGACCGGAAAAGTCTTCGCGAAGACCACGACTGCGGCCCCTGAGTTGGGGCCCGCGCCGACGGCGTCGTGGAGCGCGCGCTGTTCGGGAGGGCGTCATGAGCGTGCTACCGCCCAACAACTTCACCAGCGACATCGCCGCCTATGAAGCGGGCGAGCTAGACGAAGATCAGGTGCTCGATCTGTTTCAGCGCCTGGTGGACACCGGCCTGGCCTGGCAGCTCCAGAGCAGTTACGGCCGTACGGCACAGGCCATGATCACGGCTGGGTTGATTGCGCTGCCCGAGGAAATCGAGCTCGACCCCGAGACAGAAGACGCTTACCGGCAGGAAAAACGTGACGAATTAGCAGGCCGATTAAGCCGTGCATGGATCATGCACAACAGGGGAATCATGAAGAAGCACATCGCAATCGGAGCGCTCGGAACCAATTATCTCAGCGAGAGCCGCACCCGGCCCGAATGATCCTATCTTCAAAAGAGCCGCACCCTCGTGGCCGATGATCATGTTGTGAGGGGGCCGGGACTGCGGTAGCGGCTGTCGTGGTTGCGCCGTTTTTCTTGTCTGAGGTGGAAGGCGAAGTAGTCGTCGATACCCGAGGACCTGGCCGGAAGATCATTACCGATGGTGGCACAGCGTAGTTACCAGTTGCTACCGAAACACCGAGGTTGGAAACCTGTGGCGCTGGGCAGGTCGAACAGGTGACTGAATCAAGGCCATCGTCTGCTACGAACCATCTTCTCGCGGCAGAGCTATGCGGAGTCGCCCTGCATCACGCTCAGTGACGTGACCTGACCGAGGAGGAGAACGCCGCTGCGATGGCGGAGCTTCGCGCGCTCGCGGCCGGGCGCGCAGACCTGTTGGCAGAGCAGGCCGGGCTCTTGATCGGATCGTCGGAGGGCACCATCAACGCGCCCTTCAAGCACTGCGCTGCTGAGCTGCTCATCGTGGCCGGTGCCGACGACAACCTGATCCCGCAGTGGATCGAGAAAGGACGCAAGCGGCGGCCACCCTAGATCATCTTCCCGGCTGCGCAAGAATCCGCGGCCGGGCACGGCAGATGAGGCCGACCGATATCTTTCCGCTGGCCAGACCGCTCTGCATTACCTCTTCCGGCCGTCCCATCCAAGGCGAGCCGCGCGGTAGTGCGACGCCTGCCAGGCCCGGAACTCTTCCTCGCGCTCGCGCGCCTCGTGGAGCATGCGCAGCTCGGAGGAGTCGTCCCCGGTCACAGCGTGGTTCTCCGGCTCATCGATCCGGCGGTCACGGTCACCGGTAACGAGATGGTCGTTCACCGCATGTGTCATGACTCCTCCCCATCCGCTGCTGCGGTCCGATGATCTCGGCAAGCTTGATTGTTCCCTCCCATTTGTTCAATTACACTCAGATTGCATCTGTAACGCACTGTAAGATGCGAGCAAAGGCACGCTGACCCGCCCGGCGGACAGGTCTGACCGTGAGGCGCGGCACCCACCGCCCGAGGGCAACCGAACTCGGCGGGGAAGGCAGTGGTCGAGATGTCCCCAGGAGGCGCTGAGAGCGGCGTCCCGACCGCGGGGATCGGGATCGGCATGTCGGGGGGTACACGGCGAGGATGTCTCACAGAACGCTTAAGAGCGACGGTCCCGAAACCCGCAGAGCCCAGAATGTGGTAGAAAACCCGTGAGCCATAGACCGGGCGGGAGGCGTCATGGCCGACATGGCTGCCGGGGATTCCGGTTCGATGCGAGTGTTCTTTGCGTCGCTCAGGTCGGCTGGTGAGCAGGCAAGGCAGATTTCGCAGGCGATGGGCAAGCTGGTGCCCGAGGTTTCACCGGCGTGTTCCCCGGCCGCGTCCGCGCACTCTGGCTGGCAGTTCGGTGCGGGGCTGGCGGAAGCGATTCCCCGGTGGGAACAACACTTCGCGCGGCAGGCGTCGGAGGTCTCGGCGGCCGGCAGCAAACTGGTCGAGTCCGGGACGGCGTACACCACGTGTGAGAATGGCCTGGTGGCGAAGATCGGTGCCATCTCCGGTCTCGTGAGCCCGTGACGAGCCGGGCAGGCTTATGGTCGTTCTCGCGGCGTTACGCTCAGCGCGGCCCGAGCTGCTCGACCAGGCGGCTGCCGCGTGGTCACGAATCGGTGCCGGGTTCGGGAACCAGGTCAGGGCGCTGCGGATCGATGTGGCGCAGCCGTTGTTCGACGGCACCACCTGGACCGGGGCGGCGGCAGATGCCGCCAGCACCAGCTTGAGCGGCCTGTCCTCGCAGCTTGGTACCACTGAGGAGGACAGCTCCACCATGGCGTCGCTGCTGCGGGATGCGGCCGCCGGCATCCGCGACGCCCAGTCGATGCTACGGGCCGCTGAGGACGTGGCCGCGCGGAGCCGGCTCACGATCGGGCCGGACGGCAGCGTGTCCGCCAGCCCGCCACCATTGCTGGGTCCGCGGCAGCCGCTGCTGGGCGCTGCTCCGTCCCCGGCGGCGGGTGAGGTTGCTGATCTGGTCCGCCGTGCGCTCGCGGTTGCCCGGGAGGTCGATGCGCAGATCACCGCCCGGCTGAAGATGCTCCAGGCGTTCCCGGCGACCGCGAGCAAGGAGCTGCTGGATGCCGGGCAGCTCGCCGGGGTCTTCGACGATTCCATGATCCCGGCCGAGGGTACTAATCCGGCCAATGTGAACGCCTGGTGGAAGGCCCTGAGCGCGTCGCAGCAGCATCGGCTCATGCACGAGTTCCCCGGCCAGATCGGCTGGCTGGACGGGCTGCCCGCGACAGCGCGGGACGAGGCCAACCGGATCGCCCTGGCGGCCGCCAAGCAGCAGCTTCAGGGCCAGCTCGCGGGCGTGGACGCACGCGAGCCCCCGGCGACCGTTACCGGGGGCGGCCGGTTCGGCACCGAGCAGATGCCCAACCCGGCCTGGCAGCAGTGGCACGCCCAGGTCATGGCCATCGAGGGCAAGCTAGCAGGGATCGACGCGGTCGACAGCAGCCTGGCCCTCGGCGGCAAGAACGGCTACCCAGAGACCTACCTGCTCGGGTTCGACACCAGTGGCAACGGGCACGCGATCGTGTCGTTCGGCGAGCCGGACAGCGCCGCCAACGTGGTCACCTACGTGCCCGGCCTGGGCAGCAAGATCACAGGAGCGCTCGGCGACAGCAGCCGCGCGGCAGTGCTCTGGAGGCAAGCGCACAGGTTCGACCCAACGGCCCAGACCGCATCGATTTACTGGCTGAACTACAACGCGCCGCAATTGTCGCTGTCCTCCCTGCTCAGCCCGCAGTCCGTCGCCCTGCCCGACGATGCGCAGGCCGCCGCGCCGACCCTGGACCGCTTCGCCGCCGGGCTGGCCGCCGCCCACACCGGCAGCCCCGCGCACACCGTGATGCTCGGGCACTCCTACGGATCCCTGGTGGTCGGTGAGGCCGCCTCCCGCGCGCCCGGCCATCTCGCCAATGATTTGGCATTCGTCGGCAGCCCCGGCGTCAGTGTCAACCACGCCGCCCAGCTCGGCGTACCCGCCGCGCACGTGTATGCCGGGGAGGCCAGCAACGACCCGGTGGCGCACCTCGGCCAGTTCGGTACCGACCCGGCCAGCGTGAGCTTCGGCGGCCGGACCTTCGGCGTGGCCGCCGGAAGCTTGTGGCCGCCGCTTAGCGCCCACTCGCAGTACTGGGACCCTGGATCGCCATCCCTGCTGAACCTGGGTCACCTCGTGGACGGCCAGTACGGCCGGGTCACGCCGGGTCAGATCGTGCTCGAAGATCGCGTGCCGGGGATGCCGCCGGGCTTTCCGTGGATCGGCCCGGTCCACATATGACCCGGCAAGGTGAGCAGGTGAGATCCAGGATGCCGATCAGATGAGATCCAGGATGCTGACGACAATGGCGACCCGCAGATGGCTCGCTGGCGCGGCGGCCGTCGCCGCAGTGACGCTCGCGGGATGCTCGGGAGGATCGGGAGGAACGGTGGCAAAGACCATGAACCAGCACCAGGCCGCCGCCATGGCCGAGCAGATCGTTCACGACACCGCCACCGCGCTGCACCCGCAGCCCCGCCTGGACTTCGACCCTTCACTAGGAAACGACGCCACCCAATGCCTGGCCGAGCACCTGCCAGATGCCAGCAAGATGGTCACCGTGTATCGCACCGCCTGGCTGCGTGGCATCCCCGACGGCCAGCAGGTCAATATCGCCAACCAGGTCAAGGCGTACTGGCAAAAGCAGGGCTACATCATCGGCACGACCGCCAACTTCGCCCAGGGCAAGCCGGAAATCACCGGCTACACACCGCACAAGGATCCTTTCGAGGTATTCACCTTCACCCTCACCACCGCAAGCAACGGCTGGATATCCATCGGAGCCACCTCGCCTTGCGTCTGGCCCAATGGCACTCCTCCGCCTAAGCCTCAAGCCACCGCCCGGATTCAGATGATCGCGTTGCGGGCAATGGCCCGGCGGACGTGATCTTGAGGATGGCGGCGGACGTGGTTTTCTCGCCGCTCACCTTTGTGCGGCTTGTCCACGGTTCTGATCGGGGATCTTGGCTGGCGGCTCGCCGGGGGCCGCTGGGGCCCGGGGAATGCGTGACTGGTCTGGGCTGGTCAGGCCGCGTGGGCGGGCGGGCTGCAGGCGGCTTCGAACAGGTTCATCCAGTCCTGCGCTGAGCTCGGCCCGGCCGACGGCGCGCGCGGCGGTGGCCTGCGTGTTCGCCCAGATCAGCAGGTCGGCCATGGACCGCGCCCACCAGGCCTGCGCCGCAGCAAGAACACGCCACCGGGCCGCATTCCACCCTCGCATCAGGATCAGCGGACTGCTGCAGCGTGGACGAGCCAGCGCCGGGCTGCTTGCCGGGCTTGCGCCCAGACCGGCCCCGCAGCGACCGGTCCCGGGACTTCTTCGCATACGGACTATCCGACGAGGGGGGCTTTGACGAGTTGGGGGTCCTTGCCCAAGCGGCGCTCCGCCTCGGCGAGCCGTTCGGCCAGCACGGCGATCTGTGCCTGGGCCGCCGCAAGCTCGGCGTCGCGGGCCGCCAGCTGCGCATCCCTTGCCTCGACCGCCTCGCGCAGCTGCGCGTTGGCCTCACGCAGCGCGGCTATCAGCGCGCGCAGGTCTTCAGGCGCAACCGTCGGCATGGGCAGATCGGGCACACGTCACATGATCGACGATCTCCCACCTAGATCCAGGCTACGCCGTCACGATCGCAGCGCGAATATCCCCGGTAACCCAAGCTGAACAGCTACCCGGAGCGGGACCGGCAACGGCGGGTGATGCCCTGAGCGACTGGGCGCCTCGGCTGTGTCGCGGATCCGGACGGGGTCCACTGGTGGAGGTTGCCGCCAGCTCAAGGATGGGCAGTGGGTAAGATACGACAGCTGCACGGAGAACTCGGTTAATGGTCGAGGTGCTGAACCGTTCAGGGATTCCAAGAACATCCATAGAAGTAACATTTATGGATTATAGGGAGTCAGGGATGGCTTATGACGTTACCGGCTCGATGGCCGGAAAGATCGTGCTGGTGACAGGCAGCACTGGCGGTATCGGCAAGGCTACCGCTGTCGGGCTTGCCAGACTGGGCGCCCGCGTCGGGATCATTGGCCGAGACCGGACGCGCTCTGAGGCGACCGCCAACGACATCCGTCGCGAGACCGGCAACCCATCCATAGATGTGTTCAGCGCCGACATGTCGTCCCTGGCGGAGGTCCGAAGGCTCGCCGGGAACGTGCTCGAAACGTACTGTCGCTTAGACGTTCTGGTCAACAACGTCGGTGGGTTCTGGGCCACGCGGCATGTCACCGACGACAGCCTGGAACGCACGCTCGCCGTTAACCACCTGGCGCCCTTTCTGCTCACCAACCTGCTGCTCCATAGGCTCAGGGTGAGCGCCCCCGCCCGGGTCGTCACCGTCTCCTCGGGGGCACAGGCAATGGGGAAGATTGACTTTGAAGATCTGCTGGGGGAACGCAAGTACTCGGGCCAGGCCGCCTACAACCAGTCGAAGCTGGCCAACGTCATGTTCACCTACGAGCTCGCCCGCCGCCTGGGCAGCAGCGGCGTGACCGCGACCGTCCTCCACCCGGGCGTAGTGCGCACGGCGTTCGGTGCCTCGGATCCCTCGCCATTGTTGAAGGTCCTCATCCCGCTGGTACGCCCGTTCATGAAAACCCCCGCCCAGGGCGCGCAGACGTCGATCTATCTTGCCTCCTCACCCGAGGTCGAGGGAGTTACTGGGCAGTACTTCGTCAACAGCAAACCCAAGACCTCCAGTAAGTCCTCCTACGACACCGCTGCCGCGGCCCGCCTTTGGCAGGTCAGCGCCGACCTCGTAGGCCTGGCGGCCGCAGCATAGCCGCTTACAGATTACAGATCCGTGATCGACAAAATTGTTGAGCTTGTAACCTTAGGCGTGGAAGATCTTTTTGTCTTGCGCGGATGTCTGCTTTACCGACTCGTCCTGGATAGGCGACGGCGAGTTCGTTCAGTGCTTCGCGCCATTCCATGACGCGTTGTCCTTCGATGAGGCGTACGGTTGGTCGCTGCGTTTGCCCCCTGGCGCTCCGTTCTCCGGGTCGGTGCTGGTGATCTGGCTGATGAGCTGGTCGAGTTGAGCGAGGTGATTGGCCAGGGCCGCTTGCTGCAGCGGCGGCAGCGGCCCACGGCAGTCGCCGATGATCTGCTGGGGCTGGTTGCGGGCTTGTTCCAAGCGTGGCAGGTGAACGCTGGAACGGCGCGCATTCGGGCAGGTCAGGCAGGTGTTCAGCATCGGCAGGGGCTTCTTGTGGCCGGGCAGCCCGGCGCGCTTGGCGCATAGCGCGGTATCGGGCTGGTAGAAGCAGTCGCCGAGCACGCCGGGATGCAGGGTGATGGCCGGGTGGCTGAGCAGGGCGCGCAGGCGTGGCGGGTCGGCGATGGTGCCGGGCAGGTCGGCGAGCTCGGCGTGGATGCGGGCGAACTCGGCGTTGATCTTGTGGTTGGCGCCGCCGCCAGAGGGTCCGCCGGCCAGCCAGTCGCGGTGGAGGTCTTCGGCGTGGTCAAGGCGGGCGACGGCCTGTTCGGCTTCTACCTCGGCGGCGAACCCGGAAGCCGCGGTGCCGGCGTAGCCCTCGAAGATGGTGACCTGGCGTGTTTGTACTGGCGGGCGCCGGCCACGATCCCGAACGGCTGGTGAGCGACATGCCAGGCCAGGCTCCGGCGGAACTGGCGGGTGGTCAGGTCCCGGGGCGCCTGGCCCTCACCGTGGCCGGGGATGAACGCCTCAGGGCCGGGTGGTGTCACCAGGTCGTTGACGTGGGCGGCGAAGTCGTTGAGGCGGGTCAGCATGTTGGCGTTCATCCCGTCCTTGCGGACGCCGGAGTAGCCGAACAGGTGGGTGGCGTCGTCGTTGATGGCGAGCAGCACGTCGACGGCCTCATGGACGACACCCAGGATGACCCATTGTTCCTGGTCCCCCGTCGAGGCGGCGGTCTTTGAAGACCCGGCCGCGGAGCTTGTAGCGGGTGCGGCCATCCTGGCCGGGTTCGGTGAATTCGCAATCGCGGGCGAGTTCACGGACCTCGGTGTCGCGCATGCCGGACAGGTAGGCGATGACGATCCAGCATGCGGTCCGCAGTGGAACGCCTCCGCTCGCAGCGAGGCGGTGTCCAGCCGGGGCCGCCACGGCCGCCCGCGGCCGGGCCAGGGGGACATGACGGTGTTCAGGCCGCCTTGCTCGTAGAATACAGGCTGGTGATCTTCATCGGCCGGGCGGTGCCCGACAGCTGATTGACCGCGACGCCGCGGTTAATCAGCGAGTGCAGGTACTCCCTGACGGTGCGGGCATGCCAGGGATCGGCGATGGTGGTGAAGTCGATCCCGGTCATCTTGGCGGTGCGCGGCAGGAAACCGCGGAAATCCCATACGTCGTCGGCGAATGGCGGGCCGTCGAGGTGGTGCCCGGCGCGGATCGCGGCCGGCAGCACCAAAGCGTCGGCGTTGACGGTGAAGACCGGATCGGCCGCCTCATCGGCCCGGCGTGGCGGCGGGACCGGGTGCGGCCCGCTGTCGGAAGCCGGGACGGCGGCCGGCGAGGCGCCGATGATGGTCATGTCAGGGACTCCAGGAGACGAGCGGTCAGCGAGGCGATGCCGGCGGCCGCGCTGTCGCGGCGGGCCGCGGCGTGCTGGGCTGGGCTGAAGGCCGGGAAGATCCCGGCGGTCAGGCGGTGATGGGCCATGCCGTACCGGGCCTGCCATTGCGTCTGTTCCAACACATCGCGCTGGTCCTCAAGGAACGCCGCGAAGGTGGTAGGGCTGGGCAGGTGCCGTTCAGTGAATACCGCATTCGGGCATTCCAGGCATCCCCGGGCTGCGACCGGGCAGCCGTCGCCGGTCGTGCGCGCGAACGGCGATGCGTGGGAGCCGGCGCAGGAAGCCAGGAACACGTCTTGTTCACCGCTTGCCGCCGCCCGGTGCTGAGCCGGCGTCAACGGCGGCGGGTTGTCGCCGGGCACGCCGAGTGGTGGCTCACCGGTCGCGGTGGCGATGACCGGGGCGGGCAGCGCCACCTGGAGTGCCTGGCGCAGCCCGTCTTCGACCGCCTGATCATGCAGTGCATTGTGCGCGTCGATGTCGGCGTAGTGCCCGGCGGCGACGGCCTTGGTGTGGCCGGTCGCGAAGTCGCCGGGAACCCCGCCGCTTTGCAGATAGCGGCGGGAGGTCACCGATTTGCGGATTCGCCGCAGGTCGAGCCGGACCTTGCCGCCGCCGTGGCCGGTCAGCTGATCCAGTCCGTGCCGCCTGGCCCATGCGCGCAGCGGGGCAGTGAGCTCATAGCCGGTGTCAAACCAGGCCCGCAGGCCATCGCGGCCGGTACCGGCCCACAGCGCGTCGCTGCCGGCGGCCTGGCGGGCCGGTTCCATCAGCCGGGCCGCCAGATTGATCAGGCCGGCGGGGGTGGCGATCCCCCCGTCGCGGATTCGCATGGCCTTGCCGGTGCGGGTATGGGCGCGTTTCTTCGTGTAGGTGAGCGAGACGAACCCGTTCGGGGACGGGCTGGACAGGCAGCCGGCACGCGGGCTCTTGGCGCATTCGGGTTCCAGCCCGGTCAGGAAGATCAGCCCCACCAGCAGCGGAACGGCCTCCGCAGGAATCAGGAACGCCGTGGCACCGGCGGCGCGCTCCGCGTCGACCCGTTCCCGGATCGTGCGGACATCGGCCAGCGCCGCCTGCTGGATGGCCTCCAGCACCGGCATCGGATAGGCGTTCAGCGGCCTGGCCCGCCGGGACGGCAGGGACGTGCTGTAGCCCAGGCGTGCCTGCATCGGCGCCGTCAGCACCCCAGGATCAGCATCATCGGCTAGCCTCAGCAGCCGGATCACCGTGGCCATGAACCCCTGGACCTGGCTGCCCGTCGTGCCGTAACGGGCGATGAGCCCGGCCTCGAAGTCCTACAGAAGCGCCGGGGACACGTCCCCCAGCCCGGCCGCCCCAGCCCGCCCGGCGGCGAGGCGAGCGGCCGCGAAACAGGCGAACGCCCGCAGGTGCCGCACCTTCTGCTGGAAATCCGGGTTGCAGGTGCGCACCGTCCCGTGGTCACCGCTGGTCGATGCCAGCGCTGCGGCCAGCGGCCCGCACCAGCCGCGGGCAGGCCAAATCCGACAGATCCACCACCTTCTCGGTCCCGCCGAAGACGACGGTGAAGACGACCGGGCCGATCGCCGGCATCGGCTCCGGCGGCTCAACGACGCCGCCCACGGCGCCGAAGCGCACTTTGCGCCCGCGCGTCATGCCCGCGGCTCCGCAGCAGGGCTCTCATCGCCGGTGAACGCGGCCGTCAGCGCCCCGGCCTGGGCATCCCACCGCGCCAGCGCTGAGGCGACGATCTCCTGCGCCTCATCCAGCACATCCGGGTAGGTGTAGACGGTGGCCTCCTGAGCGTGGCCCGGCAGCAGTTGCAGCCGGCGCAGCGGATTGCCCACCAGCAGCAGTTTCACCTGCGCGCTTGTGTGGGTCCGGGCCGGATCCTCACCCAGTGCCGCGACCGTCTGCCGCAACAGCGGCCCGAGCATGTGCACCGCGAAAGAATGGCGCAGGGTATGCGGGGTCGCCGACACGCCGATGCCGAACCGCTCGCAGCGGGCGTTCGCGCGGGCGAACACAGACTGCCAGGTCGCCGGCGCCACCGGCAGCCCGTCGGCCGACAGCCACAACCCCAGCGGCCCGACCACCTGTCCCTCCGGCGTGACCAGCAGTGTCCACGCGGCGCCGGTCGATCGCGGCGCTGGATAAGTGGGCTGCCTGGGCGCTTTATGAGGGCCTGATCCCCAACTGCCGTTCCGGTATGTCGACTGAAGCGTGTTCATACCGCAGGGGATGCGGCAGGTCCGCATCAACGCCGAGTCCGAACCGGATCCGGGACGGCCGCCGGTGGTGTTCGTGTCGTTCGAGGATTGCTCATCTACACCGGCATGCGGCTTTCTGAGGCGTCGTGCCTGCTGACGCCGGAGGTTCCGGGCGAGCGTGCCGTGGCGTCGGGGCGGGGGGCGATTCATCTCGGGTCGGCGGTGACGAAGCGGTCGCGGGCACGGACGGTGTTCGCGCCGTCCCGGCTGGTGCGGGCGCTGGAGCGGTACGTGCGGATCGAACGGGGCGAGCTGGTGGCCCGCGTCAGGGCAGACGGCGGCTACGCGCTCGATGAGCAGACGGTGGTGGGTCACGTCCGCCGGACGGGGGTGAGTCTCGCCGACGGCGGTGCGGTGCCGTACGGCCGGCTCGATCCGGATGCGCGCCGCCGACTGACCGACACGTGCGCCGGTCCCCGCATATGCAGCCGCACGCGCTTGTAGGCTCGCAGATCGGCGGTGTCGCATTCCCAGATCGACTTCCCTCCTCGCGACTCCGCCAGGAACCGGCAGAACACCATGATGTCCCGCGCGTAGGCCAGGCACTGCCGACGCTCGCGGTAGAAGCGCTGCGAGCGCTCAAGCTCCAGCAGGCCCGCGACCGGGCAGTGGCCGGGGCGCTGTGGCAGGAGAACGATCTCGTGTTCAGCTCGAACGTCGGCACGCAGCTCGACCACCACAACGTCCGGCGCGGCTTTATCAAGATCACCCAGGCTGCTGGCGTCGGCGGTGACTGGACACCAAGAGAGTTGAGGCACAGCTTCGTCTCGCTGCTCAGCGACGACGGGATGTCAATCGAGCGGATCAGCCATCTCGTCGGCCACAAGACCACGGCGGTCACGGAGTCTGTGTACCGTCATCCGGTGTCGATCCAGGCGGATCACGTCGAGCCCTTTGCTAGGCTCTTCTTGTCGCGTGAAGCCAGTCAGGCTACCGGGCACTTCTTGATAGGACGAAAGCACAGCACGGGACGTGGCCCAGCTTGGTAGGGCACTTGACTGGGGGTCAACAATCCGGCGCTGCCTCGTGGTGCTGGATGAAGCCTGACGTGCCGTCTGCCTGGCTGTATGCAAGCCAGATGATGCTGGATGTTGCTTGATGCCTGCGGGCGTTGGCTACCAGCTTGGCTACCTAACGATCATGAAGACCCGGTGCAAGATCCAGAAGTTCCGGCCGGGCTGGCCCGATTAGTGGGATCTCGGCGAGTGGTGCCTGTGGTGCAGGATGGCCACGAGAAGCCCTGAGCGTAGAGGAGTGGCATCGCACCAACGATCTGGCGTAAAACTGGGCGATGGCCGATACCCATGCGGATGACCAGGCCCCCTGGCCGAGCTGCCTGCACCGCAGCAAGGAAACCGGCAAGCGTTGCACCGGGAAACAGGCCGACGGGTTTGGCCACTGCCTAGCCCACCTCAGGCCAGGCCAACTCAACCGGGTTATGCGACGCCTCCACCCCGGCGCCGATCTGGACGCCTCCGGCACACCCATCAACGCCGAACTGCTCGCCCAGATCCTCCGCAAAGTTCAGGGCGAGGACAAGCGTCCGAGGTTCGGCCAAGTCTCGTTCGCCCAAGCGCATTTCAGCGGGGACGCCAACTTCCGGGGCGCCCAGTTCACCAGGGACGCCTGGTTCTCGGACGCGCTGTTCAGCGGGACCGCCAGGTTCGACCGCACCCAGTTCAGCGGGGGTGCCATGTTCCCGGGCGCTCAGTTCACCGGGACCGCTGGTTTCGCGGAAGCCCAGTTCACCGGGGTCGCCATGTTCCTGCGCGCTCAATTCACCGGGGCCGTCGTGTTCCAACGCGCTCGGTTCACCGGGGACGTCGTATTCGCGGACGCCCAGTTCGGCTGGGACGCCTGGTTCGAGCACGCCTACTTCAGCGGGGGAGTCGTCTTCCAGGGCGCTCAGTTCACCAGGGACGCTGGGTTCGCGGAAGCCCAGTTCAGCAAAGACGGCTGGTTCCAGCGCGCCCACTTCACTGCTGACGCCGGGTTTCAGGGCGCCCAGTTCGCCGGGGACGCCTTGTTCAGTGAGGTGAGGTTCGAGAACGCCACGTCACTCGGACCGCTGGCGGCTGGCAGAGTCAGCCTTGATAGGGCGGTGTTCGGCCGACCGGTGGTGATCAAGGTCGCCGCGCTGACCGTTTCATGCCGCGACGCGACGTGGAGCGCGGGGGTCGATCTGCGGCTGCGCTATGCGGAGGTCGATCTGGAGCGCGCGATCTTCACCACACCCTCATTCGCAACCGGATCCGACCAGACATTCGTGTCTTCCACCGGGCCCCTGAACGAGGAGGAGGTCCGCAAGCGTATCGTGGGCGAGCGCCGCGAATCCCGCGATCTTTGGATACCCCTCCTGACATCGCTGCGTGGCTCGGACGCCGCCAACCTGTCCATTACCGATGTCGATCTCTCACAGTGCGCCTTTGCCGGTGCCCGGCTTCTCGACCAGCTTCGCCTGGAAGGCCGCTGCATCTACGATCACCCCCCACGAGGAATGTGCACCGGTTGGGCGTGGCCGCCCGCATGGCGGTGGAGCAGCCGCCGGAGCATCGCCGAGGAACGCACCTGGCGAGCTACCACCCGGAAGTACGCAGGCTGGCGAAACAGCTCATCCACCCAGATTGCCGAGGTCGGCCCAGAACGCCTGGCCGGACTTTACCGGCAGCTCCGCAAGGCCCAGGAAGACGCCAAAAACGAGCCCGGCGCGGCCGACTTCTACTACGGCGAAATGGAGATGCGCCGTCATGCCACCGTGACCCCAGCCGGTGAACGCGCCATCTTGTGGCTGTACTGGCTGATCTCCGGCTACGGCCTGCGGGCCCTGCGCTCCCTCGCAGCCCTGCTGGTCCTGGGCGTGATCGTCACCACGGCGCTGGTCGGCTGGGGCCTGGCCGCGACCGCACCGCCCCAGCACCTGAGCGGCACCATCACAAGCAGGGTCGGCAATCGCACCCGGATCGACGCCACGCTTAACACCGCAAAGCCTCACCTCCCGCCAGCCGGGCAGCGGTGGATATGGCAACGGACTTGGACGTCCACGGAGGTCACCCTCGACTCGATCGTCTTCCGCACCACGTCGCAGCCGCTGACCACGACCGGGACCTGGACCACCGATACCGCCCGCATTCTCGGGCCGGTCCTGCTCGCCTTGACCCTGCTCGCCGTCCGCAACCGCGTCAAACGCTGACTCCACGTTTGGGCAGACTCGGTGCCGGTAGCCGTCGGCAGGTGAGCACTCTTGGAGCCTGGACCGTTCATGGGATGACGTGCCGGGCCGTGTGCCGTGAGCACTGCACCATTAGGCTGCTGGTATTCTCCTGCAGCTGCCACGCGCCGTGGATGCCGCTAGAAAGGGAGATGCCATCACCGAACTCACGGTAGATCGCCAAGCCAAGGACGTCCCGGTGGGACCGCGATCCGGCTCCGACGGGCGCAGCAAGATTTCGTCCTTGTCATACAGCGCGGGCAGATTACCGGGCACGGCATGGGGCCGAGTCTCATAACGCGGGCGGCCTGGCATCGCCAACCCCCAGGGAGACTTCGCTCAAAGCTTCGCCCCCGCCGATTCGAAGGTCAACTGGCATCGTCGTGTGAACGGCCCGGGTTACCTCCGCGTCCAATATGTTGGGCATCTCATTGTGATGTGTCACTTACCAGGACGCTGTGGCCTGAGATGATGTTCTCTGAGTCGGGAGACGATCATGTTACGGTTCCTGCGGCGCGCCTGGTGTCAGCGACGGGCGGACCAGCCGACGAAGGGGTTCCAATGCCGTACATGGCGGAAATTAGCCGTACCAACCCGTCCTGCTTCATCTTCCTCGTCGACCAGTCAGCTTCCATGGTTGATTCGATCGGCGGCGAGGTCCGCGTGCGCAAGGCGGACGTCGTCGCTGACGCCCTGAACCGCTTACTTACGGAACTCGCTATCCGGTGCGCAAAGGAGGAGGGCGTGCGTGACTACTTTCATGTCGCCGTCCTTGGCTATGGCGGCCGATCCGCGCAAAGCGCCTTTGGCGGGGGTCTGCAGGGCCGGGACCTGGTCGCGATCAGCCAGGTGGCCGACCACCCATTGCGCGTCGATCAGCGCACCAAGCTGAAGCCGGACGGGGCAGGTGGGGTGATTGAGCTAAAGACCGACTTCCCTGTCTGGGTGGAGGCACTAGCAAACGGGGCCACGCCGATGTGCCAGGCCCTCATGCACGCGAGGAATTTGGTCTCGACCTGGACCGCGGAGCATCCCCGTGGCTTCCCGCCGATCGTGCTCAATCTCACCGACGGTGAGGCCAACGACGGCGATCCGCTTGACAGCGCCCGGCAGCTGACGCAACTGCGGACCGATGACGGGGCGGTGCTTTTGTTCAACCTCCACATATCCGACGCGGGTGGCTCCTCTATCACCTTTCCAGCCGACACGTCAAGGCTGCCAAATGTTTATGCACGCAGCCTCTTCGAGATGTCAAGCGAGCTACCCCCGCACATGCGTGCGTACGCGGCACACAATCACTACGAGGTGAGTGAGGGCAGCCGGGGCTTCGTTTACAATTCCGACATCGTGTCTCTCGTGCAGTTCCTCGACATCGGTACCCGCGCCCTGGCATTGCGATAACCAGATGAGGGCGAGCGCCATCGTCTACTTGGCACCCAAGGAAGGAAGCTCCACCGCCGAGTACGAGGATGCCTGCAAAGTCCTCCCCGGCCCTGGCGACGAGGTCCCGGGTGATTGGGTCGGTGTGGCTGTCGCTGATGGTGCTACCGAAAGCCTGCTAGCCCGGCAGTGGGCGACCATGATGGCAGACGGGTTCGCGGAGGCGACCGCCGCAGCATGCGATGCCCATTTATTTGCCGAAACGGCCATCGCCCTGTCGGCCCGGTGGCCTGGCGTCGTGGACTCCTATATAGCGGAGCGCGAGAACGCCGCCCGGCCGCTTCGCTGGTACGAGCGGCCCGGTATTGCGAAGGGTGCCTTCGCAACGCTCCTCGCGCTACAGGTGAACATTGACAGCGCAAGTGCGGCCAGACCTGGCACTCAAACCGAGCCCGGGCTGCTGTCAGTCATCGGGAGCTGGCATTCCGCTGCCCTTGGCGACACCTGCCTCTTCCATGTGCGTGGCGGGCGGCTCCAGGTTGCCTTCCCACTGGGCGAAAGTGTCGACTTCGGCACCAGCCCTGCCCTCTTGGGCAGTTGCGATGCCAACAGCGATGTGATTGTGGCTCATGTGCGGTTCGCCGAGGGGGCCGTCGCCGAGGGCGACGACTTCTTCGTGTGTACCGACGCTCTGGCCGCCTGGTTCCTCGCCTGCGCCGAGGAAGGCGGCCGACCCTGGGAGACCCTCCGGGACCTCACCGACGACATCGGGTTCGCAGAGTGGGTATCTCGGGCCAGGCGGACCGGCGGGCTGCGCAACGATGACGTGACGCTCGTACACGTCGATATCTGGTGACCGGCCATGACTACGCTGCAGAGGTTCCCCACGGGTGGCCAGTATCAGGAAGCGGTGCAGCATCCCGAACGCTGCTTCTCCGATCCTGACCTCCGGTCGGCCTCGTTTGAACGGATGGCGATGGGGCTGCCAAAGGCGATCTCTGGTAACTTTGCATCCGTTTTTCCGATGACAACAGCCTCCGGCCACCGGTATGCAGTGAAATGCTTCACCCGTGAGGTGACTCATCAGCTGCAGCGATACATGCTGATCGGTGAGCACCTGAGCAAGCTGAGACCGTGGTGGGCGACCGATTTCCGGTTTCTCCCGGACGGCATCCAAGTAGACGCTAAACGGTATCCGATTCTGCGGATGAACTGGGTAAGCGGACTTACGCTGACCCGCTGGATAAGCAAGAACATTAACCAGCCCGCAGCCCTGAGCGGCCTTGCGCTGCGGTTCGACGAGCTAATTGCCGATCTAGCGGCCGCTAGCATGGCGCACGGGGACCTGCAGGATGGCAATCTGCTCGTAACCGACAATGGCAGGCTGCATCTCGTCGACTATGACGGCATGTACGTGCCCGGCCTCGATGGGCTGCCCGCGGGCGAGGTGGGCCATCCCGACTACCAGCCGCCAGGCCGCTCGCAGGCTGACTATGGCCCGGCGATGGATCGCTTCTCCGCCTGGTTGATCTCCCTCTCCCTGAAAATGCTGGTCGCCGATCCCGCGCTTTGGGATCAGCTCAACCCTGGCCATGACGAGTACCTGCTTCTCAACAGGAGTGACCTCGCTGATTTAACATCTTCCCCGCGGATCTCCATGCTTGCCTCTCACCGGGACGCAGAAGTACGCAGACTCGCTCAAATAGCGCGCGATATCCTCCCGCTGCCGTTGACCTCACTACCTGCGCTCGCAGTCCCTTCGCGGCGCGACACCTCCGCTCAAGCTGCTGCAGGGACGGCCGCGACAGGCGGGATCCCGGGCTGGATGAGGGGCCACATCCCGGAAACTGCCGCCGCACCCGGCCCCTCTGACGCCCCATCAGCCGCTGGACAGACCCGGCCGCAGCACAGCGGCGCCCCTGCACGATCGCTTACCTGGCTCGTGCGGATGCTGGCTGCGCTACCTCTGTTGACGGCAGCAACGGCCGTCTGGAGTCGGCCGATCGGCCTGGCGGGAATCATCGCCGCGACTGTCCTCGTCACGATGACCGTGTGGGCGCTGTACCGGCGTGATCCGCTCACTCGGACGTATACCGATCTGCGGCGGGCTCGCGCGCGGGCCACGCCGGGCGTCAGCCGGGCTGCCGCGGAGATTGCGCGCGTGGCGAAGGACGGCGCCACGATCGAGCGCGCGGCGCAACGGCTGGCTAGCCAACATGCCAAGAAACGGACATCGGTCCAGGCCGCCTTCGACCGGAGGCTGCGGCAGGTTGCGCATCAGGAAGAGTCGATCGACCGGCAGTTGGCCCGGCTGAGCGGCAACAAGCAGCACGAGATCAGCCGCCGCCTGAAACGGCTCCAGCAGGAGCACATGAGATCCTGGCTTTCCCGGGTCGCGATCGACGCCAGCCAGATGCCAGGCGTGGGTAGGCAGCTTGTCGCAAGGCTAGGGTCGGTCGGCATACGAGTGGCCGCCGACTTCTCCGGCATCAGGTGCTCACATGGGGGAGGATCCACGACCGTATATTTCCGGCTGGCCTCGGGCAGGCTGGTTCACGTGCCTGGTATCGGCGAAGTAAAGGCGCGTCGAATCGACCAGTGGCGGCAAGACCAAGTCGCTGGCGCCATCCGGCGGCAGCCTTCCACGCTTCCGGCACCTGAACTGCAAGTCATCGATGCACAGTTCGCGTCACAGGAACGGCAACTGCGGGACGAGCGCACGCGCGTAACTCAGCAAATTGCCAGCCAGGTCGCTGCGATCAAACAAGAACTGGCTGCTGCGCTGGTCGCGGCCGACAAGGAGCAGCGGATCGGGGAGATCCCGATCGACCAGCGCAGGACGGAACTGGCGGCCCAGCTTAGTCACGCTCATTCCGGCCATCTCGCTGCCCAGCAGCAGCTCCTCGACTGGGATAACCGCCTGGCCGCATCACGGCGGCCAGCGTTCGGCCGCTTCGTGGGCACGGCGCTCAGAGGATAACGTCGGTCCGAATATGCCGCTTTCCCCCGCCATCAGCTCTATCGTCAAATGCCCCCAGACACAGCGGTCGAGATGGATCTACGGGACACGCCCTAGTGCAGCCCGCTTGTGGTCCAGACGAGCGCAGCCGTGATCACTGCTGCGCCGAGGATGGGCCACGCTGCCCACGATCGTCTGAGGCTCTCCCAGAGTGTTTCCTTCGTGGCGCGGTTCACCTCCCAGCGTTGATACGCCTGTCGGTCAGCGCGGTTGCGGACCTCAATGGCGATGATCATTGCGGTGTATGTGGCGAATAGGGTTATGCCGACGATGGCAGCAAAGCGTGATATGACGTGTGAGGCGGGCTTGCCAGCACTCGAAGCGGCCAGTGCAGTCAACGCGATCTGACCTGTAACAAGGGCGCCGAACACGGTAATTTCGATGTTGCGGCGTTGTTCCATTGACCGCCGCCGGTAATCGGCCTCCGTCCGGTCCGTTGATCGCTCTCTCCCCCTGCGTAACTGGTCATGTGCGAAATCGGGGACATCGGGCGCGCTGCTTTCCCGCTCCGATGGATCCACCGAGTCAGTTGTTCGGGCCGCCGCTTCCGGCGGGTTGGTTGACGGCTCGGGCGTCATGTTTTGGGATCCTATGAGACTGCGTGTCGCAGCCAGATGCTCGACAGCCGGGCTACGGACAGATATCGCCGGCGCAGAGTCGGATATACATGCAACAACAGGATACGCGGCGCGAACGTGGACAATTCGTAGTTCTCGGCCACGGACTCTACAGCCCGATCATTTGGTGCGCGCTTGATGATCGTCTCGTCCTGTACCAGCCGCAACTTAAGCACTCATCCCAGTACTCCCCGCCCATCGAGCGTCCCGCCAGCATGGCGACAAAGTGCTTGCAGCCGGGGCACCATCCCCGCATCTGCACAATCCTCACCGCGCGAGCATACCCCACCTGGTGTGCAGTGAGATGTCCCGGTTGCCCCGAGCGTTGCCGCCTCTGAGATCGTCGTCTTTCGAGCTGGTCCACGTGGATTACAGCCAGGTTGCGACGATCTTGTAATCAAAGTAGGTCGGCCCGATTGTGTCCGTACTACGTTCAGGCTTACGGACACAACCGGACACTTCGTAGTTCCCGGCCACAGGATGGCAACCCGTGGGACTGGACTATTCGGGGTCTGTAACGATCACAGGTCGAAGGGGATCACTTTGCGTCATGCACGTAGTCGTATGACCTTGGCGCTATCCGCCGGGGCAGTGTGCTTGATTTATCTAGCGAGGCGCGAGCCTAACCACTCATCTCGCCCAAGTTGGTACTAAATGGGACACACCAATACTGGCTTTTACCGCATTCCGCACTTGCCGTCAACGGGTTTGCCAGGATTGCCCGTGGTGTCATCCGCGCGCGATCGGTAGCCGTCTACTGGGTGCTCGGACAGACATGGCCAACCGATCGGAGAGTGAAATGATCAGGCAGGCAATCACGGAAAGCCACGCTTCCTCCACCGGTCACGGCCAAGCCAAGCTGTCAGTTGAGGATCAGGGGCCTGATCTGATGGCCGCCTCACGCACACCCGAGGCCGAGCCGCTGCTCACGCCAGCGGAGGTCGCGACAATATTCCGAGTCGACCCCAAGACCGTCACACGGTGGGCGCAGGCTGGCAAGCTGACCGCCGTTCGCACGCCCGGGGGTCACCGCCGGTTCCGGGAGAGCGAGGTTCGTGCCCTGCTCGCCGGGTCCTGGCGAGCAAGCACGACCGGCAGCCTGGCCTAAGGTACAGACCGGGATCGATCCTATAGATGCTGCTCTATAGGTACTGTTCTAGTACTTTCACTACGGCAACACCCGGGTCAGCCTCTACCTGGACCTTGCTGCACCATGATCGATTCTTCGTGGTGACGTCGCCCGGACCAGTGAAGCGTGCTGACCGTTCGCCATAGTCGAAGTACATTCCGTCCGCGAAGTGACAGACGTTGACGCGGTCGCGGGGTGCCCGGGGAACATCGCGGTATTCGGTAATCGGCACGAGAGACACGAGTGTGATCAATCCTCGCCTGGCGAGGGTGCGGACCGCACGGCTGAACGATGCGGAGAAACCCGCCGAGTCGCAACCGCCGAGGCGGCCGACGATAATTGACCGGGCCACAATGAGATCCCCGATGCCATCGGCCAGGATTACATCGAGACCACGGACGCAGTGCCAGGGCTCGTCACTACCCTTGTCAAGCGCCATACCACGGTGCCAGACATCAGGCGCGGCCGACTCCGGTAACGTGGCGAGGATCTCCCGCTGCAAGGGCCCAAGCCCCTTACTCATACGTTAACTCTATAGCCTTGACGCTTGCACCTGAGCTTATGGACACGTCGCGACGCCGTCAAAGGCATCGGCCTGGCCGCGCATAGGGTGGGCGGCATGACGAAGGCGACGGCTCCATCCGCCGTGGACCCGGTTGCGCGTCTACCCGCCAACTGGTGCTCGATCCAGCCAACGGACCACCAACAGTGATCTATGCGGGCTGCCTGCTTCGCTGCTAAGTAGACTCTGACCTGCTGGTTCTTGCTGGAGTTGAGGGGATTGACTCCCCTGACCCCCTCGATGCGAAGTAGCAGCACGGGGGCCGGTGATGGCCATTCGCGCAGGTCAGTGCAGACTGGTTGCCGGTCCCGGTAGCCTGCGGCCGATGGGGTTGCTGTACTTGCGTGCTGTACGGATCCAGGGTCCGCACTTGGCCATCCTTCCGATAGGCGCCAAAAGAAACCGGCGCAAGATCAGAGTCAAGGCCGTCCTCGCGTGTACGTGCGCCACTTACTTTCCCGGTCAGCGGTTGCCCTGCGGTCACGGACCTCGGAGGGGACGGCTACGATCAGGACTCGTCAGCTTGCGAGCTGTGCAGCACAGCCGCTGTGGGGCTGGGGCTACCTCCGAGACACTTGCATGGGTGGAGAGAACATGAGGTATCAGTTGGGCTCGTTCGTTCGGAGGTGTCTGTAGAATGCCTGACGCAAGCCTCGTGCTTGGCGCGGCGGTCGTTAAAACCTTTTTTCGAATTTGGTTGAAGGACGACGTTATAGCTACAGAAGTCAGCGCTAGCTTAGTTGACCTCATCGAAGCCAAGGTTTCAGATGCTCGTGAACGACGTAAGGTAAAACGGCTCTTCGAAAAGCTCGAAGAGAGGATAGCGGACCAGGTGCTCTCTGTTCTCGGGCACGAGTTTCGAGATGTTCCCGAAAATGAAAGAAATGCGGCCGTTTATGCGGCCTCTCAAACCTTCGACCATGCGCATCTAACAACGCCTGACCTCTTCTCTGTAGATCTTGATCCACTATTTCTGGAACGCCAGATACGAGCTACTTCCGCCTCCGATACTCGTGATCTAAGTATGGGTGCAGTTGGACTCTACGATCGGATACTTACCCAGTCCTGTTCTTACATAATAGAAATGTCTAACGCTTTGCCCGGCTGGGAAGTCGGCGTGTTTGCCGTGCTGCTGTCGCGAGAGACGGAAATACTTAGGCGAGTAAATGAGCTGATAGACAGAGTTGCCGCGTTGGGAGGCCATAATGATAGTGATCGCTTCGAAAACGCCTATCGTCAACTGGTGGCCAAGCAACTAGATCATCTTGAGCTGTTTGGAGTCACTCTCTCCGAAGCAGTGCAAACATATTCGCTTAGCGCCGCGTATATCAGTTTGACAGTCAGTTCAGCGCAAATCGTAAGGCGTCGACCAGGACAGCAGCGACTGCTATTGGGCGAACCTGAACGTGAGCGTTCAATTGGCGATAATCAAAGTCTGTCTATAGAGGACGCTCTAGCCGCAACCCGCCGCATGTTCCTTCGAGGTGATGCGGGGACTGGTAAAACCACGCTTTTGCAGTGGATTGCAGTACGTACCGCTCTGCGGGACTTCCGGCAACCATTGACGGCCTGGAACCATTCGGTTCCGTTTCTTATACGACTTCGTCGTTACGCGGGTGGGGAATTCCCAGCGCCAGAGAACTTCCTCAGTGATGTTGGTCGACACATTTCGGAAGAGATGCCGAATGGATGGGCGCAGAATAAGTTGCGAACCGGCCAGGCGATTGTCCTTGTAGATGGGATCGATGAACTTCCCGACTCTGAGCGTGGACCAGCAAGAAGGTGGCTCAGGGAGCTTGTGGCCACATTTCCAGATGCGTGCTACATTGTCAGCTCGCGCCCTGCTGCTGTGACCGAGGCGTGGCTAGAACGAGAGCATTTTGATCCAACCGAGATACAGCCTATGACGTGGTCGGATGTGCAGGCCCTTGTCGAACAATGGCATAGCGCATTCCGCAAGGCGGCGGACGGCGATGACGGACAGGCCAATCTTGTGGAATTACAACGCCAATTGTTAATGGAAATCAAGTCGCACCGCCATTTGCTGCAGCTCGCGACCAATCCGTTGTTAACCGCTTTGCTATGCGCGTTGAATCTCGATCGAAGAATGCTTCTACCCCGTGATAGGCTGGAAGTTTACAAAGCTGCTCTTGAAATGCTGCTAGAACGCCGCGACTTTGAGCGCCGGATCAATGCATCGAATTTTGAATTGTCGCGCAGAGACAAGATGTTGCTGCTTGAGGATCTTGCGTACTGGCTGATCCGCAACGGTTGGTCAGATGCCTCGATTGATCGGATTACGGAAAGGTTCGACCAACGCTTGAGCAGTATGCCGCGGGTGAGCGCAGGCGGCGCGGTAGTGGTGAAGTTCTTGCTTGATCGGAGCGGAGTAATTCGCCAGCCCGCAGTTGATCGCATTGATTTTATTCATCGCACATTTCAGGAGTATCTAGCCGCTGGTGCGGCGGTTGATGCGGATGACATTGGCGTGCTGGTGGAACACGCTCATGACGATCAGTGGAGAGAAGTAGTAGTGATGGCGGCGGGACATGCACTGCTTCACCAGCGCGATGAGTTGCTTGGGAGGCTGCTAGCCCGCGCAGAAGCAGAGCCGGAATATAGACAGATTATTCGGGTGCTTGCTGTGGCATGCCTTGAGACGTCACATCAGCTCGACAGCAAGATTCTCGCTGACGTGGAGGCAGTGGCTGCTGAGTTGCTGCCTCCGCGTACTATGCGTGACGCAGAAGCTTTGGCGGTTGGAGGTGACTTCATACTCGACCTTCTCGTCAATCGACCAATCCGTGGCGCGCGTCAGGCAGCAGCAACGATTCGGTTGGCGAGCCTGGTTGGCGGTGAGAAGGCGTTGGAGATTATCTCTGGATGTGCTTCGCGGGCAGGACGGATCGTCGTGAACGAACTGAGACGGGCGTGGCTTCGCTTCGAGCCTGAAGTTTATGCGCGCAGGGTGCTGGATGGAGTAACAATAGATTCCATGATTGTAACTGACCCTGCGCTCCTTCCCGTATTGCATTATCCTAAGATCTATTCTTTGAGCCTAAATTTTCCTCGGGGGCACGGAGATATTAGTAATGTGGCTCAAGCGACCGAGGTAGAAAGACTGCAGATATCAGACCGGTTGGTTAGGGATCTTTCACCTCTAGCGGAGATGCCGAAGCTGCGCAGCGTTGATTTGAGGGTGACAGGTTTAGTGGGATTGGAAGATTTCGCACAGAACAGTGTCGTTGAGCTAGACTTTGACTATAGGAACGTAGGGGATCCGGCTTCGCTGCGGTCGTTCAAAGCATTGAAGCAATTGCAGATCGTTGGTCTCCGTAACGCAGCGGCGCTTTCCGATATGTTGTCGCCGGGATTGGAACTGTACAGATTTGGTCTTTGGGATGCTGAGGAGCTTGAGGATCTTGATGGGTTGTTAAGCCTTCGTGCTCTGGAGTCTCTTGGCTTCCTGCTACTATCGCGCTGTTTTCGGCTGAGGAGTATTTCTGGCATAGAGCGTTGGGCTAACACGCTGACGGGTATGTATCTGGTTGCGCCTTCTCTAGAGGACGTTGAGAAGGTCGGGGCGCTTCCTGGCATTGGATTTTTGAATTTGCACCATACCCCGGTAAGTGATCTGTCGTTTATAACCGCTCTTGCGCAGCTGGAAGTGCTTCATTTGGGTGGCGAGGGTCCTCTGCCGGACTTGGCACCACTCCGTGGACTCGATAGACTTGAATACTTATTTTTGTGGGGAAATGATGATGTGGACCTCACGCCACTTGCCGGAAAGGATGGTTTAACGGTGAATCTGGAGGGTTTTGCAGAGCGGCGGGTTTACGGTCAGGATAAGCTTGGTAAGCATAGTAGAGTTCGCCGTCGGTAAATAATCATTACCGTGTCACTGAATCTGAACGCGCCGGGGAAGGACCGTGTTATTCGCGTGTTCGACTGAAGGCGGGGAGTTGTTCGAGATATGGCTCGGTTGCAGGTACTGGTGGGATAGCGATCCGTCAAGACTTTGCTCAGGTCGCGGCCGAGACGTCCCTCCAGGCCCACGTCCGATGAATGATCAAGGCTAGCTGCCCTGAGGCAGAGTGCGCGGGAGGCCAATTTCAGCCGCACTGTCCACAAGCCCGACCACAAACGGACGTTTGTAAAGCCAGACTTTTCAGTTCCCGGCTTTCCCCGGCCTGGCGGCGGTCCGGCAGGGGCAGTTACGCGAGGGTGGGCTGCGGGACCTCCATGCTGTGTACGGAGGGCTGGGGTCGGGCCGTATAGTGATCGTCGGTTCCCTTGGCTCCGGCAGGACCGGCGTTGCCGTGCTGCTGATCCTCGCCGCGTTGAAGTACAGGGAGCAGGTACCGAAGAAGGACCGGCCAGCGGACGCCGCGGCGCTGGTGAAGGTGGGCAAGGTCGCGGTGATCCTGGACGGGCTCGATAAGATCCCGGAAGGACTGAGGCCGGTAGCCCTGCGGGCGCTCAGCCAGCAGGCAGTCTTCCGGGTCGTCGTTCTTGCCCGCAGAGCCGAGATGGCGGCTGCTGCCCAGGACGAATTCCTGGTGGGAGCCGTCGCGCTCGAACTGCAGGACGTGGAACCGGCAACGTCCGCGAACTGCTCGACTTCTGCGACGTGGGGTGCCCCGAGGACATCCTCGACCACCTTCTGGACCGGGTTCTGCCCGCCGCCTACGTGCAGCGACCTGGGGATCCACCGCTCCGGTACAACCTTCAGACCGCTCAGCATGCTTCTGCACTGCCTCGCCGCTTGGATGAACCAGGACGGCACGCGCGATTTGCAGTGGTGGGGAATACGAAAATGGGCACCCGCTGCCCCTCGCATTATCGCAACCGTGCTCGCATTCGGGCTCGCGGTTGGGCTCACGGCCCGGGTTGCCGTTCGGGCTCGCGTCCAGGCTCGCACTCGGGCTTGTGGGCGGGCTGATGTACACGAGGACGTGGTCAGCTTCCCTCACGTTCGCTCAGCTTGCCCTGCGCTGGCACACCCCTGCCCGCCTCATGCGGTTCCTCGAAGATGCCCGTGAACGCGATGTTCTGCGCATTGTCGGACCGGTCTACCAGTTCCGCCACGCACGCCTGCAAGATCGCCTCGCCGAGCAGGCGAAGACGGCGACGTACCCGCAAACGCAGGCCGTCGGGACCGCTCCGTGAGACCGCGACGTCTGCAGGTCATGGCGCTGGCATCTCATGCGGCTGACTGGTCTCATCCGCCGCAGTTCGGCTTGGGATGAGCTGCCAGCAGCACCCAGCGCGAGTCTCAATAACTTCGTCAACGGAAGTCGTCGGCCGACGAACTTGCGGTGGCTAGTTCACCTGGTGTGGGATGGGGCGACCCACACCCAAACTTGGGTCAAGGAGCTTCGCCGGGCTCCTCGCTGACTCGCTTTAGCCGACCCGAGCCAGGGTCTCGCACCCACCCCTCTGGAACTGGCGCATCCTGGGGCCACCTTGCACCGGTAAGGTCCGCGCCGTTGAGGCTCACATGTCTGAGGTCAGCGCAGTTGAGGTAAGCATTGCTGAGGTCCGCGGCGTCGAGACTCGCCTGTATGAGGTTGGCGCCTTCGAGGTTTGCGCCGGTGAGGTCCGCGCAGGTGAGGTCCGCGCATGTTAACTCCAGGAGATCGATTGCGCTGGGCATGAGCGCAGCTCCGAGGTCCGCGCCTGTGAGGTCCGCGCGAGTGAGGTCCACGCGAATGAGGTTCGCGCCGGTGAGATCCGCGCGGGTGAGGTTCGCGCCGTTGAGGTTCGCGCCGAATAGCTTTTCGCACCAAGAAGGTCAATGGCAGCGCCAGGACGGTCGTTGCAGGAGACTCGCCGCCCGATGACAGTGACGGCGGCTTGCACGTCGGGGCGGGTTTTCCGCGGCGGCACGGCGTCAGTGTCGGGCTCGGGCAATGGCCAGTGCTCACGGGAGTGCTCGCGGATGAACGCGGCCAGCACTTCCATCACCGTGGGGTGGTCTCTCGCGGAGTCGCGGGCGATGCGCTCCAGGGCGTAGATGCCGCCGATCCGCACGTCGAGCTTTTTGGAGCCAAGCTGTTCGACCGCTTTGGTGTAGCGGTCGGTCACCTGCCCTTGCTCGGTCAGTTCAACGGAGCGCCGCGACAGGCTGAAGTTCCGCGCGGTGAATATCAGCGCACCCGCGGCAAACACTCCCGCGCAGAGTGTCAGCAGCCGACCTCGCGCCGCGTCCCGCGCCGTCTGGAGACGCGACGTCCGTAGGGCTCCCGTGACATGGCCGACGTCGTGAGTGGCGAACCAATCCGCCACCGGCACCAACAGCACCCAGGCTGCTAGCACCACCGCGACAGCGGCTAGCATGACCACCAGCCATCGCATGGTCCGCGGCCAGTCAGCCCAGCGCTTCAACATGTGCAAGACGCTAAGACGCGCCAACGCCAGCCTGCCGACGTTTGCCGGAATCTCGCCCGATCTACGGACGCGCAGGCGGACAGAGGTTTCGGATATGTCTGGGGCGCAGGCCGACGAGCCGGTGCCCCGTGACCGTTGGACGCACGCTTACACGACACGGTCATGTCGCATCTCGCCGATGATCGCGGGTGCTCCGATCTTCGTCCAGGCTGACGCCCAGGGAGATGGCCTGCTGCTCGGTCATGGTGGGCCGGTTCACTTGCTCGCTCCCTTATGTCCGTAAAGGATCACGCCGGGCGAGCACTGGACGCCCCGCGACGCGGTCAGGCTCATAGCAAACCTGATCTTCCTTCCACTTGCCGACTCGATCCAGTCCGGGACCTACCTCGTCTACGACGGGGCCTGCGGTACCGGTGGCATGCTCACTGTCGCCGAAGAGACGCTCCAGCATTTGCCAGGCGCAGCACGGTAAACAGGTCGCCACGCACCTTTACGGTCAGGAGATCAACTCCGAGACCTACGCCATCGCCAAGGCCGACTTGCTGCTCAAGCGCGGCGTCAAGCTCCTCGTCCTCCGCATGGGCCAGACATTTGTCACCTGCATCGAGACGGATGCCAATGCATCCATCTTGATCACACGTCGGCCAGTAAACATCTAACTGAACAGCCATCGACGTACCTCCGAGGTTGCCCCGACCCCTGCCGTCCGGCCGTCTCAACCATTAGCCGGAGTCCGACAACGGTAGCGGCCCCTGGCTGTGACAACTATCTCTACGGCTTGACCAGCAGCGCGGGCCAGCAACGGCTGGATATCAATGGGCGCAACCTCGCCGTGCGTCTGGCTCAACGGCACTCCTCCGCCCAATAGCTGATATCACGCGGCCGAATCCCATCGGTGACGCGCCGCATCCCAGCCCGACGGTCAGGTCCAGGCAGGCGGGGACGTCACAGAGTTCGTCGCCATCGGCACCGCGCCGGTCTTCCTCTCCGCGGTGACCGGGGCCGATCACAAGGTCCCGTGAGCGGGCTTGGGTCCCTTGGCCCGTCGGTTACCAGGTACGCGCTCCCGCTGGATGTCGGCCGGTTAGCCGAGCAGGCACGAGGAACCCCCAGACTGCACATGCGAGTCGCGCGACCTCCAGACCGTCGGCGCAGAGGCCGAATCGAGGTACTGGGCGGTCAAGGACGTCGATTCGAAGTTCCCGATGCCACCGATACCGGAACAATGCGTCCTTATAGCCATAAATGTGGCTCGACGAGTCAGCTTAGCAGTCATGAACTCGCTACTTTGGATACTGTTTGTACTGACTTGTCTAAAATAACCCTTAGCAGTTTATTTGGGCGGGACCTTTTGCCGCTGATCTAGGCCGAATTGCCGGGACTTCTTCCTCTTATGAACGACGCCAGCTCGCATGAGATTCGAGTTAGGAGGACATAGCTGCCGAAGCCGGGGTGTTCCACGCGAAGAGCGGCATACGGGGGAATCATGAACAGCTCGACGACAAACTCATCACATTCGCTCATGTCTGCCCGTGCTGCTGCCGCCACCGAGCGGTGCAGCACGCCTGGGTGCGACATCCCGGCCCGCCGTGACTGCGTGAAGCCGCAGCCAGCCTGGCCCTCGGAATCGGGGCGTGTGGGGGCAGCACGTCGGGGGCCCCTACCCGGAACGGCCTGTCGATGGGGGGGTTAGCAGGCTGCCAGGCATTCGCCACGTTACGTCCAGATTGCCCGTATGGGGTCAGAACGCGGATAAACCGTCTGTATGCCCCCGCCCAAGCATCCACCCGCGCCGACCGGGACAAGATTATTTAACGACGAGGCAAAAACTTCCCGCCGGGTGATGCACGCGGTGATCATCTGGGCGTAAGGTCTACGGGCATCCCGGCCAGGCCGTACGGTTCCGTCATGAAACGAACATCAGCGTTAAGCACCCTGCTGGCCAGCATGCTCGCCGTCACAGGAGCCGCAGCCCTGGCCTGTGCAACGACCGTACCGGCAGCGTCGGCCCAGCCTGATCCGTCCACGGCAGTAACCACCCCGGTCATCACCTCGATCTCACCGAAATATGGACCTGTCGCGGGGGATACCATCTGGGTTGCCGGTGCGCCCCCAGGTTGCCCCCTGGGCGGTTGCGGCGCGATTGTGGTCACCGGCACAGGGTTTACCGACGAGACATCCGTCCACGTCGGCCAGGCTGGGCCAGGAGCCACTGGCGGTGTGAGCGACACAAGTATGTCGATTCTCCCGCCGCCTTGCGCCCAAGCCTTCGGGGGTGACGCCGCCAAATGCGCTAACCAGCCGGTCGCAGTGAAGATCACCGTTACCACGCCCAACGGCACCAGCGCCGATACCTGCGCCGCAACGTACTACTACTCCGACACAGGCGCGAACATCCCCACCGCATGCAGCTCCACCGGCAAGGGAAACCACGGGAGCAAAAACAGGGGCAAGGGGAAGCACGCAGGCGGCGAGCACGGGGCTACCATCGCCGCTGGCGTTGCCAGGGTCGGCTATACGACAGCAGGCAACTGGCGATAACCACCGGAACGCGAAACGGCTCTGCCTCCGCCGGATGAGGGCGAACAGGCAGGGCCGTTTCAGCGTGCGTAAGCCAGCACCCAAGGGCCGGGAAGATCGTGACAGATCGCCGCCATCGCCGGTGCGTCCGAGGGGAACGGCCTTGAGGCGGCGGGCAACTGTCTCGGGAAGGTCGGATATCGAGCCGGGGTCGAGCTTGCGGTCACTGAGACTCACCAGGTCGAGGATTTCTTGGTTGATGCGGCCTCTGGCGTTGACCTTAAAGCCCCGGGTCTTGGCCCATTCCCTGATTTGGGCAGTGTCGGTACGGGAGGGTGCCCCTGGTCGGGGTGGACGGGCAGAAGGAGCTATTCATCCCGGCTCAGGTGATCGAGTTCAACGCTAAGCGGCGGGGGAGGTGAGAAGAAGTGAGCGTCGTTATCTTGATTGTTGTCATCTACTTGATCATTAACCTGGCGGCGGGTCATGCTCGATGGATTCACCATCGCCGCCGCGGCCAGGCGGGGGATCTCGGTGTACGCCACCAGCATGATGCGTGGCGTCTGGATCTCAGTTCCCGGTCCATGGGGCACACGCATCGGGCGCCGGTTCCGTCTCTGAGCCCTACTTGAAGCCGTACAGTCTAAGCTCGTCCCACCAGGTATTCGGCGGGGTCAGCCAGTCGGTTGGCAGGTTGGCCCCGTAGGCCTCCAGCACGTTGTAGGTCTGCGTCTGGCAGTCGTGGGTAAAAATGTTGAATTGCGAGGTCCGATCAACGTACCAGCCAGGCTTGGTGTGGTTTTCGTAGTAGAAGGCCCCGTTCGCTGTCCGGAGGGCTGCGGCTGGATTCGGGGAGTTTACCGTGACGCACGCGTGGCCAGAGTACCCGCCCTGGTCCTGGAACGCCGCGATCATATCGTTCGAAGCTGCCGTCGTCGCGCCAGCTGTTTACCGCGTGGGATCCGGGGCCTGGGGGATGTTTGGAATCCGGTCCCTCGTTGGCGCCGTACGTCCACCCATACGCGGAGTTCTGGTAACCCCAGCCCAGGTGCCCCAGGCCGTATGCCAAGTACTGGCCCTCGATGTGGTATGAAAGCCCAGGGCCGTGGAACACGCACACCTTGCCGGGCGGGTAGCTGGCGCTTGCACTGGCACTGCCCGCCGTGGCAGCTGCCGTGACGCCGCCGAGAAGCATGGACGCCGCCACCAGCACAATCATGACGATCCTTCTCATGACGTCCTCCTTGCCGTACGGGTTGACCAAAAACGAAGCAAACTGGCTGGTAGAAGAGGAGGGGCGGTCGGCCCCCCTGGATCATCGGGTCCCTGGGTGCTCTCTACCTCTAAGCCTGCCCCCGAAGGCACAAAAAGCAGAGAGCCCTTGCCGGGGAAAGTCAAGCTGCGGCCGGACCCGCAAGGAGTCGGCTGGTGTGTGGAAGCAGGCCCATGGGCGACAGAGTGGTGTTTGTCGAAGAGGGCACCAGCTGGATTCCCGAGATGCCCGAAGAGGTGATCAGTGAGGCATCCGAGGCGCTCGGCGCCGAGCCCCGGTTCCGCGCCTGCATCATGTTTCAACAGGAAGAGGCGGAGTACCGCACAGCACGGCGGATCGCCAGTGCCAGTGCCCGGCGTTGGGGAGCCGTCTGGTACAAACACACCGGGCTGGCCGAACGCCTCAAGGGAAACCGCAGGGACGTGCCACCGGCAGCGTCACGCTGGCTCTGGTGGCGCTGCGGGGTGTATGAGAAGCAGGCCCGTCGCAAGCGGTCGCCAGCCTCGGACTCGCGGACACCGCCCGCGTGGTAGTAGTAGTGCCGCTCCCAAGGCGCCGAATCCGACCACTGCTTTCGAATCCGAGCGCCCGGTTGGGGTTGTTCTCGTAGTAATACCCTTGGCCACTGCCTTGGACCCCACCAGGGCGCCGTAGGTATCCCTGCCACGCTTGACTGTTTGCGCCAGGCGAGGGGTACGCCGGGACTACTGCCTCCGCCCCAAATTCTCGCCAGGGTAGGTGCTGAGGCTACTGCCTGCCCTGGGCCTGCTTTCCTGGGCGTGGGCTATACCCCAATGCCACTACGACGGCGTAATGCATGCATGCTCACGTTTGCATTGCGAAAACAGGTATCATGTGAGGTACCCAATAAAGGAGTTAACCATGAAGCCGAAGCCGATGCTGAGCTACTTACCGACGATCAGGGTCCTGCCGGAGACGAGGCAGATGTTCGAGGAACTGGCGGACAAGGAAGACCAGACACTAAGTGAGTATCTGCGGATATTGCTCCTCGATTCCCTGCGCCAGAAACTAGGGGGTGAATTATGAGACGCAAACGCGTACCAGCGATAGACCAACCCCGTGAGCCGCTGGGCGTATCCGTTGCCGTCACTACTAACTACGGGAACGGAAGGTCGTCGACGACACGGTTTGACCACCGCGGGGCGCGAGCAATCGTTAAGCTCCTAGCCCCCTTCTGCGGGCCCGAAGATCTGACCGGGCTGTCCCGGCTGATCGACGACGAACTCGCCGCGAGGGGGTCAGGATGAACGTGGACGACGTACTCAACGCCGACCCGGAGGTCGCAAACCTCGGGGACGATCTGGTTGTAATGACGCGCGCCGCGATCGACCGGCTTGTTTCCCGTGCCCGCCTGGAATCAGTTGTCTCCGCTCAGTCGAGGTGCTAGTACACACGCCGACCGTCACCTGTGAACCCGGCGCCGGTACCCGTGTTACCGCTGGCAAAGTTCGCGGACAGTCCTCTTCCCGGCAGTTGGCCGGGCGACGGCTTGAACGGTTGCGGTGCCTGGGCTGGTACTCGCCCCTGTGCCTGGACAGCGCTCGGGCCCCCTGGTGGCGCTGGAGGGCTGGCGATCGGCCGCGGCATCATAGCCGGGGGCTTGGCGTTATTCGCGGCAAATCCTGGGCGTAATGCCCCACCAGGGCCCGCCAGTGAGGGCGGCTGCTAAGGCGTCGCCAGCGCGCTACCAAAACCATGTGACGGCATCTGCGACGGGCTGGGGCTCTGCCTGGCGACCTGGCTTTCGAAGCTCTGTCCGCGTGACAGACTGGGCAAAGACTGCTGGCTCAAACCCGCCGGGGGCGGTGTGGGTGGCGTAAAACTCATCGATTGGCCTCTTTCTGGAATGGCTGCGAACCCAAGGTCGGCGTGGGCCCTGCCGGTATTGGATACGGGTGTGCCGACGGATGAGTAGCGGCGATGATGCCTGCCTCGTCGAGGCAGGGGTGGACACCCGGAGTTGAGTTGCCGCGTGGCTGGAACTCGTGCGGGTAGCCGACCGTGTGATCCTCAGGCTGGCCACAATGGACACACGTATCTGCTCGATCGACCAGCCCGTCGGCTTGCCCGGAATGGCGGAGGGTTCCTGGGGCGGTGCCGGTGCTGCTGGGGTACTCGATCGGGATGTCGGTCCCGACAGCCTCGAACTTTGTAGTTACTTTTTCTCGTGCTGCTGACATTAGAGTCTCCTCTAGTGGGTAATTCCTGCCCCCCCGACTCAGCGAGGAAGAAGCCGGGAGGCAGGAGTCTGTTGTTACCGGTGGCCTAAGGCCCTGGCAATCACTTCTGGGACGAGAAACTCCTGGTGGTCGACCGTGACGACGATCCCGTCGTTGTGACTAATGCCCGCCTCGGTGCGGAGGCGTGCCAACTGTCGCCGATCGCCTTGCAGGCGTGACAGTTTGGCGGCGGTGTCTCCAACCTGGACGGGTGCATACTCTGTTGCTCTACTCATGATGGTTCTCCTTCGATTCCTCTTATTGGTTTTCCTACTTAGCCCCGGCCGCCGTGGCGCTCGTGGGCCTGCTGAGTGCGAGGTGACGGCCCTACTACATCGCCTGCGAATTCAGCGGCCGATGACAGGTCTCCGACTGGGCGTTCCTCGTTGTGGTACATGTGCAGTCCACACGCTCTCAGGTACTCTGGAGTGAAATGCCGGAACTCTCCGTGTTGCTCACCGAACCGGTTACCGTCCGGCATGCCGATCTGCGTCCGGTACTCCGCATAAGCGGCCTGGTCCATCGAGCTAAGGTCTGGCTCTGGCTCAGCCTCAGTTTTTGGCGTGGGCCTGGGGCCGAACAACATCTTGTCGTAGTAGTCGGTGTCATTCATTTGATACTCCTTGTCTGGGTGCTTCGATGAAGTGCCCGGACACAACGTGGGAGCCGATCGGTGCTCCCGGCTCTACTGATCCGGGCTGATGGGGGTTACCGTGTACTAGAGCTGCTTGCACGCCACCCGTTTTTACTGGATGCGCGAACTGCGCCTCGGAAAGGTGCTCGCCTGGAGTGACCCTTTCTCTGGGCGGGCTGGTGTTCGCGGACTGCTTCTGGTAAGCCGCTACCTGGTCTTCAGGCAGGAAATCAGTCATCATGTTGAAACCTCTTTCGTGTGTCTCCAATTATACGGGAGTTAGCTGGCACTACTCCCACAACCTAAGGTTGTCCCAGCCGCTACCTTCACCAGTAATCTCGAATGTCACCATGCCAGCCTGGCTATCCTCACCTGTCTTACGTCTGAACCAGCTAGAGGAACCGTCGAAGCTGGGTAGCTGAATCCAAGTCTTGCTGGTACCTGTTTGCTGAACTCGCAGCGTGTGCCAGTGGCCTGTGACTAATAGGTTGCAACGTCCTACTGGCTGGTCACCATGAGCTTGACCCCGCCACCAGTCGATGACCGAGTTCGCGCTGCGGGCGAGGTGCCCGTGGGTCATCCCGATAATGAAAGGTTCATCGTCGGTACCGGCGTTGAACACGACGCTCGCCTCTTCCTCGGCCGGGAAAACGAACGTGACGTGGTCGTAACGCTTGTTCATGGCAAGGGCATCGCTTACTGCGGACATACCTTCGAGGGCCCAGGAATCGGTCGGCGCTGTCGAAAACTGACGTGTCGTCTCGTCGTGATTGCCCGGCACGGTGGCGACTACAACTTCGCGGGCGAGCGGGGCCAGCTCTGCTATCTGATGGAGAGCTAGCCGCCGGTATAACCTGAGCTGCTCGGTAACAGACAAGTCGAGTCGTGTTGCCAGCTTGCCATCCTGGCTGACGATGCCTTCGATACAATCTCCGCCCCACAACAAGATAAGTTTGTCGAGCTTGGTGCGTCGTGACTTGATCGACTGGCGGATATCCTCAGTGACCCATGCGAACCGCTCGACCAGCGCCGCGGTCCCGCCAGCCTCGACTTTGCCTATCTGGCTGTCTGCCACACCAACGACCAGCGTCCCCGACGTTACCTTCGGCTTCCCAGGTGACCGGTACGACTTCAGGATCGTATTCATATCCTCGGCACTCAGGTCGGAGCCTGATGCACCGCGGCGCTGCACCGTGAGCCTGAAGGCCTGCAGCCAATCGCCATCGTACTTTTGCCAGCGACTTTCACGCCTACTGGATACGCACCATACCGCCGGATCTAACCCGACCTCAGTGAGCATCTCAGCGTCGTCCGGGACAGTATCGCTGATGACACGGGGAACCGAACGTACCTCACCGGTATCTTCCTCTAGCGCGAAATGAGGGCTCCAGGAGGTTCCTGCCCACTCCGGCTTCTTTCCGGCCGAGTACGGGGAGCGTAGCTGATCTAAGTCCTCCTCGTGCAGCCGGTCGGGCGTCGTCACCACGTCGGTAATCGTGGCTCGAATACCCAGACGCTCGTCGTCCGTGGTACGATAAAGGTCGTTGACATTAGATGTTCTCTTCTCTTCCTTGAAACGTCCCCGAGGTTGCCGCCTCTGGGACGTTTTCGTTACACGCCTACGCGCCTTCCCGGCTTTGCATGGCTTCGGCCAGGACCTGGGCGCGCTTGTTGGCCTTGTAGAGCTTCGAGTAGGCGGCCCAACTCGCCCGGCACGAGCTGCATCGGCAGCCTAAGCCATAACACGCAGTTCCCGACCATGGCTGTCCGTCCTTACCCACGGGGTGAATCTCCACCTCGTAGTCGGCCTTTCCTGTCATGCGGCCGTCACTTCCTTTCAAGACTTCCTGCGAACACTTCAACACAGGACTATTTTCTCATAGCACGCGGACGAAAAGGTAATAGTAGATGAGATGGGTGTGCCAGGCGGCTGCCCAATACGCTGCAGCGACTCTGATTGAAAGAGAACGCCACCAAGCTCACGGGGGAAAGCTTGGTGGCGTTCGGTCTAAGCCTCGATCCACCGCGTAAATAGGGTTCTGCCGGGCGCGCCGACGCGAAAGGTGCCCTCTGAACTGGGACGATGGGAGTTGCTAACACTTCCATTCCCCAGATGGAGAGGACACCTCGCAAGTGCGATTGTTGCACGGGCTGGCGAAGATTCACGCATCGTTTGATGACCCGAATCTCGTGTCACGGGCGGACCTGGCCCGCCGCACGCCGTTGCTGCCCGGCAAGGACGTGGTGGCGTTCGTGGATATCGACTCGATGCAAAAACGTGTCTACGGCCGCAAGAAGCAGGGCGCGGCGTTCGGCCATACCAAGATCCAGGGCAAGAGCCTGCTGGTGCGGGGGCTGAACGCGCTGACCGCCACGATCAGCACGCCGCTGGCTGCGCCGGTGATCGCCGCCACCAGGCTCCGCGGCGGCAACGCGGGCTCGGCCCGGGGCGCCGCGTCCTTCGCCACCGAATCGGTCACTACCGCCCGCGCCACCGGATGCGCCGGGACGCTCGTGGTGCGGGCCGACTCGGCGTTCTACTCCGCGGCGTTCACCGGCGCGGTCCGCCGGGCCGGGGCGTGCTTTTCGGTCACGGCGAAGATGGACCCGGCCGTCAAGGCGGCGATCGCCGCCATCGGCGAGGATGCCTGGACCCCAATCAGATATCCGCGGGCGATCTG
Source organism: uncultured Actinomycetota bacterium (assembly GCA_963820395.1). Lineage (GTDB taxonomy): Bacteria > Actinomycetota > Actinomycetes > Streptosporangiales > Streptosporangiaceae > DATFVJ01. The sequence goes on along the minus strand of CAWGAE010000007.1, from coordinate 334,658 downwards.
GGACGACCAGCTGCGCTGCTGGGTGTCGGACGCCGAGGTGGCCGAGGCGCACTACACCGCCTTCACCTCGAAGAAGGGGCAGGCCATCACCGCCCGGCTGATCGTCCGCCGGGTCAAAGACCTCAACCGCACGGCCGCCCAGGGCCAGGACGAGATGTTCCCCGTCTGGCGCTACCACGCCGTGTTCACCGACTCCCCGTTCGCGACCATCCAGGCCGAAGAGCACCACCGCGACCACGCCCAGGTCGAACAGCTGTTCGCCGACTGGACCGACGGGCCCCTCGCGCACCTGCCATCAGGCTCGTTTCCCGCGAACGCGACCTGGCTCGCCTGCGCCGCCATCGCGCACAACGTGCTGCGCGCCGCCGGATCCCTGGCCAGCCTCGCCTACGCCAAGGCCCGCGGCGCCACGTTGCGCCGCGACCTCATCAACGTCGCCGCCCGGACCGCCCGCCACGGCCGCGGCGAGATCACCCTGCACCTGCCCGAAGGCTGGCACCGCGAGCAGCACTGGATGACCCTGTTCGAGGCCGCCTGCGGCCCGCCCGCCCACGCGGCCTGACCAGCCCAGACACAGTCACGCATTCCCACGGCCCCAGCGGCCACCCGGCGAACTGCCAGCCAAGATCCCCGATCAGAAACCGTGGACAAGCCGCAGAAAGGTGAGCGGCGAGAAAACCACGTCCCCCGCCATCCTCAAGATCACGTCCACTGGGCCATTGCCCCGCAACGCGATCATCTGAATTCGGGCGGTGGATTGAGGCTAAGGGGTAATTAGCTTGGCCATCCGGTAGCCGGAACTGGCGGAACCGTGAGAGCCGCACCAGCGGGCGGAGGGATCATCGACCCCATCCGCGCGACCAACATCTGACGGGTTCGAGGCCATCAACGCTGAGATCTCCGCATTCTGGGTCACCGCGTCTGCGGTCGTGCCGAACACACTCGCTGCTACCGAAGCCCACGTATCCGTATCAGCGGCAGACGTGGTGTACGACGTAGTGCCTGAACCGCCGCCACCGGGCCCTCCTCCTCGTCCATCGCGGTTCCACCGGGGAAGCTCACGATCGGCACGCAGCCAGCTTTCTCACAGGCTGCCAGCATGACGTCGGTGGCGGTAAGGCGGTCGTCGCCGAGGGCCATCATGGTCTCGATCAACCACTCAGGCCCGCCGAGGAGCGCGGCCACGGTGTCGGTGGACCGCGCGCATGCCGAGCACCGTGCCCCCGCCCAGCCTGGAAAGTCACACTCATCGTGGCTGCGCTACTTGCCGCAGCCACGGGCACGATGCCACACTGCCGCCCGTGGCTCTGGTGGCTTTAACAGCCCTGGACGGTCCCGCCCTGCGACTGGCACGTGCTTGACGGCACCTGCATTACCGACCCGCCGAGCGCGCTGACGATATACCGCAGGTCTGCGTCTGATCCTCTGACGCCACTATCGGCCGCCCACAGCGGTCCGGCCGCGCAGCAATCACCCCACTCACCGGTCTGCCCGGCTTCAAAGTTGAGCCACTTTTGCTTCGCGGCGGCCGACGTGAACGTGGCGATGTTTGCCTGCTGCCCGTCGGGCAGATTGCACATGACGTCCTGGGCGGCCGGGTCGGTGCCCTGCCCCGGAAGGAGGCCAGGCTCCCACGGGAATTTCTTGACTGCTGTACAGCCGGGGATCTTCGCGGCAAGTGCCCACGCGGACGGTGCGGCCGGTGCGCTGCCGCCGCAGGCTGCCACTAACGCCAAGATCACCGCGAGGACTGCGGCACCGAGGCCACGGCCGGTCGTCAACATGGGAGCGTCCCGCCCTGCGACTGGCACGTGCTGCTGCCCGTATTCGCGTTGCGTTCGACCTGGTTCGCCACGATGATCCCGAGCACGATTTCCGCGACCACGGACACCGCGACGATGATCCCGATGAACCTGATCCACAGGCACGTTTCCCGCGCATAGGCCAGCATTAGCGCGTCACGATCGGGCAGCGGGCCGGGCGGTGGTGCCGACGGCCCAGGTGGAGGTGGCAGCGGGCGGGGCGGTGGGGAATGGGACGTCATTACTTCATCCTCTGGCGGCGGGCAGGTGGGCGGCAGCTTCTTGCCGCCCTGCGATCAGCGATTCGGCCGCCTCTAACGCCGCGCGCATGCTGACAAACGTCCACGTCGCTGGAATGTCCAGTCACGGCATGGCGGGAGGATACTCCGGGCGACCAGGCCGCGCCCGTCATTCCGTCCTGAAAATACGGAAACTCACATGATCGAGACGCAAACGCCTGAATTCGTGGGCCACGGTCACTCACCACCCTCGCCGCACGGTGTGTAACCAGGGTCGCTGATCCACAAGCCGCCCCCCGGGGCGCTGCCTGCCAACCTGGTACATCAGCTCCTTACCCGTGTTCACCTCAGTGAGGCTGAGGTGGCAGCGATGAGTAAGGACCAAGCCGTTGCCAGGATGCAGCAGTACTGGATCACAGGAAGCTGACTACGGCCGCGGTAGGACGCCCTCTCTAGCGGCTGAGATCGACGTACGCAGGCTAGGACGGCCGGGACGGTACACCAGACCGCTTAGTGCCCTTCGTCGGCATAGCGAGTGCGCCTCTCCCGGCGAGCCCGGCGGGCCGCCCGCACCGAGGCAGGTGTCGGGGGGGTGCCAGGGACCGAACCTGACGCGCCCCTGCGGTGGCGGCTTCGCCTCGGCGAACTCCGCACCGGCGTCGGTGATCTCCCACATCCCGTCGGCGCGCTCCTCGACGTGGCCGACGTCCACGAGGATACTGAGCGTCTTCAGGACCAGCCCCTCGCTGGCACCGAGCAGGCAGGCGAGGTCGTCCTCGGTCAGCGCCGCCCGGCGCAGCTCTTCCCGGGCGAGCCGGTACGGCTTCTCACGGAGGTGACTCATCCCACGGAGGCGGCTCGTCCCACGGACCTTCGGCGGAGGTCCCGTACCGCCGGGAGTGGTATCCTCGTCGAAGTCCCGACCGGCCTGCGTAACCGACCACGTCCCGTCGTCGCGGTGGCACGTGACCTGCCCCAGCCCCGCAAGGTCCTGGAGCGCTCCCAGGACACTCGCCCTCTTATCGTCGAGCCGGGCGGCGAGGTCGTCGGCCGTCAGCGCCTGGCGGCGCAGCTTGGCGCGGATCGCGTTGCACCGCCACCCGCGGACACGGGCGCTCATTCTGACTCCTCCGGCCTGGCTACCTCTACGACCGTGAAGCCTGGGTCTGGGATCGCTGCCCTGAGCATCTCCGCCGCCATGGCGATGTCACCACATCCTGAAGCAGGCCGAAGGTATCGGTCAGCGCCCGCGTGACCGCCGCGTCGCTGCCGGTAAATTCGAACGCCGTCTTCCCGCCGACCGACACCCACATCCAGGTGTCATCGGAACCAGCCGTCCGGTGCAGCCCGATCGCGGTCACGTGCCCGGGGCTCGGTCGTGAGCGACCACCCGAGTTCCCGGGCGGCGGGACGGCCATCCACCGACTCCCCCTCGGCGGGCTTCAATTCGATGTTCTCGCGTACGCCGCGATCGATCAGGCTCACTTCACCGTGCACGTACATGATCGTCTCCTATGCCCACCTGTCGTCGGCCACCGCCAGCTCCTGCCACGCCCGCTCCAGCGGCTCGCCCGTCGCCTCCGCCCGGACTGCGGCCTCGCGGATCAGGTCCGGCTTGAGTTTCAGCGCCCACACCGGGAAGCCGTCTTTCCCGAATTCACGGGCCAGGATGAGAATGACGTCGTTCTCCACCGGCCTGCCGTCGATGACGACAAAGCACTCCTGGCAGGTCGGGCTGAAATCTTCCTGGTGGTCCGGGCACGCCTCGATTTCCGGAGCATACTTCGCCATGATCGTCTCCTATTCTGCCCGGGAATTCCGTCCCGGCACCCGCTTCGATCAATGCATGATGGCTAACTCGAAGGGCGGCAGCTCGCCCAACTCGCACTCGGACGACCAGACCGGCACGCCCATGCGCTGGCTGAGCCCCGCCAGCTTGCGGTCGACCTCGGCTAGTACGGCGGGACCGGCGTCGAGGACCTGGGGCAGCTCCATGCCCTTGAAGTCCGGGTCACGTTCCCCAAGATCCACGATCACCTGTAGGACGTCCCTGCCCTCGATGACCTCGCCCGCCAGGCCGAGCACGATCGGCGGTACCAGGAACCGGTCCTCAGGGGTGGTGACGAGCGTCGCGAACGGCACCCCGGCCAGCTCGATGACCTCGGTCTCCGCGTTTTCCGTCAGCGCGCGGGCGAGCCTGCCAGCCGGGGCCGCGAAGCAGGGGATTCCCACGCGCGATCCTCCCCCGGCGAAACCCGGCCGCATACCGGGGCCCGCCTTCGCCGCGCACGTCTCACACACCCGGTATGCGATCTCCAGCACGCCGCGAGGGACACCGCCGTTATGAGGGGTCCCTTGGCGGTCACAGAGCATCCACACCGTCTGATCCTGGCGGATCCCCCACCGCAGGAGTACGGCGATGTGCCACTCGGCCGTGCCGCGCAGCGCCAGCCCGGTGCCGGTCGGCTGAAGGCACGCGACGCAGTTATCGCGGCCAGGCGGGGAGGGTTTCTTGCTTACTGTCATGATCAAACTCCTATTCAGGCCGCCGGAATTCGCGCCGGATGCGGGGATTCCTGGGTGTCTACGAAGGATATGCTTGGGAGTACGGTTCCGTCAATTAAGCCGAAATACTGCGGCCGAAGCGGAGAGGGAGATATTCCGCGCCGAGATGGAGGCTGGGAGATACAAGACAGCTAGTAAAGGACCGCTAGTAAGAGACGACGTATAGATTCGCGGCCGATGGAGGGATGGAGTGGCAGACAGTACGATAGAAGACGAGGAGTAGCCACTGTCTGCGTAACCGCAGAGGTGTAATCGCGACTACCCGGTCACTCTTCGAAAACGCCACTGTCTGCCTAATGGTGGTTACACGTAATCGCGAACACTGGCCTGCCCGTTCTGCCCCAAAACCCACTTAACCATGGGGGTGCCTTCGAATTAGGGCAATTAGAGGCAGTCTAATACAGCCAATACGATTAGAGATTTAAGGATTTGGCCTGCAGTATGGGCCCTCGCTGGTGTAGTCACCCTCCCTGGCCAACCAGCCTGGGGCGCGGAATCCTAGCCCCGACCAGTTCAGGGCCGTTATGTCCGGTATGCGGGCCGTGAACTAGACTCCCTTCGGGATCCAGTAGGTGCGTAGTTTAATTAGCACCTCACAAGCCCCTGACCTGCGCAAACGTAACCCCGATGATCTCCCCGATTAAAGCGCGCCAGACTACTGGAGGTTGCTCTAGTTCACGGCTAAACTGGGGATGAGGGGGAATCATGAAGGCAGCAATTTGGCTCAGGGTATCGACCACCGAGCAGGACGAGTCGAACCAGCTCCCCGCGCTGGAACGGTTCGCGGCCCACCACGGGCACGAGATTACGACGACGTACGAACTCGAAGAGTCGGCGTGGAACGGCGGCAACGGCGTCTACAAAACGACCCTCCAGCGGGCGCTCGACGACGCCTGGCAGGGGAAGTTCAGCGTGATCATCGTGTGGGCGCTGGACCGGCTGACCCGCGACGGTGCCGAAGGCGCACTCCGGATCATAAGGATGTTCCGCGAGCGCGGGTGCACCGTCGTGTCGGTGCAGGAATCGTGGCTGAACGGGTCGGCCGAGGTGCAGGACGTCCTGGTCGCGTTCGCTGGCTGGATGGCGCAGCAGGAATCGGCCCGCAGGAGTGAGCGGGTCAAGGCTGGAATCGCTAAGCGGCGTGCGGCAGGCCTCCCCGTCGGGGGCCGGAAACCCGGGTCGAAGGACAAGGCCCCGCGTGACCCTCGGGGGTACGAGGCAGCCTGGGCGAGGCGCAACAAGGCACAGGGTTAATACAGCCAATCCCTGGAATTCCAGCCAATTAGGCCGAATACATGGGTGCCTGCTATTACCCTAAAAGCCACTGCTAATTACCGCTAATGAGGAGCGACTGCGTGACCGCCCAGGTTGTGAGTCCCATCCTGGTAGTCATAGTAGCTTAGGAGGCTGGGGTTGTAACACCCAGGTCAGAGAGTCCGAAGGAGCGTAGAGGTAAGGTTTATCGCTAGTAGAGGTACTCATACGTAGTCTCTCTCTTGTGCTGGCCTCGGACGCCCCATCCGGCCCGCGAAACCGCTTTTAGACCGTAGGTCTCTTAGTACGTGTCTCTGTTGGTCACCTCCCGTCTGCCCCGGAAAACACCGCTTTTAGGTTCGACAGCCGCGGTGTTCAACCCTGCCAGGCTTCGAGCCTGATAGAGGCGACGTAGTCTATGCCTGCCCCCGCCTGCAGCCTGGCGTTCAGCCCGTTAATCCCTGCCTGAGCCCACCCGAGCCGGGTCAGCCCGATACCCTGGTAGTGCCAGCCGAGATACGCGCCGGTGTTGTAGCAGGTCCACGGGTGGAACACCCCGCCCGCCTCCTCGTACACCGCGAAACCCATAACGCAGTTGTCGGTGTACTTCTGCCAGTTCAGGCTGGTCACCGACGGGGACACAAACCAGTCAGGATGCTCTGCGTCGTGCGCCTTGTCGTTGATCTGCAGGAAGCCGCGGTCGTGCGAGCCGTCGGTATTCCGCGGGCCGACCGCCCACGCGTTGCCCGAACTCTCTGCCGCGCCGATCGCCAGCGCCACGAGGAGTTCGCTGTACGGGTATACGGCACCGGTCACGTCGACGACGTTGGACGCGGCGTGATCCGGGCTGAACCCAGCGATCTGAAGAGCAGCAGCGAGCCGGGTCGCACCCGGATAGCAGGATGGGACAACAGTCATCTGAATTCCTTTCGGTAAGGGCTTCCCTTATCCGGCACGGATTCTGCGGCTGGGCAGGACAGGCTGACACACGTTAAACGGGTGGAACGACGGTGTGAACAGCCTGGACCGGGTGCCTCTCACCAGCCCGGAAACCTTCTCTACACTGGGAAAACATACGGTTTTGCACGGTCGGCACGCACTATCGGTAGTAACTCGGCGTTCCAGGGTCTTCGGCACCGCGCACGGCTAACTGTTCACGGAGTGCCCGGCCGGACGGCCGAAGGTTATTAGGGCACGCTGAGTACCAGAATACCAGTTCGTGACGTGTTTACTGTACCCTGTTAACAGGACATTACCGGATACGTCGGCTGACCGATACAGACGCAATACAGTGGCAAGGAGCTGAGCATGAGGGTAATAGGTGGCAAGACGCTGTTCACGTTAAACGAAGCTGCCGAGCAGATCGGCGTGACCGAACGTACGTTACGGCGCTGGCATTACCAGGAAGGCTGGGGCGTCGCCTACACCCGCCTGGGCCGCAGAATCTACATCCTGGAGGACGAGCTGGCGCGGTTCGTCGAGGCGCAGACCGCGTCCGGGCAGCGGGAGCTTGACAAGATCGGGAGCAAGGCATGAACGTAGACACCGCCGGTGCGCTGGAATTGCTGGGCTGCGGCCGTACGACACTAAACAAACTTCGGCGCAGTGGGAAGATAAAGTCGGTGAGAACCGGCGGGCGCAGGTACTACGATGGTGCGGCTCTTTTGAGGTGAGCTGGTCACGCTGCGAGGACGTAGGTCTCGCGGTATTTCGCGTGGTGGATGCGTTCGTGCTCGCGGCGGAGGTGGAAGCGCCAGTAGTCCTCGAAGTCGCCGGTGGCGATGAGGGCACGGAGCTTCAGGACGGCTTCGGCGCCTTCAAGCCCCCATCTCGCGCCTGTGATGTCCATTCTGTCTTTTACGATGTGCCTGCAGGCACCCTCGATGATCCCGGTGGCGATGGGCCAGCCTTCCTTCAGCGCGGTGGCGTAGTCGAGGTAGTCCTGCTTGTTCTCCAGGTAGCGAGCGCATTCGTCGGCGCCGGCACGCTCGGGGCCGGAGTAGCCGTAGGTGGTGGCGCGGCGGCGGATCCCGGCCGCGACCTGGCGGGTTTTGCCGTGCAGGATCTTGCGGGCCTGGGCGGCGACCCATTCCTCAGATTCCGGCTCGCCCTTGTCGTAGAAGGACCAGGCTGCCTTCCACAGGTATTCCAGCACGTGGATGAAGTCGATCACGATCGTGACCGTGACGCCGCGGCTGGCTGCCTCGGCGGTGACGGCTCGATCTGGGTGTTGTTGCCGTCGATGAGGACGCCCATCCGCGGTCATGACCGGGGTCGCGGCGTTCGGCCTCACCGAAGCAGCGGCGATGACTGCGGGGATGTCATCGGTGACCGAGGCGGTCAGCCACTTGCCCCTTGCCTGCGGCTCCCGCGGCTTTGTCTTGCCCTTCAGCTCCGCTGCCTGCGCTTTGCTCTTTCGCCGATTCTGCGCCGGAGTGCTGATGACATCCTCCGGCTGCGCGGACCGGGACCGCGTCATAGACGCAGGCCAGTTCGGCCATCCGCTTCCGGCCGTTCTTCTCCCCGGGCGACAGCCGGGTCGCGAGCTTGTTCTCCGCGGATGCCGCGGCCTTCGCGTCGCCAGCCGCAGCGCTTCGGGCAGCATCACGATGCCCTTCCCGTCGAAGGTCAAGATCAGCGGGCACCCGTCCGGCGCCGACTCGATCACGCGCCACAGGTAAAACGCCTCCACATGCGCGGCGCAGCGGCGGGCCAGCTCCTCTACCCGCCGTTTTCCCATCGTCACGCCAGTCGCGCGGGTGATCGCGCACCTGCCGCCTCCATCGAGCCGCGCGCGGCCTCGATAGCGGCGAGCCTGCGGAGCCCGTGGAGTGCTTTTCCTCCGGCAAGTTCAGCATGGCATCCAACGGCACACGTTGCTCCTGCCCGGCGACCGGTAGGCGATCCGCGACACCGTGACCTGCCCGAACCTCGTCATCAGCGGCCGTTTCCTGCCTTTTTCCGCGCGTGTCCGGACACCCCGTCCTCCCCGGCCACGTCATGCCGCCGCTCCTCGGCCGCAGCCGTCGCATCCAGCCGGTCCTGGAACACCCGCCGCAGCAGCTCCCGGCCCCGCACCTCTAGCTGTTCCTCCAGCTCAGCATGCTGCAGCCCCGCCGCCTCCCCTGACGCCGCCCAGTCCTCAAGCTCCCCGAAGCACTTCCTCGACTCCGCGAACGCCCCGTCCCCACCAGGCGCATAGCCTTGCATCGGGCTCCTTCTTTCCGTTCTGGTCGTGAGACAACCAGGAACGTAACGAGAAGGAGCCCTTCACGCACTCACCGACACAGCCAAACCGGACACAGCGGCAACCAGCGCACTAAAACGCTTCACACTGCATCACCCCAGAAGAGCCGCACCCTACTACGATCGCAACAGCCTGCTGGCATTAGTCCCCGCCCCCGTTGAGCCCGACGAAATCTCGGCGGTCGAGGAGGACTGGGAGGCACCGCGAAGGAGTAACGAGCCTCCGCCGTTGTATATACCGATCTGGCTGCTACCAGAGAAGCCTCGTCCCGGCACCCCTGACGGCCCGGTAGATCGAGTGATATCGCTGGAAGAGGCCGCCGAGAACGCTGTGCGATCGATGAGAGAGCTTCGATGAAATACACACCTGATCTGCGCAACCACTTCCGCACCTGGCTTCAGAATTTGGGCAAGAGATCAAGCCAGCGTCCAACCAACTGAATAATCTTCTCGGGCCGGGGGTCAAACGGTCACTCCTCAGCCCAAGATTACGCTCACGCGGTACCCATAGTGTCTATGAAAGGGCCCTCTGCTTCCCCGTCGTGAACCTGGTTTACCTTTCGCCAGCGCGCGCAGTCTGCCCCCGTCCGAGATCCCACCCCAGCAGGACACGATCCTTGTCTCCGGGCAGGGGTCGTTGCTTTGATACGGTTTCTCCCGTTATGCGTTACGCATCGTGAGCGAAAGTTAACAACCTGGTACACCTGGTGCGATAGTTGTGGTCACGCAAGCAAATTGACAGGGGGCAAGGATGTCAGACGAATTCAGGAGATGGCTCGACGAGGTGTGCCCACGGCCCACGAAGTTCAAGCGGACCGCCGGGCGGCGTCGGTTGACACCCGAGGAGATTGATGACGCACGTGCACGGCGGATACGGGCGCGGCGCGCCAGCATCAACGAGTTCCTGCGCCGGACGGGGGGCACGACGTTAGTCCCTTGGCTCGACTACGACACTTTACCGCGTATCGATCTACACGGTCCGTTATTACCAACGAAGATCTCGCAGCCAGGACGTACGTTATTACTTCTGGGGTCTGGGCGCTCACAACCCGGGCCCCTTTGTATTGCCCGCGTTTAGGCTCCAGACGCCGTCTACGAGGTTTCGCGGGCGGCCGAGGGTGGGTTTACCTCCAGGCACTCCCTCAGGGGCTTAGATTTGATCTCAGACGCTCTCACACTTCGAACCGCAGCCCGTCACACCTGCAGGCCGACAGCGCACTCCGGCCGACGGTGGATCCCCTTAGCCCGCGGGTGGCGCGGGCAGCTAAGGAGCGTCTCGAACACCGCGCGAAGTTCGAGCGGGCAGTAACAAGGGGTCGCGTCCCCGCGTATTGACTTCGGCCGGAGACCCGCGACCTCGATGGCGGCGCGGATCTCGCCGGGACGGATGCCCTCGGCGACGATACCGAAGTGGGCTAAGTCGGTTACCCGGAAAACCGGCCCTGGGCGGGGCTCGGTTACTACTTCATCAACCGGCACGGGCGATCCTTCCTACGCTAACTCCCCAGGAAGTATTCTACCTCGGCGCGATTTAAGGACCGTAATACCAAGGGGTAGGGTAGGAGTACCCCTAAGGTGATTTCGTGCTTCTACGGCGATCTGAGGGCGTTAAAGCCTAGTCGTAGAGGCTACCCTCGGACTGCTACGGCACGTTCCTTGCCGGATTCCTTAACGTGGCGGGCAAGATGCTGCTCGCGCTCTTCGCAGTGCCCGCTGACCTCGCGGCACCGGTCGATCGCGGCCCAGAGCTTGTGGCAGTACGGGCACCTGTCGTGCTCCCGCGATGTGTAGCTGCACAGACCCGCATGATGGGGACAATCGTTGTTCCGGTCGCGGTAAACGGTGTGCTTAGTCGCGGTGGTGCTAGTGCCCTGTAACGGACTGGACGTGTTACTCATGCTGCTGCCTCCTTGGCATCTAAGGGTTCTGCGGCGAGTCCACTGGATTCGCACAAAGTCATGGTGCCGTATCCTTGATCGCTCAGGACTAAGGGATTGAAGCGGTTGTGCCGAATGAACCGTCCATCGCTGTCGAGCGGCCGGTCGTAGTCGCACCGGCACCTGGCAAAGACACGACGGTCTTCGCTGTGTTGTTCTTCCTCGATCTGCTTAACCATGGTCAATCTCCGTCTCTGGGCCCGGAACTTCCGGCAGGCTGTGGCTGCCCGGGCATAGATTCCTGGACAGTCCTCTGCGGTGCAGGACGACCGGCCGTAGTGATCGGTGTGGGTTAATACGAGGCACTCCGGGCAGGAGGCCATCTCTGCTACGATGCTCATTTCGTTCTCCTTATTCTCGGCCCAAAAAGGGCTGGTGGATACTCGTACCTTGGGTAGACGTTGTTCGGCTCTTAGGATGCATCTGAGAGCCGCGAAGGGGTATCTGGGGATCGTGGTGTCTTAGCTTCGTGCACGACACTGAACTCTGGGCACACCACGTAGCTGTCTTGTGACTCGTCTGGGATCTTGATCACCATCAGGCAGGACTCGACGTATGACGACAGCGAGCTTCGGGGGTGCTGGGGGATCTGGGTGGTACCAAGCCAGTCAGATAGAGCGCCCAACGTCATGCTGACTCTGTACTGGCCCGATTCCTCTAGTACGTCGGCTGCCTCGGTAAGCTGTCCTCGAAACAGAGCGACGTCGATCGTCGTGTCTGCACGGCGAGGTGCGCGGCTAGCCCTACTGATTCGGTCAAATCTGGAGTCGTTCATGTCACTGCTCCTTCAAATAGTTCCTGCAGGTGGTTGTACTCAGCTCTGAACTGGGCTGGAAGGAGGTAGACGTCTTTCTCGCCAAACCCCGTGTGAGCCCGTCCACCGGTTACTCGGTAGCTGCCGTCGTCGGACTGGACGACCCTGATCTTCTCGGCCTCAAGGTCCTCATCCGCCGAGAACCAATGCTTGCTGGGATTGGAATACTCGGGAGGACAGGTCATACGCTCCTGAGTCTCCCCCGTTGGTACCCAGACTTGGCCGTTGAACCTGTGGAGGTACCACGTCATCAAGGGCTTTGAGGCTTCTTCCATCAGCTTCTCTGGGACGTACTCACCAGCGATCCGATGGAACTCGTCAACCCCTACTTCGCGCGACGATAGCCGGTCGTGAGTCTCCTTACGGATCCAGACGTAACTGGAGCTGTACTCTTTCGGCGGAGTAGGTCCGACGTAAGGCTTGACGCTGCTGGAGTTGTAGACCCTGTAGTCCTTGATCCATCGCCACTGGATCCAAGGGTTCTTCCGGTCCTCCTCCGCTTGGGCCGCAGCTTCCTTCTGGGCAGCTTCCTTGGCAGCCTCTTGCTGAGCAGCTTCCTTCTCCGCTGTCTCTTCCAGGACTCTCCGGACCTTGCCAGCCCGGTAGCTTCCGACGAAGTCTGGGAGGCAGCGGTAGATGTAAGCGCCAGGACTCTTAACCCTTTTATCCGGCAGGTTCAACATGATCGCTGAGTACATGGTGTCCATACCGACGTCCAGGTCCTGCGCTACGCGCAAGATCTGGGGGGCCAGGCGGTCAACGTTGACCGGGTCACACTGAGGACGTCGAGCGAATATCCGTGCAACATCCTCAGCTATGGACCGAGGAGTCATCTCCTCGTCTGGGAACTCATCGTCCTCTTCATCCTCCAGCTCATCCTCCGAGGCCCTCTCTGGGGCCGAGGATTCAACTCGTAGCTGAGGAGCTGACGGCTGAGGAGCTGAAGGCTCCTCTACCAAGGCAGTAGCTAGGGAAGATTCTTCTTCCCCCGGCGATGACGGTTCACTCATCACGCCTGATGATTGAGTAGTCATCGACGATCTCAGAGAACCTTTAGGTTCGATATAACAAGTACGTAGTACTGATAGCGGGCCATCGGCAGGGTCACCGAGTGTGCCACCCAGTGTGCCAACATCTGTGACATCACCCTGCTTGGCGGCTTCCTGGCGGTCTCTCTGGTGCCTCTTCCGGCAGGTAGCACCGCAGTACCTGGCGTCCTCCCGGCGAGCCGCGAACGTGCCCTCGCACTGCTGGCACACACGGGCGTTCTGGTCGCTCCACTCGGCCGCAGATAGTTCGATGGCGAGCGTGTTGACCGTGTAGGAAGACGACGGCTGGAGACTGCGGTTCTGGAAGTCGGAGCACATCCGCGTCCCGCGCTCGCCGTGGACGACGCTGAGAAACCCTAGCTCGACTAATTCCGGCCGGTGGCGGTCGATCGTGCGCTTGGATGCAGTAGGCATCTTGTACTTCGGTGCGATCGTCTTGGAGTAGGCACCCATCTTGGCGACGCCGTACCAGCCGGAGCAGGTCTCATCGTCTGAGCAGATTACGTGGGCGAACAGGGTGCCCTGTAGCTCCAGGCGCACGGCCTTGCGGATCGCGATAGCGTTGTTGACACGGTACGCGTGCGTCGTCTCGGTCTCTTTGGTCGACACCTTGACGGCAGGCTTCTTGGTCTTCTTGGATTCGATGTAACGCGTGGTGCGCCTCATCGTGACCACCTCCGGCCCGAGAGAATGGGGCTAGAGGCAGTGGCACGGAGTTTGCATGAAGGTACGTGTAATGGTATGCTCATGTTAGTTGCTTTCCAGGAACGACCTCCACGCTTGCCAGGCCAAGGGGGTCGTTCCTATTTCTAGGGTGTGGTGCCCTCAGCAGAGGAGTTGACTGTAAACGCGTCAGGCTGGCCCTTGACCCACTCAAGCAGTTCGCTTCTTAAATACACCCTGCGCTTCTTGCCGCCCAGGATGTGGCTCGGCGGCCCGTCTGCGCCCCAGTCATAAAGGCTGGTACGGTCCACGCGGAGAAACGAAGCCGCATCGGTGACGTTCAGAACCTCACGGTCTTGCATATTGCTTCCTTAGTGTTTTGGCGTTGCCTCTATGGTAATCCACGCCATCGCAGGGTTGTTAGCGAGCATGAGGCGAGAACACGTGGTACAGTTGCTACGATATACCGTATGAGGTATATCCTTTACCAAATCGTTACCTAGGTAGATGTCAACACCGTTCACTTAGGACACCAGATGCTCGCCTCGCTTCACTAATCGGGTATCGATATGTCATGGGCGTGTCCCCACCGTCTGTCGACGTGTCTGACAACGATTGCGAGGTCCGGGTGGATGTACCGGCGGAGCGCCTGCTGCAAGAACGCCTCTAGGAACTCGATGCGGACCAGGTCCCCGGGCTCGGGCAGGCCTTTATACAGCTCCCAGAAACGAGCACCGATCCCTTTCCACGCCGGATCATCAAGAAGCTCTTCGAGCATCGCGCACGCGGCGTCGTCGTTCGGGAATTCTTCCCCCTGCGCGGCGCGCTGCTGCTGAATCTCGGCACGCGCGTCGGGCAGGAACGCGTACGTGTACTCGTCGAGGAGGAGACCGTAGTCCGGCGGCTTGCCGGACCAGTCGGACCCGCGGAACTCGCCCAGCGCGTGCATGCGGGCCTCAGACTTCGCACCGGCCTTCGCGCGCTCCGCGCTCTCCTTCGCATGCTGCTCGTCCCGCTCAGCCTTCGCAGCGTTCTTGACCGCCCCCGCGCCCGGGATCTTGCCGCCGCACGCCGCGACCGCCCGGTCCCACACGTCCTGCCGCCGGTCGCCGACCGGGAGGCTGCCGAGCGCCGCGACGACGTTGTCCGGGATGTCACCCCCCGTGTACTTCGGGCCCGGTGCCTTCGTCGGCGCTGGCTGGTTCGAGGCGGGCCGCTGGCGCTTGGTCGCGGCAGCCTGGATGGCGGGTGCGGTCGGCTTACCGCCGCGCGCAGCCTCCTCCATCACCCCGGCCCTGTCTTCCGGCTCGACCAGCTTCAGCTCGCGGGCCTGCGCCTCGTTGGCTGGGACCGGGGTGCCCTCGGGAAGCGCACGCACGACCTCCGACGCGTCTATCAACTGGTAGGCACGCGACCTGCCCAGGTCCCACTGATCACGGCAGTACGTATCGAACGACGTGTAGCCGGACGCACGGTAGAGATGGTCGTCGCGGATGCGGCAGAGTGCCTCGCCGACCTCGATGAACGTATCCAGCCCGCGGCCGATGATCTCTTCGCACTCGGCTAGCGCGGTGTCCACAGACTGTGGACATCTCTTGTTGATCATGTTTCCTCCTCGATTCAAAGCCTCTGTACACGGAAGCGAACCGCAGATACGCAGGATGCAGGATGGCTCTGACAGCCGTCTGAGCTGGCCTGACGCACCCGACAACCACCTCGCGTCTCGCCGGATTCAGTTCCGCTAGCGCTCGTTGCCACGTCCGGCCCTGCCCGCCGCCGGACCGCTCGCGTCAGGTGCGCCCGTAACACAGCCTGTGGAAGAACTACAGGTTTGTAACTACGATATGTTGTGGTAACGCTACGAAAGATCTTGGCGTTGGATGGGGGTCCTCAGTGGGGAGACCGGCCAGACAGTGGCTACGTGGCTCTCAGATGCCCGTACAGCGCCTCGGAGCGCCTGCC
Organism: uncultured Actinomycetota bacterium; assembly: GCA_963820395.1. GTDB lineage: Bacteria > Actinomycetota > Actinomycetes > Streptosporangiales > Streptosporangiaceae > DATFVJ01. The sequence continues at coordinate 319,127 of CAWGAE010000007.1, read as the reverse complement.
TGGACCTATCTACCTACCTTGCCTGGCCCGAAATCGGTGCCGGGAGGGCGAACACCACTGTCCGGCGCGCACGCCTCTACCTACCAGGGACGCCGCACCTCGACGCCCGGTACAGTGCCCGCACCTTCGACCGCGCCGGGGACCCGACGTCTTCCCCGTAAGGCGGGGAGCTGGCTCCCATGCTTAGGCGATCAAAATGGAGAAGTACGCCTGCGCAGCATAGGTCGTTGACTGGCCGGAGGATACCGGCCAGCGCCAGCTCCCCGCGCCTTGCCCAGCGTAAGACACATTCCTCCCCAGCAGTCCCATGCGGCTCTCAGGTCAACGCTGAGCGCCCCGCACCAGGCATCGCGTGTGATTGATTCTCCTCCCTGGCTGGCCGCGGAGCAGGGGCTCGATGGTAGAACTGCATGCCGCGTCTGGTCTAGGACTCAAAACCGGCGTCTGGAGCGTCGAAACACGCAAAGTACTCTGGATGGATTAACCCGCAGTAAGTAATGTGCGATACTACAGATAGTTAAGTAACTTCACTTAAGGATGTGACCACTTGAATTGGTGCGATCTTTGCGGCTCAAAGGTACTGGATGATCTGGCTTGGCATTTCCGCGCCGAGCACCAGGACGTGCCTGGGTTGTTGCAGCCGCTTCCGGTCCTCGACGGTCTCGACGTCTGCGCGGCGTAATGCCACTGTTCGGGCTTGGAGTAGTCGTGGACCTGGATATGCCCGTGGCCGACCTCCTCCGCAACGCCAACGACTTAAGGCATTTGGAGCGCTGATCTCGGACGGTTGCGTCCGGTGAGGCTGGTGTGAGGCCTATCCTTATTTGAGCTTGTCCGGCGTGTCGCGGGTGTATATCGCCTGGATGCGAGGCGGCTCCTGGTATGAGGGCTGGTGTCTGAATCCCAGTTTCCTGCCAGGAGCCGTGCATGGAGTTCTACCCGACTTTGCCCGCCGACGCCATCCTCTGGGCGGGTGACGGTGACGGCACGCCGCCGGGGATGGTCGCGGTGCGGCCGGGCGACCTGCGCCGTTGCGGCCGGGGAGCGGTATCCGCGCTGGTGACGGCCCCGGCAGCGGGGCGAGCGGTGGTCTCGGGCGAGCCGCTGGCGTTCTGCCATCAGGTGACCGTGGCCCCGGCGGTGGTCCGCCGGGGCGGCGAGGTGCAGGCGGGCGGGTGGCTGCCTGATCACGTCACCCTGGGCGTGCTGGAGGCCCACCTGCCTTTCGGGGAGATCGAGGAGCTGGTGGAGGACTTCGGCTGCGCGGAGGAGCGGCGCCGGCTGTTGCCCGGCCGCGCTGGCGGTCCGGCTGGTGCTGGCGATGACGCTGCTGCCGGATGCGGATGTGACCGAGGTGATCCGCCGGGCGGCCGGGCTGCTGGAGCACCTGCCGTGGGCGCGGCCCTGGCATGTGCCGCGCGCTGAGGCGCTCACCCGCCGCTGCGGCAAGATCCCCGCCGAGCTGTTCGAGGCGCTGTTCTGGCAGGTGGCCGGGCCGATCGCCGCCCCGCTCGCGCCAGGCATGACCTGGCACGGCCTGCTGCTGTGCGCCATCGACGGTTCCAGACCCGGGTGCCGGATACCCCGGAGAACCGCGAGTACTTCGGCTCGTCAGGCACCGCTGACAACTCCTCCCCGTTCCCGCTGGTCCGGGCGGTAGTCGCTACCGCTGCCGGGACCCGGGGCGCGCTGGGCCTGGAGTTCGGCCCCTCGGGCGACGGCGAGCAGACCCTGACCAGGCGGCTGGTCAGGGCCCGCCCCGGGGTGTTCGGCCCGGGGCGGCTGTTCCTGATCGACCGCAACTTCCCCGGCTTCGCGCTGATCGCGCAGATCCGCCGGGAAGGAGCCCACCTGCTGATGCGGGTCAAGTCCGATGTGAGCCTGCCGCTGGAGGAGGCGCTACCGGACGGGTCTTACCGGTCGTTCCTGACCGACGGGAGGTCCCGCATCCCGGTGCGCGTCATCGAGTACGACGTGAAGATCCCCGGCCGCGACGGCGACGACGAGCTGTATGCGCTGGCCACGACACTGATGGACTGGCGGGCATACCCGGCCGCCGCCCGGCGCTCCCCGGTCACCCCGGCGCAGGTGTCGTTCACCGTCACCCGCCGCGAGGCGATCCGCGCGATGGTCCAGACGCTCGTCACCGCCGGTGTCTCCGCAGAGGCACTCGCCGCTGCCGCCGAGCGCACCAGCCAGCGCATCCTCGACCGCCTGCTGCCCGAGCGGCCGCCCCGCCACCGGGAACGGCGCACCAAGTGCCGCCAGCAGTTCCCCTCCGCCACCGGACGGGTACCCGCCAGCAGCGGAGCCGCGGCCGTCACCCTCTACCCAGCCGGGCAGATCACCTACGCCGACGGGCACACCGAGCCCGCGACCGGCCCAACCGCCCGCCCCGGGCGCCGCCGACACTTCCTAGCCACCCTGTCAGCCTGACCGACGCCTCGAAAGGAGAAATCCCGTCCCGGCCTGTGGAACCGGCGCCCGCCCGGAGCGCATCCGGTCCGCAGTCATCCCCACCCGCGCCAGCGAACCAGTCACACAAGCACAGACAATCACTGCAGGGCACCTAAGCCACAACGAGTGATCAAACGCTAAAAGCGGTGGCGTTGACCTCCTCCGGGCGCGCACCTAACTCACAGTCGTCGCATTGAATCGGGCAGCCACCTGAGACGCTTCCTCCGGTGATAGCCACCCACGACCGCGGCTATCACAGTGACAAGGAGGGGTCGCTGCTGCTGTTAGTTAGCTGCCGAAGCCGGTACCTCCACCACCGGTACCGCCACCGCCAGGTTGACGCTTAGCTGCTGTCTTGGCCGTTCTGGGTGCACCACCACCCGTTGATGTTGTTGATCCCTGCAAGGTTGGCGTGGGAGCCCTGGCCGTACTCGAACGCGCAGACGGCGTCCATGACGATTCCGGTCATGGTTACGTTCGCCGGGACCTGCGGGTTGGAGTACTCAACGTTCTGCCCGCCCGACGGGGCGCCACCGTTCTGGTAGCAACGCCACCCGTAGGCAGCCGGACTGGTCCGCACGAGGGCGGTCCCGGCGTAGCCGATGTGCTGGCAGTACTTCGTCAAGTCCACCCCCCGGCCGTTTGTTACTGCTGACGCCGAGGTGGCCATCGCTGCCGCACCCCCGCCGAGCATGACCAGGGCCGCGATGCTAACTGTCGCGCGCTTGAGAAGATTCTTGTGCCTCATGACTACCCCCTTGGGGCTTGGCGGCCACCGCGCCCTTACTACGACGCTACGTTTTGTGCAACCCCCGGGATCGTTAACCGGGTGGTGATCCTGGTCACCCAGAGTCACGAGTACGACGAGTTGATCAAGACCTGAACTGCCCCAGTACTCTGAGGACCTGGGCGTCCGCGCAGGCCGTAAAGGACACTGGCAGTACCTGCGGAGAACTGGTCGACGCTAACCATCAGCCCGGCCGCGTGCTCACACCCCGGCTGGAATGCGTCATCGATAGCAAGCCACGTACTAACGGACTCGCCGGTCTTGAGGGCCAGGCTCGGGCCGCTGGCGGGCAGCGGTGGCCCCACCTTCCGGCCGAGCGAATCGACTGCGCAAATCGCCGGGACAGCGGGGAACATCCGGGCCCGGCCGCGGTTGGTAATGGTTGTCAGTTCGTAGTAAGTACTGTCACGGTCGGGATTACCGGGGCCGAGGGTGAACCGGAACGGTCTACCGGTGAGTTCATACCACAGCGCCACCAGCCACGCCCAGATAAACACGATCTTTCCTCAGCCCGGAGCGCTTTGCGCGGGATGGTCAGCACGGCGAACGGATCGGCCTGCCGGGGAAGCACGCCTAGGAGGTGGCCGGTCAGCGCTGCCCATGCCACGATGACTGCGGCGTCGGCTACCGGGTGTGCCTCCCGCGCCTTGCCGAAGGCTCCGGTGAGCGTCTCCGCGGACAAGGCGTCCCACGCGATGACCACGAGCGCGACTACAGCCCAGCCGGTCATCGGGTGGTCGAGGACTCGTTTCGCGCCCGACCGAGGAGCGGTCATGGCTGATCACCTACCGGCCAGATGTCGTCGACAACCTGCATCACGCCAGCCTCGACGCATTCCCTGATATATAGAAGACCATGATAGTAACTCCGGCGTACACCCGGATGAATTCCTTGTCGTCGCTCACGGCTATGCCTCGCGGATGGCGGCGCCGCGCCGATGCCGCTAACTCACGAACTGGGCCAGCACGCCGCCGTACTCATGAATGATGCATGTGCAGCCGACCACGAGCAGGTCGGTACAGTCGTCGAAGTTCCCGCACACGAATCTGTCCCGCCACACGCTGATGATTAACACTCCGCCGGGAAGCGGGGTCGGCTTGGTATAGGCAAACAGGCACCCGTCCGGCGGGGGCTGCAGCGTGAACTCAGCGGGGGTGGCTCCGAAACTGACTGCCACCTCGAATGCGTCGTGAAGCATCGCTCCCCGCCTCCCGTCCGTTAGGGAGTTCATTCCACCTAACCGCGCGCGTCCAGCGGAAGTCAACCCCTTGCCTGTGAATTCCTTCGGGCCCAGTGAAGAGGAGTCGAAGGTCCCATGGCAATGGTTTCTATACATGCTCTCTAATAGGAGCCTGGGCCACTGTCTTGCCTGGCATGGTGTGTGCTCTATGACCCGTCTTATTACTCGCGCCATGGCATGACCATCCTTATTTCTGGCCGGAATGAATACCGGTTTACAGTATCGTGTGGTTCGTTATGAGCAGTCTTCTTTTTAGCACCCGGCTAATGCAGCTGACAACGTTATCAAGCATTTGCGAGAACTGTCAGGTCGGGGTAAAGTGCCGGTCGTGAAGCTGCGTAACCCCGTAGGCTTGGCGGCCGGATTGATTCTCTTGGCCGTGGCGGTCATCACGCTAGGTGTTCTAGCGATCGTGATCGAAGCGCGGCGTTGCCTGCGGCGCGCATGCGAGGAGTACCAGTTATGCGCACTACTACTACTGAGCTGAGTCTGGAGACCCGAGTTCGCGTTGCAGCCGAGAGTCTAGGCTTCCGCCTTATTGCCGATCCGCCCCAATACAGGCTGTCGGAAAGCTCGTGGTATTCACTCCCGGACACCCTTAAGCCGTCACCGTTGTTCAACATCGCGGTCGAGCTGGGGGTGGTGCCGGGGCCGCAAGTGCCGACCCTGCGCAGGCGGAAGATCCCGCTGACTGAGGTAGTCGACCTCGTGCGTCCGCTCTTGGCGACCGGATTTGAGAATCGCAAGTCGCTGCAGCAACTAGGCGACGAGTGTGGCGGCCTCAGTACCCATCAGGTCTCGTGGGCGGTCCAGAGTTTGCGGCGGGACGGGATGCCGGTGCGTTCATACAGTCACGGCGGCATCTGGCTCGAAGGAGTGCGGTGACAGACGGGCATTGGTTCGCAATTGTTCGCAGTTCGCTGGGGCGGCGCCTAGAACTAACTGCATCGGCCTCGTGTGCGCTCATCAGCGTCGGCGGGCCGCCAGGCGGCTCAGCGAACTGCGAATTAAGGCGAACCAATGACCGGAGACACCAGACCCCGCCTCCTGCCTGACGCGAAGGTCGGACTGCCGTGGGAAGTCGTCGAGCGGCTCAGCCCGTACACCGAAGCCGACGAAGCCGGGCTGCTGTTCAGCTTCCTGACCTGCCTGGGCAACGCGTGCGGCCCCTACCCTGCGATCGAGATGGGCAACGCCCCCCACCCGGCCCGGCTCTTCACCTGGCTGGTCGGACCGAGCACCGACGCGCGCAAAGGCACCGCGATCGGCATCGTCCGGCGCCTCTTCAAGATTGTGGACCCGGAGTGGCACCAGTACCGGATCTCGCGGGGCATCAAGAACACCCCGGCCTTCGTCAACCGGATCGCCGACGACCAGCCGACCCCGGAGACCCACACCAGCCACGAGATACCTGCCCGCAACGACCACCGGCTGCTCGTCGCCGAGGCCGAGGGAACGCGGCTGATCGCAACCATCGCGAAGTACCCCGATCTCGGCGTGCAGATCTGTGGCGCGTACGACGGCGAGGTTCTGGACAACGACATCAAGTCGGCGCCGCAGTCGGTCGACGGGCACATGGTCTCCATCCTGGCCGGAATTACTGACGCGGAGATGACGGCCGGTATCCGCGTGCTGACCAAAACCGGGCTCGGCAACCGCAACCTGTACGTCTGGTCGCAGGGCACCCGGCCGATCGGCCGGGGTGGCAACGTCCCGCACAAGCTCCTGGAGAATCTGGCGCCGCTGGTCCGCGAGGCGGTCGACGCCACATCCCGCGCCGCGGGTGGCCCGATCAGCGAACGCTTGTTCCGCTACGCCGGTCTTGAGCCGCCGCGCGAAGAGTGGCTGGAGTGGCCGGACGACGCGTGGGACTTCTGGGACAACCACCTGTACGTCGGGTCGGACGTTGAGTCGGAAGGAGACGTCCACCACGTGCAGGGGGTGATGCGCTACCGTCCCGGCGGCATGGCAGGTGAGGTCACGAAGCGGTACGCACCCCAGACGGCGCGGCTGGCGATGGCCTACCTGCGGGCCGGTGCACAGCCACTGGTGGCGCTGAAGGCCGGGTGGGCCTGCCAGAAGTACGCCGAAGCGTCGGCTGAACGGATCTTCGGCGGGATGCGGGTGCAGGCCGACCAGGACATGCTACTGGACGCACTCGCCAAGGGTGACCTGAGCAGGACAGACATCATTCATTTGTTCCAGAACCACCGCAACCAGCAGGAGATCGACGCGGTCATCGGCGCGCTGATGCGGGTCGGTCTGATCCGGCGGTACTGGCGAGGCCAGGGCGTGCACAAAACCGAGATGTTCGCGTTGATCGAGAAGCCGAGTGAAGTAGGAGCAGCGTGATGAGTAACCCACGGACCGGTCGGATCGGTAAGGAGAAGGCGCCGGTCGAGATCCCCGAGCCCGAGCCGTACGAAGAACCCGACCCGGCGCCGGAACCTGTCCGGGAGCCAGTGCCCGAGCCACAGAAGGTACCGGTGTGAGCGCCCCGCCGCTGCCGATCCTCGGCTTCAGATTCTGGACGCGCACGCCGGACGGCCTGCTGATGGCGCCACTCCGCCGGATCGTGTGGCCACCTCACGAGAAGTTCAAGGCGAGGTGCCACGGCAACGAGTCCGCCGACAAGCAGACGGAGGAACGGGACCGCCTGGTGGCGATGACTGACGCACAGGCCGCTGCCGAAGGCGTCCTTGTCCTGAAGAAGGCGATCACCAGTCCCGGATGGATGCCTGCTGAGAAGCACCCCATCCCGAGCCCGCAAGAGATCTGCGGCTGCGGGGTCTACATGGCCCTCGACGTGCACACGCTGGCGCTGTACCTCAACCAGCAAGGTGGCAACGGGGTCGGGGTGATCGGTGTCGTCGCCGGTTGGGGCCGGGTCATCGAAGGCGAATACATCGCGCGCAGCCAGTACGCGAAGGTCGCCGCGATCATCAAGGTCCACGAGGCGTTCACGCTCTCGGACGACAACCTGGAGGCGATCGCCAAACTCTACGACGTCCCGCTCCTGCCCGACCGGACCGCGATCCCGGAAAGCTACCGCAGCGACTCGGCGTGGGGGCCGAGCGGCCTCGACGCCCTTAACAAGGCGTACTTCGAGCTGCTCGACCAGGTCCCGCCCGACGAAGAGAAGGAGGCACGAACATGAAGGTAAAGATCAATCTCGTTTTAGCTAGATTTCCGCAAGCTTCTTGAGCTGAGTGAGATCTCCGAAGTCGACCAGCACTGCGACCCCATCCTGCGCAGACACCGACACCAATGCCATTCAGGGCGACTACCTACCGCCTTCCCGTCGGCCAAGAGGAGGCCGCAATGCAACCCGAAGGGCGCGTTGCCTACTCAGTTGACGAGACCGCCGCGATGCTCGGCTGTAGCAGGGACTTGATCTATGACCTGCTGCGCACGAAGCGCTTGAATTCGATCAAGGTAGGCCGCAGGCGCTTGATCACCAAGGATCAGCTCGAAGACTTCCTGGCCCAAGCTGGAGGGAAGTTAGTGTTCCGGAGGAACGAACATGCCCCTGACCTGGGCATACGCCCCCCGGTCGCGCATAGGCTGCACGCATGAACAAGGCAAAGCGGCGCGAACGTGGCGACAACGCGATCTACTGGGTCGAGGCGAGGCAGTGTTACCGGGGCGCGATCAGCCTCGGGTACGGGCCAGACGGCAAGCGGCTACGCAAGGTCGTGAGCGGCCAGACGAAGCAAGCGGTCAAGGACAAGATCAAGAATCTTCAGGCGGAACTGGACAGCAACATCCGCTCGTCCGCCATCTACACGCTAGGGATGTGCCTCGATGACTGGCTGGCAGACTGCCTCACCGGCAAGAGCCCTGCCACCTGCGAGAACTACACGCACATGGCCGTACATCTGAAGCGCAGGCTCGGCCGCATTAAGCTCAGGGATCTGACCAAGCGCGATGTCGAGGCGACGCTGGCGGCGCTGGCTGCCGATCTGTCGGCCCGCTCACTGCGGTTGGTCCACCAGATTCTGGAGCGCGCCATCCGTCATGCCGATGACCTTGTCGTGAAGAACGTGGCGGCCTCGGTCAAGCTGGCTGACCTGGGGGTCGCGGGCAAGCCGGGACGACCGAGCAAAAGCCTGGACCTGGCGGAAGCCGTTGCTGTGCTCGACGCTGCTGTCGGAACCCGACTGTATGCGTACGTCGTGCTGTCCCTGCTCGTTGGTGCCCGCACCGAGGAATTGCGGCCCGTCACATGGGACGACGTGGACCTGACCGGGCAGCCTGATGCGACACCCCCGGTCCCGCCATCCATCTCCATCGTCCGGTCGGTCCGGGTCGGCGGGGTATTGAAAACTGAGAAGAGCAAGCGTCGCCTGGCACTGCCGACGCTCGCGGTAGAAGCGCTGCGAGCGCTCAAGCTCCAGCAGGCCCGCGACCGGGCAGCGGCAGCTGCGCTATGGCAGGAGAACGATCTCGTGTTCGGCTCGAACGTCGGCACGCAACTCGACCACCACAACGTCCGGCGCGGCTTTATCAAGATCACCCAGGCTGCTGGGATCGGCGCTGACTGGACGCCGCGCGAATTGAGGCACAGCTTCGTCTCGCTGCTCAGCGACGACGGGATGTCAATCGAGCGGATCAGCCATCTCGTCGGCCACAAGACCACGGCGGTCACCGAGTCTGTGTACCGTCATCCGGTGTCGATCCAGGCGGATCACGTCGAGCCCTTTGCTAGGCTCTTCCCGTCGCGTGAAGCCAGTTAGGCTACCAGTTAGGCTACCGGGCACCTCGCGACAGCACGAAAACACAGCACGGGACGTGGCCCAGCTTGGTAGGGCACTTGACTGGGGGTCAAGGGGTCGCGGGTTCAAATCCCGCCGTCCCGACCAGAATGAGCAGGTCAGGAGGGGTTTCGGAGATTCTCCGGGGCCCCTTTTCGATCTTCGGGAGCCAAACGGGGAGCCACTGCTAGGCGGATTTCGTTGGCTTGGTTGTCTTGGCCTGCTTCTTGAGGATCTTGTTCATGGCCGTGGCGCCCATGGTGAGCGCTGGCCGGATCTCGTGACGGTAGACGGTCTCGGTAACGGATGTGCCGCTGTGCCCGACGAGGTCGCTGATGTCCTCGATCGGGACGCCGCTGGCGCTGAGGATGGACACGAACGAGTGACGCAGTTCGCGGGGAGTCCAGTGCTCGCCGAGCCCGGCCGCGGTGGTGATCTTCTGAAACTCGCGCCGCACGTGCCAGCGATCGAGTGGGGTGCCGTCTTCGCGGCAGAACACGAGGTCGTGATCTTGCCAGGTGTCACCCGCGCGGAGCCGTTCGGCTGCTTGCTTCTTGCGGTGCTCCTTGAGTGCTGCCACGGCCTTTGCGGGCAGTTTCAGCACGCGCCGGCTCTTGCGGGTCTTGGTATCGCCTTTGGCCCGCACCGACCGGTACACCGCCACCGTGCCCGCATCGAGGTCAACCTCCGCCCACGTGAGCGCCCGGGCTTCCTCGGTGCGGACACCCGCCAGCAGGGAGACGATCACATAGGCGAACAGGCGGAACTCGGCGGCTGAGTCGAGGGTCTCCAGCAGCAGGACGGCCTGGCCGAGCGTCATCGCCTTTGACGGGCGGCCCTCTTTGCCTGCGGGCACGCTGATGAGGCTCGCCACGTTGCGGCGGACCTTGTCGCGGCCCTGCGCATGACGGATCGCGCGTTCCAGGATCTGGTGAATGAGGCGAAGCGAGCGCGTCGACAACTCCTCGGCCCGTTCATCCATCCACTTGTCCAGGTCGTCCGCCGTCAGCTCCTTGAGCTTGGCCGCTCCGATCTGAGGGATGAGGTGGTTGCCGGCGAGCGAGCGGTAGTTGCCGGTCGTTCCGCTCGCCTTGCCCTTCATTCCGTGGTCGAGGAAGTCGTTCACCGCATCTTTGACCGAGTACTTGTCATCGGTCTTGATCCCGGCCTCTAAGTCGTCGGCCGCGGGCTGGCCCACTTCAACAAGAACGTCGGCATGGACGCCGCCAGCCGGATCATCGGGACCTCCGCGTTCAAGCACGTCGCCCGTGCGGTGCTCACGTTCGCGTTCGACGGCGACGGCACGCGGGTCCTGTCGCAGCAGAAGAACAACCTGGGCCGCTCGGACATCCCCTCAATGCAGTACCGGATCAGCGGCATTGTGCTGGAGACCGATGACGGCAGGTCGTCCGAGTACGGCAAGTTCGTGCCCGGCGCGCTGACCGGCCGCACCGTGGACGAGATCCTCGCAGAGGCCGGGCAGAGCGCTGACGACAAGACGGCAGCGACCGAAGCCCGCAGGTGGCTGGTGGACTACCTGACCGCTGCTGGCGGCTACCTGGCCGAGGTCAGGACCGCCAAGCCCGCAGCAACCGCAGCAGGCATCGCTGCCCGGACGCTGGAGCGGGTCAGGCCCGGAGTCGCTGACATCATCCGCTCGCACACCAGGCCGCCGCAGTACTTCTGGAGCCTGAAAGAACACCTCCGCCCGCAAGCTGGGCATCAGCAGCCCGCTGACAGCTCGCCAAGCGGTGAGCCGGTGTTCAACGAGGATCCGTTTTAGCTCGCCATCGCGGGCACATTTGGCGAGCTGGCGAGACTAGGAAGTGGATCTTGCATATGCCCAGGTCAACGCCAGTCTCGCCAGTCTCGCCCAAGGGCTCATTTGATCTTGGCGAGCTGTGAACTTGGCGAGACTAAACCCACAGCTCGCCATCAGCTCGCCATCAGCTCGCCAAGCTACATCCCTTACTACACACAGTCTCGCCAGTCTCGCCAAGTTTGAGTCCGCGCGCGAGGCTGGGTGCTGGTCCGGGTTGTATGTGCTCGCGGACCCGATGGTCAGGGTGTGGACCTCGTTGAAGTTGACATTCGCCGGACCCGGGCGCTCGCTATAAGGGCAGCTCGGCAACAGCCGCCGGAGCTGGCATCGTGACCGCTGCCCGGCCTGGCCGCCCGCTGAACCGGTGCGACGATTGTGCTCACGTCCGCCACCACCTGTGCGCCGGTCTCGACCACTGCTCGTGCTGGCAGTGCCATGGCCGTGAGATCGAGCGCCGGGCGGAGGCCGCACTGGACGGCCAGAACCCGCAGCAGATCCGCCTCGCGCTGAACCGCATGACCGACGTCGCCCGGCAGAAGCGCCTATGGCGCAGCCAGCGCCAGGGCGGCGCGCCGAAGCCGGGTGGCCTGTGTGAGTGCGGTTGCGGTGAGAGGGTCGTCAATCATCCTCATGGGCGTCGTCGTCGGTTCATCAGCAAGGCGCATTGGCAGCGCGCCTACCGGGCCAGGATCAAGGCGTGGTTCGCAGAGCATCCCGAGGATGTAGTTCAGCGTCCAGTTGAAGTAGTACTACAGCCTGATGTTGAAGTACCGAAGCGGTCCCACCACTCGCAGCAGGCACCCGTCGAGGACAGCCAGTGGTCCGACATCGACCCGGCCATGCCACATCCACCACGCCGACCGCATCCACTGGACGGGCCTGAGGCGTGGGCCGCATGGCGCGAGTGGGTGGCCGAACATGGCGAACCGGCAACGCCTGGCCATGACGATGCACCAGCCACCCGGCCACCACCCAGTCAGGCAGTGATAGACCACGCACGCATGGCCGCACGGGTGCAGCAGGGCATGCGCCCCAAGTGCAGTGGGACCGGTGGGGGTCACAGGTTTCAGTGATAATCACGTAGTGGGGCAATACCGGACATAGCGACGTTCGTGATCTTTGACTGGGATACCTTGCACCAGTATGTCCGTATAGGGACCTATGGCCTTGTGGATCATGTGGGCCATGGGGCACCCAAGATCATATGAGCCATGGCCATCACCACGACCAAACAAGCGTGTCCGTCAATACGGCCATGCGTACTTAACCAAGCGCAGGCCAGGGGCATGGCAGGGCGTAGTGGATCACTGTGAATATGGGGACCCTTGTTTGGTAGTCTGATGATGACAAAGGGGGCAACGATGAGCACTGAGACTAAGGCCACCACATGCGCCGTATGGGTGCGGGTGAGCACGGCTGAGCAGGACACAGGCAACCAGGCGCAGGCGCTGCGCATGTGGGCACAGGCACGCGGCCTGACTGTCGTTCATGAGTACGTGATGCACGAGTCGGCATGGACAGGCACGCACAAGAAGCAACTTGCCATCGCACTTGATGACGCGCGCAAGGGTGACTATGACGTCCTTCTCGTCTGGGCACTCGACCGCCTCAGCAGGCAGGGCATCATGTCCATGGGCCACACCATGGCCGACTTCACCACGGCAGGTGCCATGGTGTGGAGTCACCAGGAGTCATGGACCGAGACGGCCGACCCTCACATCAGGGAACTGATCATGGCCATCATGGCGTGGGTGGCAGAGCAGGAGTCCAGCAGGCGCAGCGAGCGCACCAAGGCAGGGATGGCGCGCAAGGCGCGGGAGGACCCGACGTTCAGGCCAGGCAGGCAGCGGGGCAGCAAGGACAAGCAGCCACGCAAGCGCAGCGGGTACTACGCGCGGTACGAGCGGGAGCGTGGCGCAGCCTGACCGGCAGCAAAACCCCCCGGCCTGTTGACTACTAGTGCCAGATGGGACCCAAATTTCGCGTTGTCGTGCGCGCGACCGGGCAATTTTTGCCAGGACTTCGTTTTCCGATATAAGCGCAGCCGCCCCCATGTCCGCATGGCCTGGTGTGCCGCCCACTCCCGCCCGAAGACGGGCTCGCGGTGCACCAGGGCGTACAGGTCCCGGCACACCACGCAGGCATGACCGGCGTCCCCGACCCCTCAGTCCAGGTTCCGCTGGAGTCCCAGGCTCTGACCGGTCAGGGGATCGATCCGATGAGCAAGTTCAATCCGCACAGGTTCTGGAGATCATCAAGCACGCGTGTGAGGACTACGACCTGCGCCCGTGCTGGCACTGCGGGCGCACCTGGACGGAGCGGGGGCTTATGGATCTGGGATGGATCGTTCCGGCGGGAGGTCTTTAGGATCGTTCTGACCTCCAGGCAAATGAGCCTCTCCGCACCCAAGTTCGTTTAATCCCTTCGTTACCCCACGGATAGTGCCCATGCCCGGCCGGATCTGGCATGATCCTTTCCGTGCCAAAAGGACCAGACCTGGCGGATCTGAACAGGCTCTATTACGGCGACAACCTCCAGATCATGCGCGAGCATGTCCCGGACGGGTCCGTTGACCTGGTGTACCTTGACCCTCCGTTCAACTCCAATCGCGCCTACAATGTGATCTTCGCGCAGCATGGCGGCGCGTCCGCTGATGACGCCGCGCAGATCCAGGCGTTCGATGACACCTGGCAGTGGACGCCAGTCACCGACCAGCAGTATCAGCAGTATGTGGCGGGCGACTTACCAGTCCGGGTGGCCGATGCGCTGACGGCGTTCCGCACACTGCTCGGTGAGAACGACGCCATGGCCTACCTGGTGAACATGGCTCCCCGGCTGGTGGAACTTCGCAGGGTACTGAAACCGACCGGGAGCCTGTACTTACACTGCGACCCGACGATGAGCCATTACCTGAAGATTCTGCTTGACGCGATCTTTGGCGCGGACCGGTTTCGTGACGAAGTGATCTGGCAGCGGCACAACGCCCGCAGCGTGAAGCAGGCCATCTGGCCCCGTCTCCACGACGTCATCTTGTACTACGGCAGCGGGTCGGCCGTTACGTTTCACGACACGAGGGTGGCATCGTCGGCTTATTCGGACCCGCATGACCTCGTGACGGGACCCGATGGCAAGCGTTACCGCACCAAGGATCTGACCGGACCAGGTGTCAGATACGGGGAGACTGGGCAGCCGTGGCGTGACGTCAACCCGACCCAGGCCGGACGGCATTGGCGGGTCGCCCATGCCACCCTTGAGCAGCTCGACCAACGCGGGCTGCTGTACTGGCAAAAGAACGGCATGCCACGCGAGCGCGACGTGAATCCGTACGTTCCTACTGAACGATCTGTCGTCGTGGGTGACGTCTGGGCCGACATTCCCTCTATCAACGCTGGTGCAGCCGAGCGGCTTGGCTACCCGACCCAGAAGCCACTCAGGCTACTTGAGCGCATCGTTGAGGCGAGCAGCAATGAGGGCGACGTGGTACTCGATCCGTTCTGCGGATGCGGGACGGCTATCGATGCGGCCCAGCGGCTCGGCCGCAAGTGGATCGGCATCGACATCACCTTCATCGCCGTGGACCTCATCGAGAAGCGGCTACTCCACGGGTACGGCGCGGGCGTCACCGAGACCTACGAGGTGTTCGGCATCCCGCGCGACATGGGTGGTGCCCAGTCCCTGTTCCAGCACTCGCCGTTCGACTTCGAGCGCTGGGCCGTGTCCCAGATCAACGCGCAGCCAAACGTGAAGCAGGTGGGCGACAAGGGGGTGGACGGCGTGGCGCGGTTCTACCTCGACAAGAAGACCATTGGCCGCCTGCTGGTTTCCGTCAAAGGCGGCAAGACGGTGACACCGCAGTTCGTCCGGGACCTGCTCGGCACCGTCGAGACCCAGAAGGCGCAGATGGGCGTCCTCATCACGATGGCGAAGCCGTCACCCGGCGTCCTTGACGCGGTGAACCACAGCGGCACCTATAAGTGGCCGATGAATAACGAGACCTACCCGCGAATCCAGGTCATCACCATTCAGGAGCTGCTGAACGGGCATCGCCTTAAGATGCCGCCCCCGATGCTGCCGTACATTCAGGCAACCAGGGCAGCGGTACGATCCGATCAGCTCAGCCTCGATGATCTCGCGGCCGAGAGCATGTGACCCCGGGAGCGCGGCCAGGGGACGCGCACTACCGCGACACCAGATCCGTCGCGCACGCGCTCGCCGAGGTCACATAAACGCCCAAGCTCCCGCTGCGGGACTAGGAGCCCCGACAGCGGCGCGCCAGCCTCGCCGCTCGCAAGGTTACCCAGAGTTCAGGTCACCGGGGCTGCGATCACCTGACCGCTCTCGGAGACGATGACTTGCCGTTCGGCTGTCTGCGGGCTGTCGGTCGGGAAGGATGCCGGGCCGGTCGCGATGGCACCCGACGCAAGCGTGATCTCATAGATGAGACCATTCGCCGGTCCCGATGCGACCGGGCCGTCGATGACCCATGGTTCCATCTCCGTCATCCCCTGGTCTCATAGAAGCTGTCTCGCAGCGCCTTAGAGCGCTGTTCGTTATGCTCCTGAATCTCTTGTACCTGCTCAGGGCTGAGCTGTGAAGCCCCTTCCTCTGGCCTGATAGTGATCACCTGTACGGGTCCACCCACCTTGCCATCTTGGCTCGCAGTCTCCGTGATCGTGTACACGGCCAGCGCCGCAAGTTCGCTCACGCCTCTGTTCGGCTGGTAGAGACGGTTGAGGAGGTACAGGGCATACTGTGCGACGCCCGCGACCGCAAAGCCATAGTTATGGAGCATCGGCGAGAAATCGAAGGTGCTCATCAGTTGGTAGATGACCGGTGCCGCCACCGCCTCATCGGGTTGCAGGTCGTATCCAACGATCAAGAAGACGAGGTCCGGCCGCGTAGCCGTTTGACCCGTTTGGACCAGCGCCTGTGGGACGACGGCGGGTACCGTCGGGAACCATTCCTGGTAGCGCTGACGGACATGATTACGCAGCATGTTCGTGACGTTGGTGACGCCGTCGATGCCTTGTTGCCGGATCAGTTGGCGCGCCTCGCTAATCACGAGGGAGCCGACTTCGCCAGCGCCCGCGATGAGCACAGCGGTGTGATCGGACACGATGTGAGCCTTCTGTTGGGCGTCATTCTGCGCTGTTATGCCTCGCGGGTCGCCGAACGTTCCCCGGCTGTCTGCTGCGAGGACGAGGCCGTCAAGCCCGGTAAGGGCTACGAGAAGAGTCATGGGTTTCGGTGGTCTCCCCCTGGGTCGCGGTTCATCAACGTCCGCGACTGTAGTCTGAACAGCGCCCATCACTGCCCGAAACCTAGAAGACGTCGATCGCTGGCCCGCACTGTCGCTGGGGTGCCCGCCTGCATCGGGGGCCGCGAGGCTCGTGAAGTCCCGCCCGCGTCCCTCGGTGCTCCAGCTCAGGACCGCATCACCAGGCAGCGGGGCACCGGGCTTTTGGCCACGGTGGCGAACGGGGTGGCCTTGGTTGGGGCTGGCTTGCTGGTCGTCGTCATGATGTGTCCTTCTCTCGTCAGGGTTTCCGGGGGCCGCGACGACGGTGACGCGGCCGGGGAAGAGCCGGGGTGCTGAGCCGCATCCGGCAGCTCAGGCACTACCGCGCGCTGCGTAGGTAAGCAACGGCTGCAGGACCGGGCTGAGGCGATGGCCGTGATCGCCCGCCTGATCGAGCAGGGCACCGCAGAAGGCGCTGTCAGCTTCTACCCGTGCGACGGCCACTACCACATTGGCCACCGGAGCCGCGAGCAGCGTGGTCGGCGATGACCGGGGTTACCGGAACGTCTGCCGGGGGGCGTACGCACCGGGACGGTCACAGGTAGTAGAAGCATGGTTAAGAAATGGGGACCAGAAGACGCGGCCCGTGTGCGAGCCCTTCACAAGCAGGGCACGAGCTGGAAGCAGATCACGAAGACGACGGGCGTCTCCAACTCGGTGATCGCCCGCATGCTCAAAGGCTGGACGCCGGGCCTGGAGGAAGGCGTCACGCAGGAAGACTTCGCGGCGGCGGGCAAGGGCGTGCTGAAGCGGGTGCTCGACCAGGCCATGGAGGATAACGACGGCCTGTCGATCGCGGACCTAACGGTCCTGAGCCTGGCGAATGACCCGTTCCGGTGCGACACGCCGCGCGGCCACCGCGATGCCAGGTGGCTGCGGGACAGCCTCATCCGTGCCGGGTACCCGGTCCCAGGTGACCGCCAGATCCACCTGCGCGGCCTCCACTACCAGTTGATCGGTGAGCCCAGCCCGCGCCACGAGGGGCCTTACGAGAACACCTACGACGAGTGGTGCTGGCTTTACAGCCAGGCGGGGAAGGCTGCCCGGTTTCTCGGGTACGTGCCGTTCGAGCAGGTGCTCGACAACCGCAACGCGGAGCCTGTGATCAAGATCCGGCCTGCGGAGCCGCAGCCGGAGCTGTCCACCGGAATGGAGTTCTTTTTCCGGCCCGGCGGTGTCCTCCGGTTCGGACGGCCGCAGGCGGCCGACTTCGAGCCACGGCTGCTGCTGGAGGCTGAGCCCGTCCAACCGGTACGGCTGGCCATGATCGGCGAGAAGGCGTCACTGAGCCCGGTGCTGAGCCCGCTGTCCGAGGAGTACGGCACCGACCTGTACCTGCCGACCGGGGAGATCAGCGACACCCAGATCTACCTGATGGCGAAGGCGGCGGCGGAGGATGGCCGCACGCTGGTGGTGCTCTACTTCGCCGACTGCGACCCGGCTGGCTGGCAGATGGGCATCAGCGTGGGGCGCAAGCTCCAGGCGTGCAAGGAGCTGCTGGAGCGCGATGGGGTAGGTGAGCTGGAGTTCGAGCTGTACCGGGTCACCCTGACGCCGGAGCAGGTCCGCGAGCTTGACCTGCCGTCCACCCCGCTGAAGCCGACCGAGAGGCGGGCCGACAAGTGGCAGGCAGCCACCGGCACTGAGCAGACCGAGATCGACGCGCTGATCCGGCGCCCCGGCGAGCTGGAGCGGCTGGCGCGCGAGGCCCTGGACAGCTTCTACGACCACGATCTGGACAGCTGCTACGCGGCGGCCAGGCGCGAGTGGCTGGGGCGGGCGAAGGCGGTACTGGAGGACCGGCTGTCCGGTGAGCTGGAGGAGTTCCGCGAGGAGGCGCCCGGCAAGCTCGCCGAGATCGCGCGGCTGTACGGCGAGCTGAACGGTGCGTTCCAGGGCGTCAGGGCGGAGGACCTGGGCCTGCCCGGTTTCTCCGTTCCCGGTGCGTCTGCCGTGGTGCCGCCATCGGTAGACCCGCTGATCGACTCGGGGTGGGAGTTCCCAGATCAGTGCCAGGCGCTCAAGGATTCCAAGTCCTACGGCGGCGATGACTGACAAGGAGAATTAAAAAGGCGGCTCATCGCTGAAGCTGTCGTAGAGCTTGTTCGGCTCGTCCATTGCTAAGCCTCGATCCACCGCGTAAATAGGGTTCTGCCGGGCGCGCCGACGCGAAAGGTGCCCTCTGAACTGGGACGATGGGAGTTGCTAACACTTCCATTCCCCAGATGGAGAGGACACCTCGCAAGTGCGATTGTTGCACGGGCTGGCGAAGATTCACGCATCGTTTGATGACCCGAATCTCGTGTCACGGGCGGGCCTGGTCCCGGTGATGGCCCTGGCGCAGCGGGCCGGCCTTGCCGCGCTGGCCGGCGAGCATGTGGCCATCGCCGGCCGGTGCGGGGTGAATGCGCACCTGAAAGTGCCGTGCCTGGTCGCCGGGATGGTCGCCGGGGCGGACAGCATCGACGACATGGACCTGCTGCGGCATGGCGCGATGCCGGCGCTGTTTGGCGGGATCCGGGCACCGTCCACGCTGGGGTCGTTCCTGCGCTCGTTCTCCTGGGGGAACGCCCGGCAGGCGGAGAAGGTGAGCCGGCTGCTGCTGGCGGACCTGGCCCGCCGCACGCCGTTGCTGCCCGGCAAGGACGTGGTGGCGTTCGTGGATATCGACTCGATGCAAAAACGTGTCTACGGCCGCAAGAAGCAGGGCGCGGCGTTCGGCCATACCAAGATCCAGGGCAAGAGCCTGCTGGTGCGGGGGCTGAACGCGCTGACCGCCACGATCAGCACGCCGCTGGCTGCGCCGGTGATCGCCGCCACCAGGCTCCGCGGCGGCAACGCGGGCTCGGCCCGGGGCGCCGCGTCCTTCGCCACCGAATCGGTCACTACCGCCCGCGCCACCGGATGCGCCGGGACGCTCGTGGTGCGGGCCGACTCGGCGTTCTACTCCGCGGCGTTCACCGGCGCGGTCCGCCGGGCCGGGGCGTGCTTTTCGGTCACGGCGAAGATGGACCCGGCCGTCAAGGCGGCGATCGCCGCCATCGGCGAGGATGCCTGGACCCCAATCAGATATCCGCGGGCGATCTGGGACGACCAGCTGCGCTGCTGGGTGTCGGACGCCGAGGTGGCCGAGGCGCACTACACCGCCTTCACCTCGAAGAAGGGGCAGGCCATCACCGCCCGGCTGATCGTCCGCCGGGTCAAAGACCTCAACCGCACGGCCGCCCAGGGCCAGGACGAGATGTTCCCCGTCTGGCGCTACCACGCCGTGTTCACCGACTCCCCGTTCGCGACCATCCAGGCCGAAGAGCACCACCGCGACCACGCCCAGGTCGAACAGCTGTTCGCCGACTGGACCGACGGGCCCCTCGCGCACCTGCCATCAGGCTCGTTTCCCGCGAACGCGACCTGGCTCGCCTGCGCCGCCATCGCGCACAACGTGCTGCGCGCCGCCGGATCCCTGGCCAGCCTCGCCTACGCCAAGGCCCGCGGCGCCACGTTGCGCCGCGACCTCATCAACGTCGCCGCCCGGACCGCCCGCCACGGCCGCGGCGAGATCACCCTGCACCTGCCCGAAGGCTGGCACCGCGAGCAGCACTGGATGAGCCTCTTCGAGGCCGCCTGCGGCCCGCCCGCCCACGCGGCCTGACCAGCCCAGACACAGTCACGCATTCCCACGGCCCCAGCGGCCACCCGGCGAACTGCCAGCCAAGATCCCCGATCAGAAACCGTGGACAAGCCGCAGAAAGGTGAGCGGCGAGAAAACCACGTCCCCTGCCATCCTCAAGATCACGTCCACTGGGCCATTGCCCCGCAACGCGATCATCTGAATTCGGGCGGTGGATTGAGGCTAAGTGCCAACGGCGCTCTAGGTGCCACCGACGCGATGCCTCGTAGTTTTCCCACTTGAGCGGCCCGTCGGCACCCATTTTCGCTAGATAACAAAGGATCTCGAATACCGCTTCCACGGTCGGCCATGCCGGGACCGTGGTGCCGTGCAGCATCCTGCGGATCGTCTCAGGGCTCGCGGTACCGTCAAAATCGCCGTCGCGGATCGTGTCGCTGATCTTACGCAGTGTCGGTCGGCGTGCCGCTCTATAAAAATAGAACAGTAGTTCTACTAAGTCGCGCACCGTTCCCGGTGGCAGGTCTGCCTCGCTGGGCATGCGGACCGTACGTACCATGACCCTTTGTCTTTGTCTCCCTTTGGCCATCAATGTGACGCGCGGCGTCGATGGGAGTCTACCGACGACAACGTTTGTCTCGCTGAGACTCAACACGCGGTGGTATCACCACTCCACGTCTGGCGAGTGCCAAGTTCGACTGTGTGGATCAACTCCTCGGGGGAGCCGCCAAGCTCAGAAGTAGTAAGCGGCGGCCCGCCAAGGTAACTGGACAAAGGAGACGGCAGTGGATCATGGTCAGATCCCTGATGAAGGGGGCGATCCGCTTGGACGCCTGGTCACTGAGATCGGACGGGCGGCCCGAGCCGGTTGGGCTCCGACCGCCCGTCTGATCGCACTGCTCATGGTGGCAGCCGGAGCAGTCGCGCTGATCCTGGTGACCAGCAGGTAGTACCTCGATCCAACGTAGCGTTCGTTCTCGGCCACCCAGTGTGGCGCTGGGTGGCCGAGGCGCGCGTGTTCGGCGCTGGCCTAAACTCACCTCGTTGTATACGCGCTCGACCCCCAGAACGGCCAGCGGCATTTCCTGCAGCGGCTCTGCGAGGCAGAGGATCTGCCTCCGCGCGTGCGGCGGATGGCCAAGCCGGACGGCGTACCGGTCTACTCGGACCGTCCGGCTATTCGGGACGCCGTACGGTCACGGTGTGGACTGGAATCCCCGGAAGCTAATGAAATGGCCGCGCCCGAAATGGCTGCCGAGCCTGCATGACCCTGGTCCACCGCGACTATGGCGGATCGGCTACGCGCTAGCTGCCTGCTTCGCAGTGGCGGTTGCCGGGCTAGCCGCACTGTGGCTGGCCGCAGTGGCGTTACTGAACTACCCGAGGCTGCCGCACTCCAAGGCGATCTCGCTGCATGACACGGTCGGTGTGGCGCAGCTAGTGTTCGCGTCGGTCGCGGGAGCGGGCGCACTCGTCGCGCTGGTCATGGCCTACAGGAGGCAACGGGTAGCCGAGACCGCCACGGCGCATGACCGGACCCGTGTGCTCAATGAGCGGTTCACCACGATCGCCGCCCAGCTCGGCGATGACCAGCCCGCCGTCCGGCTAGCCGGGGTGCACGCCATGGCGGGTCTGGCCGACGACTGGGAGGAGAACCGCCAGACCTGCATCAACGTTCTATGCGCCTACCTGCGCATGCCCTATGAGCCCGACCCGGGCGACGAGGCTGCCACAGCGGAGCGGCTCGCGTTCCGCGCTAGCCGTGAGGTCCGCCGTACCGTCATCGGGGTCATCGCCGCACATCTCAGCAACGATGCGGCGGTGTCCTGGCAGGGCCTGAACTTCGACTTCACTGGCGTGGTCTTCGACGGCGGCAGCTTCGATGACGCCACGTTCTCCGGCCCCAGCAGGGTCAGCTTCCGCGACGCCACGTTCTCCGGCGGCAGGGTCAGCTTCGTCGGCGCCACGTTTTCCGGCGACACGGTCAGCTTCCGCGGCGCCACGTTCTCCGGCGGCAGGCTCATCTTCCGCGACGCCACGTTCTCCGGCCGCAGGGTCAGCTTCGATGTCGCCACGTTCTCCGGCGGCACGGTCAACTTCGATGGCGCCACGTTTTCCAACGGCAGGGTCAGCTTCGATGCCGCCACGTTCTCCGGCGGCACGGTCAGCTTCGTCGGCGCCACGTTTTCCAACGGCAGGGTCAGCTTCGATGCCGCCACGTTCTCCGGCGGCAGGGTCAGCTTCGTCGGCGCCACGTTTTGCGGCGGCAGGGTCAGCTTCCAGTCCGGCAGCCCACGTTCTCCGGCGGCAGGGTCAGCTTCGATGGCGCCACGTTTTCCGGCGGCACGGTCAACTTCCGCGGCGCCACGTTCTCCGGCGGCAGGGTCAGCTTCGATGGCGCCACGTTTTCCGGCGGCACGGTCAACTTCCGCGGCGCCACGTTCTCCGGCGGCACGGTCAACTTCAGTGCCGCCGACTGGTCACATCCGCCGAGCTTCGACTGGGAGGACACGCCACCATCGGGGATAAAGTTGCCAACCGGTACCGGCAAGCCGTAATTCCCCCGGCCACGGATACGGCCAGTCCAGGGCCAGGGTGACCGCTCACGCGGCCAGCCGTGGTCAAAGACCGGGGTCGCCTGCTAGCGCAGGACCGACGTGTCGCAGGTTACCTACAGTGGGTAACCTGCGATGCCGGTGGCGGGCCAGGTGACACAAGCCGCCTGAGAGCCGCAGGGTCACTGGGACCCACCCGGTGGCCCTGTTTGCTGCCCAGAGCCGGTCAGGCGAAGCGCTGAGACGGCGTGTAAGGCCCTGGCAGGGCCCGGCCCGGTTACCTATGACCCGGCTCAGATCGGCCCAGCGGCCGAATACAAGGACGTGACACTGTTCCTCGTCCCTCAGCCGAAGCGTGCCACCGGCTTCATCCGGCTCACGCCGACGAAGACCGGGGTCGGGTTCCGCAAACACATCCTGAACCTGGGCGCCGCGCTCACCGGCCGCAACGGTAAGTCGGTCATCGTGGACGCCGCCTTCTACCAGCGATTGGTGGACGGGCTTGCCACGACGCGGCCGACCATCCCGCTGGCCGATGGCGAGAACAAGATCAACGAGGACCCAAGCCGCAACCTTGGCGAGGTGACCGGCCTGAGCCTGGACCGGTCCACCGGCCGGATCTACGCCGACCTGGACATCCGCGACCCGGACGCCGTGCCGCGCATGGGCAGCACCTACCTGGGGTCGTGTGTGGTGGTTGACTCCACGACCGGCACCCTGCAGAGCGTGGCGGTAACCAACCGTCCCAGCGGCCACTACGAGGGCTTCAAGCGGCAGCTCGCCGCGACCGGTGCGGGTGACGTGCTCGCCCTGACTGAAACTGGAGTTTCAATGCCAGCAACCACACTCGTGCCCGACAAGGACATGATCGAGAAGGCCGTGTACGAGGTCGCGCAGCAGCTCGGCTGCTCGTCCGAGGACATCCTGGGCGCCTGCGGCGAGTTCGCCGGGGAACCTGACAACGTCAGCCTGTCGGCCAGCCAGATCACGGCCGGGCTCCGGTACATCAATGATGGGCTGACCGGCGGCTTGCTGCTCAGTGACGATCAGGCCATCACCGACCCTGATGACGAGGTGTTGCGGCTCTCCGATGGTGCGGCTGCTCCTGATGACGACCCGGACGACGAGGTCACCAAGGTCACTGACAACCCGAAGCACAGCGCCTACTTCCACAAGCACGTGGACGACGACCCGGATGCTGCGGCTGAAGGCAAGCGGCTCTACAAGAAGCACTTCCGCAACCATGGCCGCCGCGCCAAGAAGGGCGCCCAGTACCCGGCACTGCATGATGTGAAGCTCTCCGCCGATGATGGCGAGCTACCTGACGAGGCTGTCGCGCGGCTGGTCGGGAACGCCCCGGACCTGTTCAGGCACTGACCCAATCAATCACCCACGGGCGGGCCGGTAGGCCGCGTACGCGTGTACACAGGCTCGCCTGGACCCAAGGAGGGGAACGTGGACGACGCAGCGGCGGCGGAAAACGTCGCCCTCCTCTGGAGAGCCGATCTTGATGAGGCGAGTGTTCTCCAGCGGGGCCAAGTCGATCCCCGGGCATGGATCGATGCTTCGCTGCGATGGCTCATCGATCCAGCCCGGCGACCAGATAACGAGCCGACACACGGGCCACACATCGGTATGCCAGATGTAGAGCGGTTCAGGACGACAGTTGATTTCTTCGTGCAACTGGATAACCGCTTTGGCGGCGGGCATGCGCGCCAGTCACTGATTCAGTACCTCAGTACCGACGGTGACCGTCTATTGCGCGGGAGATATACCGATAAGGTTGCCCATCCCCTGTTCTCTGCAGTCGCCGAGGCGACACTTCTTGCGGCGTGGATGGCGTACGATAGCGCACCAACAAGCGGGCTCGCGCAACGATATTTTATTCAAGCGCTAGCCCTCGCACAGGTCGGCGATGACCGGCTACTCGGTGCGAGCATCCTCGATGCGATGAGCCATCAGGCTACGTACGTGGGCCGGTTCCATGAAGCGGCTAATCTTGCCCGCGCCGCCAGGACAGGCACCCGCGGACTCGCGACGCCAACTCTTATGGCCCACTTTCACACCATGGAAGCACGTGCGCTCGCCCGGCTGGGTGACGCAAAAGCATGTGACATAGCCCTTTCGCAAGCAATCCGCGAATTTGAGCGGGGCAAGCCGGAAGATGACCCCGCGTGGATCCAGTACTTCGACGAAGCCGAACTCTCCGCCGAGTTCGGACATTGTTTCCGCGACCTCGGGCGGCCGGTCGATGCGTCTCAGCACGCAAGCCAGTGCCTAGCAGCCATCGATGAGACGACGTTCCTGCGGAGTGACTTCTTCGCGACGGTGGTCCTAGCCGACGCGTACCTTGCAGCGGGAGAACTCGAACAGGCGTGCAACGTGGCACTCAAGGCTCTGGCGTCAGGTGAGCAGCTCAGGTCAGCTCGCTGCGTGAGGTACGTCGGTGAGTTCCGGCAGCGCCTGATCAGTATCGGAAACGCTTTGGTAGCAGCTGACTTCCAGGAGCAGACGCGCACCTCGCGATTGTGGCGCATTGCCTGCCAGCAGAACCAGCAAACGTCCTAATATGGCTGCCAGTCTCTCCGACTGGCACCGCTACGCAACGCTGCAATGCGCTTGCGCGCTTCAGCTGCAGTTCGCTCACTCTCCCGGGCCTTCTGGATGACCCACGAGACCATAAGAAATTCGCGGACCTCACGCATGACAGGATAGCCAGGCCACGTCATAATGTCGAAGCCGTAAACACGGACGAAGGTTTCATACTCTTCGCGCGTGTGCCATCCAAAACTGTCGTAATAGACGGCCGTCAGTGCTAGATCCCACTCGCGGGGTCCGATGGCGAAACCATCCAGATCGATGACGACCGGCTTACCTTGGTAATCCCGGAGGACGTTGCCGATGCTCGCATCACCGTGAATTACACCTTGCGGGAGGACGAACTTCAGCTCCGCGTACCTATCCCGCAACTCGGCAAGCTCGGCGGCCAGGAAGGCACGATCGTCAAGGCTCAGCCAGTCGTTGGTCTCAATGCGATGAGCGGCAGCCTGGAAAGGCGACAGTTCGGGGAGCTGCAGGCTCTCTGGCGCAGCAAGCGCATGCAACCTCACTAGAACCTCAGCGACTTCCCGTACCGTTGCGTACTCGTTCCCGTCGTCCGAGACGGCCTCCCAGAACGTGACGACATGCCCATCTACCACAATCGGCTGATCAACATCGACTGCACGAACCGCCGGATAATCAACTGACTTAAGCCATCGAGCGACAGCGACCGTCCTTCGAGCGTGGTCGACGTTCGCACCGCTCCGCGAGATGCGGGCGACCACCGGAGCCTTCAGACGATAGACCGCGTTTGAACCGGTGCGCAGCAACCGCGCATCGCCTGACTCCAGGCTCACGATTGCACATGCCTGCTTGAGTAGTGTGGCGGACCGCGGCGGGCTCAGCTCATCCGGGTCACCCTCCCCGATCGAATCATCCGTACCGTCGTGGGCGGTTGGTCTGCCGCCGACTCCCGGGCGCGGCCGTTCCTTGTGCCACGCGATGATCTTCGATGGACGCCAGACATGAGTACGACCCACAGTCAAGTCCGGCTCAGGCATCTGCCCTCGCATCCGATACGAGCTAACTGTCGCGACGCGCAACCCGAGGTAGGCAGCGACGTCCGAGGTTGTCCACCACTCGGCAGACGGGTCCGGATTCGCCTGGTGCATCGACACGCCTCCATTGTCCCCAATCCTTGACGCAGAAGCCTCGCCCGGTTCGCATGTGCCCGCCGGTCCCGCTCGCGGTCTCAATTGTGGTACGAGGCTTCCCGGCGCTGCCCGGCCCGGCGGGTGCGTGTACGTGAAGCTCGGCGGTCCCTTCTGCCTGCGGCTGCCCCGATCGTGAACTTGCGGTGGTGGCCGCCGAGGTGCCGGTAGATGGCCTGACGCGAGACGTGGAACATGTCGGCGATCTGGGTGACGGTGCACTGGCGGGAGTTGTACATGCGGCGGGCCTCGGCGGCCTGTAGCTCGGTGAGCCCGGGCCGCCGCCTGCCTTTGTTACCTTTAGCGCGGGCGGCGTCGAGGCCGTCGAGGGTGCGCTCGCGGATGAGGTCGCGCTCGAATTTGGCGATCGCGGCGAGCACGTGGAACAGCAGCTTTCCGCCGGGCGTGCTGGTGGGTCGGTGGAGCGACGCTCGCGGTCGCGGCGGTTGACGCACTCCTGGCAGTAGGACACCAGGCCACAGAGCGGCGCCGGTCAGCAGTGAACGCGGCCCGCGGACGTGGTTCCCCGCAGTCACGGCAGACGAACGGCGCGTCCGTCAACCGCTCGCTGGCCCAGCGCGTCTCACAGGGCATGACTGCCAACCCAGGATGGCTCCGGGGTCGGGGGAGGGAAGTCCTTGGCTGAGTGGTTCCGCCGGTTCGGTGACATCCCGGCTGTGTCGTATGAACCTCCGGCGTGGGTCGATCGGAGCAAGCTTGCGGGACATGATGCGGTCCCCCAGGTACAGAGCGTTGCTCGGCATCATCGTCGGCCGGGAGGTGTCACGGCTGGCGCGCAACAACACCGACTGGTATCAGGTGCTGGATTTGTGCTCGATCACCGACACGCTGATCGCCGACTCCGATGGCATCTACCATCCTGGCGACTTTAACCCGAACTTCCGTGATCTTGGGTAGGAGAACCCGGAGTGACCTGGGGTTATGGCTGTGGCCTCAGGTTCCTTCGTGCCTACAGGCTCCTGCGAGGGTCACGGGTACGGGTGTCTTGATCAGCTCGAAAACGCGCCGCTGCAGCGGGGTCGGAATCGTGATCTTCTGCATGCGCTGGCCCGCTATGACGGTGTTTTCCCGGCGCAGGCTGCCCAGATGGTCTAGCAGATCCTGGAATTTCATCACTGGCAGGTCTTCGCCTGTTTTCTTCGTCTGGTCCTTGGTTTTGGCTGCGCTGGAACGCCGGGCCGGGGAGACGGGATCCTCGCGTTCCGGGATGCATTCGTCGGTGAACGTGAGCGGGGCGAGGTCCTTGCGCAGGTGCCAGACAACGTATGCGGCGAGCATGCAGATCAGGATGTGCGCGCGGACGCGGGCCGCGAGGTAGTGGTAGATCGGCCGGAGGTCCAGGTCGTCGATTTTGATGGTGCGGAAGTCGCGCTCGACGCGGGACAGGTTCTTGTACGCGGCCACGGTGCCGGCTGTATCCAGGACTTCCTTCTTGACCGGAGTCCGGGAGGCTTATTCATAAGCCTCCTGGCTGAATAGCTTCCCATCACCGTTGTCTGCGGCTACGCGTAAGCGGCTCGCCCGGCGGTCAGAATTCTTGTAATAAGCAAATCTTTAGGTGTCGGTCGTCGCATAACAGAACGGCTCCTGCCATGAATACCGCAATGACAAAACACGGATTTCACGGAGGAGCCGTTGCGGTACGAGGTTCTCACCGGACTGCGCTATGAGCAACTGCACCAGCTGTCGCTGCGGATACTGGGGCGGGCCGGGGACGTGGTGCGGCCCGGCGGCCGACCGGCCGCCATCGGCCTGTTCGGGTCGGTGGCGATGGTGGTCACGCTGATGCGCAAGAACATCACGCAAGAGGTCGCCGGGGCCGTCTTCGGCGTCAGCCAGGCCACCGTCTCCCGGCGCTGGGACCTGCTCCGGCCGCTGATCGGGCAGGTGCTCTACGACTGCGTGCCGCACCCCGCCGAGATCGCGGGCCGCCAGGGAACGCTGCTGGTGGACGGCACCGTGTGCCCGGTCTGGGACTGGAGCGCGCTGCCCGGCCTGTTCTCCGGCAAGGCCGGGTATCCGGGAATGAACATCCAGATCGCGGCCACCATCGCCGGGGATCTCGCCGCCGTCGGCCCGGTCCCCGTACCCGGCGCCCGCCACGACGCCCACGCCCTCGAAGCCTCCGGGCTGAAGGAGCTGATCGCCGGGATGGACGCCGCCGCCGACCTCGGCTACACCGGCGTGGACGGCATCGCGATCGTCCCGGTCCGCACCCCGCCCGGCGGCCAGCTGCATGACAGCCAGGCGGCATTCAACAAGGACCTCAGCGCCATCCGCGCCGCCGTCGAGCGGGCTGTCGCGCACCTGAAGACATGGCGGATGCTCAGCGAGGAAGGCGGCCGGTTCCGGCCACCGCCCGGCAAATTCGAGAGCGCCCTGAAAGCCATCACCGGGTTGTTCTTCTTCACCAATTATTATCAAGGCTTTTGAATAAGGCTCCGGATGACGTAGATTCCGTCCAGTCTCTTCTCCGCCTCGATCTTTTCCGTGTCCCGCTGCCATGTAAATGCGTCATCGGCTATGTCGAGGATGAAGTGTTTTGCGACTTTTCGTTTCTTTATTACCTTGCCGACCGCCAGGCCGATCGCGTCTTTGCCTTTAAGCCGCCGTCCCCGGCCGCCCCGGACGCGCACTGCGATCTTTTCCAGGTCGCGCCCGGTGGCGTCCAGCAGTTCCTCTCGCTTGCGCGCGCGTTCCTCCGCGAGCAGCGGATTCCGGCAGCAGGCCAGCCTTTCACCCGGGTAATCTGGATGCGTTATCTCGGCGAAATTCTGCTCGTCGAACAGGGACATTTGCAGCGGGCCGCCGTCGGTGGCCAGCGCGGCGACCTGGGGCGCTCGCAGGGCCGTGATCCATGACATGCCGTCCATGCCGCGCAGCTCGCTGATCCGCGCCGTCGTGAGCATTCCGCGGTCGCCGACCAGGATCAGCTCTTTCATTCCGAATTTATCGCGGACCACGGAGATCGCCTCCGCGCAGGATTTGGAATCTGACGTGTTTCCCGGGAATACGCGAACCGCGACCGGCCTGCCTTCGACGTCGGTGAGCAGCCCGTATTCGATCTGCTTGGTGCCGCGCTTGCCGTCGCGGGAATACCCGCGGGCGGCGAGCTCGCAGCAATGCCCCTCGACCCATGACGATGACAGGTCGAACATCGCGATCCCGCCCGGGTGATATGACGCCGGGCAAGGTGTCCCTCGATGTCTTCTTGCCGCGTCAGCAGCCAGTCCATTGCAGCGTATACTTCGTCGGGATCGGCGTCGGCTACTCCGAGGTCCTCGCCCAGGGTCGTGTCATTCCACCAGCTGGTGGTAGATAGTTTTGACCCCGGACGCACTACCCTGGAGGTAATCAATGCAAGGGCCAGGTCCCGCTGGCGACATTCCGGGCCGAGGAGCTTCGTCATCCCGAGCTGCTGCGTCATCGCGCAGACCGCCGCCACGTCGCCGTGGCTCAGCGACCGCTCGATCGTTATCTCGCTTTCCGCGTCCACGAGGGTCTTGCCAGCCAGGGTTTTCCGGATGGCGTCAACCGAGCTTGCGGGCAGCTCCGACAAATTGGCCAGCGTTTCTTTCTGTGATTTTCCCTGGCCGTCGCGGTATGAACGGCGCAGCAGGTGCGCTTCGTATTCGTGCCGGGCGCCGTCCTTGGCGATGTAGTGCCTGCGGGTTGTCGCCACGTGCATCGCACCCTGGGCCGCCTGAGCTGCGCACATGCCGCAAGTCTACCGCAATCGCCGTGCTATATCAACTATTTTAGTGCCTACAATTTAGCGAGTCTAGCGCGCTAACTTGGCGTAGTTCCAGGTGAGGAGAGCCACACTACGCTGAGTGATAGGAAGTTCGGTTTAACGACCGTCTCGTCCTGGGCCTCAAAGGGCAGATGGCCGAAGCTGAGTTGCACATGTTGCGGATGCGGCTGACTGCGGCGCTCCGGCACAAGGCCGCCCGCGGGGAACTGCGGCAGCAGGCGGGCTGGTGCACGTGCACGGCCTGGCCACCTTTCGCCTGGAACGCCGGCGATGAGGGCGGGCGGCAGCTCGCCGCAGTGCGGCTGGTGCTGGCTTCCCGGCCAGCCAGGTCGCGGACGCGTTCGGGGTGAGCCCGGTCACCGTGTGGCGGTGGGACCAGGCGCTCTCGTCGGCGGGGGTGGCCAGGCTGATCCCGGACCGCAATTGCCCCAGGCCGGGGCGACCAGGAGAATGGCGGCGGTGTCCGAGCCTATGCCATACAAGGCCAGAACGCCGGGCGCGCGGGCCTGATCAGGATCCGGTCGGTGCACTCCCGCCGGGCGGTGCCCACCCAGCGCTCGCAGACCGCGTTCGCCCAGAGCGCCTGCGGCGGAGTCTTCACGATCTTCACACCCCGAGTCCATGAGTACCGCGTCGAACGCGGTCGTGTACTTGGCGTCCCGGTCGCGCAGCAGTTACCGGACACAAGTCGTCGAGCGGTTTAGCCGATCGGCGCGGTGGATTAGCACGGTGGCGGATGGCACGGCCGCGTACGCCTGCGCGGCCTGCTCGATGGTGGCTTTGCGACTCGGCGGGGTCATTATGCGACGGCACCCGGCTGCCAGTCCTCGTACGCGCCGCTGTCGATCAGGGAATCGCACGCCAGAATATGCGTCCACCCGAGATCCACGGCCACGAGCAACCTGTGGTATCCGTCCACCAGACCGCGCTCAAGGATCGCGACCGGCCGCCGCTGGCCGTTGGCACGCATGTCCTGGAGCAGCGCGTCAAAGTACCCGTCGCGCTGGATCGTGTTCATCATGGGGCCGGTAATCCCGCCGACCGAGGCCAGCACATCGGCGACGGGCAGCATCCGGTTGCCGATCATCTCATTGCCTCAGCGGGCCGGGCCACAGAAGGCGAAGGCCCGGCCCGCTGCGACTGGGAAGCCAGGCCGTGGCGAGCAGGAGCTGAACCACGGCCTGGCTTCCGGCGCGAGTCTTTGCGCGATCTTCACGCCGGGAATGGCGGTGCCGCGGCTCGCCGCCCAAGCCGCGAAGCCGTAGCGGCCAAGAACGTTGACGATCTCGTCCAGCCGCCGGCAGTGCCTGGCGAAGGTTGCGGTGAGCTGGTCCATGTGTCTCCGAGTTGATTAGCTGGCTGGACGAGCTTACGTCCATCGCGGGGTTCAAGTGGTATCAGCCATATTCCGTCGGGCTCGGGGCCAAACCTGAACAAGCTGAGTGCGAACAGCTCATGAGTTGAGCAAAGAACGATCTATCGGGGTCGAGTTGGCAGCCAGTCGCCGCCGACTGCCAACCCGCCCATATCGGCGGATACAGTTCCTCGAGCGCCGAAGCCGTCGATCACAGAGCGTGACGCACGGTGAGAACTATGAGGCGCCGCGAGCGCCCCCTTCGCCCTGTGGACGGCCTTCCCGTCCTCCCGGCCGCTCGGCAGCGCGACTGCTTGGCCGGCCGGCACCGGTGCCGCCAGCGCCTGTCGATTGAGCGAGCCTTGCGCGTGCGCCCCGGCTACGCGGGTTTGGCTTCCGCGGGTGGCCTTCCGATCAGCTCGATGAGCCCGAGCACCACGAGCAGCAGCACGACGATCACTACCACGACGGCGGCGGTCGTGGGGATAGAGAAGACGAAGATAAGCGCGGCCAGCGCAACCGCCCCGATGCGCAGGGCGTGCCGGTGCGCGTAGGTCCAGGTGCCGACAGGGCCGGTGCGCAGGCCGTGGGTTTCGCCGCCCCGGCGGATCCAGCCGAGACCCGAGGTGAACGCCGACCGGGTGCGCGCGGCCGTGACGGAAGGGCCGGTGAGGAACGCGGCGCCGGCCACCACGAGCCCGGCCACGAGGAAGGTGCGCAGCGCGGTCTTGATGAACCGCACCAGGATGTCGAACGCGGCCGCGGCCGCGTCGCTAGACACGCTGTTCGGCAGGCTGTTCAGGTACATGCCGCGGGCGATCAGCAGCACGGCGCCGAGCACCAGCATCGAGGCGGCGAACCCGAGCCCAGCGCCGATCAGCGCGCGGCGGTGACCCTTGGCGATGTACACGCCGAGGGCAAGCAGCAGCAGTGTCACGATCGGCAGCACGATTTTCAGGTCGTTGATGAGCCGGTAGGCGGTCTGGGCCTTCACCAGGTCCTTGGATGGGAACAGCGCGAACGTGGGGTTGATGGTGGGGAGCTTGTTCACCAGCGTGAGCCCTCGGGCGGCCAGGTCCTGCTTGGCGATGGCGATGAAGGGCGCCAGGCCGATGGTGACCTGCCCGTTGCTGACGGTGATCGCGCCGTTGCTGGTACGCCCCGACAGCGCGGCGACGAGTTCCTGGTGCGCCACCGTGTTCGCCTGCACCCACACGTGCGCCATCCGCGGACCGCTGATGATCTTGGCGATCTCGCCGTGGATGAATCCGGCCACCGCGCTGTTCAGCGGGCCGGAGAAACCCTGCAGCAGGGTGGCGGCGCGGGGCAGGCCCTTCTGGTTGAGCAGGGTCGCCGCCTGGCTGGTGAGGGCCGGCACGTTGATCTGAGTCACGATCTCGTTTGTGATCCTGTCCGTCAGCGCGTGCTGGATGGCCGGATCCTGGATCAGCGGCGTGACGTTGGCCACGTACCTGCTGGTGTCCGACACCTGGTTCGCCGTCCACACCGCCAGCACCGAAACCGGCGCCAGGATGCAGCCAACGATGATCAGCAGCGTGGCGACCGGGGTCCGCCAGCTGACCCGGTGCCGTGCGGCCTGCTCCGGCCGCTTGCGCAGCTGCGCGGCCTCGGTGCGCAGTGCCTCCAGTTCCGCGCGCAGCGCTCTGGATCGTAACGGCCTTGACGTGGTCCGGGCTGCCCTTAGCCCTTCCATGAAGTAACGTCGATGACGAGAGGCTCGGTCGTTCGGGCCCAGAAGGGCGTTGAGTCCAGTCCCCGCTGACGCTTTCCTTTCTCGACCGAAGGAGGCAGCAGGTGGACGATCGCCACGATGCGGCGGGCGGTAAGCCGGACTCTTGCCCGGGCGGGTGTCGCTGAATGGCAGGCGACAGGCTGCATCGGATCTTGGCCGAGCTCTCCGCCGGGGGAGGAGATACGTGGTCCTCAGCCCGGCTGTGCCGGGTGTGCCCGGGTATCGTCGGGGTGAATGGCGCCGGGGTGATGCTCATGTCGGGTGACATACCAAGGGGGTCGTTGTGCGCCAGCAACGAGGTGAGCCACCTGATCGAGGATCTGCAGTACACCCTCGGTGAGGGCCCGTGCGTCGACGCCTACCAGCAGGACCGGGTGGTGGCCGAGCCCGATCTGGCGGATCCGGTGACCCGCCGGTGGTTCGCCTTCAGCCCGCCGGCGCTGACGGCGGGCGTGCGGGCCGTGTTCGGGTTCCCGTTGCGGGTGGGCACGGTGCGCCTCGGGGCGCTCAACCTTTACCGGGAGCGGTCCGGTCCGTTGACCGGCGACCAGCACGCGGACGCGCTGGTGGTGGCCGATGTGGCCGCCCGCTGGGTGCTGGAGGCCCAGGCCGGGGCGCCCGCGGGCGCGGTGGCCGACGGGCTGGAGGTCGGCGCCGACTTCCATTTCGTGGTGCACAACGCGGCAGGCATGATCTCGGTCCAGCAGGGGATCAACGTCACCGAGGCGCTGATCCGGCTGCGGGCGTACGCGTTCAGCAACGATCGGCTGCTCGCCGATGTGGCCGACGACGTCGTCGCCCGTCGGCTCCGGCCGGGATGAACCCCACCCGCCCGGCCCGCTGCGGCACAGGCAGGCCGCTACTAGCATGGGTCCCACCGCCCGGGCCCCGATCCGGCGTCCGCCGGCCGTGACGGGCCGCCGGGCTTAGGAGGGCGGGTTTGAGATGAGCCGAGAAGCCGAGGTGGTCCGGGCGCTGGTCGAGATGGCCGACACCCTCGTCGATGACTACGACGTCGTTGATCTGCTGACCGGGCTCGCGGACCGGTGCGTGAACCTGCTCGACGTGTCCGCCGCCGGGGTGATGCTGGCCTCTCCGGAGGGCAGCTTGGGGCTGGTGGCCTCGTCCAGTGAGGCGATGCGGCTGCTGGAGCTGTTCGAGCTGCAGGCCCAGGAGGGCCCCTGTCTTGACGCCTTCCGCACCGGCGAGTGCGTCCAACACGAGAACCTGGCGGCCGGGTCCGGCCGCTGGCCGTCGTTTTCCACCGCCGCCATCTCGGTCGGCTTCCATTCGGCGTCCGCGCTGCCGCTGCGGTTGCGGGAGGTGAACCTGGGCGCCCTGAACCTGCTCGGCGTCACGCAGACCCCGATGGATGAGGCGGATCTCATCGTCGCCCGGGCCTTCGCGGACCTGGCCACTTTGAGCATCGTGCAGCATCGTGCCACCGCCGAAGCCCAAGGGCTGAACGAGCAGATGTCTGGTGCCCTGACCAGCCGGGTGGTCATCGAGCAGGCCAAAGGCGTGATCTCCGAGCGCGCCGGCGTCGACCTGGCCGAGGCATTCGCCCGGTTGCGGGGCTACGCCCGCAACCGCAACCTCCGCCTCACCGATGTCGCCGAAGCCGCCGTCGACCACACCCTCGATCCGCTGGCCTGGGCCCCGCCGGCAGGCCGGCCCCTCCTGACCACCCGAACCTGTTGGGCTCGAATACACGATCGTGGCGGTGACCTGCTTCATCTGCAGCAGCGCGAGGTTGTCAGGCGGCGATCTGGTATTCGTGCGTGAGTCCGCCGAGGATTCCGGCGGATCCGGTAATCGGCAAGGTTGATCTCCCGTGGCCGGGTGTGAGTTTGAGCTGTGGGTGCCGAAAAATGCCGTCACTTCATGCGACCTGCGAGTACTCGTGGATCAGGACGCAGAGCCGGTCGCGTCTTCGGACGCGGATGTTGTCGTCGGCAGGCGCGATATGGGTCCTGCCATCGGGTGGTCTGTGGCTGAGGGTCCGGTGCGGCCGGTGGGTGTTGTAGTGATCGACGTATTCGCTGAGCGTGTGGTGCAGATGCCGTTGCCGGCGATGAGGATGCGGTCGGTGCACTCGCGCCGGGCGCTGGCGATCCACCGCTCGCAGATCGCGTTCGCTCGCGGCGCCTGGACAGGCGTCTTAATGATCTGGATGCCGGCTGCGGTGAAGACGGCGTCGAACGCGTCGGTGTACTTGGCATCCCGATCTTTGATCAGGAACTTCAAGCCGTCGGTCTGGTCGCCGAGGTCCATGAGCGTGTTCCGGGCCTGTTGCACTGTCCATGCGGTGGCCGGGTGGGCGGTGACGTCGGCCAGGTGGACGCGGCGATGGTGGTGCTCGATGACGAACAGCAACGTAGAGCCGGCGAAGAAAGACGGTGTCGACGTGGAAGAAGTCGACCGCGGCGATCGTCTTGGCCTGGGCGGACAGGAACTGCTTCCAGCTGGCGGCCGGGCGTTGTGGCGCGGGGTCGATGCCGGCGGCCTTGAGGATCTCCCAGATGGTGGAGGGCGCGATCTTATGCCCGAGGCCGGTGAGCTCGCCGCAGATCCGGCGGTAGCCCAGCGCTGAGGTGGCGGTCTGCAGGACCGGGGTCAGCGTGCCGGTGGCGGTCTGCAGGACCGGGGTCAGGTGGGGTTGTCGTGGGCCATTTCCACCGCGAGCCGCCGGATCGTCGGGCCGGTGCGCGGCCGTCCTGGTGTCCGGCGCGGATAGGTCCAGCGGTGCTTAACCAGATCGGCTTGTCAGCGCAGGAGCGTGGGGGGGTGACGACCAGGGACAGCTGGCGGCGGCGGGTGGTGGACAGCCGCCGGGTGAGACACCCCATGACGTTTGCTGTCAAGAGGAGGGTTCGGAAGTCCTTTCCGATCATGATCGGGCACGCTGAATGGCCGCCCGGTGAGCCTCGCTGTTTTGGGCCAGGCGTCCGTCTGGTGCAACACCTGGGGCACGACTACCTGGTGTTGATCAATCGCTCACCTGGCGAAACGGCGAAGACGCCCTGCGTGTCCTGGTATGCGCCCCCAGAGAACGGGCGCCACTCGTTGTGAGCATGGAACGTCACTGCGGATGAAGCTGGAGGCTGCGATAGATGCTGACCGTAACTCGCCGGTCATGCTCATCCCGCCGTCATGCGCACCGTGACTGGGACCGTGTTCCTGCCTCCGCCCGCCGGATTGGTCCGCACGGACGTCCGCGTCAAGGGCGGTTGCGCGCCGCTACTGGCAGCCGCCGGAAACCGCGCGGTAACGGTCGGCCTGTCCACGGCGATCACGCATCGTGACGAACCGGCGGGGCGCTCGGGAGTTAGCGCTCGCACCTGCCAAATATTTGCAACTCCCTGAGCCCGGGCGTCAGGGCTACGTCGCGCATAGATCGGCCAGTTCTGATCGCCGCTGCATGGTGGTCGCCGTGATGAACGTCATCTCGGACCCGCTGCCGCAGCGGCAGGGAGCGCCGGTAGACGAGGAGCGAGGGCAGCCCGCGGACAACGAGCAGCAGTATCCATGTTCGGTTCGCCCCCTCACGTCTAGGCGAATCAAGAGACCGCCGCAGCACGGCTAGCGCTCCGGCGGTCTCGTTTTGACCTACCAGTATCCTGCCTGTCTGTCTGCCTGTCGCGTTAGGGACCTCCTATCCTAAATTGGGCATTACTTCCCGTTCTGTCCCACGTGTCCCAGAGCTTGCGACTTCGGTCTCGTCATGGCGACGTTCGAGCATGGCAGCCAAACGAGTCCACCGCTGCGTCAGCGGCCGGGCGGGACGCCGGGGGCGGGCGAGCCGGCGCTAACCGACGCCCATCAGCGCGGGCGTGAGCCGCTGGCGGGCATGGCGTGGCGCTGCGATCATCGTCGCCGGGTCGCCGCCGGGCCGGGCCAGGGCCACCAGGCCCGCGGCCTCAAGCTCCGTGGCCGTGAAGGCGTTCCCGCTGGCCGTGAAGGCGTTCATCGTGTCACCGCTTCCGCATCCGCGGCCGCCAGGCCAGGGATCTGGCCCGGCGGCTGGCATCGGGCACCGGCAGGCTCAGCCGAATACGAGGCGGCCCTGCGGGCGCCATGACCACGGCGACGATGATGACGAGGCCGATGAGCAGGCGCTCCTCCGGTAGCCCCGGGTAGCTGGCCGCCGTCGGCGGCTGAGATCCGGTGCGTGTCTTGCACGCTACGCCCGCAACAGAAAACTAGCAATGGTTTTCCAGAAAATGGTAGCGTGTGGATGGTGGCGAACTGGACCTTCCTGACCAACCACGCCCGGGTGCTGCTGTGCATCGCACACGACCCGGGCGCGCGGCTGCGCGACATCGCCGCCAGCGCGGGCATCACCGAACGCGCCGCCCACGGCATCGTCACCGACCTGACCGCAGCCGGCTACATCGTCAAACAGAAAAACGGCCGCCGCAACCGCTACCAGATCCAGGCACACCTGCCGCTGCCAGAACCCACCCGCCGGGAACCCACCGTCGGCGAAATCCTCGCCCTGCTGGCCGGAACCGGCGCGCGGCCGTGACCGGTGCTGAGCGGACGCACCCGGAGCCGCCACCGGCCAGGCAAGACGCCACCGCCAGCAGGCCGCCTCGCAAAAGCGCCGGCGGGCAGCGCCGGGACCTTGAATGGATGCCGGCCACCCGGTTCAGCCGAACCTGGGCGACTGCCACGGCGCGGCTGACCGCGGGGGACCTGCCCGGGCCGCCGGGGCGATGGCCGCGATCATGCAGACGTCGCCGGCTCGCCGGTACCACGCCCGCCACGGCTCCGGCCGCCGCGGCGCCGCAGCTCCCCGAGCTTGTCCGCCCCGCCGACGTCGGCCGCACGGATTCGCCGCGCCAGCCAGTGATCAGGCCCGGGGGAGTCATGCGCGCGACGTCAGGTTCGGTGTACAGGCGGTGCGGATGCAGGAACCACGCCTTCGCGCTTGCCAGCTGGCCCCCGCATCGGCTGCGCCGCGGCGCGGGCGCGGCCGGCACCCGTATCGCGCGCCTCGCCGAGACGGTCGTCCGCGAGCAGGACCCCGGCGCCAACCTTCGCCGCGCGATCGTGATGGTCGACTCGCGCGGCCTCGTCTTCGACGGGCGCGACCACCTGGACGACAACCAGTCTGACCACCCGCGTCCGCCTACCCGCAGCTGCGCAGGCAAAATCCCGCTGACCCGCGATGCTGCCGAGCGTGCTGTCGCCCGGCTGGAGGCTGGAGGTAGCGCATCGGGTGCGGTCCGGGCATACGCGTGGGATCGCACTGGCACCGCGCCATCGGCGCGAGTGGGAGCGGCGGGCCCGATGACGACGAGGTCACCGGTGCAGTATCTGCCAGTCCTCTTCCTCGGCGCGTTTCAGGGCCTGCTTGGCGGCCCGCTGATTCTCGGTCAGTACCGGCCGGACGCGCAGCACTTCGTCAGGCGCGCGAAGGTGCGATTGACGATGCGCGACCCGTACCTGAGATCCGGCTCGGCCAGTCCCTCGGCCGCAAGCTTCTTGCAGACGCTGCGGACGGATTCGAGCTGCGCCCTGGTGCGGACGTCACAGTCAGGGTCCGCGTCGTGATCATGGAAGACGTGGCAGGCCACCTCCGAGACCTCGTGCCACGCCGGCCACGGGCGCTCGGCCCGATCGGTGACGTGTGCGGGCCGGACCCGGCCACCTTTCCCAGTACGATCCGGGCAAAGGGGTGAAGCTCGCGGTGCGTGCACGCCGTAGCTGCGACGCGAGGAACGCGGTGACGGCCTGCTGCGTTGCTCCTGGGCCTCTGCTCATGTGTTGAGCCCAGTGCGACCCACCAGGG
The DNA here is from genome assembly GCA_963820395.1 of uncultured Actinomycetota bacterium. Lineage (GTDB taxonomy): Bacteria > Actinomycetota > Actinomycetes > Streptosporangiales > Streptosporangiaceae > DATFVJ01. Next base: position 280,157 of record CAWGAE010000007.1, on the reverse strand, counting down.
TCAGCACTTTAGCGGCTCATCGTGGCCCGATGTCCCGTCCCGGCCCGGATGAATTTCGCGGGCTGGACAGGCGGTCCCGGTCGGCAGCTCCCGCGTCCCTGCGGTCCGCCCCTCCTGGTCGCTGCCACCGTGATGCAGGTCATAATCTTCGCGGATTCGGAGAGGTGGACGACACGCCGACAATCACCTACTCTATGCCCGCACAAGATCGTGATAGATTGCATCAATGTGGTTCAAACCGGCAAAAAGGGGACCGCGATGGCCGACTCCGGCGTCATGCACGCAGGCGGGACCGCCGAGTACCTGCACACCTCGGTGGCGACACTCAAGAGGTGGCGACGGGTGGGCATCGGGCCCCCGACATTCCCGCTTGGCGGGACGCGCTGCTATCTCAAGGACCGGATCGACGAATGGATCCGGCACAGCGAGGCCGCCGAGACCCGCGAGCCCGCGGCCGGGACCGCCATATGACCACGGATATGAGCTGGCTGGCAGAGGCAGGGCTGGACCCCAGCCTCGCGGATCTAGATGGCAGCAGCGTCGTGGACGGGCCGGCCGCTAACGCTACTAGCGGTGACCCGTCCCGGTGCGGGGCGCTCGCGAAGACCACGGGACGCCCCTGTCAGCGGCCGAAAGTGACCGGCTTCTCGAACTGCCCGGACCACATCACGGACGGCCAGCGGGCCCGGTTTGAGGCCACCCAGGCGGAGCGGGACGAGCGGGCGGAGCGGTACCGGCAGCGCCACCAGGCGTGGCGGGAAGCAGCCCACGCCGACCCCGGCGGCTACCCGATCATTGTCGCGGGTGACCCCCTCGTGCCCGCGGTCGAGTGCGCCGGGTGTGACGACGGGTGGCGGAGCCAGGTGGTCGACCTCGGGCATGGGTACTGGCTCGCCAACGCGCACGCCGAGGACCCCGCCCACGGGTGGTGGCACCAGCGGCGGCAGGAGGCCCACCGGGAGGCCTGGCGGCGTCGCCAGGATGAGGCCGGCCCTGGCAAGCCCCTGAACGCGTACACCTTCCCGCTGGTCATCGCGTACCACGACGGCGACCTGATGCCTGTGGTTCTGTGCCCCGCGTGTGGCTGGATCGGCGAGGTCAAGTCGCTGAAGCAGGCCTACTGGCGGGCCTGTAAGCACCTGGAAGCCAAGCACGGGGGCCGCCCGTGAACACCCCCGCTCAGCAGAAAGCCCCCCAGAGGATCAGCCCTGGAGGGTCCGCCCCTCAGGGGTCTGTAGCGCCGCGCCAGGTGATCGGTGTGCCCGCCCCGACCTCGCCGACCAGCTCACGCGCCCATGCCGGGCAGCAAGAGGCACGCCAAGCTGTCAGCGAGCCTGTCCGCGGGAGCGTCGCATCACACTCGGATGCTGGCGTCCCAGGGTTACAGTCCGGAGCGCATCGAGGAGATCCTGAACGGGCCGGTCCCCGACACCGCAGCGGAGCCGTTCGGGGGGCATCGTGACCACCACGAACGGAATCGGCAATACCGCGTCATCCCGGATGCTGAACGAGTTCTTCCCGAACCCGTACGAGGCGGCGTTCCACGAGGTCCTCGATCACCCATACGAGGCGGCGCGGAAAGATGGCGACGGCCGTCCGCTCTTCACCCGAGACGGGACCGCGCTGCTGGCCATGACCCAGGACGGTGAGGTCGTCGAGGTCGAGCGCGCCATCGAGGGCGAGGACTGGAGCAACTTCGGCCCCGGGGGACCAGATCGCGCATCGCGGCTGTCATGCAGAAGCTGAACCGGATCGCCAGGGACGGCAGCCCCGGGGAACTCCGGCCCGAGGAGATTGACGTCCTCATCGCCGCGCTCGACCAGTACGAGCGGGACGTCCGCGAACTCCACTGCGCGCCGGGCGAGTGGTGATGCGTCATGAAGAAGGGTGCCCCGCCGCCGATACGCCGCAGCCCCCGCCGCGATGTGCACGACGTGCTCGACAGCGTGGCCGACCCCGATCTGGCCGGAATCTGTCCCCTGGATCAGGCACCGTCGCGCAGGTCTTACTGAGCGGCGGCCTCCTTGTCCTCGGGTGGATTGATCCGGGATCATTGCGCGCCTGCTGCCCGTGTTGGTCCTGCTGGCCTGGGCGCCGACCGCTGCGTCGGCGGACACCACGGCCAGCATCGGCATCAGCGTGCAGGTGTGCACGACTGCTCCGCAATGCGGCTGGGAGGACGGCAGGGACTGGGCCTCCGCGACCGCGGTGCCGAGTGGGATTGAACGTGTTCTGGCGGGTGTCCATCACGAACACCGGCACCTGAGGGGAGTCCGCAATGCCTGCACCGAAGCCACCGGAGTTCCGCCGTGCCGTTGAGCTGGCCCGGCGCGGGAGAAGCCGATCGCCCAGATCGCGACGGACCTGGGGATCGCCGAGTGCTTGCGGAACTGGATGGCCCGGGCCGACATCGACGAGGGCAAGCGCGAAGGCGTGGTTCCTGCATCCGCACCGCGTATACACCGAACCTGAGGTCGCGCGCATGGCGCTTTACGAGGCGGCCGGCTCGTGCGGTGGCATCTTGCCTGGCCGGTGGCGGCTCCGGGTGCGTCCGCTCAGCACCGGTCACGGCCGCGCGCCGGTTCCGGCCAGCAGGGCGAGGATTTCGCCGACGGTGGGTTCCCGGCGGGTGGGTTCTGGCAGCGGCAGGTGTGCCTGGATCTGGTAGCGGTTGCGGCGGCCGTTTTTCTGTTTGACGATGTAGCCGGCTGCGGTCAGGTCGGTGACGATGCCGTGGGCGGCGCGTTCGGTGATGCCCGCGCTGGCGGCGATGTCGCGCAGCCGCGCGCCCGGGTCGTGTGCGATGCACAGCAGCACCCGGGCGTGGTTGGTCAGGAAGGTCCAGTTCGCCACCATCCACACGCTACCATTTTCTGGAAAACCATTGCTAGTTTTCTGTTGCGGGCGTAGCGTGCAAGACACGCACCGGATCTCAGCCGCCGACGGCGGCCAGCTACCCGGGGCTACCGGAGGAGCGCCTGCTCATCGGCCTCGTCATCATCGTCGCCGTGGTCATGGCGCCCGCAGGGCCGCCTCGTATTCGGCTGAGCCTGCCGGTGCCCGATGCCAGCCGCCGGGCCAGATCCCTGGCCTGGCGGCCGCGGATGCGGAAGCGGTGACACGATGAACGCCTTCACGGCCAGCGGGAACGCCTTCACGGCCACGGAGCTTGAGGCCGCGGGCCTGGTGGCCCTGGCCCGGCCCGGCGGCGACCCGGCGACGATGATCGCAGCGCCACGCCATGCCCGCCAGCGGCTCACGCCCGCGCTGATGGGCGTCGGTTAGCGTCGGCTCGCCCGCCCACACCTCCGCTGCGTCCCGGCTGCGCCCCCCCGGCTGCTGACGCAGCGGAGGCCTGGGCGACGCCCAGGCAGCCTGTCCCACCCGTCTGATCGGAGGTCTGGGATGGACCCAGAGGAACCTGGCCCTCGTTGCGGGCTCCTTACCTCGCTGCCCAAGACCACGGCCGTAGCCCGGCTCGATCCCGCAGAGGGCCGGTGCTGTGTGCGGGTGGCGGCGACATAGGCGCCGCTGAGCAGATGGACACCACACCAGGAGGAGGCAGCGATGTCAGTGATCAGGTTCGAGCCCTTCCGGGACCCGTTCCGGGAGTTCGACCGGCTCATCTCCATGGCCGCGAGCGGGACGCGTGCCCCGCTCGGCATGCCCATGGACGTGTACCGCAGCGAGGACGGCAGCTACCACGTCGAGGCCGACCTGCCCGGCGTCGACCCGGACAGGATCGAGGTGACCGTCGAGCACGGCGCCTTGACGATCGGCGCCGAACGCGCCCCTCACTACGGCGACAGCGACCAGGTCATTGTCGCCGAGCGGCCCCAGGGGTCGTTCACCCGGCAGCTGTCCCTCGGCGAGGGCGTGGACTCTGAGAACCTCACCGCCGGCTACGCCGACGGCGTCCTGCACGTGACCATCCCCGCGTCACCGAAGACCCAGGCCCGCCGGGTTGAGATCACCCGTGCGGCCGGCGGCGGCCGCACCATCTCGGGCAGCAGGGTCGGGCAGGGTGAGCCGCCCGCCGGCAGCACCGGCGGCGGCACCGGCTGAACGGGCTGCCCATGCCAGGGCGGCGGCCAGCGTTCGCGGAACACATCCGCCAGGCATCTCCAACCGGAGCCGCCGCTCACCGGGCACATCCGCGTCCCAGCGCTGACCGGCCGGGTCCCGCCGCCAGCAACCGGCAGGCGCCACGCATCTCGGCTGGGCCACCGACGCCGCCCCACCCTGGCCCAAGCCGACGCGTGGATCGGCGTCTACGCCACACTGGCAGTCGCGTTCGGCGTTGGTCTGGCGTCGGGTCGGGTGCGCAGGTGGCCGGGCAGTTCTTCGCCAGATACCTCACCGGGTACAGGCTGTCGGTGGACAATCTGTTCGCGTTCGTGGTCGTCATCACCGCCTTCGCGGTATCCGCCGCCCAGGAGGCCCGGGTGCTGCTGGCCGGTCTCGTCGTCACACTGATGCTGCGCAGCGGGTTCGTCGCCGTCGGGGCGGCCCCAATCCACCGGTTCTCGGTCACCTTCAACCTGTTCGGCGCTTTGCTGCTTTTCACCGCGGTGTGGTTCGCCCGTCACGAGGGCGTCCAGCCTGACACCACCAAGAACCGCGTGCTGCGGTGTGCCAGCCGTCTGCTGCCCACCAGAACGGACTACCACGGCGCCCGGTTGTCGGTGCGGGTGGCAGGACAGCGGCTGCTCACGCCGATGCTGCTGGTCATGATTGGCCATCGCCACCGCCGACGTGATGTTCGCCCTGGATCCCCGCGATCTTCGGCCTCACCCCAAAAACCGCTACCTGCTGTTCATCGCCAACGCGTTCGCGCTCATGGGGCTGCGGCAGCTGTACGCCCTGCTCAGCGTGTGGGTGCCGGAAACTCGGCCACCCTATGCGACCTGGGAGTATTCGTGCAGGAGCCCGCCGAGCCGGCCCATGCCGGATGACTTCGGCATCGGCGTCGATTGGGGTCGGGAAGCGCCCGCAGCGGGCTGGCCTGTTCCAGGGATCGATGGGGCCGATGGGTATTGAAATGGGCTTCGTATTCGGCAAGAACCATCCGTAGGTGCGCGGCGACGATGAGGATCCGGTCGAGGATCTCCGGCGTAGGCTGCCCACCCAGCGTTCCATGATCGCGTTCGCACGGGGCGTACCGGTGTCTTGATGATCCGGATGCCCTCGGCCTGGAAGACCTATAGGTGCCGAAAACCTATGCCACCAGGCGATATTCGTGGATGACGCCACCCACGCGGTCATGCCGCCGGACCCGGAAATGATCCAAGTCGGTGATGCCATCTGGCAGCGGCCGCAGTGGCGCGGCCTGGTTCAGGCCGCGGTGCGGCCGGTGGGAGTTGTAGAAGTCCTCGTACTCCCGCAGCACTATCATCAGGTGGCGCAGGTTCCAGATCAGGGTCCGGTCCAGCAGCTCACGTCGGCAGCTGCCAATCCACCGCTCCGTGATCGAATTCATTCGCGGTGCCTGAACGGCGGAGCGGATGACCCGGATCCCGGCCGCCTGGAATACGGCATCGAACGCCTGCGCGAAGCTGGCGTCCCGGTCATGCAGGACGAACTTCGCTCGTGTCCCGGCATCCCCCAGGTCCATGAGCAGGTTCCGGGCTTGCTGGACGACCCAGGACTGGACCGGGGCCCGCTCGGCGGCACCCATTAGCGCCAGCCAGAAACGACCTTGGGGTTGCGACCCTGGGCGGCGACACCGACGTAGCGACGCGCCGGAGCGTCGGCAGCGGGCACAGTGCGAGCGAAGAACGAGTCGCGCCGGTCCGGACCCGGCGGCGGGAAGATCTGTGTTAGTGAGCGGCCGAACAGCGCCTGGATCTGGTCCTGCGCGCGTCTCACCGTCGCTGTCGAGGCGATGACCTTCGGGCCGGCCACACCCGCGCGTCGAGATCGCGCACGCACAGCCCATCGATCGCCGTCTCATACAGGCCCGCCATCGTGCCGAGCGGACCGGAGATCAGATGAAGCTCGTCCTGGATGACAAGATCGGGCGGCGGCAGGGCCGCGCTGAGCGGCTTGCCCTGCCTGGGCTCCGCCGCGCCGTAGAAGCCATCCCTGTCATACCTGTCCGCGCCGCCGAGCAAGGCGCCCGAGGCACCAACCCACGGGAGCGTGGCGAACTTGTCCACGGTCGCAACGAGGAACGTTGGCAGACGCCGGTAGATCGGCTCATCGACAGCAAGGATCGGGAGCGGACGATCGCCGTTGAAGTCGCACTCGAGGTTGGTGCACACGATCCGCAGCTCACGCGGCGCATCGTCAACAGGCAGTAGCGCGAACGACTCCGGCTTGAAGCGCTCGCCGCACCAGGGACAATCCTCGAGGGGGATCGGAGACGGTTTGCTGTGAGGATTGCCTTTGAACTGGTGGACCTTGCTACGCGCAGTGTCCTGGCGGCCGTCACCTTTGCGTCCCATCACGTTCGGCGTCGCTGCCTTCCCCACCCACAGCCCGATCTCGAACGGCCATGTGCCGTAACGCTCCGGCGCGGCGCTGAGCCGCTCATCGCCTGCCCGGGGGATTACACGGAGAACCTGCGGCTCACCGACGCCCCCGGCGAACTGCCCGGACTGTTCTGATCGACCAGGCCACGGGTGGTAAAGACCCGCGTGCCCGGTCTCCCCGATCACATCACGGCCTGCCTGTCACAGCGCGGGCATGCGGCCGAATCGCGCCGCGGTGTCCGCCAGCAGCTTCAGCTCACCGCCCGCCAGCACCACGAACACGCCCAGACCAGGCATCGCCGCAGCCGGGCAAGTGGGAGCGCCGGGTTCGCCATGGTCACGGCGTTGCCAGGCGTCTGGACAGGCGCCACCAGCGCATCGCCAAGAAGATGGGGGTGTGGATCAAGAATCCGGCGATCAGCAGGATGGCTCTCCGGGAACGATCATGATGACTGCCTAGTTTCCGAGGGAGAACGATAGGCCGAGGGTCGGCTCGCGCCGCCGGTCGCGGGGCCGGCGGCGCGGCGTGGTCAGTGCTTGAAGGCGTCCTTGACCTTCGCCCCGGCCTGCTTGACGTCGCCCTTGACCTGGTCACCGCGGCCCTCGGCCTGCAGGCGCCGGTTGCCGGTGACCCGGCCGACAGTCTTCTTGACGCCGCCTTTGACCGCTTCGGCCTTGTGCGCGATCTTCTTGGCGATACTCATGGCTGGCTACCTTTCGTGGGTCGTTCCGCGGGAGCAGGCGAACCGGCAGGGACGCCGGGGGCGGGCTGGCCGGCCGGCGATGATGGGGGCGTGGCGGTGGCCGGCCGGGGAGCGTTCCCCAGGTCGCTGGCCGTGTAGGCGCGGGCGGTGTCGCGCTGGCCGATGAGGTCGTCGCGGTCCTTGCTGACGGCAGCGGTCTCGCGGCGGGACTGCTTGAGCCCGCGCCGCGCCGCGCTGCCGCGGCGGGAGGTGCGGCGCGCGCCGGCCAGCAGCAGGGTCAGCCCGAACAGGCCGGCCGCCCCGACCACGATGCCGTAGAGGAACACCGTCCCGGTCGAGCCGGTCACGTGGTAGCCGAACACCGCGAACCCGTGGGGGAGCGCATGCGCGCCGCCAGCGTTGCCAAGGACACCGGCCACGCCGACGACCACCGCGGCGACCAGGATGACGAGCCCGAGGATGACGATCATGGCACGCTCCGAAAATCTACGTCGTTACCCGCAGTAGACGCCGTCGCTAGAATCATGTCAACACCGTAGGTCTACACTAACAACGACCATTCGGCTAACTGGCCATCCGGCCCCGGCCACGTGAGGGAAGGTGCTACCGCGATGGCCCCACCGGCGGCCGGTCGCATCGCCGGTGACGCCGCCGCGAACCGGGACGGCAAGATCACCCGGGATGTGGTGCTGGCCGCTGCGCTGGAGATCATCGACCGGGACGGGGCGGACGGGTTGTCCATGCGCCGCCTGGCCCGCGCGCTCGGCCGCGACCCGATGATCCTGTACCGGCATGCGCCGAACAAGGCGGCCCTGCTCGACGGCGTCGCCGAGACGGTCCTCGGCCAGCTCAAGGTGGACTCCGCCGACCCCGACTGGGCCGCCCAGCTGCGCACCGTCGCCCGCGGCTACCGCGCGCTGGCGCTGGCCCACCCGCATGTGGTGCCGCTGCTGGTCACCCGGCCGCTGGCCACCCCGCTCGCGCTCCGCCCCCGCGGCACCCTGCGCCCGCTCGAAGACGTCCTCGCCCTGCTCACCCGCGCCGGTTTCAGCGGACCCGATGCCCTGCATATCTACCGGGCCCTGTTCGGGTTCGTGCACGGCCACGTGCTCAACGAGCTGCAAGAACTCGTCGAAAACCCGGACGAGACCGACGACCTGCTGCGGCTGGGCCTGCACCGGCTACCGATCAGCGAATTCCCCCTGCTCCGCAGCCTCGCCCCCGCCCTGGCCTGCTACGACGGCGCCACCGAACTCGAACGCGGCCTCGACATCCTGCTCGCCGGACTGGCAACCACACTGATCCCCCGCCAAGACGCAGTGGTTCATCCCGCAGCCCATACCCAGCCCGGCCCATAGCTCCGGACGGCAAGAGACCTGAGCTGGGCGCCAGAGATGTTTCAGATCCTGGTGCCAGCCGGTGTACGGCCCGGCGCCTGCTTGATCCTGCTCGGCGCCCTTCCTAGTCGCCGCGCAGCAGGCGGCCGCGCATCGGCAAAATCGTTAGCCGGCAACGGCCGCTCATCAGGCAGCATGAGGGGAAGGGCAGGCCGTCAGGGCACATGGCCGAGCCGCCACTGTGAGATTTTCATGCGGGTCGCTCGATGATCCGTCTCACCGTGGACGGCCGATCTTGAGTTCGTGGGCTATCGGGCGCTGGCTGCGGCCCGCGCGGTACCACGCCCGTGCTGTCTGCCCGAGGGTTGGCGCGTGTGCCGGTGCGGGTGGTACGTGGTGTTCCACCAGCGGCGCGGGCTGGCTGTTGGTCACGTCGGGGAGCGCTTCACGGTGGCCCGGTGCCGGCCCTGATGAGGGTCGCCAGCAGTTCGAGGGAGGCGAACCAGCGCCAGGGCCGGCCCGGCGCTGACCGGGGCGCGCGCCGATTGGGCCGTGCCCGAGGCCGCCTTCGGGAGCCGATTGCGGGTCGAGGCGTGGAATGGGCTCGCGCCGTTCGACGCCAGTACCGAACCGGCCGTGCGGATGGCTCGGGTACCGCCACCTAGCGGTCTGGTGTCTGGTCCCCGGCGGGCCGTATCGTCAGCCGGTACCGGACAGGCCGAGCCTGGCTGCCGTTTGCATATCTCGATCGTCGCTACGCACGGCCATTTTGACGCACCGCTGGGGGGCGTCAAACGAAGGTCCCCGCGGGCGGGACCATCGACGAGTTCGCGCCGGAACCCGCGCCACTTACGATCCTGATTAGGGAGGTCATCTTCAGCCGTTGCCTGGCGGCGTTCGGATGACCGGGATCGAGACAGCCTGGGAAGGGGGCGTCATGGACCGGCTGAACCCACTGGATGCTCTGTTCGTTGATGCGGAGGACGAGGACCGGCACACGTCGATGGCGATCGCGTCGATTGCGGTGTTCGAGGGCCCGTCACCGTCCTATGACGAGTTCCTCATGTGGATGATCTGCCCTTATGACACCCGCGTCCTGCGGCCGGATATCGTCGCCGACGCGCGGCGGACTCATCCGTTCTGCGTCATCGGCGAGGACATGCTGCCGAGCGCGTCCTACACGGACCTGCACGTGTTTCGCCAGCAGCCTAGGTGGTGGCCCGTTGCCGCGCCCGCCCGCGGACGCCACGGGGGTTTACCTTCACCGGTGACCTGGCCGGATTGCGCCACTTTGCCGCTGACGCCGCCGCGGCGCACGGGCTGACCGGTGACGGCGTGGCACTCTTTGTCACCGTGGCCGCGGCCGCGGAAGCGGCGACCTATGTCCGCCGGCGCGCACCTGCCGCCGTGGCCATTTGGGACCAACCGGGCGCGGTGGTGTGCGACATCAGCCAGCCTGCAGGCGGCCGCAGCGACCCGCTGCCCCGGTTGCGCCCGCCTGAGCCGGAGCGGCCACGGCCCGACGACGGGCTGTGGCTCGCCCGTCAGGTCTGCGAGCAGGTCGAAACACGCCTTGCTGATGGCGGCTGCACCATTCGGCTGCAGGTTCCGACGCATCGCCCCCTCACGTAGGCGCCAACGCGGCGAGATTTCACCTTGATCACACTGAAACCGGCTTCGCCGGGTGGCCGGCGCCTCAGACAGGCCCGGCTGCCGCTGGCTGACCCGCGCGCCAGCGTGCCAGGCGTGCGGGCAGCCGGTGCCGTCCCGGCCCGTTGCTGTCCGCGGGCACCTGGCCCGCCAGGCGGGCAGGGAGGCCGATCGTCGGTTTGCCGTGAACGGATCGTTTACGCTCGGGTCCCCCGGGTAGCCATCGCCCGCACAAGGCGGTCCGGCCGTTGGAGTGGGAAAGCCGCACCGCCCAACGGAAGGACGTGATCAAGTGGCTAGCGCAGGGCCTCAGTCGCACCTAACGACTCCCGCCGGGCACACCTGGCGAGGCTGGAACGGCGAAGACGACCCTGGCAAGGCATTCGATGCGGGCTGGTCAGCCGGGTACGTGGAGGGAAAGTCCGCAAGCAAGCAGGACGGTGTCATCGCGTTTGAGAACTTGCAGGAGGTCGAGGTCGAGGTCGAGCACGAGGAGGGCCAGAGATAGGCCGCGAACGCAGCAGGGCCCTCAGGAGTTCGAATCGGCCTGGGTACCTGTTGAGCGCTAGGTGGCCTGGCCGGGACGTACGTGGATAACACAGCATCCCGGTGTGTCAAGGCGGAGCGGAGGCAAAGGTGATCAAGTCCAGGGGAGCGAGTGGCAAGGCCAGCGTCACATTCACCCTCGATCCTCGTGTGAGCGCCCAGACCGCGGCGGTGTGCGGGGAGTGGAACGACTGGTCGGCCGACGTCGGCGTTATGCGCCGCGACGCCGAGGGGGGGTTCAGCCTGACGGTTGGCTTAGAAGCGGGGCGGACCTACCGGTTCCGGTACCTCCTCGATCGGGCGCGGTGGGACAACGACTGGGCCGCCCGACGCCTACGTCCCCAACAGCTTCGGCGGAGACGACTCGGTCGTTGACCTGACTGCGCTCGCAATCCCGCCGGCCGCGAAGAAGACGCCGGCGAAGAAGAAAGCGGCGAAGAAGAAAGCGGCGAAGAAGGCGACCAAGAAGGTCGCCGCGCCCGCGACGAAACCAGCCAAGAAAACGAAACCAGCCAAGAAGAGGACGAAATAGAGCGGGCGCACAATCCGAGCACCCCGCAGCGCCGCAGCCGGCCAGGACCATGGCGAGCACCATCGCCCGGTCCCGATGGGTGCGCAACGCGGCCTGAACGAGTTCCCGATCGGGTCTGGACCATACGCCAGTCTCGAGATCGCCTCGCTGCATTTTTCCTACCTCCGCGAGGCGGGACTGATGACCGCAGCCATGGTGAGGGCACGTCACCGTGGTAGCCAACCGGATGAGCAGCATGTTCGGCACGGAGGTCTGGACGGAGGCCCTCCGGGCAACGCGTGAGAACCTGTCCCGCTCGAAAAATGGGATCCGCCTGGTGACCTGCAGATCTTCGGGGTGTCAGGCGGCGCGCGCGTATTCGTTGATCAGGCCGGCCAGGACGGGTTTTCGGTGGATCCGTTCGCGGTCGAGGTCGGCAACGGTGATGTGGCTACCTTCGCGTTCGCCATCGGGGACGCGCTGGGCGATGCCCTGGTGCGGCCGGGCCGTGTTGTAGTGCACCTGGTATTCGGCCAGGACGGTGCGCAGATGGCCCTCCCCGAGGATCAGCAGGCGGTCGAGGAGCTCACGGCGCAGCGTGCCGACGAGGCGCTCGCAGATCGCGTTCATCCGCGGAGCCTGGACGGCGGTGCGCAGGATTCTGGTGCCGGTGGCCTGGAAGACGGCGTCGAACGAGCCAGTGAAGTTCGAGCCGCGATCGCGGATCAGGAACTTCATGTCCTCGAACCGCTCGCCGAGGCTGAGGGCGAGGTTGCGGGCCTGCTGCACGGTCCACTCGCCGGTGGGGTTCGCGGTGACGCCGCCAAGATGTATCCGGCGGCTGCCGTGCTTGATGAACACCAGCACGTAAAGTCTTTTCAGCAGCACGGTGTCCACGTGCAAAAAATCGACCGCGAGGATCCCGGCGGCCTGGGCATGAAGAAACTGCCGCCACGTCGGACCCGACCGGCGCGGCGCCGGATCGATGCCCGCAGCACGCAGGATCTCCCACACGGTGGACGGCGCGACCGCCACGCCGAGCTTGGTCAGCTCGCCATGGATCCGGCGGTGTCCCCACAGCGGATTCTCCTTTGCCAGGCGAACGACAAGGCGGGCGATGCCCGGGACCGTCGGCGGGGCGGCCAGGCTTGCGCCGCCTGCTCGTGTCGTACCTCTTGCCGGCCAGCTTGCGGTGCCAGGCCAGCAGCGTCGCGGGCGTCACGGGGAAGACCTCGGTCCAGCGCCTGCGCGGTAGGAGCCGTGCCAGCGCGGCGAACCACACCCGGTCGGCCGGCTCGTACCGCACCCGGCCGGCGTGCCGCCGTAGCACTGCGTTCTCGTGCCGGAGCACGAGCAGTTCAGCATCCTTCGCCCTGTCGCCGCGGAACATCAGGACGGCCAGGCCGAGTACCCGGCACGTCAGCAGGTAGACGATCTTGAGCAGCACCCGGCAAGCCAACCATCACTGCGTCCATCATGCTCGCCACAGCGCAGGTCAACCACCCAATCGAGTATTCGAGCGGCACACCCTTTGGCCCGGCACACACTGGGCCTGGTTTGGGTTGCGTAGATCTTGCGCAGGAGACGCCGGACGGGCGCGGGCGGCCGGGTCGCCTGTGGTTGCCGCCGGTCAGCCTGCCGGTGGGGTTCGGTTATGTCCGCACCAGCGCGTAGCTGCCCGTGCTCAGCATGGTGATAGGGCGCTCGATCGGCTCATCGCTCGACTCCCGCGCCGCCCTCAGGCTCTCCCGCGTGTACGCGGTCGTGAGGTCCGCATCCTGCAGGCCTAGCCAGGTGAGCATTGCCAGGCAGTGAACGTTTTGCCATAGTTGCAAGTACTCGGTTACGTCTCTGCTCGAGACCTATTACCACAGGGACATCGATGACCACACCCCTCCCACCTGTGGTGATGGCGTTTGGCCGAAACAAGATCACCTCCGTGACCAAGCGCTTTGGCCACGGCCAGGGCCACCTGGCCCTGCAGGACCAGGCAGCAACAGAACTACTGCCTCGGAGGGATCGCGTGAGTACCGCATCCCCGGACATCGTCACCGGTATGCTGCCGACTAACCGCCCGAGCCGCCTTTTTGCCAGCTTGTGGCGGCTCATCGGTTACGGTGGCCGGCGCTGTTACGCCTGCCGCACGTCTTTGGTGACGCATCACATCCCGGCCACGGGTAAGCACGTCTGCGCCAAGTGCGTTAAGTGACGGGTCCGCTCGCGGTCGTCGCGGTCATCCCGGGCAGGCGCTGCATGCTGACTGCCGGGGCATCTCCTATGCGGAGCTGAGCGCGATTTGGGACCGGCGGGGCCTTCCTCGTGACTGCCCTGGCCAGGATGGCCAGGCGCCCACCCAGGGAATCAACTACGCGCAGGTGGGAGCCATGACGCCCAAGATCGACGAGCTGGTCAGCCAGGCGGCCCGGGCGGACAGCGCCGCGATCCGCTCGTCCAGGAAGCCGATCTGGTCCAGCAGCATCCCGGCGAGCTCGCCGTGGTGATCATCGAACATGCCGTCCAGCGCCTCGGCCAGGTCGTCGCGCTTGGCCTTCATGCTGGTGCGGGCCAGGCTGGCCAGCACCCGCGGGTCGCGCTGGCCTGGCTGCCCTTTGCATATCTGGATCGTCCCTACGCACGGCGATTTTAAGAGCCGAAGGTCCCCGCGGGCGGGACCATCGACGAGTTCGCGCCGGAACCCGCACTACTTACGATCCTCATCAGGGAAGTCATCTTCAGCCGTTGCCTGGCGGCGTTCGGATGAGCCGAGATCGAGACAGCCCCGGAGGGCGTCATGGACCGCCTGAACCCACTGGACGCTCTGTTCGTCGATGCGGAGGACGAGGACCGGCACACGTCGATGGGGATCGCGTCGACTGCGGTGTTCGAGGGCCCGTCACCGTCCCATGACGAGTTCCTCGAATACCTCGCCGGGCGGCTGCCGCTGGTGCCCCGCTACCGGCAGAAGCTTCGCACGGTACCGTTTCGGCTCGGCCGGCCGGTGTGGGTTGAGGACCCGAACTTCGACCTCCGCTACCACCTCCGGCGGACCGCGCTGCCGGCACCTGGCGGGGACCAGCAGCTCAGCCAGTTAATGGCGCGGGTGATGGGCCAGCGGCTCGAGCGCGATTACCCGCTGTGGGAGTACTGGCTTGTCGAGGGGCTCGCCCAGGGCCGCTGGGCGCTGATCTCAAAGATGCATCACTGCATGGTCGACGGGGTCACCGCCGGCGACCTGTGGCGCGTGATCTGCGACACGTCCCCCGAACCTTCGCCGCCCGCCGTCGATAGCCGGACCGTGGGCGCGGAGCCCTCCCCCCTCACTCTGGCCGCTCAGGCGGCGCTGGACATGGTGCTGCTTCCGGAGCGGGAAGCCGCCGCGCTGAGCGGCGCTGTGGCCCATCCCGGCCGTGCCGTCCGGCAGGCGGCCGACACGGTGCGGGCCATCGCGAAGCTGGCCCCATCGTTGTGGCCGGCCACCGGGTCCTCCCTGAGCGGGCCTATCACCCAGCAACGGCGGTATGCCTTTGCCCGGGCGTCGCTCGATGACGTCAAGACGATCAAGCGGGAGCTTGGCGGCACCGTCAACGACGTCGTCCTGGCCGCGATCAGCGGCGGCTTCCGGGCCCTCCTGCTCGCCCGCGGCGAGCATCCTGAACCGCATATGGTGCCGTCGCTGGTGCCCGTTTCTGTCCGGGGCCCAGCGGAATCTGCCCGGGGCCCAGGCGAGAAGATCTACGAGAACCGGGTGTCGGCGGTAGTGGCTAATCTGCCTGTCCATGTTGCCGACCCGGTTGACCGGCTCGCTGCCGTCCATGACCAGCTGTCGGCGTTGAAGGCGAGCAAGGAAGCGATGGCCCCGGAGGCGCTGTTTTCCGTGGGCCGTTACACCCCGTTCCCGGTGTTTTCGCGGGGCGCCCGGCTCGTCTACTGGCTGCCCCAACGGGAGATCGTCACGGTCACCACCAATATTCCGGGTCCCCGCCAGCAGCTCTACGGGATGGGCCGCCGGCTCTTGGAGATCTTCCCCTACGTGCCCATCGCCACCACGGTCCGCACCGGGATTTCGATCTTCACCTACTGCGGCAACGTCACATTCGGGCTCACCGCTGACTACCGGGCAAATCCCGACCTCGAGGTCCTGGCCCGTGGCATCGAAGACGGCCTGTCCGAGCTCCTGAAAGCCGCCCGGCACCGGCATCCGGCCAGCAGCGACGAACGACAGCAGCCGTGACTCAACTGTGAGCCAGGCCGCCGCGGCGGCTCCGATTCTGGGAGCAGATCGGGAGCGGCGGCGCGCGACGTACGTAACACCACGATCTACGAAGGCGCATCAGAGATTATGGAGATGACGATCGCGCGCGCCCGCGCGCCCTCGACAAGGCCCTTCCCGACAAGGCCCTTCCAGGCAAGGCCGGCCGGCGGTTCGATCCGGCGGCGCTTGCCGCGGGGAGCCGCGTGTTCGGGCGGGAGGCCGCGCAGGAGGTGGCCCATGACGGGCTGCGCTGGGTGATCGGCGCTGGCGCAGGCACCGACATGACCCCGTTCGTAGCCGGCCTCGGCCTGGACGCGGTGAACGCCGCGCAGGCTGGGGTGGTAGCCGACATGGACCGCGTCGCGGACGCGCTTTACGGGCGAGCCTGATCGCCGCCCCCGACCCAGGAGCGATCCTCATGAGCCCGAGCCACTCAACTTCACGCCAGCCGCAGCCGATCGCCATCGTCGGTGTGGGCGCCATCATGCCCGAAGCGCCCAGCGCGGCTGCGTTCTGGGAGAACATTACCGGGGGCCGGTACTGCATCACCGATGTCCCGAAGGACCGGTGGGATCCGGACTTGTACTACGACGAGGACCGGAAGGCGCCCGATAAGACCTATTCGCGCATCGGCGGGTGGGTCCGCGAGTTCCCGTGGGAGCCGCTCAAGTGGCGGCTGCCGGTGCCGCCGAAGGTTGCCGGGCAGATGGACGTCGGCCAGAAGTGGGCGGTGTCGGCGGCACGGGCGGCGCTCACCGACGCGGGCTGGCCGGATTGGGGGGTAGATCCGGAGCGGGTCGCCGTGGTGCTCGGCAACGCGATCGGCGGTGACAAGCACTACGCGACCAGCTTGCGCATCCACCTGCCGGAGTTCGTCTCGGACCTGCGCCAGTCACCTTCGTTCGCCGGGCTACCGGCGAGGGCCCGCGAGGCGATCATCGCGGAGGCCTCCAGCTTGTTCCAAAGTAAGCTGCCGGAGGTCAACGAGGACACGATGCCGGGCGAGCTCGCGAACATCCTCGCCGGCCGGGTCGCGAACCTGCTCAACTTCCGCGGGCCCGGCTACACCACCGACGCGGCCTGCGCCTCCGCGCTGGCCGCTCTCACCTCGGCCGCGGCGGGGCTCGCTGACGACCAGTACGACGCCGTGATCACCGGCGGTGTGGACCGCAACATGGCGGTCACCGGGTTCGTGAAGTTCTGCAAGATCGGAGCGCTCTCCGCGACGGGGACGCGTCCGTTCGACGCCGGGGCGGATGGCTTCGTGATGGGCGAGGGCGCGGCGTTGTTCGTGCTCAAGCGGCTCGCCGACGCCGAGCGTGACGGCGACAAGATCTACGCGGTGCTGCTCGGTGTCGGGGGGTCGAGCGACGGCAAGGGCAAGGGGATCACCGCCCCCAACCCGGTCGGGCAGAAGCTGGCGGTCGAGCGGGGCTGGCGCAACGCCGGCCTCGACCCGTCGACCGTGACCTGCCTCGAGGCGCACGGCACGTCGACCAGGGCCGGCGACGCCTCCGAGCTGGCAAGCCTTAGCGCTGTCTTCGGGGGAGCCGACGTGACCCCGGGTTCGATCGCCCTCGGCTCGGTGAAGTCGAACATCGGCCACTTGAAGGCGGCGGCGGGCGCCGCCGGGCTGTTCAAGATGACCATGGCGCTGCATGACAAGGTGCTGCCGCCCAGCCTGAACTTCGTCGACCCCAACCCGAACGTCGACTGGGCGACCGCACCGTTCCGGGTGAACACCGAGCTTCGTGACTGGCCGGCACCACCGTGTGGAGCGCGGCGCGGCGGCATCAGCGCCTTCGGCTTCGGCGGCACCAACTTCCACGTCGTGCTGGAGGAGTACATCCCCGGCAAGTACAAGAACGGCGACCAGCAGACGTTCGCAGGCGCAGACATCCCCGCGACGGTGACAAGCGAGCCAGCCGGGGCCACCGCGGCGGCGAGCGGCGAGCGGGTGACAGCCAGCGCGGCGACGGGACTCCCGGGCGCGGCCGGGGCCACGGCCCACGGCCCGGCCGCGGTGACTGCCAAGGTGCCGCTGCGCGGCGCCCTGGTGGTGGGCGGCGACAGCGATGCGGACGTAGCCGCCCAGCTGACCCGGGTTCAGCAGGATGCGGCCAAGGGCCTGGCACCCGAACCCAGGGCGCCGGACCCTGCCCTGGCCGGGGCGAAGGTGCGCGCCGCCATCGACTACGGCGACGCGGCTGAGCTTGCGGACAGGGCCGGCCGCGCCGCGGCGGCACTGGTCAAGGGATCGGCGCCGCTTGCCAAGATGCTGCGGGCCCGCGGCATCTTCCTCGGCCACGGCCCCGCGCCCAAGGTCGCCTTCCTCTACACCGGCCAGGGCTCGCAGTACGTCAACATGCTGCGCGAACTGTGCGAGACCGAACCCATCGTGGGGCAGACGTTCGCCGACGCCGACCGGATCATGACGCCGCTTCTGGGCAAGCCGCTGACCAGTTACATCTTCATTGACCAGAACGACCCGGCCGCGGTCGCCCGGCTCGATCAGCAGCTTCTGCAGACCGAGATCATCCAGCCGGCGGTGATGGCCGCCGGCTGGGCGCTCACCCGGTTGCTTGCCGCCTACGGCATCCGGCCGGACATGGTGATGGGCCACAGCGTTGGCGAGTACGGGGCGCTCACCGCCGCCGGCGCGCTCTCGTTCGAGGCCACAATGGACGTGGTCAGCACCCGCGGCTGGGAGCTGTCCCGCCTGGACATCCCCGACAACGGCGCGATGGCGGCCGTCATGGCCCCGCTCGACGAGATCGAGCGGGTCGTGGCCTCGCTGGACGGCTATGTCGTCATGGCCAACATCAACAGCTATCACCAGGCCGTCATCGGCGGCGCCACCGAAGCCGTCGAGCAGGCGGTCGCGAAATTCGCCGGGGCCGGGCGCACGGCCATGCGCATCCCGGTCAGCATGGCCTTCCACACGTCGATCGTCGCGCCGATCAGCGGGCCGCTGAAGAAGCAGCTGGCCAGGCTCGGGCTGAGGCCGCCGGTCCTGCCGATCGTGGCCAACGTCGACGGCGGGTTCTATCCGGTCGCCGGCACCGACGCCGACGTGACCCAGCGGATGCTCGACATCCTGGGCCGCCATATCGCGTCGCCGGTCCAGTTCATCAAGGGCCTGCGCACCCTCTACGACGCGGGGGCGCGGGTGTTCGTCGAGGTCGGTCCGAAGAAGGCACTACAGGGCTTCGCCGACAACGTCCTCGGCGACGACCCCGATGTCTTCTCGCTGTTCACCAACCACCCGAAGTTCGGCGAGATCCCGTCGTTCAACACCGCGCTTTGCGGCCTGTACGCGGCCGGCCTCGGATACCCCGGTGCCGCACCGCCAGCCGCGGCTAAAGGGCACCCGTGACCATGTCACCCGCCCACAGCGGCGCCAGGCACCTGCCGTCACGCGAGCGATCTTCTTTCCCGCAGCCGGTTGTGGCGGGCAACTGCGGCCGGGCTGGCTGAGTGGACTGGCACCGCAGATTGGGGCATCGCCCAGGTAGGGACACGGTCGGGCATGCGGCGTAGTGTTCACGGTGAAAGCTGGTGAGCTAGCCGCCGGGTCGAGACCCCGCCTTGCTGCTGAGGCAGGAGGGCGCCCCCATGGTCAGCGTGGATATGAGTACCCGCGAATGTGATGGTCAGGTTGTCGTCGCGTTGCGCGGGGAGCTTGACATAGTAGACGCCGCGAGTGTCGCGGCTGCGCTCGCGGCGGTCGCGGCCCGCGAGCGCGAGATCATCGTCGATCTGGCACGCCTGGAGTTCATCGACTGCAGCGGCGTGGCAGGGCTAGCGGATGCGCGAAAGCAAGCCCGGCACGCCGGGGGTGATCTGCTGCTAGCCGCGCCGCAGCAGCAGGTGCTGCGGGTTCTTACCCTCACCCGCTTGATCGATGTCTTCTCCGTCCATGCCAGCGTGGACGAGGCGGTCGGCAACCCCGGACGCTCCCGGCGGATGGCCGCGCCAGTGGCTGGGCATCCCGTCCCCCTCGCGGTGACATGATCTCGCCCGGGTCCTCCGTGTCAAGGCCAAGGGATGGCAGCTATCGGAAGGACGGGGAGTACCAGGCAACGGGTGAGGTAGCCCAAGATCACCGTGCAACCCGCGCGCAATTTAACCCCCGCAATCAACGGTCAGCCACGGTCACCCGGAACCGGCCAGCCGCTCGGGTCCTCCGCGTCAGGGCCAGGCCGCTGCACGGTCGCTTCGCGAGCCTTGACTCATCGGACCCGGCCAAGACAGGCGCAGCTACGAGAAGGACGGGAAGATGCAGAAGCCCGCCGGCCACGGGCGGGCCAGCAGACCGGGCCTCGCGCGCAGCGACCCAAGCCGTGCGGTTTGACCTACTTAGCATCCAGAATAGTCCCTTGCCCCCGTCCAGGACGGCGGCTACCAGCTGCCAGGAGCCCCCCTTGATCATTCTCGGCGTAATTCTCCTCATTATCGGGTTCATCGCCAAAATCGCTATTATCTGGACGATCGGTATCGTTGTACTCGTGATTGGCGTGATCCTGGCGTTGCTGGGGGTTGCCGGTCACGCGGTCGGCGGACGGAAACACTACTTCTGAGCGCTGCCATGCGGGCTCGCGATGACTAGCGCGCCTAGCGACTGCCCTACGACTTCGGGCGCTCGCCCTGGCCATGCGCCCATGCGGTGGCGGCCGGAGGGTCCCCAACTACCCGGCTAGCCAGGCTCAACCTGTTCACCATCGGCTGGATGGCCTACTTCCGGCTCGTGGACACCGGGAACCTGGTCCGCGAGACGGATAGATGGCTACGCTGTCGCCTGCGGCAGATCCGCTGGAAGGAATGGAAGACCACCGCCGCCAGGCGGCACAACCTGCGAGTAAGAGGTATCTCCGAGAGCAACGTCCGCAAATGGGGCGGGAGCAGCAAGGGATACTGGCGAATCGCAGGCTCCCAGGTCCTTAGCTTGGCTCTGCCCAACACCTACTGGAATCACCTCGGCCTGGAAACCATGACCGCCACCAGGCAGCGCTTCAACTCAGCGGCCTGACGAACCGCCGGATCCGGGCCCGCATGTCCGGTGGTGTGAGAGGGGGCGGGGCGACCCTGTGAGGTTCCAGAACTCGGCCACTGGTCTTGAGCTGGGCTTCTATGCGGCCCGCTCGTATTCGTTGAGGAGGCCGCCGAGGACAGCCCGGCGCTTGATCTGCTGCTGGGAGAGGTCAGCGGGGGGGTGGTCGGGCCGGGGCGGGCGGAGCTGGCGGCTGCGATGGGGCCGTCGTCCGTTGTAGTGCCGGGCATACTCGGTCAGGACCGTCCGCAGGTGCCGTTCGCCGAAGATCAGCATCCGGTCGGTGACCTCGGTCCGGGCGGTGAGCACGAACCTTTCGGCATAGGCGTTCGCCCGAGGGCTCCGGGGCGGGATCTTCACGGCCTCGATACCGGCGCTGGCCAGGCCGCGTTGAACGATTCGGTGAACTGCCCGGCCCGGTCGCGGACCAGGAACCGGAAGCCCGCGGCGCGGTCGCCGAGGTCCATCAGGAGATTGCGGATCTGCTGCGTGGTCCACGGCCCGTCCGGGTTGGCGGTCACCCCCAGAATGTGCACGTTGCGGCTGCCGCCCTCCATCACGAACAGGCAGTACAGGCGGCGGAGCGTCACGGCGCAGTCCACGTGAAAGAAGTCGGTGGCGAGCATCGTCGCAGCTTGGGCGCGCAGGGACTGCCGCCAGGTGGTATTGGTGCGTCGCTTCGGCGCGGGAGGGATCCGCAGTGCTTTGAGGACGCGGCGGATCGTGGATGCGCCGACCCGGTGGCCGAGCTTGAGCAGCTCGCCTTGGATCCGCTGGTACCCCAGCCGTGGTTCTCGGTGGCGAGGCGCTCGATCAGCGCGGTGATCTCGGTGCTGACCGGCGGCCGTCCCGTCTGGTTCGGGTAAGTCCATTTCCGGGTGACCAGGCGGCGGTGGCAGCGGAGCACGGTGCCGGGCGTGACCAGCCGGTGCATCCGCAGCTTTGCCGGCAGGAGCCGGATCAGCGCGGCGAGGACGGCGCGGTCGGCCCAGTCGAGCCGTGGCCGGGGATTGGTGCGGCGCAGCACGGCGACCTCGTGCCGCAGCACGAGCAGCTCGGTGTTCTTGGAGGTCGGCGAGCGACTGAGCAGGACGAGCCAGCCGCAGAGCCGGACGAAGATCAGGTACATCAGGCGCATCGACACGGCTGATCATCATGCCGGACCGCCACACCGCTCCCGTGTGTCCGCAGGTCACATGCATGGCCGACTTTTGGCACCCCACAGGGCGTGCAGGAACTGCCGCCACGTCGGGCCCGAGCGACGAGGGGCTGGATCAATGCCCGCGGCATGCAGGATCTGCCACACCGTGGACGGCGCGACCGTCACGCCGAGTTTGGTCAGCTCGCCGTGGACCCGGCGGTATCCCCACAGCGGATTCTCTTTCGCCAGGCGAACGGCAAGGCGGGCGATGCCCAGGTCAATCGGCGGGCGGCCGGGCCTGCGCCGACTGCTCGTGTCGTACTTGTTCGCGGCCAGTTTGCGGTGCCAGGCCAGCAGCGTCGCGGGCGTCACGGGGAAGATCTCGGTCCAGCGCCTGCGGGGGAGGAGCCGTGCCAGCGCGGCGAACCACACTCGGTCGGCCGGCGCGTAACGCGCTCGGCCGAGATGGCGGCGTAGCACTGCGTTCTCGTGCCGGAGCACCAGCAGCTCCGCATCCTTCGCCCGGTCCCCGCGCAAGACCAGGACGGCTACGCCGAGTACCCGGCACGTCAGCAGGTACACGATCTTGAGCAGTATCTGGCCAGCCAACCAGCACCGCGTCAAGCCTGCTGGCGATAGCGCAGGTCAGCCACTCAATCGATTATTCGAGCGGCACAAGGTACCGCTGGTTATCAGCGTGGAGCGCGAGCGCGACCACTGCCGCTCGGGAGGCAGCCGATACGGCTGCAGGTAAACCTGATCAGCTCACGCCGGTCCGCAGGGTGTTCGGCTACCACCTTAGGGCTTGCGCAGTAACTATGTGGCGTTGTCCGAGATATCCCCTGGTGGTTTGTGGTAGGCCCGGTGGGTGCTGACTGAGGATGAGATCACTGCCCGGTTCGTAAAGATTCGCCCGTATCTGGACGAGCGGCAGCGGCGGCTGTGGCTGGGCGTGGAGGCGCAGGCGCTGGGTGCCGGGGGTGTGGCGGTGGTCGCCCGGGCCACCGGCGCGGATGCCAAGACGGTGCGCCGGGGCAGGAGCGAACTTGAGGCCGGGGCCGAGCCGGATGGGCGGGTGCGTGGCCCGGGCGGCGGGCGGCCTTCGGCGCTGGACACCGACGCGCAGCTGCTGCCCGCGCTGGAGGCGCTGGTCGATCCGGAATCGCGTGGGGATCCGTGTTCGCCGCTTCGCTGGACGACCAGGTCCACCGCGCGTCTGGCTGGCGAGCTGACCGGGCAGGGTCATGCGGTGACAGCGCGGACGGTGGCCCGGCTGCTCAGATCGGCCGGTTACAGCCTGCAGGGCAATGCCAAGACGGTCGAGGGGAAGCAGCACCCTGATCGTGACGCCCAGTTCCGGTACATCAACGCGCAGGTGGTGGCCTTCCAGGGCAGCGGTGATCCGGTGATCAGCGTGGACTGCAAGAAGAAAGACGCGGATCGAGGCGACCGCGAACGCGCCGGTGTCGTGATCGGTGCCGACGTTGACCCAGCCGGTGTTCGCGGTCAGGTCGTATACCCCGTAGGGCACCGCCTTGCCCAGCTGCTTGTCCGCGAAGTCGTGCACGTTGACCCGCTCGGGCCGGCTGGTGGGACACGATCGGCCGGGCCGCCTACCCGCAGGCCGGCCGGTTGCTGATCACCGCCGATTCGGGTGGCTCCAACGGCAGCCGGCTGCGGTTATGGAAGACCGAGCTGGCCGCGTTCGCCGCCGGGACCGGCCTGGACGTCAGCGTGCTTCATCTGCCGCCGGGCACCAGCAAGTGGAACAAGATCGAGCACCGGCTGTTCTCGGCGATCACCATGAACTGGCGGGGACGGCCGCTGACCTCCCACGAGGTCATCATCGAGACGATCAGCGCGGTCACCACCAGGACCGGCCTGAAGGTCACCGCCGTCCTGGACACGGGCACCTACCCCAGCGGAATCAAGATCCCGGACAAGGACATGAAGACCTTCGAGGCCCGGCACCTGCGCCGCCACGACTTCCACGGCGACTGGAACTACACGATCCCCGCGATCCCGCACGACGACACGACACACGCGAACCAAGGGAGGTAGTTATAGCGCGAGCCCTTAGCTTGTCGTTTAACCTTTCTGCTTCGTGTCGTGGGGCCGGGTTGTTTCCGCTTTGCGGTTCTTCCCGACGTCGTGACGGGTGGCTGGGCGGCGGTTCTTCGATCCAGGCGGCCGTCCGGGGCCGGGCTTGCCGGGTTTCGGCGCGCCGGCCGGGCAGGCGGTCGTCGCGCGGAGGTTCCGGAATCCCCGGCGGACCCTCGCGGGGGTGAGCCGGGCGGGAGGGGCCGGGCGTTCCCAGGGGCGGCGCAGGTCGGTGGCGAGAGGGCGGGCCAGCCGGAGCTGGGCGTGGCAGGCGGTGATCAGCCAGGTCCAGCGGTCGGCGGCATGCGGGTCGCGGATCTTGGGGGCGGTCCAGCCGAGTGTCTGTTTGAACAGGCGGAAGGTGTGCTCTATGGCCGGACCGGCGCAGGAACGCCTGCCACAGCCGGTCCACCTCATCCGCGCTGGCGCCGGTTCGCGACGACCACAGCCACACCGGCTTGGGGTCACGGTCGCCGGGCAGGTGATCCACCTGAAGGCGGATCAGTGTGCCCTCGATGACCGGCAGCTCCGCTGTGGCCGGCCCAGGCGGCGCGGGCGGCCAGCCGGGGGTGCAGCCGGTCCCAGGCACGGGCTGCCGCCGTCCCGTAGCGGGGGGTCTGTTTCACCGTGGCCACCGTCGGCGTGGGCCAGGTCGCGTCCTCGGCGAGCTTGAACTGGCGGCCGTGCCGGGACGGCCGGCCCGGCCTGCCGCCCGGTAACGGCGCGGGGAAGCACAGCACCCGGTCCGAGCGCAGCCGGCCCAGCAGCTCCACCGGAAGGTCCGCCAGCAGGTACGCCAGCCTGGTCACGTCATACCCGGCATCGAAGATGACCAGAATGTGCGGGTCACCCCCGCGCCAGTGCCCGGCGCGCACCAGCCGTTCCACGACCTCGCGGACCTGCGCGGCGGTCACCTCTGTGTCATCGTCATCGGGGCCGAGGCGGATCGCGTCCAACACCGCCGTCCACGAGGTGCGGCCTGGTTCCAGGGCGGCCACCACCGAGTACGGCCAGCCCGGGATCATCTGCGCCTGGCCCCTGCCGCGCCCGTAGACGTGGCAGAACAGGCGCTCCGGGCTGGTGGCCGCGTCCGGCCGCAGCCAGTTGCTCACGTCCACCGCCAGCATCAGCCGCCCGTCCGCCGATCGCGGCAGCGGCAGCCCGGCCACTGCCCGGCGCAGCCGCGCGATATCGACCCGGCCGTGATCGACCGCGTCATACAGCGCGCCGTGCCCGCGACGGTGCTCCGGTACCAGCGACAGCCCCGCCAGGGTTTTCACCGGGCCATCCGCGCACAGCACAGCATCGGCGAGCTCAGCCAGCTCGTCGGCACGGCGGGTGAAGCACCGGTACAGCTCACGGCGGAAGGCCGCCAGCCGGCCCCGGGGCTGGTCCTCTTCCGCCCGGGCCTCGACCTCAGCCTCAAGCCACGCCATACTGAACGCCACGGCTACCGCCCTTGTCTCCGGGATCTTGGTAGGAACCCGAAGATCATTGTGCGGTGGCCGTCTCACGTCACGGCGACACGCCGGACAAGATCGACAATTTCTGCCAGGCCGGGCAGTCGAGGTTAAATGACGAGCTTAGGCGGGCATGGAATCCCGTCGTCTGACGGGATTCCATGCAGTGGCCCCGGTCAGGCGACGCGTCTCGCTTCGGCCTCCTCCTGCCGCGGGCCTGTGCGCAGGGCGCGGACCTCGGTTTCCCGGTACCTGCGGTGACCCCCGAGTGTGCGGATGGAGGTCAACTTGCCGGCTTTCGCCCACCTGGTGACGGTCTTGGGGTCGACTCGGAACATCGTCGCGACTTCTGCTGGTGTGAGCAGCGGTTCGGTGGCGGGCGGGCGTGTGCGCATGTGAAGTTCCCCCTTGGATGGTGGACCCCCCGTTATGGTCCCGCAGTGATTGTGTCATCACCAGAAGTGACGAGTCGGCCAGTTCGGCAAATTGGCGCAAGATTGGGAGCCATGCCGCCAAGTCGAGCCGAGGCCAGTCGAGCACGCGGCCGGGGGTCCGACGAGCCGGGCCACACCTTGCCACCGTAACCGGATCGAAGAGCTGATCGCGGACGTGACTAGAACTCGGGCACCGCCCGACATTCAGTCATGCCTGCCAACCCACACGCGTCCTGGCTCGCCGTCGCGCTCGGTCACTGCCTCGCGCCGGTTCCGGCGAGCAGGGCGAGGACGTCGCCGACGGTGCGTTCCCGGCGGGTGGGTTCTGGCAGCGGCAGGTGTGCCTGGATCTGGTAGCGGTTGCGGCGGCCGTTTTTCTGTTTGACGATGTAGCCGGCTGCGGTCAGGTCGGTGACGATGCCGTGGGCGGCGCGTTCGGTGATGCCCGCGCTGGCGGCGATGTCGCGCAGCCGCGCGCCCGGGTCGTGTGCGATGCACAGCAGCACCCGGGCGTGGTTGGTCAGGAAGGTCCAGTTCGCCACCATCCACACGCTACCATTTTCTGGAAAACCATTGCTAGTTTTCTGTTGCGGGCGTAGCGTGCAAGACACGCACCGGATCTCAGCCGCCGAGGGCGGCCAGCTACCCGGGGTTACCGGAGGAGCGCCTGCTCATCGGCCTCGTCATCATCGTCGCTGTGCTCATGGCGCTCGCAGGGCCGCGTATCCGGCTGAGCCTGCCGGTGCCCGATGCGAGCCGCCGGGCCAGATCCCTGGCCTGGCGGCTGCGGATGCGGAGGCGGTGACACGATGGAGGCGGTGACACGATGAACGCCTTGACGGCCAAGGAGCCCGGGGCCGCGGGCCTGGTGGCCCGGGCCCGGCCCGGCGGCGACCCGGCGACGATGATCGCGGCAGCGCCACGCCGCGCCCGCCAGCGGCTCACGCCCTCCCTGATGGGCGTCGGTTAGCGCCGGCTCGCCCGCCCACGCCTCCGCTGTGTCCCGGCTGCGTCCCCCCGGCAGCTGACGCAGCGGAGGCCTGGGCGACGCGGCACGCTCCCCTGCCCGCGAAGCAAACCAGGTTATGCCCGAAACAGCCGCACCCATCCCTCAACGGCTCCGGACCTCACGCCGGCCAAACCCGGCCAATCACCGCCGCCCCGGCAGCGCCCGCGCGCCGCAAGTGGCGCACCCGGATCGGCAGCATCCGCACCGGGCTGATTACCGGGCCGGGAAGAACCCGGATCACACAGCTGCGCCGGATCACCGCCGAACCCTCCAGCGCTGCTAGCCGCGGCCCGCGGCCAGGCGCACTCCGCCCCCAGAAGTCACGCCGCGAGCATCACGGCCCGGCCCGGCCCGGCAAGAGCCCAGCCTCACTCGCGAGCGGACAGCGGCCGCTTGATCGGGCACGACAGTGACGGACCGCACGCATCGCTCGTACCGGCTCAGTGCCCGATGCGCACCACGCAGCCTATCCCGGCCATCTGATCGGAGGTCCTGATGGACGACGGTACCGGCAGCGTTCGTGGCCTCAGTGCTTCGTCCCGGACCGAGCGGACTTGCGTCATCGCCGCGCCCAGCGGCGAACCCGGCGTCGCGGGCAACCCAGGCCCGGTTTCCGAGGCCATCCGCGCGGCCAAGACCCGCGTGGAACGGGACATCGCCACTCCCGGCGTCGGCGAGCTGTTAACGGCCTACTACGATCCCGCACGCGGCTTCGCGGGCGAGACCTTCGATACTCTTGGCGCCAACCGGCGCAACGAGATCACCCTTGATGACCCCCCTGCTCGCGGTGACTCTCCTCGACGTGCGCTGGTCGCCTTCAGCGGTCCGGCGGCTGCTCGGACAGGACGCGGCACGGGCCACTGCCCTGCTCGTGGGGATCAGCTCGGTAATGAGCCTGTGGGAGGCCAGCGACGAGAGGCTGGCAGCCATCGATCCGCTGTGGGATCTGCTGATGAGGTGCCGGGATGGGGTGGGCCAGGAGCAGGCGAGCAAGCTCCTGGCCCGCAAGCGGCCACGGCTCGTCCCGGTCACCGGCAAGATTATCGTTGCCAGGGACGGGCCTGTAGGGCAGACGTGGCGGGCGCTGCGGTACTGCCTGCAGGACGAGTCGCTCCGGCAGGCCATCGAGGCGCTCCGGCCGCGGCGCGCCAGGACCGCCAGCATGCTCCGGCTGGTTGATGTCGCCCTGTGGATGCTGCACAGCGAGTCAACGGCCGCCAGGAATGCCCGGGACGCGGCCGGCGTGACGCCGCAGCGATGACGAATCCCGCCGTGAGGAGGCGCACGGGCCGGCCAGGGGTCCGCTTCAGGAGGTGACGGGTGCCCGGAGTGAAGGACAGGCTCATCGATGCCGGGTATGGTCTGGGCTGGTCTGTGGTGTGCCGGCTGCCCGAGTCCTGGGCCCGGCGGGGTTTCAGGTTCGCAGCCGACCTGGCCTGGCGCCGCCAGGGCAAGGGGGTCCAGGTACTTGAGGGCAACCTCCGCCGGGTGATCGGCGGCGAGGCGTCAGGCGGCGAGCTGCGCGCGCTGTCCAGGCAGGCCATGCGCTCGTACGCGCGCTACTGGCTCGAGGTTTTCCGGCTGCCGGTGATGCCGGTGGACCGGCTGGTCGGTGGCATGCGCGACACTGGGCATATCCGGACCGCGTTCGAGTACCTCGCGGCTGGCCGCGGGGTGGTCTTTGCCCTGCCGCACATGGGCAACTGGGACCAGGCTGGCGCATGGCTCATCGCCAGCGGGGCAGGCTCCCTTACCGCAGTGATCGAGCGGGTGAAGCCGGAGTCCGTCTACGACAGGTTCGTCGTGTTCCGCGAGGGGCTCGGCATGGAGGTGCTGCCTGCCAGCGGCGGGACCCAAAGGTTCGGCGTCCTCGCGCAGCGGCTGCGGGCCGGCAAGATTGTCTGCCTGATCTGCGACCGCGATGTCACCGGCGGCGGCATCGAGGTGGAGTTCTTCGGCGAGAAGGCCCGCATGATGGGCGGCCCGGCCGCGCTCGCCGCGCAGACCGGCGCAGCGCTGATGCCCGCGATCCTGTGGTTCGAGGGCGATGACTGGGGCGTGCATGTTCATGAGGAGATACCGGTGCCTGCCGAAGGGGACAGCAGGCAGCAGGCGGCGGCGATGATGCAGGAGGTCGCGCGCCTCTTCGAGGCGGGTATCAGGGCTCATCCGCAGGACTGGCACATGCTGCAGAAGGTGTTCGTCGGGGATCTCGACCCCGCCCGGCTGGCCGCCGCCGAGGGCGCGGCCGGTGCCGGGCGCAGTGAGGGCGCGTCATGAAGGTCGCCCTGGTCTGCCCATGCAGCTGGGACGTGCCCGGCGGAGTCCAGGAGCCACAGCGACCGCCTGCAGGCGAACCTCCAGGTCAAGGCCTCGGTTGAGTTTTCGAGCGGCACAGGTTGTCCTGAACCTTTGGTGGTCCTGTGCCCTCGAAAGCGTGTCCTCGAAGGTGAGCGTCCAGCTACACAGCCTGCGCTCAAGGGCACCGACCATGTTGACGGTGTTGCCACCGGTCTGCTTGGGAGGCTTTAGGCTCCTTGCGCCATGATGATGGCTGCCGTTTCTCTTTGGCCCGCCTCCTGGTCCAGTCGCTCATAACGTCCCCGCCTCCTTCTTCGTGCCCCGGCGAGGACGGGTGAGGTCAGGCCATTCGCCGGTGTCCTGCCAGTCCTGCTACAACTGTCTTCGGCGGAGCTACAGGCGGTGGGGTGCTGCACAAGCTGTGACGTCCCACCTGCTAATCCCCGCGGCGAGGAGCAGGTGCCGCCCGTGCCAGGCGTCAGCCTCACGCTTGACCTCGTTGATGCAGGTGTGGTCCCCGCACCTGGCGATGACCCTCTCCCGCCACCGGGGGTCCGGGACGCGGGCCACCACGAGGTACAAAGCGATCGGCAGGTCCATCCGCCTCGGTGGCGGGAACGCTGAGGCCACAAGCTTCGCGCCGAGGAGGGCGGCGGCCGACACACCGATCCGTCCTGCGATCAGGACGACCTCGTGGTCAGCTAGCATCGGCTCGGCCGCGAGCCGGTCACCGGTACGCCAGACAGCCTCACGGGGTGGCAGCGTCAGCATCGGGTGCAGCTCGGCAGCCAGCACGTCCACATCAATGCGCGGCCGCTTCCGCCTGGCCATCAGGACACCATCGCCCATAGCGCTTGCATGCGCCTGAGCCGCCAGTCGTTCATCGCTTCGGCCGCCTGCGCTGGCCGGATATTTTTTCTGATACTGTCGTCGGCTGCGTTTTCTGTCACGCTGAGCACCGGTGCCACTGCCTCCCCGATCTACGCATGCGGCGTATGGGACCCCCTGCGGCCCCGGACGTTGGTCAGGTGTCATCTTCGTCGCCGAGGTCATCGGTGGGGCCGGTGACAAACTTCGCGCCCTCGATACGCTCCGCGGCGTAGGCACACCCGTCCCCGGCGCGGAGGATCAGTACGAACGGCAGGCCACCCTGCATGATTCGGATGGTACGCCCAGGGCTGGTGCGGGACCACAGTTTGAGGTTGCGGGCAGGCGCTACCCCGTGATCATCTGACACTGCTTGATCAGCTCACATAGCGTGGTAGGGGTACCCCGGCTACCGGAGCAACTGTTCCCGTGGAGTGCGCGCGCAGGGGCGCCAAGGCCCTGGCGAAAGACCTTCAGGAGGTTACGTCGGGGATCACCGACTTCACGGCTGCTCATGAGGTCCTCGGGTACTGGAAGACGGCGGGCAACGCACTCCGGGTGTACGTCATGAACGGCCTCGGCGATCTCGCCTACCTGCGCGAAGACCTCGATGAGATCGTTCCGCCGAAGGCCCCTAGCAAGTAGCATCAGATCGACGCCCTCACGGCCGAGCTCGAGGCGATGAACGCCGACCTGGACCTCCAGCAGGCTCACCGCAACCACACCGAGGCGGCCGAGAGCCCGAAGGCGACGGGTGGGCCGCCCACGCACAGGCCCGCTAAGCCGCGTGCGTCCGTCACCGGCAAGCCGCGCGTTTGCCGACGACAACATCCGCGTCCGGAGACGCGATCGGCTTGGCGGCCTCCTCCACGAGTATTCGCAGGTCGCGTGATGTGACGGCATTTTCGGCACCCACAGGGCGGCGCGAAGCGGGCCGACAGGGGCCGACCGCCCTGCCAGCCCGCTCAGGTTATGCCGGCTTACCAGTTGTTGTGGTGCCAGCCCCAGCGGTGGTGCCAGCCCCAGCCGCCACCCCAGTGGTGGTGCCAGCCCCAGCCGCCACCGCACTCCCAGGAGTTGTAGCCGCACCAGTCCTGGTGGGACTGCTGCGACTGTGAGGCAGCGGCGTGGGTGACGGCGGCGTCAGCCGCGGCGGGCAGTATTGCCGCGGTGGCGAGGCCGAGTGTGCCGGCTGCGGCGATGGTCGCCGCGGCGCGCCTGAAACGCATCTTGCTGATCATTTGGGAGATACCTTTCCCTAGTTTCCGGCCTGTGACCGTTACGGCCGTGGGCCGAGGTTGTGTCGCGGGCCAATTTTTCCCACGACGTAGCGTCGCCACACGCATACTTTCCGTCACGATGATCCGTAGTGGTTGCCCATCGCGTAGGCGTGGCGTAAACGGCGTTAGCGGGTTGATGCCGCGATCTGGTTTGATGCCCCGCTGCCTCAGCTATGGGCTGTGGTCTTGCGCGGGCAGGGCCCCCCGTCCGGGGGACTTCACGGGGTCTGCCCACCGGGCGGTGGGCGGGGGATCCCCAGGTATTGTGATCGTCGCCGTGTCTTCGCTGGCCTTGGTTCCTGTGCTGCCAGCTAGCTTTGACCATAGCCGGTTGTGGCGCCGGGGGGCGGCGGTTGGCGTTCCGCCGCGCCGACGACTTGTGGGTGCCGAGAAATCCCATCCACGCTATGCGACCTGCGGGTATTCGTACTCGTGGATGAGTCCGCCCAGCCGATCGCGGCGCACGGCGGCGACATCATCGGCTGACGGTGACGATGGGGTCAGCCCGGACAGTGGGTTCTGGCCCAGAGACCGGTGGGGCCGATGGTCATTGAAATGATCTATGTGGACCGTCAGCGAATGCTCCAGCTGCTGGCGGCTAACGATCAGCATCCGATCGGTCAGCTCGCGCCGCGGGCTCAAGATCCAACGCTCGGCATATGTGTTCGCCCGGGAGCCCTGATCGCAGTTGGTGGTTAGCCATAACGTACCGAACGGCGGCTCGGCGCGCGCAACCCAGTGGAGCGGCCACCACGCTCCGTGACGGCGACGTGCTCGCTTCGGAGTTCTGTCCCGGAGATCCGTGATGGGCAGGCCGGTGGCCCGGCTGTCGCTCCGGGCGGGCGGCCGGTTCTGCGTCCGGCGGTTCGGGCAGGGATCAACGGTGACAGCGCGCGGGATGGCGGGGGTCAGATCCAGGCGGCGTGCTCGGCGGCGATCAGTTCGGGGCCGGCGGAGCGGAAGATCGGGCCGGTGGAGGGCCCGGCTCCGGTGACGGCAGATTTGGCTTCTTTCAGGGCAGTCTCCGACCGCTCCACCGCCAGGCGTAGGCGGCGGCGAGCTGGCCGGCCGGGCAGGCGACGTGGTCGAGCAGGTCGGTGATGAGGCAGCACATCTCGCCGGTGTCCTGCGGCCACAGGCAGGCGAAGGCCCTGGTGGCTCGGGGGAATAAGCGCAGCCAGGGCCTCAATGCCATGCAGATGAGCGGTGGCGGTCGGCGGGCACCCCCGGCTGATCGAGTTCACCGACGAGCTGCTGCGGGGCGGACGCGCCAACGTCAAACAACAAGTCCAGGTCAAGCTGCGCGATCTGGTCCACGCCCAGGGAATCGATCTCACCCGGAGCGATCGGGTCAGAGACGTTACCGATCAGCGCGATGGCCCTGGGCAGCGCCGACTTCCCGCTCACCGAACTGCTCCGGTTGCTCACCGCCGGGCAGGCCTGGCGTCCTGCTCCAGATCGCGGTCTCGCGGGCCGTGATGACCCTCGGCGACCTGAGCTTCGCCCTCACCCGCAGCCCAGGCCCTCCCAAGCCACCGCGGATGTGCGCCGAGCACCACAGCGGCGGCGTGACCCCGCCGGTCTCCGGAAACGACTGGTACACCGAGAAGAAGTCCGAGCTGAGGACACTGGTCGGTGTTCCCCTTCCGTCGACAGGCGGCTGCGGCGTGGCTTGCCCACCTCAGTGTGGGCGGCCTCTGCCCCGAATGGCGGTCAGCGGCAGCTGGGAACGAACTGGGAATCACCAGCGCTCGTGAGGGCGCTCTGCGGCTCTATCCCGCTCACTTCTGCGTGGCTTCACGTGCGGAAACGTGGTGTTGACCTGGTGGCGGAGATGTGGATACATGGCTGGGGGTCAAGGGGTCGCGGGTTCAAATCCCGCCGTCCCGACGCAGGTTAGAGGGGCCCTCCGGCCTCGGCCGGGGGGAAAGTGTGCCCTCGCTTTGGGAACTTCCTGTTCCCATGAGCGGTACGGGTCAGCGAGCCGTAGCCGTCGACGATCGCGAAGCCCACGCCTGGACGTTGTTCCCGGACGCCACGAACCTGGCCAACCCGGTATGCGCCCGCAGCCGTGACGGCATACAATCGCAGACGTCGGAGCGAACGGCCCTGACGCAGGACGCTGGTTACGGCCGCGCCGCTTTCGGATCAGTCCCTGAGGGAGCCGGTCAGCTGGTCGGGGACTTCCAGGCCGAGGTGATCGAGGAGTGCTGCGAGCTTGTGGTCGAGTTCTCTGCCCACCTCGGTGATCTGCGGGGTGCCGAAGCTGGCGAACTGCTCGCTGGCCGGTCGAAGGTGACGCGGGTTCCGCCGCCGGGGGTCTGCCAGATCATGGTGTGCAGCGGCGCGTAGAGCATCACGGCCGGCCGCGAATGCACCGGTGCGCTCGTGGCTGTGGTGGGCCCGGGGCTTGTGGTTCCTGGCCGACGGCGCGAGCAGGGCCGCCGCCAGCCGGGGAGCATGTGACGTGCGATGCTGGTGGGGCTGGATCGAGTTTACGGGGGGGCTGCTTATGCGAGTCATGGCCAGGATCAGCATTCCGGTCGAGTCAGGAAACCGGGCGATCAAGGACGGCACCCTGGGTGCTGTCATGCAGCGCGCCGCCGAGCGCTGGAAGCCAGAGGGGATGTACTTCACGACCTTTGACGGGCGCCGGACCGCGTACATGGTGTTCGATCTTCCCGATGCGTCCGGCATACCGCCATTCGCGGAGCCGTTCTTCATGGAACTGGACGCCGACGTCGAGCTGGCGCCGGTGATGAACGGTGACGATCTCCAGAAAGGGCTCTCCCGGCTCGGCTGACCGGGCGCCTGCCCCGGTCCTTGGCACCTCAGCCGCGCCCGGCCGGGCATTCAATTGCGGCGGGCGCAGTATGGCGGGGCAGTGCCGCCGGGAACCTGCGCGGCCTGTCACGTGTCGGCGATGGGTGACCTATAGGTGCCGAAAACCTATGCCAGCAGGCGATATTCGTGGATGACGCCACCCACGCGGTCATGCCGCCGTACCCGGAAATGATCCAAGTCGGTGATGCCATCTGGCAGCGGCCGCAGTGGCGCGGCCTGGTCCAGGGCGCGGTGCGGCCGGTGGGAGTTGTAGAAGTCCTCGTACTCCCGCAGCACCATCATCAGGTGGCGCAGGTTCCAGATCAGGGTCCGGTCCAGTAGCTCACGTCGGCAGCTGCCAATCCACCGCTCCGTGATCGAATTCATTCGTGGTGCCTGAACGGCGGAGCGGGTGACCCGGATCCCGGCGGCCTGGAATACGGCATCGAACGCCTGCGCGAAGCTGGCGTCCCGGTCATGCAGGACGAACTTCGCTCGTGTCCCGGCATCCCCCAGGTCCATGAGCAGGTTCCGGGCTTGCTGGACGACCCAGGACTGGACCGGGTGCTCCGTGGCGCCCAGGACCCGGACGCGCCGGTTGCCGTGCTCGATCACCGCAAGGACGTACACCTTCGTGCCATTGAGCAGGCCAGCGGTGAAGAAGTCCAGCGCCAGGATCCCCTGCGCCTGCGACCGCAGGAACTCCGCCCAGCCAGGGCCGTCCCGGCGGGGCGCCGGGTCGATCCCGGCGTCCTTGAGGATCTGCCAGACCGTTGACGGCGCCACCGTGATGCCGAGCGCCGCGAGCTCGCCGTGGACGCGGCGGTAGCTGTGAGTGCCGAGAATCCCATCCATGGCTGTGAGCAGCAGAGTTGCGGTGTCGGCGACCCGGCGGTGATGATCACCAGTCATGTGCCTGCGGTTCGTGTTCCTCCTGATCACGTGGCTAGCCGCGTGGCTGCGGCTGTCCCGGCGCGAGGAGACGTGGAAGAGCGCAGAGTCCTTGATCCTGCGCCACCAGCTCGCCGTCCTGCAACGGCAGGAGTCGCGCCGTCTGAAGCTGAACTGGGCGGACCGGGCACTGCTCACGGCCCTGCGGGCGGCGGAATCCCCCGCGTAGGTGCTGGTAACCCACGGCGCGCTCACGCACGGGCGCGCTCCGACACAGGCCGCCGCCCAGCTCAATGGAGCTCACCTCCTTGATCCGGTTCATCCGGCCAGTCCGGCACGGTGCGCCGGCACCGTCATGGCAGCCAGGTTCGAGCCGGCGCCGCGGCGACGACCGGTCTGCGGTGGGCCGTCGCCGACCGCAGGACGGCCGCACCTCTTCGGCGGACGTGGGCCGCGCGACGTGTGGAGGCGTGGAACCCCGGCGTCGCGTCCGGGGAGTAGGCCTCGAGGTTCCCGGGGACGTCGAGCACGTGGTCGCGTCCGGCGATGCCGCCGAGCTCCGTCCGGATCGGGTCGTCGATGTGGGCGTCCTGCCCTGGCGCGGTCAGCATGCCGGTCATCGAGTCCTGTTCCTGTTCCCTGGCCGGCCGGCACGACGCCATGCCGGCGACTATCTCCGCTTCGGCAGGTACAGGTCGGTGATCGTGCCCTCGAACGCCTCCGCCGCCATTGCGACGGTCTCCGACAGCGTCGGGTGCGGGTGGATCGTCAAGCCGATGTCGGCCGCGTCGGCGCCCATCTCGATCGCCAGCGCTGCCTCGGCGATGAGGTCGCCAGCGGAGGGGCCGACGATGCCGCAGCCGATGACGCGGCCGGTCGCCTCGTCGAACAGCAGCTTCGTCATGCCCTCGTCACGGCCGAGCGAGAGCGAGCGGCCGCTGGCCGCCCAGGGAAAGACCCCCTTGCCGTACTTCACACCGGCGGCCTTCGCCTCGTTCTCGGTCATCCCGGCCCAGGCCACCTCGGGATCGGTGTAGGCGACCGAGGGGATCACCCGCGCGTCGAAGAAACTGTTCTTGCCGGCCGTCACCTCCGCAGCGACCTTCCCCTCGTGCATGGCCTTGTGCGCCAGCATCGGCTGACCCACGAGGTCACCGATGGCGAAGATGTGCGCCACGTTGGTCCGCAGCTGCTTGTCGACCGGGACGAAGCCGCGGCCGTCGACCGCGACGCCGGCGTTCTCGGCGCCGATCAGCTTGCCGTTGGGGCGGCGGCCCACGGCGACGAGGATCCTGTCGAAGGTGCCGGTCGCCGGCGCCGTGGCGCCGTCGAAGGAGACGACGAGACCCTCGGGCCGGGCCTCGACGTTCGTCACCTTCGTCTTAAGGTAGATGTTCTCGTACTGTCTGGTGACCCGCCTGGTGAGCGGGGTGACCAGGTCCTTGTCGGCCTCGGGGATGAGCTGGTCCATCAGCTCGACGACCGTGACCTTGCGCGCCGAGCTCGTGGTAGACGGTCGCCATCTCCAGCCCGATGATGCCGCCGCCCAGCACGAGCAGCCGCTGCGGCACCCCGTCGAGTTGCAGCGCACCGGTCGAGTCGACGACCCGCGGGTCGTTTTGCGGGATGAACGGCAGCGTCAGCGGCTCGGAGCCGGCAGCGATGATCGCCTGCTCGAAGCCGACGGTCGTGGTCCGCTCCCTCGGCGAGCTCGACCTGCAGCTGGTGCGGCGAGGTGAAGCGGCCGTAACCGCGGATCGTGGTGACCTTGCGCTGTTTGGCCAGCCCGGCGAGACCGCCGGTGAGCCGGCTGACGACACCGTCCTTCCACGCCCGCAGCTTGCCGACGTCGATCCCCGGAGCGCTGAACGCGACGCCGTGCTCGCTCATCTCCTTGGTCTCGGCGATGACTTTGGCGGCGTGCAGGAGGGCTTTGGACGGTATGCAGCCAACGTTGAGGCAGACCCCGCCGAGCGCCGGCCAGCGGTCCACCATCACGACCTTCTTGCCGAGGTCGGCGGCCCGGAACGCGGCCGAGTAGCCGCCCGGTCCGGCACCGAGGACGAGCACCTCCGCGGCGACCTCACCGTGTGCCGCCGCAGGCCGGCGGGCCGCCGCGGGCGTGCGCACGTTGGGAGCCGGCGCGGCCGGCGCTGCCGACGCCGGTCGCGGCCGCGTCGCCGGTGCGCAGGCCGGCGATGAGGTGGCCGGCGGAGACGCGGTCACCGACGGTGACCCGGACGCCGGCGATAGTTCCGGCCACCGGTGCCGGGATGTCCATCGTCGCCTTGTCGGACTCGAGCGTGATGAGCGGGTCCCCGGCCGCCACGACGTCGCCGGGGGCCACGTGCACCTCGATGACGGGCACGTCGGCGAAGTTGCCGATGTCCGGGATTCGAATGTCCACGTCAGGCTCCAGGGGTCGAAGGCGGCTGGTGCGGCGGCCGCCGGGTCGCGGTCAGAGCACGAGCCGGCGGATGTCCTCGAGCAGGTGGCATAGGTGCCGGGCGAAACGGGCTGCCAGCGCACCGTCGATGACCCGGTGATCGTAGGAGAGCGACACCGGCAGCATCAATCGCGGCACGAACGCCGTCCCGTCCCATACCGGGGCGGTCTTGGAGCGCACCACGCCGAGGATCGCCACCTCGGGGGCGTTGACGATCGGCGTGAAGCCGGTGCCGCCGATGCCGCCAAGGCTGGAAATCGTGAAGGAGGCGCCCTGCAGGTCGGCCACGCCAAGCTTGCCGTCCCGGGCCTTCGCCGAGACGCCGCCGAGCTCCTGGCTGATTTCCCGGATGCCCTTACGGTCGACGTCGCGGATCACCGGCACCACCAGGCCGTCCGGGGTGTCCACCGCGACGCCGATGTGGTAGTAGCTCTTGTAGATGAGCGCGTCCTTCTCCGGCGTCAGAGAGCTGTTGAACTTGGGGAACTCCCGGAGCGCCGAGACGGATGCCTTCATGAGGAAGGCGAGCAGCGTCACCCGGTAGCCCTCGGCCTTGGCCACGGTGTCGAGTTCCATGCGGTAGGCGTCGAGCCCGGTGATGTCCGCCTCGTCGTCGTAGGTGACGTGCGGGATGTTCAGCCACGACCGGTGCAGCTGCGGGCCGGAGAGCCGCTCGATGCGCGACAGCGGCCGGGTTTCGACCGGGCCGAACTTCGAGAAGTCCTGCGCCGGGACCTCCGGGATGCCGGCACCCTGCGCGGCGGCCGGCGCGGCAGCGGGCCCCCGGACGACCGCAAGCAGATCCTCCTTGGTGATGCGGCCTTTCGGGCCGCTGCCGGACACGCTGGTGAGGTCGATGCCGAGCTCGCGGGCCAGCCGGCGCACGCCGGGGCCGCCGTGCACGCCGCCGAAGTCGGCCGGTACGCCCGGCCCGACGGCGGTCGCCGGCGCGCCGGTCTCCGCCGTCGGTGGCGGGACCGCCTCGGCGGAGCGACGGGCCGCCTCCTCCGCTGCGGCGGTGGGGTCGGCCGCCTCAACGGCCGGCGGCTCCAGCTGATCGGCCAGCGGTGGCGGTTGGGTGAGCGCGCCGTCGGTGTCGAGAAGCAGGATGAGCGACCCCTTCGCCGACCCGGTCGCCGACCTCGACCCGGAGCTCGCGGACCGTACCGGACGCGGGCGAGGGGACGTCCATGGCCGCCTTATCCGACTCCAGCGTGATCAGCGGGTCCTCCTCGCTGACCACATCGCCGGCCGCGACGTGGATCTCGATGACCGGCACGTCGGTGAAGTCGCCGAGGTCGGGAACCTTGACTTCAGTTGAACCTGGCTTGGGCACGGTAGTTTCCCTCGACGGTCGGGACGATGCCGGTCACAGACTTCTCCTCGGCGGTGCCATGTCAGACCATCCACGGGTCGGGTTTGTCTGTATCTATCCCGTATCGCGAGATCGCGTCGGCGACCGTGGCCGCCGGGACCGTCCCGTCCCCGGCGAGCGAGGCCAGGGCGGCCAAGGCGACGTAGTGCCGGTCGACCTCGAAGAAGCGGCGCAAGTTCCGCCGGTAGTCCGACCGGCCGAAGCCATCAGTGCCGAGTACCCGGTAGCTCCGCGGCACGAAGGGGCGGATCTGGTCGGCGAAGGACTTGATGTAGTCGGTCGCGGCGACCACCGGGCCCGGCCGGTCGGCGAGGCAAGTCTCGACGTAGCTGCGCCGGGGCGGCTCGGTTGGGTGCAGCATGGTCCACCGCTCGGCCGCGAGCCCGTCGCGCCGCAGCTCGGTGAAGCTCGGCGCGCTCCACACGTCCGCGGTCACGCCGTAGTCGGCGGCTAGCAGGTCGGCGGCGGCGAGCACCTCCCGCAGGATCGTGCCGCTGCCGAGCAGCTGGACCCGCGGGCCGCCGCCTTCGCCGCCGGCTGCGGTGCTGCCGTCCCGTAGCAGGTACATCCCCTTGAGGATGGCGGCCTCGGCGCCCGCGGGCAGCGCCGGATGCTCGTAGTTCTCGTTCATCAGGGTGATGTAGAAGTAGACGTCCTCCTGCTCGGTGAACATCCGCCGCAGCCCGTCCTGGACGATGACAGCAACCTCGTAGGAGTACGTCGGGTCGTAGGACACGCAGTTGGGGATCACCGCAGAGAGCACGTGGCTGTGACCGTCCTCGTGCTGCAGCCCCTCGCCGTTGAGCGTGGTCCGGCCCGCGGTCCCGCCGAGCAGGAAGCCGCGGGCCCGCGAGTCCCCGGCCGCCCAGGCGAGGTCCATGACCCGCTGGAAGCCGAACATCGAGTAGAAGATGTAGAACGGGATCATCGGCACGTCGCTCGTGCTGTACGCCGTCGCCGCGGCGATCCACGACGCCATCGCGCCGGCCTCGTTGATGCCCTCCTGCAGCATCTGGCCATCCGGCGCCTCGCGGTAGTACATGAGCTGGTTGGCGTCCTCGGGCTGGTACAGCTGCCCGACCTGGCTGAAGATGCCGAACTGGCGGAACATGCCCTCCATCCCGAACGTCCGGGACTCGTCCGCCACGATCGGAACCACGCGCTTGCCGATCCTCTTGTCGCGCAGCAGCGTGTTGAGGATCCGCACGAACGCCATCGTCGTGGAGATCTCGCGGCCCGGCGTGCCAGCGAGCTGGCCACCGAAGGCGCTGAGCCCGGGCACCGCCAGCGACTCCGTCGACCGCCGCCGGCGGGCCGGCAGGGCGCCGCCGAGGGCGGCGCGCCGCTCCCGCAGGTAGGCCATCTCCGGGCTGCCGTCGGCGAACCGCAGGAACGGCACCTCGGCCAGCTGCTCTTCGGTGAGCGGCAGGCCGAAGCGGTCACGGAACCGCACCAGCGCGGCGCCGGCCATGTGCTTCTGCTGGTGGGTGATGTTCTGGCCCTCGCCGGACTCCCCCATGCCATAGCCCTTGACGGTCTTGGCGAGGATGACGGTGGGCTGGCCGGCGGTCCTCACCGCCGCCGAGTACGCGGCGTACACCTTGATGGGGTCGTGACCGCCGCGGTTGAGCGCCCAGATCTCGTCGTCGGTCATGCCGGCGACCATCTCCAGCAGCTCCGGGTACTTGCCGAAGAACTTCTCCCGCACGTACGCGCCGTCCTTGGACTTGAAGTCCTGGTACTCGCCGTCGACGCACTCCTCCATCCGCTTGCAGGAGCAGGCCGGTGGAGTCACGCGCGATGAGCGGGTCCCAGCCGCTGCCCCACAACGTCTTGATCACGTTCCAGCCCGCGCCCCGGAAGATGCCCTCCAGCTCCTGGACGATCTTGCCGTTGCCGCGGACCGGGCCGTCGAGGCGCTGCAGGTTGCAATTGATCACGAAGATAAGGTTGTCCAGTTTCTCCCGGCTGGCCATCGAGATGGCGCCCAGCGACTCCGGCTCGTCGGTCTCGCCGTCGCCGAGGAAGGCCCAGACCTTGCGCTTCGAGGTGTCCGCCAGGCCGCGGCTGCTGAGGTACTTGAGGAAGCGGGCCTGATAGATCGCCATGATCGGGCCGAGGCCCATCGACACCGTCGGCATCTGCCAGTAGTCCGGCATCAGCCACGGGTGCGGGTAGGACGCGAGGCCACCGCCGTCGACCTCCATCCGGAACTTCTTCAGCTGCTCCTCGGTGAGCCGCCCCTCGACGAACGAGCGGGCGTAGATGCCCGGCGAGGAGTGGCCCTGGATGAACAGCAGGTCACCGCCGTGCTGGCCGGTCGGGGCGTGGAAGAAATGCTGGAAGCCGATGTCGTAGAGCGTCGCCGCGGACTGGAAGCTGGCGATATGGCCGCCCAGCTCGGAGGACTCCTCGTTGGCGCGCAGCACGATCGCCAGCGCGTTCCACCGGATCAGCGACCGGATCCGGTGCTCGATGGCCCGGTCCCGCGGGTGCAGCCGGTCCTCCTTATCGGGCGGGATCGTGTTCAGGTAGGGCGTGGTGGCGCTGTACGGGACCGGCGCCCCCTTGCGGCGCGCCTCCGCGATCACCTCGTCGAGCAGGAAAAACGCGCGGTCGGTGCCCTCGAACGTCATCACCGAGTCGAGCGCATCCACCCACTCGCGGGTCTCCGCCGGGTCAAGGTCTTCCAGCATGGGGATCCCCTCGTCGACGACGCGGAACCGTGCCGCGGCGACGCCCGCAGCACCTTCATCGTCCCACCAGCGGCGACAATCGGGCATATCGCGTATACGAGGTTCGGTGCGTCCGGTCAGACATCGGCCGTACGGAGATTGCGGAGATGGTCATACTCGTACACGTGCTACCCCGCAACGGCGCATCGCAGGACCGGAGCGGAGGCGGGAGATGACGGGGAGCCCGCTGGATCAGGTCACGTCCTGGCCGGTGGGGACGGCCGCAGTGGCAGTCGCGTCCGCCACCGATCTGGTGGCATCACACGGCCCGCTTGACCGACCGTTCGCTGGGCATCGGTGACCAAGCTGCTCACCTCAATGGCGGCGCTCGACGGCGTGCAGCGCCGCCTCCTCGACCTCGATGCGCCGACCGGCCCCCCACAAGCGACGATACGAAACCTGCTGTCACACGCATCAGGGCTCGGACTCAACGGTGACGCGGTCCTCAGCCGGCCCGGGCGGCGGCGCATCTACTCCAACCGCGGCATCGAGATCGTCGCGGAAACCGTTGCCGCGTACGCCGGCAAGTCCTTTGAGCTGCTGCTGGCCGACGAGATCTGCCTGCCGCTGGGACTGCTGCACACTCGCCTCGAGGGCTCCCCCCGCCTTCGGTGCCGCCGGACCGCTCAGTGACCTTGTGACACTGGCGATCGAGCTGCTCAGCCCGTCGCTTGTCGATGCGGAGCTGCTGGCCGAGGCGACCCGGACGGCCTTCCCCGGCCCGGGCACCTTCCCCGTCGCGGCTGACGGCCGAAGCCCGGGACGACGCCGGAAACAAGCGTCCCGACGCTGATCATCTTGTACCCGTGATCAAGGGCGACTGCATAGGCGTTCTGCAGAACACGTCGAAGGCTTCGCCGTGGTTCAGTCTGTCATTGCCGCTGCGGACCCGGCGGCGGCCGGGCCGCGTGTGTCCCAGCTCGTCTCGGGCGGACCGACTGGTTGATCGGCCTGCCGTGGCGGCGGCGATCCCGGGTGTCGGCGGTGACCTGCTGGAATTGCTGGCGGAAGTGCCGGATGGGCGGCCGGGCCAGGGGCGGGATCACCCGAAGGCGGTGGTACTGGCGCTGGCCGCCGCGGCGGTCGCGGCCGGGATGCGGTCGTTCACCGCGATCGCCGGCTGGGCGGCCGACGTGCCCGCTGGCCTGCTTGCCGAGTTGTATAAGCGCGGCGGAGCAGCACGGGCACCCGCCGGGCCGCCCCACGATCTGGCGCGTGGTAACTGGAGCCGACGCCTGCGGTGGATGCGGATTGGCGCCTGGCTGATGACCCGCGCAGCGCCGCCCGGCGATGACGGTGCCGGCCCTGACGGCGGGCTGCCCGCGCCATCGGGGCCCGGTGGCGATCTGTCCGGCCGGCGGGAGCCGCTGGTCCAGGTCAGGATGGACGGCAAGACCGTCCGGGGAGCCAAGGGCGCCAACGGCAGCCCAGGTTCACCTGCTGGTGACCACGGCCGGAGACGGGGAGTGGTCGCCCAGACAGAGGTCGGCGCGAAAGACAAACGAGATACCGATGATCATCCCGCTGTTACACGACCTGGACCTGGCCGGCGCGGTCATCACCGCCGATGCTCTGCACTGCCAGCGCGCCACAGCGGACCACCTGCACCAGCGCGGCGCTGATTTCGTCCTCCCGGTCAAAGAGAACCAGCCCGACCCGTTCGGCGCCCTGGACACCCTGCCCTGGCGGGACGTCCCGGTCACCCATACCGCCACCGACCGCGGGCACGCACCCGCACCATCCAGGTCCTGCCCTCACCAGATGACCTGCCATTACCGCACTTCAGCCAGGTTTATCTCATCGAGCGCCACGTCACCGACGGCAAGCCGCTGTCGGCCGTCGCCGCGCTCGGCGTCACCGGCCTGACCACGCACCGCGCCGACCCCGCCCGCCAGCCCTCGTCCACGGCCAGTGGGCCATCGAGTCCCTGCACCGGCTGCGCCACACCCTCTACCGCGAAGACGACTCTACGATCCGCACCCGATCAGGCCCCAGGATCATGGTCGCGCTCAGAGACCTCGCCATCGGCGCCCTCCACCTGGCCGGACGCCACGACACCACCGAAGCCACCCGCTGGGCCAGCAGGTACATGAACCGGCTCTTCACTGTCCTCGGACTGGCTTCATGATCTTGAAACGGCCGTGCGCCCAGGATGCCCAGGCGGAAGGGACGGTGCGTGAAAGCCGGGCGCAAACAAAGCAACCTTATCCATCGGCTCGAGCCTCCCGAATGGCCATCTCGTTCGCAACGCGGCGTGGTCCCCTTGATTGGAAAGCGAGCCGCGCTTGCGATTGAAAGGCACGCCAGCTTCGCTCCCACTGCCCGTCACGCGGCGTTGCGAACGCGAGCCTGCGGAGCAGCCCAGCCAACGACTGCTCAACCTCGCGATCGAAGGCGGCCCGCGACCGCTTCGACTCGTACGAGGTCGCATCCACCCAATCGGCCGGACGCCAGATGCAAACATCGATGCACGGCTGCGGGGCATCAACGCCCCCGCAGTCCTGACAACGCCAAACGATCACGGTCTCGGCGGCGGACGAAAGCGGATCATCATCATCCCGGCCACCAGATGCGGACCTGGAGCGTCGCAGCGCTGAACGCGCAGACCGTTGAAGCGCCTCGTACGCGACCCGCCACTCGTCCGGGCCTGGCTCTCTGCGCGCCAGTTCCTCGACGACAGCCCAGAGCCCTTGGACGCGAACACGACAGGACGCCGCCGCCGCCGTTAGCTCGTCGTAATCGCCGCCGTTAACGAGCTCAAGCTTGCGCTCGGAGCAGGCCCCCTCACAGCTCTCATATTGCCTCATCGCTCCGCAACCGATGCAGGTTGAGATCGGCAGGCGACGGGGAGGCTTCACGGAGTCAATATAAGCTCGGTGCGAGGCGGGTCAGGTCGTAGCTGGCCTGGTTCTCGGCGCGGACGAGATCCTCGAATCTCTCGGACGACTTCGGCTACGAACTTCCGGCGCTGGCGCTGGTCCGCGCGCCACGTCGCGTCAGTGGTTGCCCTCGCGCGGTCGCCGCTCGGGCGATC
Organism: uncultured Actinomycetota bacterium; assembly: GCA_963820395.1. GTDB lineage: Bacteria > Actinomycetota > Actinomycetes > Streptosporangiales > Streptosporangiaceae > DATFVJ01. Next base: position 235,738 of record CAWGAE010000007.1, on the reverse strand, counting down.
ATTGCGAGCCCGCCATTAAGCGCCCAGCTGTCGGGCGGTGCCACAGCGGCGCTGCCGCCGGGTTGCAACCGGCACCGCCGCGAGGCGGCCAGCCCGGGCTGATCCAGGCGCAAGCCGGGATCTGCGGCCGCTGCCAGCGCGCGCTGCGCCCCCGGCAGCCGCCTGCGCCGCGGCGCCTGATGGTCTGCGTTGTGTGCGGGGAGCGCCGGGTGCACCAGGCGCGCAGCCGCTGCTACCAGGGTGACCCGGCGATGGTGCACGGCTGCGCCGGGCGGCTGGTCGCCCGCCTGGAGCATCCGCCGGGCTGACTCGCGCGTTTCGCCGGCTACCTGGCAGGGCGCTGCTGCCCGGCGCCTCGCCCGGCCGAGCATGCCGCAACGGCGGGCCTGGTCAAAGGCGCCGACGTGTCCGCGTATCTCGCCACCGTAGGTGGGCGAGTGCCGATTAAGCACCGCGGCTGGCGCCAGTCTCGCCGGCGGGTGCCGGAAGAGGACCGTAGTCAGGTGCCCAGATCGAGGCATCCACCGCGGCCTCCACGTCGTCATCGCTCATCACCGGGGCCACCCCGCTGGCACAGGCCTCGCGCGCGACGGCGATCGCGATGGCGCGGGAGATCGGCCGCAGTTCCGCGATGCGGGGATAAAGGGCCCCATCACTGAGCCGCCGCGTGGTGACGTGGTCGGCGAGAGTGGTCGCTGCCACGAGGAACATCCTGTCGGTTACCTCCCTCGCCTGTGACACGATCGCGCCGAGGCCCACCCCGGGGAAGATGAACACATTGTTCGCCTGCCCGACCACACGGTCGCGGCCGCCGACCCGCACCGGGTCGAAGGCACTGCCGGTCGCCACCAGCGCGCGCCCCTCGCTCCAGGCGAGCACATCGGCCGGGGTCGCTTCGGATTTCGCGGTCGGATTGGACAGCGGCAGCACGATCGGCGCCCGGGTGCGGGCGGCCATCTCGCGGATCACCGGCTCGGTGAAGGCGCCCGGAGCCGCTGACGTGCCGACCAGGATGGTCGGGGCGAGTTGCCGGACGACGGTTTCGAGGTCGTAGTGGCTGGCGGGTCTGAAGCCAAAGCTGGTGAGCTCGGCCGCCGGCAGCGCGAACGGGCGCTTGTCGTCGTCCAGGTGGTCGCGCCCGTCGAAGACGAGGCCGCGCGAATCGACCATCACGATCGCGCGGCGAAGGTTGGCGCCGGGGTCCTGCCCGCGGATGACCGTCTCGGCGAGTCGCGCGATACCGGTGCCGGCCGCGCCGGCGCCGAGGAAGACCAGCCGCTGGGCGGCCAGCGGCTCGCCGCGCAGCCGCAGCGCGGCCAGCAGGCCGGCGAGGACCACCGCCGCGGTTCCCTGTATGTCGTCGTTGAAGCTCGCGATGCGGTGGCGGTAGCGGCCGAGCAGCCTGATCGCGTTGTGCTGCTTGAAGTCCTCCCACTGCAGCAGGGCGGCGGGGAAGACCTCCAGAACGGCGTTGACGAAGGCCTCGATGAAGGCGTCATAGGCGGCGCCGCGCAGGCGCGGCCTCGGGTAGCCGAGGTAGAGCGGGTCGGCGAGCAGTTCTTCGTTGTCGGTGCCGCAGTCGAGCGAGACCGGCAGCGTCAGGTCCGGGCGCACACCGGCGCACGCGGAGTAGAGCGCGAGTTTCCCTACCGGGATACCCATGCCACCGGCGCCCTGGTCACCGAGCCCAAGGATCCGCTCGTTATCGGTCGCGACAATCAACCGGACGTCCGGCCGGCCGATGTTACGCAGCACCTCGGGGATGCAGCCAATGTCGTCCGGCGTGATCCACAGGCCCCGCAGCCGGCGCTGAATATGGCTGAAAATGCGGCACGCGTCGCCGACCGTCGGGGTGTAGACGATCGGGGCGAGTTCCTCGATGTGGTCGACGAGCAGCCGGTAGAAGAGGGTTTCGTTGCGCTCGTGCAGCGCGACGAGGCCGATGTATTTCTCCAGGTTGTCGGTCTTGCGCCGGACGTGCTCAAGTTCGAGTTCCACCTGCTGTTCGATCGTGAGGACCCGCCAGGGCAGCAGCCCGCGCAGGCCGAATTCCCCCCGCTCCGCGCGGGTGAACGCCGCGCCCCTGTTCACCGTCGGCTCCTCAAGGATCTGCGTGCCGCGCATCCGCTCCCTGGCAGGAACGGCGCCCGCCGGACCGCCGCCAGCCGACGCAGAGGCCTGCCGGTAGCCGCCGGATTGCCTCGCAATCCCGCTGTCCTCCGTGTTCATCGCCGCCTCCCGGGGCCAATGCCCTGAACATAGGCCCGGCAGCCGCGAGCACAGCGGGGTCGTTCGTCCCTGGGGGCGGGGACTTCGGCCCTGCGGGCGGACCTCTGCTCCCGCAGACAGCGAGAATGAGCTGCAGGTGAGCCGATGCAGCTCAGCGATCCCGGACGCAGCGCCGGCTGCTCACCGATCCGGCGGCGATCCGGTTCGGCAGGTTCTCCCTGCCGCCGGTGCGGCAGCACCGAGCACGGGCGGCCAAACATCGAGTGGCCGCCGGCTGCGCTGAACCACAACCTTTCCGGTTCCGGCCAGCACTGGCTGCTTGCCCTCGCAGCCGCCGGTCCGGCCGGGGTGGACATCGAATGCCGGCGCGGCATCGACCTTGAAGGGATGGCCGACGCCTGCCTGACCGCGTCCGAGCGCCTGAACCCGCAGGTCCAGCCGGATGCGCTGCGGCAGTCGCGTTCTTCTGCTGCTGGACGCGGGAGTAAGCCGTGGTGAGGGCATGCGGCACCGGCCCGGCATGCCCGCTCGGCTGCCGGGTGCGGCCCGCTGGCCGAGGTGGTCGGCGCCACCGTGGTCGGCGTTCACCGTGGTCGGCGCCACCGTGGTCGGCGCCACCGTGGTCGGTGTGGTCACGGTCGACGACAACAGTGGTGGCTCAGCCACGGCCCCTGCCGTACGTCACCGGCCAGGAGTGCCTGCGCCCGGCCCCCGCCACGGGAACAGGGTCCGGGCCGGTGGACGAGGCAACCGGCAACCATCACATCGGTCTGGCGGGCCCGGGCGGACCCGCTAACAAGACGCGCGCCGCCCGCCCGGGGTGTACCCCGGACAGCCCGCCTGGCGGCGGCGGAGATCCTCAATAACCGCCGCCAGGCGGGTGCAGTAGGGGCCGGGCGCAGGCGTTGCCCCCTGGATGAGACGCCCAGTCCGCACGTTCGGTGTACACGCGCGCACAGCGTGTTGCGGGCACACGTGCCAGTCAGAAGATGCCGGCAGGCACCGGACAAGAGCCGACCGCAGCACCACCAGATCCGGCGCCCGCCGCGGGCGGTGCGTCAACGGGATGACCGCGCGGCCGCCCCCGCCGTAGCCGGGGGCAGGGTCCCGGATCTGCCTATCGTCATGACATGCGTCACTGGGTGACTCGGGGAGAAGACCGCGATCACAGAAGCTGAAGGCGAACCGGAGCGCCGGATCGTGGGTCGGTGTGGACGGATCGGTCCCCTCGAAGTCCGTGCTGGCCTGGGCGGTCCGGCAGGCCAGACTCACCGGTGCGGCGGCACGCCGACGGCACGTTCGGGCCGCCCGTGTACCCTGAATCCCGCCCGCTTCGTGGTGGCCGGGGGACTGCTCGTCAACCACACGCCCGAGCTACGCCAGATGTTCGACGTCCGGGTCTACCTCCCGCCCGAGGAGCTTCGCCGACGCTGGAAGGTGGCCCGCGACTGCTCCCGTCGCGGGTACTCAACCGGCCAAGTGCTCAGCGAGCTCGACCGCCGCGAGCGCGACTCCGGGGCGTTCATCCGCCCCCAGCGGCACCCGACATGGTCGTCGTTCATGCCGGGCCGTTCGCAGGACCCGGACCAGCTTGACGCGCAGCTCTTCCCGATAGACTCGCTCCCGCATCCCGACCCGTCCGAAGTCGTCGGCGACGGAGCCGGCGACGACCTGTGCTGGGACTTGCTGACACGGGCTGATGCTGTCGCGGTCACGGCCCGTGGCACAGGCGTCGCGTCGCGCAGGAGATCACACGCTGATGGCCCTACCTACCGGCGGCGGTGCCCGCCCGGGTGCCCGCGAGGTCATCGCCTGTGAGCCGCCCGGCATCTCTCAACCGTGGCCTGGGGGCGCGGCTCAGCGAAATCCGGTCCGCAACGAACGCGGCGGTTTCGTCATCAGCAACAGACAGCGAAAGATCCGCATAGCCGACGGCGCGCAGGTCACAGCGCGGCGCCTTGTAGCCGCCCTCGGCCCCCACCACGCTTGGCTGTATTCCTGTACGGCTCGTTCCGGTCCGGACAGCGGGCTCGCGCTTCCGGACGCGCGCACGTGGTCGAAGCCGTTCAGCTCCCCCTCCCGCGCCCGCCAGTTGGACTGAGGTACTCGCCTGACCTGCGACAGCTTTGTGGCCAGGTCCGGGTCGTCGGAGCGCTCGGCCGACCGCTTGGCCATGCGGTTGGTGAAGTACTCCAGTGACGCCCTCCACTTTGGGCGCGCTGGCGAGGGAGACCACGGTCAACTGCTACAACGTCTTCGACGCGGCGCTGCCGTTCGGCGGATACAAGCAGTCAGGCTGGGGACGCGAGATGGGCCACGAGGTGCTTGACGCCTACACCGAAGTCAAGGCCGTCACCACCGTGCTCTGAATCAATCACCGCAAGATCAATCACCGCGGGCTGGGGCCGGGAAAGCAGGTCCGGCCCCTGCCCGGTGCCAGGCACACACCAGATGCACGCACGGATCCTGCCCGAGAGCCCGGCAACGGCCACCTGGTTACGTGCTGCAGCAAGCGCCGGGTGGCCAGGCACATCGGCAAGCTGCCCGGCCGGACCGGATGGTGTGGACGGGCGATTTGCCCAAGAACTGGTCCATGCGCCAGCTCGGTGACCTGGGCGGCCGCACCGGCTATCGCTGTTCAGGGCAGGGGCAGCACGGAGGCTGGCTGGTGCTCAACGCCGGATAGGCGAAACGGGATTTCCGTGCTCAGGTGGATGTCAGGTCCAGGCCAGTCTTGGTGGCCTTGTCGACCGCTTCGGCGCGGCGCAGCTTGCGCATGACGTTGCGGACGTGGAATTTCATCGTGGTCTCGGACAGATGCAGGTGCGCGCCGATAGCCCGGTTGCTCAGGCCGTTTGCGACCAGCCGCAGTACGCTCAGCTCGCGGCCGGTCAGCGGTGCTCGTGCCTGCGGGGCGTGGATCGACCGCACCATCGCGGCGGCCGAGCGGGAGTCGAAGGCGCTGCCGTTCCGGGCGACCAACCGGATCGCGCGCGCCAGTTCCATGGTGTCGACGTCCTTGACCACGGAGCCGCGGGCCCCGTGCTGAATGGCGTTGACCACCAGCGCGTCGTCCAGAAAGGTCGAGAGCACCAAGGACCCGGAGCCTCGGATACCGGTCGGTCAGCCGGGCGCACAGGGTTAGCCCGTCGTTGTCCGATGCGGGCGAGAGCTTCATGTCGAGCAGCACGATCCCCGGGCTGGTCCGCTCGACGACCGCCATTGCCTCGCCCGGCGAACTGGCCTCGCCCACGACCTGCAGGTCGTGTTCGCGTTCCAGCAGCGAGCGCAGCCCCTGCCGGAGGATCGCATGATCATCGACAAGCACGATCCTGACCGGGCCCTCGCTGGCCGACTCCACCCCCGTCGGCCGCGTCTCACACATCGCCACCGCATCCTTCCGTCGGCGGCGGGATGGCACGACGGCCGGTGCCGCCGGCGGCGAGCTGCTGAGAGCGGGCCGTCATCTGGCGTCCGGGGCCGGCTGGCGCTTGAGCCGGAACTGCGCCTGCGTGCCGGGCGCGAGCACGCGGGTCTGGTCGCGGACGAGGATCTTGATGGGCGGTGCGCGGCCGGGGCGGCAGCTGACCGACACCTGATCCTCGGCCAGCGTGACGTCGACCCGGTGTCCCCGGTAGTGGACGCTGAAGCGCAACTGCTTGACCTCTGGCGGTAGCGCCGGATCGAACTGGAGCCCATCGCCGCTGGCCCGCATGCCGGACAGGCAGCTCAGCACGATGTCGACCGTGCCGGCCATGGCCCCCAGGTGGATACCCTCGGCGGTCGTCCCGCCCTGGACGTCGGCGACGTCGCTTTCCAGCGCCTGGGCGAAAAAGCGCCATGCCTGCCCGGGGTCGGTCCGGGCCAGGACCCAGGCGCTGACCACGCCGCTGAGCGTCGAGCCGTGTGCGGTGCGGTCGAGATAGTAGGCGACGGTCTGCGTGAGCTGCGCATCGGTCACCTCGTATCCCAGGTTTCGCAACAGCTCCCGCAGCTCGTCGCGGGACAGCAGGAACAGCAGCATCAGTACGTCGGCCTGCTTGGCCAGCTTGTACTGGTTGGTGCTGTCTCCCTCGGCCTCAAGTACCCGGTCTAGCCGCTGGATGTTGCCGTACCTGGCCCGGTAGCCCTCCCAATCGAACTCCTGCAGCTGGTCGTAGCCTTCGAACTGGGCCAGCTCGCCGCCGGAGTTGAAGACCACCCGCATCTTCTTGGTGATGTCGCGCCAATGGTCGAGCTCGCCGGCGCTGAGCCCGAGCTCGTGCAGCACCTCGTGCCGGTAGTGCGGTGGCAGATCGTCAAGGGCCTGCATCGCCCGCAGCAGGACCCACACCGCCATGACGTTGGTGTAGCTGTTGTTGTCCAGGCCCGGCCGGTCGCTGTCCGGGTACGCGTCGTGGTACTCGTCCGGGCCCATCACGCCGAGGATCTCATAGCGGTCCAGCCGGGGGTTGTAGGTCGCGAGGCTCGCCCACAACCGTGCGATCTCGATCAGCATCTCGGCACCCACGAAGCGGAGAAACTCGATGCTGCCGGTGACCACGTAGTGCTGCCAGACGTTGTAGGCCACCGCGATGTTGATGTGCCGCTGCAGCTGGGAGTGGTCGGGCAGCCAGCGCCGCGAATCGGGGTTCAGGTGCAGTTGCTGGGTCTCCTCGCGGCCGTTGCTGCCGCTCTGCCAGGGAAACATCGCGCCCCGGTACCCCGCCGCACGGGCCGCGGCACGGGCCGCGCCGAGGCGTTCGTAGCGATAGTTGAGCAAGGCGCTGGCCAGCACCGGACTCTGGAAGTTCAGGAACGGGAAGAGAAATATCTCGTCCCAGAAGACATGGCCGCGGTAGGCCTCCCCATGCCATCCGCGCGCCGGGGCGCCGACGTCCAGGCGGGCCGAGTTCGGTGAGACGGTCTGCAGCAGGTGAAAAATGTGCAGGTGCAAAACCGTCTCGAACCACTGGTTGGCGCTGTCCAGCTGGATGTCGAGGCGATTCCACAGCGCCTCCCAGGCGCCCGCATGCCGAGCCTCCAGCTCGCCGAAGCCGGCCGCGCCTTGTGCGGCCTGGCGGGCCTCCAGCAGGGTCTCCGAGATCGCCCGGTCCCGGGAGGTGTACAGCGCGGAAAGCAGTGGCTTCGTGGTAGTGCTGGCCGGTGAGCAGGAGCCCGGCCCCTGCTGCGGCTTACACGCCCATTAGGAGCGAAGCCTCCCGCTCCCCGGCGGATGCTGGTGTCATCACACAATCCGTCTCCACCAAGGCGGGGAGGCCCCGATGGAGGAAGCGTATGACGGCCGGCAGGTTGTGGGCATGGACGTGCACCGCCGCCGGTCGGTGCTGGTGCGCATGACCGAGGACGGGCGGCGGCTAGATACCGCGAGGATCAGCAACAGGCCCGTACCGATCCAATGGGGCGTGACCTGCATGTTTGCAGCATCGGCTAGGCGGCTCGGGTGTACTCGTTGATGACGTCTCCGAGGACCTTGCGGCGGCGGATTACGAGAGGATCACCCGTGAGCCCCGCCAGTGGCTGGGTATTTCACCCGCGAACTGGTGCATTTTCTCAGACGCACCTCGCGCGGAGTTATGACCGAACCAAGTGCCAGCTAGTGCTGGAACGCCACCTCAGCACGATGCGGTCACCTGACACGACCTTGATCTCCCTCAGGGAGCGAGGCCGTTTGGCGACAATGCGCTGGGCCATGACCCGCGCGACGGTGCAACTGGCCGCCGGGATTTCACGCTTCTCGCCGCTGAGGCCAACGAGGACGACGACTGCCGTCTGCCTGGCGGCCGGGGTAGGGGCGGAGTCTTTAGCCGGAGCTGGGATGGGAGACGATACCGTGCTCATAGCCCCTGAGACCTCCTTGCTAGGTCTTGGGGTCAGGCCCGGTTAGGTGTTCGTCGCACCGGCCGGGCCGCTCCGTTGTTCCTGGTCAGGAGACTATGCTCCCAGGACACGAATGCATATAGGGTGTTCCTCCTCGATTGTCTTTGCCGGCGGCTCGCTGGTGTCAGCGGGAGTGGAGACCAAGGGCAGGACGAATCGCAAACCTAGGCTCGCGGTCGCACGGGCTGGCGGCTAGGTCGCCCACAGGCGCGGCGCAACGCTCTGCCGCGACCGCGTGCTGGAGGCGCGGGTGAATCCAAACACCGGGCACGGAACGGGGCCTTCAGCAGCGGTCAGACGGGGCGGGCCCGCCAAGGGGTGTACTCCGCGGCAGAGAGCGGTCCGCGCTGATCCGGCACGGGCCCGAGCATGCGGCCGTCCTGCTTGACGGCCTGTCCGAATGGATGGTGCGGCAAGGGATACACCTCGGTCGGCGAGGTGCGCGGCATGCTCGCCGTGCCTGCGGGCACCGACGAGGCCGCATTCGAACGCGCGGGCTATGTCCGCGCAATGCGGGCCGCCAACAGGGCCCACGGCCCGTGGTGACTGACGGGCCGACGGCGCCCGGGCAAGTTCCGCGGCGTTCTCCAGATCGGCTAGCCCGCCTTATCCGATGTGCTTGGACGCGCCCTGGCGGGCGCTCGACGCGGCCTGGTCAAGGTTGGCGCAATACCGGCCCGGCTAAGCCCATCGGCCCGGTATCGTGCCGTCCTGTGCTGGAGTTGCCGCAGGCTTCCCCCCGGCCACTCCGCACCGGGTCGCCTTCACTCGCAGCCTCAGTCCCGTCCCGCCCAGGTCCAGCCGGTGATCTGCGGGTCGTCTTCGCCGTGTTCGCGGGTGTAGGCGCGTGCGGCGAGGCGGGCGTCGGCCATTTGCTGCCGCAGGGTCGCGACGCGGCTGCCCAGGGATGGGACCCGGTCGATGACGTCCATGACGAGGTGGAACCGGTCGAGGTCGTTGAGCATGACCATGTCGAACGGGGTGGTCGTGGTGCCTTCTTCTTTGTAGCCGCGCACGTGCAGGTTCCGGTGGTTGGTGCGCCGGTAGGTGAGCCGGTGGATGAGCCACGGATAGCCGTGGTAGGCGAAGATCACCGGCTTGCCGGGGGTGAACAGCGCATCGAAGTCACGGTCGGACAGCCCGTGCGGGTGTTCGGTGTCTGGCTCCAGCCGCATGATGTCCACGACGTTGATGACCCGGACCTTCAGCTCGGGCAGATGGGTGCGCAGCAGGTCCGCTGCGGCCAGGATCTCCAGGGTGGGGATGTCGCCGGCGCAGGCGAGCACCACGTCCGGTTCGCCGTCGGTGCTGCCGGCCCACGGCCAGATCCCCAGCCCGCGGGTGCAGTGCGCGATCGCCTGTTCCATGTTCAGGTAGGTCAGCGCGGGCTGTTTGCCGGCGATGATGACGTTGACGTAGTTGCGGCTGCGCAGGCAGTGATCGGCCACCGACAGCAGCGTGTTGGTGTCGGGTGGCAGGTAGACACGGACGATCTCGGCCTTTTTGTTGATCACGTGGTCGATGAATCCCGGGTCCTGGTGGGAGAAGCCGTTGTTGTCCTGGCGCCAGACGTGCGAGGCCAGCAGGTAGTTGAGTGAGGCGACCGGCGCCCGCCACGGGATTGCACGCGTCACCTTGAGCCACTTGGCGTGCTGGTTGAACATCGAGTCGATGATGTGGATGAACGCCTCGTAGCAGTTGAACAGGCCGTGCCGCCCGGTCAGCAGGTAGCCTTCCAGCCACCCCTGGCACAGGTGCTCGGACAGCACCTCCATCACCCGCCCGTCCGGGGACAGGTGATCGTCGCCGGGCAGCGTGGCCGCGTCCCAGGCACGGTCGGTCACCTCGAACACGGCCGACAGCCGGTTGGACGCGGTCTCGTCCGGGCCCATCAGCCGGAACCGGCCGGGGTTGGCCGCGATGATGTCGCGCAGGAACGCGCCCAGCACCCGGGTGGCCTCGCTGAACTCGACCGCGGGTCGGTCCACCGGCACGGCGTAGCCGCGGAAATCGGGCATGACCAGGTCGCGCAGCAGCAGCCCGCCATTGGCATGCGGGTTGGCGCTCATCCGCCGGTGCCCCCGCGGCGCAAGCGCCCGAAGTTCCGGCACCAGCCGCCCGGTCGCGTCGAACAGCTCGGCGGGCCGGTAGCTGCGCATCCACTGCTCGAGCAGTTCGCGGTGCGCGGCGTTGCCGCGGGTCTCGGCCAGCGGGACCTGGTGGGCGCGCCAGGTGCCCTCGACCGGGACACCGTCGACCTCTTTCGGCCCGGTCCAGCCTTTCGGGGTGCGCAGCACGATCATCGGCCACACCGGGCGCGCCGCCGCCCGCGGGCCTGCGTCCCCATGCCGCGGGCCCGCGCCGCCGCGGGCGTCGTGCTGGATGGCCGCGACGGCGTCCAGCACCTCATCGAGGGTGGCCGCGAGCTGGCGATGGACCGCGGCGGGATCGTCGCCGGCGACAAAATGCGGATCGTAGCCATAACCGCGCATCAGCGCGGCGAGCTCGTCATCGGGGATGCGGGCCAGCACAGCCGGATTGGCGATCTTGTAACCATTGAGGTGCAGCACCGGCAGCACCGCGCCGTCGGTCACCGGGTTGAGGAACTTGTTCGAGTGCCAGCTGGCCGCGAGCGCGCCGGTCTCGGCTTCCCCGTCGCCCACCACGCACAGCACCAGCAGATCCGGGTTATCGAACGCGGCGCCGTAGGCGTGCACCAGCGCATAGCCAAGCTCGCCGCCCTCATGGATGGACCCAGGCGTCTCGGGTGCGACATGGCTCGGGATGCCGCCGGGGAAGGAGAACTGCCGGAACAAAGCCCGCAGCCCATCCTCGTCCTGGCCGATCGAGGAGTAGACCTCGCTGTAGGTGCCCTCCAGGTATGCGTTGGCCACCAGCCCGGGACCCCCGTGACCTGGGCCGGTCACATACAGCACGTCGAGGTCACGCTCGTTGATGACCCGGTTCATGTGCGCGTACAGCAGGTTGAGTCCCGGCGTCGTTCCCCAGTGCCCGAGCAGCCGTGGCTTGACGTGCTCGGGCCGCAGCGGTTGTCTCAGCAAAGGATTGTCCAGCAGGTAGATCTGCCCCACCGACAGGTAGTTCGCCGCCCGCCAATACGCATCGATCAGCTCCAGGTCCTGCCGACTGTAGGTCCTTGTCGACAAGCTGTTGTGTGGCACAGTGTCACTCCTTGAAAACAGTGTCGCTCCTTGAAAACAGTGTCGCTCCTTAAACCGAACTTCCTATCACTCAGCGTAGCGTGGCTCTCCTCACCTGGAACTACGCCAAGTTAGCGCGCTAGACTCGCTAAATTGTAGGCACTAAAATAGTTGATATAGCACGGCGATTGCGGTAGACTTGCGGCATGTGCGCAGCTCAGGCGGCCCAGGGTGCGATGCACGTGGCGACAACCCGCAGGCACGACATCGCCAAGGACGGCGCCCGGCGCGAATACGAAGCGCACCTGCTGCGCCGTTCATACCGCGACGGCCAGGGAAAATCACAGAAAGAAACGCTGGCCAATTTGTCGGAGCTGCCCGCAAGCTCGGTTGACGCCATCCGTAAAACCCTGGCTGGCAAGACCCTCGTGGACGCGGAAAGCGAGATAACGATCGAGCGGTCGCTGAGCCACGGCGACGTGGCGGCGGTCTGCGCGATGACGCAGCAGCTCGGGATGACGAAGCTCCTCGGCCCGGAATGTCGCCAGCGGGACCTGGCCCTTGCATTGATTACCTCCAGGGTAGTGCGTCCGGGGTCAAAACTATCTACCACCAGCTGGTGGAATGACACGACCCTGGGCGAGGACCTCGGAGTAGCCGACGCCGATCCCGACGAAGTATACGCTGCAATGGACTGGCTGCTGACGCGGCAAGAAGACATCGAGGGACACCTTGCCCGGCGTCATATCACCCCGGGCGGGATCGCGATGTTCGACCTGTCATCGTCATGGGTCGAGGGGCATTGCTGCGAGCTCGCCGCCCGCGGGTATTCCCGCGACGGCAAGCGCGGCACCAAGCAGATCGAATACGGGCTGCTCACCGACGTCGAAGGCAGGCCGGTCGCGGTTCGCGTATTCCCGGGAAACACGTCAGATTCCAAATCCTGCGCGGAGGCGATCTCCGTGGTCCGCGATAAATTCGGAATGAAAGAGCTGATCCTGGTCGGCGACCGCGGAATGCTCACGACGGCGCGGATCAGCGAGCTGCGCGGCATGGACGGCATGTCATGGATCACGGCCCTGCGAGCGCCCCAGGTCGCCGCGCTGGCCACCGACGGCGGCCCGCTGCAAATGTCCCTGTTCGACGAGCAGAATTTCGCCGAGATAACGCATCCAGATTACCCGGGTGAAAGGCTGGCCTGCTGCCGGAATCCGCTGCTCGCGGAGGAACGCGCGCGCAAGCGAGAGGAACTGCTGGACGCCACCGAGCGCGACCTGGAAAAGATCGCAGTGCGCGTCCGGGGCGGCCGGGGACGGCGGCTTAAAGGCAAAGACGCGATCGGCCTGGCGGTCGGCAAGGTAATAAAGAAACGAAAAGTCGCAAAACACTTCATCCTCGACATAGCCGATGACGCATTTACCTGGCAGCGGGACACGGAAAAGATCGAGGCGGAGAAGAGACTGGACGGAATCTACGTCATCCGGACTCCGGTCAAGAAGGAAGTCCTGGATACAGCCGGCACCGTGGCCGCGTACAAGAACCTGTCCCGCGTCGAGCGCGACTTCCGCACCATCAAAATCGACGACCTGGACCTCCGGCCGATCTACCACTACCTCGCGGCCCGCGTCCGCGCGCACATCCTGATCTGCATGCTCGCCGCATACGTTGTCTGGCACCTGCGCAAGGACCTCGCCCCGCTCACGTTCACCGACGAATGCATCCCGGAACGCGAGGATCCCGTCTCCCCGGCCCGGCGTTCCAGCGCAGCCAAAACCAAGGACCAGACGAAGAAAACAGGCGAAGACCTGCCAGTGATGAAATTCCAGGATCTGCTAGACCATCTGGGCAGCCTGCGCCGGGAAAACACCGTCATAGCGGGCCAGCGCATGCAGAAGATCACGATTCCGACCCCGCTGCAGCGGCGCGTTTTCGAGCTGATCAAGACACCCGTACCCGTGACCCTCGCAGGAGCCTGTAGGCACGAAGGAACCTGAGGCCACAGCCATAACCCCAGGTCACTCCGGGTTCTCCTACCCAAGATCACGGAAGTTCGGCTTAAAAGACGGTGCTGAAGTCGCTGGACACGGTCGCATCCTCAGCCGTGGCTAACGCCTCACGGAGCGGGCCGCGGCTGAAATCCGGTACCTCGCCCATCGTCTTCTCTGTCGGCGGCGTGCGCAATCAGCAGGTCGATCCCGCGCCGCGAGGCCTCGCGGCGCCGCCCAGATTAAGGCATCCTGTCCGGGTTGTGATCCGTCGGCACCGCCCACGATCTTCCCGGTGTCATTTTTCGTCCCGTCGTCGCAGTTGCCTGTATCGCAGCGTACGCAGGCGCCGTCGTGAGCGGCGAACCTCCCTCTGGTTCCCGCCCGTCGCGCTGCGTCTCGGGCGCCAGTAACGACGGAACCGTGTTCTGCAAGTTCCGAGCCGGATGCGTGCGCGGATGGGGTGGTCTGCACCCTTCAGGACGCGGCGGCTTGTTTGGAGCCGCGATGTCAAGGTGAAGCTGTTCTCCGCGTCGGCTTGCGACCGCGAGACACCGGTGACATGCGGTGAGTAGCCGACAGCTGCGGTCACTCCTCCTCGCCGAGGGCGGCCAGCCTGCGGTTGACCGTGGCCAGGCTGAACGGCCGGGATTCTTCCGGCTCGTCCTCGGACCAGTACTCGACCGGTGATCCGCCCTTGAACCCGGCGCAGACCGGGTAGTCCCGCCCCGGGTCGCGCTCAAGCGTCTTCTCTAGCGTGATCTCGTGCTCACAGCAGGCGCCGAGGTCATACGTGTAGGTGATCTTCCTGGCGCCCGGTGCCAGGAAGTCCTGCACCCGGACCTCCTCCTCGTCCCCGGCCCCTTCCAGGTTCACGAATGGGTCGGCGTACCGCACCTTCCCCACGGTGAAGACGTGCAGATGGTCGCCGTCCCAGCCGAACAGGACCTGGATGGCTTCGTGCAGGTCACCCAGGGTGGCGGTGACCGGCAGGCGCACCCGCCGCCAGATCGGCGGCCGGGCTCCTGCCAGCGAGACCTTCAGCTCGGCCACCTGATCAATGCTTCGCGGTGCGCCGGACGCGGCGAACTCCGCCACCGCCCGCGCGACTACCCCCGCGTCCGGGTGGCCGGTGGCCCGCACAGCTGCAAGCCGGGCATCAAGGTCCGCCCCGGGCATGCTTTCCCACACCCGGCTGAGCGCCTCATCAGGGCCCTTGTCGGCCAGCGCGGCCGCGGCAGCCTCCACCCCGAGCCACCGCCAGTCCGCGTCGCCGGGCTCCGGGCCCTGGTCCCAGCCGGCCAGCACAGCGCGGGCGTGCGGGCCGACGCACGGTGCCGCCGCCAACTCGCGCCAGGCCGGCAGCGCGTCCTCCCCCAGCCGTTCGGCCACGCGGACCGCCACGCCGCGCAACAGCGGCGGCAGTTCCTCAGCAGCGGTGAGAATCTCCCGCGCGGCCGCGGCGGCGTCACGCTCCGCCAGCCACCCCCACGCGACATGATCCCGCTGTTCGGCGTCGCTGAACTGGGCAGCCGCCGCGATCATCTCGCCGGCCGGCAGCCCCGGATCGGCCAGCGCAGGTAGGCCGGCCGACAGATGTCCGGCCGCCCAGCGGCCCAGGGGCGTGATCACCGGCTTGCCGACATCGCCGGTAACCGCGCCGAACTCGGCAAGCAGCGCGACCACCCCAGCCAGCGGGTTCCCAGTTTCCGAGTCGAAGTACCGGTCAACCGCATGCATCGGCTCCCAGGACGACTTGTCGTACACGTCGCACAGGCCGCGCAGTGCCTCGGCCACGGCGTGCCAGAGACCGCCCTTCGCGCTCGCCGGCCTGCGGTCCCCGCCCAGGACCGCAAGCAGCGCGAGCACCAGCAGGCGCACGCTGTCCTCGTCCTGCGGGTACGACTCCGCCGCGCACACCGCGCGCAGGCCCGCCAGCCATCCGGCCAGCAGTTCGGCATCACCGGATGGCCAGCATTCCAGGGCGGGACCGCCCGTGACCTTCCCCTCGCCGACTTGCAGCAGGCCTGTCGCAACCGCGACGCACCAGGGCCGGTGCAACGCACGGATGTCGGCCATTGTGCGCACCCGCGGCGGGACGAGCACCCCCAGCGCCGCGCCCGCCGCTGGCACCTCCGCCTTACGCAGTACCTGCCCGGCTGTCACCGGCCGCGAACTGGTCCCGATCCACTGGCCCAGCGCGACGGCACGGCCCATGACTGGGCACTCCCGCGCCAGGCGCGCAGCATCGCGAAGATCATCTCTGGAAGCCATCGTGGCCACGCCGGGACCCTACCGCCATGGACCACGCTTACCGGCGTGATCCGGGACAGCAAGGCGGCAAGGCGTAACACCACGTGTCACTTCGACGGCATGGGCACGAAGCGATTCAGCTGTCGGCGAGCGCGTCCGGGGCACGCATCCGCCACGCGTCAGTTACGAGCTCCGCCAGCCGCCCGGCGTCCACCTCCGCCAGCCGCAGCATCACCAGCGGCCAGCCGTCGTAGCCGGGCGTGGTGAAGAAGACCTCGGGCTCGCCGAGCAGGAGAGCCTGCTTCTCGGCCTCGTCGCCGACGAAGAGCACGGCGATGTCGCTCCGGATGAGCCGCGGCTTGCCCGGTCTGCGCTCGGGGTAGGACCAGACGAATCCCTTGCCGGCCACCCGAAAGTCGAAGCCGTCGCTGTCGATCTCCACCACGTCAGGCAGGGCCAGCGCGAGGCGGCGTACGTCGTCGGCGTCAGCCATCGAGGTCCCTCCCGGATCGCGCCACCAGCATACGCACAGGCGAGGCGTCGGCCCCGGGCAGCCGGACTTTGCACGGGTCACGCCCAGCGGTGACCAGGCAGGCTCAGGCCCGGCGGCGGACCCGGGCGGCCACCAGCCGTGCCCGGGTTCAAGTGCGCCGGACGGGTTCCCGGGTCCGGCGCAGCTGTCACCCACGTCCACGCCGGTGACCGTCCGCGCCGGGGAGCCACCAACGAGGACCCCTCGCCCGCAGAGCCGGCGTGGGTGAGAGCCCCAACCTGGGCGCCATCCGGCCTGGCGAAACGCCGCCCGGGCCCACCGTGGTAGAGCGAGATTGACCTTGATTCGAGCTCAGCCATGGCATCAAGCCACGAGCCAATACGTTCCAGGCGCCCGGTCGCCGGTGATCTCATGGGCGGTCAATAACCGGACATGCCGTGATCGACGGTCTTTCGCCCGTCGATCACGGAGCGTGGCGCAACCGGGCTCAGGCAGCGCGCTCCGAGCCGCCGTTCGGCGCGGACGTCGACTGGATTCCGAGCTTGCCATCCCAGAGGTGGGTATTCTGCGCGCCACGCGGCGTCGTACAACGGCAGTCACTTCGCCCGCGACGGCCTCGTCCGCGTGGTCATCAACTGGCGTGACCGACCTCAACCGGGCCCGGGACCCGCTGCGTGGTCCGTCGTGTCGACGATATTCGCGATCTCCGGTGCGACCCTGCGCAGCATCACCTCGAACCCCTGGCGCAGGGTCAACCTGCTCGGCACGGATACGAGTACCGCACCACCGTGGCGCCGTGGTTCCGCGGCCTGTTCAGCGGCTCCCCGGATGTTCGGGCGATCGCGCACGCGCCATTCATCTACCAGCTGCACGCGACCGCTACCAGCTGCACGCGACCGCCGCGTGGATGATCTGGGGGCTGTGGCCGTTCAGCCGGCTCGTGCACGCCTGGAGTTACCCGCTGTGGTACCTGTGGCGGCCCTACATCGTCTACCGCAGCCGTCGTCGCGCCCCGCCCTCTGAGCCAGGTACCGGCGGACGCAAATGGCGCAAGATCGGTGCCCCGTACTAAGCTCGCCGAGCCGCCAGATGCCGAACGGCGGCGGGGCGCACCAGGCCATCCGGACGCTAAATCCCGGCTACTTCGCGCCGGTCATGGCCAGCGCCGGCGTGTCGATCGCCATGTCCAACCCTTGCGGGTGCCAGAACTGTGCCACCGGCCTTGACCTGGGCTTTAAGCGACCTGGTCGTATTCGTTGAGGAGGCCGCCGAGGACAGGCCAGGCGACAGCCTTCTCCGCTGAAGCGGCGCAGCGCCGCAGCACGCGCTGCCTGCGGCGGGGTTTACGTCAAGGATGACTCGCCTGGGCTGCCTTGCTCACTGTCAGCAGGACGGCCGCGTCTTCGACAGCCTCCAGGGCATGCCGGGTGTCGGGCACCACCAGCAGGTCGCCGGAACGGCCGTCCCAGGCCACCCCTCCGGCCGTCAGGCGGATCCGGCCGCGCAGAACCTGAACGGTGGCCTCGCCCCGGTTCTCGTGATCATCGAGGGCGCTACCCGCCGTCAGGGCAATCACCGTCTGCCGCAGCGCGTGCTCGTGCCCGCCGTACACGGTCTCTGAGCTACGCCCGCTCGAGGAGGCGGCGGCCCGCTTGGCCTGCTCCCGGCAATGGCATCCAGCGAGAACTTCTCCATGTCCCCAGTCTCCCGGCACCGCTGACCGCGAAGCAAGGGACGGCCTGAGAGCACTCTCTGGCAGCAGCACCACTGTCACGTGATCGTCGGGGCGAGCCTCGCCGGGGCGAGCCGCCGAACGAGCCCGGTGCCAGACGGCGGCCGGTGGCGGGGGTCAGCACGCCTTAAGACGCCCTCGTGCCCATGCGGGCAGGCAGCGCTTCGCGATCGCAGGCCGTCTGCGGGGGGCCGTCATGATGGCTATGGGCGAGCTACCCACACATGGGCGGCCGCGTGCCACGACGTCGGCGCTCACGCTGCCCGGCGAACACGCGCTGCTGCTCCGGCAGGTGGCCATCCGGGCTGAGGACGTGCTAGCGGTGATCGCCGAGGACCGATGGCCCACCGCGGAACTGCAGGCGCTGATCGGCTACCTCCGCGCCGAGGTCCTGTGTCAGGCCGGGGACGAGGAGTGGTTCCTGTTCGCCGCCCCAGACGCCCCGCCGGGCTTCACCCGGCTGAGCCGCGACCACGTGCGCCTGCGCGCGAACTGTCGACGTGCTGGCGCGGTCGGCCGCCGAACGGGCACATGCCCCCAGCGCAGCTCGCCGTCACCACCCGGGCCTTCTCGCACAGCTCGCGCGCCACCTCGCATCCGAAGAGGGGCTGCTGGCACCTCCGGCGCGCCGGACGAGGTGCCGGCGACCACCACCCTAGCCCGCCAGCCTCACGAGTGGTATCCACTCACCGAAGGGCCCGTGATCGACCTGGACCTATTGCCGGCCGGCCAGATGGCCGATGCGGCCGTGGACCGGCTGGTGCGACTGCACCGCGGTGAGCAGGTGGAACTATGTTCCAGCACCGACCCCAGCCAGGTGTGGCGGCGGATCGATGGGCTCGCCCCCGGCGGCTACGGCTTCACCTACCTACAGGACAGCCCGGACCAGTGGCGGGTTCAGGTCATCCGGAGGCCGGAAATCACCGCAGCGGACTGACGCAAGCCATGAGCATTGGCGGGCGGCAGGGTCCGCGCGGTCCCCATCGCCGATCATGCGAAGCTGGTTGAGGGCTGTCCGGGCGGGTTGGCTCGCTCAGGCAAGCGGATCGGGCTGCTCGGTTCGGGCGGTGCGGCTGAGTAGCGGTAGCGCACGACCACGGCAGCTCGATTGATGGTTGACCTGCGTTGTTACCGGCAGGCTGGACACGGTGATGGTTGGCTGAGCGGGCGCTGCTCAAGATCGTCTACCTGCTGACGTGCCAGATACTCGGCCTGATCGTCGTGCTGGCTCGCGGCGACCAGGCGGCGGCCGAGGTGGTGGTGCTGCGGCATGAGAATGCGGTGCTGCGCCGGCAGGTCGGCCGGCAGGCGGCTGAAGATCCGGCCGAGCACCAGCAGCGCGCGCACGAATCAGGTACCCGAACAGCATGTGGAACAGCAGCTGCTCGTTGGTCCATCTGGTCCTCGACGGCCGGCGCAGGTCAGCGACTGTTGCGCGGTCCAGGAGGCGGTGAAACGTCTGCCGGGCCCGCTCCATCTCCTCACGAACCGCCCGCCTCCCGCTCCCCGATCGCCTTGATCTCCGCTGAAGGCGGGTTCTGGCGTTGTGTCGAGTAGGCCATGCCGGTGTCCTGGAATAGGCGACCTGATGGCGGGAGAAGCTCGGTCATTGACTATTGCCTGCAGCTTGACCGCCGTCAGGGCCGAAGGAGCGTGAGCAGCATCACGGTGGGCTCGACCGCCGCAAGGGCGTGAGAAGTACCGGGAGGCAAGTGGAGCCAGGAGCTCGGTAGAAGATCGAGTTCCTCGCCGTCGACGATGAACCGCAGCTGGCCTGACACAACCTGGACGATCGCCGCACGGCTGGCCTGGTGCTCTGTAAGTCCCTCCCCAGCGTCAAAGCCGAACACGGTGACGTTGAGGTCATCGTCGCGGTAGATGACCTTCGAGACAACGGCTCCGGGCTGGATCTCGACCTCGGACGTTACGGAAACGACGGTGTGTGACATGGGCATATCCTTGCCCGCATACGCGGACCTCCCAAACTCGGCCTGTGCAGGACGTTCCGCCGTAACGCCAGCGAAGGTCGGGAGGCACCGAGAAGTCGGACGCTTCATTCCGCCGATGGCGAACCGGCGGGCTCCCGGCGGGCCGGGCCCGCCGTCTGCGGGCTCGCCGGGGAATCCCGCCTGCCCTGGACCTCTGCTCGCAGTCCAGCACCTTCGGCTCTTAGCTTATTATTTAACCTCTGCTGTCCCGCTTGACGCAGATCATTGGTCCTGTCCGCCGTGTCACAGGTGACACGAGGAGGCCACCGCGTGATCATCTTCGGGTTCTTACCAGGAGCTCGAAGACGAGGGCAGTGCCCGTGGCATTCAGTATCGCGTGGCGGGGGGCGGACGTCGAGCCCGCGGGGCGAGGCCGTGGCTGGGACGCGGGAGGCCCTGGAGCGGCTGGGGGCCTTCCGCGGCGCGCCGTGCAGATGCCTGACCAAGCGCGCGGATGCGCTGAGCTAGGATGCTCGTGCGCATTCCAGCGGATCCAGGCTGCTGATGGCTTGTATGTGCGGTGCGGGTCATCCCGCACGCGCAAGGGCCCGCAGAACGTACCGCGGGCCTTCGTCGCTTCTGGGCTGGGTCAGCCCTGGCACATCGCGGGTCATTCAGGAGAACACATGGCATCTCAGCCGATCAGCCCCATCCTCGCGCCCGATCCGTCATCACCCGTATTGTGGCTGGTAAGGGCCAGGCAACTTGCCCTCGCCGCGTGAGTAACCGCTGGTAGCCCGGCCGCGGGGACGAGTTCACCGGGGCCACGCAGCGAGCCGGCCAGCGGGCCAGGAACGGGGACCTTCGGTGTCAGGAGTCAGGCGATGACCGGAGCGAAAGTCCGGGTGCGCCGGGTGTATGAGGAGCCGGAGCGGAGCGACGGCACTAGGGTGCTGGTCGACCGGATCTGGCCGCGGGTGACCAAGGCCAAGGCGGCCCTTGACGAGTGGTGCAAGGACGTCGCGCCGTCAGCTGAGCTGCGCAAGTGGTATAGCCACGACCCGGAGCGCTACGAGGACTTCGGCCGCCGCTACCAGGCGGAGCTGAAAGATCCCCAGCGAGCGGAAGCACTGGCGCACCTGCGTGAACTTGCAAAGGGCCGGCAGCTGACGCTGCTCACCGCGACCAGGCAAGCCGATATTAGCGAAGCGGCTGTGCTCGCCGAGCTGCTCCGAAGCTGAGGAGGGCGCCGGCTTCCCGCAGGATTCGTGCTGGTAGAAGTCGTCGGCGGAGCACGACGCGGACCACCCAGGCTGTCGTCGACCGACGACAAGGTTCGTCCCGGGCTTCCTGGTGGTGTTCACCGTGTTCATCGGCTTCTGTATGACGTTCCCGGCGCAGCACTGGCTGAGCATGACGGGCATACCACGGCGCGTGGCCAACTACCCGTTCCTGGCGCACCTGGCCACCACGCTGAACGACATCTCCTCGATCGGGTCGTTCATCCTGGGCACGTCCACGTTCATCTTCCTCTACAACATCCGCTGCAGGGTCTGATGAGCGCGGCGCGCTCCTGGCTGGGTGAGTGGATGATAGGGGTACCCGAGAGAGCGCTGAGAGGATGCCGGTGCCCGGAAGAAAGATGGTGCCCTCGTGACAAGGACAGCCCCCGGGGAGAGCCAGTGAGAGATGACGGGCCGACGGACGGGAGTGCCGGGGAGCTGCTGGCGCCGCTGCTGCCGGGCGGCGAGCCGGTCGAGTCGCTGCTGCGCAAGGCGCAGTTCTTCGTGCCGGGTGAGCCGTCGAGCGATTTCCGTGAGGTGCACTGCGGGGGTGGCCGGGGCGCGGAGGAGTTCTACCGTGAGCGGTGGCGGCACGACAAGGTGGTGCGTTCGACGCACGGGGTGAACTGCACGGGGTCGTGCTCGTGGAAGGTGTATGTCAAGGACGGGATTATCACCTGGGAGACTCAGCAGACCGACTATCCGTCGGCGGGCCCGGATTCGCCGGAGTATGAGCCGCGGGGGTGCCCGCGCGGCGCGTCGTTCTCCTGGTACACCTACTCCCCGTCCCGGGTGCGCTACCCGTACGTACGCGGAGCACTGCTAGAGATGTGGCGCGAGGCGCGAAGCCGTCTCGGCGATCCGGTGGCCGCGTGGGCGGAGGTCACCGCGGATCCGCAGCGCACGGCGCGGTACAAGGGCGCACGAGGGATGGGCGGGTTCGTCCGGTCGACCTGGCCGGAAGTCAGCGAGCTGATCGCGGCCGCGCACGTGCACACGATCGGCGCCTTCGGCCCGGACCGGGTCGTGGGCTTCTCCCCGATCCCGGCGATGTCGCAGGTGTCCTATGCGGCGGGTACCCGGTTCCTGTTGATGATCGGCGGGACGATCCTGTCGTTCTATGACTGGTATGCCGACATGCCGATCGCCTCCCCGCAGGTATTCGGCGACCAGGCCGACGTGCCGGAGTCGGCTGACTGGTGGAACTCGTCCTACCTGATGATCTGGGGAACGAACCTGCCGATCACCCGCACCCCGGATGCGCATTTCATGACCGAGGCGCGCTACCGCAGGCAGAAGGTGGTGGTGGTCTCCCCCGACTACTCCGATCACACCAAGTTCGCCGATGACTGGCTGGCTGCCGTGCCTGGCACCGACGGCGCGCTGGGGATGGCGATGGGGCACGTGATCTTGAGCGAGTTCTTCCGGGATCGGCAGGTGCCGTACTTCACCGGCTACGTGAAGTCTTACACCGACCTGCCGTTCCTGGTGACCCTGCGCGAGCGCGGGGACGGCTACGTGCCTGACCGTTTCCTCACCGCCGCGGATCTCGGTCATGCCGGCGAGGGCGCCGCCCACCAGACCGTGCTTCTGGACTCGGCGACCCGTGAGCCGTTCGCGCCTAACGGCACGCTCGCCTCGCGGTTTTCCGAGGCCGGCCAGGGCAAGTGGAACCTCGACCTCGGCGGGCGCGACCCGGTCCTGACGCTGTATGGCACGCACGAGGACGCGGTCGCGGTCGACCTGCCCCGCTTCGACGCGGGCGAGACCGAGGGCGGCGGCGTCATCCGCCGCGGCGTGCCGGTCGTGCGCGTCGGCGAGAAGCTGGTGACCACCGTCTTTGACCTGCTGATGGCCCAGTACGCGGTGGGCCGCGGCGGCCTTCCGGGGCAGTGGCCTGCCAGTTACGACGACCCGCAGCCCTATACGCCGGCGTGCCAGGAGTCGGTCACATCGGTGCCCGCGGCCGCTGCGGCCCGGGTGGCGCGGGAGACGCCGGACGACCGACGGGCCAGCACGAGCAGCTGTTCTGCAGCCTGGACACCGAGGCGCTCGGTCTTGACCTTTCCGATCCCGGCTTCGACGACTCGATCTTGAGTGAGTTCCGGACCAGGGTCGCTGCTGGTGTCCTGAACCAGGTGGTGCTGGACACCCTGATCGAGAGGCTGGCCGCTGACGGGCTGGTGCCAGGCCGGCGGCAAGATGTGCACCGATTCCGCCCACGTGATCGCCGCAGTAGGGGACCTGACTGACCGGGGAGGCAGTGCGGGCGCGCCTGGAAGTCCTGGCGGTGGCCGCGCCGCGCTGGCTGGCCGATCACCTGGACGATTCGTGGGGCAAGCGGTACGCCGCGCGTGCCGGCACCTGGCGGATGCCCGCCTCCACGACGAAGAAAGATGCGCTGGCGCTGGTTTACGGCCGGGACGGCCACACGCTGCTGAAGGCGGTGTACGCCGCCGGCCGCGATCCCGATCTGTCGTTCCTGGCGCGGCTGCATCAGGCCGGGGTGCTGCGGGTCGTGCTCGTGCAGAACTACCTCATCGTCACCGGCGAGCGGGGACGGGAGGCGATCAAACGGCGGGAGGCGGAGGTGGATGGTCTCCCGCCGGGTAGATCCCGCATCACCTCGCCGTATGACACCGGCGCCCGGTGGGCGTCAAGCGCGACACCTTCTGGAACGGCTACAAGGTGCACGTCACCGAGACTTGCGGCACCGGCGCCCCAGACGGCGACACCGGCAGCGAAAGTCACGGAGACGACGGTGACACCGCACCGCAGCCCCATCTGATCGTGAACGTGGAGACCGCGGATGCGACCGTGCCCGGCAACCAGATGACCCGCGCCGATCCACGCCCGCCTGGCCGAACGGCACCTGCTGCCCGCCGTGCACTATGTGGACTCGGGCTATGCCTCGGCGGAGCTGCTGGTGTCCTCGCTGGCGGCCTTCGGTGTCGCGCAGGTCACCCCGATGCTGGCCGATACCTCACCACAGGCCAGGGCAGGTGCTGGGTTGGACCGCAGCGCCTGTGCCATCGACTTTCGGCGCCCAGCAGGCCACCTGCCCGCAAGGCCATACCAGCAGCTCCTGGGAACCCCGTCGCCCAGCATCGCACCGACACGATTGTGATCACTTTCGCGAGGGGCACCTGCGGGCCCTGCCCGGTCCGCGAGCTGTGCACCACCTCGGCGTCCCGGGCGCCGTCAGCTCACCGTGCACCCCCAGCAGGTCCACCAAGCCCAGCTCGCCGCCCGGCCATCCAGAACACGAAGGACTTCCAGGCCAGATACGCACTGCGCGCTGGTGTCGAAGGCACTATCCGCCAGGGCGTGGCCGTCACCGGCATGCGGCACGCCCGCTACCGCGGACTGGCCAAGACCCGCCTGGAACACACCAACGCTGTGGTCGCGCTCAACCTGATCCGGTTACACGCCTGGTGGAACGGGCATCCGCTGGACCGGACCCGCACCAGCCACCTCGCCCGCCTCGAACTCGCCCTGGCCTCATGAACACGAGGAACCAGCAGGGTCGTACAGGCCCGATGCGCTCCAGCGTAGCCACGAGCTTTCGAGTCGAATCAGGCTGGGCGCACAGCGCCAGCGCGAACTTCTCCCGAGGCGGCTGCGACCTCACCAGCCCTCCGGTGCATACGCCTGGCTCCACAGCGCGACACTCATCGTAACGGCCTTGAACCACGCCTGGTGCATGCCCTCGATCTCCACGGGGCTGTGGCCCTTGTTGGCGAGAAACTCGCGGACGGTCGCCGTGGCCGGGTAGATGAAGGCCACCAGATAGCGCAGCGAGACCTGCTCGACCGAATCGACCTCGTCGGTCTCGTTCTTCTTCGCGGGAGTGTGACGCAGCGCGATCTCGTGCTGATAGTCAAGCCATGCCTGATCGTAGTCGCGCTGGCAAAGATCGCGCACCCACTGCTCGAACCGTGGCCGCACCCGGTCGAGGTATCGCCCGATCGGGTCACCGCCGGGAGTCGAGAAGTAGCGCACCAGATGGGGGTGCGAGCCAACGAACCCGTACCACACATCGAGCAGCGCCTCGACCTGGTCAGCCAGGACCTCCCCTGCCATCCGCAGATAGCGGCGATCGTCCTCGGTGAACAGCACGGTCTGCTCCAGCAGCCCCAGGTCATCGAGCGAAACGGGTGAGCGCCCGAGCGCAGAAGCCCCGTAGGTGTAGCCGGGGATCTCGGTGACGGCCATCCAACCCTCCTTTTTATATGACTCCTCCCGTTTGTATGACTCCTCCCATAAACATTCAACCCTAGGTGGCGGCGACATTGCGCGCCACGGCGCTGCCCTCCGCTGCGCATACTGGGCGGTCATCGGCGAGACGCCCGGCTTTCGTGAGATCAGGCACCGCGGCGGCGTCGTCCGCCGCGAAGACGTGCCGGTGACCAGGAACGGTAAGGAATTTGTCAACGACGATGTAGGCACTGTGGTGCCGTCCGAGAGCCGGACCCACGTGCCGGTGACCTCTTAGCCGACGGTCTCCAGACCGACGTCGAGCCCGCAATGCCGCAGGATACGCAGTGCCGGGCCGCCGAGCCGCTGGCCTGGCTCGGGCAGGACGGCCGGCGCGCGGTCGACTAGCAGCCAGCGCAGCTCGTCGTGGCGGACGCGGTGGTAGCGGCGCGGTGCGGCCCGGGTGACCAGCTGTCCCTGGGCGGCCGCCTCGGTGCCGGTATAGCCGGCGCCGGCCACCACGAACGTGCGCCGGGCGCCGCCGCGCGGTGTCGTCGCTTGCCTCTGCCGGCTCCATCTGCGCGAGGAGGTGGGTCACGCAGGTACAAGGCCTCGGCGAGGTTCTTGAATCCTTTGGCGTGCTCAGGAACGCCGGGCGGGACACGCTGCCTGGCGCGAGCACCACCCGGTCCCAGGCGATCTCCCGTCGCTGCTCGTCCGGATCGGCCACGGTGACAGCGCGGCCGGCAAGATCGACGTCGACAGCGTAGCCAGGGGCAAGCCGCGTACGCCGCAGCGTTGAGCGATACAGCAATGTGCCGCGGATCGACGATTCCCGAGCCGACCTCGGCAAGCAGCGATAGGTATGGCATTTAGCCGTTCGGCGAAACGATAACGATCTCTGCGGCCCCAGCCGGCAGCCGGCGCTCAAGGCCGCGGGCAGTGATACCCGGCGATACCGGCACCGCCCATCACTATCCTGAGCCGCGCGGCCGGGGCCTGCGACGCACCCGCCGGTGGCTCCCGGCGGGGCGGGGGCGGACGGCGAGGGCTCCGGCTCGGGTTACCGGCTCAGCGATCGCCTGGTGCTCACCGCCCGCCATGTGATCGCTCCGGCGCTGGCTAGGGCAGGCGGCCGACTTCTGGTCCGCCCGGTCGGCGTGACCGGGTGGCTGCCCGCACGGGTGGAGTGGGAGGACGCCGACGCCGACGCCGCGCTGATCCTGATCGAGGGCGAGCACTGGCGGGCGCCGGCCGGGGAGTCGGTGCTGCGCTGGGGGGAGCTGACCGGCAGTGATCCGGTGCCGTGCGCGGCGGTTGGGTTCCCTTGGGCGTCCACCCGGCCGGACCGGATGCGGGACGCCGCGCACCTGCTGTACGGGCACCTCGCCCCGCTCGGGCAGCTGCGGCAGGGCCGGCTTGACCTCGACGTGGCCTCCGCATCGCCGTCCGCCCGGCCAGATGGCTCGCCGTGGGCGGGGATATCCGGCGCCGGAGTGATCACTGACAACCACCTGGTCGGCGTGATCACGGTCGATCCGGCCCGCTACCAAGGTCGGCTCGTCGCGGTGCCAGCGGCCGGCTGCTCGCCAACCCAGGTTTCCGGGCCCGGCTCGCCGACCATGCGGTATCGGCCGATGCCGTGCCGGTCGGAGCCGGCTGTTATCTGCGGCGGGCCGCTGGCTACAAGTGCGGAAATGCGGCGCACGAGGGGTGGGGGAGGTGCCCCGAGTCTTCCGGACAGGGATCCATTCGCCCGCCACACCGGGTGGGAGCTCCACCAGCTAGGCCCCGAACTCCTATCCGTGACCCCTGCCGCAAGGTAAGTCTCGGCCATGAGAGGCCTGTCTGCCCGGATTTACTGATCGGTGGTGAGGTGTTCGATCGCGGCTTGGCGGTCGTGGTGGGTGGGCAGGGAGTAGCGGCGGGCGGTCTCGATGGAGTGTCCGAGGATCTCGGCGACGAGCACGATGTCGATCCCGGATCGGGTCATGGTTGTGTCGGCTGTTATCTGTACTTGATCTTGAAAGAGACCTGGTCAGGGGCTGTTTCAGAGAGTGAGGCACGTGAGCCACCTAAGGCCAAAGAGCGCAGCGAAGAGAAAAGACCCTGGTCCTGGCGCTGCCGTACGTCGCTCACGGAGTCGCGGATATCTGTGAGGCACGATCCGACCAACCCTGGATTTCGCCGTGCCTCGGACGGCGAGGGCAGTACAGATAACGGCGGTGTGGCGCAGGACGTGCGGGGTGAAATCGGCGTCGCGGCCGACGTCGAGGCCGCCGGTCTCGGCCAGTGCTGCGAGCACTCCGTAGGCACCGCGCGTCGAGAGCCGGTCGCTGCGACGGTTGAGGAACACCGCCGGTGAGGTATCGGCGCCGGGCCAACCGGGCCGGGCGGTCAGCCAGTTCTCCAGCCCGGTCCGCAGGACCGGGTGGAGTGGGACCTCCCGGTACTTGCCGCCCTTGCCGTACCGGATGATCAGGTGCCCCTTCCGGGCGGAGAGATGGACGTCGTCGAGGTCGAGGGCGACGGTCTCGGCGATGCGGGTACCGGCGTAGCAGCCGACCAGGGCCAGCGCCCGGTCGCGGGGGGCGGCGAGTTCGGCCTCGCGCAGCCAGCGCAGCTGGGCCCGCTTGTCCAGGGCGCGAGGCGCCGCCTTGGGCAGGTCTTCGCGTCGTACGGCGGCCGGGCCAAGGCCGCGGCGGCGGTAGAAGTCGTCGACCGCAGTCAGGTGCGCGTTGACCGTGGCGGGCTTGCGCCTGGCCACGGTGAGCAGGTGGGTGCGGTAGTCGCGCACCGCCCATTCCCGGGCGGCCGGCCCGGTGAGCGGGTCGCCGCCGACGGCGCCGGACTCGAGTGCGCCGACGAGCCAGGCCAGGTACTGGCCGACCCGGGAGAGGTAGACCCGGATCGTGTCACCGTCTAGCGGGCCGCCGGGCCGGGACACCTGCTCGGCGTAGGCGTCGAACACCGCAGCAACCGGTTCCGGCAGCGAGGTCGGGGCAGCTCCCCGCGGCCGGCCGGACCCGGTACGCGGGGCCGACCCGGTCAGTCCCGAAGTATCGGAAGCCGTTCCCGCCTTCTGAGGTCCGGCTCGGTCGGAGTATCGGAAGTCATACCGGGAGTTTACTTCCGATACTTCAGTATCGGAACCAGCCTGGCCAGCCCCCGGCGAAGTGTCCCAGGCGGGTCCATCTCCGCTCCGTCGCGGTGGCGCCCGGCTCGACCAGTGAGGCGGGTACGTAACGCTTGGCCAGCTCTTAACGTGTCACTGCCAGCATGCACCGGCCAGGTGAGGATAGTGCCCGGCGCGCGGGTCTGCGCTGTCGCTTGTAGCCGATTGCGGCTGTCTTCACCGTCGCCGTCGGCGCTGCTCCCCCGCACCAGAAGGAGCGACGCTCGCCCCGTCCGTCGGGGCTGCTGGTCTCACCCCATGTGTTTACGTGATGCACCCGAGCCCGATCGAGCGCATGAAGCTCTGGATCGATGGATGCTCAGCGCGTTCGGCGTCATGCCGGTCGCCTGGCCGTGGAGGCCGCGTCAACCTCGGCACGGGTGGGCGGGTCGGCGCCCGGTCGCGAGCAGGTGATCGCGGCGACCAAAGCCGCCTCGGCGACGACGCCGGCCAGCGTCGCCTCATCGATCGCGGCGAGCGCGTCGCCCCGCGCGGCTCCGAGCAGGTCGGCGCGGCGCAGCCCGTCGAGCAGGCCGGCGGTGAAGGAATCGCCCGCGCCGATGGTGTCCACGAGGTCGACCGCCATCGCCGGGCGGCGCAGCTCGCCGCGCGCGGAGATCGCGTAGACGCCCGCGTCGCCGCGGGTGACGACGACGAGCGCGGGCCCCCGCCCGAGCCAGTCGCACGCCACGTCCTCGTCTGAACGGTCGGGGTAGAGCCAGTGCAGGTCGTCGTCGCTTACTTTGACGACGTCGGACAGGGCAACGAGACGCTCGACATCCGCCCGCGCCCGCGCCGCTGCTCCGATCAGCGCCGGTCGCACGTTGGGATCGTAGGACACCGTCACGTGGCCGCGCTCGTGCTCGCGCTGCATGAGGTCAACGACGTGCGCGCGGCCCGGCGGCAGCACCGTGGCCAACGAACCGGTGTGCATGCAGCGCGCCTCGGTCGGAAGCGGCGCCAAGGTAGGCACGTCCCAGTCGATCCGGAAGTCATAGGAGGCGATCCCGTCCGCGACGCTCGCGATCGCCAGACTCGTCGACGCCTGCGCCTCGTCGGGGCCGGCGTCGACCCGGACGCCACTGGCCTCCAGATGCTCCCGGATCACCGCCCCGAGCGCATCGCGCCCCAGGCGCGTCTTGAGCGTTACGGGGCTGCCCAGCCGGGCCAGGCCGAGCGCCACGTTCGCGGGGCTTCCACCGGGATACACGGCCAGCGTCCGGCCACCGCGTTCGCCGACCAGATCAGCCAGCGCCTCCCCGACGACGACGAACATCCCCATCACCTTACGCGATCGGATCGAGGCAGCTCCGCGGACACGACGAGTCGCGACACGCCCAGCGGCATGCGCCACCTTAACTCGACGACTCGCGGGCCTGCAACAAGAACCGACGGATAGCTGGGTGCTGCTGGAGATGTTTCGCTGCAGCGCACCTGAGCGAGCGCATTGCACCAGTCCTGCAACCGAGGACTTTCTGCGCGAGCCCGCGGGCCTGCGCCTGCTTGATGGAAGCCGCCGCCACGAAATAGCCCCATGATCCTGTGCGGGGACGACAATCCGCCGCTACGATCGCGGCGCCGGGCGTGCCTTGGGACACCCTGGTACAGGATCAGCGCTGGGGGATGCGGGCGTTGTAGACCGCGGTGTCGAGATCAGCCGCGAATGCCTTAGGACTCCGCGTGCGCACGTAATCCGACACCGCGTTGTAGAGACCCTCCTCGAACTGCGGGCTCAGCGCTTCGCCGTGCGCGATCGAAAGGAGCACCGGCGATGTCCAGAAGGCCTTCGAGGATTGCCGCTGGTAGGCCGGAAGCGAGGAGACGTTGACGTCGCGGACAACTGGTATCGACCCCTTCGCCCTGCTGAACGCGAGCTGCGTGGCGGGTTGCTCGATGCCGCTGAGGAACGCGAGCGCGTTCTTGGCATCCTTCGCCTTCGCCGCGGCGACGAAGACGTCGACGACCGCGAGGAAGCTGTCGTCGGTGCCGGGGAACGGGATCGCCCCGAAGTCCTCGCCCTCGTGCGCGCCGTCGGCGACGAGCTCGCCGAAGGCCGAGTCGTTCATGGACTCAAAGGCACATCCGCCGGACGCGAGCTTCCTCGTCGCCTGGTCCCAGGTCAGCCGGTTCGCGTTCGGGTCGGCGTAGCCGAGCATGGCGCCGAAGCGCTCGAGAGCCGTCCGCACCTGGCCGCTGCGCCAGTCGAGGTTGTCGCTGACCATGTCGTTCCAGCCGCGCGTCCCGATCACGCTTAGCAGCGTGTTCTCGAACAGCTCGACCTTGGTGAAGGGATCCCTGCCGCCGAGGCACAGCGGCGTTCCCCCAGAGGCCTTGACCTTCTCGAGATCGGCGAGGAACGCCGCGAGCGTGTAGCCGCTCGACGGAGGGCTGACGCCGGCGTGCTCGAGCACCTTTTTGTTGAACCACAGGACGTTGCTGCGGTGCGCGCCGGTCGGGACACCGGAGGGCCGGCCGTCGTGCATCAGGGCCTTGAGGATCGTGGGATTCATCCTCGCGCGCAGACCCTCGCGGGCGAAGATCGATCCGACGCTGCGGACCACACCCGTGCTCGCATAGGCCTGGACCGGCGTGCCGGCGAACGTCTGCCAGACGTCGGGCGGGTCGTGGTGTTGCAGGCGTTTGGCGAGCTCGACGATTGCGTTGGAGCCGGCGCCGCCGGGGACCGCGGCGTTTATGGCCCTGACGCCCGGGTTCGACCTACCAAACGTGGCGAACAGAACCCGCAGGGCCGCCGCCTCGGACCCTGATGTCCACCAGGACACGACCTCGAGCCGCTTGGTGCTTGTTGTGGCGCTGGTCGGCGTCTCGCCGCCGCACGCGCTCAATGCCAGCGCGATGGCTGCCACAGCCGCGGTAGCGCACCACCGGACGCTCACGCCGCGCCCTCGGCGGGTTTCGCGGGTCCGGTGAGGCTTGCCGGGCCCGCGTCGCCGACGGCCTTGCCCCTGATCACGGTCGGCGGGGCCTTCAGGTCATACAGCGCGTAAAGCCCGACGACTGCGAAGCAGAAGCCCGGGACGATGAACGAGAACGCCGGGCTCGTCGCGTCCAAGAGCTTGCCCTGGACCAGCGGCATGATGGCCCCACCGACGATCGCCATGACGAGGCCGGCCGCACCGAACTTCGTTGCTGGCCCAAGGCCCGTGAGGGCGACCCCGTAGATCGTCGGGAACATCAGCGACAGGCAGAAGGACAGCCCGACGACGGCGAACACGCCGGCCTGGTTTGGGCTCGACATCGCGAACACACACAACAGCACGGCCAAAAAGGCGAGCGCCGCGAGCACCTTGGTCGCGCGGATGCGCCCGATGACCCAGGTCATAAGAAAGCGCGATACCAGGAAGATCAGCAGGCTGACCTGGAGGTAGGCGCCGCCCTTCGCGAGACTGCCGCCGAGCGCCTGCCCCACGTACTGAATCAGATACGTCCACGAGCACACCTGCGCAGCCACGTTCATGAACTGTGCGACCACGCCGAACCGGTAACGCTTGGTGCGCCACAGCACGCCGAACAGCTCGCGCATGCCGCCCTCGCGCGGGCCGGCATCAGGGAACTCCTCGACGATCGGCGGAGCCTTTTGGCTAGCGATGAGGACGGCGACGAGAATCAACACAAACGACAGACCGAGGTAGGGGCCCATCACCGCCCCGAGCTCACCCGCACGGATCGTGTGCAGCTGGGCCGGCGTCAGCGACGAGGTGTCGACCGGGTCGGCGAGCTTGGGCAGGATCAGCGTCGAAGCGAGCAGCACGCCGATATTCGTGCCGACCGGGTTAAACGCCTGGGCAAGGTTTAAACGCCGCGTCGCAGTGCTCTCCGGACCGAGCGACATCACGTATGGGTTCGCGGACGTCTCGAGAATCGAGCAGCCCGCCGCCAGCGCGAACAGGGCGACCAGGAACGCCTCGTACGTCATGATCTTACTCGCCGGGAAGAACAGGAAAGCGCCAAGAGCCGCAAGCACCAGACCAGTCAGAATGCCCGTCTTGTAACCGAAGCGCTTATTAATGAACGCCGCCGGCAACGCCAGCAGGAAGTAGGCGCCGAAGTACGCGAGCTGCACCAGCGACGCCTGAAACGTGCTCATCGCGAAGATGCGCTTAAAGCCCGCAACCATCGGCGTGGTCAAGTCCTGGGCAACCCCCCATGCCGTAAAGCAGCAGACCAGCGCGACGAACAGCAGCAGCATGCCCCTCCCGAGCAGCGGCAGGCTCCGCGTGTTCTCGGACTGCGCGGCCACCGACCCGCGCGCGACGCTACCCAACAGGTTCACGCTCCTGCCGTAGCCGACGATCGACGCACGACGTCACCGGTCCACGCGCTAGCGCGCCATGCCCCGATCATGACGCAGCCCGCTGCGCCTGTCAACGGCAGTTGAGTGCCCCAGCGCTGCGATCGGATGTCATCACGCGCGGATACCGTTTTCCCTGGTGGCTGTCGCACAAAGGCGTCAGAAACTCCCTGCTCCGTTGATGGCGGGATGTCTGGGTCAAAGGTGACGATCAGCTCGGCGTCGGCGGTAGGTCTTCTACGACCGCGCGGGTGGCTTCGGCCGAGAGATACTCGACCCGGCCCGCCAGGTCGCCGACGGTGCCTCGTGCTTCGTCCAGCAGGCCCACCCGGATGAAGTCCTCGCCGAGGCTCGCGTGCACCAGCCAGTCCGTCGCGGCCTTGGCCCGGGCTCGCATCGTGGGCAGGGCTGTGAGGTGATAGCCGCGGGTAACCACTTGGGCGGGCAGCCCGCTCAGGTTGCGGCCCAGCGGACGGGCCACCGAGCGAGTACCGCCGAGGTCGACGACCAGGCCGAGGTCGCGGTGCCGATAGGGTTGCGTGGCTTCGCCGTGCAGCGAGCGGATCACGTTGCGGGCCAGCACGACGCCCTGGCGCTGCGCGTGCTGCGCGGTGGGCGGGGTGATCGCGCCAGCCGGCTTGGCCAGGTCGGGCACGGCGGCCGCGTCGCCTGCAGCGAACACCTCTGGCCGCTGAGGTACCTGCAGCTGTGGGGAGACCACGAGCCGCCCGGCCCGCCCGGTCTCCAATCCAAGGGTGCCCAGCAACGGGTTGGCGGCGACCCCTGCAGTCCACACGAGCGTGCGGCACGGCAGCGTCTGCCCGTCCGAGAGGGTCACGCTGTCCGCGCTGACGTCGGTCACACTGGTGGCGAGCCGCACGTCGATACCTCGACCCCGCAGCATCCTCAGCGCCTCGTCGCCCAGGTGTGCGCCGAGCTCGGGGAGCACGTGCGGTGCGACATCGACCAGGATCCAGCGCAAGTCCCGCGGGCGAAGGTTGAGGAAGCGGCGTAGTGCGTGGCCGGTGAAGGCATGCAGGGTGGCGGCGGTCTCGGCGCCGGCATAGCCGGCTCCCACCACGACGAAGGTGCAGTGGGCCGCGCGCCGCTGCTCGGCGGAGACGGTATTGCCCAACTCCAGTTCGGCGAGCACGTGTTCGTGCAGTTACGTCGCCTCGGCGAGGGTCTTCATGCCGCGGCCATAATGCTCCAGCCCGGGAATGGAGAACGTGCGGGTCACGGCGCCCGGACACAGTACGAGCCGGTCCCAGCGCACCGCGTGCTCTTCGCCGAGGATCGTGCGGGCGACGCAGACCCGGCTGTCGAGATCCACACCGACGATCGAGCACGGCGCCCGCAGCGTGCTGTGCAACGAGCGGCGCAGAGATACCGCCACGTCCGCCGGGGTGAGGATGCCGGCGGCGACATGCGGCAGCAGGGGGCTGTAGAGCATGTAGTCCGTCGGGCTGGCCAGCGTCACTCGCGCTTCGCCGGGACGCAACCGTCGCTCGAGTTCCCGGGCACAGTGGAAGCCGACGAAACCCGCACCAGCGATCAGCACGTGCGGGGCGTCAGGGCCGGCCTGCCCGACCGATCGATACCGGGCGAGAGGGTTAGCGCGCACCTTTGTCACATCCCAAAC
Source organism: uncultured Actinomycetota bacterium (assembly GCA_963820395.1). Classification (GTDB taxonomy): domain Bacteria; phylum Actinomycetota; class Actinomycetes; order Streptosporangiales; family Streptosporangiaceae; genus DATFVJ01. Next base: position 201,468 of record CAWGAE010000007.1, on the reverse strand, counting down.
GACGTCGCCACCGAGGCATGACCGTGCGGGCCGAATCGTAGCACTGGTCGATGACTCGTTCCTTCATCGGGATGATCGCGTTGTCAGTGATCTTGATGTATTCCGGGCACACTTCGGTGCAGCACTTGGTGGTGTCGGAGAGACCCAGCCCGTGCTGCTCACGCAGCAGGTCACAACGGTCGAGGGCGTCGGGTGCATGTCCAGCTCGGCGTTGCGGATGAAGAACCGCGGCCCGGAATAGGCAGGCTTGTCGTCCTCGTGATCGCGGATCACTTGGCACCCGTCCTGAAACAGCCAGCGCTCGATGCACTTTCGGAACTCGCGGTACTCGCCAGGTGCCAGGCTGGCCGGTGGGGTGAACGACGGGATCTCCTGGGCTCGGCGGTAGTTGCCCGACACATCGGTGACCAGATCCCGGATTACCGGGAACGTGCGCAGCGGCGTCATCGTGACAGGGCCCCGCGGCAGCGCCGACAGGCGGGTCAGACACATCAGCTTGGGCCGGCCGTTGACTTCGGCGCTGCACGAATCGCACTTGCCCGCCTTACAGTTCCAGCGCACAGCCAGATCGCCGGCTTGAGTCACCTGGACCCGGTGCACCGCATCCAACACGACCTCACCCTTCTCGACCGCCACGGTGTAGTCGACGAGTTCACCGCCTGCGGCATCACCGCGCCACAGCCTCACGCACAGGTCGTAGCTCATAGCTCGCTCCCCTCGGGTTTCACCGGTGGTCTCGGAAGGCCCACGAATGAATGGATTGTCCCGCTCGCGTCCCGCCAACTAGTAGATGCGGATGAGCCCGAGCCGCACGCAAGGCTCGGACGAAAATGCCTGAAGATGGGCGACGAGGCAGAACTCGTAGCACATCGAGCGCCTAGCGAAATCGTCGACCAGTAGTGGCCGCACGGCGATGGAAGGCTTTTCCCTGATATGCCAGAAGGGACGGGCATTGGCGGTCCAAAGAGACAACGGTCACTGAAGCGCCCAGCCAGATGCCGACGCTCTTCGAGGTCGGTGGCGGATGGCTGACCTCATCCCGGGCTGGCTGAACGTCTCAGCCAAAATCACGTTACCCCCCCTCGTTGCCCAGCGGCGCAACGGGTCAGATGATCTCGAATCGGGGCCGTTCAGCTCGTCGAGGATGTCGCGACCGGACGTTGGGCCCCGGCTCGGGTTCCTGCGGTCTCAGGTGGCGGGGGACACGCTTGCCGGTATCAGGCTGCTGTGGGCATCCCTACGGTACTCGGGTACGCGAAGATCGCCTTTCCCGGGGTCCAAGGACCCGTTGCATGATGTCGCCCAGGCGAGGTGATCTTGCTGGTGGTGCGGTGGTTCTACGTGGGTGTCGTGCTCGTGGCTGGTAGATGTGCAGGCAGCCCAGCACGAGATCGGGGGATCGAAGGATGAGGGCGTTTCCGGTGAGGTTGCCGTCCGGGCAGCGGTACTGGACGGTGCTGGATGAGGATCTGCAGGTAGTGGACGTCGCCGATGGGTTCCTGCGGCATCAGCGGTTCGGCCGCGACGGGGCGGAGTCCACGACGAAGGCATATGGGCACGCGATCGCGTTGTTCCTGCGCTGGTGCGCACGGACGGGCCGGTCCTGGCAAGCCGGTGCCGGGCAGTTCGCCTTGTTTCATGACGTGGCTTGCCCATGCCGGATCAACGTGCTGACTGCGGTGCGGGGGATGGTGGTGCACGCGGTCTCGACCGGGGAAGGCCGGGCGGGTCTGGTGCCGCTGCTGTATGAGGTGGCCGACGACCGTGATCTGGCGGAGCAGGCCCGGGACGAGGAAGGCCGCATGGTGTGGCGGGTGCGAGCCCGGCATCGGCTGCGCGAGCCGGAGACGGCGGTCGACCGCGCCAGCGATGAGGAGATCGTCGCGCTGCTGCGGGCGTGCCGGTCGGCACGGGACCGGCTGATCGTGCTGCTGATGGCCAGAGCCGGCTGCGTCGCGGCGAGGCGCGGGGGCTGCGCCGCGGTGACGTGCACTTGCTGGTGGACTCGCGGCGGCTGGGGTGCGAGGTCGCCCGGGCGCATCTGCACGTGGTGCGCCGGAAGGACAACCCGAACGGGGCGTGGGCCAAGTCCCGCCGGCAGCGAGTCGTGCCGCTCGCTGGCGGCGGCGTGCGGATTCGGCGTGGCGGCCCGCAAGCATCGGCTGGACGCCCGTGCTCGGCGAGGCTGCCTTGCCTGCGCCTTGGGGCTCTGGGGTGTTGTTCACGCCGCGGCCTCCGAGGTCATGGTGGTCGTGGCGATTGGCGCCCGCAGGTCGCACGGGTAAGCAAGCGGAGCTCGCCCCCGACCACGGTCATCGTCCGTCGCCGACGACCGACTGACCTAGATCGACTGGCGGTAGCCGAAGAATTCGTGGTCCTGGTTGTAGCCGCCGTAGCCGCTGCCGATGTCCGCGAAGTCTGCGACGAACTCCACGCCCTTAATCCACTTCACGTGCTTGAAGCCGAGTTGCGCCTCATTGCGCAGCCGAAGCGGAGCGCCGTGACCGAAGGATAGCGGCGCTCCGTTCATGTCGTACGCCAGCATCGTCAGGTGATAGCTCATTTGCTCGATCGGGTGTGCGTCGTAGTAGACGCCCCCGTCGGCGCCATCACCCAGCGAGTAGAAGACGACCCACTTGGCGTCGGGCTTTGGCTTCACCAGGTCCATGATGGTCTGCATCGACACGCCGACCCATCTGGCGATTCCCGACCACCCCTGGATGCAGAAGTGCTGGGTGATCTGCTCGTGGTGTGGGAGTGCGCGCAACTGCGCTAGGGAGAGGTCGGCAGGATTGTCGACCAGACCGTTGATTCGCAACCGGTAGTCGGCGAAGTTGCCATCGAAGAGTTCCTTGTACTCGTCCGAGTCGGGGTACTGCCCGTTGTGCCAGAAGTACGGTGAGATGTCTTTCTCGCTGTACTCACCCGGTGTCGAATCCACGTGCTCGAAGAGGCGCTGAGCCGGGCCGATCAGCGCGAAGCCGACTCGCTGCACGACGCGGGGGTGACGCAGCGTCAACGGGGTCGCCGCGACCCAGCCGACGATGCACACGACCATCGACGCCGCGAAGACCGCGAAGCCAATCCAACTGTCGTCGTTGCGGGCCGCATAGACGTGGTTGAGATTGTTGAGCAGTCCTGTGGCGAACACAAGAGTGACGTGGCTCACGATGAACACGAGGAACCAGACCAGCACCAGGAAGTGCAGGGATCGTGCCGTCTGGATGCTCAGGAGCTTGCTGATCCGCTTGAAACGGGTGGACAGGGCCGGTGACATGCCGAGCCCGGTGATGAGCGCGAGTGGTGCGGCGACAAAGATCGTGATGAAGTAAGCGAGCAGTTGAAGACTGTTGTACGCGACCCAGCCGTTCTCGGTCGGCCAGTGCAACGACAGGTACTGGATCAGCACCGATAGCGCGTGAGGGAACACGGCCCAGGTGGTAGGCACCACGCGGCGCCACTGAGAGGTCGTGAACAACAGGACGTAGAAGACGAGACCATTGAGCAACCAGAGCGAATCGGTCCCCAGGTGCCACCAGCGGGCGAGGCCGATCGAGTGGCGGAGTCCCGGCAGTCCAAGCTGCCGCGGCAGGCTGATGGAGTCTTGCTTCGCCGTCCACAAGGGGTCGGCAGGAACCGGCTTCTGGATGCGGAACCAGTCCTTGCCAGGGGTGCTGTGCCTCGTCCAGTACAGCCGAGGGTGGTCACTGAGGATCTGCAGCCCGGACCGGATGATGAAGATCAACAGGAACAGGTTGAGGAAGTGCTGGACTCCGACCCAGACCGGCAGCCCAGGACTGGCTGTGGCGCTGGCCGTCTCGATGGTGCCGGGATAGCGAACGATGAAACGCTCCACCGATGGCATGTTGCGAAGTCCCTTCGCGGCCGCCACGGCGACGATCAAGACGACGAACCCGATGGGTAGCAACCAGAGCAGGTTGAACCACCTGCTGCGACCGATGCGCACGCGGGGAGCGATGCCCTGCACTTGGGAGATCGACCCGGCCCACGTCGTCGGATCGACGACATCCTCGCCCTCCGTCAGTTGCGACCGGAAGCTCTGCACCCCGTCCGGGGAGATTCCTGACGCTGTCGGCGCGGGCAGTTCCTCAGCGGGCTGGTCGTCACGGTCAGGCATCAGTCAACTGCTCTCCGCACGTCTCCGTCGCTGCTCACGCCTCGGAGCGGGGCGGGAATGGCGGGGCGAGAAAGGCGAGCAGGGTGAGACCGGTTCGACCTTCGTTGGACAGGCACAACTCCTCATCACCACGGTAGAAAGCAAGGGAACCCGCTCCGAATGCGACCGTGCCATCGTCGGTATCGAGGACCCCCTCGCCTTCCACGATGAAGAGCATGAGATCCGACGAGCCGTGCCGGTGGGGAGGCAGGGTCTGGCCCGGGCTGAGCCGGATAATCCGGACGTTGGACTGCGAGCCCTCGATGAGTGGCTCCGCCACCAGTCGATCGCGGTTGTACCCAGGGGGCGTCGCTCAGCCTGATGATGCCCACAATGGCAGTATCGCACGGTGCGACCCAGAGCCGCACGACTCGCCTGGTTCAACGCCCTCGGCGCGTTTCTCGCCGGGGCGCTGCGTTGCGCGTCGCGCCGCTGAGGCACCCGTCTTCGAGGATGCGCTCGCCGGGTTGGCGGCCTGGTTGTGGCAACGGTCTGACTTGTCGGGAGCGGAATCGGCGATGGCAAGTCATCACCTCATCAGTGCGCCCGCGCAGGACCGGGGACCTGCTACGTCGCGAGGTGGACCGGGAGAACGAAGGCGGCACGGTTGAGGGCGAAGTGAGCCGCTCCATAGGGATCAAATCTCTGTCGCCGTTTCGACTCGACTTCACCGTGTGGGCATTGCGCCGACGCCCGAGGAATACGATCGACCGCTGCGATGGAGCGTCATACCAGCGCGCTCTTGCGCTCACTCACGGAGCCGCAGTGTTCTCCATCACTCAGAGCTGCGATATGCAGACACCCACTCTGGCCTTCACTCTCCAGGATGATTGGATGGGGAATGCAGTCAAGGAGGACGTGCGGGCAAGCATCGAGCGCATACTCGGGGTCCAGGTCGACCTGTCGGGTTTCTATCGCATGGCCAGGGACGACGCGGTGCTTGGACCCCTCGTCCAGCGCTTCCGAGGCCTGAAGCCACCGCGCTTTCCGAGCGTCTTCGAAGGCTTCGTCAATGCAGTTGCCTTTCAGCAGCTTTCGCTGGAGTCTGGACTGAGTCTGCTCAACCGTCTGGCCGCAACCTACGGGGAAGCCGTCCGCATGGGCGACACGGTGATTCACGCTTTTCCGCGTCCTGACGACCTCGCTGGCCTTGAGCCGCGGGCGCTCCGCGATCTCGGCTTCAGCTACCGCAAGGCAACAACCATCATTTCGCAGTCCGAAGCGGTGGGGGACGGGCGTCTCGACCTGGAGGGCTTCGATCGCCTCGCGGACGACGAGGTGGTCTCACGACTGATGAGCCTGAGCGGGATCGGACGCCGGAGCGCCGAGTACGTACTCCTACGCGGGCTTGGCTGCCTGCACGTCTTTCCCAGCGATGACGTCGGTGCCCGAAACAATCTGGCCCGATGGTTGGGCCTTGAGCCCCCGCTCGACTACGACGCCGCCGCGCAGGCGGTGTCCCGCTGGCAGCCCTACGCCGGGATGGTCTATTTTCATCCACTGCTCGACCGCCTGGAAGCAGCCCATGTGAGTGCCCGTGTTGTGGTCGGCCGACTCTGGGCGAGGAGTCGGCGTATGCTGAATTCGAGCAGCAGCCAGCCCGGCGGCTGGCCGTAGCGCGCGGTGTCGGCTTGCGCGCCGCCTTTGGAGTTCGGCGCGTACGCGGGGTCCGACACCTTGGCGGCCCACGCCGAAGCCGTGTCAGCGACTGCAGAACGCCCCAGGAGCGGCTGTTTAACCGCTGCCCGGGTGGTGGTGCTACTCGCCGTTGGTCAGTCGCCCGTCGGTCCCGCCTTGCTCTCAAATCACCGCGGGCGGCGCTTCGGGCACGGCCTCGGGCTTGGCCACGCCCTCGAACGTGAACTGCGCTTCCGGCCCGGTGCCCTGCACATCGACCGTGACGATCTGGCCGGCCCTCAGCTCGCCGAACAGGATCTTCTCGGACAGGTTGTCCTCGATCTCCCGCTGGATCGTGCGCCGGAGCGTGTGGGTGCCGAGAACTCGGCTATGGGCGTGACCTGGGGTTTGCCCGTTGGCCGGATGTGCCCACTGCCTGCCCGGCAGGATCGGGCCTCGTGGCTCTTCGACTGCTGTATCTGATCTTCGTTCGGCTGCTCGGCTGGCTTGTCCTGCTCGGCCGCTCCAGCCGGTCCAAGGACATCGAGATCCTGGTCCTGCGCCTGTGGGTGCCGAGAAATCCCATCCACGCTATGCGACCTGCGGGTATTCGTCCTCGTGGATGAGTCCGCCCAGCCGATCGCGGCGCACGACGGCGACATCATCGGCTGACGGTGACGATGGGGTCAGCCCGGACAGTGGGTTCTGGCCCAGAGACCGGTGGGGCCGATGGTCATTGAAATGATCTATGTGGACCGTCCGCGCATGCTCCATGGCGGCTAACGATCAGCATCCGATCGGTCAGCTCGCGGCGCGGGCTCAAGATCCAACGCTCGGCATATGTGTTCGCCCGGGAGCCCTGATCGCAGTTGGTGGTTAGCCATAACGTACCGAACGGCGGCTCGGCGCGCGCAACCCAGCGGAGCGGCCACCACGCTCCGTGACTAGCTGGCGGAGGACCATCATCGTGGCATGACGCCCAAGATCGGCATCTCGTCGATCAGGCTGAGATGTACGGGCCGCTGGAGGTGGTCATTGGAGTGGATATTCCGATCGTGCTGCCCTATGCGCGCCGCCGGCGGCGGACGAGCTCGTGCGGAAGGTCATCGGACCGCGATTGGCCTCGGTGTTTATCACTCCGGTTCGAGCGGCCCTGGAGGCCAGCGATTACGACACGGCCTCGGCCGAGAACCGGCAGCTCGCGGGAGAAGGCATCTCGCGGCAGGCGTTCGCCCTGCAGCCCACAATCCTCGATGTCGATCGGTGGGTGCGCCACGCACCGGGCAGGGTCATTGAGGTCCGTCCCGAGGTTAGCTTCGCCCAGCTCGCTAGTGAACCCTTGCGTCTGAGCACGTCCACCTGGCCAGGCGCATCCCAACGCCAGCAGCTGCTCGCCACGGCCGGCATCCTCCTGGCTGAGGACCTAGGTGTGGCTGGCGAGAAGGCGGCCATTGACGACGTACTGGACGCTGCCGTAGCAGCCTGGTCAGCCCGGCGCGTCGCCCACTGCCAGGCACGGCCCGCGCCTGGCCCACCCGAGACCTTCAGCGGCGGCCTGCCCTGCGCCATCTGGACCTGACCACGCCAGCGCATAGGCACGGTGTGCGGCAATAGCGGAAGCGATACGCGGTGAGCGTTCAGCGCGGTTCGCAGACGACCAACGGGATGTCGCGCTCGGTGCGGCGCTGGTAACCGCCGTAGCCCTTGTAGGCCGCCACTACTCGGGGCCACAGCTCGGCCTTCTCATCCGGCGACGCCCGGCGGGCCCGCATGGGCCGGCGCCGGCCAGCCATAGTCAGCTCGATCTCGGGACAAGCCACCAGATTGCGGTACCAGTCAGGGTCACGGTCATCTCCTCCCTTGGAGGCCACCAGCACGACCCGGTCACCGTCGACGACCGGCGCAGTGAGCATGGTCGAGCGTGGCCGGCCCGATTTGCGCCCCACGGTGTGCAATTCGACGGCGGGCATCCCGAAAGCCGAGCCCAGCACCCGACCGCCACTCGAGTGAACGATGGTCCGGTGGACCCGGCTCATGGTTTTGAGGCCGATGTCGGCCAGGTACTGCCGCAGACTCATGGCGTGACCCTAGATCTCGACACAGGTACTTCGCCAACCGCGGAGAGCCCACACCCAGCCAACTCGACCGGGCCTCGTGCCGACGCAGCAGCGGTACGCGGACCGGGCTGCCGTCTTCGACACGCCAAGCTCGGCGGGCTGCGTGATGGTGGAGATGCCGGCGCCGGGGGAGGTGATCTGTGATCCGGCCAGGCCGATACGTTCGGCGGCCCGCGGCCAGGCCTCGATGGTCCGCTGCACGCGGACCCGGGCGCGGCGCCGACGATGCGCCCACCACGGCACCGCGAGGACGAGCCCGCCGATCAGCAGGAGCTGCAGCAGTGGCCGGTGGACCGGGCCGAGCGCGGTTGAATGCCGCGGGCCTGGGCGGTCAGGAATTGCTTCCAGGTCGGGCCCGTGCGGCGGGGTGCGGGGTCGATCCCAGCAGCGTGCAGGATCTGCCACACCGTGGAGCTGGCGATTGGGTGGCCGAGTTTGACGAGTTCGCCTTGCACGCGCCGGTGACCCCAGGTCGGATTGTCCGTCGCGATGCGGATCACGAGCTTGCGGATCGCGGCTGCTATGGACGGCCGTCCGGGACGCCGGCTGGTGTGGTCCCATTTGCGTGTGACCAGTCGCCGGTGCCAGGCGAGCAGCGTTGCCGGGGTTACGGCGAACACCTCGCCCCAGCGGCACCGGGGATCAGCCGGGACAGCGCCGAGAGCCACAGCCGGTCGGCCAGCTGGTAGCGGACCCGGCCGATCTGGCGGCGCAGCACCGCGTTCTCGTGCCGGAGCACCAGCAGTTCGGCATCCTTGGACACCTCACGCCGGGCCAGCACCATCAGCCAGCCGAGCAGACAGCGCACGATCAGGTAGATGACCGAAAAGATCACTCAGCGATGATCCCAAACCCGGCTGGCCGCCCAGGCCAGATCCAGTAATGGAGCCCCACAGGACGGTGAGGTCGCACTCGATTCGGGTCACCACCCGGCGCGACCCGGACGGTGCGATCACCCGGACGACCACCCGCCTGCACCCGGCCTGGCGGGCGGTCGGCCGGGCCATCGCGCTGCTCATGTGGTTCGACTGGCCGCTGACCATCGGCTCCCACCGGGACGGGCGGCCCTCCGCGGCCGACTGGGTCCTGTTCGCGGTGTGGGTGCCGGTGACTGTGGCCGCCGCGTGGGCGCTGCGGCGGCGGTCTTCCGGCTAGCCTCCGCGGCGGTGTGCCCGGCCGCCGCGTCCAGGCAGCCGGGCACACCGCTGTCTTGTGAAGGCCGGGCGCCACGGGAGTCAGTGCAGCGCCCGGCCTTCGGCGCCCGGCCTTCGGCCCCCCGCCTCTAGTCGTCCTGCTCGTGGTCGTCGTGGTGGTGCTCGTGGCAGCGCTTGTGATGCTCGTGGTGCCTGGAGTGGTGCTCACCCTTCGAGTGGTGCTCGGCCTTCCGGTGCCCGGCCTTGTGGTGGACGGCGCGCTGGCAGCTGCCGCCCTTCGGCGCCACACAGGCCGTAGAGGCCGAGGCCGGGCCAGCAAACGGCAGGATCAGGCCGGCCGGGCACATTACGGTGGCGGCGGTTACGCCAAGTTTGGGCATGATTCGCACGATGTGTCCTCCGCAGGATCCGGTGGTTGCTGCGGATGTGACGGCCACCCGAGCCGGCTGGTTTACCTCGCCGCGCGCGCTCGGGTCACGAGGCCTGCCCAGCCCTATGCCGCACCCGCTGATCCAGCCCGGCCGGTGGCGCCTTCATCAGCCGCTCAAGCTCCGCCAGCGCACCGTCCGGATGCGGAACCTACCGCGGGAAATCTGCCCCGACCGGAAAATCGCCCGGGAGATAGCGTCCCGCCGCAGCCTGCGGCTGTGGCCGCTGTACTGCGGGATCGACGAAGTGCAGAACCTGTTCACCAGCCGGTACGCCAAGCAGGCGAAGGAAGACGCCGAGTTCTGCGCCAAGATCGGCCCCGCGTTCGGGGTCAACCTGATCCTGGCGACCCAGCGGCCAGACGCCGCATCGCTGGCCGTCCGGGCACGAGGAGATTTTGCAGAGTTCCTCAAGAGTGATCTTGGTCGGGACCCGGCCGATCCTCGCTGCGGCTACGCCGGGCCGATGACGACCACGACGCTCGCTGGAGAACGTGATCGGCCTGGCTGGCAAGCAAGTTGCCCGTCCCCCTGCGGGGACCAAGCGCGAGGCTTTTCGGGGGTGCCCGGGCGCCTGCCCACGGAAAAGGATGTCAGGTGAGGTGAATGTCGGCCACCTCGATGTCGATGCGGCCGAGGGTGAGGCCGAGCTGGCGGCCGGCGGCGGCGTGCACCGCGCGGCGCACGGCCCTGGCGGCGGTGAGGGCGGGCACGCCGTAGCGGAGGCTGATGGTCAGCTGGAGGCCGGTGGAGGTGTTCGTGTCGTGGGCGGCCGGGAAGAGGCGGCAGCTTCGGGCGTGTACACCATCGACGGTGTCGCCCGCGGCGCGCAGGACCATGGCGGCGGCACGCTCGCTGATGTCGAGCCGCATGCCTGCCGGGCCGGGCAGCGGGATGCGGGGAGCGGGGTGAATCCGGGCCCGGATCACGGCCATGACCCGGCCGGAAAGGTCATCTGGGGGGGACACCGGTTCGGCGGCCAGCTCGGTGGTGGCTGTGAGCAGCGGGCGGATCTCGGCGGCGGCGGCCTGGCAGTGCTCGCATCCTTGGGCGTGCTGGTCGGGAGCGCCTGTGGCGAGGTGGTTCCACAGCTGGTCGATGTGGTGGCCGCAGGGGAGGCGGTCGCCGGCCGGGTTCACCGCCATGCTTTCAGTTCCTCTGCCAGCTGGGAGCGGGCCCGGTGCAGCCGTCCGCGGACCGCACCAGGAGTCGTATGCAAGATGGTGGCGGCCTGTTCATATGACATGCCCTCCATTTCCCGCAGTATCCAGCAGGCCCGCTGCGCGGGTGTCAGGTGGTTCAGCGCGCATCCCAGCGCGGCCCGCAGGCCGCCGGCTAGCGCGTGCTCCTCGGGTCCGGGGGACCGGTCCGGGCCCGCGGCCGTCTCGTCGAGGGGCAGCTGCGGCCGGCGGGCGCGTGCGGCGTTCAGCGCGCGCGTGACGGCGATGCGGTACAGCCAGGCGGCGAAGGCCTGTTCGGCCTGGATGTCATGCAGGCACCGCCAGGCGGTGATGAAGGCCTCTTGGGCGGTGTCGGCGGCGCCGGCGGGGTCGGTGAGGATGCGCACCGCGATCCGGTATACGGGGACCCGGTAGCGGCGGACGAGGGCCTCGAACGCGGTGATGTCCCCTTCGCGGGCCCGGACGACAAGGGTGGCGTCATCGAGGGTGACGCATGGCGGCCAGGACAGACCCCCGCCGCATGCGGCATCCCTTCGCCGTGCCCTCGCCATGCCAGGCTCCAACCCTGGGGAGCAGGAGGACCGCTGACCCCGGTGGCCAGCGCATCGCACGGTCCGTATGCCCTAGCCACAGAAGATAAACCCCGCTGAATGTGACGCAGATCACATCGATGGGCCCGTGACGTCCGGCGCCGGCGCCGTGTCTTGCTTGCAAGGCCCGCTACCGCAGCGACGCAACTCAAGCGACGCTACGGACGGTGCCGGGCGCTGGCGGCAGGGACTTTAAGCAGACACCGACGTGAGGGAGGCGAGACGGTGAGCACACCGGCAACTGAGACGACCACCGTGACAACCCGTACGGCAGCCGCGCAGGAGGGGCAACCGGGCAGGAGAACCGCACTAGGGAGCGAGCACGGGCGTACGACCATCGCCGATCTGGTCGTAGCGAAGATCGTCGCGGTGGCAACCCGCGAGATGGAGGGCGTGTATGCGATGGGCGCCGGGGCCGCGCGCATGGTCGGGGCCGTGCGTCAGATGGTCCCGGGCGCCCGGGCCAGCGAGAGCCAGGGGGTGGCAGTCGAGGTCGGCGAGCGGCAGGCCGCCGCCGATATCGACCTGGTGGTCGAGTACGGCGTGGCCATCCCGGATCTGGCTGCCGCGGTTCGCCGCAACGTGATCAACGCGGTGGAACGGATGTGCGGGCTGGAGGTCACCGAAGTCAACATCAGTGTGGACGACATTCACCTGCCCGGCGAAGAGCCTGACGCGGGGGGGCAGCGCGTCCAATGACCGGCCGGGACGACCCGGCACCGGCGGAGGTGGCCGGGCTCGCGGACCGGATCGTGGGAGCCGTGACCAGGTGCCCCGCCGTAGCCGGGCTGACTGAAACACCCGGTATCCCGGTGGCCACCTATCTGGCGGGCCGGACCGTGTCCGGCGTGGCGGTGCGGGCCGGGGAGGTCGAGGTCTGCGTGGTTGCCCGGTACGGGCTGCCGCTGCCGGAGGTCGCCGCGCAGGTCCGGCAGGCCGTGGCGCCACTGGTGCCGGACCGGGTGGTGCATGTCGTCATCGGCGATATCGCCGTGGCCGAAGCAGAACAGGAGAGGCCCGGCCGGCCGTGACCCACGCAGGGTTATCCGGCCGGTCAGCGTTCCGGGCCTGGGTCCGGGCTCATCGTCCCGGCCTTGGTGGTGACCCCGAGGCGTTGGCCGAGGGGTTTGCGGCAGTGGCGGGCACGGATGACCGGGCTGCCCGACGGTGCCGGGACCACCAGTACTGCTCACCGGCGCCGTCGCCGGCGCTAGTGGGACGGCGCCCGGCGCCTCCGGTCGCTGCGGCGGCGCTGAAGTGGCACGGCGTGGCCGGGCCAGCGGAGTAAGGCAAGAGAGGAATCTGCCAATGGATGAGGTTCGCATCATGCCGATCCTCGGCTTGGTGTTCGGAGTCGCCCTGGGCTTCGCCGGCGCGTTCGGCGGCGTGGCGGCGTTTGTGATCGTGCTGGTGCTCGGCCTGGCCGGTTACCTGGCCGGGCGGGCGCTGGCCGGCGAACTTGACCTCGGCGGGCTGTTCGTCAGCCGAAACCGGCGGCCACGATGAACGCCGTCGATGCGGCGGTGGCTAGGCTGCCGGCGCCCGAACAGCGGGGCCAGACCGCTATCGCCGACCGGGTGGTTACCCGGCTGGCCGCCCGGGCGGTCGCCGAGGTCGAACAGGCCGGCGGGGCCGCCCGGCAGCTGATCGGGGTCGCGATCGGCCGCGAAACCGGCGAGGGGACGGCGCGTGTCTCCGCGCGTATCGACGGCCGCCTGGCCATGATCGAGCTGCGCCTGTCCCTGGCCTACCCGGCCCCGGTCCGCGCCCTCACCCGCGAGGTGCGCCGGCACGTGATTGAGCGGGTCACCGGCCTGACCGGCCTGGAGGTGCGCCACGTGGACATCGAGGTGGCCCGGCTGCTGCGCGGGAGGAAATTGTGAACGACATCGCCAGCCGCCAGGGCGGCACCCAGGTGCTGCCCCCTGCCGCCGGGCCGCCGCGCCCGGCCCGGGCCGAAGCCTGGTCACGCCGCGGCCCACGTCGCAAAGCCCGCCGGCAGTTCCGGCCCCGGCGAACCATCCCGGGGGTGCTGGTCGCGGCGGTGCTGGCCGCGGCGGGGATTCTGGGCGCCGTGCAAGCGGCATCCGCCGCGCTTGGCCGCCCGCTGTGGAAGCTGCCGCACCGCTATTTCGCCGGACCGTTGCAGGACACGCACTGGGACCACACGGCCACGCTTGCCGTTGCCGCGGCGGTCGCGTTCATCGGCCTCGTGCTGGTGCTGACCGGCCTGATCCCAGGCCGGGCGCGGGCCATCCCGCTCGCCTCCGGGGACGAGTCGGTGGTGACCGGCGTGCCACGGCGCAGCCTGCGCCGCTCACTCGCCCGGCTCGCCGAAGAGGCCGACGGCATCGACCGCGCGCGGGCAAAAGCCCGGATGCGCTCCGTCCGCGTGCGCGCCACCACCCGGCTGCGCGACACCGCCGGCCTGCGCGAGAGCCTGCATACTGCCGTTCAGGCCCGCCTCGCCGCGCTCGACCCGCTCTGGCCGCCGCGGGTCAAGGTCCGGCTACGCCGCAAGGCAGGCGGATAGCGATGACACGTCACACCGCGCGCATCAGCCGCGCCGGGCTCATCCTCATCGGGCTGATCCTCCTCGCCGGCGGCGGTGCCGCCCTGGCCCGCAGCCTGGGCGCATTCCCCGCCGTCCTGGGCCGCTCCACCGCGCCGCTGCTCAGCCACGCACAAACCCGCTACCCAACCGGGCATCCGTGGGTGTGGCCCGTGGCCGCCGTGGCCGCCGCCGTCATCGCGCTGCTGGCGCTGTGGTGGCTAGCCGCCCAGACCCGCACCCATCCCGTGCGCCGCCTGTCCCTCGAACCCGACCGCACCCACGGGGTCACGGTGCTGCCCGCCGCCGCAGCCATCGACGCGATCACCGGCGAACTCGAAAACTACCCCGGCATCCACCGGGCCAGCGCCGCACTGCAAGGATCCCCGGCAGCGCCCCGGCTGCAACTGTCAGTCACCGCAGAAGACCACGCCGACCCCGCCACCTTGCGCACCCGCATCGAAACCGAGGCCCTCGCTCACCTGCGCACCGCCCTCGAACTCGACACCATCCCCACCGTGCTGCGCATCCGGTTCAGCCCGGCACACCACAGGCACCTCGCCTGAACCTGATGGCCCGGATACACCCGCCGTCCGTGCCCGCTGTCCCGGTCGCCGGGGCGCAGCTCGCCCGGTCCCGCGGCGTCGACGCGACCGGCGCGCTCGCCGCGCTCTCGGACCTCACCACCGGCGAGACGGCCGGTAACCCGGCCGGATTCGACGGCCCGGCCGCCTTCCTGCCGTGCCCGGACTGGGACCTGGTCGCGCGCACCAGCTGGGCACTGGCGCTGTTCACCGCTGTGTGCCGCGGCGGCCCGGCCGAGGTGGACCGCGGGGCGCTGCAGCGGCTCCGCGGCCAGGCCGTCGCCCCGGCCGATGTGCTCGCCCCTGCCCCGCCCGCCGCGGTCGGCCAGCTCGCTTGCTTCCGGCGGGTATTCGAACAGCGCCTCCTGCCCGAGCTCGCCGCCCGCACCGGATGTGGGCGATCGGCCCCCACTTCTCCGCCTCACAGCTCGTGCCCGCCGACGCCGACCTGATCGCGGGCGGCCTGCTGCTCGACCTGAAAACCACGGCCCGGCCGGAGCTGCCGCTCAGCGACATCTTCCAGCTCGCCGCCTACGCGCTGATGGACTCCCGCAACCAGTACCGGCTCGACACGGTCGGGGTCTTCCTGGCCCGGTACGGGCACCTCACGACATGGCCGCTCGAGGCGTTCCTGTCCGAGCTGGCCGGCCACCCGGTCGACGTGTCCCAGGCGCGCGGATTGCCTGGGCCTGCTCATGTTTGCCTCTACCGGCCACCAGCCCGGCGGCTGACCCAGGCGCCCTACACCCGGGAAACAGGGCGCAGGCAATCTCGACGCACACTCCCCCACCCCCGGTCACGATCCGCGTTTGCAGCCCCGGGCCAGGCCGGGCGCCCGCGCTGGCGGGCGGCATGACCGGCGCCCCGGCCGCGTCCTGCAGCGCCTGGACAGCCTGCGGCAACTGCACGGTGTCACCCTGCTCGATGGCCCGCTGGCACGCGGCCAGTGCCGCCGCGCCGGCGATCGCGTCCAGGAAGCTGCCGACGGTCTGGATGCGTTCTTTCGGGGTGGAGGCGGCGATGGGCTGGCCGGTGCGGTGGCTGACTGCGGCCGCGACCACTGGATCAGGCCGGCCACGCCCGGGTCGACCGGGACCCGGCGTTCCTTGCCGCCCTTGCCGGTGACACGCACCCACCCGCGCGATGTCAACGTCAGCGACCCGCAGGCCGAGCACCTCAGCCGAGCGCAAGCCCGACAGCACCATCAGCCTGCGATCGCCCGGTCCCGCTCGGTGCGGAAGCTGGACAGTAGGGCAGCGGTCTCGGCGCGGTCCAGCCCCCGCGGCAGCCGGGGTGTGCGGGCGCGGCCGGGTCGGCGCGCTCTTCTTGCCGGTTTCGAGTTTGTCGCCAAGCTCGCGGGCCTCCTGTTCGCTGAGGACCGCGCAGGCCCGGCCAGACCGCCGTCTCTTCAAAGGCGATGTGCTCCCGTCCGCTGTGATGAACCTGGCGAGCACTTTCCCAAACTCCGGATCGCCGGCGCCCAGCTTGTCGAGCTTGTTCACGATCTCCTTGCCTGCACTCTCCTGCCCGCCGAAATGGCGATTCCCACCCTGTGGGGGTGCCAGAACTGTGCCACCGGCCTTGACCTGGACTTTTAGGCGACCTGCTCGTATTCGTTGAGGAGGCCGCCGAGGACAGGTCGGCGCTTGATCAGTCGAGCCGGGGCTTGGACATGGTGCGCCGCAGCAAGGCGACCTCGTGCCGCAGCACCAGCAGTTCCGCGTTCTTGGACGCCGGCGAGCGGCCGAGCAGGACAAGCCAGTCGCAGAGCCGAACGAAGATAGAGCAGACGCAACAACACGGCTGATCATCATGCGTCACGGCCATGACGCACCTATCGCCCCCGGCCACAGGGATAGGCCGACTTTTGGAACCCGACAGGCCTGTGAGGTTCCAGAACTCGGCCACTGGTCTTGAGCTGGGCTTCTACGCGGCTCGCTCGTATTCGTTGAGGAGGCCGCCGAGGACAGCCCGGCGCTTGATCCGCTGCTGGGAGAGGTCAGCGGCGGGGTGGTCGGGCCGGGGCGGGCGGAGCTGGCGGCTGCGATGGGGCCGTCGTCCGTTGTAGTGCCGGGCATACTCGGTCAGGACCGTCCGCAGGTGCCGTTCGCCGAAGATCAGCACCCGGTCGGTGACCTCGGTCCGGGCGGTGAGCACGAACCTTTCGGCATAGGCGTTCGCCCGAGGGCTCCGGGGCGGGATCTTCACGGCCTCGATACCGGCGCTGGCCAGGACCGCGTCGAACGATTCGGTGAACTGCCCGGCCCGGTCGCGGACCAGGAACCGGAAGCCCGCGGCGCGGTCGCCGAGATCCATCAGGAGATTGCGGATCTGCTGCGTGGTCCACGGCCCGTCCGGGTTGGCGGTCACCCCGAGGATGTGCACGTAGCGGCCGCCGACCTCCATCACGAACAGGCAGTACAGGCGGCGGCCCCGCCTGTCGTAGGCCGACCGCGCCGTCGTCGCAGCGCTGGCCGGAAAGTCTGGCCACCTTATGCGACCTGCGAATATTCATGGAGGAGGCCACCGAGCCGGTCATGTCGGATGACCTTGATATCGGCGTCGACAGGATCGGGAAGCGCTCGCAGCGGGCTGGCTTGATTGAGGAATCTATGGGGTCTATGGGTATTGAAATGGGTTTCGTACTCGGCGAGGACCATCCGCAGGTGCGCGGCGTTGATGATGAGGATCCGGTCGAGGATCTCGCGGCGCACGCTGCCTACCCAGCGCTCCATGATCGCGTTCGCTCGGGGTGCCTGGACGGGCGTCTTGATGATCCGAATGCCCTCAGCCTGGAACACCGTATCGAATCGGTCGGTGAACTTAGTGTCCCTGTCACGGATCAAGAACGTGAACTGGCCAGCCCGGTCGCCGAGGTCGAGCAGCAGGTTGCGGGCCTGCTGGGTGACCCAGCTGGCGCCCGGATGGGCGGTGACACCGAGCACGTGGACCCTGCGGGTCGCGTGCTCCACGACCGTAAAGCAGTACAACCGCGCTAGCGTGATCGTCTCGGCGTGGAAGAAGTCACATGCCAAGATCCCCGTTGCCTGAGCCTTGAGGAAATCGCTCCAGCTGGGGCCAGATCGTCGCGGTGCCGGGTCAATACCGGCCCTCTTCAAGATCGCCCATACCGTCGATGGCGCAACCTTGCGGCCCAGCCCGGCCAGTTCTCCTGCGATGCGCCGATACCCCCAGGTGGGATTCTCGGCCGCCAGCCGCAGCACCAGTCCGCGGACCGTCGGCCGGGTCGGAGGGCGACCTTGTCTCCGCTGCTTGTACGTCCAGCGCCGCTTCACCAGGTCGGCGTGCCAGCGCAATAGAGTGCCCGGCGTGACCAGCATCCGGAGTGGGCGAGCTTTCGGCAGGACCCGGGTCAGCGCTGTCACCATCGCTCGGTCGGCCCATGACAGACGAGGCCGGGCGACCTGCCGGCGCAACACCGCGAGTTGGTGGCGCAGCACCAGGATCTCGATGTCCTTGGACCGATCGGATCGGCCGAGCAGCACCAGCCAGCCCAGGAGCCGAACGAAGACCAGATACAGCAGTCGGAGAGCCACGAGGCCCGATCCTGCCGATCTGACGGTGGGCTCGTCTGCCGAACGACGAACCCCAGGTCACGGGCCGCAGCCGAGTTCTCGGCACCGACAGGATCCCTGGGCCGGCGACCGCGCCGGGCTTAGCCTTGGGAAGGCCTGCCCGGCGCACGCCGAGCCACTCGCGCACCTGTACAGAGCCCCGGCGAGCAGCACCCGAACCGGCTTTCTCTGAATCGCCTTGAGGACCAAGCGATCGAGCTACGCGGGTCCCGTCGCTGCTTGCCGCGCAGCGTCAAGGTGCCGATCGAGATCGTGGCTCATCTCATCGAACGTGTCGCGCTCAGGCGACACCCAACCGCACGAGCACCCGGCGGTGAAACTCTCCAGGCTCGGCAGGCGATACCACCTGTGCGCCGGGTCATCCTGGCGCTTCTTGCCAACGACCCCGCAGGCGTACGCTAATTCCTCGGGTTTGTCCCAGTAGTCGCGAGCGGTACTACTCATTTGAGCTTCATTGGCGGCCATTACCCTCACCTCCTACCAGCTATATTACCAGTCAGTAGCACGAATTAGAGAAGCGCAGACGCGCGAAGAAATGTGTGAAGTGTCTCCGTGCGAAAGATCCATGTGGGACTGTCTGGATCTCTACCACCATCTGGCCCTAGGGCCTTTGTGTTTCACCAATATTTCGTATGTTTCATCAATATTTCTCACCTGTTCTTGGAGGATTACCGGACGGTGGCTCGTGGGTTACCCCGCCTCCCGGATGGCAGGTCAACGTAGCCATGGCAGATGCGCCGGGACGTCCGAGACGTTCCCCCCGCAAGCAGCGGCCTGAAGCCCGTGCGGTGCCGGGCAACGGCGGCGCGGACCTTGAGCGCCGAATCGCCCGGCTGGAGTTCGCCGAAGGGGCACTCGCCACGCTCCCGGGCCTCCGTGAGCCGCCGCAGCGCCTCCTCTCGCGCTCTTTTTGTCTGGACGGGTCAGCCCCTTGCGGCAAGATTGCGGTGCGAAGGCTGCAGCAGTGACTGGTGACGAAGACGTCGCGAGCCTGATGGCCAAGGCGCGCGCTGCGGTGGCATCGCGACATCGTCCGTCGCCGCTGGGCGCGGCTGTCGCGCCGCGGCCGCTCCGGACGTCCGCCGACGCACCGTAATGTTCGGTCGGTGGTGCTGCGACTGGCCCGGGAGAATGAGTCGTGGGGCTACCGCCGCGTCCACGGCGAGCTCGCGGCGCTCGGCATCACGGTGGCGCCGTCAACGGTCTGGCAGATCCTCAAGGACGCCGGGATCGACCCGGCGCCCCGCCGGGACGGCCCTGGCTGGGCGGAATTCCTGCGGTCGCAGGCGCAGGGGGATCCTGGCGCTGGACTTCTTCACCGCTGACCTGCTCAATGGCACGAAGGTGTACGTCCTTGCGGTGATCGAGCACGGCAACCGGCGCGTCCGGGTCCTGGGCGCCACGGAGCACCCGGTCCAGTCCTGGGTCGTCCAGCAAGCCCGGAACCTGCTCATGGACCTGGGGGAAGCCGGGGCACGAGCGAAGTTCGTCTTGCATGACCGGGACGTCTGCTTCACCCAGGCGTTCGATGCCGTGTTCCAGGCGGCCGGGATCCGGGTCATCCGCTCCGCCGTTCAGGCACCGCGAATGAATTCGATCATGGAACGGTGGATTGGCAGCTGCCGACGTGAGCTGCTGGACCGGACCCTGATCTGGAACCTGCGCCACCTGATGATGGTGCTGCGGGAGTACGAGGACTTCCACAATTCGCACCGGCCGCACCGCGCCCTGGACCAGGCCGCGCCACCGCGGCCGCTGCCAGATGGCATCACCGACTTGGATCATTTCCGGGTCCGGCGGTATGACCGCGCGGGTGGTGTCATCCACGAATATCGCCTGGTGGCATAAGTTTCGGCACCTACACCTCGTTGACCGCCGCGTCGGCGCCGTGCTCGCCTGCCTGCGCACCCAGGCCAGCCTGCTGTCGCTGCGACTTCAAGAACCGCGCGAATGAGCCGCACCGCGTGCCCGGCTTTACCGCGATACGGCGGCTATTCCCACAATCAACCTACCGCGGGAAACAGCAATAGAGTCCAAAGCCGGCTCTCGAAGTCATCTTCCGAAGGAATAATTTCGGGAGAGCCGTGCAAGTGGCCCGGATCGTAGTGGACCTCGTGGCCGAGGCGCTTGGCGTGCTGGAGGAACGACCAGTAGCGCTTGAGCCCTCCCTCATGCACGCCCCGGTTCGGCTTCTTCGGGCACAGATAGGCACGGAACACGACCTCGGCCATCTCCTTCGCGCCGCGGCGCCCGATGAACCTGTGCACGCGAAGGCCGACGCTCTCCGGGAACTGAGCCGCGATTGCCATTGCCTGGTCCGGCGTTACCGTCCGGTTACTGGTGGCCTCGACATACTCCAAACCGCCGCACTCGGCGTCCGCGGCGGCGTGCACCTTGAACCGGGACCTGTGGACATTGCCTTGCGCGCTCATATGGACCTCGATACGTACTCGGGCCTGCGAGAAGCTGGTTTTCAGTTCATCGCGGGCAGCCCCTTTTCTGGCCGCTGTGCCTTGTCGGCTCAGGGCACCGAAAAACTCCGGATCTCGGCTGTTCCCGTCCTTCTTGCGGGGGCGGCTGTCAGGGTCCGGAGCTACACGCCGACAATACCTGCACGCGGCACCCGTGTCCAAGGGCCCAAGTCAGCCAGCTGCAAACGCCGGCGCGTGTGGGGCTTCAGGGCCCAGGCTCGGGGCCTTACCTGCGCGTTTGCCGACGAGAGGGGATCTTGGTCCGGGAGGCTGGCAGGCCGTGTTGCTGGTTTCTGGTCTATGCCGCGAAGCGGCGTGCGGTGCTGCCTCGCGCCCGCTGGGGCGCGTTCTTCGTCACCCCAGCGACCCTGCTGCGGTGGCACGGTGATGAGGAACCGGTCCCCACCACCTTGGCGGATGGAGAGCCAAGCCGCAATCAGGTGACGCCGGGCTCACCCAGCTGCGCGATCACTGCCCGCAATGGACAGGACCCGGCGCAAAGGCCGCCGCAGCGGACAAGCGCTCAGAGGCGACATTCCACGACGTGAGCGCAACCCTGCACGAAGTGGCGCACGTGCAAGGCCACCTCGGCGCGCAGGACGTGCTGCTGACCCGGATCGCCGAGAAGATCGGCCTCGAGCCCGTGCCCGTCATCGACACCCCGCCCGACGACCAGACAGCTGGGCAGAACCCGGAAGACTGACGATCAAGCAGTTCTTCCTCAACTGCGTAGTGTAAAAGTCGGGGGCGCTCGTTCGGCGGCTGATCTTCATGGTGCGGACTCGCTCGTTCCACGGCGACTTGGTCGTCTACGCCGCCGGCCACCGCTCGCCGCTCCCGGCGCCGCCGGTTTGATCTCGCAGGGGAGGGGCTCGTACAGCACAGGGGTACAGCAACGGCCCTGTACCCGGCTGGATTCCGGCGGACGTCGGTGGACTGTCGCGTGTGCGCTGATCTGGGGAGATGGCAGGCAGGGTGGTTGCCCGCCGGTAGCTGGGGGTCAAGGGGTCGCGGGTTCATGTAAGGAACTCCGGTGCTTGATCAGCTCCGGGTTCCAGGGTTGCATGAGCATCCCCGGCTGGTCCGGTAGGTGGCGACGCGTTGGGTTCTGAGGTCGACGTGAGTGTCGGGCCTCGTGGATTTGATTGCCACTGCTGGCCTGGCCACGGATGACCCGGATGAGGGAAGTGGGCCAGCCCGGCAAGGGTCTGGCCCGGTTGCAGCACATGAGTGGGAGCCGTTGGCTGGCTCTTGCGCCTTGGGACCGTGGCCGATGGATGTTGCTGTCTGCTGCGCCGCCGGAGTGAACGATCCGGACGACATAGGAGAAGGTGATGATGAGGCAGCAGCAGGCGGACCAGCCGGCGTCCCGGCGGCTGGTGGGGATCGATCTGGGGATCGCGTCGCGGCATTCGGTGCGGGTGCTGGAGGCTGATGGCCAGCAGGTGTGCCGGTCGTCGTGCGTGCCCACGGCGGCGTCGCTGTCGGCGGTGGAGCAGGCTGCGCTGGCGGGCGCGCCGGAAGGCACGCGGCTGGCGGTGGTGTTCGAGCCGACCGGGCCGGCGTGGCTGCCGATCGCGGTGTTCTTCGCCCGCCGGGGCCACGCTGTCTACCGGGTTTCGTCGGCTAAGGCCGCTGATTTACGCCGGTTCTTGCGCCGGCACGTGAAGTCGAATGGGATCGACGCGGAGACGCTGGCCCGGCTGCCGCTGGCCGACCCGCGCGGGCTGCAGCCGCTCGAGCTGGCAGGCGCGCAGGCGGCGGCGCTGGACCGGCGGGTCCGGGCGTGTGACCGGCTGACCAAGGACGCCGCCACGCACAAGGTGCGGATCAAGGACCTGGTCCGGCAGCTGCTGCCGATGACGCCGCTGGCCGGTGACCTGGGCACGGCCGACGTGGCGGTGCTGGAACGCTACGCCGATCCCCGCAAGCTGGCGGCCGCCGGCGCGGCCGAGCTCACCCGGCTGATCGCCACGGCGTCGAACCAGCAGCAGGGCCCGGCGCGGGCCCGGGAATGGCAGGCGGCCGCGGCGGCGGCGCTTGAGCTGTACGGCGATCACCCGGCGGTGGCGTTCGAGGAGCTGGCCGCTGAAGTCGCTACCGAGGTGCGGCTGCTGCGGGCCGTCCAGGCCGAGCTCGCCGCGCACGCCGCAGCCCGGGAGAAACGCTACAAGAAGGTCGATCCCCGCCAGCTCGCCCGGTCGCTGCCCGGGTTCGCGCAGATCAGCGCCCCGGTCCTGGTCGCGGCCATGGGCAGGCCGGGCCGGTTCCCCGACGGGGCGCGGTTCAAGTCCTTCACCGGGCTGGCCCCGCGCGCGAGCCAGACCGGTGAGACCGACCGCAAGGGCCAGCCGATGAGCAAGGCCGGCCCGTCGCTGCTGCGCGCCACCTTCGTCCGCGCCGCCGATACCGCCCGCAAGCAAGACCCGCAGCTCGCCCGGATCTACTACCTGCAGATGACCGAACGCGGCGCCACCCACCTGAAAGCCTGCTGCGTCGTCGCCGGCCATCTCGCCGAACGCGCCTGGCTCGTGATGCAGCGCGGCACGCCGTATGTGATCTGCGACAACAACGGCAACCCGGTCACCCCCGAACAGGCCGGGCAGATCATCGCCGAACGCTGGACCGTCCCCCAGCACGTCCGCAAACGCCGCCGCAGCCGCACAACCCCCGGCGCCAGCGCCAAGGGGAAGGCCCCTCAGGCGGCCACAACTGGGCCGGACAAGCGAGGCGACCTTCCCCGACCCCGATCGTCGCGACACCACCCGCAAGGCGTCAAGCCCGCCATCTGACCCGGCGGACTCCCCGCCGCCTGCCAGCGGGCCAGGCGGCGCGGCGCCATCACCCGCCCGCACCTATCAACCGTGCACGCCAGGCGCCGCACGGCCATGCCAGCATGCCCGCACACCAGCAGGAAGGCCCACGACCATGCCCGAGCCCGATCTCATCCTCGACCCCGACCAGGCCGACGACCTGCGCGAGCTCATCGACCTCACCGCCATCCTCCAGCAATGGCTGCAATACGCCGATGACAGCATCCTCGACGACCTGGCCAGCTTCGCCTACCGCGACACCAACCACCCCCGCAGCTACGTGGACTGGCTGACCGACGACCTCGCCGCAATCTCCGCCCGGCTCCGCACAGCCGCAGATTCATCCTGCAACACTCTTGACACACCAGCCCCCATAGGGAATCAAATCCCGCCGTCCCGACGGTTGCAGCGGGCCCGTTGATGACGGCGAAAGCCAAGGTCAGCGGGTCTGTTTATGTCCGTGTGACGTCTCATCGGATGACCTAGACGACACGGAGCTGGGGACCATTTGGGGACCGCTTGGCTCCCAGATGGGCGCTGAGCGTGGCTCCCGCATCTGTGATCGCCTGAGCGTCCGGGTGCAAGTACCGCTGCGTGGTGATCAGCGAGCCATGCCCGGCGATCTTCCGGAGGACGTGCACTGGCACCCCTGCGTCCGCCATCCATGTCAAACCCGTATGACGCAAATCGTGACGGCGAAGATGCTCGTAACCGAGCCCGGTCACGACCTCATCCCAGTGCGTCGCATCGCGGAGCACCGCCGTGCTGATGCGCCCACCACGGGGGCCGGTGAACAGGCGGGCCGACGGGTCTTGCCCGATCGCATCCAGGCGCCTGGCCACGAGCGGACGTACCTCTTCGATCAGCGGGACCGTCCGTGCCCTCTTGCCTTTGGTGCCCTTGTCGATCAGGCCACCTGGTCCCGGTGTGGTCTGGCGGCGGACCGTCCAGGTCCAGGCGGCCCGGTCGATGTCGGCGCCTCGCACGCCGGACACTTCGCCGATGCGCGCCGCGGTGCAGGCAGCGAAGATGACCGTTTCTCCCCATCCAGCGAAACTGTCCGCGGACCGCTGCACGAGCGCGGCGGCGAGCCGACACAGCGACTCCCAGTCCGGCAGCGCGAGTGCCCGGGGATCATCCAGTTCGTCTTCGGCCTGCTGGTAGTCCCGCTGCCAGCCGGTCACCCGGGCGGGGTTGCGGTCGATGATGCCATCGCGCACCGCCTGTTCCATGACCCGGACCAGAACGGCGAGGCTGTTTTTCACCGTCGACCGGCTGCACTGGTCAGCGATCCACCCGTGCACCACCCGGTCGACGGCACCATGGGTGATCATCCGCACCGTCAGGTGCCCGAGCGCCGGGACGACACGCTTACGTCACCCGGCAAGGTAGGGATCCAGGGTCTTGGCTTCCAGGCCCCGAAGCGCCAGCGGCATCACCGTGTCGCCGTATGAAGCCAGTGTCACGGTTGCCGCCATCGGATCGACGCCGCCGCGTGCCGCCCGCCTCATGGTGTCAATCCAGGCTTGCGCCGCTTCCGGCGTCCGCACCGATGCCGACTTTGACTTGCGGCGCTTGGTGACCGGATCGACCCACCGCACCCGGGCGCGGTAAGGATCCCGGCGCCCGGCCCGGTACTCCACGTCCGACGACAGCGAAACGCCGATCGGCAACGGTTCGGGTGGGCTCACAATGCGGCCTCTCGAGGATCGGTCCGCCGACTTTGCAGCCAGCGTCGCACGTCGTGGAAGCTGTACAGGGTCACTCGCGAAGACAGCCGGACGAACGGCGGCCCTTGGGCAGGCCGCATCGTGCGCCAGCGGCGGATCGTGGAGGGATCGACCCCGAGCAGCGCGGCCAGCTCCTCGGTGGTGAACCAGCCTCCATCCAGCAGATCTCCCACGTGCCGACCGTCTACGGTCAATTTGGCTCCTTTCCTGGTCAGGGGATGCAAGTCAGTTCTTCTCGCGCGGTGCGCTCATGCTCGCGGGCGCGGGAGGCGGCCGACAGGGCGAGCAGCGCGTCGCCGGTGGTGTGCCATCCGGTCCCGGCGTAGCTCAGGAAGCTGATGCCCGTGACGAGGGACGAGGGTGGTGTCGTCGGTGGCCTGGTCGCGGTGCCGTCGACGTCGCCAGACAGCGCGCGCCTTGCGCAGCGAGCCGAGGGTGACCGAGTAACGGCGGGATTTGGTGGAGAAGTGGCCCCGGAAGCCGAGCATGTTGGCCCAGCGGCGCAATGCCGTGAAGGCGTCGTCCTGGTCGTGGCCGCCGAGCTGCCAGCAGGCGCGGATAAGACGGCCCTGGTGGGTGCGGGGGTTGGCGTAGTAAGGCAGGTTGTCGGGGGTGACGCGGATCGCGGTGATCCCGGCGGGCTCGGTGGATTTGGTGGCGTATTTGGCGAGGTATCCGGCGACTTTGCTGTCGGTGATGTCGCCGTCAACACCGGTCCCGATGGTGCGGATGTCGAGCTGCGGGCCCCACGCGATGTCCCAGCCCGCGGGCTTGGCCGGGTGCGTCCTGGTGGCGAACCAGGTCGCGGTCACGGCTTGACGGATCGCGTGGTCCAAATCCCCGGCGGTAAGCCCTGCCGGTGGCGGGATGAGGCGGGCCGGATCGTGGGGGTCGTGGCCGTCCAGGCGGATGAGGGCGTGGAAGTGGACGACGCCGCGTGCCTGAAATTCGGCGACTTTAGCGTAGGACAGGTGGACCCGGCTGCCGGTGGCGCGTTCGAGCAGCCGACGCAGCGTGATGGTCGTGCGCCGCCACAGTTCCGGCGCGTGCGCGTTCCAGACAACAGCGTGACGGTAGTCGTAGCAGTCCGGGCACAGCGGCTTGCCGAGGCAGGCTTCCCGGTCGTTGTGGGTGCGCCGGCATCGCAGGTCGCGGCCGTGCCGGCAGTATTCAGCCTTGCGACGTGGGCGACATGGCAGCATGCGGCCACCGTTGCCCTGACGCCGGGTGTGCACGGTGTGGGTGCCGGAAATCGTGTCATCCGCGCCTGACCTGGGATTCCTGCACCCGTACTGATCTGGGGCGAACGGCAGCGGGGCCAACCTCGGCTCCGGCACGATCAGCTCTCGTGACCTTCCGCCTGCTTTACCTGATCCTCGTGCGGCTCTGCGGCTGGCTGGCGCTGCTGCCCCGCTCCGACAACGTCAAGAACACCGAGATCCTGGTGTTGCGCCACCAGATCGCCGTCCTGCAACGCCAGCTCAGATCACCCCGGCTGTCGTGGGCCGACCGGGCCATCCTGACCGCCCTCACCCGGCGGCTATCGACCACCCGCCGCCGCCAGCTGTCCCTGATCGTCACCCCCGCACACTCCTCCGCTGGCACGCCGAGCTGGTTAAGCGCCGCTGGACCTATCCGCGCCGGACACCAGGACGGCCGCGCACCGGCCCGACGATCCGCCGGCTCGCGGTGGAGATGGCCCGCGACAACCCCACCTGGGGCTACCGCCGGATCTGCGGCGAGCTCACCGGCCTCGGGCACAAGATCGCGGCCTCCACCATCTGGGAGATCCTCAAGGCCGCCGGAATCGACCCCGCGCCACAACGCGCAGCCGCCAGTTGGAAGCAGTTCCTGTCCGGCCAGGCCAAGACGATCGCCGCGGTCGACTTCTTCCACGTCGATACTGTCTTTCTTCGCCGGCTCTATGTGCTGTTCCTCATCGAGCACCACCATCGCCGCGTCCACCTGGCCGGCGTCACCGCCCACCCGACCACCGCATGGACCGTACAACAGGCCCGGAACACGCTCATGGACCTCGGCGACCAGACCGACGGCTTGAAGTTCCTGATCAAAGATCGGGATGCCAAGTACACCGACGCGTTCGACGCCGTCTTCACCGCAGCCGGCATCCAGATCATTAAGACGCCTGTCCAGGCGCCGCGAGCGAACGCGATCTGCGAGCGGTGGATCGCCAGCGCCCGGCGCGAGTGCACCGACCGCATGCTCATCGCCGGCAACGGCATCTGCACCACACGCTCAGCGAATACGTCGATCACTACAACACCCACCGGCCGCACCGGACCCTCAGCCACAGACCACCCGACGGCAGGACCCATCTCGGGCCGGCCGACGACAGCATCCGCGTCCGACGACGTGACCGGCTCGGCGGCCTGATCCACGAGTACTCGCAGGTCGCATGAGGTGACCGCATTTTCGGCACCCACAGGGGAAACTGGTGACGGGAACGCGGCCCGTTGCTTTCGTGTGGCGGGGAGGAGCCGGGCCAACGCGGAGATCACGGCCGGATCCGCCCAGTCTGGGCGGGGCTTAGGGCTGGCGCGGCGCAGCATGACGAGTTCTTGGCCAAGGACCAGGATCTCGGCGTCCTTCGAGGCCGCTGAGCGTGCGAGCAACGCGATCCAGCCGGTGAGGCACATGAAGATCAGATACAGCAGGCGCAGTTTCACGAACACGCGATCCTGCCCGCAGCGCCCCTTCGCTGCCGGTGAATCCGCAGGTCATTGGCTTATGCTCACTTTTGGAACCCCACAAGCTTCGGGGACCAGGGTATGCGAATTGTCACTGGAACGTAAGTACCTCGCGGGCTTAAGGTACGAAATAGGCTGTTTTTCTGCCGCGGACGAGCGCTAAGGCGCCCTTTCCCCAGCCCTCTATTGCCTGAGGTGATTATGTACCCGAGTTCAGATCCGGCCATCCAGATTAAGACTTTCTTCTCCACTGATCTCGACCGCAGCATTGGCAAATGGGGTGATGGGGACCAGCCGCCCGAGCAGCAATTTCCCAGCGATTACGGTCAAAACCGGACGGAACCTCTCATTGACGGATTAGCGTACTTCGGCGCTCTCGATGACGAGATCACCGCCGTTCTCGCCAGCACCAGCCAGAACCGTTTCTTCTATATGACCGCGTGGTGGCTCGGGCTGGTCGGCGGGTCCCGCACGGTCAAGCTCAGCATTTCCGGCAAGGCCGTGAGCGAGTTTCTCAGCATGTTCCCGCAGGCCAGGGACCAGGTCACCTGGACATGCGATGTCGACATGGACGAGCTCGTGCTGCCCAAGAGCAACCAGTCGCTGCGGGCCCGGCTGGGCGCGCTGGTTGCCGCGGGCGTCGATGTGCGGGTCCTCGCCTGGGTGTCGCCGTTCGCGGCCAAGTACAAGCCTGTGGCCGACCAGATACCGGGGGTCGCCGCGCTGAACATCCAGACGCTGCTCAGCGTCCAGCAGCTGCGCGATGACTTCGGCCCCGCCCAGGCCAACCATGTCATGCTCAACATGCTGGCGCATCCCCTGGGAGCCGCCCACCTCAAAATGGTCGTCTGCGGCGACGCCGTCGGCATGCGCGCGTACACCGGCGGCCTGGACCCGGAGCAGGGCCGGCTGTCGGTACCGACCATCACGGCCCCGCACCCGGTCGGCTGGCACGATGTGGCGGTGCGCGTGGCCGGGCCGGGAGCCGCCGGGATCTACCGCTTCTTCCAGCAGCTGTGGAAGGAGCAGGCCTCTCGCGCGCCCGATGTCTTCTATGTTGACGGCCGGGAGATCCCGGCGAGCCTACCGAAGACGCCCGCCGTCCTGGACCCGCCCGTCAAGGACGCGACCGGCACCAGAACCCAGGCCGTCCAGGTCCTGCGGACCGTTCCGCAGATGAACTTCCCCCCGTCGGGCGGCCCGAAGCAGATCTCGGAAAATCCCGTGCTGCGGTGGATGGTATCCACCGCAGCCGGCTACCGGGTGCCCAAGCTGAGCTTCGCCCCGAAGGGCATCTTCGAGTTCAAGGTCGCCGCGCTGAAGGCGATCAGCCGGGCGGAGCGCTATGTTTTCATCGCCGATCAGGCGTTCTCCAGCCAAGAGATCATGGACGAGCTCAGGTACCGGCTGCTGGCGAAGCCGACGCTCAAGGTGATCCTGCTGCATGGCGCCGACCCGACCGACCCGCCCTCGGGGGACATGGCCGAGGCGATCAACAATCACCTGCTCGCCCACGTCCCTATGGATACGGTCACCAACCGTCCACGGGGCGTCGCCTGCTACGCGTGGGACGGCGTGGTCGTGCACAGCAAGGTCACGATCGTGGACGACGTCTGGTGCGCGATCGGCTCCGCCAACTGCATGCGCCGCAGCCTGTATACCGACATCGAGCTGTCGGTCGCGATCATCGACACGGCGGCGCCCTCCGTGGTCCAGCAGCTCCGCCGCGACCTGTGGGCGCGGTACTGCGGGATCGGGACCGCGGCCGAGACGCCGGCACTGCATGCCCGGGAACGGCAGAATCTCCTGAACCTCGATGCCGCGCTGGCCATCTGGGATAACTCCTGGGGGGCGGCGCCCGTCGGCGTCCGGCTCCTGGGCTCGGTCACCCGCTACGCGCTGCCGATGCCGCCGCCCGCTACCCCTTACACCGAGGCGGGGCACGACCAGCAGGACGCGGACTCCCGCAACACCTTCTAGCCGCCCGCCACGCCGCTCAGCCGGGAGTCCTCTCCCGGCTGAGCATTCCCCTAACGCACTCACCACCCGCCCGAGGCGCTAGCCAGCCTGGCTTCCGTCCCCAGGCGGCCCGACGGCCGGATTGATCCAGTGGATCGCGCACCCAGCGGGGACCGTCCTGGGTTCCCGCGGTCAGCGCGGACCGGGAACCGACCTCCAGCGCTCTGATGAGTGCGTGGAGATTGATCTCGCCCAGTGGCTCCCAGTCATCTTCCGCCCGGCGGCCCGCAGCGCCGCCCAGATCCGGCGCCCGATCAGGACACTGCCGTCAGGAGCGGCCACCAGTGTCCCGACGACGGCCATAAGCACGCCGGCCCGCCGGACCCAACCCGCCTGGCCGCAGTGGGCTGGACGGCATGGCACTTCAGCGCCCCGGCAAGCACGCAGTGCAGCGTCATCCCCCGCGGTTCGCACGCAGGAGGCCGACTCCACCATCGAGGAGAGCGCCGCCTATGACACTCGGGATATCCATGGCAGCGACGGTATCGGGGTATGCCGACGAAACCGGGTAGGTAGTGCCGGACGCCGATGCTGTTGGGCTACCCATCGATTTTCCACTCTTCGGCACGGCGTTGTGGGCAGGCCCGCCGGACGCCTCGGGCTCGAATACAGGGCACACAGCTTGAGTGCACAGAACGAACTGCGGTCCGCGGGGCTGGGAACGAAGTGGGAATCACCAGCGCTCGTGATGGCGCTCTACGGCTCTATCCTGCTCACCTGTGCGTGGTGTCACCTGCGGAATCATGATGGTGGCCTGGTGGCGGAGATGTGGATGCATGGCTGGGGGTCAAGGGGTCGCGGGTTCGAATCCCGCCGTCCCGACGATTTTTAGAACGCGTGTACGGTCCGTACAGCAGGAAAGTACAGCAGCGGCGCCGAAACTGGGGCGTTCGCTGCCGGGGACGGCGGGGGAGAGGTCCTGCGTGGCTGACCTGGCGAGGGGTTGGTTCGCCGACGCGATTTCACACGCGGTCGATCCGGATGATCCCGATGTGACGCTCTGCGGCCTGCGGGGCCCCTTCACGCGTAACGATGACGACGATCCGTGGGTGCGTGCGCCCGCACCGCAGTGCCAGAGGTGCGCGCAGGAGGTGCCGCGTAGGGCGGGCGCGGGCCGGTTAACTGTCCTGATCTGGTTTGTGGTGGCTGAGCCGGTCGCCTAGCCGCTTGAGCGCGGCGCGGGTCACTTCGTCGGGTACCTCGGTGTAAACCTCCATCGTGATCGAGATCTGGGCGTGCCGGAGGATCTGCATCGCGACGCGCGGGTGCACGTCGAGTGCGGCCAGCAGCGACGCGCATGTGTGCCGGGTGTCGTGCACGCGGATGCGCCGGACACCGGCTTTGTGGCATCGCCTGTCGAAACTGCGGTTGAAGTTCCGGGGATCTGACAGGGTGCCGTGTGTGGTGGTGAACACCAGCTGGTCCGACATGACGCCGCTGGGGGACAGGCGGACGGGCGCCCACCGGTCGCCCGCTGCCTGCCGGTCGGCGGTTTGCTGCGCGCGGCGCAGTTCGAGCGCGGCCGTGCAGATGTCCGGCAGCGGCAGCGTGTCGCCGGATTGGTCATCGTCTGTTTTGGTGCGCTTCTTGTGGATAAGCATCCTGCGGATGCGCTGGAGCTGCCAGCTCACGCCGATCTCGCCCGCCGTAGAATCAACCGCCCGCCAGGGGAGGCCGAGAACTTCCCCTTTCCGCAGCCCGAGGATGAGGATCAGCACGTAGGCGGCATAGGGCGGGTCATGGTCGGCTCGCGCTGACTCGAGGAACAGGCTTGCCTCTTCCACGCTCCACGACGCGCCTTTGCGCCGCCGCTTCGGGGGGCTCGGGATCTTGACCAGGGACGCGACGTTGCGCGGCACGAGCTCGTCTATCTGGGCTTGGGTCAGGGCGGCCCGCAGCGTGTTACGCGCGGCTTGCACCGTCCGCTTGCCGGGGTAGTTCTCGCAGCACTGCCCGGTGGCGCAGCATCGGCGCTGTTCGGGTGGCCGCGCCGCGTCCTTATCCTGGGCGCAGCACTGGCAGGTGGTCGCGGCTTTGTTCAGCCAGGTTTGCACATCGCGGACCTGCAGCCGGTCAATCCGCTTGCCGCCGAGCTCGGGCACGATGTACAGCCGGGTCATTGTCTCGTACTGGTCGAAGGTGGCCAGCTCACGGTTTGGCTTAATGACCTCGGTCAGCCATGACGCGAGATATTCTCCGATGGTTGGCGTGGTGGTCGGGACAGGTGCCTTCGCGGCTCTGCCTTGCAGGCGAATCCACTTCTTGTGGGCTTCCTCGCGGGTTTTGCCGTACACCCATGCGCGTTTGCGTTGTCCTGCCGGGGTGGTGACCCATGCGTACGCGGCGTATCCGCTGCGGTAGGGGAATATGGAGCCTTCTCCGTTGGCGCGGCCACGGCGGCGGTTGCCGGTGCGTTTTCCTGGAATTGTCATGCTGCGCTCATTTTTGGGTTGCAAATGCCTGCGTCAATGCCAGCTCGGATGGCGGCAATCCGCCCGGGGTGGTGGCGATGCCTGGCGGTCACGAGGCCGCGTCCTGGGCCTCGCGCTCCAGGAGCGCGATGTAGTCGGCGATGGCGGAGGCGGGGATGAGGCGGGCGCGGCCCTGGCGGACCGAGCGCAGCCGTCCGGAGCGCAGTTGCTCGAAGATGACGCTGCGGCTCATGGACAGCATCCGCATGGCATCGGGGATGCGGTAGAGCTGGCGGGCGGGCACGGGGGTCGGGGCGGTGGCAACCCACCGCTGCCCCCTGGCGTCGAAATGCAGACCGCCATCACCGCGGCCGCGCCGCTTGCGCTCCTGTGCGCCACTCACCGCCCGGCCTCCTCGGCTTCGCGCTCCGGCAGGGCGATGTGCCCGGCGCTGGCGGATCCGGGCATGAGACGAGCACGACCTTCCCGGGCGGGCCGAGGCCGCCCGCAACGGATCAGCTGGTAGGTGGCGCTGCGGCTCATCCGGGGTAGCCGCACGGCATCGGTGACGCGGTGGAGCTGCGCGGGCGCGGCCTGGCGCTCATCGAGGGCGGTCATGATGGGCTTGCCTCCTTGTGAGGTGAGGGGCGGGCCGGGCTGACGGGAACGGGACCGTGGGCGCGAGGCCGGGCGGGAGGCATCCCCGGCCGCCTGGCTAGTGCCGGTGTGGCGGGGCGGTTCGGCGCCCCGCACAGGCACTTAGGCGTTAGGAAGTGATCATGGTCGGCCTGGTCCGGGCCGCCGGGTTTCGCGGCGGCGATCGCAGCTCGGCGGCGGTGATCGCGGCCGGGACGGAACGCGGCTTGCTGGCTGTGCCCGGCCGGGCCGCTGTGGGGGTGGCCTCGTCAGGGCGAACGGCGGCCGGTTCTCGTCACTGATGTCATCCAGGACCGGGTGCGGGTGCTGGCCTGGCTATACCGGCTGACATCGAAGTAGCGGCTGTTGTCAGGCCACGTCAGGGCGTTGTCAGCTCTCCGGCGCGGCTGATGACGTGGCTGACATGGCCTGACATCGCCGATGTCATGCCAGTGAGCTGCGGAAACAGGCCCGGATGACAACATGACATCAGTCCTCTTCCTTGTTAAGAAAAGGGGAGGCAAGGGTTTGGGTTTGGCTGCCGCTGGCCGCGATTTTGGCGATGATCAGTGACCGGCGGTGCTCGGTGCGCCGGCCGGGCCGGATGTCGACCCCAGCGCGGCGCAGGGCGGGGGCGATCTCGCGGACCTTCTGGCCGAGTGCGCGTTCCCCGGCCGGCAGCTCGGCGGCCAGCCCGCCGGCCTGGCAAACCCGGCGCAGGGTCTCGAGCAGCTCAGTGGCCGTGCCCTCCCACGGGGAGGGGTCCAGCCCGCCAGGGCTGGGTCCGGTCGCGAGCTTGTACAGAGCGCGGGCCAGGGTGCTGCCTTCGATCAGGGCCAGGCTCATCGCGGACACCCTGGCCCGGTAGGCGCCCAGGGTGTCCCATCCGGTCACCTTGTCCAGGCCAGCCAGGATGCGGGCGAAGTCGGCCATCCGCGGCGCGTCTTCCACCGCCGTGCTGGGCAGCTCGCGCAGCACCCGGGCCGCCAGGTCCAAGACGGCGCCGAGCGCGGCTGGCAGCGCGGCCTGGCGGGCGGCCTGGCGGGCGGCCTGGACCTCGGCCTCGGTGCGGCGGTGCTCCAGGACTTCGGGCTCGACCAGCAGGATCCGGTCGGCCAGGTCGCCGGCCAGGCCGTGGCGGATGGCGATGGTGGTGATCGCGATGACCCGCTGGAAGCTGAAGACCATGATGTCCTCATCGGAGTGCAGGACCGGCTGCAGCACCGCGTCCCCGGTCACGCCCTTGCACAGGGAGTTCGATAGCCAGCCGGGGATCTCAGTGACGTTGTCGAAGCTGAACGCCCACGAGGCGCGGGCGAAGATGGCCCACTCCCGCTTGTCTGCGGGCGGCTCGCGGTCCGCTGCCGGCTGGGGGTCCACCAGGGCCAGCAGCGAGCGGATCAGGTTGGATTTGGCGGTGCCCTGCTCCCCCTGGACCAGCAGGACCGGGTGGGGGATGCCGGTGAAGTACGCGGCCACCACCCAACCGATCGCCAGCCGGTAGTCGTCCTCACTGAGGTTGATCAGGGCGCGCAGCCCGTGCAGCGAGCCCCCGCGGAGGGGTTCGGGCAGGGGGTGGGTCAGCTCGGAGCGGCGAAAGATCACCGGCGAGTCCGCCTGCACCGACCAGCCGTCGGGGGTGATGGTAATGCACTGGCCGGTCTCGGTGCCCATGTCCACGACGATCGCCTCGCCGTGGCGGCCGACGCGCAGGTGCACGGGCTGGGGATCCAGCTCGGCGGCTTCGCCTTCCAGCACATTGATGCAGTCCGACAGGGCCGAGGAGTTGGCGACTTTGCCGGTGCGCCGGTACAGCGAGGCGGCCAGCTTGGCCCGCACGCTGTTGCCGCCCTTGGAGGACAGCGGGACGGCGATGCTGGGGCCGAGGCGGGGGACGGCGTAGGTGCGGCCGTCGGCCGAGCGGATCAGCCGGTAGGTGTCCTCGGCCATCTGCACCAGGATCTGGGCCTGGCCCTTCGGCTCCCCCGCGGCTGGGCTGTCGGGGAGCGGGGTGCCGTCGGAGAAGAACTCCTCACCGTCGTTGCCCTTGTTGCGGTCAGCCGCGTCCACATGCGCACCTTCCTAGCGAGGAATCAACAGGTAAGACGGAAGGCCCCCGATCCTGCCGGGGGCCTTCCGCGAGTTCCGGGTACTGAGCGAGTTGGGTCACAACGGCGGCTCGGTCCCAGCGCCTGCGCTCACAGGATCGGGGGCGCTGGCCCACCGGCCAGGCGTCGCCGGCCGGGTGCGGGGCCCGGTCGCGGTGGTCTTGGTGACCTTAGCGGTGGCGAACCGCACCGACAGGCCCACATCGTCGGCATCGACCTCGTAGACGGTGCGCTTCTGGCCGCCGGTGGTCTCGTAGTCGCGCTGGCACGAACGGCCGGTGACCACCACCCGGGTTCCCTTGGTCAGCGATTCGGTGGCGTGCTCGGCCAGACGCCGCCACGCCGAACACCGCAGGAACCAGGTGTCCCCGTCCTTCCACTGCCCGGCGTCGGAGTCGTAGACGCGGCGGGAGGCGGCGACGGTGAACCCGGCCACCGCGACGCCGGTGGCGGTGTAGCGCAGCTCGGGGTCGGCGGTCAGATCGCCAGCCAGCGTGATCGTGGTGTCTCCGACCGGCATGATGCTGGTTCTCCTTCCAAAGGGCCGGGAGTGATAGTCGGCTGTCCGGGAGCCTCGGCACCCCGGCAGCCGGATGGGTCAGCGGAGCCGGGCCAAGCGGCGCAGTTCCTGCCCCGTGCCCCGCACCGGGCGCACGGGCGCAATGAGCGGGTGAACAGGGCTGGCGACGACATTGACATGCTCGTCGGCATGCTGGGCGCCTTTCCCGCGGTCGAGGGCATCGACCGGTTGGGGTGCCCCGAGCTTTCCGGATCAGGATCCATTAGGGTCTTACCGGAAAGGACGGGGAACGGGTGACGGGGAAAAGCAAGAAATATACGCCCGAATTCCGCGAAGAAGCTTCCCGGCTGGTCATTGACGGTTCGCGGCCGGTCGCTGAGGTGGCGCGGAAGATCGGGAATGGGTGCGGCTCTTCTGGGGTGATGCAGTGTGAAGCGTTTTAGTGCGCTGGTTGCCGCTGTGTCCGGTTTGGCTGTGTCGGTGAGTGCGTGAAGGGCTCCTTCTCGTTACGTTCCTGGTTGTCTCACGACCAGGACGGAAAGAAGGAGCCCGATGCAAGGCTATGCGCCTGGTGGGGACGGGGCGTTCGCGGAGTCGAGGAAGTGCTTCGGGGAGCTTGAGGACTGGGCGGCGTCAGGGGAGGCGGCGGGGCTGCAGCATGCTGAGCTGGAGGAACAGCTAGAGGTGCGGGGCCGGGAGCTGCTGCGGCGGGTGTTCCAGGACCGGCTGGATGCGACGGCTGCGGCCGAGGAGCGGCGGCATGACGTGGCCGGGGAGGACGGGGTCGTCCGGACACGCGCGGAAAAAGGCAGGAAACGGCCGCTGATGACGAGGTTCGGGCAGGTCACGGTGTCGCGGATCGCCTACCGGTCGCCGGGCAGGAGCAACGTGTGCCCGTTGGATGCCATGCTGAACTTGCCGGAGGAAAAGCACTCCCACGGGCTCCGCAGGCTCGCCGCTATCGAGGCCGCGCGCGGCTCGATGGAGGCGGCGGGTGCCGCGATCACCCGCGCGACTGGCGTGACGATGGGAAAACGGCAGGTAGAGGAGCTGGCCCGCCGCTGCGCCGCGCATGTGGAGGCGTTTTACCTGTGGCGCGTGATCGAGTCGGCGCCGGACGGGTGCCCGCTGATCTTGACCTTCGACGGGAAGGGCATCGTGATGCTGCCCGAAGCGCTGCGGCCGGCCACCGCGAAGGCCGCGGCATCCGCGGAGAACAAGCTCGCGACCCGGCTGTCGCCCGGGGAGAAGAACGGCCGGAAGCGGATGGCCGAACTGGCCTGCGTCTATGACGCGGTCCCGGTCCCGCGCACGCCGGAGGATGTCATCAGCACTCCGGCGCAGAATCGGCGAAAGAGCAAAGCGCAGGCAGCGGAGCTGAAGGGCAAGACAAAGCCGCGGGAGCCGCAGGCAAGGGGCAAGTGGCTGACCGCCTCGGTCACCGATGACATCCCCGCAGTCATCGCCGCTGCCTTCGGTGAGGCCGAACGCCGCGACCCCGGTCATGACCGCGGATGGGCCGTCCTCATCGACGGCAACAACACCCAGATAGACGCCGTCACCGCCGAGGCAGCCAGCCGCGGCGTCACGGTCACGATCGTGATCGACTTCATCCACGTGCTGGAATACCTGTGGAAGGCAGCCTGGTCCTTCTACGACAAGGGCGAGCCGGAATCTGAGGAATGGGTCGCCGCCCAGGCCCGCAAGATCCTGCACGGCAAAACCCGCCAGGTCGCGGCCGGGATCCGCCGCCGCGCCACCACCTACGGCTACTCCGGCCCCGAGCGTGCCGGCGCCGACGAATGCGCTCGCTACCTGGAGAACAAGCAGGACTACCTCGACTACGCCACCGCGCTGAAGGAAGGCTGGCCCATCGCCACCGGGATCATCGAGGGTGCCTGCAGGCACATCGTAAAAGACAGAATGGACATCACAGGCGCGAGATGGGGGCTTGAAGGCGCCGAAGCCGTCCTGAAGCTCCGTGCCCTCATCGCCACCGGCGACTTCGAGGACTACTGGCGCTTCCACCTCCGCCGCGAGCACGAACGCATCCACCACGCGAAATACCGCGAGACCTACGTCCTCGCAGCGTGACCAGCTCACCTCAAAAGAGCCGCACCCATCGGGAATCGCGGGCCGAGTTGGTGGCCCAGCGCGCACGAGACATCCTGCGCTTGACCCCAGCTGGTCACGACCACTCCTCCTCCAAGCTGCGCGAACTTCTGCACTCCGGTGAGTTTCAGCGCCAGCAGGACGGCAACTAGCCCGCCTTACCGAGCGCGACATAGACGCGACATAGAGGGGAGACATGCTTTGCCTTCACTCAACAAGACCCTCACGTGTGACGGCATCTTGTTCGATAACGAGGGCACGCTGATCGACGCTAGCGCCGCCACGCAACATTGCTGGAGGACTTTCGCCTCCTGGTACGACCTGCCGGCCGACGAACTGCTTGGGCTCGTGCCAGGCCGACCGGCGCGCGACCTAATTGGCCGCTACGCCGAGCAGCTACCCGTGCCAGTCGACGAAGCTCTCCATCGTTACTTGGATTTCGCCAGTGAGAACCACGCGGGCATCCGGCCGATACCCGGCGCGGCCGAAGTGCTGGACGCGCTCCCATCCGACCGGTGGGTCGTGGTCACGTCGGGAACACGTGACTTCGCTATGAAGCGCATCGCGGCTGCCGGTTTGCCTACGCCGCCGCAGCTCATCACCGCAGATGACGTTTCCGCAGGCAAACCAGACCCCGCCCCGTACCGAATCGCCGCGCAACGAATTGGCCGAGACCCATCACGGTGCCTCGCCATCGACGACGCACCAGCCGGCATCACCTCCGCGAGACGGGCCGGCTGCCAGACGCTAGGCCTGCTAACGACCCACACGCGAGAGGCGCTGCCGGATGCAGACGCATACGCCACGGACCTCAGCCACGTAAGGATCGCCATCCAGGGCCAAACGCTGGAGGTGGCGCTGTCTTATTGAAACACCGCGATACGCGATAAGGGGCCCGCGGACGGGGCCTCGCTCTCACCAACACGCTTTCCAAGTCTGTGGCTATCCGTTCACGCTAGGTCGTAACGGTCTGCGACCTGGGCGTGTCGCTTAGCCCGATCCTCCGCGAACGTACGTGGACTCCAGCGAATGAGACCAGAACTGAGACCAGGACTCCTACTCTGTGGGCCCCGAGTTGGCAGTTTTCAGGGAACAGCACTACCACGCACTGAGCAGGGAAGACGCAGCACAGCGGGCGGGCCTGGGCGCGTATCGGGCATGATCAAGCGCTCAGCCCGGCCCTGAGCTTGCCCCAGATCGGGGTCACCCGATCATCCATCGCGTGGGTAGCTAAACGCGGGTCTACGTGGCCGCACAAGTACCCGCGCTGCAAGCAGCGGGAAACCTCCCCTCACGTAGCGAGGGCCTACTGCTCGGGGTTATCAAAGACGCGATCGATCAGCCGAACGGCGGTGCTCTCGCCGAGGAGTTGCCGCAGATCCTGGCCCAGCAGCTCCCCGGCGCTGACGCTTCCCCCGGTGAGAAACTCAGACAGCCGCCGGGCGATCCACCACGGGAGCCTCAGGTCCTCCCGAGTCAACACGGAATCGAGCACTGCGTCCGATAGGAGCGAGCCCGGGGATGGCCCATGTGTCGCGGTCCTCGGTGAACCTTCCCGTCCCGCCCTGCATGAAGCGGTCGGTGAAGATGTTGTAGACGGCCTGGAGCCGGTAACCACGGTTGCCGAGCACCGGGACCGACATGACGTCCGGCTCCGATTCCCGAAGCTCCGCCGCCAGCTGCAAGCCCTCCACGTAGTGCCTCGTCAAGACGCTGGCGGGACGGGGGAGCCCGGCCGTGCGGACGTGCTCGGCGACCGTCCACGGACTGTTGTCCCACCCAAGGCCCCCGAACAGGTCCTCCGCCACCTCGCGTCGCCGCATCAGGTCGTCGACGGCGAAGCCGTCTTCCGCGAACCGGGGTAGTAGCAGGACGAACCTCCATGCGGGCAACAGCTCGGGGACGAAGACCGAGCTCCGCTCTTGGAGGAGGAATGGCAGCAGTGGAGGCTGGAGCGCCCAGTCGGAGAGGCGGGCCACCACCCACCAGGTATTCGGAGGCTTCAAGCCGAGTCGCTGCTCCAGGAGGCTGGCCGTCAGTGCGTACTGGCTGTGGTGCTTCAGGAGCGTGTACTGGTTGAGCAGTTCGAGGGGGAGGTCGCGGAGGATTGCGTTGAGGTACTCGTTGGCCCGGGCCAGACCCTCCACGACGGCTCGGCCGGTGAGCGCGCCGAGGTCGAACGAGTGGTCCCACATCTCGCCGACGTCCAGATAGGGATACACCTCCTCGCGCCCCAGCGCATGCGAGCACACATCCTGGACCTCCCCGAGGGCGGGCCGGAGTACCTGGGAAGTCGCCCTGAGCAGGTTCAGTTCCGGCAGGTCGCCCTGCAGCGAATCCTGGAACAGCTGGAACCCGTGCCACATGTTCATGCAGTCGGAGATTTCGGGATCGCCACCGTGATTGGTCGCGGCCGGGATCTGCGGCCGGCGGCCGGTACCTGTCGGTGCGGGAGCGGGAGGAGATCGCGGTCGGGCTGGCGGCTGGTGAGTCGCTGCGGATGATCGATGCCCGGCTGGGGCGGTCGCCGTCGACGGTGAGCCGGGGGGTCCGCCGCAACAGCCGGGGGGCGCGGCATTACCGGGCGCTGGCGGCGCAGGGGCAAGCTCAGTGGCGGGCGGCCCGGCCGAATACGGCAGCCGTACTTTGTGACTTGATCATGGGAAGGTCTCCAAGCCGCGTAGCCGGGCGCGGTGGTGGTACCAGCGGGCGCGGGCCTGGTGCCGGCGTCGCCATCGGGACCAGCGCAATCCGTGGGCGATGCCGTGCAGGGCCTGGTTGAACAGCATGTAGCCGTTTGACCTCGGGAACGGTGAACGGGATCAGGCCGGGGTCATCGGGGGGTTGCTCGTCGGCCCGGGTCGGCGTGGGCGGCGCGGGGCTGGTTGCGCGCAGGTCGGCGGCGGTGACCGCGCAGATCGCCAGGGCGGCCATGACCAATGTCAGGTGCCGCATGATCGGGGTGTACAGGCGGACCTGGGCGTGGTCGTAGCCGAACTGGTCCTTCCCGAATTCGTGGTCTTCTTCGACGGTCCATCTGCGGCCACAGACCGCGGCGAGGATCGGCAGGCAGGCCGGGCGGCCTTCGGGCACGAAACACCAGAAGTAGCCGGCGCGGGCGGGGTCGTGCAGGTTGCGGCGGATCAGCAGGTGGTGGCGGCGATCGTTGGCGGCGATCCAGGCGTAGGCGTAGCGGCGCTCGCCTTTGGACCCGGACCCGCACGAGGTGATTGTCCAGGCCCGCCTGGGGACCTTCGTGAGCGCCTTATCGGCGCGTATCCTCGCGCCGGA
The DNA here is from genome assembly GCA_963820395.1 of uncultured Actinomycetota bacterium. Taxonomy (GTDB): domain Bacteria; phylum Actinomycetota; class Actinomycetes; order Streptosporangiales; family Streptosporangiaceae; genus DATFVJ01. The sequence goes on along the minus strand of CAWGAE010000007.1, from coordinate 160,654 downwards.
CGGCAGGGTCAGGCAGAACGAGCAGGCCACCCCGAACACGTAACCCACGCCGCGTTCTTCGCACAGTTTCCGCAGCTCGGGGTCCTGGCCGTAGACCTCGTCGGCGGCCGCCCAGGGCACCTCGATCCCAGCGTCCAGCGCCTCTGCCAGCATCTGCGCGCCGAGCTGTGGCTTGGTCGCGGGCTGCAGATCACCGGGGATGCCCATCAGGTCGCAGGTGGCGGGGTCGGTCAGGTGCTGTTCGGGGACCCATAACCGGGAGGCGATCAGGGTGTGCCCGCGCGCGGTGGCGTAGGTGGCGTTCACGAAGTTGATCGCGTTGGTGACCCGGCCGGCGCAGCCCACGTACTGCGGCTTCACCCCGGCGGTGCGTTCGCCCTGCTTGACCTGGCCGCTTTCATCGAGGACCAGCACCGTCAAGCCGTCTGGATCGGCCAGGTGCTCCACCGCGAAATCGCGGACCGTCCGCATCGCGGCACCGTGATCCCAGGCGGCTCGTTCCAGCAAGCGCTGCATCTTGTCCGGAGAGGCGTCGCCTGCGTGCTGAGCCAATGACCAGCAGTTCTTGTCCGGCAGATCGCTCATCAGCCCGTCGATGTACTTGCCGGCCTGCTGCACCGGCTCCCACCGGGTGAAATGGGCCGCGAGCAGGCCCGCCAGCTGGTTTCGTTTCTCGCGGGCCAGTTGGGCGCCTACCATGGCGGCAGCGGCCGCCCCAAGATCGGAATCTGTCACAAGGCGATGATCACGGGGCGGCCGCCCTCATCCTGTGATCAACACGCCGTAATCTGCCCGATCCGGGGTCATCGGACCATCAGAGCTCACCGGCTGCAGCGACAGGTCACGAAGTACGGCTGCCGTACGAAGAGGCGAAGCTGGCCGGGAACGCGCGCGCCCGGGGTTTGAGGGGCGCCTATCGTTTGCTCATGAGCGTTGATGATGACTGGGCAGAGTGGTGCCGCAGATTCGATGAGCTGCGTGATCAGGTGCTCGACTTGCACCACTCGCGGCGAATGTGGCGAATCGTGCGCGCCATGATCGAAACCCACCAGGATTTCCAGGCGTCAGGCATCGTGCTGTACTGGCTGACGCAGTGTTATGCGGCATTTTAGCTAATCGCCGTGCGGAAACAAGTGGACCCTGACAAGCGCAGCATCAGTCTCTCGCAGCTGCTAGACCCAATGCCACTTAGCCTATCGGTCGATCAAGACTCTGACCTGCATGTTTGTGCCTGACGGTTAGTCTGGCCGTTCGCGGAGGCCAGAGCGTATCTGTCCTGGTCAGAACCACAAGAAAGGCCAGGCTATCCTCCAAGATCAATTTAGACTAAGTGGCATTGCTGCTAGACCTCCTCGCGCGCACACCGGGAGCCTTATTCAAAAGCCTTGATAATAATTGGTGAAGAAGAACAACCCGGTGATGGCTTTCAGGGCGCTCTCGAATTTGCCGGGCGGTGGCCGGAACCGGCCGCCTTCCTCGCTGAGCATCCGCCATGTCTTCAGGTGCGCGACAGCCCGCTCGACGGCGGCGCGGATGGCGCTGAGGTCCTTGTTGAATGCCGCCTGGCTGTCATGCAGCTGGCCGCCGGGCGGGGTGCGGACCGGGACGATCGCGATGCCGTCCACGCCGGTGTAGCCGAGGTCGGCGGCGGCGTCCATCCCGGCGATCAGCTCCTTCAGCCCGGAGGCTTCGAGGGCGTGGGCGTCGTGGCGGGCGCCGGGTACGGGGACCGGGCCGACGGCGGCGAGATCCCCGGCGATGGTGGCCGCGATCTGGATGTTCATTCCCGGATACCCGGCCTTGCCGGAGAACAGGCCGGGCAGCGCGCTCCAGTCCCAGACCGGGCACACGGTGCCGTCCACCAGCAGCGTTCCCTGGCGGCCCGCGATCTCGGCGGGGTGCGGCACGCAGTCGTAGAGCACCTGCCCGATCAGCGGCCGGAGCAGGTCCCAGCGCCGGGAGACGGTGGCCTGGCTGACGCCGAAGACGGCCCCGGCGACCTCTTGCGTGATGTTCTTGCGCATCAGCGTGACCACCATCGCCACCGACCCGAACAGGCCGATGGCGGCCGGTCGGCCGCCGGGCCGCACCACGTCCCCGGCCCGCCCCAGTATCCGCAGCGACAGCTGGTGCAGTTGCTCATAGCGCAGTCCGGTGAGAACCTCGTACCGCAACGGCTCCTCCGTGAAATCCGTGTTTTGTCATTGCGGTATTCATGGCAGGAGCCGTTCTGTTATGCGACGACCGACACCTAAAGATTTGCTTATTACAAGAATTCTGACCGCCGGGCGAGCCGCTTACGCGTAGCCGCAGACAACGGTGATGGGAAGCTATTCAGCCAGGAGGCTTATGAATAAGCCTCCGAGCATCGCAACCCGCGAACGTTTCATTGACGAAGTGAAAGCAAATCCGTTGAGGGCGCAGTACATCCACCTGCATGCACCGACGTTCGAGATCTTCGCCGAACCCGGGCAGCCGTTTGTAAGCCGGGCGATAGTGGAGGCAGATCGCGACCGCCTTATGGAGGACGCTGCAAAAGCGAAGGCTGTCGTTGACAAACTAATAGCGCATCACCAAGATGTGGCAAAGCTAACTGTTGCGCTTCCCACGATCACCTGGGGCGAACTCGACGCTGCCATCGACACCATTGGTGAGCTGTACACCAAGTACTACCGCCTCCGCTACCCCGGTCAGATGCTGAGCAACCTGGAACCGGACCTTCCCCCCGGCTGGGATCGCATCTTCGAGACTGCGTGGAAGCGCCCTGACCAGGGCTCTGGCTTGTGAGTGGCCGCCGGGCCAATGGTCGGCGTAGCCCATCGCATTGGACGGCACGTAGGCCGTCATTGACCCGGGCGAGCGCGAGATGGGCACTTGGTGACGAGGAAGACGGCTACGCGCTCCACCGCGTTGCGTGATGTGTGAGCCGCTGATCCGCCTACCGTACGGGGTGTGGCCCGGCGTGCGCTGGGCGGCATCCCAAAAACGACATCGATCCCGCGGTCGCAGTGCGCCGTCAGCCCGCCGACACCACCGACTTCGAGGACGCGGCGTGCGATGCCTTCGCGGGCCGCGTTTCGACGTGCCGCAGCGCGCCGCTACAACGCGCCGACGATGCCGTTCGGGACTTCGCCGTCGGCCGTCCGGGGAGCTTCGTGGTGGCTGACCGGCTCATCACTCACGGTGGTCACCGTCGCCGTAGCCGCCGCGATCACCTGCTACCGGCACGCCTACGAACTAGTGTCATGCGCCTGAAATCTACGCTCTAAGTTAGTATAATTTCTGTATGTCGCGTACTAGAGGTGCCGCTGCTGAGTTCGTGCTGACCGAGGAGGAGCGTGACCAGCTGGTCCGCTGGTCGGGTGGGCCGTCGCGAAGGCCGGCGGTGCGGGCCCGGATTGTGCTGGCCTGCGCGGAGCCGGGGGTGGTGTACCAGCGGGTGGCCGCCGATCTGGGCGTCACGCAGATGACGGTGGGCAAGTGGCGTACGCGGTTTGCCGGGGCGCGGCTGGAAGGGCTGGCCGACGGCGAACGGGCGGGGCGGCCGAAAGCCGGGCTGGAGCTGGCCGATGACGAGCGCGATCAGCTCACGCGCTGGTCGCGGCGGGCCAAGACCTGCCAGGCGCTGGCGCTGCGGTCGAAGATCGTGCTGGCCTGCGCGCAGGGCACGCCGAACAAGCAGGTGGCCGCCGAGCTGCGGATCACGCCGGGCACGGTGACCCGGTGGCGGCGCCGGTTCATCGCCCGCCGGCTGGACGGGCTAGCCGACGAGCCGCGCCCGGGCCGCCCGCCGTCGATCCTGCTGGACCAGGTCGAAGACGTCGTGGCCGCGACGCTGGAGGAAACCCCCAAGGACGCCACGCACTGGTCACGGGCCTCGATGGCCCGCCGCAGCGGCCTGTCACGCTCGACGATCGGCCGGATCTGGCGCAAGTTCGAACTCAAGCCGCACCTGACCGACGGGTTCAAGCTGTCCACCGACCCGCTGTTCATCGAGAAGGTCGTCGACGTCGTCGGTCTTTACCACAACCCGCCGGAGAAGGCCGTCGTGCTGTGCGTCGACGAGAAATCAGGCATGCAGGCCCTGGACCGGTCCCAGCCAGTGCTGCCGATGATGCCCGGCATGCCCGAACGGCGCACCCACGACTACGCCCGGAACGGCGTGACCAGCCTGTTCGCCGCCTTCAACATCGCCGACGGCACCGTGATCTCCCAGATCCACCGCCAGCACCGCGCGGTGGAGTTCAAGAAGTTCCTGATCGCGATCGACAAGGCCGTCCCGGCCGGGCTGGGCGTGCACCTGGTCTGCGACAACCTCGCCACCCACAAGACCCCCGCGATCCAGGACTGGCTCGCCCGCCACCCCCGGTTCCGCCTGCACTTCACGCCCACCGGATCGTCGTGGATCAACCAGGTGGAGCGGTGGTTCGGGTTCCTGACCGACCAAATGATCCGCCGCGGAGTCCACAAGAGCGTCCAGGCCCTGGAAAAAGACGTCCGCGCCTGGATCGAAACCTGGAACCAGAACCCCCGGCCATTCATCTGGACAAAAACCGCGGAGGAGATCCTGAACTCCTTAGCCAAATATATCGCGAAGATTTCAGGCGCAGGACACTAGTGCGCTCACAGCCGCCCGGTGAGTGTCGCGATTCTAACCGGGCGAGGCGCTTGGGTGGCTGTGGTCATGGACGTGGGCCTCGTGCAGGTGTTCCTTATCCATGTCCTCGCGGTGCTCGTGGCTGTGCGAGAGCGCTGCTCGGTTGTGCTCGTGGGGTGGCGACGAGGTGTGTGAAGTCCTCTCCGGGCCGGTAATAGCGGGTGACGTGCATGTGGTCGTGGGCATGCGCGACGGCATCGTGGTGGTGCGTTTCAGCCATCGCTTCCCTCCTCGCGTGCGAACCTCTCGCCAGCACATGTCGCGAGCGTATCGCCGCCCCGGCTCCTCGACATCATTACTGGCGGCCGAACACGCGGCCTCGCAAATTGGGCGATCCGGCCCAACTGCCGGGCGGCCGCCGGGCGCGGACGACGCGCCAAGCCCGGTCACACAGCCCGAGACCAGGCGCCACGCGGCGACGTTTGTACGCCTTCAGATCGTGCGGCCGCGGCAGCGGGCCGGATGTGCCTGTCACGCCGGGCAGCAATCTCAGCCGGGCGGGAGACGATAATGCGGTCCATCGGCGTCCCAAGGCCCTCGGCGAGGCGTGTTCTTGCTGGTAGCGCTGCGGGAGAGGCCTGCACTCCGGAGCCGTGGTGTGCGCGGGACCATTGTCCAGTGAAGCGGCGGAGGCTCATGCTTACCGAGCGCATCGAGATCGGCAAGCGGGATGGCTGGCTGTGTGGCGTCTGTCAGGATCCGGCGGCGCGTCCTGCGGAACGGCCAGCGGCCTAAACCGGGCGCGCAGCACCGCCACGGACTCCTTGCGGGCGGGGTTCGAGACCTGGCTTGATCGCGGGTTGTGAGGCCCGATCCTCACGGTCAGAAGCCGCGTCGCCTGCAAGGATCCCGCGCTCGATAGCAACTAATCTCATAGGCTGCAATGTCGACAGGCAGGCGCGATCATCACCAGCACGCAAGCGAAGACTGTAGGCGGTCAGCCTGAGAACCTGATAAGTATCGAATCAAAGTGTCGTACCCAAGCGCTAGCGTCGCCCCTATGAGCATGGAGGCATCAGTGGCGGTTCGAGGAGATCGTCCCTACCGCGCTGTGACTACGCTCAAGATCGTTCTTACTGGGTGCGTGGTGCTGCTCGTGGGGGTCATGCTCTTATATTTAGGCGGTTTAAACATCACCTACTGGCAGCATCATGAGGGCCTGCAGACATTGACGGACAATCTCGGTGCTTTGCTTGTGATCGCAGTGGCCCTTGGTGCGGTCTGGGAACTGATAGGTAAGCGTGCATTCGCTCGCGAGGTCCTGGAAAGCGCACGCATTACGGCCGAGATCGAGGCTACTGGATTACGCCGAGTGTTGACAAATTATCTGGACGAGCCCGACTGGGAAGAATTATTCCGGCGCGTACACCGACTCGACATCTTCGTCGCATATGGTCAGACGTGGCGCAATACCAACCTTCCCCGGCTACGGCGCCTCGCGCGCCGGGCTAATGGCCGCATTCGCGTCTACCTTCCCGATCCATCCGATAACCTGAGCATCAGTATGCTCGCATCGAGGTTCGGCCATACTCCTGAAGAGCTGATCAAGAGGATAACGAACACGAAAACGGACTTCGAGGATCTCCGGGAGCCAGGCGGGGCAACGATTGAGGTATTCTATTGTACCGGCGACCGGCTCTTCAGTTTCTATCGCTTCGACACCACGGCCGTGATGACTCTCTACAGGCACAAGCAGGAAAGGTCGCCCGTTGTACCGACGCTTGTGTGCGAGGCAAGTGGGAGCTTATACGAGTTCATACGATCGGAACTGGAGACGGTAAGGAGCCGGAGCAGGCCTGCATAGGAGAGTTTCCCGATGGTTCAGTGTTCCAGCTACCGAATCGAGGACTCCGCTGTGGAACAGACATGCGTACTGGCTAGGAGCGATCTCGACACGCAACTAACTCACGGGTTCATTTCAGCGACCAGGATTGCGTGGGATATCGAGACATCCGGCCTTGACCCGCACCGAGATAGGATCGGAACTGTGCAGATCCACGCTCCCGAGGTAGGAAGCGTTGTAGTACAGCTAAATAAGGAGGTGCCTACGTCGCTATGCAAGCTTCTCGAAGACGACGGCGTGCTCAAGGTTTTTCATCATGCAATGTTTGACTTGCGCTTCATGGTCGCCCACTGGAAGGTCCGGCCTGCCAGGATAGCCTGTACCAAGGTGGCGTCGAAATTGTTAACGCCACAGCTCTCATCGACCGATCACACGCTGCAGTCCCTCCTCGCTGAGTACCTCGGTGTGACAATTAATAAGGACGAACGCCTGGCAAACTGGCTTGCGCCGAGCCTAACCGACAGCCAGCTAGCTTATGCTTGCGGCGACGTTCTGCACTTGCTGCCTCTTCTGGACCAGCTTGAACAGCGGCTATGCTGCGCAGGGCTCTCGGAAATATATCAGTCATGCCTTGACTTTCTGCCTACTCGGGTAACTCTCGATCTGGGAAGATGGCCGGACGTTTTCGCTTATTAGGACGGCTCGCCAGTTTGGTAGGAGCCAAAACGAGCGGTGCGTGATCACGCGGCTCCGGAACGGCCAGTCCCCGGTTCATCGCGGACGTCGCACCTCACACCGACGCCGCAGGCGCCCCAATGCCAAAGGGGTAACGAACTGCGGTAAATACCGATAGGCTCAGCCGTGGGGCCATGGTCGCAGGGGTGCGAGGGGTTGGGTGAGTGGCAGACCGCGTCATCAGCAATCCGATCATCAACTCGCCCTACGACCCGCCAGCGCGGCGCCAGCTTCAGATCCCCGAGACCTCCGGCCAGCAGCTTCACAAAACGGCTGAATTTTTACGTCTCGGCCTGCAGACCCTGAGCCAGCCAAGCAGCGGCTCAATAAGACGGCTTGACGTACCTACCGCCGGATGCTGGCCCGCATGTCCGGTGGCGTGGGAGGGGGCGGGGCGACCCCGCCCGCTCCCCGAGCCCCATCGGATGTCTCTGCGCGCCCCTCCCAGTCAAGATACGGGCAGGCCAAGCCTGCCCCGGCATATGGCGACTGGTTAGGTGCCTTGGCCTCTACTATGACTAGTGCCATCCCGTCAGGCGGGAGTGCATGCGGCCCGTCCCTTAGGCGAATTGTTGAAGGTGACCGGACTAAGAATTTGCCATGCATACACCGCACCGGAGTCGTATATCGGGTGGACCAGATTACGGAGCGGGTGTTCCGCGCGCGGGCCGAGCACCGCATGCTGTGCTGCGACTGCCTCGAAGGCCTCAATCAGCCACCGGACGGGGTGGTCCGGGTTTTCAAACGCGAAGATCAAGACCGCCCGCTTGCACGGAAAGTGACTCTGCGCGAGCTTGGCACAGTCGGTCACCGCACTCCGGTCATCCGGTGTCCGCGAAAGGATCTTGCTGACAGCGGCAGGCTCATATGTCCCGTTATCCCGCATCTCGCGGGCTAGCTTGACCTCAATTGCCCAGCCGGGCAGAACAAGATCACAGATCTGGCCATTTCCGGGATAGCGCTGCTTCCCGGCATCCGTATAGGCGGTCTTCCCCATTCCCCGCAGCTCCCCGAGGATCATGCTAACGATGCGGTCCTCCGCGAAAGGCCCGATCCCAGGCTTATACAGTCTGGTCGCGCCACGATGGCTAGCCGCCTGCGGACGGCGTTGGTCAATCGCCTCCATTGCGAGCGCGAAGTCGCTGCAGAGCTGGCTTAGTCGTAGGTTCTTGTTGGTATTCATGGTTTCCACGTTTATTAGTTGTCTTGATCGTTCCCCACCACCCCTCCGAAGAGGGGGCGGCCAGCGATCAAACCCCGCTCATGCCGCTTCAGCTTCAGCGGCGTGAAGGTCGGCTGTCAGCTTGGCGATGGTGTTCTCTAGGATGGCCTCGCGCTCGTTTAGCTCCTGCAAAGCCACCCGGTGCCACTGGCATTCGAAGCAGTCAAAGTCCTCGTCCTCAGTGTGGTCGTTGCTGTTGCCGCACCCGAACACGATCCCGTCCAGGGACTCACGCTCCTGGTCCACGGCGTCCAGAGCCAGCTCTGCGTCGGCCAGCGCCTTCTCGGTCTTGTGGTCGATGGTCTTCATGATTGTTGCCCCCTTAGTTATGGCCTGATCTCTTGATCGTTCCCGGCAACCTCCCGGGGGTCGCTGTCGACGGTTAGACCTTGTTGTGCTGACGCTGAATAATCAACGGGACCACGACAGAGATCGCAGCAGCCAGCGGCAGGAACAGCCAGGCCCAACTGCTGGAGATGACAGCACGCTGAGGCATACAACGGTCGCCACGGTCTCCTCGAAAAGTTGATGTTCGTATAGTGGACCAAGATCGATGCGTTCATGTCTTCCCCATCAGGGCGTGGTTGCAGTGCAGGCCGTAGCGGTTGTGGCGTCGGTTGCGATGATCTTCTTCATGATTCCCCCGGTTTTGCCGCTAGCGGTGTGGAACCCCCTGGCTTCGGCCGCTGGCTTGCGCTACAGAGCGATGTCCCCCTAGCTCGAACCTCGTGCGAGCTGCCGCCGCGCATAAGAGGATGAAGCCCGACAATCAGCGCAGATGAGAGGCAAAGGTCCCGCACAAATTAGTCGCGAAGGGTATTTTTAGAACAAATCAGGCGTTAATATTTAACCTCATGATTCGGCCGCTAGTAGATTCGTTAAGCCACTTTCATGACTATAAGCACGTGATTGTCCTGATATCGTGTGACCGACGGCACCGGGAACTTCGAATCGACGTCCTTGACGTCCATACCTCGATCGGCCCCTGCGCCATCTGTCGTGCGTCACCCGCATGCGCACTCCGTGGATTCCTCGTGCCTGCGCCGCGAACCGGCCGACAAGCAACCCGAGGCGTACCTGTGAGGGTAGGAGGACTGGTACGGGCCGATCGGCGCGCGGCTGGGTAACGAGCCGCTGCACATCGTCGCGGCGACGGCGACGCTTGAGGGCTACGAAAACCAGGTCCACCATCTATACCGTCGCGGTGCGCGGCGGTTCCCCGCGCCCGGACCGGACGCCGGCGAGACGTTCTTCTCCTACATCGACCCCGATGACCCGCTGCGCCGCTACGCCGGTGTCCGCCCGCGCGGCGCGGAAGATCACCTTCACCCGGACCCGTCCCGGCAACTCAAACGACGGCGCCCACGTCGAGCAGAAGAACTGGGCCGGCGTGCGGACCGTGTCCCGCGACTGCGGTCACGTCGACGGAAACGTCATAGTGGTGCGGTTCACCACGCGCGCCAGCGCCTCCAGCGGGTGGAGAACCCCGAGTGTCCGGTCCGCAGGGCCGAGCGGCGACGGCGCCCAGCGCGGTCTCGGGATCCAGCAATACCCCGACCGCTCCCGCAGGCACCGACACCAGCTGCGAGTCGGCGGCGGCGACCTCATGCACGCTGACGGCCTCGAGCAGGTCGGCGACGTGCACGCCCAGCTCCGGATCGATAAGCGCGTCGTCGCGGCGCAGCTGAGCGCCCGTGATCTGCGCCGCCGCCGGCACGCGGCAGCGCCGCAGGCACGACCGCGAGCGTCGCGGCGATCATGGTGACGTTCATCGACGGGCAGTGCCTGCTCGTCGAGCCGGACGACGTGCTGTACCGGCGTCGTGGCGACGAGGCGCGGCGAGTCGCGGCTAAGGCGCTCGCGCCCGGTGACGTTGTCGCGCTCGTCGACGCGACCGCCCGCCGTGACTTGTTCGACTCCGTCGTTGAAGTGCTTTCCGAGCTGCCGAAGTACGCGCCGCTCGACCTTCTTATCTCCTACTGGCACGACCGGGCCCGCGCCGCGCGCGACCGTGGTTACACACACCGCGAGATCCTCGCGTCCATGCGCTCCGGATCGGACCGGACCAGCCTCACGAGCGAGCAGACGATCGGAACATGGATCCGCGGTGACTCCGAAGGCCCGGATGACCCTGACGACGTGCGCCGTTTCGCGGCTGCGGTCAGCGACCGCGAGCTGGGCGACCGCGCGGACGCCGTCGGGCAGGCGCTGCGCACCAAACGCATCCTGCACCGGGCGGTCGCTGATCAGCCACTACCGCCGCCGCGGCAACCCCATCCCGTGGGAACTACGGATGCGAACCATGATCTGCGAATGTAATACTGGGTCCCGCCGTCGGTCCCGCCTTGCTCTCAAATCACCGCGGGCGGCGCTTCGGGCACGGCCTCGGGCTTGGCCACGCCCTCGAACGTGAACTGCGCTTCCGGCCCGGTGCCCTCCACATCGACCGTGACGATCTGGCCGGCCCTCAGCTCGCCGAACAGGATCTTCTCGGACAGGTTGTCCTCGATCTCCCGCTGGATCGTGCGCCGGAGCGGCCTCGCGCCGAGCACCGGATCGTAGCCCCGCTCGGAGAGCAGCGTCTTGGCCGCGGGCCGCAGCTCCAGGCTCATGTCCCGGTCCTTGAGCCGCTCATCCACCTTGGCGATCATCAGGTCCACGATGGTGACGATCTCCTCCTGGCTTAGCTGGTGGAACACGATCGCGTCATCGACGCGGTTCAGGAACTCCGGCCTGAAGTGCTGCTTCAGCTCCTCCTGCACCTTGGTCTTCATCCGGTCATACGAGCCCTTTGACTCCTGAGCCGGACCGAAACCGACAGAGACGCCCTTCGAGATGTCCCGGCTGCCCAGGTTGGTGGTCATGATGATCACCGTGTTCTTGAAGTCGACCACCCTGCCCTGCGCATCGGTGAGGCGCCCGTCCTCCAGGATCTGCAGCAGCGAGTTGAAGATGTCCGGATGAGCCTTCTCGATCTCGTCGAACAGCACCACGGAGAACGGCTTGCGGCGCACCTTCTCGGTGAGCTGCCCGCCCTCCTCGTATCCGACGTACCCCGGCGGAGAGCCGAACAGCCGGGACACCGTGTGCTTCTCCATGTACTCGCTCATGTCCAGCTGGATCAGCGAGTCCTCATCGCCGAACAGGAAGTCCGCGAGCGTCCTGGACAGCTCCGTCTTGCCGACCCCGGACGGGCCAGCGAAGATGAACGAGCCCCCGGGCCGCTTCGGGTCCTTCAGCCCGGCCCTGGTGCGCCGGATCGCCTGCGAGAGCGACTTGATGGCCACGTCCTGCCCGATCACCCGCCTGTGAAGCTCATCCTCCATCCGCAGCAGCCGCTGCGATTCCTCCTCGGTGAGCTTGAACACCGGGATGCCCGTGGCGGTCGCCAGGACCTCAGCGATCAGCTCCTCGTCTACCTCGGCGACCGCATCCATGTCGCCGGCCTTCCACTCCTTCTCCCCGGCATCCTTCCTCCCGATCAGCTGCTTCTCGGTGTCGCGCAGCGCGGCGGCCTTCTCGAAGTCCTGGGAGTCGATGGCCGACTCCTTCTCCCGGCGCACGTCAGCGATCTTCTCGTCGAACCCGCGCAGGTCCGGCGGCGCGGTCATCCGGCGGATGCGCATCCGGGACCCGGCCTCATCGATCAGGTCGATCGCCTTGTCCGGCAGGAACCGGTCGCTGACATAGCGGTCCGCCATCTGCGCGGCGGCGACAAGGGCGCCGTCGGTGATCGACACGCGGTGATGCGCCTCGTAGCGGTCGCGGAGGCCCTTGAGGATCTCGATGGTGTGCGCGATCGTCGGCTCGGCCACCTGGATCGGCTGGAACCTGCGCTCGAGCGCCGCGTCCTTCTCCAGGTGCTTGCGGTACTCATCCAGCGTGGTCGCGCCGATCGTCTGCAGCTCGCCGCGGGCCAGCATCGGCTTCAGGATCGAGGCGGCGTCGATCGCGCCCTCGGCGGCGCCGGCGCCGACCAGCGTGTGCAGCTCGTCGATGAACAAGATGATGTCCCCGCGCGTCCTGATCTCCTTGAGGACCTTTTTCAGCCGTTCCTCGAAGTCGCCCCGGTACCTCGAGCCGGCCACCAGCGCGCCCAGGTCGAGGGTGTAGAGCTGCTTGTCCTTGATGGTCTCCGGCACCTCGCCCTTGACGATCTTCTGGGCCAGGCCCTCCACGACAGCCGTCTTGCCGACGCCGGGCTCGCCCACCAGCACGGGGTTGTTCTTGGTGCGCCGGGACAGCACCTGCATGACGCGCTCGATTTCCTTCTCCCGGCCGATCACGGGATCGAGCTTGTCCTCGCGAGCGGCAGCGGTCAGGTTGCGGCCGAACTGGTCGAGTATGAGGGAAGTGGAGGGCGCCGTCTCCGACGGTGCGCCTGCCGCGGCTGGCTCCTTGCCCTGGTAGCCCTGCAGCAGCTGGATCACCTGCTGGCGGATCCTGTTGCGGTCAGCGCCCAGCTTGACGAGCACCTGGGCGGCCACGCCCTCGCCCTCGCCGATGAGGCCGAGCAGGATGTGCTCGGTGCCGATGTAGTTGTGACCGAGCTGCATGGCCTCCCGCAGCGACAGTTCGAGGACCTTCTTGGCGCGCGGAGTGAAGTGGATGTGCCCGGAGGGTGCCTGCTGGCCCTGGCCGATGATCTCCTCGACCTGCTGGCGTACGGCCTCCAGGCTGATGCCGAGCGACTCAAGGGCCTTGGCGGCAACGCCCTCGCCCTCGTGGATGAGGCCGAGCAGGATGTGCTCGGTGCCGATGTAGTTGTGGTTGAGCATCCTGGCTTCTTCTTGAGACAGGACCACAACCCTCCGCGCCCGGTCGGTGAACCTCTCGAACATCTCGTCGCTCCCTTACCGCGCGGTCGGGGAGGCAACTGAAGTCTTGCTCGTCCCATCCGCATGCTAGCCCGCGCGCCGGGCGACGTTGCGCGAGCGAATGTCGCACAAGTAAACGTTCCCCGTCGATAGGGGGTCCACTTGATCCAACCTGGGGCAAGGGGGCAAGTGTTCCCAGCTATGCCGGGAGCGAACGCGCGGCGGGCCGACGAACGCGCAGACCGGCGAACGTGCGCGGCGTACAGATCAGCCAGTGGCGCGCCGTGCCCGTGCCGCTCGCAAATAGGATTCGGGCTCTGAACTGCGGGTTCTCGGCTTCGTTCAGGCGGCCTGGTGGTACTCGTGGATGAGGCCACCGAGGACCGGTTTGCATTTAATCCATCGTTCGTCGAAGCCGACGACGGCAGGTACCGCCGGCGCGGCGGCGTTGGGATGGCGCTCGTGCAGGCTCTGGTGGGGACGATGTCCGTAGCGGCACCACCTCGGCGATGGACTCGCTCTCGTCCGTGCTGGTTGACAGGCTGGTGATCTCCTGTCTCTTGGGAGGGCCCGCCCGGGCCTGGCCTGGAATCCGTGTGCCCGGGTTCCGCCCTCGTCGCCCGCGATGGCACCGTCCCTGAGCGCGTCGATCGACGCAGTGACGCCGGCCAGCCTGGAGCCGAGTTCGTCAGCCGCCTCGCGGACGGCCGCCGCGTGCGCGAGGGTGGCGTAGGTGTTTGCGAGGCGCACGACGATCGGGCGGCGCCTGGTTCACGAACGTTACGACGCGGGCGCCCTGGCGCGCAGGACTCCTCTCACAACCGCTACCGGCGCCTCTCCGGTACCAGCACCTGCTGCAGGGCGTCGAAGTCCTCAACGCATTTGCCCGTGCCGAGCACGACTGACTCCAGCGGATTGTCGGCCAGGTGGATCGCCATCCCTGTCTCTTCGCGCAGCCGCTCATCGAGGCCCCGCAACAGCGCACCACCGCCGGTGAGCGCGATACCGCGGTCCATGATGTCGCCGGCCAGCTCGGCCGGGCATGTGTCGAGCGTGGTCTTGACGGTGTCCACGACAGCGCGGACGGTTTCCTCGATAGCGTGGCGAACCTCCTCGGCAGAAATCACGATGGTCTTCGGCAAGCCGCTCACCAGGTCGCGGCCGCGCATCTCGGCGTGCGGTTCATCCGGCGACGGGCAGGCCGACCCGAGCGCGATCTTGATCTCCTCGGCGGTCCGTTCGCCCAGCATGAGCGAGTACTCCTTCTTGGCGAAGGCGATGATCGCCTGGTCCATTTCGTCGCCGCCGACCCGGATTGACTGGGAGGTCACAATGCCGCCGAGCGAGATCGCCGCCACCTCGGTGGTCCCGCCGCCCACGTCCACGACCATGTTGCCGGTCGGCTCGTGCACCGGCAGCCCGGCGCCGATCGCGGCCGCCATCGGCTCTTCGATGATGTAAACGCGGCGGGCACCGGCCTGGTGCCCGGCTTCCCTCACCGCGCTTTGTTCCACGCCGGTGATGCCGCTGGGCACGGCGACCACCAGCCGCGGCTTGGCCAGGTGCCGGCGGCGGTGGACCTTCTGGATGAAGTAGCGCAGCATCCGCTCCGTGACATCGAAGTCGGCGATGACGCCGTCCTTCAGCGGCCGGACCACCACAATGTTCCCCGGCGTCCGGCCGATCATCCGTTTCGCTTCGACGCCGACCGCAACGATCTTGCCCGTATTCGTGTTGAGCGCCACCACCGACGGTTCATTTAGCACGATCCCCCGGCGGCGAACGTACACCAAGGTGTTCGCCGTACCGAGGTCGACTGCCATGTCACGGCCGAGGAGCGCCAGCGTGTTGGCCATGAGAAACGAGAGCCTTCCAACGAAACTATCTGCTGATGAAGGTTGAATGCGGATACCGGGTGCGGCCGCGGTGGCACCGTGGCATTCATCGACCGGCGCGGAAAAGGGTTAACGAGTTCCGGAAAGAAGATCTTGATTTGCCGCTGGCTGACTCAGGTGAGCCGGAGCCGTGCACGACGTTGTACGGGACGTCCAACGCATAGTCACCGCGGATCGTGCCCAGCGTTACCTTGACCGGATCCATGGCCCCGCCAGCGCGCACCACTCGCCCTCACGGACCAGCCCAAGCACGATGCGCCCTGTGCCGAAGTCGTTGTGACAAGCAGAATCGCCCTCACGCGAAAACAACTCCAGCAGCTTCTTGGCCCGCCGGAGTCAACCGGATGTGGCCCCGGCGACGGCTAGTCTAGGGGCCCAGCACAGCTGCAGGGCGGCGTGGCGCAGGTCGTAGGGGCGGCGGGCCAGCGGTGTGGTGAGCCGGTGCGAGCTGGCCGAGGGCGCGGTGCGGCCGGGCGGTGTTGTAGTGCTGAAGGTATTCGGTCAGGACTTGGCGCAGATGGTGCTCATTGCCGATCAGCAGCCGGTCGAAGAGCTCCCGGCGCAGGTACAGATGATTCTCTCGCAGATCGCGTTCGCTCGGGGCGCCTGCGGCGGGCTGGCGAGAATCCTGATGCCCGCAGCCGTGAACACGGCGGCGAAGGACCCGGTGAACTGGCCGGCGCGATCCCTGACCAGGAACTTGACCGAGGCCGCGCGCTGGCCGAGGTCCATCAGGACGTTGCGCGCCGCTTGTGTCGTCCACGCGCGGTCGGGGTTCGCGGTGATGCCGGCCAGGTGAACGCGGCGAGTGGAATGCTCGATGCCGATCAGGGCGTAGATGCGCCTAAGGAGCACGGTGTCCACGTGGACGAAATCGACCGCGAGAATGCCGCGGGCCTGCGCGGTCAGGAACTGTTTCCACGTCGGCCCTTTGCGGCGGGGTGCGGGATCGATCCCTGCGGCATGCAGGATCTGCCACACCGTAGAAGCAGCGATCGGGTGGCCGGGCCTGACGAGCTCACCTTGCACCCGCCGGTGCCCCCAGGTCGGATTATCCGTCGCGATGCGGATCACGTGCTTGCGGATCGCGGCTGCCGTGGGCGGCCGTCCCGGACGCCGCCGGTTCGTGTAGTCCCATTTGCGGGTGACCAGTCGCCGTGCCAGGCCAGCAGTGTTGCCGGGGTCACGGCGAAGACCTCGCCCCATCGGCGCCGGGGGATCAGCCGGGACAGTGCCGCGAGCCACAGCCGGTCGGCCGGCTGGTAGCGGACCCTGCCGATCTGGCGGCGCAGCACCGCGTTCTCGTGCCGGAGCACCAGGAGTTCGGCATCCTTGAACACCTCACGCCGGGCCAGCACCATCAGGCCGTCGAGCAGGCAGCGCGTGAGCAGGTAGCCGACGGAGAAGATCACTCAGTGATGATCTCAGCCTGCAAGGCTGGCCAGGCCAGATCGAGTAATCGAGCCCTACACCCAGCACCACGTGAAGATGTCAGTGCGGGTCCTGCTGGAAACTCTCGCCGGAATCGAGGAGACCGTGCTGATCTACCCTTCCACCGGGGGACGCCCCAGGGCCCGCCGCATGCTCACCGAGATGAACCCGGACCAGCGGAAACTCTATGAAATCTTCAACATCGACCCGGTGGGCACCCCGTTCTTAGGTAATACACCCCAGCCACCCAGAACCCGGCCACCACCAGCAGAAACACCCATCAAGATCGAGCTAGCCAGGAAACTGGGGCTAGACGATGGCCGCGGACGTCACCCATTCCCGTACGACCTGAGACAACACGGGAAGTGGCAGGGAGCCGTGATCCAGGACGGCGGAGTGGAAGTCACGGATGTCGTAGGCCGCCCCGAGCCGGGCCCGGGCGTCTTCGCGCAGCCGGAGGATTTCGCGCTGGCCGATGAGGTAACCGAGCGCCTGGCCGGGCACGGCGATATACCGGTCGATCTCCGCGCTCATGAAGGGCTCGGGCATCGGGGTATGCGCGAGCGCGACCTCCAGCGCCCTTGGGCGGCTCCAGCCCCGGGCGTGCAGGCCGCTGTCGACGACGAGGCGGACGGCACGCCAGGCCGCGCAGGCGAGCATGCCGAGGCGCTGCACGCCGTCCGAGTAGAGGCCGAACTCATCCGCGAGGCGTTCGGCATAAAGGCCCCAGCCCTCGCTGTGCGGCACGACGCCGAACGCGGTCAGCAACAGCGGCAGGTGCGGCACGAGCTGCATGCGGGCGAACTGGGCGTGGTGACCGGGCACCCCCTCGTGGAACGCGGCGGACTCAAGCGCCCAGCCGCCTGCCGGCCCGGGATGAGCGCGGTTGAACAGGTACGCACCGGCGCGCGTCCCGTCGCGCGCTGGCGGTGAGTACAGGGGCGGCATGCCGGACTCGGCCAGGTGCCGCGGCATCGGCTTGATTGTGCACGCGGGCGGCAGCGGCGGGTGGAACAGCTCCGCCGCACGTTCCTCCGCGCGAGCGATGGCGGCGGCAGCCCGCGCCATCGCGTCACGGCCGGCCTCGGTCCCGCCATCTGACCCCCCGCTGGGTCCGCCGGGGCCTGCGGCAAAGGGATCGTCGCGCAACCGGGCCATGGCGTCGCCGGCGGTGCGTGTGCCGAACAGGCGGCCGCCCATCTCGGCGATGCGCTCCTCGATCTCTGCGAGCGCGGTCAGCCCGATGCGGTGAATCTCGTCCCCGTCGAGCGCGAGCGTGGTGCCGTTGCGAATGCAGCAGGCATACGCGGCGGTGCCTCCAGGAAGATAAAGCAGGCCCGCCCGCTCCGGCGGCCGTGACCTGGGCAGCAGCTCCCCGAGCAAGTGGAGGTAGCGCGCGAGTGCCGGGCGGATGCCGTCTCGCACAACACGCTCGAGCTCATCGCTCCACGCCGCCGCGCCGTCCCAGCCCCCAGGCGGCTGGTGGGCGAGGAGGGGGTCGCTGTCCGGGCGGGCCAGGTGATCGCGCAGTTGGGCGATGGCGTTGCCGACCAGCGGCGCGACGGGCAGCAAGCCGTTGTCAACGGCGTCACGCAGCCGTTGCGCGTCCTGGTCGAGATAGGCCGGAATCGCCCGGCAGCGGGTGAGGTACGCGGTCGCGCTTCCCGAGCCGGTGATCGGCGCTCGCGCCATGGCGAGCAGCATCTTCGACGGCGCGGCGATCGGGAACGTGGTGACGGTGAACTCCACCACACGCGAGTCGGTAAACGCGAGCGCGCGCGCGGCGTTGTCGCGCGCGGCAGCGAGCAGCACGCGGCTGCCGGCGTCCACAGCGTCCGCTTCAAGGTCCTCGCACCGGATCAGGAAACCGACGAGCCGCTCTCGCCACGCCTGCCGGGCGTCAGGGGAGAGGTCGGGGACCGAGTCGTCATAACCGCTCACCCCCATGTACGACGCCCCGAAAGGATCGTTCTGAAGCTGAGCGCCGGCAAGCTCGTCCGCGAGTCCGGCAATTGCCGCCGCAGCCATCATCAGACACGCTCCTTCACCGCCAACGCCGACGGCCTGCGCACGCCAGCGACCGGCGGGGACCGCTCGTCGACATATGTAGATCACTTGTGGCCCGGCCCGCAACTGGGGGTGTGGCGGTCCGGGGTCAGCTATTAGCTGTTAGACCACGAGGAGCAGGCCACGCACTCCCTCACCCGCGTGGCCAGCGACGTGCGGTTGTGCCCGCCTCAGCAGGCACAAGCCATAGAAGAAACCGAGCGCGCCATTGACCAGAATCCAGGTGATGATGATGGCCGCGACCCCGAGGCCGGTGCCAGCCTTGGCTGCCGCGCCGAGCGCATTCTCACACGCCTGGACGCTGCCCCACGTTGCCAGGTTGGCCGGCTCGTGGCACTGGTGCACGACGGTCGGGCTGATCGCGGTACCGTTGCCGTGGATGCCCACGACGAGCCAGATGATGAAGATCACCTGCACCGCGGCGAAGAACCACACGAAGATCCGGTGCTTCTCGCGTGGCCTGGCCTTTCGCGTCGCGGCCGCTGTGCCACTCGCCTGACTGTGGGCCGCATGGGACTGGGCAGTCTCCGCGTACGTCACCCTGAACCGCGGTGTGACCGGCTGCGGCACTGCGTCCAGCGGAGGCGCTGCCTGCGTATTCCCGCTCCAGCGCGACCCATCCCACCAACGCACCACCGACTGCTCGTAGGGGTCCCGGTACCACCCGGCGGCTCGGCCGACCGGGATTCCTGTGGTATCCGTCATAGTGGTCCCCCCGTAGCCGCCGCAACGGCAGCTGCGCTCTTGGCGTTCTTTGCTGGTCCCCCCCCGATTCCTGGTCATGTGACGCGCCGCGGGCGTGCCGGGTTGTCAGGAATGCGGGGAACCTTCCGCGCAGGCGGCGCTCGGTGCCCTGTGCACATGCGGGGCAGGTAAACCCGAAGCCATGCTGGCACGTCAGTACCTGCGTATGCCTTAGTACCTGCGTATGCCTTCTCCGGGGGAAAGGACATTCCCGCGCAGTGGCTCCGTGGTGAAGGGCCTGGCGCAGAGGATCATCTAATTGGGTGCCGGAAACTTGGCTACCCTATGCGACCTGGGAGTATTCGTGGAGGAGCCCGCCGAGACTTTCCCGGCCCACTCGGCGATCGCGACCAGCGACTTCGCTCCCGCTGCTGTCGCCGCGCAGGCCGGGCCCAGGATCGAAGCCAGCGAATGCCGCCGGCCCTGCACCCGGCGGTGATCAGGAACCGCTGCCAGGAACCGAGCGCGCCGGCGCCGACGAGTGCGCCCGCTACCTCGAGAACAAGAAGGACTACCTCGACTACGCCACCGCACTGAAAAAGGGCTGGCCCATCGCCACCGGGATCATCGCCGCAGTACGAGCAGCTCCGGGTCCTTGGAGGCCGACGAACGGCCAAGCGGGACCAGCCAGCGGCAGAGTCGGACGAAGATCAGGTAGAGCAGGCGGCGGAGGGGCACGGCCGACCATCATGTCCTACGGCCGACCCCTGGTGCATCGCTGCAGCTCACAGGCCGGGCAGACTTCTGGCACCCCGCAGGAGCAGGCCATGCCCGCTGGCTGTTAACTATGTCACAATATGACAGAACCGGCCAAATGTGCGTACTCTGTGTAGTCACTTTTTGGTGCGCACTGTGACGGAACAGCCACATGAGGAGTCGCAATGTCAAGCCGGAAACGGACCAAACAGTGGCGAGGCATGCCAATTTGGCTGCCCGGCCCGACGCCGCCGATAGGCAGTGGCGGCACGCATGACGACAACGCTCGCCTGGACTGATCGTGATCCACACGCAGGTCAGATACTTCGTTGAGGTCCAGTCGTTCGGGCCGAATTCTCCGTGGGTGCGCCAGCGGCGGTCGTTCCCCACTGTGAGTGAGGCCAACAGCCAGGCTGCTCGCCTTTCGCGCGGAAACCACGACGTGCGGGTCGTGCAAGTTGTCACCACGATCTTGCCGAAAGCTGGCCGTGGGTGGGACGCCTACCGCCAGCACGTGAGCACGCCGGCAGAGCCAGCGGGAACGGGTCCGGTTAGCGTCATGGACACACCAAGATCTATCTCCACCGCCGTCAAATACTACTTGGAGACGCAGTTAGCACCTGATCGACCCTGGATCAGGCGCCCGAGGTCCTATTCGTCGGCGCAGGAAGCGCGCGACTCCATCCGCCACCTCGTACCCGGCTACCGTCGCCGTGGCAGGCCCATTCCCCGCGCGGCGCACGTGGTCCAGAAGGTCGAGAGCGTGCTCGTCTGGGACCCGCTCAAGCAAGAGAAACGCGGTCGGCCTCGTGGCGCTGGGCTGCCTCGGCAGCGACCGCCTGTGACCGTGGCGCGTTACGACACAGTTCGCGCTGGCCGACGCATTGAGACGGTGGACATGGAGTCAAAGATCTTGTAGGCCTCATTAATTTCGTTGAGAACGCGGAGTACCTGCGCTCGCAGAAATCACCTGAGCGCGCTGCGAAGATTGCCAAATATTCAGGCGAGGAACGGCTCGTCCTGCCGGTCGAGCCCCACTTCGACGCAGCATACGGCGCAGTGCATGAAACGGTCATTGCTAATCGTTGTCTTTTGGTATCGCTCCTGCCCAGTATCAATGGCTCGTTCCTGGCCGCGTGGCTGAACAGCGGCGATGGCAGGCGGATCCGGGCTGCCGCTATGACGGAGCCGGGTAAGTCTCCGCGCGCCATGAGTTCAGGAAACCTGATCCGTTTCCTGGACGGCCTCGTCATGCCGGTTCCTGACCTCGGCGTTCAAGCCTCTATTGCCGAAACCACCGTCACACTGAACAGAGTCCGGCAACAGGCAGCACAGCTAACCGCGGAACTATGGCAGGCACCTTCAAGAACCGCGGAGATCCAGTCGGTCACCTCTCACTGGTTCGATTCCACGGTGCCTTGCCATAGGTCAGCAAGGTCCTGAGCGGGCGAAAGTGTGGAGAACTACGTCTGATGGCCCGACTCCTTCGGGCGGTTTGGCGATTCGTTCCGCAGGTTTAGATCATCCCGGCGGGCTGTGGGCGGCGGGGGAATATCAGTCTCGAGTGCCGCAGAGTCAAGACTGTGCTCCCACCTCCGCGGACCTTACGCTTGGGAAGCCTCGTTTGTCGGTGGCGGGAGATATTGTCTCGCAGACGAATTCTTGGATTGGGGGTCGGTCGTGTTCTTGCTTCGCGGGTCGGTCGCTGTGCTGTGCAAGCAGGCGGCGGCGAACCAGATGGTTCCCCACTTGGTCGAACGGTTCCGGGTGGAGTTTGGCAGATCCCCGTCCCGTTCGGAGGTGTTGAGCTGGGAACGTAGCATCCCGCCGCTGCTCGGCCAGCTCGCTGACGCCGGTCTGGACGAGGTCGAGGTCTTGATCGAGTACCAGCTGCCGCGGTACAGCGGTCGGGCCGATGTCGTCCTGCTGGGGCAGCATCCTAGGGGAGGCCCGTCGTGCGTCGTGGTGGAGAACAAACAGTGGAGCCGTGTAGGGCTGGTCGACATCGAACACCGGCTGGTGGCGGTGCCCGGCGTGCCGGGACAGGAGCGGTCTCATCCCCAGGTGCAGGTCCGTGACTATGTGGAACACCTGCGGGACTTCAACTGCCACCTCGGTCAGTATCCCCGGTCACTAGCGGGGTGCGTCTACCTGCACAACGCCACCTCGGACAGCATCACGGGGCTGCGCCACCCGGATCTGGCGGATCTGGCTGCCTTCCCCGCTTTCGCCGCCGACGAAGTAGCCGGTTTCCGGGCTTTCCTCACCTCGCACCTGGCGCCTGCGTCCGGGGTGCAGTTCGCGGACGATTTCCTCCAGTCGAAGATTGCTCCGTCCCAGCAGCTACTCGAGCACGTGCGGGAGGAGGTCGCGGGCAATTCGCAGTTCAGGCTGCTGGACGAGCAGAAGGTTGCGTTCGAGGTGGTGCTGCGTGCCGTGGAACATGCCAAGCGGGCGGACGCGAAGGAAGCGGTGATCATCACCGGTGGGCCGGGATCGGGCAAGAGTGTGATCGCGGTTGCCTTGCTGGGCGAGTTGGCCAGGCGCGGTTTCGACGTGGCTCATGCTACGGGCAGCAGGTCGTTCACCCGGACGCTGAAGAAGGTGATGAGCCGGCGGTTCAGAGGGGTGGCCGATCTGTTCCAGTTCACAAATCAGTTCACTGTCGCCGAGCGCAATGGCATGGATGTGCTCATCGTCGATGAGGCGCACCGGATCAGGAAAGTGACCAGCTGGCCGCGAATGCCGAAGGCCAAGCGCTCGGGGATCGGGCAGGCGGATGAGCTGGTGCGAGCGGCCCGGGTTCCGGTGTTCTTGATCGACGAGCACCAGGGGGTCCGGCCGAAGGCTTGCAGACGTCCTCGGCGTCGACCTGGCCGAAGCCGTCCGCAGGAAAATGCAGATCAACGAGGCCCGATTCCCAGCCGACCAAAGCTGACTCATTGCTGTCCCGCCAGCGCACACCCGAAGATCGCATACGCCGCGCCGAACCGATCTGCCGGGGGAAATCGTGAATGAGCCCATGCTGCTGCGAGGCGCTCAGGGCCTTCCACCAGGCGTTCACCTCAGCCGAGTCGGTGCCCTCCGCAGGGACCATGGATCGGTCGAACACTCCGGCGAGCTGCCCGGTATCCAGCAGTTCCTTGCTCGGGGTGGCCGGGAAGGCCTGGAGCATCTTGAGCCGTGCTGTGATCTGCGCATCGACCTCGTCGGCCACCGCGAGCGCCCGGCGGATCAGATCTGCGACTTCGCCCATGGCCGGGGACGGAGCAGTGCCCAGCATCGCCTGCTGCGGACCGATCAACGGTGGCGGCGAGCGCGTCCGCCCCGATCGTGAGCCGGTTCTGCGCGGCCACATCCTCAGCGGCCCGCAGCACCGACTGGGCGTCACGGACACCGCTCGCCGCGTCCCGCAGCAATGACGCCATCGCGGAGGTGTACTCCTCGGTGGTACCAAGCTGCGCGGACAGGCTGGTCAAGCTGGTGCTGGCGCATCTGCCGCCTCCCCGGTCCAGGTGGTGCCGTCGAATAGCGGCTGCGCCACGTCGCTGCGCAGCGCGCTGACCTGAGTCCCGAACCCGGCACCGATCCTTGACCACTCCGCAGCCGCCTGCTCCAGCAGGTCGGGCCGGGCTGACCGTAACGCCGCGAGGTCGACCATAACCTTGCCCCGCTCCTCACGGGCTCACGAGACTGGAGACGGCATGCACCCTCGATGCGAGGCCTTCTTCAGTCGTGGTGTAGAGAGATCGCCGACTTAGGCCCGTGCTGGCGACACTCGGCGCTCGCCTGCCTGACGCGTTCGGTACAGAGCGATCATGCCTGGTCCGTAGCCTGGAACGGGTTCGCTGATAGTCGGTGAGTCAATATCGCCCCAGGGACAGTCGCGCTGGTGATCGGGTTTGGAGCGGCAGCGGTGCGCTCGGCCGCTCACTTCTTATGCTGTCGGGTCGCTGCGAGATCTTTCCGAACAGCCCGCGTGTTGGGGTGGTCTACACCGAGGATTCGTTCACCCTCGGCGAGGGTCCGCTCGTACAGGGAGATTGCGTCGTCCAGTCGGCCCACAGTCTTGTAAGCGTGGGCGAGGTTATTCCGCAATGCCAGAGTGTCTGGGTGGTCTCCTCGAAGGATCCTTTCCTGGTCTGCCAGCGTGCGCTCGTACAGAGGGATGGCCTCGGCGATTCGTCCCGCGTGCTGGTAGGAGGCCGCGAGGTTGGTCCGTGAGAGCAGGGTGTCAGGATGGTTCTCTCCAACGATCCGTTCCCGGTCGGCGGCAGTGCGCTCGAACAGAGGGATGGCTTCACCGATTCGCCCCGCCTCGTGGTAGGCGTGGGCCAGGTTGTTCTGTGAGAGCAGGGTGTCAGGATGGTTTTCTCCAACGATCCGTTCCCGCTCCGCGAGAGTGCGCTCATACAGAGGGATGGCTTCGCCCACACGCCCTGCTGCCTGGTAGGCGTGGGCCAGGTTGTTCCGCGCGGCCACCGTGGCGGGGTCGTCGGCGCCCAGGACACGTTCGCAGTCAGCGAGAGCACGTTCACTGAGCAAGACGGCATCGGCGATGCGCCCCGCCTTCTGGTAGGCAACCGCCAAGCTGCTCCGCGTGGTCACCGTAGCGGGGTCGTCGACACCCAGAAACCGTTCATCGTCGGCAAGTAGCGGCTTGATGTATTCGATCTCCTGGGTAGGCCTGTCACCTAGTTCGATCAGACGCTTTACCGCCAGTCCGCGCAGCACCAGAAGCTCCACCAAGAGTTCTGTACCTCGGCGGGCACCCGCGGCGGGACCGGGCCGGCCGTCAGTCCCAGCTGGCTTTTCCCTCGTGCAGGTGCAGCGCCACCGCCTGCTCGGTGACCGTGGCGCGCAGCCGCCCGATCTCCGCCTCGGCGCGGGCCAGCGCTGCCTCGCACCCGCTCTGCCCGGGCCGCCCCGGCACCGAGGACGCCAGCGCATCCAGCGCCCCCTGCCTGGCGGTCCGGCAGACGTGCACCACCGTAGAGCGATCCACGCCCCACTTCGCCGCGGCCTCCCGCTGCGTGGCCTGCCCGGTGAGCACCGACACGAACATCTCGTACTTCTCGCTGGGCGCCAGCCGACGGCGCGTCTTCTGCGAGGACATGATCCGATCCGACATGATGATCAGCCTCCAGGCCGGTCAGGCGCGCCGACCCGTGGCTGGGTATTCCGAAGATCGAATGGTTCAAGAACTCAGACGCAAAACAGAAGCCCCGGCGGCGGCGCACGTTTCGCCGGTGCGCGCGGGTACTTGCTTGAATGAAGTCACGTTCAATCTGGCTGAGGGGCGCGTTGCGGGCGGGGTCGGCGCCGATCCGGGCTGCGGTTTCCGTGGCGGCTTGCAGCAGATTGCCGGTGTAAAGATAGGACGGGTCGCGGGAGTTGCGCCCCCAGTCAGCTGCGGTGTTGTGCAGCCGGGTGCGGACGATCCGGTCGGCGTGGGTGTCGGCGAGCCAGGTGTCACGTAGCAGCGGCCAGGCGGTCAGCAGTACCTCGTGGCTGATTTCTACCGTGCCCGCCGCGAGGGTGAGCAGCCGTTCGTTGGCGAAGGCCTCTAGGACTGCTTCCACATCCTCGATTGCGGCTGTGCTCGTGCCCTCCGTCAACTCTGCCCGGGCAACCCGGTCCGCCGTGTCCATGCCTTCGCTGCCGACGGCGGTCAGCCGCGTGAATACCTGCCGGGTCACGGCCTGCTCGGCGGGGGTGAGGCGTTCGTAGACGCCTTGTGCGCTGTCCGCGACGGCTCCGGCGATGCCGCCGGTCCGTTCATAGTCGGCGAGTGTCAGGACCCTTCCGGTACGATTTCGCCACGCCTGGTCAAGGGCGTGTGACAACAGCGGCAGCACTCCGGCGCTGGAGATTCCCCCAAGGCCGGGAATGGCCGAGGAGGATGCCGGGTGGCGGGCGCTCACCTCCCGCAGTAGAACCTCGACCAGGTCATCATCAACGCTGGAGCCAGCCATCTTGGCAGGCTCGGTGATGGCCATTCGCAGCTCAAGCTCGGTCATGGGCGTCAGCAGGTAACGGTGCTGGACCGCTTCGGCCAGTTGCGGATAATCGGGACAGCGGGCCTCGAAATCAGCACGCACCACCAGCACCACCACAGCCGCAGGTGCCTGTTCCGCGCCATGCCTGACAGTGGCGGCCGCGTGCAGGGCAATGATGAACTTTCGCTGTTGCTGCTCATCGGGGCATCGGGTAAACAGCTGCTCGAACTGGTCGACGAGCAGAAGCAGCCGCGGCTGCTGCCCGTGCCCTGGACGTCCCGGATCCTCGGCCGACCCGTGAGTTTGTGTCAGGGCAGCTTGACGAGCTGTCAGGGCGAACCCGGCCGGATCGGCCTCTAACCCGCGCCGCACCGCGGCGGCGTCCGCTCCTGCAAGTGACGCAACCCGCACCGCTAGCCCATCCAGCGGCGCACCAGCTGGGGTAAACAACAAGCACGGCCATTGCGCCGCTTCCGGCGCAGATGCAAGCCCCGCCCCGCGTATCCGCGGCACTACCCCAGCCCGCATCAGCGAGGATTTACCCGCCCCTGAGACCCCCGATACCACCAGCGACCCCGAGTCATCCAGCTGCCGTGACATCCGTTCCAGCACTTGCGTGGCCGCTGCTTCGCGGCCGAAGAAGAACGCCGCGTCCCGCTCGTCGAATGCGCCAAGCCCCCGGTAAGGAGACTCGATCTCCCCTGAAGTGCTGACCAGGGGCGGCGGCGCAACCCCATCGGTCCACGTGAGCCTGTTATAGGTGTAGTTAATCTGGAGATTTTGCTCGCCGATCTGGACGCCCATGGCCCCGCGGGCGTCAACAGAACGCTGGCCGCCATCACTGGCCTGCCGTGATCTTCGGCCCGGATCAGATCTCGCCATACAGGCCACCGGCTTCAGTAATCTGCGGCGGGACGGAGGAGGTCGCCGGGCTGGGGGCAGCCGCCTCTGATCCGTACCATCCGGCTTCGCGTATCCTCAGCAAGGATCTTCGGTCGCGGCCAGCTGACGATCGGCCCGAGACGCCAGGCCGGCGAACCCGTCCAGATGTCGCAGTCATTTGCCTGCCCGCCCCTAGCTGTCGCCGCTGCCTTGCGTCCGGTCAAATCCGGTGGTCTCAGTCGCCTGCGGGGCGTTGAAGACGTTGTCCTGCCTGTTGTAATCCCCGATCTGGACGCCCTGGGCGCCCTGCACATCGACCGTGTACTTCCCGGCCCGTACACCGGCCGGGTCGATCAGCCTCATTAATGCCCGCGCGTCCGCTACCAGATCGGAATCGCTGTCTGCCCCGGCCTCGGCCAGTTCCGCCCTGAGTGGCGGCTGCCATGTGTCGGGGGCCCGCTCATGCTTGGCAAGCACCACCTGGGCCTTTGGTCGGCCGCCGAACCGACTCTTCACTAGAGCCTTCAGCGTCACGTACGCATCTTTCACCGCCGCCGACGCAGTGTCCTTAATGCCCAGCGCAGCGCCCGCCGCCAGAGCGGTCAAAATAAGCGTAATTGGATCCATTTCATACCGCCCATCTGAATTCGGGTGGCGCTCCAGCCCCAGATCTCCGGCGACGGCTGTGCGTCTGGGGTTAAATGCCGGGTCGCGGGGTGAGCTGGTAGGTGATGGGGCAGGTGTCGCCTGGCATGGCGGGCGGGGTGGCGTTGATCTCGTCGATGAGCAGGGTCAGGGCGCGGGCGATGCGGGGGGGGCCGGGTTGTTCGAGCCGGACGGTGATGGCGTCGGGGGTCCAGGTGATGGTGCCGGCCAGGCCGCGGATGATGGTTTCGCGGGTGATGGCGCGGTATTCGTCGTCGTCGCGCAGGTAGGCGTTGAGGTGGGCTGATAGCCAGTGCTCGGCGTTGTGGGCGAGCAGCCGCAGCACCATCTGCAGGCCGCGCCGCCCGGCGCGCAGCAGTGCGGTCTTCGCCTCGGGGTCGATGGCGTTGGCCGGGAGTTTCGCGGGGACCTTGCCGCGGGCCGCGGCGGCGGCAGCCAGTTTCTTACCCGCCGCGCTGATTTTCTTCTGCGCGGCGGGGATCAGCCTGGTGTTCTTGGCGGCGGGGGCGATGGCCGGGTCGGCCAGCAGTACGGCCAGGTCGCGCTCCGCGGCGGCCAGTGCCTTCTCCGCCTCGCGGACGGCCGCGTTCGCGTGCTTGCGGGCCGGGTTGCCGGTGATCTTGGTATTCGCCTCGATGCCGGCGAGGTAGTCGCAGATCTTGTCGATCCCGTAGTTCTCGCTGGCGTACTTGAGGAAGTTCTCCTCCCGCCACCTCGACTTCAGCCAGGCCAGGATCTCCGCCGGGCACGCATCGAAGTCAGAGGTGAGGATCTGCAGCGCCACCTTGCCGTGCTCGAAGAGGGTGATCTGCCGGGCCTCGCCGTAATCCTTGATCTGGACGGTCTCCTCCGCCCAGGCGATCTGCCGGGCGCGGCCGGCGTAGCTGACCGTGGTGATCACCGGCAGCATCGCCGGGACCGCCAGCGGGGCGCGCCGGTAGGTGACCCAGTGCGCGTCCTGGTCGCGGCAGTGCCGGAACACTTGCGCATACGCGCCGCCGCGGCCGGAGCCGAGCATGATCTTCGCTCCCGGCCCGGCGGCCTTCTTCAGTTCCGCCAGCGCCTTCGGCATGGTGACCGTCAGCCCGGACGGCTCGCCGGTCACGAAGCACACCGCCCGCCCGTCGTGCGCGGTGACGTGCGTGTCTGCGCGGCCCTTCTCGGCCCGGCCCCGCTTGTTGTTCCAGCCCTTGCCGACCGGCTTGGCGCCGGTATAGGGGACGAAATGGTCATCGACGTAGTACACCCCGGAGGTCACCGGGTCCGCCGCCAGCATCGCGGACGCGAACATCGACTGCAGCCGCAGCGGGTCGGTGCGGTCGGCGATCGCGGCCAGCTGAGGCCGCAGCGCCCGCAGCCCCGGCAGCACCGTCAGCCCGGCCAGCGGCCCTGCCTCCGCCGCGGCCAGGTGCTTGAACTGCTCAGTCGTCGCCGCCCCCAGCGCGAAGCACATGCTGACCGCTGACAGCAGCGCCGCATCCCCGGGCCGCCCGTCCTCCCCGCCCGCCGCAGCCGCCAGGATCTCCCCGGCGCCGGCCTGCCCGCCGAAGGCATGCAGCAGCATCGCCCCCGCATACCGCGACCTGAACACGCCCCCCGCGGACAGCGGCCACGCCCGCAGCCCCCCGGCAGGAGGCAGGCCAGCACCAGGCCCCGGCCCCGGCCCCGGCCCCGGCCCGGGTTCCGGCTCAGGCTCAGGCTCAGGTTCGGGCTCAGGCTCAGGTTCCGGCTCGGGGCCGGTGAACAGGGGTTCCGCCGGCGCCCAGCCGGGCTCGCGTTCCCGGGCCGGCGCCAGCTCGCGCGGTCCCAGGGCGCGGCCGATCGTGGTGTGCGCCACCTGCAGCCGCCGCCCGATCTCCGCGTCACTGGCGCCCTGCGACCGCCACGCCCGGGCCTGCTCCCACTGCTCCCCGGTCACCTTCCCCGGCGTGCCACGCCGGTCCCGCATGACCAGCGCCGCCGACCCGTCCCGCAGGGCCGCGTTATGCAGCGTCGCCACGTAGTTCTCCGTCAGCCCCAGCACCGCCGCGACCACCCGGCCCTTGAACCCCAGCTGCCGCAGCGCCGCCAGCGAGATGTTCCGCATCACCACATCGCCGGCGGCGTACTCGAACAGCACCACCCGCCCGGCCGTGATCACGCACCGGCCATCGTGCTCCTGCATGCGAAGGTCGCGGGGCTCTGGCATGCCCTCCAGGATCGCCGCAACCGCCGCTGACATGCCACTATCCTACCAGAACTTTAAAAAATACGCACAGGAAAGCCCGGATAAAACAGCATGTCACAGACTTATGGCTGTCCTATCGCCGGAGATCTGAGCCCCTCCTCAACCAGCGCAGCTGCTGCCATCACCGGCCGGCGCACGGCGCATACCCTCAAATTTATACACCAAGCAGATGGCTTTGACTCGCTAACAGGTCAAAAGGCCCGCATGGCCGGGACCTTGGACACGGAAAACAGAATAGGTAACTCGATTCCGTTATCTTGATGCGGTTCCTCACATTGGGCGGACGTCGTCTCAGGCCACCGCATCCGCTGCAAGCTTCTGCCCCGGCTGAGGCTTTGCCATGAAGGACTAGTCCCTAATGCAAAGCCATCACCGCGATCGACCTAGCGCAGTTGGCAGGGCTCTACCCAAGGCTCGAGCGGAACTAACGCCGAGAACCCCGACTGGCTACACAACCGAGGCATCCTCCGTCATCAGGCGCCACCAAACAGTGGCTCGCCGAAGCGGGATGCCGGACTGCCGGGCGAGGCATTACCCCAATGCCATGGACTTGAGCGTGATCAGCGTTCATGACGGAGTTCTGGATGAGGCGTGATGGTCTGCGATCGCGGCTGCAGAGCGTGACGGCAATGGGTGTGGCCCGGCTGTCGCTGCGGGGCGGCGGCCGGTTCCACGTCCGGCGGTTTCGGGCAGGGATCAGGGAACGGTGACGGCGCCGTGATGGGTCAGGCTGCTGCCGGCGTGCAGATGCTGACCCGGGCTATGGCGGTGCGCGTGCTGAGGTCGCCGCGTCCGGCGCCGGGGAATGCCTGGCGGGCTTTGGTCATGCGGTCACGGTGCCGGTGACGGTCGATGACGATGCGGTGCTTGCCGAGGGTTCGCAGGATGTCGCGGCGGAAGGTCGCGGTCACGGGGGCGGGCAGGCTCGCGGTCGCGGCGCCGGACCGGATGCTAGCCAGGGCGGCGTGGCGGGCGGCGGTGAAGGAGATCTGCCGGGGCTGGACTTTCAGGCCGGCGCGGCGGCCCTTGCGGGCGGGGGCGGCGTTGCGGGCCGCGGCGCGGGCCAGGGCACGGGTGAGCTCAGTGCCGCAGATCCAGGCGGCGTGCTCGGCTGCGACCAGGGCGGGGCTGGCGGAGCGGAAGATCGGGCCGGTGGAGGGCCCGGCGCCAGTGATGGCGGACTTGGCTTCTTTCAGGGATGTCTCCGACCCGGCCCACCGCCAGGCGTAGGCGGCAGCGAGCTGCCCGGCCGGGTAGCGGGTGTGGTCGGCTAGGTCGGTGATGAGGCAGAACAGCTCGCCGGTGTCCTGGCCGTCGACGTCCACCAGGTATTCGATGACGCGGATCTTCAGGCACCAGCGGCCGCCGGGGGGCCCTCCGGTCAGGTAGCTGTAGTAGCTGCCGTCGGGCAGGAAACCGCCGATGCGCGGCAGCGCGAGGTCGCTTTTGACGCGGATCAGAACGTGGGTGCCGGTGGCCAGCATCGCCGCGACCCGGCCGGCGCCGGGAAAGTTGCGGTCCATCACCCAGAGCCGGCCGGCGGTGAAGATCTGGGGGCAGATGGTGAGCATCGAGTCCAGCAGCGCCTGCTCGCCCTCGGCCTTGGGCCCGCCGGACGGGCCGGAGACTACCGCCAGGGCGGCGCGGGTGGAGGCGTCGGTGGCCAGCAGGTCACGGACCTGTGGGTAGGGCGCGCTGTCATCAGCGGTCCCGGTCGAGCCGTACGCGGCCCGGTTGGCGGGGGTGTCGGGGACGCGCGTCACCGACCCGTCGATCGAACACAGCTGCAGCTCATGGCCGCTGTCCCCGACGCGCACGGCCCGGTAGTCATGGTCGCGGTGCTCGGCGTCCACCGCGGCCAGCAGCCGTGCCTGCAGCCCGGCCAGGGGCGCGGGGCCCAGGGCGGCCCGCCACGTTGACAGCACCTTGGCGGTGGGCGCCTGATACGGGCGCTGCCAGGGCACCAGCACCAGATCACCCAGCAGCGCGGACATCACCTCCGCGTAGCCGGCGCCCGGCGCCCGGCCCATCAGCACGCTCGCGCGGATCGTTAACGCGGCCGTCATCGCCCGCCTGGCCTTGCCTTTCACCTTCCCGGCCAGCGTCGCCTCCGCGGCGATCTCGTCGATCACGCCGGGACCCAGCAGGTCATCGAGCTGCTGCTCAATCGCGCCCAGCCGGGCGTGATCTGCGGGATGGCCGCCCGCCTGGATCCGGCCGTCGCGGCGGACCACCGCCGGCGCGACCGCGACTACCTTCACGAACACCAGCTGATCCCCGGCACGGATCACCGGGGTGCCCGGCCACCACCAGCGCCGTCCGGTCTCCCTCTCCGGGGAGCCAGGCCCGCCGACGGCACCAGGTCCGCCACCCGCAGCGCGATAACCGGCGCGGAGCCCAGCACGCCAGAAACCCCGCCGCCTCCGGCATCGCGCTGGCCTGCGGGCATGGCGGTCAGGGTCGAAAAGGGGTACAACTTCACCAAGGGCTCCTGCAGGAAGAGTGGCATCAGACACCATCTCTCCTACAAGAGCCCCTTCCGTATCACCCATCACGCCACGCCGAAACGCGCTATTCAGCCTCAAACCGATACACGGGACTGCGATCACCAGCCCGCGCCAGGCCCAGGCAGCCGACCGCTCCCCGGCCCATCGCTGCTAGGACGGGCCTGCAGCCCCGGCGAAGCCGTTACAAACCGTGACTGCAGATAGCCCGGACGCCGCCGCTGACACTGCAGGCGCCAATCACGCGAACAAGCTCAACTCCATGGCATTGGGCATTACCCACTGCCGCACATCTTCGCGGCCGCGGAGCAACACACGCCGCAAGCCCATGAGCGATGCCCAAATGCGCTCGATCGAAGGACCTAGCGCAACGCCCAGAGGTGGATTATCTGCGCGCGGCGATCCGCCGTGATGTCCCCGGTGCTCGGCTGTTCCTATTCGGCGACTGAGGCCATGACGCGGTGACGATCGGGCGACCCACGCACTGCTAGTCCTTCTTCTCAACAGGCAACTTGCGCACCTGGGTGCCCCCGGGCACCCGGCTGCTGGCGCCCGAGTACAGGCAATGATCGTTTGGCCGCTCGCGCCGATCCGACAACAGCTGATCGTGGAGCTGTACTCGAGGTAGCCAGCCATACCCTCGTGAACAGTACGGCACCCCTTGCCGGGGCTCCGATGCGCCGATAAGGTGGCTTTCAGTCAGCGGGAGGGCGAAGTCGTGGGCGTGACGGCAATTGTGACGGCGGGCGCGGGCGCCCGCGGCGCATACGAGGCGGGCATCTTATCAGTTCTCGTACCACGGCTTCTTTCGGAGACATCCGGAGAGGAGCGCATCGTGCTCGTGGGTACGAGCGCGGGCGCGGTGAATACCGCCCTTCTTGCTGCGTCTAGGGATCCAAAGGAAGCTGTCGACGATACGCTCCAGTTCTGGGAGTCGCTCGGCGCCTCGGACGTATTCGCAGGACTGACGCGCACGGCCATCCGGAACGCTGCCTCCTACCTTGCCGAACTGCTGGGCCGCGGCCAGCTCAATAGCCTGCTGGACACGGCGCCTCTCCGGCGCACGGTGGAGAAGATGCTTAATTGGGACCAGCTGCGGGACAACCTGGATGGCGGTAAGGGCTGGGTTCACGGCGCGGGCATCGTGACCACGTCACGTAGCAGCGGCCGCACAATCGTCTTCCTGCAGGGAAAAGGCATAGCGCATCCACCTGCGGATGACGTTCGTGGCATCGACTACGTCCCGGTGGCCCTGGCCACCCCGCATGTCCTGGCGTCTGCCGCCATCCCGATGGCGTTCCTTCCAATCCAGATCGACCAGCCGCCCGTGGTTGACGGGTGGTTCGTCGATGGAGGCGTCAGGCTGAATGCACCCATCAAGCCCGCGCTCGCCTTAGCGGCGGACCGGGTCATCGTCGTAGCCACCACGCCGGACCCCGACAACCCACAGTCTGCACCCGCCGCACCTAGCGAGCCTGATGTCTTCGACGCAGCGGGTGTCGTGCTGCAAGCGTTGCTGGTAGATCAAATGGCCGAGGATGTCCATACACTTCGAAGGACCAACCGCTTCGTCGAGGTCGCTAAGAAGGCGGGCGCCAAGCCACCGGCTCACCGTGATGCCGGCCGAAAGTACCGCGAGGTTCAGAATGTCTTCCTCGGGCCGCCCAAGGCCGGCATCATCAGCGCTCTGGCAAATGAAGTCTTCGAGCGACGCTATCGCGGCTGGTTTAAACAGCTTTCCGATGTGGGGATCCTCGGCACCTTACTCGGCGGCCCTACGGAGAGCCATGGGGAGATCCTGAGCTTCCTCTTTTTTGACCCGGACTTCCACAGCGCCTTGATCGAGTTGGGCAAGCAACACGCCGAGCAAGCCCTTGGGCCCGGTCCAGGGCTTCCTTGGCGCTCTTAGCGTGAAGGACGGTCTCCCAGTTTCGAGCCGCGGGTAAGCCAGCCCGGACTAAGGCGCGCGGGCGCGGTTTCGGCCGGACGAACTGTTGAGCAACCTGTTCTTCGACCGCAGATATCTGAGGCGCAGGTTCAGCGCGGCGGGGATTAGCCCGCATCGCCATCACCCAGGACTGGCAAGTCGGCTCTTCGTGACCGGTGCCGGACCCACCCTTGCGGAGGGCCAGCCAGGTCCAGATAGCGGGATACGCCTGATCACAGGATCGACGCGCGGTGCTGCCGTGCGAGGTGGAGGCACGCTGGGCCACTGGGTGCGATGGGCTGCGTGGAAATCAGGCATCGAACATGTCAGCGTCGATAACGGCGACGGTTGCCCGGCGGCCGGGCAGGTCCAGGTGCTCGCAGGCCCGCTGACCGACACGGGCCATCGAGGCGGCCCGGCCAGAGCCCGGTTGCAACCGACTCGAACCTGTGGGTGCCGACACCTGCGCCAGCACACCCGCGACAGCACGATCGGAGTCCTCGGTACCGGCATGAGGGGCCGAAAGGCCCCTGTCCTCAACCGTGCGCGGCGGTGGAGGATCTGCCGGATGGTAATCGCGTGACGAGCGGCCGGGGGTCGTGATGGCGTGTTGACACACGCGGCAGGCGAGATCAAGGACGCGGGCACGTGGACGCGCCGGCGGCCATCGGAACAGCCGGTGGCGGGCGGACGGCCCGCGCCGGGAACCGCGCTGCCGTGCGCGCTGGGAACCGCCCTGCCGTCCGCGCCGGGATGCGCCCTGCCGTCCGCGCCGGGATCCGCCCGGCGGTCCACGCCCGACTTCGCGCAGCGGCCCATGCTCGTGTTCTGGGAGACGACGCGCGCCTGCCAGCTCGCCTGCCGGCACTGCCGCGCCTCGGCCACGTCGCAGGCGATGCCCGGGGAACTGAGCCGGGCTGAGGGCCACGACCTCATCGAGCAAGTCGCCGGATTCGGGCGCCCCTACCCGATCCTCGTCCTCACCGGCGGTGACTGCCTGCTCCGGCCGGACCTGTTCGACCTGGTCGGGCACGCGGTCTCTCTGGGTGTGCCGGTTGGCCTGTCCCCGTCGGTGACCCCGCTGCTCACCCGCGGCATGATCGACAGGATCGCGAGCAGCGGCGTCAGGGCGGTATCGATCAGCCTCGACGGCGCGAATGCCGCCACGCACGACGGCGTGCGCGGCATCGATGGCCATTTCGACGCGACGGTCAGCGCCATCTGCGCGCTCGTCGGCGCCGGCCTGACTGTTCAGGTCAACACAACCGTGATGCGCGCGAACGCGCTCCAGCTCGCCGACATCGCCTCCCACGCAGCCGGGAGCGGTGCGCACATCTGGGAGGTCTTCTTCCTGGTGCATGTCGGCCGGGGTGTAGCGGCAGGGGCGGTGACACCCGCGGAACATGAGGACGTCTGCCACTTCCTCTACGACGCCGCGCATTACGGCTTGGTGGTCCGGACCGTCGAGGCACCGTTCTTCCGCCGTATCGTCGCGCGCCGGCGGGCCGGAGACCCGCCACCGGACGGGGCGCTGTACAGGCATCTGTCCGGGCGGCTCGGCCAGCTACTCGGAGCCCCGGCCGCGCGTCCGAGCGCGCACACTGCCGCGACCCGCGACGGCAAGGGCATCTTGTTCGTCGCCTACAACGGCGAGGTGTACCCGGCCGGATTTCTCCCCTTGGACCTCGGGAACATCCGTGACCAGCCGCTGCGCGCGATCTACCGGGACGATCCGCTGCTGCGCTCGATCCGTGCCGCCCAATTCACCGGCCGCTGCGGCGGCTGCGAGTATGCCGACCTTTGCGGCGGATCACGTGCCCGCGCCTTCGCCGCAAGCGCTGATCCGCTCGGCGAAGATCCAGCTTGCTCACACAGGCCAGCATCGCGCAGCCGCTGACGTGTGCACCTGACCGGCGTTTCCCAAGACCCCGCAGTCGTGTTGCTTCGGCGGGGCCCGGTGTGCCGCGCAGCCGTTCAGCATAGGGATTTTGGATGTGAGCGTCACCGGCCAGCTGCGGGGCGGCGCGGGAGCATGACCCGGTGGGTGCCCGAAACTCTGTCACCTCATGCGACCTGGGCGTATTCGTGGAGGAGGCCGCCGAGCCTGTCACGTCGTATGACCTTGACGTCCGCGTCGACGGGGTGGGGAGCGCCCGGAGCGGACTGGCTTGGTCCAGTGCCCGATGCGGGCCGGTGCCCGTTGAAATGGGACTGGTATTCGGCGAGGACCTTTCGCAGGTGCGCGGCGTCGATGATGAGGATCCGGTCGCGGAGTTCGCGGCGTACGCTGCCCACCCAGCGTTCCATGATCGCGTTAATCCGTGGCGCCCTCGGTACATTGAACTGGTACCGCACGTCAAGCGCAGACCAAGACCAAGTGGGTGGTCGTCATGCGTAGGTACCTTGTCGTCGCGAACCAGACCCTGCAGGGTGCGGAGCTACGGGAAGAGCTTCGCAAGCGGATCGAGGCGGGATCGAGTTCCTTCTACGTGCTCGTCCCGAATACCAGCGCCGCGCACTATCACGTCGTGCCCGCCGCCTACCGTGGCCCCGCCACCGACAAGGAGGCGAGCGCGCAGGCCCGGCAACGGCTAGGCCAGATGCTGACCGACCTCACTGAGCTGGGCGTCCCCGTCGAGGGCAACCTCGGGAGTTCCCACCCGCTCGAGGCCATGGAGAAGGCATTCATCGATCACCCGTTCGACGAGATCATCGTGGCGACGCAGCCCCGGCACGTCTCGCGCTGGCTCGGGGCCGACCTGCCCCATCAGGCCGAGCGCCGGTTCAGGCTGCCGGTCACGACCATCATCACCAAGCGCTGACCCGCCAGCCGGTGGCCAGTAGACCCCGGACGTCACTGATCTGCCCGGCCCGGCCTGCTGGCCGAGCGCACGAGGCTGTCCGCCGACATCACCGAGAGGCTCACGACCGGGTTCGGTGTCGTGTTGACTTGTCCACCATCACCGCGCGGTCGTCGCCGCGGTGACCGAGGAGCCGCCCGGCGCGGGTGGCCTGCACCCGGCTGATGGTCGAGGCAAGCACCTGGGGAACTCTCGACACTCCTAAGTCGAAGCTCAAGCAGCTCTGGTTCGGATTTGTGGAGA
Source organism: uncultured Actinomycetota bacterium (assembly GCA_963820395.1). GTDB lineage: Bacteria > Actinomycetota > Actinomycetes > Streptosporangiales > Streptosporangiaceae > DATFVJ01. The sequence continues at coordinate 123,298 of CAWGAE010000007.1, read as the reverse complement.
GCGAGGCGCAGAGGCCCACCGTACTGGCGTCGTCGTCCGGCTCGGGCCGCGGTGATGCAGGCGCTCACCGGAGCCGCGGCCAACGGCTTGCGGCACCTGTCCCTGGTCGCCCTGGCGGAAGGACGCCGCCAGAACCTCCTGCCGCTGCTGTCTGAAGTCTTCGTCTTGACAGTGCGCCTGTCTTTGATTGGCGACGAGCAAATCAAGGAAGCGACAGTCCGGATATCGGACGCCGCTGGCAGCTTGCTTGAGCATGCCGACGAGCGGGATGGTGACTACAGAACCACTTTCTGCTGGTGGCGGCATCACGGGCCCGCCGGAGTTTGGTGATGTCCTGGCGCGCCGCGCCCGCCGAGTGTGTCGTGAGGTCCGGCCGTTCGGGCTGGCCTACTCGTGCTCAGGCGACACCCGCCGGGGCGCGATCGACCGAAGGGAGATGCGTGACTGCAGTCCAGGACATGACGTCCTCGGCGCCGTCTGCCGGCCGCCGGTTCCGCGCGTACTCCGAGAAACACCTTGACGAGCTGGTGGGGCGAGCAGGTCTGGATGCCGCGGAACGGCTCGCAGTACGGGCGGTAGCCACCGTGCTGCCGTTTCGGGCCAACGCCTATGTGGTGGACGAGCTGATCGACTGGGATGCCGCGCCGGACGACCCGATCTACCGGCTGGTGTTCCCCCAGCCCGACATGCTGCCAGTGGAGGATGTGCGGCAGATGTCGCGTCTTCTCGCCCGCGGAGCCTCGGCGGCGGAGGTGCGGCGCGCCGCCAGGAGCGTGCGGATGAAGCTCAACCCGCATCCGGCCGGGCAGTTGATTCTCAACGTGCCGCAATACCAGGACGAACCGCTGCCAGGCGTGCAGCACAAGTACGCGGAAACGGTGCTGCTGTTCCCCAGGCAGGGGCAGACGTGCCACGCTTACTGCGCCTATTGTTTCCGCTGGGCCCAGTTTGTCGGTGAGCCTGACCTGAAGATGGCGACCGACGACATCGACCGGATAGCCGCGTATCTCGGCGGTCACCCGGAGGTGACAAGCGTTCTGCTCACCGGCGGAGACCCCATGATCATGGGATCGACGGTGCTGCGCCGCTACATCCGGCCGCTGCTCGACCCGCGCCTTGATCATTTGGAGTCGATCAGGATCGGCTCCAAATCTCTGGCCTATTGGCCTCAGCGATTCGTCGCGGATGCCGACGCCGACGATACGTTGCGGTTGTTCGAGGAGGTCGTACGATCCGGTCGGAACCTGGCCTTCATGGCGCATTTCTCTCATCCGCGGGAACTCGAGCCACCGGTGGTGGCCGAGGCGGTGCGCCGGATCGTCGGCACCGGCGCCGTCATCAGGACCCAGGCGCCGCTCATCAGGTCCATCAACGATTGCGCGATGGCCTGGGCAGACATGTGGCGGCGCCAGCTTCGGATGGGCATGGTGCCGTATTACATGTTCGTCGAGCGGGACACGGGGCCGCAGGATTATTTCGCCGTGCCGCTAGCACGGGGATATGAGGTGTTTCGCGAGGCGTATTGCAGCGTATCCGGCCTGTGCCGGACCGTCCGGGGCCCGTCCATGTCGGCCACACCGGGCAAGGTGTGCGTCGACGGGATCGCCGAAGTGTCGGGGCAACGGGTTTTCGTCCTGCGCTTGATTCAGGCGCGCGACTCTTCGCTCGTAGGCAAGCCCTTTTTTGCCCGTTACGATCCCGACGCGACCTGGCTGACCGACCTCAAGCCAGCCTTCGCCGACCGTTTCCCCTTCGATCCCGCACCTGAGCCGCACCGCTCTCCCGATACTGTACTCGCAGCTTGACAGGCGCGAGCGGATCGACAGTGTCCGCCAACACAACAGACAGCGGAGAACCGCGTTCGCAGGCAGACCGGGTCCCCGCGGCGCACCTCCCCTAAGGAAGGCGTTGAGAGGAACGGGTCTTCGGCGGATTCGGTCGGCATCGAGGCCGGTCATCGTGGTGGGCGCGGTCGGGGTCGCCGTTGGGGACGCGTTGCCTGATGCCTTGGTGTGGCCGCGCCGTGTTGTAGTGGGCCCGGTATTCGGTGAGCACATAGCGCAGGTGCGCTTCGCCCAGGATCAGCACGCGGTCGAGCAGTTCGCGGCGTAGCGTACCGACGAGGCGTTCGCAGATCGCGTTCGCCCGGGGCGCTTGGACGGGCGAGCGCAGGATCCGGATGCCGGCCGCTGGTTGCGGGCCTGCTGCACGGTCCAGTCGCCGGTTGGGGGTGACGCCGCCGAGGTGCATCCGCCGGGTGCCGTGCTCGATGAACACCAGCATTCTGTGGAATCTGGCTTGTCCCGTGTTTGCCGTGCCGCTGGGTGGATGATCACAAATGACCACTCCGCTGGGTTGACCTTCAAGCAGCAACGAGGAGGGGGTAGGCGGATGGAAACCGCCGGTATGTCCGCGCTCCGGAGTGACCGGATCAAGATCAATCACTCGGCCGTTGTGATCAAGTCCTCTCCGCCCCCGCAGCGTGATGCCACGTAACTGATACGTACACGCGCCGAAGCAATCGACCGCGAGGATACCGGCGGCCTGGGTCTTGAGGAACTGGCGCCAACGTCGGGCCTGAGCGGCGTGGCGCCGGGTCGATGCCCGCGCCGTTCAGGATCTCCCACACCGTCACGGTGCGATCGTGATACCGAGCTTGATCAGTTCGCTCTGGATGCGGCGGTGGCCCCACAGCAGATTCTCCCGGGCCAGGCGCACCACCGGGCGTGTGGTGCCGGGCGTCGTTGGACGGCGTCCGGGTCGGCGCCGGTCGGAGGTGTCGTACTTCTTCGCGACCAGCCTGCGGTGCCACGCCAGTAGCGTGGCCGGACAGATGGGAACGCCTCGGCCCAGCGCCTGCGCGGGACGAGCCGTGACAGGGCGGAGAACCAGGCCCGGTCCGCCGGCCGGTACCGGATCCGCCCGGCCTGGCGGCGCACCGCGTTTTCGTGCCGCAACGCCAGCAACTCGGTGTCCTTCGCCGCGTCACCGCGGAACAGCAGGACGATCAGGCCGAGTATCCGACAGGTCAGCAGATAGACGATCTTCAGCAGCACCCGGCCAATCAACCACCATCGCACTCCATCCCGCAGGCCGAAGCGCAGGTCAACCACCGAACCGAGTTATCGAGCGGCACTGGTCGCGGCGCACCTGGACGGTGCGGATCGGACGGTGCTGCCGGGCGGCCTGGCCCGGCGCGACAGGGGGTCGGCGCGGGCCAGGTCGGGCCGGTACTGTCGGCGGCACGGCGGGGTGGTTGATCCGCTCAGGTTCACAACCGGCATCCGAGAACGGCTGCGTGCGCGCCCGCGGTGTCATCCCCGGCCGCGGTCACTCCATCTGGATGGATCCCTGGCCGGCGACCGCGCCGGGCTTAGCCTTGGGAAGGCCTGCCCGGCGCACGCCGAGCCACTCGCGCACCTGTACAGAGCCCCGGCGAGCAGCACCCGAACCGGCTTTCTCTGAATCGCCTTGAGGACCAAGCGATCGAGCTACGCGGGTCCCGTCGCTGCTTGCCGCGCAGCGTCAAGGTGCCGATCGAGATCGTGGCTCATCTCATCGAACGTGTCGCGCTCAGGCGACACCCAACCGCACGAGCACCCGGCGGTGAAACTCTCCAGGCTCGGCAGGCGATACCACCTGTGCGCCGGGTCATCCTGGCGCTTCTTGCCAACGACCCCGCAGGCGTACGCTAATTCCTCGGGTTTGTCCCAGTAGTCGCGAGCGGTACTACTCATTTGAGCTTCATTGGCGGCCATTACCCTCACCTCCTACCAGCTATATTACCAGTCAGTAGCACGAATTAGAGAAGCGCAGACGCGCGAAGAAATGTGTGAAGTGTCTCCGTGCGAAAGATCCATGTGGGACTGTCTGGATCTCTACCTGTGGGTGCCGGAAAGTCTGGCCACCTTATGCGACCTGCGAATATTCATGGAGGAGGCCACCGAGCCGGTCATGTCGGATGACCTTGATATCGGCGTCGACAGGATCGGGAAGCGCTCGCAGCGGGCTGGCTTGATTGAGGAATCTATGGGGTCTATGGGTATTGAAATGGGTTTCGTACTCGGCGAGGACCATCCGCAGGTGCGCGGCGTTGATGATGAGGATCCGGTCGAGGATCTCGCGGCGCACGCTGCCTACCCAGCGCTCCATGATCGCGTTCGCTCGGGGTGCCTGGACGGGCGTCTTGATGATCCGAATGCCCTCAGCCTGGAACACCGTATCGAATCGGTCGGTGAACTTAGTGTCCCTGTCACGGATCAAGAACGTGAACTGGCCAGCCCGGTCGCCGAGGTCGAGCAGCAGGTTGCGGGCCTGCTGGGTGACCCAGCTGGCGCCCGGATGGGCGGTGACACCGAGCACGTGGACCCTGCGGGTCGCGTGCTCCACGACCGTAAAGCAGTACAACCGCGCTAGCGTGATCGTCTCGGCGTGGAAGAAGTCACATGCCAAGATCCCCGTTGCCTGAGCCTTGAGGAAATCGCTCCAGCTGGGGCCAGATCGTCGCGGTGCCGGGTCAATACCGGCCCTCTTCAAGATCGCCCATACCGTCGATGGCGCAACCTTGCGGCCCAGCCCGGCCAGTTCTCCTGCGATGCGCCGATACCCCCAGGTGGGATTCTCGGCCGCCAGCCGCAGCACCAGTCCGCGGACCGTCGGCCGGGTCGGAGGGCGACCTTGTCTCCGCTGCTTGTACGTCCAGCGCCGCTTCACCAGGTCGGCGTGCCAGCGCAATAGAGTGCCCGGCGTGACCAGCATCCGGAGTGGGCGAGCTTTCGGCAGGACCCGGGTCAGCGCTGTCACCATCGCTCGGTCGGCCCATGACAGACGAGGCCGGGCGACCTGCCGGCGCAACACCGCGAGTTGGTGGCGCAGCACCAGGATCTCGATGTCCTTGGACCGATCGGATCGGCCGAGCAGCACCAGCCAGCCCAGGAGCCGAACGAAGACCAGATACAGCAGTCGGAGAGCCACGAGGCCCGATCCTGCCGATCTGACGGTGGGCTCGTCTGCCGAACGACGAACCCCAGGTCAGAGTTCTCGGCACCGACACCGGCCAGTTCTCCTGCGATGCGCCGATAGCCCCAGGTGGGATTCTCGGCCGCCAGCCGCAGCACCAGTCCGCGGACCGTCGGCCGGGTCGGAGGGCGACCTTGACTCCGCTGCTTGTACGTCCAGCGCCGCTTCACCAGGTCGGCGTGCCAGCGCAATAGAGTGCCCGGCGTGACCAGCATCCGGAGTGGGCGAGCTTTCGGCTGGACCGGGTCAGCGCTGTCACCATCGCTCGGTCGGCCCATGACAGACGAGGCCGGGCGACCTGCCGGCGCAACACCGCGAGTTGGTGGCGCAGCACCAGGATCTCGATGTCCTTGCACCGATCGGATCGGCCGAGCAGCACCAGCCAGCCCAGGAGCCGAACGAAGATCAGATACAGCAGTCGGAGAGCCACGAGGCCCGATCCTGCCGATCTGACGGTTGGCTCGTCTGCCGAACGACGAACCCCAGGTCACGGGCCGCAGCCGAGTTCTCGACACCGACACCATTTGCGGGCGGCTAAGCAGCGGTGCCAGCGCGAGATCGTCGCGGGAGTCACCGGCAATACTGCTGGCCAGAGGCGGCGGGTGACAAGCCGGACAGAGCCGCAAACCAGATCCGGTCCACCGGCTCGTAGCGGGGACGCGGGACCTGGCGGCGCAGTACAGCGTTCTCGTGACGGAGTACGAGTAACTCAACGTCCTTGGACACATCACCGCGGACCAGCATCGCCACCAGTGAGAGTACGAATCTGATGATCATGTAAGCCAGGGTGAAGGGCATCTCGCGAGGATCCCAGCCACAGCGACCGCCTGCAGGCGAACCTCCAGGTCAAAGCCTCGGTTGAGTTTTCGAGCGGCACAGGGCCTGCGGGTAGGCCGTCGGGCAGCCGCCAGACGGCAGTAGGCAGCCGACAGTCGGCAGTAGGTCGGCGTCAGGCGCGTACGAGCGGCAGGTACACGTCGTCGACGATCCCCACGATGGCGGCGTCCGGAACCGGGGCCCCGTAGAGCACGAACTCGTTGCGCAGCAGGTCGGTCGCGACCGTCGCGCGACGGGAGCGCAGGACGTCCGGCGACACCTCGCCGCGCGCGACCGCGCGCTCCAGAATGGTCAGCACGGCCGCGGGGCCGACGCCGAGAAACCGGTCCCGCACGACCTGGGCCAGTTCCGGGGAGCGGAGCATGTCGGCGAGCAGGCCCCGGAGGACGCTGCCGAACGGTGAGCTCATCCGGCTGGACATCAGCCGGAGTAGCGCGATCATGTCCGACCGCAGCGCGCCGGTGTCGGGGATCTGGACGTTGGCCAGCATGTGCCGCTTGCAGGCGTCGACGACCAGTTCGGCGCGGCTGGACCAGCGCCGGTAGAGCACGGATCTGCTGGTCCGCGCCCGCGCGGCGACGCGCTCCAGCGTGAGTCCGGCGTAACCCACCTCGGTCAGCTCGTCGAGCGCTGCCGCCAGGATGGCGCGCTCCAGCACCTCGCCACGGCGGCGGGGCCCTTTGCGGTGGTCGAGGTCTTCGGTGGTGGCTTCCACGGACAGGTCGGCTCCCGAAGTCATTCGACGACCATTGCCTCCCTTGAGGAGGGAGCATACCCTCTCAGATAGAGAACAGTACGTCCTCTATTTGACGAACATGAAAGAGGCTCATGACTGACACTGTCGCCGCACCGGCCGCCCCGGGCGCGCTCGAGGCATCAGACGCACCTTCGTTTCCGCAGGACCGAAGCTGTCCTTACCACCCGCCCGCCGGGTACGAGCGGCTGCGTGAGGGCGGACCGCTCCAGCGGGTGACGCTGTACAACGGCCGCCAGGTATGGTTGGTGACCCGGCACGAGGTCGCCCGCCGGCTGCTGGCCGATCCGCGCATGTCGTCCGACCGGACCAACGAGAACTTCCCCATGCTGTCCCCCCGCTTCGAGGCGATCCGCCGACTCAACCAGCGCCAGGGGTTCATCGGCATGGACCCGCCCGAGCACGGCTGCTACCGCCGCATGCTGATCAGCGACTTCGCGGTACGGAAGATCAGATCGATGCGCGGCGGCATCGAGCAAATCGTGCACGACTTCCTCGACGAGATGCTCGCCGGGGAACCGCCGGTCGACCTCGTCAGCCGTTTCGCCGTGCCGGTTCCTTCCATGGTCATCTGCCGGATGCTCGGCGTGCCGTACGACGACCACGAGTTCTTCCAGAGCGCGAGCCGGAGCCTGCTCCAGTCAGCGACGCCCGAGGGAACGTTGCAGGCACGAAACGAGCTGGTGGACTATCTCGACCGGCTGGTCGCCGGGCGAGAACATGAACCGGGGACCGGCCTGATCGGCCGGTTGGCCGCCGAGAAGCTGGCCAGCGGCGAGTTGAGGCGCGATGACCTGGTCACGATGTCGCTGCTGCTGCTCGTCGCCGGCCACGAGACGACCGCGTCGATGATCTCACTCGGCGTGATCACGCTGCTCGAGCATCCGGATCAGCTCGCCGCGCTCCGCGCCGACCCGGACCTCATGCCCTCGGCCGTCGAGGAACTGCTGCGTTACCTGTCGATCGCCGACAACGCGGGCGCGCGTGTCGCCACCGCCGACATCGACGTCGAGGGACAGACGATCCGCGCGGGCGAAGGGGTCATCGTGGCCAACTCGATCTCAAACCGGGACGGGCACGCCTTCGATGACCCGGGCGTCTTCGACGTGCGGCGGGCCGCGCGGCACCACCTCGCGTTCGGGTACGGCGTCCACCAGTGCCTCGGCCAGAATCTGGCCAGAATGGAACTGGAGATCGCTCTGCGCGCCCTGCTCGACCGGGTCCCGACGTTGCGGCTCGCCGTACCCGTCACGGACCTGGCCCTCCGGCCGGGTGTGACCATCCAGGGCGTCAACGAGCTGCCGGTCACCTGGTGACCGGGTGACCGGACAGGAAGGAACCGCCATGCGGGTAACCGCCGACCGGGACGTCTGCGTGGGCGCGGGGATGTGCGTGCTCACCGCGCCCGAGGTCTTCGACCAAGACGAGGACGGGCTCGTCAAACTCGTACGGCCAACGCCCGACGAGGGTGAGGAGGAGGCCGTCGCCCGGGAGGCCGTCAGCCTCTGCCCGTCGGGGGCGATCCAGATCGCCGAGTGAACGGCCGCTGACGGTGGCGTGCCCGGGTCGGCCCGGCAAGGCCTGACCGGCCTCATCCTCGAAGCACACATACGCCCCGGTCGCCGCTAGCCTCGAAGCTCACCCACGTCCCGGTCCGCCGCGCCGCGTGATCAACCGCGTCGTAGCTATCGATCCGCCCGCAACCCGTGGCCATGTCCGGCTTCACCTCCAAGGCGGGTACGGCGACCGACCCCGCCCCGGAAGAGCCAGCCCGTAGGTGTGGCATGGGGCCCACGAGTTAGACCAGTTTGGCCGGGTCATCCCAGAACGCATCCAGCGCGTCTGTAATGCGAGGAGGCGAAGCTCGTGACGCTCGGAGTGCGGTTAGCGATTGACGGAGGGAAGCGCGATGAGAGCGCCGAAGATCCCTGAGGGGCAAGCAGCACACCGCAGAGCGCCTTGGGACAGGAGAGTTGCTCAGACAGCGTGGACGCCGTTCGCCCTACCGCGAAGGCCAGCTACACGCCAGCGTGCGGCCGAGACCGAGCGGGGGCGATCGGCTGGCGAGGCGGGGGACGCGGAGATTTGGACGATCTGCGTGCGGTCGCCCGCGTGGCCAGGGTAGCTGTCAGCCGCTCAGAGTCGGGAGGGATCTGCGTCAACTTCGCAATTCCGCGACGCCTGGTGTCCGGTCACCCTTCGTAACAGCCGCAATCCCGGCGTGACAGCCGCCATCTTGCGCCGGTTTCTTTTGGCGCCTAGCGGAAGGATGGCCAAGTCCGGACCCTCGATCCGTACAGCACATAAGTACAGGAACCCCACCGCCGACCGTGACCGGCAACAGATCCACGCTGACCTGCGCGAACGGCGGGGCCGGGCCGTCCTCGGCGTGGGGATCACCGTCGTCGTCATGCTCCTCGCCAACCTGCTCCAAAGGCACACCTCCCGCAATCGGGTGCAGACCGTGACTACGGGTAGCTGAGTCTCTGCCAGCGGCGCTGCACAGGAAGCCATCCTCGACACTCCTTCCTGGCCCTGGCTGACGTGCCAGATCTGTCGTCGCGGTTGCTCATTAGACCGAACTTCCTATCACTCAGCGTAGTGTGGCTCTCCTCACCTGGAACTACGCCAAGTTAGCGCGCTAGACTCGCTAAATTGTAGGCACTAAAATAGTTGATATAGCACGGCGATTGCGGTAGACTTGCGGCATGTGCGCAGCTCAGGCGGCCCAGGGTGCGATGCACGTGGCGACAACCCGCAGGCACTACATCGCCAAGGACGGCGCCCGGCGCGAATACGAAGCGCACCTGCTGCGCCGTTCATACCGCGACGGCCAGGGAAAATCACAGAAAGAAACGCTGGCCAATTTGTCGGAGCTGCCCGCAAGCTCGGTTGACGCCATCCGTAAAACCCTGGCTGGCAAGACCCTCGTGGACGCGGAAAGCGAGATAACGATCGAGCGGTCGCTGAGCCACGGCGACGTGGCGGCGGTCTGCGCGATGACGCAGCAGCTCGGGATGACGAAGCTCCTCGGCCCGGAATGTCGCCAGCGGGACCTGGCCCTTGCATTGATTACCTCCAGGGTAGTGCGTCCGGGGTCAAAACTATCTACCACCAGCTGGTGGAATGACACGACCCTGGGCGAGGACCTCGGAGTAGCCGACGCCGATCCCGACGAAGTATACGCTGCAATGGACTGGCTGCTGACGCGGCAAGAAGACATCGAGGGACACCTTGCCCGGCGTCATATCACCCCGGGCGGGATCGCGATGTTCGACCTGTCATCGTCATGGGTCGAGGGGCATTGCTGCGAGCTCGCCGCCCGCGGGTATTCCCGCGACGGCAAGCGCGGCACCAAGCAGATCGAATACGGGCTGCTCACCGACGTCGAAGGCAGGCCGGTCGCGGTTCGCGTATTCCCGGGAAACACGTCAGATTCCAAGTCCTGCGCGGAGGCGATCTCCGTGGTCCGCGATAAATTCGGAATGAAAGAGCTGATCCTGGTCGGCGACCGCGGAATGCTCACGACGGCGCGGATCAGCGAGCTGCGCGGCATGGACGGCATGTCATGGATCACGGCCCTGCGAGCGCCTCAGGTCGCCGCGCTGGCCACCGACGGCGGCCCGCTGCAAATGTCCCTGTTCGACGAGCAGAATTTCGCCGAGATAACGCATCCAGATTACCCGGGTGAAAGGCTGGCCTGCTGCCGGAATCCGCTGCTCGCGGAGGAACGCGCGCGCAAGCGAGAGGAACTGCTGGACGCCACCGAGCGCGACCTGGAAAAGATCGCAGTGCGCGTCCGGGGCGGCCGGGGACGGCGGCTTAAAGGCAAAGACGCGATCGGCCTGGCGGTCGGCAAGGTAATAAAGAAACGAAAAGTCGCAAAACACTTCATCCTCGACATAGCCGATGACGCATTTACCTGGCAGCGGGACACGGAAAAGATCGAGGCGGAGAAGAGACTGGACGGAATCTACGTCATCCGGACTCCGGTCAAGAAGGAAGTCCTGGATACAGCCGGCACCGTGGCCGCGTACAAGAACCTGTCCCGCGTCGAGCGCGACTTCCGCACCATCAAAATCGACGACCTGGACCTCCGGCCGATCTACCACTACCTCGCGGCCCGCGTCCGCGCGCACATCCTGATCTGCATGCTCGCCGCATACGTTGTCTGGCACCTGCGCAAGGACCTCGCCCCGCTCACGTTCACCGACGAATGCATCCCGGAACGCGAGGATCCCGTCTCCCCGGCCCGGCGTTCCAGCGCAGCCAAAACCAAGGACCAGACGAAGAAAACAGGCGAAGACCTGCCAGTGATGAAATTCCAGGATCTGCTAGACCATCTGGGCAGCCTGCGCCGGGAAAACACCGTCATAGCGGGCCAGCGCATGCAGAAGATCACGATTCAGACCCCGCTGCAGCGGCGCGTTTTCGAGCTGATCAAGACACCCGTGCCCGTGACCCTCGCAGGAGCCTGTAGGCACGAAGGAACCTGAGGCCACAGCCATAACCCCAGGTCACTCCGGGTTCTCCTACCCAAGATCACGGAAGTTCGGCTTAGAGCTACGCTCCGCCCGACCAGAACGCCCCGGCGGTGGTCACCGCCGGGGCGTTCTCGTACAACGCACTCCCACTCGCTATTTTTTGCGGTGCCAGGCCAGCAGCGTCGCGGGCGTCACGGGGAAGATCTCGGTCCAGCGCCTGCGGGGGAGGAGCCGTGCCAGCGCGCCAAACCACACCCGGTCGGCCGGCGCGTAACGCACTCGGCCGATATGGCGGCGTAGCACTGCGTTCTCGTGCCGGAGCACCAGCAGCTCCTGGTCTTCCCCGGTCCCCGGGGAAGACCAGGACGGCCACGCCGAGTACCCGGCACGTCAGCAGATAGACGATCTTGAGCAGCATCTGGCCAGCCAACCAGCACCGCGTCAAGCCTGCTGGCGATAGCGCAGGTCAGCCACTCAATCGATTATTCGAGCGGCACAGGGTATTGGCTCCCTGGTGGTACGGGGTGTCCCGGGAGATCGTCGGGCTGGATGGGGTAGCGGAGCTGGTACTGCCGCCGCGCTCGATCTGCGGGTCGTGCGGCAAGACACGGGTTCTGCTTCCCGACACGATGCTGCGGCGCCGCCAGTACGGGGTGGAGGTGATCGGGGCGGCGCTGGTGCAGGCCTCGGGCGGGGTGCCGTGGTCGGTGATCGCCTCGCGGATCGGGGCTCCGTCTGAGACGGGGCGCGGCTGGCTGCGCCGGTTTGCCCGTCGCGCGGAGCTGGCGCGGGCGTGGCTGCTGGGCCTTTTGGATGCGCTGGTTGACGATGCGCGGCTTCCTGCTGGCCAAGCCGGGCCGCTGGCCAGCGCGCTGGGCGTGCTGGCGGAGCTGCACCGGCAGATGCCGGCCCGGTGGCCCCTGGTGGCCGCCTTGTCGCCGTGGCAGCCGGGCGGCCCGCTTGTCGCGATCAGGCCTACTGGCCCCGGCCTGGCCGACGGGGACGATCAACGGGTGCGGGTTCGTGGGAGTACCCAGGTCAGCGGCGGATTGGGATGCTGGGGCCAAGTAAGTTCGGCCTAATCGACATGCGCGGCGCCGCAACGTGTGGCACCGGGCACGCCGACCCCTCACCGCGGGGCCGCCGGGTTGCGGCCCCCGTCCGCCACTTCCAGCTTGGACGTCTCCGTGCGCGGGGCGGACGGGCCGCCCGGCCACCGGCGCGGCCATCCGCCGGGAGCGGTCGGCGCTGCCGGTCGCCTCGTCCACGCTGGCATGCACGGAGAACACATCGATCAGGCGGGTGAGGGTTAGAAGCCGCAGCACCTGCTGCTGCGGCGCGGCTAGCAGCAGGTCACCCCCGGCGTGCCGGGCCTGCTTCCGGGCACGCACTAGCGCTGCCACGCCGCTGCAGTCGATGAACTCCAGGCCTGCCAGATCGACGATAATCTCGCGCTCGCGGGCTGCGGCCGCAGTGAGCGCAACCGCGACACTCGCAGCGTCTACCAGGTCAAGCTCGCCGCGCAACGCGACGACGACCTGACCGTCGCATTCGCGGGTACCCACATCCACGCTGACCATGGCGGCGCCTTCCTACTTCAGCAGCAAGGCGGGGTCTTGACCCAGCGGCTAGCTCACCAGCTTTCACGGCGAACACTACGCCGCATCCCCGCGTGTGTCTTGTCTGGGCGATGCGCTGTCAATCTGCGCTGCAGTCCGCTCGGTCAGCTGGCCGCAGTTGCCCGCGACGACCGGCTGCGGGAACGTGCCGGACGGGTCGCCGTGCTGCCCAGAACGCCCGGCCACCGGCCCAGGTTCGGGTCGGTCGCGCGCCCTCGCCGCTGGGACTGCCGGTCGCCGCGTCTGCTCGAGCAAGCTGACGGTGAGCGGGTCGTAGTCGTCGCCGGAGAGAACGACGCCTTTTTGGACGGGAAGTACCGGGAGAACGTCATGTCCGAGACGCCTGGCGGGTAGATCATTGCGTCCTGCTGTTCCACGATGAGATACCTCGAAGCCCTTGCCGCAGGTATCGAGCTCGCCTGGTTAAGGGCACGATGCGGGGGATCTTGGCGGGCTTGGCAGGGGATCTGATCGACCAGCGATTGCGCCGCCGAGCTGGAGGCGGCCCTGTCCCCGGCCGGCCCGCCGTCGGCCCTGGTGGCCGCCGCCCGGCTGCGCGGCGACCTGGCCACCGCGGCCGGACGCCACCCCGCCGCAGCCGCGGCATTCCAGACCGCCTGGCGCCATTCCCAGGGCCTGCGGGCGCCGCTGGCACTGGCCCAGCTGGAGATCTCCGACGCCCTCCGGCTACGCGCAGCTGGCCAGCCGCGGGCGGCCATAGCCCGGCTGCGCGCCGCCCGGCAGCGCCTGCTCCCCCTCGGCGCCCAGCCCTACCTGCAGGCCTGCGACCGGGAGCTCGCGGCTGCTGCCGCGCCCGCAGGGCCGCAAACCGGGCCCGCCCTGCCCGGCCTCACCCCGGCCGGGGAGACCTCTGGGACACCGAAGGCCCGCGACGGCGCGGCAGAAGCCATCCGGATGCTGCGGGTGGCCCGGCGCGGCCAAAGCGGTCAGTCAGGCCGCCAACCAGCTGGGGGACCTCATCGTCACCGCCTCAGGTCAGGTGCGGGAGCAGCTGACCGGGCTGCCGGCCAGCAAGCGGGTCGAGCCGTGCTCCCGTGGCTTACGACGTTTAGTATTCTGCGGGTCCGGTTTACGTCCAATTAGCCACAGAATATTGACCCTCGGGTAACTGGGTCCTACTAGACTGCACCGTGGGGGGGTCTTAGCATAGGTGCGATGGGGAGGAAATCTTTGCGGAGCGGGGTAGGGCGAATCAGCCGTCGTAGCGGTGAACCGCGGCCGATCACATGCGCGAGGAACTGGTGCTCGATGCCATGAAGATGGCGGTCCGTAACTGCGGGCCGGGGATCGGCGAAGTGGTATTACATTCTGACTGCGGCAGCCAGTAAACTGGCGCGCAATTCTGTGGGCTGCGCCTGGCGAATGGCTTCATGCCGTCGGTCGGACACACCGGGACGTGTTTTGACGATGATGCGACCGAATCGTTCAACGCGACGCTGAGAGAAGGACTCATCAACCTCCGCGTGCAGGCGGAGCTGAAGGCCGTGGAACGGGCCGTGTTCGAGTGCGTCGAAGCATACTGCAATCGGAAGCGAATTCAGCGGAGGCTCGATTATCTAACGCCATGCGAGTACAAAGTCTAGTATTGACGCCGGAATGGCAAGCACGGCATATTTCACCTGTCTGCGAAAGCGGTAGGCGTCCAAACACTGGGAGGGGCACATGCGAATCCTGCTCATTGCGAGTGGCTACAACAGCATGACCCAGCGGGTACACGTCGAGCTTGCCGATCGCGGCCACGAGGTGTCGATCGAACTCGCGCTCGGCGATGAGGTCATACGCGACGGGGTCCGCCGCTTCGACCCGGATCTGGTCATCGCGCCGATGCTGACCAGTGCGATTCCCGCGGACATCTGGTCGGCTCACCCCTGTTTCATCATTCACCCGGGACCCAGGGGTGACCGCGGTCCATCCTCGCTCGACTGGGCGATCATGGGTGGTGCCGGACGCTGGGGTGTCACCGTGCTGCAGGCGAACGCGGAGATGGATGCCGGCGACATCTGGTCGAGCGTGGAGTTCACGGTGCCCCGTTGCTCGAAGAGCTCGCTGTACCGTACCGAAGTGGCGGACGCGGCGCTGACAGCTTTGCTGCTGGCCGTGGCGCGGTTCGAGGAAGGCGGTTACCGGCCCGAGCCGTTGGACTACAGCCGTCCCGGGGTAACCGGTAGGTGGCGTCCGCCCTGCCGGCAGGAGCATCGCAGGATCGACTGGTCAGCCGAGCCTACGTGCTCGGTTGTGGCCAAGCTGCGGGCGGCCGATTCCAGCCCCGGCGTCCTGGACGTGATCGGCGGCGGCGAGTACTTCCTGTTCGGTGGGTACGAAGAAGACGGCCTGCGGGGTGCGCCCGGGGCGATCGTGGCGCGGCGGGGCGGGGCGATCTGCCGGGCGACCGTGGACGGAGCGGTCTGGATCCCTCAGCTGCGTCGGCGCCGGGCTCCCGGTGGGCCTGCAACCTTCAAGTTGCCAGCCACCATGGCGCTGCGCGGAGCACTCGCTGGCGTGCCGGAGGTGCCGGCGCCGCTGGCGAAGCCGCCAGGCGTGCGCACCTACCAGGAGATCAGCTACCGCGAATCCGCCGGCGTCGGCTACCTGGAGTTCTGCTTCCCCGGCGGGGCCATGAGCACAGATCAATGCTACCGCCTGCTCGCCGCCTACCGGCACGCCCAGGCTCGCCCGGTGCGGGTGATCGTGCTCGGCACGCCACGGGACGTCTTCTCCAACGGCATCCAGTTGAATGTGATCGAGGCCGCCGCTGATCCTGGGGAAGAGTCCTGGCGGAACATCAACGCCATCAATGACCTGGTGGAGGCGATCCTGACGACCACCGATCGGCTCACGGTGGCGGCGCTCGCGGGTAACGCCGCGGCCGGGGGCCTGATGCTCGCGCTCGCTGCTGACGAGGTCTGGTGCCGGGCGGGCGCGGTCCTCAATCCGCACTACCGTTTGATGGGTCTGCACGGTTCGGAGTATTGGACCTACACCCTGCCCCGCCGTGTTGGCGCGCAACAGGCGGCCCGGCTCACTGAGGCATGCCTGCCGGTCAGTCCCGCGTCCGCGTTGCGGTACGGCCTGGTCGACCGGGTGATCGGGGGCGGCGTAGCCGAGTACCGCGCGCAGGTGGCGACCCTAGCCGAGAAGGTGGCCCGGAGCCCCGATTACGCGCCGCGGCTGGCCGCAAAACGTCGGGAGCTGACCGCAGCTGAGAAAGTTCAGCCGCTGGACGCCTACCGGCATGCAGAACTAGCCATGATGAGCCGGAACTTCTTCGACCTGCGCGAGCCGTACCCCCGACTGCGCCGTGCCTTTGTCCATAAGGACATGCCATTGCAAACGCCGCCGCACCTCGCCCGCCACCGAATCGATCACTCCCTCACGGTAGCGTGAGACGGCGCCGCGGTCGGCCGCGGCCGGGTTGCTGATCTACCGCAGCGTCACTCGGCGGGATGTCATCGCCGCGCTGCTTGCCGCCGCGGCGCCGCCAAGCTCAGCAACCGGACGATGCACACGATAACAGATCGTTCGTTCGGTGCTGGGGCACATGTTCCCGACCTGTACCGACCCAGAACTCGTCGTAGCGCTGTGAGCTGGGAATCCAGTCAGTGCGCGAGGTGGTCGCCGCTGTCCTGGGGAGGGCTGGCCGGGTCTGCGGAGGGGCGACGATGATGCTGGTGGGGAGATGGCGCCCAGGGTGCGGCAGGCTAGCCGTTCGTGTTCTTCCGACTGCTGTATCTCGTTTTCTGCAAGGTTGCCTGCTGGCTGTTCCTGCTGGCTCGCAGCGATGCGGCCAAGGACATGGAGATCCTGGTGCTGCGTCATGAGAACGCGGTGCTGCGCCGTCAGGTCGGCCGTCCGCGGATGTCGTGGCCGGACCGGGCGGTGGTGTCAGGACTGGCGCGGGTGCTGCCGGCGGCGTTGCGCGCGCACCGGCTCGTGACGCCGGGCACCTTGCTGGGCTGGCACCGGCGGCTGGTCAGGCGGAAGTGGACCCATCCGAGACGGCCGGGCCTGCCGCCTGTAGATCCGGCGATGGTGGCGCTGATCGAGCGGCTTGCCAGGGAGAATCCGCGCTGGGGGATACCGGCGGGTACAAGGCGAACTGGCGCGCCTGGGGTAGCGGATCGGGGCCTCGACGGTGCAGCGGATCCTGCGCAGGGGACGGATCGGCCACGCGCCGCGTGCCGTGGGCACTTCGTGGCGGATGTTCCTGCGTGCCCAGGCCTGCGGGCTGCTGCCTGCGACTTCTTTCACATTGACACGATCGGCCTGCAGCGCCTGTATGTCTTCTTCGTGCTGGAGGTCCGCAGCCGCCGGGTGCACATCCTGGGCGTCAGCGAGTACCCGGCGGCCGGGTGGGTTGCCCAGCAGCCGAGGAACCTGATGATGGACCTGGGGAGCGGGCTGCCTCGTCCGGTTCCTGATCCGGGACCGGGACGCGAAATTCACCGACGCCTTCGACGCCGTGTTCGCCGCCGCTGGTATCAAGATCGTGAAGGCCCCGCCGCGGACTCCCCGGGCGAATTGTTTCGCCGAAAGGTTCGTGCGAACGACCAGGACAGAGTGCACAGACCGGATGCTGATCTACAACCAGCGGCACGCGGGCGCCGTGCTGGCCGAGTACGCGGTGCACTATAACGATCACCGCCCGCACCAGTCCCGGGATCAGCTTCCCCCGGCCCTTGACGAGCCAGTGGCAGTCCCGCCAGGCGGTGAGATCCGTCGCCGCACGGTGCTCGGAGGCGTCATCAACCAGTACACCCGAGCGGCTTAGCCCATCCCGCAAACATGCAGGTCACGACTCCGTCGCGGGATTTGGATCGGTACACGGTATGCGAGCAGGTAGACCACCGAGAAGATCACTCAGCGAGGATCCCAGCCCACAAGACTGCCCAGGCCAGGCCAGATCGAGTAATCGAGCCCCACAGGATGAGCGCAGACGTGCCGAGCAGGCCTCGCCGAGGGACGGGACTGCATCATCGTGTCCACGTCCGCGCTGGAGCTCAGCATCGACATAGGGGACCCCGACCGCGTGATCCAGGTCAACTCGCCAGCAACCGTCGCGGGGTTCCTCCAGCGGTTCGGGCGCAGCGGACGCCGCGAGGGAGCCGTGCCGAACTGCCTGATCCTCGCCTTGAACGAGGACACCATGCTGCTATCTGCCGGGCTCTTGCTGGCTTGGAGCCGAGGTCACGTCGAGCCAGTCAGCGCGCCGCCATGCCGACCCGGAACACGCAAGCCAACTGTTCACGGAGCACGTCCGCTTCTGTCAACTGCTTTGATGCGGATTAGCCGGCGGCTGGCCAGCTCTCGTTGAGCCAGGCCAGATCGGTGATGGCCCGCTGTCGCGCCTTCCGCTCACGTTCGAAGAGCGCGTCGGTCTTGGTCAGGATCAGGGTGTACGGGCTGCCCGCACGCAAGGTCTGATGCCGGACAGGCAACTCCGCCGCGCGGATCGACTGCCGGATGTGCTTGCGGCGCGCCTCGGCGAGCGGCCATTCGACTGTGCGACGGAAGCCATCGCCGAGGAACTCGCCGAACGGGACACACAGTTCACAGCCGCAAGTATCGCGCCAAGTGATCGTCCAGTCGTCCTCGGCGCGCACCGGCCGTGCGATGAGCTCGCCGAGGCGCGACGCACACAGGCTCGCGAGCGTGTTCAGGCCCGAACCCGACCAGTCGGCGGGCGACAGCGCCGTCGCACTTCGCAGCGCCGAGACCAGGAGCGCGCGCAATTCGTCGCCGCGCTCGCGCAGGAAACCGAGGATCTCATCCCGCAGGCCGGTCTCGCCGGCCACGGCGGTGGCTTCCAGCAGGCCCGCCAGCGGATTGCCCAGTTTGCCGAGATACTCCTCCCGGGTGCTGACAGCGGAGTAGCCGAGCCAGATCCGGATCTGGTCGCTGAGCCAGCGCCACGACCCGGTGAGCAGCCCGCGGGTCACGTCGCCCTCGCCGCCCAGCGCCTCGCACAGCCCAGGCAGCGAGGCGAGCCATTCCGGCCGTCGCAGCTCGGCGTCGTGATTGGCCCGCGAGCGCTCGCCGAACCATACCGCGAGCATTCCACCCGTCCATTCCGGCCCATAGTGACCGGCAAGGGCCAGGAGAGCTTCCGCGTGATCGGGGGTCAGCATCTCCACACAGAACGGCCGGAGCAGCATCGTGGCTGTCTCCGGTGCGTCCAGGACCACGGCGACATTCAGGGTCCGCTCGAAAGCCCGCGGCTGCGCCGATACCGAAGCCGCCCAGAACGACTCAACCGATGATGCCGCGGCTCGAGCCGCCGCCAGCTCCCCGGCATCCGCCAGCCGTCGCAGCTCATCGAGCGCCCACAATCCCGACGCCTCAGCCTGGGCGGCGAAGGAGCGCTCCCGTGTCCACATCACGATGGCGGCCCGCCGGTACCAGCGGTCTTTCGTCCCGCCCCAGTTGCCCATGTAGCCGGTGTACTCCGACTGGTACGGCTTCAGTTCCGCGGTCGGGGTGCTGGCGCATATCTCGGCGTCGCGGATGTACAGGGAGATCGTCTCACCGCCCGACGGGCTCGTCCACCAGTCGAGGGTCAGCGCGGAATCGATCAGGTAAGTGATCTTCCGTGCCTCGGTGTCCCAGGTTTGTTTGATCTCCGCGAGCGCCAGCACGGCCTCGCAGTCCGCCTTGTCCGCTGCGGCCCGCAGCAGCGTCGCCCGCTCGGCGTCGGCGCCCTTGAGCTTGTCCCAGCGCAGGCCGCGTTCGGTGTACTTGTGGTCGAGCAGGTAGACGAGCCGCGTCGGTGGCTCGGAAGACCCGTACCGCACCTGCTCTGGCGAAGAGAAGTGCTCCGCGAGGCACCCCGCCAGCTCAGGAACCGGCCCGTCGGCCGAGCCGGTCGCGGGCGTGCCCCGCATGAGCAGGTTGAACGTGAGCACGACCCGGTAGCCGGTCCGCACCGGCGTGACCTGGTGCAGGCAATCCGCGTAGAAGCCGACCAGCGACAGCGAGTCTCGCGAGGAGCGGTACGTGACGCTCTGCCCGCCGTGCTCGACGATGAACTCGCCGCCGGTGTGCGAGGACGGCAATGTCACGGTCAGCGTGCCTATCATCGCGTCGTTCTTCTCGGTGTCCTGGTGCGGAACGAAGAACTGCCCGGGTCCGTACACCAGCAGTGCGTGCAGTTCGGCCTCCAGCCGGTTCCCCGCGGGAACCCCGAGCTCGTCCGCCAGTTCTGTCAGCGCCCCCTCCAGGGCCTGTGCCCATGATGGCCCGCCCAGGCTCACGAGATCCGGGGAGATCTCCCAGGTGTCCCGCACCGCCGGATCGAGGATGGTCTCCTCACGGTGCCCGAAGTGAGCGGGCCGGGCCACCCCGCACAGCTTCTTGGCCTGCGCCGGCCGGACGGGCAACCGGACCCGCCCGACACCACCCACCTCAAGGTGCAGCGCGTCCGAGGGCACGGACAGCTGCGCGCTGAACGCACCAGCCTCCTCGCCTGCGAGCAACCTAGCCAGGCGTTCGCGGGCTGCTTTAGCCATCTGCTCCTCCTTAAAACATCCGTCCAAGGTTACGGCCGAGGCCTGATCGCGGACGTGGCTACCTGCCTGGGCGAATGCGGTGAGGTTCCGTCAGCGGCCGTCCAGAGCAGCGAGCTTGCCGTTCACCGCCGCCAGATCAAAGGATTCGGATTCGGCCGGGCTGGGTTCCGCCGGGTCGGATTCACCGGCGTCGTCGGAGTACCAGATCTCCTCTTCCGGATACTCGACGGGGGAGTCGCCGCTGAACCTCGTGCACACCGGATAGACGGCGACGGGATCGCGCGGCAGCCTCCTCTGCAGTGCGACCTCGTGCGTCCAGCCCGCGCCGAAATCGTACTCGTAGGCGATCTTCCCGCCTCCGGTGGCGAGGGCGTCCCGCACGCGCACCTGGGTCTCGTCGTCGGCCTCTTCCAGTTTGAAAGATGGGTCGCTGTAAGTCGCGTGCCATACCCGGAACGCATGGAGGTGGTCGCCGTCCCATCCATACAGGATCTGGATCACCCGGTGCAGGGCGGGCAATGTGGCGGTGGCCGGCATCAGCACCGTCCGCCATATTGGCGGGCGTCGGTGTTTGAGCGTGACCTTCAGCTGCAGGCACTGGTGCACGCTGAGTGACCCGAGCCCGGCCGAGGCGACGTGATCGGTTATCGTCTGCGCGAGCGATCTCGCCGACGGGTGATCGCTTGCGCGGGCCATGGCCACGCGGTGGTCCAGGTCGTCGGCGGCCAGCTGCTGCGCGGGAAGGCAGTCCCAGAGCACGGTGATCGCTTCGTCCGGCCCGCTCTCGGCGAGCGCCCTGGCGGCTGACTCGACCGCGAGCCACAGCCACTGCGCGTTGCTCGGCTCCGGGCCGGCTTCCATTTCATACAGCGCGAACCTCGCGTGCGGCCCGATGCCGGGGACCTGCACCATATCCCGCCACACGGGCAGGGCGTCCTCGCCCAGCAGTTCGACCGCATAGGTGGCGATCCAGCGCAGCCGGGGCTCCATCGACGCGCCGGCCACCAGGAGCCGCCGCGCGGCGTCTACCGGGCCGGGCTGCGCGTCCAGCCAGTCCCACGCGTGCTCGAACCGGTCGTCCTCGGCGCACTCAGCCAGGTAGGCGATCAGTTCCGCGGCGGAGAGATCCTCCCCGGGTCGGGCCAGCATGGTTCGCAGCCGCCCCGCCGCCCACCGGCCCAGCGGGGTGATGACGCACCCGCCGGTCAGCATGTCGTTCCCGCTGACCGCGCCGAACGACGCGAGGCGCGCGGCCGCCCGGGTCACCGTGCCCTCGTCCGCCCGCCAGCTGAACGACGCGTCTAGCCCGAACTCGTCATACAGGTTCCGCGCCCGCGCTCGCACCGTGTGCACGAGCGCCTGGCCGGCGGGCACGTGCTCGTCCTGGAGAATGCGGAGCAACACGAGCACATCGCCGACAGCCTCGTCTTGCTCGTGCGGATCGGGACCAGCCTCGGCGGCCGAGCACGCGGTCAGGCCGGAAAGCCAGGTGGACAGGACGTCGGCGTCGGCGGGCGGCCAGCAGGCGAGCGCCGGCCCGGTGCTCACGGCCCCGTCCTCGACCCGCAGCAGGCCCGCGGCCAGCGCGAGGCACCAGGGGCGGTGAACCGCCGGGACGTCGGTTGCGGTGCGCAGGCGCGCGGGCAGCGGCACGCCGATCACTGCGGCGGCGGCCGGCAGATCGGGCTTGCGGAGCACCCGTCGCGGGGTGACCGGGCGCGATCCGGCAGTGCTGATCCACCGGCCCAGCGCGACCGCCTGGGTCATGACAACGCAGTCCCGCGCCAGCCGGGCAGCGTCACGGATTCCGGCTTCTTCCACGCGCCCGACTCTAGCGGCGGCACGCCCGGATCGCATGGCGTATCAGGCGTAGCTGCCGGTCGGCGTGACCAGGTGCGGAGGCGCCAGCCACCTTGCCAAAGGTGTGAGTGCCGAGAATCCCATCCATGGCTGTGAGCAGCAGAGTTGCGGTGTCGGCGACCCGGCGGTGATGATCACCAGTCATGTGCCTGCGGTTCGTGTTCCTCCTGATCACGTGGCTAGCCGCGTGGCTGCGGCTGTCCCGGCGCGAGGAGACGTGGAAGAGCGCAGAGTCCTTGATCCTGCGCCACCAGCTCGCCGTCCTGCAACGGCAGGAGTCGCGCCGTCTGAAGCTGAACTGGGCGGACCGGGCACTGCTCACGGCCCTGCGGGCGGCGGAATCCCCCGCGTAGGTGCTGGTAACCCACGGCGCGCTCACGCACGGGCGCGCTCCGACACAGGCCGCCGCCCAGCTCAATGGAGCTCACCTCCTTGATCCGGTTCATCCGGCCAGTCCGGCACGGTGCGCCGGCACCGTCATGGCAGCCAGGTTCGAGCCGGCGCCGCGGCGACGACCGGTCTGCGGTGGGCCGTCGCCGACCGCAGGACGGCCGCACCTCTTCGGCGGACGTGGGCCGCGCGACGTGTGGAGGCGTGGAACCCCGGCGTCGCGTCCGGGGAGTAGGCCTCGAGGTTCCCGGGGACGTCGAGCACGTGGTCGCGTCCGGCGATGCCGCCGAGCTCCGTCCGGATCGGGTCGTCGATGTGGGCGTCCTGCCCTGGCGCGGTCAGCATGCCGGTCATCGAGTCCTGTTCCTGTTCCCTGGCCGGCCGGCACGACGCCATGCCGGCGACTATCTCCGCTTCGGCAGGTACAGGTCGGTGATCGTGCCCTCGAACGCCTCCGCCGCCATTGCGACGGTCTCCGACAGCGTCGGGTGCGGGTGGATCGTCAAGCCGATGTCGGCCGCGTCGGCGCCCATCTCGATCGCCAGCGCTGCCTCGGCGATGAGGTCGCCAGCGGAGGGGCCGACGATGCCGCAGCCGATGACGCGGCCGGTCGCCTCGTCGAACAGCAGCTTCGTCATGCCCTCGTCACGGCCGAGCGAGAGCGAGCGGCCGCTGGCCGCCCAGGGAAAGACCCCCTTGCCGTACTTCACACCGGCGGCCTTCGCCTCGTTCTCGGTCATCCCGGCCCAGGCCACCTCGGGATCGGTGTAGGCGACCGAGGGGATCACCCGCGCGTCGAAGAAACTGTTCTTGCCGGCCGTCACCTCCGCAGCGACCTTCCCCTCGTACACGGCCTTGTGCGCCAGCATCGGCTGACCCACGAGGTCACCGATGGCGAAGATGTGCGCCACGTTGGTCCGCAGCTGCTTGTCGACCGGGACGAAGCCGCGGCCGTCGACCGCGACGCCGGCGTTCTCGGCGCCGATCAGCTTGCCGTTGGGGCGGCGGCCCACGGCGACGAGGATCCTGTCGAAGGTGCCGGTCGCCGGCGCCGTGGCGCCGTCGAAGGAGACGACGAGACCCCCGGGCCGGGCCTCGACGTTCGTCACCTTCGTCTTAAGGTAGATGTTCTCGTAGAGTTTGGTGACCCGCCTGGTGAGCGGGGTGACCAGGTCCTTGTCGGCCTCAGGGATGAGCTGGTCCATCAGCTCGACGACCGTGACCTTGGCGCCGAGCTCGTGGTAGACGGTCGCCATCTCCAGCCCGATGATGCCGCCGCCCAGCACGAGCAGCCGCTGCGGCACCCCGTCGAGTTGCAGCGCACCGGTCGAGTCGACGACCCGCGGGTCGTTTTGCGGGATGAACGGCAGCGTGTGGGTGCCGAGAACTCGGCTATGGGCGTGACCTGGGGTTTGCCCGTTGGCCGGATGTGCCCACTGCCTGCCCGGCAGGATCGGGCCTCGTGGCTCTTCGACTGCTGTATCTGATCTTCGTTCGGCTGCTCGGCTGGCTTGTCCTGCTCGGCCGCTCCAGCCGGTCCAAGGACATCGAGATCCTGGTCCTGCGCCACCAGCTTGCGGTGCTGCGCCGGCAGGTCGCCCGGCCCCGCCTGTCGTAGGCCGACCGCGCCGTCGTCGCAGCGCTGGCCGGGCTCCTGCCGAAAGCTCGGCGGCTTGGCATGCTGGTCACACCGGGCACACTGCTGCGCTGGCACGCCGACCTGGTGAAACGGCGCTGGACCTACAAGCGGCAGCAACAAGGCCGACCGCCAATCCGGCCGACAGTCCGCCAACTCGTTCTTCGGCTGGCGGCCGAAAACCCCACTTGGGGCTATCGGCGCATCACCGGAGAATTGGCCGGGCTGGGCCGCAAGGTCGCACCGTCAACCGTGTGGGCCATCTTGAAGAAGGCCGGTATCAACCCCGCACCGCGGCGATCCGGCCCGAGCTGGAACGAGTTCCTCAAAGCACAAGCAGCCGGCGTCTTGGCAGTTGACTTCTTCCACGCCGAGACCATCACGCTAGCAAGGCTGTACTGCCTCGCCGTCGTAGAGCACGCCAGCCGCCGGGTCCACGTGCTCGGCGTCACCGCGCATCCAGCCGCCACGTGGGTCACCCAGCAGGCCCGCAACTTCCTGCTCGACCTCGGCGACCAGGCGGCCCAGTTCCGGTTCCTGATCCGCGATCGGGATACCAAGTTCACCGACGCGTTCGATGCCGTCTTCCAGGCCGAGGGCATCCGGATCATCAAGACACCGGTCCAGGCACCCCGTGCGCCGATATCGAGGTCATCCGGCACGACCGGCTCGGCGGGCTCCTCCACGAATACTCCCAGGTCGCATAGGGGGCCGAGTTTCCGGCACCCACAGGGTTCATGTCCCGCCCCCGCTACCAGCTCAGAGGCCCGGAGGGTGATCCTCCGGGCCTCTTTCCATGCGTCCTGTAAACGGATTTGTAAACGGGATCTTGGTCATGCGGGATCGTCGGCCGTCCTCGTGGTCCTGGTCCTCGATCGGGACCGAGGCGAGCGAGCCGCCGGTGATCAGCTCTGCTATTCGCCTGTCAGGGCGAGGCGAACGCGGTGTAGCCGTTCGGTGTGCCGAGGCCGGTCGGGCCGTTGTATCCGGGCCCTGCCGTGCACAGGTACGCCGGGCTGCAGGATCCGTTGCTGCCCGAAGTCACGTGGTTCAGCTGCGAGGAAGCGTGGGCGTAGGGGTAACTGGCCGGGTAGCTTCCCCGGGCCGGCGTGCCCGCGAGGGCGTAGACGGCGGCGATGATGGGCGAGGCGACCGAGGTACCCCCGTACACGGCCCACCCGTTCGCTTGGTAGGTGTCGTAGACGGCGACACCGGTGTCCGGGTCGGCGACCGCGGCGACGTCGGCGATGGTGCGCCTGGTGCAGCCTTTGTCCTTCTGCCAGGTGGGCTTGGCGTCGTCGGCGGAGCAGCCGGATCCGGTACCCCCGCCTGAACCGCCGCCCCATACGGTCTCGGTCCAGCCGCGCGCGTTGCTGCCCGGCTTCAGCGAGGTGCCGCCGACCGCGGTGACGTAACGGGACGCGGCCGGGTAGGAGACGCCGTAGCCGCTATCTCCCGCCGACGCGGTGATGGCCACCCCCGGGTGGTTGAAGAACTGGCTGTCGTAGCCGGTGTCGCTGGCGGATTCGTCCCCGCCGTAGCTGTTGGAGACAAACCTGGCGCCGAGGCTGACGGCCCTGTTGACCGCCGCGCCCAGGTCGCTGAGCTCGGACGAGGAGGCCTCGGCGAGCAGGATGTGGCAGTTCGGGCAGATCGCCGACACCATGTCCAGGTCGAGGGAGATCTCCGCGGCCCAGCCCGCGTCGGCCGCCGGGTAGCTGGTGCCGCCGTTCTGGCCGACCTTCCTGAAACAGCCGTTCGCGGTGGTGCACGCGGGCAGGCCGTAGGTGCTGCGGTAGGTGGCCAGATCGGACTCGGCGTTGGGGTCGTCGTAGGCGTCCACGATCGCCACCGTCCGCCCCGAGCCGCGGCTGGCTTTCAGGTGGTAGGCGTGCTGCAGCGTCGTGGGGGTGAATCCGGCCGGTGTCTGCGCGGTGGCGGCCCGGCGCGCCTTGGCGACGGACAGGCTCGTTTCCGCCTGCCCGGGGATCACCGAGGCGGCTACCCCTGTGGGCGGCAGGTACCAAGTCTGAGCTGCCGACCTGCTGCAGGCGTAGATCCGCACCTGGATAAGGCCAAGCGTCGAACCGTTCGGGTCGGTCATGCATTTACCCGACCAGGGGTTGATGACCTCGGTTCCCGCGACTTGCACGACGCCGTCAGCCTCCCAGAACTGCCCGCGTGATCCGTTGCACGTTGCCAGCGCAACCCCGGTTCCGTTGGCCTTGCTCCCGGCCGTAAGGCATTTGCCCATAGAGCGGATTGTGTTATCCGCAGGAAGCGTCCAGAGCTGTGCGCTGCCGAAGGGACATGCGCCGCCGCCGGTGAGGACCGCCGCGGGGAGCGTCTTGCGTCGGGAGCCGGGGGAGATGGTGAGGCACTTGCCTCCGACCGCGGACACGATCATGCCGGTCACGCCACGGGTTTGGCTGTGCACGGCCGGAACCGGCGGTCCGTGCCCGGTCCAGGCGGTCAGCGGCGCCAATGCGAGTGCCGTGAGAACCGCCTTGACTGTAACGTGGTGGTCTTTCCACAATGTGGCCAAGACTTTGCCGCGATATTGTCGCATTTCTGCTCCCCCGTGCAGTTGCCACAATTACCCTGAGTAAGCGCGAGCACTGTATCGTATGTATGCGGCAGCTTGGCAAGATCAGCATTGCGCAGCTAAGCTGAATTCCCCGGCGCGGAGCCAACCTGAATTTCGTGATCACGGTGGTTCTTACGCTTATACGACGGAAGATCCATTATGGGGGCGGCGTCCGAGCGGCGTCCGGGGCCAGGGCCTTTGGCCAGCATCTCCCGCGACGCGGTGTGCGCCGCTCGGCGGCCCGGTCATCCGGTCTGTCTGTCCTGCCCGGCCGGGCGGCGCAAGTAGCCGAGGGCCCAAACGGGTCGCCGTCGAGGACCGCCGCGCAGGCCACGGCCAAACGAAGGGCGACCGTCATGGCCCCGAGAAGATCAAGGAGAAGGTCGTCCGGGCACGCATGGACCGGGATGACCCGTGGCGGCGGCGAGCGCCACCGTCTGGGCCGTCCGGGTACGACGCCTCATGCGCGCACCATCCGCCCGCGTTGCAGGCGCACTCGCACATCCCGGACGGGTCGGTACATGACCTGCATTTCGCCGTCGACGCAATCAGGGTGGCACTGTTGCATTAAGCGGCTACGTGATCACGAGGCTGCAAATCTTCCGGCCTACGTTCACTCTGCGGCCGTCGCACGGTCGCGGAGACGGCCTGGCCGCCTGCCCGGCACCCACGGAGCGTATGCACACGAGAAATCTTCCTGCCGGATGATCACGCGATTGCTTAACGCAACAGCGCCCCTATACGTCCTCGTCCGGCTGACCGTTACTCACGAAGACCTCGCCGGCGAAGCGGCTGACTTGCCTTGCCACTCTGCTTTAGGCACGGCTGCTGGCCGCGGCCGGCGCCGAGCACCGCGACCATGACTACCAGGCCGCATGCGCCGGGGACAGCGGCCATGAGCTGCAGCTGTGTTCGATCGACGGATCGGTCGCGCGCGTCCCGGCCACCCCCGCCATCCGGGATGCGGCTCTGACCCTTGTCCGCGCTGCGGAATTACACCGGGACCCGTTGCTGGTCAGCACGCACTCGATCCCCTCGGCCTCCGGCCGGTAGAACGGCGCGAACGGCAGCGGGGCCAACCGCGACTCCGGCACGATCAGCTCTCGTGACCTTCCGCCTGCTCACAAAGGTGCCTGAGCGCCAAGCCTTGCCTCTAGCCGACCGATCCGCGAGGGGGTATCTGCCCAGGACCGCTCTTCTCGCAAGCAAGCTGGGCCGGACCGGCTAGCGGTGGGGCCAGCTGGGGTGGTTCAGCGAATGCTGGCTGGTCCAAGTCAAGGAAATCGGAAAGGTCGGCAGCGGCTGCGTCACGGTTTGTCATCGCTGACAAGTTCCACTTGCGCTCGACCATCGCCAAGATCGAGGTGTGGTCGTGCACCACGCTGGTCACATGATTTGGCCGGCCCCACGGGGAAATCACGACCGCCGGGACGCGGAATCCATACCGGGCAAACCCGTCGTGGTGGGCAGCCGGTGGCAGCGGCGGGATGCCGTCAGGCGCAACAACTGCAGGCGGCGGCACGTGGTCGTAGTAGCCACCGCCCTCATCAAAGGTCCACACCAGCAGCGTGCGGGGCCACGCCGGCGACTGCATGACGGCCTGGACGACCGATGCGGCGAACACCTCGGCGTGCACGATATTTTGCGGGTTCTCCCCGGAGCTGTGACCGAAGTCGGGGTCGATGATCGCAAACCCAGGAAGGTTTCCTGACCTGGCGTCGGTGAAGAACTGGGCTATCGGGACGACGCTGGCATGGTCACGGATTGCATCGCCGAGGAAAAGATAGCTGGTCGGAGGGAAGCTCGAATAGTAGTTCCGCCAGGGAATGCGGTGGGCGTCTAAGCGGTCGAAGACCGTCCCTTCCGGAGCGGGAAGGAGGTTCTCCGGCAGAACGTCATCAACCATACCCACCGAGGTGGCCGCCAGCAGATAGCGGCGGTTCGGCTGTGTCTGGCCCAAGACAGGGGCGAACCAGCGGTCAGCCAGCGGGAAGGTGGCGGCCAGCGAGTAAGCCCACGGCAAGTCCTCGCCGGTCCAATAGCCCATGGCGACCGGGCCGCTCGCCGATTTCACGAACCCGTCATTCCGACCCGCATTGAACTGCGCATGGGCCTGTTCCCACTCCTGGGACGGCTTGCCCGACAGTTGGCAGGTGGTTGGCATCCGGAAGGCACGCTGGATACGGCCGTCTGGGGTGGGATTGGCCGCAGTCGGTCGGCCGTCTGGCCCGAGCGTAAAGCCGTCTCCGCGTAGCTGCCCGCCCGGACCCCGGCTCAGCATCCCAAGATAGTTGTCGTAGGAGTGGTTCTCCATCATTAGAACCAGGAAGTGGTCGACCTGGGGAAGGGTGTCAGTGCCCGTCGGCCGGTCCGGGAAGGGACGTTCGCCTATACCCCGTCCGCCTGCACTCCCCGCTTCTGGAGCCAATTCTTCTCCCCTTTACATGACAACGACACGCCGCTAACCCTGTAGCCAACTCTATCAAGATCTGTGGTTTGAGGGACAGGGCTTGTTTGACTGTTTGAAGGGCTAGGCTTCACGTTGAGTGGCCAGCGGGATGATTAGTGAGGTAGCTATGTGACTTGATCACTAAAGCTGGGTGCGGCTCCTCTGGAGTGACTTGCCCGCCCACCCTGACCTGCACCTTCATCGCGACGCTGGCGAATGGATGACACCGCGACCTGCGGTTAAAGCAGGTATCGCTGATAGACGTAAGGGACGGGTGCAGCCCGAGAGGTATGCAGCCGCCAACACGCGCGTAAGAGATCAAGCACCACGTCAAATCCCAGGTCAGGACGATGTGGATCTCCCTTCAGAAGAGCCGCACCCACTAAAGTTAGTCTCGATCCTGCACGTGATCTTGTAGTTAGACGTTGCTGTCTGCGGCGACAGCGTGACCCGAACCTCGCACGGCAACAACGCACGAAGATGTTGCAGTCTGTCGCTATGTTGAACACAACGGGGACCGGAATCTTCTCACCGGCGGAGACAGCTTGGTGACCATGGCCGGCCACTCGCTTCCTGGCCCCGGCTGCTGCCCGGCCGCGCGCGATCCGGCCCACCTTGTGGGAGTCATCGGGATATGCCCGGTGACAGCCATCTAAGCCGGCGCAGTGGCTATCACGGAAGGTGAGTATTCGCCGGGCGCTAGCGCCGTGTGCTCAGCGCATAACGGGCATGCTGGCTGCGCCTGGGGCTGGGGCTGGGGCTGGGGCTGGGCCTGCATATCCGGCTGTGGCGTGCTGGTGCGGCCGGGATGGGTCAGGGCAGTGTCCACAGGGCCACCGTGTCGCCGGTGACGGGCGCTCCGGCCACGGCGCGCCCGCCGGGGGAGAACGCGACGGGCCCGGAGCCGATGCTGTGGCCGGTGATGGTGGTGATCCGGGTGACCGTGCCGGGGCCGGTCACGTTCCATCGGGTCACGGTGGTGTTGCCCGCGATGGTGGTCAGCGTGTGCCCGCCGGCGGAGAACGCGAGCGCGACGTCAGGAAAACCTCCCTGCTGGGCGGCCGGCGCCGGGACGGTGAGGCGGAGCGTGGCGGTGATGGCCGGCTGAGCGGGCCCGGCAACGTTCCACAAGGCCACGGCGCCGTTGTTGCTCGCGCTGGCCAGCAGGTGCCCGCCGGGGGAGAACGACAGCGCGGCAATGCCGCCGGCCTGGCGGGTGAGGGTGGCGATGCGGGCGACGCGGGCCGGGTCGGCGGCGTTCCACAAGGCCACCGTGCCGCCGTCGCTCGCGCTGGCCAGCAGGTGCCCGCCGGGGGAGAACGACAGCGCGGCAATGCGGCCGGCCTGGCGGGTGAGGGTGGCGATGCGGGCGACGCGGGCCGGGTCGGCGGCGTTCCACAAGGCCACCGTGCCGTCGTCGTAGCCACTGGCCAGGGTGCGCCCGTCCGGGGAGAACGCGACCGCACCCACCCCGGCGGGGCCAGCTGGCAGGACCGTCATCTGGGCGGGCCGGCCCGGGCGGTGGGCCACGTTCCACAAGATCACGGTCTTGCCGCCGGCGGTGGCCAGGACGCGCCCGTCCGGCGTGAACGCCGGATCTGTCCCGCTGACGGTGTCACCCCTGGAGTAGCCGAGCCGCTCGGGGCGGGCCAGGTCTGCGGCATTCCATATCTCCAAGTTGGTGTTGATCGTGGCCACGGTGCGCCCGTCCGGCGAGAACGCCACCCCGAACGCTCCGGACTGGCTCAGCGGCGGCGGCGGCCCGTCATTGCCCAAATTGTCCTGCCAGACCACGATGCCCGCGAGCAGGACGAGCACCATGAGGCCCGCGATAACGAAACCGGCGGCGGCAAAGGCGTTCTTATGCAGGCGGATCATGGGGAGCCTTTCGGTCCGGTAGGCCGGGTCCAGGTGCGCGCCGAGGGCACTGGCGCCCCCTGCTCGCCGCCCTTCGGTGGCGGTCACGATCATAAGCCGGGGCACTGTTGCGTTGTGCCGTCCGTCCAGCGGGAGACGAACCGGACGAACCCACCGGGCGCAGGGTCGGGCTCGGCTATGTGCAGCAGCAGCGGCCTGTGATCAACTCGATTCAGGCTGGACAGATTGCCCCGCCGACGAGCTGGTCGCCACAGTTCTAGGCGAGCATATGCTCGGTTACTACGAACTGGCTCATGGACAGCGGCGTCCCCCCGGGACGGGGCGCCGACCCGGGCGTCGTACGCGGCGAAGGGCATCCGCGGACCGATGGGAGACGAGGACCGGTGAGAGAGGACGGTCGTAGCTCTGTTCACCGGTTGGTGCCGGAGGGTCGGGACCGGGTGGCGGCGTCCGATCTGGGGCTCAACCGGCTGCGCACCGCCGTCGGCGTGGTGGTCGCGGTGGGAACCACCCTGGGGGTCGAGTGGGTCCTCGCCCGGCTCGCCGGCGTCGGCAGCCGGGACGCCTTCAGCGCGGTGCTGTTCGGTGCGGTCGTGGCCGTGACGGGGTCGGTGGGCCTCTCGTCTGGCCCGTCCCGGCAGAAGGTGCTCACGGTCGTGGCGTCGGTCGTCGCCCTCGGCGCGGGCGTGGTGCTCGGTGCGGCGGTTTTCCGCGACACCGGCCTGCTGCTCGGCGTGTTCGTGGTGGTGCTCTTCGCCGCCGTCTACGTCCGCCGCTTCGGCCAGCCGTTCTTCGTCGCCGGCATGATGGCCTGGACCGGCTATTTCTTCACCTCGTTGCTCGGCGCCTCCTTCGACCGCCTGCCGTGGTTGATCCTCTCTGCGACCGTCGCCGTGGTCTGGGTGCTCCTGCTGTCGCTGACGGTGCTCAAGGAGAACCCGGAGTGCACCCTGCGGCGCACCCTGCGGGCACTGATCGGCCGGGCCGCGGCGCTCGCGGCCGCGGCCGTCCTGCACCGCGACGGCGACCGGGCGCGGCGGCGGCTGCGCAAGAGGCACCAGCAGGTCGGCGAGTCGGCGCTGCTGATCGAGGGACAGCTCGGCGACGCGCCTGTGCTTCCCGGCGGCCGGGCTGCGCCGGGACCTGGTCGACGTGCAGCTGGCCCTCGACGAGATCGCGCTGACGGCGCTGCTTGTCGCCCGGGCGGGCGGCGGCTCGCAGTTGCTGCGGCCGGGCAGCGACGCGCTGGCCCACCTCGCCGCTGGACGTCTGGAGGCGGCGATCCGGCTGGCCGACGGTCTGGACGCCCGCCTGCCCGCGGACTCGAGCGTGAAGGTCCGCCACACCGTCCGCAGGCTCGTGGCTGCGGTGCATGGCTACGCGGAAAGCGCCGGCCGGTGGCAGGCACGTCTGGCAGGCTATGCGGAATGTCGAATTCCGCGGAAGCCGCTTCCAGTGCTGCGCCCGGGCTGGTTGTGCCGGGCGGGACAGGTCCTGCACCGACGATCAGCGCATGCTTCAGGCCTGGCAGTTCGGCGCGGATCGCGGCCACCTTCCGCTCATACAGCCGGGGGCTGGTGGCCAGCACTCGCGCATCACCTAAAAGCATCCGGTCGCGGATCGGCTCCGGGCCGAACGCCGGGAACGGCGGGGAGAACACGTTGATGTTCTTTAGCGTGCCCAGCAGCGCAAACACCCTGTCGCCCTTACCGATACCAAGGCCGCGGAGCAGCTTGGCAAACCGGTTCGTATCCGACGGGAGATCGTTGTAGCTGCACTCGCTCACCTCGCCGCCACCGCCGACACAGCGCAGCGCCACAGCATCCGCCCGGTCCCGGCAGCATGCCGGTCCACAGCCTTGTGCGCGATGTTCAGGTCCCCGCCAGGCAAGCCATCCAGCTCTGCCCTCGCTTGCGACCAGGAGAATTCCGCCCGCGCGCGCTCATAATCCGCCATATTCGCGCGGACCACGGCCGGCCTTGCCTTGACAATCGTGCCCCACCGCATAGCGACGCCTTCCGCCCATTTCCGTGGGAACACCGTCCACATCAAGGCTCCGGCTTGCGTCGGCCAAGAGCGGGCCGCTAACAACGGCGTAGCCGCGGCATCCCGTCGCGGCAAGAGCCCTACGGCACCGCGGGATGAGCCCTTGGTCCCGCCGTGGCGGCAGGAGACGTACCGTTATCTTCGCCCTGCGCGCGGTTGAGCAGAACCACCGGTGCGGGCGACAGGTTCTAGCATGCGCGCCAGCCAGCGGGCGCCTATAAGCCCGGCAGTTCGAGGTCATGCCGGACTTCCGAAGATCATAAGCACGCGATCGCGGGAAAGTGGCTGTTGACCTGGGCGAATGGCAGGCAGGCGTGATCGGGGCGTGTTACTACAGGCTGCTGCGGGCGGGGGTTAGTCCGCAGGCGGGGTGAAGTCGAAGAACTTCGGCGGTTCACGCAGGTCAAGGGCACGCAGGATGGCTTGCTGGCCGGGGGTGGCCGCGGACCGCTGGGCGACGCGGCCGTCGGCGGTGGCGAGGGTGACCAGGTGCATGCGGTCGAGTTCGTGGCGCAGGTTGCGCCAGGTGCCGGCGGTGGCGTTCTCGGCGACCCGGATGAGCAGCAGCGCCAGCCAGCACAGCTGGACGTGGGCGCGGATGCGGTCTTCGCGGTAGTGGAAGACGGGGCGCAGCGCCAGGGCGCCCTTCATGTCCCGCCAGCCGCGTTCGACGGCGATCAGCTGCTTGTAGGCGGCGGCGAGATCGTCGGGGGTGAGGGTGAGGTCGCAGGTGCGCAGCAGCCACTTGCCGTCCAGGTGGGCTTCGCGCTTGACCGCGGCGTGGCCGGTGCGCAGCAGCCCGGTCTTGGTGCGCCGCAGGAACCGGCGCAGCCCCGGCTTGTCCCGCAGTTGCCCGGCGAGTTCGTCGCGCTTGCCCGCGGGCCAGGCGTCCGAGCCGTCGATGAGCCCTTGCAGGTGGGCGACCAGCCGCTCGCGGACGGCCTTGTCCCGCTCGGCGGCTTCGGGGTTGTGGCAGATCACGAACCGCTCGGCCCGCACGCCGTCTGCCCGGGCAGGCACCCATACTTCCTTGACCCGCAGGTTCCCGGCCACGGTGTGGTAGCGGCCCTGGCGGGCCAGCGCCTTGGCGGCTTCAGCGTTGGTGTGCCGCAGCTTCTCGGCGTGGATGTAGTGCCCGCCGCCGCGGGTGAGGTAGGCCCGGTTCGCCTGCGAGGCGAACCCCCGGTCGGCAACCCACACCAGGCGGCGCAGGTTCCAGCCGTCCAGGCCGTCCTTGACGGTGCGGATGATCTCCTGATCGGAGGTGTCGCCGGGGAAGGTCCAGCAGCGCACCGGGATCCCGTCCCGGGTGACCGCCATCGCGATGACCACCTGCGGCAGGTCGGCCCGGTGGTCCTTGGAATGGCCGAACGTGCGGGTCCCCGCTTCGGCGGGCTTGCTGATCTGGTCGTCGGCGGGCTCGTCGGCCAGCCCGGCGAGCTCGTCGGCGACCTCGCACTCCCAGTAGGTGGAGGTCGTGTCGACGAAGATGATGTCCAGGTCCAGGTTGAGCAGGTGCGCGACTGAGCCGAAGATCTGGGAGGCGATCTCATCGAGGGCCGCCAGCAGGAAGTCCATCGCCGCGTAGGCGGCGTCCTCGCTGAACCCCGGGCAGCCCCCGGCCGCGACCCGCTCGGCCACCCAGCGGGTGGCCGCCAGCTTGGAGCCCGGTTCCAGCGCCCGCTGCGCCACCAGCGCGAAGATCACCCGCTCGGTGGCCTCCCCGTCCAGTCGGCGGCCCGCCGCCACCCGCCGGATCGCACGGCCGATCTCCAGCCGTTCCCACAGCTGGCCGAGCACCCACGCCCCGCCTAGCCGCCGCGAATCGATCACTTCCACCTCGCCGGCCGCCGCGGCGGCCACCGCCTGCTCGGGTTCGAGGAACCGCGAGATCGAGGCGACCAGCCGGGCCAGCGCCTGGCGGTCGACCCTGTCGGCCCGGCCGAAGTTGTGGATCACCTTGGCGACTGGGCTGCCGGTGCGCGGGTGCCGCTCGTTGTGCGCCAGCTGCAGGTACCGCACCACGCTGCCGTCCTTGTTGACCCGCCGGGTCTCACGCAGGTACACGCCTACGAGCCAAGCCATCGCAACAGCCCAGCGCAAGCGACACGCCGGATAGCGTGTGCCTACAGTAATTCGCGGTCAGCGCAGGCCCGCAGGCCCATGACCAGGGCAGACGCTCTCGATCAAGCTCTCATGTGCCTGTGATCTTCGGAAGTCCGGTCATGGGCAGGCGGCGTGCCCGCGCTCGCGCTGCGCAATCGCGACCGGGGGATTGCCCCTGCCGTCACCTACTCGCCATCGGACGCGCCAGTCGCGGCCCCCACCACGTCGCTGCCCGAAGATCCGGGCGGCATCCGCAACTGGGACTACCGCTATGCGTGGCCACGGGACGCCAGCATCGGCATCGGCGCGTTCCCGGGCGCCGGCAAGACTGACGAGGCCCGGTTGTTTCTCGGCTGGCTGCTGCATGCCAGCCGGCTGGACCGGCCCCGCCTGCCCGTGCTGCTCACGCTCGACGGCAGGCATTCCCCGGCCGAAACGCGAGCTCGCCGGGTGGCCCGGGTACGCCGACAGCCGGTCCGGGCGCCTCGGCAACGGGGCGGCGCGGCAGCACCAGCTCGACGGTTACGGCTGATGGAGCGTGGCTCCTCACGAACGCCGGGCACCGGCCCTTCTCCGAGACATGGCGGGCAATGCGCGGCTTCGCTGGCGAGGTGGCCCGCCGCTGGAGCGAGCCCGATGCCGGCATCTGGGAGATCCGCGGCGCTGGCGCCCACCATGTCCAGTCCAAGCTCATGGGCTGGCTCGCTCTCGACCGTGCCTTGCGCGTAGCAGAGCGGCAACGCACAACGCGCCGCCAGCGCCGAGCGTGACTTGCGGCGGGTAAAGGAGGCCCGACGCGTGGATGCACAGTCCCAGATCTCCGGCGACGGCTGTGCGTCTGGGGTTAAATGCCGGGTCGCGGGGTGAGCTGGTAGGTGATGGGGCGGGTGTCGCCTGGCATGGCGGGCGGGGTGGCGTTGATCTCGTCGATGAGCAGGGTCAGGGCGCGGGCGATGCGGGGGGGGCCGGGTTGTTCGAGCCGGACGGTGATGGCGTCGGGGGTCCAGGTGATGGTGCCGGCCAGGCCGCGGATGATGGTTTCGCGGGTGATGGCGCGGTATTCGTCGTCGTCGCGCAGGTAGGCGTTGAGGTGGGCTGATAGCCAGTGCTCGGCGTTGTGGGCGAGCAGCCGCAGCACCATCTGCAGGCCGCGCCGCCCGGCGCGCAGCAGTGCGGTCTTCGCCTCGGGGTCGATGGCGTTGGCCGGGAGTTTCGCGGGGACCTTGCCGCGGGCCGCGGCGGCGGCAGCCAGTTTCTTACCCGCCGCGCTGATTTTCTTCTGCGCGGCGGGGATCAGCCTGGTGTTCTTGGCGGCGGGGGCGATGGCCGGGTCGGCCAGCAGTACGGCCAGGTCGCGCTCCGCGGCGGCCAGTGCCTTCTCCGCCTCGCGGACGGCCGCGTTCGCGTGCTTGCGGGCCGGGTTGCCGGTGATCTTGGTATTCGCCTCGATGCCGGCGAGGTAGTCGCAGATCTTGTCGATCCCGTAGTTCTCGCTGGCGTACTTGAGGAAGTTCTCCTCCCGCCACCTCGACTTCAGCCAGGCCAGGATCTCCGCCGGGCACGCATCGAAGTCAGAGGTGAGGATCTGCAGCGCCACCTTGCCGTGCTCGAAGAGGGTGATCTGCCGGGCCTCGCCGTAATCCTTGATCTGGACGGTCTCCTCCGCCCAGGCGATCTGCCGGGCGCGGCCGGCGTAGCTGACCGTGGTGATCACCGGCAGCATCGCCGGGACCGCCAGCGGGGCGCGCCGGTAGGTGACCCAGTGCGCGTCCTGGTCGCGGCAGTGCCGGAACACTTGCGCATACGCGCCGCCGCGGCCGGAGCCGAGCATGATCTTCGCTCCCGGCCCGGCGGCCTTCTTCAGTTCCGCCAGCGCCTTCGGCATGGTGACCGTCAGCCCGGACGGCTCGCCGGTCACGAAGCACACCGCCCGCCCGTCGTGCGCGGTGACGTGCGTGTCTGCGCGGCCCTTCTCGGCCCGGCCCCGCTTGTTGTTCCAGCCCTTGCCGACCGGCTTGGCGCCGGTATAGGGGACGAAATGGTCATCGACGTAGTACACCCCGGAGGTCACCGGGTCCGCCGCCAGCATCGCGGACGCGAACATCGACTGCAGCCGCAGCGGGTCGGTGCGGTCGGCGATCGCGGCCAGCTGAGGCCGCAGCGCCCGCAGCCCCGGCAGCACCGTCAGCCCGGCCAGCGGCCCTGCCTCCGCCGCGGCCAGGTGCTTGAACTGCTCAGTCGTCGCCGCCCCCAGCGCGAAGCACATGCTGACCGCTGACAGCAGCGCCGCATCCCCGGGCCGCCCGTCCTCCCCGCCCGCCGCAGCCGCCAGGATCTCCCCGGCGCCGGCCTGCCCGCCGAAGGCATGCAGCAGCATCGCCCCCGCATACCGCGACCTGAACACGCCCCCCGCGGACAGCGGCCACGCCCGCAGCCCCCCGGCAGGAGGCAGGCCAGCACCAGCACCAGGCCCCGGCCCCGGCCCCGGCCCGGGTTCCGGCTCAGGCTCAGGCTCAGGTTCGGGCTCAGGCTCAGGTTCCGGCTCGGGGCCGGTGAACAGGGGTTCCGCCGGCGCCCAGCCGGGCTCGCGTTCCCGGGCCGGCGCCAGCTCGCGCGGTCCCAGGGCGCGGCCGATCGTGGTGTGCGCCACCTGCAGCCGCCGCCCGATCTCCGCGTCACTGGCGCCCTGCGACCGCCACGCCCGGGCCTGCTCCCACTGCTCCCCGGTCACCTTCCCCGGCGTGCCACGCCGGTCCCGCATGACCAGCGCCGCCGACCCGTCCCGCAGGGCCGCGTTATGCAGCGTCGCCACGTAGTTCTCCGTCAGCCCCAGCACCGCCGCGACCACCCGGCCCTTGAACCCCAGCTGCCGCAGCGCCGCCAGCGAGATGTTCCGCATCACCACATCGCCGGCGGCGTACTCGAACAGCACCACCCGCCCGGCCGTGATCACGCACCGGCCATCGTGCTCCTGCATGCGAAGGTCGCGGGGCTCTGGCATGCCCTCCAGGATCGCCGCAACCGCCGCTGACATGCCACTATCCTACCAGAACTTTAAAAAATACGCACAGGAAAGCCCGGATAAAACAGCATGTCACAGACTTATGGCTGTCCTATCGCCGGAGATCTGAGCCCCGCCTGATCGGTACGCCCTTGGCTGCTCACCGGTTGGCCCCACACGACGCTCATACGACGCTCGGACAAATGCATCTGTCGCCCCGGTGCCGGGCGGCTCGCCGACCGCCGCGGTGGCAACCGGGGAAGTACGATCGCTGGGTGATCCTGCGGTGCACAAGAAAGCTCCTGACCGTAGTCGGCCTGGCGCTTGCGGACCCGGCGCCGGTACCTGACGCCGAGGACTGGAATGCAAAGACATCAGACTGCAGTGCCATCGCCCAGGGGACGGCGGCGTATCTTGGCCGCGTCCTTGTCCTTGAACGTTGCAGCAGCGATAGCGGCGTGCGGCTATTGCCGCGGCCCGTCGGCTTGCCGGTGACGGGGTGGGCGGCGACCGCTGACGCGGTGGCCATGTGTGCGCGGCTAAAATACATTTATGCTGCTCACGGCCACCTCAGCGGCATCCGGTGCCCGATCTTCCATATCCATGGCGTGGGTGGCGGGGGCTGCGCAGGTGCTGCGCACCACCTGGCGGTCGCTGCAGCCGATCATCGACCGGGTGGTCACGGACCTGGTCGGCAAGACCGACCGGCTCGCGGGCCTGCGCCGTATCGGCATCGATGAGATCTCCTACTGGAAGCGCCGGTTCCTGATGCTCGTGATCGATCACGACAGCGGGCGGCTGGTGTGGGCCGCCGACGGCCGCAATCAGACCACCGTGCGGGCGTTCTTCGACTCCCTCGGCGCCGAGGCAGACTTCTGGCACCCCCACAGGCCAGCTTGCTCGCAGATTTCAGGCGCATCACACTAGTGTCCTGCGCCTGAAATCTTCGCGATATATTTGGCTAAGGAGTTCAGGATCTCCTCCGCGGTTTTTGTCCAGATGAATGGCCGGGGGTTCTGGTTCCAGGTTTCGATCCAGGCGCGGACGTCTTTTTCCAGGGCCTGGACGCTCTTGTGGACTCCGCGGCGGATCATTTGGTCGGTCAGGAACCCGAACCACCGCTCCACCTGGTTGATCCACGACGATCCGGTGGGCGTGAAGTGCAGGCGGAACCGGGGGTGGCGGGCGAGCCAGTCCTGGATCGCGGGGGTCTTGTGGGTGGCGAGGTTGTCGCAGACCAGGTGCACGCCCAGCCCGGCCGGGACGGCCTTGTCGATCGCGATCAGGAACTTCTTGAACTCCACCGCGCGGTGCTGGCGGTGGATCTGGGAGATCACGGTGCCGTCGGCGATGTTGAAGGCGGCGAACAGGCTGGTCACGCCGTTCCGGGCGTAGTCGTGGGTGCGCCGTTCGGGCATGCCGGGCATCATCGGCAGCACCGGCTGGGACCGGTCCAGGGCCTGCATGCCTGATTTCTCGTCGACGCACAGCACGACGGCCTTCTCCGGCGGGTTGTGGTAAAGACCGACGACGTCGACGACCTTCTCGATGAACAGCGGGTCGGTGGACAGCTTGAACCCGTCGGTCAGGTGCGGCTTGAGTTCGAACTTGCGCCAGATCCGGCCGATCGTCGAGCGTGACAGGCCGCTGCGGCGGGCCATCGAGGCCCGTGACCAGTGCGTGGCGTCCTTGGGGGTTTCCTCCAGCGTCGCGGCCACGACGTCTTCGACCTGGTCCAGCAGGATCGACGGCGGGCGGCCCGGGCGCGGCTCGTCGGCTAGCCCGTCCAGCCGGCGGGCGATGAACCGGCGCCGCCACCGGGTCACCGTGCCCGGCGTGATCCGCAGCTCGGCGGCCACCTGCTTGTTCGGCGTGCCCTGCGCGCAGGCCAGCACGATCTTCGACCGCAGCGCCAGCGCCTGGCAGGTCTTGGCCCGCCGCGACCAGCGCGTGAGCTGATCGCGCTCGTCATCGGCCAGCTCCAGCCCGGCTTTCGGCCGCCCCGCCCGTTCGCCGTCGGCCAGCCCTTCCAGCCGCGCCCCGGCAAACCGCGTACGCCACTTGCCCACCGTCATCTGCGTGACGCCCAGATCGGCGGCCACCCGCTGGTACACCACCCCCGGCTCCGCGCAGGCCAGCACAATCCGGGCCCGCACCGCCGGCCTTCGCGACGGCCCACCCGACCAGCGGACCAGCTGGTCACGCTCCTCCTCGGTCAGCACGAACTCAGCAGCGGCACCTCTAGTACGCGACATACAGAAATTATACTAACTTAGAGCGTAGATTTCAGGCGCATGACACTAGATGACGTACGCTTTCGCGGCATGACGGACAGCGCCATCATGTCCAGGCACCTGGAATCAGGGGGCACGCAGCCGCTTGTCGTGCTGGAGAATGTCAGCAGGCACTTCGGGGATCTGCACGTCCTCCAGGACATCAACCTGACCCTCCGCCGGGGCGAGGTCCTGGTCATCATCGGACCGTCAGGAGGCGGCAAGTCGACCCTGTGCCGCACCATCAACCGGCTGGAGCCAATCGACTCGGGAACCATCCTGTTCGACGGCAGGCCACTTCCCGTCGAGGGCCGCGCGCTGGCCAAGCACCGCGCCGACGTGGGCATGGTGTTTCAGTCGTTCAATCTGTTCGCACACAAGACAGTCTTGCAAAACGTCACGCTCGGACCGATCAACGTGCGCAAGACCGCCAAAGCAGTCGCAGAGACGCAGGCCATGGATCTGCTCAACCGGGTCGGTATCGACAGTCAGGCACACAAGTACCCTGCCCAGCTATCCGGGGGCCAGCAGCAACGCGCCGCGATCGCTCGCGCGCTGGCAATGCGGCCCAAGGTCATGCTCTTCGACGAGCCCACCTCTGCCCTCGATCCGGAGATGGTCAAGGAGGTGCTCGATGTCATGACCAGCTTGACCAACGAAGGCATGACGATGATCGTGGTCACACACGAAATGGGCTTCGCGCGCAAGGCGGCCAACAGGGTTGCCTTCATGGCCGACGGCCGGATCGTCGAGGCTAACCCCCCGGACGAGTTCTTCACTCAGCCGCGGACCGATCGCGCACGAGACTTCCTGTCCAAGATCATGACTCACTGAGTCGCGCGGACCGCGACTCGTATTTGGAAGCTGAGGAGCGAAGAAATGCGTCCAATACGAAGGGCTGCCACTATCGTTGCCGCCGCAGCTGTGCTCGGTGCGGGCCTGGCGGCTTGCGGTAGCAGTAGCAGTAGCAGTGGCAACTCCATCGTGGACAAAGCCAAAAACGACAAGACGCTGACCATTGGCGTGAAGCCCGACCAGCCTGGTCTCGGGCTGCAAACCTCGGGGGGGCAGTACACCGGGTTCGATGTGGACGTCGCCAGGTACGTCGCGAAGAAGCTCG
Organism: uncultured Actinomycetota bacterium; assembly: GCA_963820395.1. Taxonomy (GTDB): domain Bacteria; phylum Actinomycetota; class Actinomycetes; order Streptosporangiales; family Streptosporangiaceae; genus DATFVJ01. Next base: position 81,716 of record CAWGAE010000007.1, on the reverse strand, counting down.
GCGCCACGAAGATCAACTTTGTACCGACGCTGTCGGCCAACCGCGAGGCCTTCCTGCAGCAGGGCAGGGTGGACATGGTTGCCGCGACCTACTCGGTCACGCCGAAACGGCAGAAGATCGTCGACTTCGCCGGCCCCTACTACATCGCCCACCAGGACATCCTCGTCCGCGCGAACGACAACAGCATCAAGAAGCCGGACGACCTCAAGGGCAAGAAAGTCTGCTCCGGTCAGGGCTCCGCTTCGGGCGACCGGATCGAGGCTCTGTACGGATCCAAGGTCAACCTGATCCGGCTTCCGGGCTACGGCGACTGCGTCAACCAGCTGCTCGGCGGACAGGTTGAAGCCGTCACGACCGACAACACGATCCTCGCCGGCTTCGCCGCCCAGCCCCAAAATCAGGGGAAACTCAAGGTTGTCGGCACCTTCTTCAGCAACGAGATCTACGGCGTCGGCATCAAGAAGGGCGACAAGAACGGCGTCGACGCCGTCAACAACGCGCTGAAGGACATGTTCAACGACGGCAGCTGGAAGAAGGCTCTAAGCCAGAACCTGCCCCAGGTGCCTGCGGGCACGCCGCCAACCATCGGCCTGTTCAACATCCCGTTCCAGCAGCAATGAACGGCGCTGATCATGGCGCATGAGTGCGCAGGGGAGCTCGCCCGGGCTCCCCTGCCGCCGCCCGAAGCGACCGCAAAGCCGTGATCAACTTCCTGCACAGCGAGGGCCACACGATCCTGCTGGCCTTCTGGATGACCCTAAAGGTGTCCGCGCTCAGCGCCGTGGGGTCATTCGTCCTGGGCGGCGTGCTCGCCGCGATGCGGGTGGCGCCATTGCCCATCCTGCGCGCCGTCGGCACCCTGTACGTCAACATCCTGCGCAACACACCGCTCACGCTGATCATCCTGTTCTGTGGGCTGGGCCTAGGCTCCATCTTGACCATCGCCACCGTGCAGACGACGAACTACTTCTGGCTCGCGGTGCTGGGGCTGGTCGCCTACACGTCGGCCTTCGTCTGCGAAGTGCTGCGGTCCGGAATCAACACCATTCCGCTCGGCCAGGCCGAGGCCGCCCGCGCCATCGGGCTGACCTTCACCCAGACCCTGTGGATCATCGTGCTCCCGCAGGCGTCCCGTGCGGTCATCGGCCCTCTCGGCAGCGTCCTGATCGCCCTGATCAAGAACACCACTATCGCCGCGGCGATCGGCGTGCCCGAGGCGTTCTACACGATGCGCAACGAACTCCAAAACTACAGTGACATCGTGATCCCGATCTTTGTCGGGTACGCCCTCTTCTTTATTGCGCTCACCCTGCCGACAGGGCTGCTCTTCGGCTGGCTGGCCAAGCGCTGGGCGCTGGTCCGATGAGTCAGGCGCCAGTTCTGGCGGACGTCTCGGGCCCGCGTGCCCGGAGGCGCAATCGCCTGCTCACGGCGATATTCACGATCGTCTTCGCCGCCATTGTAGCCGTGGTCGTGTGGAAGCTTGACCAGAAGAACCAGTGGACGGCGCAGAAGTGGAGGCCGTTCCTGCGAGGCGACATCTGGACCAGCCACATCATCCCGGGCGTGGCAGGGACCTTGAAAGCTGCCGGGATCGCAGCGGTCCTCGCGCTGCTGTTCGGGATCATCTTCGGCGTCGCCCGGATCTCCGACCACTGGTGGATCAGGCTGCCAGCCGGAACGGTCGTCGAACTCTTCCGGGCGATCCCGCTGTTGCTACTGATCTTCTTCGCCTCGTACGCGCCCGGCGCGGTCACCAACTTCACCTGGAATCCGACCGCGCTGCAGGCAGTGGTCTTCGGGCTGACGATGTACAACGGATCGGTGCTCGCCGAGGTCGTTCGTGCCGGTATCAACGCGATCCCGAAAGGGCAGTCCGAGGCGGGTTACGCGGTCGGCCTGAGTAAAGGCCAGCTCATGAGGCTGATCCTCGTGCCGCAAGCGATCACCGCGATGATGCCGGCCATTGTCAGCCAACTCGTCGTCCTGCTTAAGGACACCGCGCTCGGGACGATCGTCGCCTACGACAATCTCACGTCCAATGTGTCAATCCTGCAGAACCTCTACACCAACGCCATCCCCGCGGCCATCGTCATCGCCTGCGTCTACATACCCATCAACCTGGCGCTCAGCTGGGTCGCCACCCGGCTGGAACGGCGCAACCGGCGACGCAGCCGCACCCCGGCCGCGCCTGCAGTGGCAGGCGCCACGCTCGGAGTCCAACCGGGCGTGGAGGTGAAGGGAGCAGCCGACCAGGAATGACTGCGATCTCCGAGGCGGTCACCGAACCGCCCCAGACGTGGATCAACCGCGTTGTCGATGCTCCTGATCGATACCCATGCCACCGGATGGCCGGACACCGGCCGGGTGGCGCAACGTCGAGGAGGCCGGCAAAGGCGCTGCGGCTGGCACTGTCCCTTACGGACGGCTGGCGGCCTACCATGGGAGCCCGCTTCCCGAGGACCGGCTGGCCTCCCCTGCCGCCCCGGCTGCCCGCCGCCCCGCCTCGTCCGTGGAGCGGCCCGCTCGTATTCATTGATGAGGCCGCCGAGGCCGGGCCGACGCTTGATCGGCGCTGCTCGCGGCCGCCAGAGCCGGTACGCGCTCGTGCCGGACCTTTACCATTGCGGATCCACGATGGCCCGCGACGCCGACCGGGTTCCCCGAGACCTTCGCCCGCGTGAATGCCTGAATCGTCATGCGCTGACCGGCGCCGAAACCTTCTGCGCGATCCGCCCGCGCCCGCGCCCAGATGCACAGCCGCACCCTGGCCAGCTCGGTCTTCTCCACTACCACCCCGGCCAGGTGCGGCAGCAGCACCCCCAGGCCGTGATCGTCCTGGCATGACAAGCACGAGACCTGTGACAATGGCAACGCGGACTCCTGGGTGACCGGCTGGCGTAGACAACCGCCGGACTACCAGGAGTCCCTCATTTCCACACGGCAACACGCCGATCACAGGTCACGATGATTCACCAAGTCACAACAGTGATGAACTGCCACAAGTCCAGGGTCAGATGCCATCACAAATGTGGGCCATATCCAGATTTCAGCCGCCGTTGGACAGCGAGTGGGCATCACGACGTGGCGGGTGTTTGGCATGATTACCGGACTGAGGTGGGCTGGGCCGCCGGCGCCTGCCGTAGTGAGAGGCTTTCATGACGCACCTGACCTACGCGGAAGCAGCAATAATCGGTCTGCTGCAAGGCGTGACCGAACTGTTCCCGGTGTCCAGCCTCGGCCACAGCGTGCTGCTGCCTGCGCTCATCGGCGGCCAGTGGGCCCGCGACCTGAACGTCTCCGCGACGGAGTCGCCGTACCTGGCGTTCGTCGTCGGCCTGCACGTCGCGACGGCGCTCGCACTGGTGATCTACTTCTGGCGGGAGTGGGTCCGGATCGTCGGCGGGTTCTTCTCCTCGATCCGCGACCGCCGGATCGAGACCGCTGACCAGCGGCTCGCCTGGCTGATCATCCTGGCCACCATTCCTGTCGGCATCGCCGGCCTGCTGCTTGAGCACCCGTTCCGCGTCCTGCTTGGCAAGCCAATCCCGGCGTCGGTGTTCCTTACCGCCAACGGCGTGATCCTGTTCGCCGGCGAACGCCTGCGCAGGCAGGCGTCCCGCCGCGCCGACCAGGAGGTTGCGGCCGAAGTCGTGAGCGCTGGCGGGCACGGCCGGCACGCGGGCGGCCAGGGCGGGCTGCGACAGCAGGAGGCGGCAATCGACCTCGCCTCCGACCGGCGACTCGCCGACATCGGTTACGTCCAGGCCGTGATCATCGGTTCGGCGCAGATTCTCGCCCTGCTGGCCGGTGTCAGCCGGTCGGGTGTCACCATGGTGGCCGGCCTGTTCCGCGGCCTGTCGCACGAGGACGCCGCGCGCTTTGCGTTCCTGCTGGCGACACCGGTCATCCTGGCAGCGGGAGCGCTCAAGATCCCTGATCTGATGGGTCCGCTCGGCAACGGGATCCACGGCCAGATCCTGGTCGGCAGCCTGCTGTCGGGTGTCGGCGCCTACCTGTCCGTCCGCTTCCTCACCAGGTACTTCCAGACCCGGACGCTCACACCATTTGCGATCTACTGCCTGGTTGTGGGCATCGGCAGCTTCATCTCCCTCAACGCCACATGACAACGCGCTGGCATGGGCCGGTCGCTCTGCGCGCCGGGCAAGCGCCCTGAGCGCCGCGCCAGTGCGTGCCGCCGCGTGAGCGCTTGCTCCGCCCGTGGCCGCGCCTCCTGCGGTTCAATCCGGCTCGAACCCCGTGTTGCCGTGCGCATGGACTCGCCGCGATCACCGCTTCGTGGGTCGCGAGCCGTTGCTCACCGGCGACGAGGACCGGGCAATGGCTGCCGGGCTGGCCGACACGGATGGTCCCGCCACGGGCACGACGAAACTGTCGGCCCCGGTCACCTCCGGCGTCTACTACGTCGACGACCACTTCGTGCCCTACGCCGGGGCGAAGCCGGTCGGCAAGGGATGGAACAACAAGCGGGGCCGGGCGGAGAAGGGACGGGCGGACACCCACGTCACCGCGCATGACGGCCGGGCGGTGTGCTTCGTCACCGGCGAGCCGTCCGGCCTGACGGTCACCTTGCCGCTGGCGCTGGCCGAGCTGAAGAAGGCCGCGCCGGATGGCGCGAAGATCATGCTCGGGTCCGGCCGCAGCGGCGCGTACGCCCAGGTGTTCAAGCACTGCCGGGAGCAGCAGGTGCACTGGGTCACCTACCGGCGCGCGCCGCTCGCCGTCCCGGCAGGCCTGCCCGTCCTGACCACGATCACCGTGAACGGCAAGGCAAGGCAGGTCGCCTGGGCCGAGGAGACCGCCGGGCTGAAGGATTACGGCCGGGCCCGCCAGCTCACCTTGTCCGGGCACGGCCAGGTCGTCCTGCAGGTCCTGACCTCCGACTTCGAAGCGTGCCCGGCCGAGATCCTGGCATGGCTGAAGTCGCGGTGGCGGGAGGAGAACTGCCTCAAGTACGCCGCCGGGAACTACGGCATCGACAAGGTCTGCGACTACATCGCCGCCGTCGAGACGAACACCAAGATGATTGACAACCCGGCCCGCAAGGCCGCGAACGCCACGATCCGGCAGGCGGACAAGAACCTGGCTGCCGCCAGGGAAGACTACGCCGCCATGCTCGCCGACCCCGCCATCCCCGCCAGCGCGAAGAACACCCGGCTGATCCCCGCCGCCCGGAAGAAGATCACGAAGGCGGAGAAGGCGCTCGCCGCCGCCCGGGCCGCCCGCGACAAGACCCCGGCGAAGCTGCCCGCGGTGGCCAGAAGCGCCGATGAGCATCTTGTTCCTCCTCGCCTAGCCATTCGCCCAGCACGCCCTGCTCGCCGCGGCGCTGGTCGCGGTCACCTGCGGGCTCATCGGCCCACTGGTCGTCACCAGGCGAATGTCCTTCGCCGTGCACGGCATCGCCGAACGATGCGAACGCCCAGGTCGCCCTGCTGCGCGTCGGCCGGCGCGGCCTGCAGATGGTCCTGCGCCTGCTCGCGCACAACGCCGAGCACTAAATGTCATCACACCTGAACGCCTATCTCCAGGACGACGACGAGTACCGGGCCATCACCCGCCAGAGCATCATCCGCGGCCTCGCCGGCGTGATCACCTACACCCCCACAGCGATCAGCGTGCGGCTCGGCCAGCCCGGCAGCCCGCGTGTCGCCCGCGCCCTTGAACTAATGCTCGACGAGATCAACGCCGCACCGCCCACCATGGCCGACGACACACCCGGCCCATCACCTACCACCTCATGCCAGCCCGCCAGATTTAACTACCCGCCACACTCAACTGCCGGAGTTCTGGGGCCGCCTCCAATAGTCGTGAGTTGGCGGCAAGATTGTGATCTGTTGCGTGGTGAGCGAAGCACACCCAGTGGTGGCAGTGCACAGGGAGGACTGGGTGATCGCGAACCCAGACCCGGCAACTTGACAAGACGACTTATCGATGAGGCGTCACACGGAGAAGGATACACATCCGCCAGCTCATGAAGATCGCCAGGGAGGACGGCGTCGACGACCTGGAGCGGACGGTCCCCTGCGTCGTAGACGGGTGAGCAGCAGGTTCAGGGCAGCCGCCTGCTTCCCGGCCTCGAGCAGGCGGGACTCTTCTGCCGTGACTGGCCGGGCGCGGATCCGTTCGGCTACGTGGTCGAACCGCCGCCATTTGAGCGCATGGAGATGCTGGTGGATCCCCCCGGGGAGGGGTTCGGCCTTGGTGAGGTCGGTCCTTTCGGTGAGGTCGGCCCCTTCGGCCACATCGAGGGGAACCACGACGCCAGCAGTTCGGACGGCTGGTCGTCACGTTCGATAAGCTGCCGACGGAGAAGTGCCGGGATCCCGACGAAGTGATTGTCACGGAGGCGGTTGTGGCGGCGTCGTTTTGACGAGCCGATATTCGCGGCGTGACTCCCTCCGCACGCTGCGGGAAGGATGAGGGCCAACACGCACATCGACAATCGGTTTCAGGTGTCAATCTGACCCGACGACAGCGGGGTCTGATCTCGCTTCGTATTCGTGAGATACGCCACGACGACGAGAATTGTTACGAGGAAGATGGCGCTGGTTCCCGCGGTACCGAGGCCCAGCCCGCCGTCACTGGGGGCCTGGGAGAAGTAGTCGCCCAAAGATGCCCCAAGGGGACGGGTCAAGATGTACGCGATCCAAAATGCAAGGACGGCATTCGAGGATTGGCGTTTATGGTCGTGGTTCAATCGCGCCTTGACGGCATAGTGAGACGCCGTCACCAAGGCGATGAGGCCACCAAAGAGGATCGCCGACTTCCAGTAACCCACATTCAATCGTTCTGCCACCAGGTCACCTGCTGCCGTTCCCAAGGCGAACGTGAACAGAATGGCCGTCCAGTAGAACGCCTCTCGCTTGGTGGTAGAGATGCTGTGAATCGATAGCGTCCTTTCGCTGGTATACCAAGCTGCGAACGTCGCTATCAACGCCACGCTGAACACCGCGGTGGTGACTTCCAGAGAGACACCGAAGTTGTCGGTCAGGTTGTCGGTGACCAGCGTGCCGACGACGCTGATCAGCACAACTGCAAGCCAGTAGATGCCAGGCACGTACTTCCGGCGACTGAACTGGAAATACAGCGTCACAAGCAACAAGGCACCCATGACGAGCGTGGTGCCGGTCAAGCCCAGACCGAGGTTGCTGTTAAGGAAGTCCGCTGCACTTTCCCCGACCGTCGTCGATAGGATCTTGATAATCCAGAAATAGACCGTGACTTCGGGAACCTTGTTGAGAAGAACCCTCTGATACGGTTTGGCCGTGGTGGCTCGAGTCTCGCCCGTCGTCATGCCTCGTGGCCTGCCGGCTAGAGAGGATTGAGGGGTTGCCTGACACGCATGTATGGTGCTCCTTCTCATTCTCACGCTACAAAAACTGCTCCGGCCCATTGATAATAGCCAACTTAGAGCCGAACGGGTGTCGGAACAGTGAAAGGTGCCCCTGACCTGGGAGAATACGGGTTAGAGGACCCTATCGGCTCCGGGGAAGGGGCACCTTCGAGGTGAAGGCTACAAGGAGTCGACGGGGGTTCGTGGATCCCGCGTTGACGTGGTCGGAGACGTTGTCGGTCCAGGTCGGTGGTGCCGGGACGATTCCACCGCGATTTCGCGGAAATCCTCGCGGTAAAGCCACGAGCGATGCCCGATCAGCAGCTCAACAGCCGCCTCGCTCCGCGCCCGCGGTAAACGGCTCAAGCACATATATAACGGCGGAGCGGACGCGGGGATCGCAACGATGCTCAGCGTAACCCGATGAGGATCGCGACGGCGGCCAGGATCGACGCGGGTAGGACGCGAGGACGACGCGGCCAACATACTGTGCAGGCGCAAGACGTTCACCGAGGCGCCGCCGGCCGTGCCGACCCGATGTCGGCGCGGCCTGCTGGGCGCGGCGGTCGCCGAGCGTGGCACGTGCGGCACCGGGCGGCGCGCGATAAGTACCCCGCCCGGTGCCACTCCGGCGACCCCGAGTACGGGCGCAACCCGATCCCGGCTAACCTCGAAGACCCGGTCAACGCGGCCTAGCCACCGCGACCGGTTTAGGACACCCCAGCGCAGACGGAGCTGACGCTGGTTGATTTACTACCGCGAACCCAGCGAAATCCGTGTGCTGCGTCTGCGGGCTCGCCCAGGTCTTGTCAGAACCTCCGAAGAATGTGCTGAAATATAGGCCGTTGGGCAAGCGCGACGAGCTCGCCGGGCAGCTGCGCACCAAGCCAGGGCTGCGCCGGTTCCTGCGGCGCACCAAGACCGGGCTGCTGCGCACCGACCATGGCGCGATCAAGCGCGAAGCCCATCTGGACGGCAAGTGGCTGCTGCGCACCTCCGACCTCACCCTAATGGGGGCTGTCGGTCACACCGAGCGGGACATCAGTCCGGTGCGGGAGACTCAGATCTCCGGCAGTGAGTGAACGGCAGGCCGGTTGACCTGGGGTTCCCGTTGGCCGATCGTTATGCAGATCTTGTTGAACCAATGGTATGATCAGGTTATGACCAGTCCGGCCGCGGCGGCGATACTGGAGGCCATGCCCGACCCCAGGGACCTGCGCCGGCACGACCACGGCGGCATGACGTGGGTCACGGCCGGCCCGGTGATCCTGGCCTGCTATCCGGCGGGCGACATCGCGATGCGGAACGTGGCGGTGGCGGTGGCCCGGCAGCTCGGCTTTCCCGGCAAGGTCGTGGCCGAGGTGATGGGCCTGTCGGAGAGCTACGTGGCCACGCTGCGGCAGCGGGCGTTGCGGGAGGGCGCGGCGGGGCTGGTCCGGCCCTCGGGGCCCAAGCCCGGGCTCACGCCAGCGGACTGGGCGCGGGCAGCCGGGTGGCGGGAGGGCGGGGCGACCGAGGCCGAGATCGCCGCCCGGCTCGGGGTGGCGCAGAGCACGGTCAGTCGGCGCTTGGGCTGCGGGCAGCAGCGCCTGCCCTGGGACGACGAGCCCGCCGGGCCGCAAGAGCCTGAGGCCGCCGGGATGCCGGGGAAGCCGGGCGGGCCCGCGGCCGGGGAAGAACCGGGCGAGCCAGCGGCGCACACCGGGAAGCCGGCCGGGGAGCCGGCGGTGGCCTGGCCGGAGCCATCACCGGGCCGGGCGCCACGCCCTGGTCCTGCCGGAACCGGGCTGGCGCCGGCCGGGCCGCGGATCGCCGGGGGCAGCTTCGCGTGCCGGCACGCGGGGGCGATGCTGCTGCACGCCTTCGGCGCGCGGGCCAGCGCCGGGGAGGTCCTGGCCGCCGCGGCCGGGGACGCCGGGCCGGGCGGGCGGCGGTACGCGGACGTGGCGCTGCTGTCGGCGGCCAGCGCCGGGTTCGCGCTCGGCGCCGCAACGATCGAGCAGTTCAAGCACCTGACGGCGGAGGCGGCCGGGCCGCTGGCCGGGCTGACCGTGCTGCCGGGGCTGCGCACCCTGCGGCCGAGGCTGGCGGCGATCGCCGACGCCACCGACCCGCTGGAGCTGCAGGCCCTGTTCGCCAAGGCGATGCTGGCGGCGGACCCGGTGCTATCGGGTGTCTACTACGTCGACGACCACTTCGTGCCCTACGCCGGCGCCAAGCCGGTCGGCAAGGGATGGATAGGGTGCCCCGAGCTTTCCGGATCAGGATCCATTAGGGTCTTACCGGAAAGGACGGGAAACGGGTGACGGGAAAAAGCAAGAAATATACGCCCGAATTCCGCGAGGAAGCATCCCGGCTGGTCATTGACGGTTCGCGGCCGGTCGCTGAGGTGGCGCGGAAGATCGGGATAAACGAGTCGACGCTCGGATACTGGGTTAAGGCTTACCGGCGGAAGCATTCGGGGGAAGAGCTGCCGCTGGACATGCCGCACCGGGCGCGGCTGAACGAACTGGAGCGACGGGTAAGGGAGCTAGAGCAGGAAAACGCGTTCCTGAAAAAAGCAGCGGCGTACTTTGCGAGGGAGCATCGGTGAGCGAGAAATACGAGCTTATCGAGGCTGAGTACGCTGACGCATGCGCCACGGATGCGGATAGCGCTCCTACGATCCAGAACATGTGCCGGTGGCTGAGCGTATCACCATCGGGATTCTATGAATGGCGGTCACGGCAGGAATCCGCGGCGGAAGAAAGAAGGAGGCAGCTCAGGCTCCTGATCACCAAGATCTTCGAGGACTCCGACGGCACCTACGGGTACCGCCGGGTGCATGCCCAGCTGGAGCGCTGGGATGTCCCGTGCGGCCCGGAGCTGGTCCGCAAGCTCATGCGCGAGCTGGGCCTGGAGCCGTGCCAGCCGAGGCCGTGGCGGCACAGCCTGACCGAGGGCGGCCCGGCCGGGCCGATCCCCGACCTGGTCGGCCGCGACTTCACCGCGCAGGCGCCGGGCGAGAAAATGGTCGGTGACATCACCTATATTGCAACGTGGCAGGGATGGCTTTTCCTCGCCACGGTGATCGACTGCGCCACCAGGAAGGTGGTCGGCTGGGCGATGGACGATAATTACAAGACACCGCTGATCTCCGCGGCTATCGAGATGGCCGCCCGTAATCTCAGCCTCCCGGAGGGAGCCATATTCCACTCAGACCGCGGGAGTAACTATACTTCTGCCGAGTTCGCAGCGGTACTCGAGAGCCTCGGGATACGGCACTCCGTCGGCCGGACCGGGATCTGCTATGACAATGCTCTCGCGGAATCGTTCAACGGCGCACTGAAAGTTGAGCGTGTGCACCGCACCATGTACCCGACACGGCAGAAGGCGCGGGAGGACATTGCACGGTACATCGAGATCCGCTATAATCGGAACCGTCTCCACTCAGGACTCGGATACCGGACCCCGCAAGAGGTCCTGGACCAGTACCTGAGCAATCAGGCGGCAGCATAAAATAGCTCAAGAAATGCCTGTCCGGAAAACGCGGGGCAGCCCAACAACAAGCGGGGAAAGGCGGAGAGGGGCCGGGCGGACACCCACGTCACCGCGCACGACGGGCGGGCGGTGTGCTTCGTCACCGGCGAGCCGTCCGGCCTGGTGGTCACGCTGCCGCTGGCGCTGGCCGAGCTGAAGAAGGCCACCGCGGACGGATCGAGGATCATGCTCGGGTTCGACCGGGGCGGCGCGTACGCCCAGGTGTTCCGGCACTGCCGCGAGCAGGGCGTGCACTGGGTGACCTACCGGCGCGCGCCGCTGGCCGTGCCGAAGGCCTGCCCGTCCTGGCCACGATCACCGTGAACGGCAAGGCAAGGCAGGCCGCCTGGGCCGGGGAGATCGTGGACCTGAAGGACTACGGCCAGGCCCGGCAGCTCACCTTGTTCGAACACGGCCAGGTCATCCTGCAGGTCCTGACGTCGGACTTCGAAGCGTGCCCGGCCGGGATCCTGTCGTGGCTGAAGTCGCGGTGGCGGGAGGAGAACTTCCTCAAGTACGCCTCGGAGAACTACGGGATCGACAAGATCTGCGACTACATCGCCACCGTCGAGACGAACACGAAAGTGATGGACAACCCGGCGCGCAAGCAGGCCAGCACCAAGGTCCGGCAGGCGGAGAAGAACCTGGCCGCCGCCCGGGAAGGTTACGCCGCCATGCTGGCCGACCCCGCCATCCCCGCCGCCGTCAAGAACGCCGGGCTGATCGCCGCCGCCCAGAAGAAGATCACCCGGGCGGAGAAAGAGCTGGACGCTGCCAAGTCCGCCCGGGAAGCTATCCCGGCGAAACTGCCCGCCAACCTCATCGACCCGAACGCCCAGGTCGCCCTGCTGCGGGCCGGGCGGCGCGGCCTGCAGATGGTGCTGCGCCTGCTCGCGCACAACGCCGAGCACTGGCTCGCCACCCACCTCAACGCCTACCTGCAAGACGACGACGAGTACCGGGCCATCACCCGCCAGACCATCATCCGCGGCCTCGCCGGGAGCATCACCTACACCCCCGCCGGCATCACCGTCGAGCTTGAGCCGCCCGGCGCCCCCCGCGTCGCCACGCCCTGGAACTGCTACTCGAGGAGATCAACGCCGCGCCGCCCTGCCTCCCCGGCGACACCAGGCCGATCACCTACCGGCTCACCACCCGGGGCCCGATTTAACAACGATCAAGGTCCGACTGCCGGAGATCTGAGACTTGGCTCCGGTAGCCGCTGGCGGGTGAGCACCCAAACCACACCCCGGACTTCGAGTTCTTGGGTGAGACCGTGCCCCCGCTGGTGGCCGGGAGGATAGACCGCTGATGGGGTGGCGTGCCCCGGCCCGGATGGGCCGTGACCTTATCCATTAGGGCGCTGGTAGTTCTCCCGCATGACGGACCGTACGACCGGCGGAGAGGGCTGGGTTGCTCTTCGTCGGAGACTGGGCTGAGGACCATCACGACGTGTGCCTGCAGGATGAGGCGGGGCGGGTGCTGGCGGCCAGGCGGCTGCCCGAGGGGGTGGCCGGGATCGCGCGGCTGCACGAGCTGGTCGCCGGGCACCTGGACGGCGATGACCCGGGGCAGGTGGTGCTGGCGATCGAGACGGACCGCGGGCCGTGGGTGCGGGCCCTGGTGGCGGCAGGCTACCGGGTGTTCGCGGTCAACCCGAAGCAGGCGGCGCGGCACCGCGAGGTAGTGGCGGTGACCGGGCAAGAAGGATGACACCTTCGATGCGGGCGCGCTGGCGGACATGGTGCGTACCCGCCGTCATCAGCTGCGTGAGGTGGCGGCTGACAGTGACGAGGCAGAGGCGGTGAAGGTGGCCGCCCGGGCCCATCAGAAGCTGGTGTGGGAACGCACCCGGCACGCCCTGCGGATGCGCTCGGCGCTGCGGGAGTACTTCCCGGCCGCGCTGGCCGCCTACGCGCCGCTGACGCTGACCGGGCCGGACACCCTCGAGCTGCTGGCTAAGGCACCCGACCCGGCGGCGGCGTCGAAGCTGACCATCACGCAGATCAGCGCGGCGCTCAAGCGCGCCCGCCGGCGGGACGTGGCCGGCAAGGCGCAGCAGATCCAGGCCGCGCTGCGCGAGCAGCACCTGGGCCAGCCCGAGATCGTCACGGAAGCATACGCGGCGAGCGTGACCGCGTCCGCCGCCGTGATCACCGTACTGAACGAGCAGATCAAGAAGATGGAAGCCACGGTGGAGTCGCTTTTTCGCCGCCACCCTGATGCCGGGACCTACCTCAGCCAGCCCGGCATCGGGGTAATCACAGGCGCCCGGATGCTCGGCGAGTTCGGCGACGCGCCCGGCCGCTACGCCGATGCCAGGGCACGCCGCAACTACGCCGGCACCTCGCCGCTGACCATCGCCTCGGGCAAGAAGAAGACCGTGCAAGCCCGGTTCATCCACAACGACCACCTGGTCAACGCGATGCACAACCAGGCGTTCGCTGCGATCAGCGCATCACCAGGCGCGCGGGCCTACTACGACGAGCTGAGATCACGCGAGATAGACCACACCGACGCGCTGCGCCGCGTCGCCAACCGCCTGGCCGGCATCCTGCACGGCTGCGTCAAGACCGGCACCGCCTACGACGAGCACACGGCCTGGGGGCATCGCAGCCAGCTAGCTGCCGCGTAGACCTCTGCCCCGCGCCCGCGGCCCCTGCGCCCGCTGCGCTCCGTTAGGAGGGCGGCCATCAGCATGCCCGCCGAATCATGATCGGCTCCGAACCCTCTTCTTGACAACAAACGCCATGGGGTGTCTCACCCCCGACGATCTCGCCGCCGCCTACAAGCAGTTGATCGCCGTCGAACGCGGCTGGCGGGACATGAAGGGCGCCCTCGGGCTGCGCCCCGTCTTCCACTACCGCGAAGACCGCATCCGCGCCCACATCCAGCTGTGCTGGCTGGCGCTGCTGCTCATCCGGGTCACCGAGAACGCCACCGCCGACACCTGGCGCAACCTGCGCCACGAACTGGACCGCATGCACCTGGTCACCCTCGCCACCCCCGACGGCCGCGTCGCCCAGCGGTCCGCGGCCACCCCCGGCCAGCAGCACATCCTGCGTGCCCTTGACCTGCGTGAACCGCCGAAGTTCTTCGACTTCACCCCGCCTGCGGACTAACCGTCGCCACCAGCCTGTAGTAACACGCCCCGATCACGCCTGCCTGCCATTCGCCCAGGTCAACAGCCACTTTCACGCGATCGTGTGCTCATGATCTTCGGAAGTCCGGCCAGACCCTCGCGCCGCATGATCGTGCGGGCTGTGCTGCGGGCAGTGGGCTCCACCATCGCGCTGGTAGCCATCTACTATCTGCTGCCCCTCAACCGCTCCTCAACCGGAGCCGCCGTCACGATGCTGGCAATCGGGCTTGTGGTGCTCATTGGATTGGTCGCCTTTCAGGTCCGCTCGATCGTCATGTCACCGTTCCCGGGCCTGCGGGCGGTCGAAGCCCTCGCCACCAGTGTTCCGCTGTTCCTGCTGCTGTTCGCCAGCACCTATGTCGTCATGGCCACGATTTCCGCCAGCAACTTCAGCGAGCCGCTGACCCGCACCGACGCGGTGTACTTCACCGTCACCGTGTTCGCGACGGTCGGGTTCGGCGATATCACCGCCAAGACCGAGGCGGCGCGGCTTGTGGTCACGGGCCAGATGATCGCTGATCTCGTCATCATTGGGCTCGGGGTTAGGGTCATCGTGGGGGCAGTGAGCCGTGGCCGGCAGCGGCGGCCGGTAAGCGCTGGTACCGTGCCGCCCAACGAGTAGGCCCGTGCTCCCGCAGAAGACCATCCACTCGTGAACTCGGGCGTCATCGGGGAGGCGGCCGGGCGGTTCGCCGTCACCAACATCGACGACATCCTGGTCCGGTCGCTGTTCTTCGCCCAGGGCGCCGGACACCGCGGCTCGGCTGCCCGGGTCGTGGCCGGCCAGTACTGGCCCGGCGCCCCCACGCCGAACCCTCGCGGCTGATCGACATGCTCGTATCGACCGGGCCGTATTGGGAACGGGCGGGGTCAAGCCCGGCGCCGCGCCATACTTTAGACCAGCTTTTCCACCGGTGCGCGGACCCGACGAAGGCGACAAAGCCGCTGGCGACGACAACGCCGACACCGTCGATCTGGGTCAGCTTGGCACCCTCGGTCAGCGGGAGCCGGGCCGCCATCTGGGCCTCCACCCCGGCGATCGCCGCGTCGAGGCTGTTCTTGACATCGTCAGAGCGGGGCAGCAGGGCCAGCCAGCCGCACACTCGCACGAAGATCAGGTAAAGCAGGCGGAAGGTCACGAGAGCTGATCGTGCAGGAGCCGGAGCTGGCCCCGCTGCCGTTCGCCCCCGATTAGTCCGCGAGCAGCAATCCCGGCTCAGGAGCGGATGGCACAATTTTCCGACACCCACCAGGTGGCCATTCGGCCACATATGTCCGCATAGGCGTGCTGGCCTGATGACGGGGTTGTCTTTTGTATCTGCCTAGGGGATTGCCTTGATGGGGGCGTCGCGGTTCAAGCTCTTACCGACTGCGAGGGAAAGGGGGCGGGATCGTGATACGAAGAATCAGTCGAGCCGACGCGGGTCAGGAGCACGAGATCCGTCGGCGTCTGCCCTCGGTTCGCTTCGGGGGCCTAAGTGGCGTCCTACTCATCGGTCGTGTGCGCGCGGCGGCCGCTGCAATCGCCCTCCTCGGTTGTGCCGCCTGCGGCAGTCATGTTGGTTCCGGAGATAGTGTGCCGGTGAGTTCAACTCATATCAAACCCACCTGCGGCTCGGCGGCGTCGGGCAGGGCGGCCCCGGAAGGCAGCGTTTCCGTGAGCTCACCTCTAATCACTTCCGCGCGCGGCTCGGCGGCGTCGGGCAGGGCGGCCCCGGAAGGCAGCGTTGCCGTGAGTTCAACTCAAATCACTTCCGCGCGCGGCTCGGGGGCGTCGAACGGCGCGGGCTGGCCGTCAAGTACCGGCAATGGCGGCGATTCGATCCCACCGCCACTCATCTCAGGCAGTCCATCGCCACGCGGATTGGGGCTCATCCCGCTGCCGGTATCGCCGGAGACCAGGTCGCCTCCGTCTCCCTCGTCTACCCCTTCCACCACTCCCTCACAGACGCCGACACCGGCAACGCTTCCCGCGGCCCCGCCGTCGTGACAACCACGCACCGTTCTGGCGAGCATGACCGCGGTCTGGTTGCACCTCTGGCCGCCAACGCCACACTGATCACGGCACTGATGTTCTACATGGGCTGGGCGTATCTGAATTCCTGGCTCGGCTATTTCAACGTGGGCGCTTTCAGCGTGGGGTTTACTGTGCCTGAGTTCGTACTGGAAAGCCTCAGCCTTTTCTCGCCGGGCTTGATCGTTGCGGGGGCTGTGGTGGCCGTCGCGGCTGGCGCCCGATCGTGGCTGCCGGTGCCTCGGCCAGTTCGCTGCTACCTGCTGCGCAGCGGCAAGCTGGCGCGTCCGGTGGGTCTGGCGCTAAGCGCTGCCGGTGTCATCTTGGCCGTGCTCGCCTATCACGTGCGGATCAACACATACCTCGTGGTTTTCTTCATCGGTTCGGGCCTGCTGCTGTCTCGCTGGCCGGGGGGACGGCAGGGAACCTGCAGCCTGCGGCTGACCGGATCGCCAGGATTGCCGCTGTCTTGATCACCGGCAGTTGCGCGTTCTGGGCGGCTGCCCTGCTGGCGAGCGCAAAGGGCACGGATGACGCCGCCGAAGTGGCCCGTGATCTGCCAGATCGGACTGCGGTCGCCGTGTACAGTCCCTATCGCCTGGCCTTGTCAGGACCTGGGTTACACGTCGAGCAATTCCCTGCCGACGAGCACTACCGTTACCGCTACATCGGGCTGCGCCTGCTGCTTGCCCGCCCGGACCGCTACTTCGTCTTGCCGGTGGGCTGGCGACACGGCATAGCAGCGACCTATGTCATAAACGTAGTCGGCGATACTCGCGTGGAACTGCTGCCCGGTGCACGTAGCTGATGGACGGTCATTCCAGACATAGCTGTCAGACGCTGACTACAGCATGCCCGGAATCCTGGAGGATAATACTCCAGTGGAACCGGCGCTCGATAGCCTGACCTGATGACGGCGGTGTGCGTGATGTCAGGCGATTGCGGGCACCGGTAGCCAGGGTTTGCCGACGAGGGCGGCGTCGAAGGCGTCGATGGCGCAGATGCCGTGATCGCGTGCGCTGACCAGGTAGCAACGCACACCTGCCCGGCCCAGGCCTGGCCTGCCACTGCGGGTGCAGCTCGAGTACGCCGGTGCAGTAGCGGATCAGCTGAGCACAGCATGCTGGACGCCAGCGAGCTGGGTGTCGAACTGATACCCAGTCGGCGTAGTCGTCACGGACCAGGTAGCCGTGCCAGCCCTCCAGCATGCCCAGGCTCTCGATCGCGGCCCTGGACCGCGATCCGAGCGCGGCGTACCAGATGCGGCGCACCTGGCAGCGGATCGCCATGTTCACCAAGGTCTTTGCTGATGACGTTGGCCGGGAACTCGTCGCCGCATAGCACGTCCTCAGCTTGCAGCGCGTCCTTCATCGCCTCATCGAACCCGGCTGCCCGCAGGCGCTGCGCCAGCCGGGCCAGGGCGCGGGCGACGAATCCGCTCGACACCGGTTAGCCCAGCAGGGCTTCCATCAACAGGGCGGTCAGCTTGAACGGCACGTTGCCTTCGGAGGCGAGCAGGACAGCAGCGGCGCCCCGCCAACGCCGAGCAGGACGCCTACCTGGCCGCCGTCGGCCCGGTCAACACGAGAGGCTCGCCGGACTACCCCGTGGCAACCGTGCGGCCGGCGCCATCCCGCTATACCTGGCGAAGGAGCCCTCCTGTACGCCGCCGGGGTCGGCACGGTCTCGCTGTGCCCCATCCCTACCTGTCTGCTGCAGGGAGGTGATGCGCAGCGGCGCGGCTGGTCGACGTCGACAAGCTCGACAAGCTCGACAAGCATTTGATGTACGGGAAGATCCTCGCCTTCGCCGAGACCATCGAAGCCGTCGACGTCGCCCCGGCATCTGCCCTGCAACCCGGGCTTCGGCGGCGAGGTGCGAATTACGACGGTGGTGAGATCCCGAGTTCGGTGAGGATCTTGGGCCCGCAGTTTGTACTTTTCCATCTTGCTGGTGGGGTGCGCGGAATGTCGTCGACGATCGTGACGTGGGCGACGCATGTACTTGGGCATCGCCTCGGCCGCGCAGGCGAACACCGCTTCTTCGGTGAGCGCAGCGCTGTCCGGCACGGTGAAGACGACGATGTCGTCTTCACCGCCTTCCTCACCGACGTGCAGGCCGCCGCTGCGGACAAGCGCTCAGAGGCGACATTCCACGACGCGAGCGCAACCCTGCACGAAGTGGCGGACCTGCAAGGCCACCTCGCCACCCTGACGATCAAGCATTCTTCCTGCGATGCGGTCACAGCCGTGCGAACGGGTGCTCTGCGGGGAACGGACCTGCCTTTCCCTGCCAGCCCAGTCGTGGCACTGGCGCGGTCGTGGCGACGCTGACGATGCGTGACAGAGACGCTACGCTGAGGCAACCTTGCCGCATGAGAAGAATTTTCGCTGCCGTGGCTGCAGTTGCCTCGGCGGCAGTCATCGCAGCTGGTGCCGCGCCTGCGGCCGCGGCCGCACCCACTCCGGCCCGCCCGTCGCCGGTCCCGGTCCGGTTCTGCCCGTCGCCGCCTCTGCTGCCCAGGCTGCCCTGCATCCCCCGGCCGCGGCCGTGTTTCCCGCCGCGTATCCGGGTCGGTGACCGGTGCGTCCTGCCACCCCGGTGTCTCCCGCCGAGGCGGCTAATCAACGGGCGCTGCATTCCCGTGTTCCCGCCGCACTGCCCGCCACCTGAGCGCCTCATCGGCGACCGGTGCGTCCCCATCTACGTCCCGCCGGTACCGGTAACACGGCCACCGGTACCGGACCCTGCACGGTTGCCTTAGCGCCGGCAGGGACCGGCGCGCCCCGGTTGCGTCTCACCACCTGGCCAGTCGGGCACGTCGGCACATTTACCGTATCCCGGTTATTCTTCGCGGTACTCTGGGCAGTTGTATTTGCATGGTATGGGTGCCGGAAACTCGGCTACCCTATGCAACCTGGCAGTATTCGTGGAGGAGCCCGCCGAGCCAGTAATGCAGCTGACTGTTGCATGCGCGCAACCCGCGAACTAGGCTCCCGCGCACCGGCGCCAGCCAGGCGGGAGGAAGCATCTCGCGACCTTTTTCCGACCTGTGAATCACCAAACGGTGATATTTGCCAGTCGGCGCAGCGTTTCGCTGTTGCTACGATCCCCGGATACGCAGGAGTTAGGCGGCGGGACCGATCCCACCGTGTCTTCGGCCGACGGAGATCACCAACAACGCGAGGAGGCACTGAAGATGTCATCCCGTGTGAGCCGGGTCAGCAGTTCGCCGGATCTGCCCGAGGATCCCGCCGATGGGGCAGCAAAAAAGATCACAGCCAGCGCCGATCAGGGTCGCCGCCTCGATGGCGGGTTGGCCGTGTCGGCCAGGGACACCACAGCCACGGCGTCGCTACCACACGGTAACGCGCCGCAGTCGGCTGGGGCGCTGCTTGGCCGGCTCGGCGGCACGCGCGGGATGCTGGACTCGGCTGTACCCGGCGCCCTGTTCGTGGCCGTTTACGTCGGGACACGCAACGTGACCACGCCGCTGTGGATCGCGGGGGGCGCCGCGCTTGCGATTCTTGTGTACCGGCTTGCCCGGCGGGATACGCTCCGGCATTCGGTGGGTGGCTTTATCGGAGTGGCTGTCGCCGCCGGGCTCGCCGTGGTCACGGGTAAGCCGGAGAACTACTTCCTGCCGTCGCTCGGCCTCAATGTGGCATATGCCGTGGCGTCGGGGGTCTCGCTCGCGGTTCGCTGGCCGCTCATCGGTCTAGTGCTGGGCGCGGTCTTTGGCGAAGGCACCGACTGGCGTCGCGACCAGGCGCGGCGTCGCGCCTACACCACCGCGACCGTGCTGTGGCTCTGCATGTTCGCGCTGCGCATCGCCGTGCTATTCCCGCTTTGGCTCGCGGACCTGCTTGTGCCGCTCGGAATCGGCCGGATCGCGCTCGGCTATCCGCTGTATGCGCTGGTCGTCTGGCTGACCTGGCTGATCATCAGCCGCACGCAGCCGGTGCGGCCTGCGGCGGCTCCGGTCACTGAAGCCTGACCGCTGGCCGATGACCAGTCCAGCACATACGGTCGCCTCCGCTGACCATCTTGGCCTTGCCGCCGCCGGGCGCGTGGTCAGCGAGCCCGCTCATCGATCCGACCCCGTCGCCGGGGCAGAACAGTCGGAAGACCCCGGCCCCTCGACCGCCAGCGTCACCGCTGGCCAGCCACCGCTGCTGCCGGGTGTTTCCGGAACCTTGATGCGGCTCACCGTCGATCACCTGCCTGGCGGGCGCGACCCGAAGCCGGTGTGGCTGTGGTGGTCACGCGCCAGGCGCGAGCGCGCGGGTCGACGTGGCGGCCGCGCTGGCCTGGCGGGACTTCATGGTGTCGGGCTATTCCGGTGCCGGGCAGGAGCGCTGGCCGGCCGGGGCATCGACCCGCTGCGCGGCACGGGCCGGCTGGTCGGCACCGGTGTGGTCAATGTCGACGGGGTCCGCCGCACCGCGGAGCACATCGTCGTGGCGACCGGCTCCGATCCGATCGTGCCTGCGATCCCGGGACTTGGTGAGCTCGAGGGCGTCTGGGGCACTCGCGATGCGACGAGCATGACGGTTGTCCCGCGCCGCCTGCTCGTGCTGGGCGGCGGGTCCGCAGGCGTCGAGCTGGCACAGGTCGTGCGGCGGCTGGGTGGCGAGGTGGTGCTGATCGAGGGCGCCGGCCGGGTGCTTCCCCGCGAGCCCGCGCCGCTGGGCGAGGCGCTCGGCGAGGCCCTGCGCCGGGACGGGATCGAGCTGATGCTCGGGATGCACGCCACCGCCGCGCGGCGGGAGGGGGGAGTATGTCCTGCAGTTCGGTGACGCTACGGAGGTGCGGGGCGACCGGCTGCCGGGGTGAGCAGGACAGTGCGGCATTCCTGCTCGCAAGCGCCGCCGGCGATCCGGTGATCGGGTCGCTGGCACCCACCCATCGGAGGAATCATGACCAGCGCAACCACTCCTGTTCCCACCCAGTGCGAACCGGAACTGGCCGGGCAGACCGTCGTCGTGATCGGCGGTGGCGCGGGCATCGGGCTCGAGACCGCCCGCCGGTCGACCACGTGCTGGTGACCGGCCCCGGTCCCTACTTGCGCCGCTGGCGGAGTTCGACGTCGAACAGGCCCGTCGCAATGTCGAAGCACATCTCCTGCTGCCCCTGCAGGTCGCCCGGGACGCCGCGGGCAAGGTTCGCTCGGGCGAGCGCTGGCACCGGAGGTCACCCTCGCAGGGGCGGCGCGCACCGCGTGGCCTCGCGCGGGCCCGCCACCGCCTCACCCGGGCGCAGCAGCGACTTCGACGGAATACACGCCCAATACGAGCACTCGCCGCCGACCAGTTCCCGCTCCACGACGGCGACGCGCGGCCAGCGCCGCAGCGCAGTGCTCGCCGGGCGCCCCGCCGCCGAAAACGATCTGCTCCGCCACCATGTACTCGGCGTACCAGTCGGGCCAGTCCGGATCAGCCGCGCCGATGCGCTTCTCATGCTCACCGTGGGCGGCCGCCGCGCGCCGCATCGCGCCCGCCAGGTCGCTCGCCGACCCAAACGACGTCGCGGCAGCGTCGAAGCGCCCAGGGGGAAGCCGGGTCGTGACTTCCTGGAACAGCCAGCCGTTGCCGTCCGGATCGCTGAACGAGGCATAGGAACGATAGGTGGCATTGCGCGGCGGCGGCTGGGAACGAAATGGGAATCACCAGCGCTCATGACGGCGCTCTACAGCTCTGGCCTGCTCACCTGTGCGCGGCGTCACCTGCGGAAATATGTAGGTGACCTGGTGGCGGAGATATGGATGCATGGCTGGGGGTCAAGGGGTCGCGGGTTCGAATCCCGCCGTCCCGACGGTTTTTCGAACAGTTGTGCGGCAAATACAGCAGGAAAGTACAGCAGTCCTGGGCCCAACGGGGGCCGCAGGGTGCTTCCATGGCCGGTTTGCGTGCGTCGGCCTTCGTTGGGTGTAAACACCGCTGCCCGGCTCGCTGAGACCCTCGGCGTCCCGGTCGGCGAAGTGCTCGACGCTGACAGCGAGGGCCGGAGTGGGCACTGAGCTTGTCCCGGCTTGTCCCGCCGCAGCGGCACGCGGCCGTCCGCGGTGATTGCTGCTGCGGCTCGCCGCGGCCGATGAGGTCGTCGCAGCCGAGCGGTTCCATGAGCGGGCTGCGGGCGCTGGACGGCGGGCGCCCCATTGCGGGGCGGTCGCCGTCAGCGGGCGGACACGGGCAGGCTGGCGTGGCCGCGCAGGGTGATCCCATTCCGGCTGACCGGCTCACCGGCGAGGGACAGGCGGGGGAACCGGGACAGCATGGCCGGGAACGCGATCTGCGCCTCCAGCCGGGCGAGCGGGGCGCCCAGGCAGTAGTGAATCCCGCCGCCGAACGACAGCGGGGGCTGCTCGGCCCGGTCCAGGATCAGCCGGTCCGGCTCGGTGAACACCTCCGGATCCCGGTTCGCGGCCCCGACCAGCGTCATCACCCGTTGCCCTTCGGACAGGCTCAGCCCGGCGACATCAAGGCCCGCCGCAGCAAAACGGCCGGCAAACTGTACGGGTGAGTCATAACGCAGCAGTTCCTCCACCGCCGCCGCAGCCAGCCCCGGCTCGGTGCGCAACCGCGCGGCCTGGCCGGGATGGGCGAGCAGGGCCACCAGGCCGTTGGACAACAGCCCGGTGGTGGTCTCGAAACCAGCCGCCAGCAGCAGCGCGGCCATGGTCACGAGTTCCTCCTGGGTGAGCTTGTCGCCGCCCTCGGCAGCGGCCGCCAGTGCCGAGATCAGGTCGCCGGCCGGGTGAACGCGCCGGTGCGCGGCCAGGTCGGCCAGGTAGCCGCCAATCGCGGACGCGGCGGCATCCGCCCGGTCCACGGCCAGCGGGGTGAGCACCTCCAGCACCGCTGTCCAGTCCCGGACCAGGTCCTGGAACATCGGCCGGTCGGCGGCGGGGATGCCGAGCAGTTCCCCGATCACGGTGACCGGCAGCGGGAACGCGAAGTCGGCGATGAAATCGCTCTCCCCGGCGACCCGCTCACACGCCTGCGCGACGATGCGCTCCACGGCCGGCCGCAGCCCCTCCACCCGGCGGGCGGTGAAGGTAGCCGAGACCAGGCGGCGCAGCCGGGTGTGTGCCGGCGGATTGAGCGTCAGGATGCTGGTGAACATCAGCCGCAGCGACGGCCGGTCCCGCCAGTCCGGGTAGCCGGCGGCGGCTAGTACCCGCCCCGGTGCCTTGCGCAGCCGGTGGTCGCGCAGCAGCGCCGCGCATTCCCGGTAACCGGTGACGACCAGTCTCCCATCGGGGCCGACCACCGCGGGCCCCAGCGCACGCAGCCGGTCATAGAACGCGTACGGGTTGGCCCGGCCGTCAGGCCCGGCCAGCGCGGCGAGTAACTCTCCGGCAAGCCCGCCTGCGCTGACGGCCGGCTGCTCACTGATACCCACTAAGTAAGCATACAGTGACGGGGACGTTCCGGTATTCGTCGGGTGAGTCTGAGTCCCTCTATCCGATGGAATCAGGGCACGCTACCCGATTGGCTCGCCAGCCTGACCGGCCTCACTCGCCTCGATGGCAACCAGCTCACCACCCTGCCCGACTAGCTCGGCGGTCGGACCAGTCTCACTCACCTCGGATCGGCCGCACCCAGCTCACCCGACTGCCGGACTGGCTCGCCAACCTCACCGCCCACAGTCAACCCGCACCGCCCTCTCCACGCTCTTCCTCCGCCTGGCCCGCATCCTCCCTTCCGCCGAGTTGATGCCCGATGAGCCCCCGAAGCGTTGGGCCTGCTTAGCCTCACGGTCCTCCATGCCGCCCGCCGCCCAACGTGCGTCGATGCCACCGGCGACCTGGTGACCCTCGAATCGAGAGCTTCCTCGGCTTTCACATCCGGTGGAAACGCAAGCGGGGAACGGACAAGTGGCACGTCTACACCTTCATCGCCGACCGGCCGATCCGGTCGGTGAAGGCCAAGATCCGTGCGCTGACGAACAGGAGATCGCAGCAGCACCCGGGCACCGTGCTGATCCGGCTGGGCCAGATCATGCGCGGCTGGGCTAACTACTTCAAGCATGCTGCCTGCAAACGCACCCTCAGCCGCCTGTCCCACTTCGTGTGGTGGCGGGTGATCCGGTGGCTGCGGGCATTGCATCGCTGGAGGTGGAAGGACGTCCGCCGGGCCTTCACCACCCCCGACGGGCGGTGGAAGCCGATCACGGCGGGCGGGATCGAGCTGTTCCGCCTGGAAACGGTGCCGGTCACCCGCTACCGCTACCGGGGCAACACGATTCCCAATCCCTGGACGCTCAACCACACCTAACGGCAGCGACCGTGGAGAGCCCGGTGCGGTGAGAGCCGCACGCCGGGTTCGGCGAGCGGCCTGGGCTTTGCCCAGAGTTCAGGCGAACTGAAGGTTCCCCGGCATGAACTTAGGGGTCTTCACGCTCTATGTGCTGCGCTGACCCTTGGGTTCGCGGGAACCGGAGGGGTCGTGCTGCTCGGCGGCGGTCTGCAGGAGCTGGCGAGCGATGGTCGCGTACTTGATGGCGGTGGTGTCGTCGATCCCGAACATGGCGGCGAGGTGCAGGGGGTCGGCGCCGTGGGTGAGGGCTTCCTCGAGTTGCCGGTCGACGCGAAGCCGTTCGAGGGTGGCGGTGAGGCCGCGGCATGTCTCGGTCAGCCAGTTCTCGCTGACCGCCCGGGTGGTCATGGCGGTCTGCTGGT
Organism: uncultured Actinomycetota bacterium; assembly: GCA_963820395.1. Taxonomy (GTDB): domain Bacteria; phylum Actinomycetota; class Actinomycetes; order Streptosporangiales; family Streptosporangiaceae; genus DATFVJ01. The sequence continues at coordinate 57,001 of CAWGAE010000007.1, read as the reverse complement.
TGACGATCAGGTGCGGGTTGGCGGTGCCGGGCCAGCGGCGGCCGCGGTGCTGCAGCCAGGCCAGGAGCAGGCTTCTGGTCAGGTCGCCGAGCGGGCGGGCCCGGCCCGCAATGACCAGCCGCCGGTTGCCGAGATCGATGTCGTCGAGATGAAGCTCCCGGATGGTCTTGGGCCTGGCAGCGTGGATGGCGGCCAGTGCGATCGCGAGCCGGGCGGCAGGTGTGATGGCGGCGGCCGTGGCCTGGTCTATCTCGGCAGGCTGCAGCGGCTGGATGAGGATCAGGGGCCGCTGGCCGTCGTGGACGCCGCTGGTCGGGTTGCGGAAGATCCTGCCGGTCTTCTTGCAGTGGCCGAACAGTGAGCGCAGCGCGGTGAGGGTCTGGCGGCGCAGGCTTTCGGACAGGAGGTCGGTGGCGGTGATGACGTCGGCGGCGGTGACCTCGCGCAGGTGGATGTAGTGCCCGGCCCACTTCAGCAGCAGCGGGTGCACCCGGTTGAGATTCATCCGGACGGTGTGCTCGTCGCGGGGACGGCTGCGGGGCCCGCCCTTGCTGCGGGTGCGCAGCCAGTGCCCGACGTCGGCGGCCATCGGCGGGGGCAGCAGCGCGAGCCGGGCCCGCATCAGGCAGGCGAAGGAGGGGACCCGGTCGTCGTGCAGGAGCCCGGCGAGATCCAGGATCTCGGCGGTTCGGGTGACGCTCAGGTCCCGTGAGTGCAGGGCCGGTAACAGCCCGGACCAGGCGATCATGTCTCCGGGTGTGTGATCGGCCAGTACGACGGCCAGCGCCCGGCCGGTTTCGATGACGATCCGGGCGTTCCAGCCGCGGGTCTCGGCGAGTTCGGAAGCGATGCGCCTGGTCAGGTCCAGGGCCTCGCCGCCGATTCTGGACGCGACCCAGTGGCGTGCGTCGAAGTGCCGCGATTCACCCGGGGCGCGCAGCTCCAACTGCGTCCAGGCGGCCGGGCCGGCCTGAGTAAGTCTGGCCGCCGGGATGGCGGGGGCCGGACCGGTGTTCCCGAGGCGGTTCATGCCCGCCAGCGACAGCTGCCAGCAGCCTGTGGGCTCGAAATCCGCAGGAGTGATCCTGCGCCTGCCCGCGGCGGCGATGCCGGCCTGCAGCCAGCACAGCCGGCAGTGCCCTTTCTTGACCGCGATGATCCTCCGGCAGCCGGCGCACTCGCCGGGGCGGTAGCGGCGGACGAAGTCATAGCAGGCCCGGCAATACGACTGCGATCCGTAAGACGATCCCCAGGATAGACAGTCCGGGCAGCTGACGATCGGGGTGCCGGCCCGGATCCGCCTGGCCATCAGGCGGGCGGGAGCGAGCGCCCGTCCCGGCGCTTGGGCGTGACCTGCGGCCCGGCCTGCCCGGAGGGCTGGGAGGACACCGCAGTGGGTTGCCGGTCGCAGGCCGTCCTGGCGGTCCCGGCCGGTTCGGCGATCAGCAGCTCCTCCACCCCGCATCCCAGGACGGCGCAGATGACGTCCAGGTCGTCGAGCTTGACGCTGGCCGGGCTGCCCGACCACAGCCCGGACATCTTCCCGGCGCTGATCACCAGGCCCGCCTCGGCGAGCATCCGCTGCAGCTCGCTGGCCTTCCAGATGCTCCGGTTGGCGGCTGTCAGCCGCAGGTTCCACTTCACGGACCGAGCCCCTTCAACCGATCGGCCGCCCGCTGCTGGCCGGTGACCCAGGCATCTTCGACATGGGTGGCCTGGACGTGAATGTAATTCATGGTCGTGGCGACCCAGGCATGGCCGAGGGTCTGCTGAATTGCGGCCAGATCCATCCCACCCAGATACAGCTGCGAGGCGCAGAAATGCCGCAGAACATGCGGGGTGACCCGGTCCGGCCAGTCCGGCAGATGCGTGGCCGCCGCAGCGGCCAGCGTCGACCGCAATGTCTCATTGCCTACCCGGGCCGCCGTCCCGTCGGCGTTGCGGCGCTCGGAACAAAACAGCGGGGCACCGGGCCGGGTGTGATCGTCATCGATACGGCACCACACGTCCTCAACGGACCACCGCAGGGCCGCGCCGGCGTTGTTGATCAACGGCACCATGCGTTCGCGCGGCCCGGACCCCCGGGCACCCTTGCCCTTGCGGACGTGCAGCTTGCCGAAGCGTCCCAGGTTCCACTTGACGTCGGCCAGGTCGAGGTGGCTTGTCTCGTTGACGCGCAGCCCGACCTCGGCCATCAGCCGGGCCGCGGCGTAGTTTCGGGCGGCCGGGGCGAACTTCCGGCAGGTCACCAGCTCCTGCCTCCATCCGGCGAACAGCGCATCCACCTGCGGGGCCGAGGGCGGGATCCGCAACGCCGCCCGGCCCGCTCCCCGCGGCCGGTTCATCTCATCGATCGGGCATTCCACCACCCGGCCGGTCATCTGATGGATCTCGGCCTTGTGCCGGATCTCCAAAAACAAGAAATAGACCCGCAGCGCCCGCGAGCGGGCCAGCCGCGTGCCCTTGGCGGCGCCCCTCAGCACCTTGCCGAAGTAGGCATCTGCGTCAGCGGGCTCCATCTCCCACAACGGCCGGCCGAACCACACCCGCATCTGCTCAAGATTGACCACGTCCGAAGCGATCGTGGCATCGGCCAGCCCGGCGGCCGCCCGGGCCAGGACGAACCCGGCCAGCACGTCAGTCTCGAACGCCGCCAGCTCATCCGGCCCGGCAGGCGCACGCGCCTCACGCAGATCCCGCACGGCCGCCAAGCTCAACCCGGGCCTCCTCGGCTTCACTGATCCAAGAAGACCAGCACTGGAGACGATAGACCCTCAAGAACCCCGAGAAACCCTCAGCTGACAGCAGCAGCATGGGTCACGGAAGAACACCCAGGTCCTGGGGTTACAGAGGCGAGAGACACCTCAGGGAACTCTGGGGTTATTTATTAGAAACGGACCGGGGGCACCCCGGCACCGCGCCCCAGGCCGACTCAACCCGAGCATGCGCTGGTGCTGTGCGCCGACGAGAAGTCGCAGATTCAGGCGCTGAACCGCACCGCGCCGTGCCTGCCGGTGCTGCCTACCACCCCGGCGCGGCGCAGCCACGACTATGTCCGCAACGGCACCACCAGCCTGTTCGCCGCGCTCGACATGGCCACCGGGAAGGTCATCTCCTCAGTGCACCGCCGCCACCGGCACCAGGAGTTCCTGAAGTTCCTGAAGAAGATCGACGCCGAGGTGCCCGCCGACCTGGACGTGCACCTGATCTGCGACAACTACGGCACCCACAAGACCCCCGAGATCAAGAAGTGGCTGAGCCGCCACCCCCGCTTTGAGCTGCACTTCACGCCGACCAGCTCGTCCTGGCTCAATGTCGTGGAACGGTGGTTCGCCGAGCTGACCAACCGCAAGCTGCGCCGCTCCGCCCACAACAGCGTCAACGAGCTCGAAGCCGACATCAAGGCCTGGATCGAGGCGTGGAACGAGGACCCGAAGCCGTTCGTCTGGACAAAGACGGCGGACGAGATCCTGGAGAACCTCGCCAGATATCTTCAGCGAATTAACAACTCAGGACACTAGTGTCCTGCGCCTGAAATCTTCGCGATATATTTGGCTAAGGAGTTCAGGATCTCCTCCGCGGTTTTTGTCCAGATGAATGGCCGGGGGTTCTGGTTCCAGGTTTCGATCCAGGCGCGGACGTCTTTTTCCAGGGCCTGGACGCTCTTGTGGACTCCGCGGCGGATCATTTGGTCGGTCAGGAACCCGAACCACCGCTCCACCTGGTTGATCCACGACGATCCGGTGGGCGTGAAGTGCAGGCGGAACCGGGGGTGGCGGGCGAGCCAGTCCTGGATCGCGGGGGTCTTGTGGGTGGCGAGGTTGTCGCAGACCAGGTGCACGCCCAGCCCGGCCGGGACGGCCTTGTCGATCGCGATCAGGAACTTCTTGAACTCCACCGCGCGGTGCTGGCGGTGGATCTGGGAGATCACGGTGCCGTCGGCGATGTTGAAGGCGGCGAACAGGCTGGTCACGCCGTTCCGGGCGTAGTCGTGGGTGCGCCGTTCGGGCATGCCGGGCATCATCGGCAGCACCGGCTGGGACCGGTCCAGGGCCTGCATGCCTGATTTCTCGTCGACGCACAGCACGACGGCCTTCTCCGGCGGGTTGTGGTAAAGACCGACGACGTCGACGACCTTCTCGATGAACAGCGGGTCGGTGGACAGCTTGAACCCGTCGGTCAGGTGCGGCTTGAGTTCGAACTTGCGCCAGATCCGGCCGATCGTCGAGCGTGACAGGCCGCTGCGGCGGGCCATCGAGGCCCGTGACCAGTGCGTGGCGTCCTTGGGGGTTTCCTCCAGCGTCGCGGCCACGACGTCTTCGACCTGGTCCAGCAGGATCGACGGCGGGCGGCCCGGGCGCGGCTCGTCGGCTAGCCCGTCCAGCCGGCGGGCGATGAACCGGCGCCGCCACCGGGTCACCGTGCCCGGCGTGATCCGCAGCTCGGCGGCCACCTGCTTGTTCGGCGTGCCCTGCGCGCAGGCCAGCACGATCTTCGACCGCAGCGCCAGCGCCTGGCAGGTCTTGGCCCGCCGCGACCAGCGCGTGAGCTGATCGCGCTCGTCATCGGCCAGCTCCAGCCCGGCTTTCGGCCGCCCCGCCCGTTCGCCGTCGGCCAGCCCTTCCAGCCGCGCCCCGGCAAACCGCGTACGCCACTTGCCCACCGTCATCTGCGTGACGCCCAGATCGGCGGCCACCCGCTGGTACACCACCCCCGGCTCCGCGCAGGCCAGCACAATCCGGGCCCGCACCGCCGGCCTTCGCGACGGCCCACCCGACCAGCGGACCAGCTGGTCACGCTCCTCCTCGGTCAGCACGAACTCAGCAGCGGCACCTCTAGTACGCGACATACAGAAATTATACTAACTTAGAGCGTAGATTTCAGGCGCATGACACTAGCTCGCTTCGAAGCCATCGGTCTTGGTCATGTGGTCACGGCCAGCCTTGTCACGGAACGCCAGCCTCTGTGTCAGCTTCGTAACTCCGCGAGTTTCGTGCAGTTCGGTGGACTCGACGGCCTCCACACCTGGCCACCCGTCGAACAGCCACGTATCGACGGTCCGGGTCGGCGCCTCGACCTCCAAGTAGGTTCCGCGAAACGAGCACTCCCTCCCGTCGTCGGTCACGAAGACGATGTGGTAGAGCCACCGGGACGGACGACTTGCCGGGACACCGAACGCGGATGAACAGCCAGCCGCGATGCGTCCCACGTCACGGACTGATCTGAACGGGACCGGATGGCCTCTCGGGTACCTACGGATCCGTAGATCAATACCGCCCGTCTGGCCGGTGCGCCGGAATCCGTATCAGGAGGTTAGCGTCCTGCCAGGTGTCCGGCACGGACGTGTGAGTCCGGTGCCGTCCGGTCAGTCTGTGAGAAGGTTGTGACAGATCTGCCCCAGTTCGTTCCTCGCCTTCGTTTGTCACGACCCCGCTTTCGCCGCCAGCCCCGTGCGGCCCCAGTTGGTGTCGGCAGATCACGTGCCGGGTCTGGACAATCTGGCACGATCGGGATTGTGGACGTCGCCCCTGCAACAGCGCATCGGCCGGGTCAGCCGCGCTCGGAGCGTGATGCCGCTTTTCTGGAGCGCTTCGACACCCGGATGCAACTGCCGATCGTGGTGTCGGCCATCTTGCCGCTGGTGATTGTTCCCGAGTCCACTGGCTGGGTCGGCGTGGTGGTCGGCGTGGTCACCTGGCTGGTGTTCCTAGTCGACTGCGTGGTGCACGCCCGCCATCTTGAGCACTACGGGCGCACCGGGTTCGGCCGCTTTGACCTGTTCGTGGTGGTCGCCACCGCCCCGTGGTTCCTGTTCCCCGGCGCCCAGGCGGGCCAGTTCGTGGTCCTGCTCCGCTTGGCCCGTCTCGCCCGGCTGGTGATGGCGACCAGGGGAGCGCGCCGCCTGTTCGAGCGGCTGGGCCGGGTCGCCCTCGTGGCGGTCGGGGTCGGCGTGATCGGCTCCCTGGTCACCTACTACGCCGAGCACCCCACCAACCCCGAGTTCGCCACGGTCGGCGACGCCTTGTGGTGGGGCATCGTCACCCTCACCACCGTCGGCTACGGGGACATCGTCCCCAAGACCACAACCGGCCGCTGGGTGGCGGTCACCATCATGGTCACCGGGATCGCTGTTCTGGGGGTGCTCGCGGGCTCCCTGGCGAGCTTCTTCCGGCTCGATAATGGCAAGCCATCCGCCGGGTCACCACCTGATGAGGCAGGACATGCCGCGGCCACGTCCAGTGACGCCGCATTGCAGGCCCTGGCCGCCGAGGTGTCTGCTCTCCGCCATCAGGTGGAGGCCCTGGCCGCCCGCCTGACCGGAGCACTCCCCGGCCAGACTCCGCAGGAGCCCGCAGACGACGAGGGCGTACCGCATAACCGCTGACCCCCTGCGTGTAAAGATCGTTGACCGGATGCCCTGACCTCGGTCGCCGCAGGTCAGAGATTCCGTGGCGTGTCCGTGAGTGACCGTGATTCACCGCTGATCACCGTCCCGATCGGGCACGCCACGGGCACGCACCGCTGACCTCTGATCAGATGCTCCCCGAAGTAAGCGCGTGCCCGATAGGGCGGTAAACCGAGGGCACTCATGGGCACTCCCGGCGAGGCCAACACGGCACCTGAGCTGGGAAGGACCAGCTCGCCACGTGCGGGCCCACGACCTTCTAAGCAGATGGTCCATCATTCTGCCGCCCAATATGCCGGATCCATTCGCCTGTTCGCCGGGTGCTGACGTGGTCGGGTCCCAGGACCCGCAGCTTCGCGTCGAGGACCTGCCGGAATTCGGCCTCCGCCTCGGCGGGCTTGCCCTGGGCGGCGAGCGCGCTTGCGGTCTCGTGCCGGGTGGGTTCGATCCTGCCCCTGACCACCAGCTAAGAGCCATGATCAGCGATCTTGGCGAAGAGCTCTGGGAGCCAAGCCGGGAGCCTGAGTGCTAGGCTCTCGGGGGTGGGAGCCAAACGGCGGGGCGCCCAGGCGGTCTCGATCGGTGTCGCGCAGGTGCAGCAGCCTGCCGCCGGGCAGGCCGCGCACGTCGGGGCCGTCAGCCGGGCCGAGGGCGGCGAGGGCCTCATGCCAGGTCGCCCGCAGGTCGGGGCGGCGGCTGGCTCGGGGCCGATCGGGTCGGCCAGGTGGCCATCGCCGGACAGTTCCCGCCAAGCGCCGATGGATGCGGCCCAGCCCTGCCAGTCCAGCCGGTCCAGCGGGTCCTCGGGCACCGGGCCGAGCGCGTTGATGGCCCAGGGCGGGGCGTGCTCGGCGGCGTGCTCGGTTCACCGACGCTCCCCATTGGCATTTCGAGAGTGTCCGAGGGGGACTTGAACCGCTCGCCTATATCCTCGGCGGCTGCTCAGAACCGTGGCTGAGCGTATGACCAGGCGGCTTGAGGAAACCTTCGGCGCCGGGACGCTTAGCGGCTGCACCCGCGCCCGGCTGCCGGCCGAGGGATCCCTGTACACCTGCCGGTTCGCCGGGGCGGGGCACGACCTGCGCGGCCCGCTGCGCGGCGGCGCCAGCGACGAGGCGCTCCGCGCCCAGATCACCTCGGTCTGGACGCGGCGCGCTGACCACTACTCCGAGTTGCGTTCGCTGGCAACCCGCCGAAAGTAGAAAGTGGAGATGTCGCACATCGGCGGCTAGCAAGCCGCGGGGTCAGGAAAGGCCCCGCCGGACCCCCCGTCCGGCGGGCCGTCTGGAGGTGGCGCCGGCCATGACATACGTGATCGCCGAGCCATGTTCAAGGACAAGGCCTGCGTCGATGAGTGCCCGGTCGGCTGTATCTACGAGGGCGGGCGGATGCTCCATATCCACCCAGATGAGTGCGTGGAATGCGGCAGCTGCGAGCCGTTCTGCCCGGTGGAGGCGATCTTCTGGGAAGACGACGTGCCCGGGCAGTGGGCCCAGTTCACGGCACAGAACGCCAACTTCTTCGACCGGCTGGCTCGCCCGGAGACGCGTCCAAGATCGGGCCGCTGCGCGCCGGCCAGGCAGCCGACGGAATAGGGCGACCTCGATGACGCCCTACCCAGGCCCCAGATCGCGAGCCCATCGGTGCTTCCTGCCGGCGGCGCGACCGGTCCCGCCGGTGGGCAGGTGACCGGCATGCGCTTCCGGCTTGAGGTCCGGCTCACACCTGCCGATGTGGGCCAGCGGGTCGTCATCCGCTGGCGTCGGCCTGCACCGGGTGACGGCGACCAGATCGCCGACGTCCTGGGCATCCTCGAAGCCGCCGCCGCCGGGTCCTTCGCAGTCCGCACCCCAGCCGGAGAACTCGTGCTGATCCCGGCCGGGCGCGCGCTCGCGGGCAAGGTGATACCGGCGCCGCCAGCCCGCCGGCGCAGCGCCGGGCCAGAGACACCCGACCGTGGCGCAGGCTAATCCGCTGACCCCAGGCCCAGGCGTCTTCCCCGGCCAATATCGATGAACTAGCGCAGGTCAGCGGCTCGCCAGCGGGTACCGCACGTCACGCCTGACACCGGTCACCGGCCCGCCTCCTCACTCGCGCCGGACAGCGCGCACACCTCTCCGCGCCCGGCCCTCTCCGATACGGCGATCTCCCAGCATGCCACTGGCCACCAGATGGACCGACAACACGTGCAGGAACGGCTCGGCCAATGCCTGCTGCATCGCCTTCGCCGGGGTTGACTTGCCGGAATTGGAAGCGCCGTTCAGAAAGATGATGGGCGAGGACCGATTAGCGAGACCAGGTTCCTCCATACGACTTATTCGTCGCCCCGACGATGTCGGGTTCTGCCGCTGCGCGCGCCGCTGAGGGGGTCCTAGATGATCTATTCCAAGGGGTGTGATTCGGCGTGTCGCGCCGGAAATGGGGTGGAGGGCGCCCAAGATCGACGTTGCTGATCCAACATCGAACCGGAGGCCCTCGTGGACGCCGACCAGGACACCCTCGCGACCGCACTCTACGTCAGGACCGATGATCTGCTGAAGATCGAGCCGGGACAGGTGCCGTGGCGCCCGCGAATCGGGATCGCTCCGCGGATCTCGGACGCCGAGGTGGTGACCCTGGCAGTGATGCAAGCGCTGCTGGGTTTCACCTCCGAGGCCAGGTGGCTGCGGTTCGCGGCAGCCCACCTGCGGCACTTGTTCCCCTACCTTCCGCAGCAGCCGGGATATAACAAGCGGCTGCGCCGGCTGGCGGCCACGCTGAACTGGCTGATCGGCGCGCTGGCCCGAGACACCACCTTGTGGACCGATGACGTGTGGGTGGTCGACTCCACTCCGGTGGAATGCGGCCGGTCCCGGGAGACCGCGCGCCGCTCCGACCTGGCCGGGTGGGCGGAGTACGGGTACTGCGCATCGCACTCCCGCTATTTCTGGGGGCTGCGGCTGCACCTGCTGTGCACCCTGCACGGGCTCCCCGTCGGCTTCGCACTCACCGGCGCCAAGGCCGACGAACGCCAGGTGCTGCTCGACATCCTCGCCGGCCAGGCCCCGGCCACCGACCGGCCCGGTCAGCTCATCATCGGGGACAAGAACTACTTCGGCGCTGAGTTCGAAGCCACCCTGAGCCAGGCAGGCCTGCGACTATTGCGGCCGGCCCGCAAAGGCGAGCCAGAACGGCCCGGTGCCCAGTTCTTCAAGCCACTGCGCCAGATCATCGAATCGATCAACGAGACATTCAAAGGGCAGCTCAACCTCGAACAGCACGGCGGGTACACCCCGGCCGGAGTCCTGGTCCGCGTCATGCAGCGCATCCTGGCCCTGACAGCCGTCATTTGGCACAACGACCGCGCCGGCCACTCCGTCAAGCGCTCCCTACTCGCTTATGATCACTGACCTTGAAATCGATCATCTAGGCTTGGCTGGTGGAGGCGTTCTAATCACCGGGGTGTACGGGTCGGGCAAGAGCTCGGTCGCTGCGGAGATCGCCTACCTCCTGGAGCAGCGGGGCGAGCCGTATGCGCTGCTCGACCTGGACTACCTGCGCTGGGCCGGCACGGGCGGCAGCGACCGCCTGGGCGAGTTCCGCCTGATGCTGCGGAACCTGGCAGCTGTGGCTTGAACTACCGGCAGGCCGGGATCCGGCTGTTCGTGCTGGCGATTTCGCTCGTGATTCCGGCGAGGTGCAGTGCGTGCGGGAGGCTCTCGGCCTGCCGCTACGGGTGGCGCGGCTGGCAGTCCGGCTAGAGGAGTGGAAGGGTGCGGCATGACGGCGCGGGGACATCTGGTGGTGCGTCGGCCAGGCCAGACCTTGCTGGTGAGCGCTGGAGCTCGGGCGGCCCGGTCGTTGTGCTCCCGCACGAAGGAGTGGCCGACCGCCAGACATGGCGGGGCGAGGCCGGTCGGCTGGCCAAGATGAGCGTCGCGGGCCGCCGGAAGGAGATGCGCCGGTGCCCGGCCTGCTCCGGTGCGGCGAACAGGCCAATGACGGCCACGTCGGGCGCGTTGCGCCGGGTGGGGCGGTCCCGCCGCGGTCGGTTAAGCGCCGTTAATCACGACCGGCAGCCGGCGCCTGCCCCACTGCTCACATGGCCCGTCGTAGACACCGGGCAGCGCGGTGCCGCACGTAGTGCAGCGGCCGTCGCCGGTGAGCCGGTAGCGCCGGACCCGTACGATCACTTACTGCCCGCACGACGGGCAGTAGGTGGTGCCGCCATCGGTGTCGTGCACGTTGCCCGTGTACACGTAGTACAGGCCATTGCCCAGCCCGATCCGCCGGGCCCGGGTCAATGATGATGCCGCTGTTCGCCGGACGTCGCGCATCTTGTAGTCGGGGTGAAACGCGGTGAAATGCAGCGGCACGTGGGCGAGGTGGCAGACGGCATGATCGAATCAGCGCGATGACATGAACGAGGAAGACCTGATGCGGCTGGCGGGCTGGCGCAGCCGACACATGGTAGATCGCTACGCCGCCTCAACTGCGGATGAGCGTGCGCCGGACGTGGTAAACGCGAGCCGGAAAATCCGCGGGAGCCGTTCGAGGAGGTGCGACTATGCCCGATGATTTCGCTGCCCTCCCCGGCTGGCATACATGGAAGAGCGTCAGCGGCCTGTTCTGTGCAAGGAGGCTGTGGGCATCCTCGCCAATCTGGTCAAGGGCGAGGAATGCCACCGACCTGGCCGACCAGATCACCCGCGCCCGGCGGGTGCTTGCGGCAGGACTGCGGCTATGACCGTGCTGCGGTACCGCTGCCCGTGCTGCGGCACCGATGTCATGGATGCCCCGCCCATCTGCTCGGAGTGCCAGCAAGCCATCGGCAAAGACAAAAATCGAGCAGGAACGCACTATATGCATTCGCGTCCGGGGAGCATAGTCTCCTGACCAGGAACAACAGAGCAGCCCGGCCGGTGCGACGAACACCAAACCGGGCCTGACCCCAAGACCTAGCAAGGAGGTCTCAGGGGCCATGAGCACAGTATCGTCTCCCACCCCAGCTCCGGGTAAAGACTCCGCCGTTCCCCCGCCCACCAGACCGGCGGCAGTCGTCGTCCTCGTGGGCCTCAGCGGCGAGAAGCGTGAAATCCCAGCGGCCAGCTGCACCGTCGCGCGGGTCATGGCCCAGCGCATTGTCGCCAAACGGCCTCGCTCCCTGAGGGAGATCAAGGTCATGTCAGGAGACCGCATTGTGCTCAAATGGCGTTCCAGCACTAGCTGGCACTTGGTTCGGTCGTAACTTCGCGTTTGAACGTAGCCAATGCTGGTCCGCGCGGAGGAGCTATTGTCAAGACTTGTGGCTTGAACGCTATGGCCAGGCCCGCCGCCCGCGAGCCGGTCCCCTTGGTGACCTTGGTCCGGTGCCTTACCGTGGCGAAAGCCGGCTCGATCGGGTTCGTTGTGCGCAGGTGGACCCAGTGCCCGGCGGGGTAGTCGTAGAACGCGAGCAGCTGATCGAGGTCATCGGTGACCTTTGCGACGGCCTTGGGGAACTTCGCCCCGTAGGAGGCGCCGAACGCCGTGACGGCGGCCAGGGCGTTGGGGCACGCGGACTTGGGCAGCGCGGCGAGCACGTTGGCGATCTTGTGGAACCAGCAGCGGCCTTCCTTGGTCTCGGGGAAGACTTCCCGCAAGGCACTCCAGAACTCCAGCGCCCCGTCGCCGACGGCCAGCACCGGGGTGCGCATCCCCCGGCGGCCGCAGTCCCGGAGCAGGTCAGCCCACGACTCGGGGGATTCGCGGTAGCCGTCGGCGCGCACGCCGATCATTACCAGTAGGCACAGCTTGTGCTCCTCCAAGCGGATGTTCACGTGGATGCCGTCCGCCACAGATAGACGTAATCCACTCCGGATAGGTCACGTTCGGCGAAGGCGCGCTGTTCGGCTTTCCAGGATTCGGTCAGCCGGGTGATCACCGCCGCCGACAGGCCTGAGGCGGAGCCTGGGAACTGACCCAGCGCGGGCACGAAATCACCTGAGGACAGGCCGTGCAGGTAGAGCAGGGGCGGATCACTTTCCGTCACCCTCTGACCAAGCTCGGCCGCGGACGCGTTTGTACCGATACGCCCACCGCAACCCGCTGTTGCCACGGTGACAGGCCCGGCGGGTCACCGCGGTTGTGCCTCGGGTGTCGCCCCCGGGAACAGCGCGATCGACGCCGTGAAGGCGTGCAGGAAGTTCTGCCCGCCCACCGGTCCGAGCTCTCCGGCGCAAAAGAAGCCCGCCACCGGGATCTCGCCCAGCATTTCGGCCAGAAGCCCGGCGTCGTGGTCGGGCCCGGAAAACAGCCGCGATCCGCGGCCGTTGCACGTGAACAGCAGCGCCCCGGCCGCCCGGTGGCCGCCGAGCGCGGTGGACTCCCGCCGCAGAGTGCGCTGGAGGTCCTGGTCCGCCGAGCGGCGTCCCGGACGTGGAACTGCACGACCTGGCCCACCTGCACCTCATCGCCCACGCGACGGCCGCGGACCCAGGGTCGGCGCCGACGACGCTGCGGATCAGGAAGTCCCCCGGGCCCGGCTCGGCCCGGTACTCGTTGATCACCTCCCCCACCTGGACGCCCTGGGCGAGCAGCTCCCGGTCCCCGCCGGGCAGCGCCGTGACCAGCTCCTGCAGGCGCGCCAGCGGCGGGCGCCCGCCGAGCTCGTGGATCACGTTGCCCTCCGCCCGGGTGACGGTGTAGGGGTTACCCACGGGTCGGCATCCTTGCGACACGAGCGGATGGACCTCGGCGCGGGTCAGGTGGGCCCCGACAGCGCCGTGGGACAGCACCCGGCCGTCGAGAAACAGGCGGTTCTGGCGCAGCGGCGGCCCGCCGCTTGCCATCCCGCCCATGATCACCGTTCCGGGGACGTGCTCGTTCAGGTGGGCCAGCAGGCCACCGGCCGGGAACGTGAACGGGTCACAGATCATCAGGTGAACGCCCGCCGCCGCCCGCTCGAACCGGTAGCCACCGTACGCGCCCCCGCTGGGCGTCTTGACGAACTCCATGGCGAACGTCTCGACCAGGCCCAGGCCCGCAGCGAGCCACAGCCAGACAGCTGGCTCGGACTCGACCTCGCGGGCCCCGCCAACCACCGCCTCCGCCACGTAGCCGATGAGAGGCAGCGAACCGGTCTCCTCAGCGACCGCGGCAACCAGAGCCTCCGCCGAGACTAAGAAATGGGCGGAGGCAAATAGCACCGCGAACGAGGGGGACGGGCCCTCAAGCGACTCCCGGGCCTGGGCGGCCACTCGGCTCGCCGCCTCACCAGGATCCGCGGTGAGGGCCAGGGCTCGTGCCGCCTTCACCAGCCATGCGACGTGCCGATTTCGTGCTCGCCCCAGCGAACGTGGCAGCATGATGTTCCGGGCCGACAGCGATCCCGGCCGGCACCCCGCCGATCTGCGCCACCTGAGCCGCAGCCCTGATCGGGGATCCTGCCGACCGTAGCGGGGGTTGCGCTCCGTGATAGGCCATCGCGTCCGGGCGCACACCATAGCCGCCGCTAGGGCGGCTGACGTGTCGCGGCTGCCGGGTGAGGGATGTCGCACCGAACGGCCAGATATGGACCTGTGATCGGCTATCAGCAACCGTCGAACTGTAGAAGGGCAGCGTTCCTGGTGCCTGCCGACACGGACGGACTGACGCGGCAAGGTTGAACTGCCTGTCGTCTCCCGGCCGCGGGTCAGGGTGGCCGGGACTACCGGATTCTCTGCGCCGTCGATGACGACCATCCGGTGATGGCTGCGCGCATTCCGGCCGCCGGCGAGCGTCAGGCGTGAGTCAGCGAACCACCGGCTCGCGGCCGACGCGAGCCGGGCTTCATCTTGCTGGGATGGCTACATCTTCCGCGCACTCTGCCAGCCACGCCCGCACCTGCGGTGTGACGAGCCCGGGTCCGGGCATTGCCGCATGAATGGCGAGCAGCGCCGTGCGGACGCTGGAATGAATCGCGTCAGCGCCGATGTGGTCACCGACGCCGACCTTCTCGAGTTCCCCGACAAGGCGGCCAGGAACGCCTGCGACCCCAGCCTTGCCGCTGGCCCTCAGGCTGTCGTTCAGCGCGACCAGGACGGCGCACCAGGTGCCGTCGAGGGCCTCGACCGCGCTGAGGTCCAGCACTACAGTCGCGGCCGGCGGCCGGGCGGCGAGGAGGACCCGGCCGCGCACCGCATCGATGACAGCCTGGCCGTGGCCGTCTTCCAGCGGTCCCGGGGGCGTCAGCCGTAAGACCTGCGCGCTGGCGTCAGCACCGGCTTGGCGGGCGGCCGGTACAGTCGCGGACCTCGCCCGGTCCAGCCGCGGGTGGCTAATGAAGATCGCCGCAGCGGGCGAAAGCATGAAATAGCGACGGCGCATGCGTGGCCTCCGTGCCGACCTGGTTCTGTCCTGCCGGAAGCGGCGCTCACACCGGAACGCCTCACCGCCCGGCCGGACACAATATGCGGATTGCCTGCGGGCGCGAGGCGGCCAGGAAAGCGCAGCAGGCGGCTCCGGCGTCCGCCCTGGACCACGACACGTCGCTGGGCAATGACATCCAGGCTATGAAGGACGAACTCGCCACCGAGCAGGGCGATCTCGCCGCCGAGCGACACTCATCGTGCAACGATGGCAAGGCTGCCGACCACGCCAGCACTGTCAACGGCGACCTGGGCACGGTTCAGCGCCGCGTATCCGTGCTGAAGGCAAACTCTGTCCCGGGTGACCTGACAGCGGTGCGAAACGACGTGCGAACCCTGCAGAACCTCGCGGCCACCCCCGGAACGGGCCCATCGGCAGCCATCGCCGCAGGGCAGCAGTCGCTCAGCAACCTCGTCGGCGCGATCAGCTGGGCACAGCAGCAAGGCCAGGCCCTGAACCACCAGGCTCAGCAGATCGCAGCCCAGGAAAGCCACCTACCGAATTCGGGCTGCCGTCCCTCCGGGGGAACACCATCCAGGTCACCCGGGAGAGCACCTTCCTCATCACCGAGGGGAACACCGTCACCTTCCGCGTCACCGGAGGCCCACGACGACTCGTGATAACCGGCAGCACGGACTGCACGGGTTCATGCTCGCTCCGGTCACCTCCGGGCCTTTGCCGAATGGGTGCGGCGCCGCCTGTTTCGAGTGGTGACTAATGGTATGGCTGTTGAGGGTGAATGAGCCGAGCGCGCAGGGTTAGGTCCGCGAGCTGGTCGAGCTATATAGCTCAGGCGGGACACGGGTCCACCTTGCGCGACACCGATCTTTCCGCCGCTGTGCGTGCGGCTGGACCCGCCCGCCCGCGCCGGCGAACACCATCACCCGCAAGCGAGCCGTGTTCCATAACGCGCTCGGCTAAGGCCGTGGAGCTCGGGCTGCTCCCCGCCAAACCCGATCGGCCAGGTGCAGCGGCACGCCCCCGAAGCCGCCGTCGCCATTAATCCGGCCACCCTCGCCAGCCCGGCGCATGCCGGGGCGATCGTGGCCCAGGTCACCACATCCGGCCGGATCTCGCCGCGTTTTTCGGCCGCCTGTAAGGCGCTGCGCCCGGAGGAAACCGTGGCTTCCGCGCCGGGGACCTCGTCCTTCCGGCGCACGGCCGCGGGAAGATCATCTCCACCTCCGCCTGTCCGCGCACCGGCACCGCCTGGACCACCACCGGCACGCCTCATGAGCCCGCGGCCTCAAATCCCGCCCCGACGGGCGATTCGTGGCGTCCCGATTCCACCCGTACTGGTACGCATGCTCCGCCAGCATCTATTCGATTCCGACGAAGGGCATGTGATCGCGCTGTCCCCCCAGGCATGGGCGCCGGTCTTCGCGTCCCTGGGGCAGGCGCTGGGGAGCGAGATTTTCGCCGGACTTCATCGCGACTGGCGGCGGAACCAAGGGAAGGCGGTTCGCGATGTGCTCACCGGTCCCGCGCTGCGCGTCCGGGAAGCGGCAGCGGCATCCTGGACGGTACCATCGCTGCGGCCAGGCTGCACCGGGACCGCCTCATCGGAGAGGTCGTCATGCTGGCCGTCAATCCCGGCTGCCAGCACCGGGACGGCCGAGCGTGATCACGACGCCGTTGTCCTGGTCGGCCCTGCGGGACACGGGCATAGGGGCTGACGTCCATGCCCAGGCCGCACTGAATGAGGAGAGCAAGGACCGAGGTCCCGGCGCTGGCGCGCTTCAGCCCAGTGAGCCGGTGTGCCGTCCTTGACCGGAATGGCCGAGCTGACGGGGGCGCGGTGCCTTCAGCGGAGACCGCCCGGGCCGTTCGCGGGGCGTGGGTAGAGTGTCCGGCGAGCGCGGCTTACCTTGCCAGATCGCGGGACCCTGGGCGGGCAAGCTCCGTTGTTGACGCCACCCATGACGGGTGCTGAGAAACCCGGAAGATGAACATCGACGAAGAGCGCATCTCGCTGCGAGTCAAGGTCCGCGCGGGGGACGACACGGCCGTCGTGGAGATGACGGGTCCTGTCGTGCCGGAGAATGGCGTGCAAGCCTTCGGCGACTGGGTGCTGGCCGCGCTTGAGCAGCATGCGGACGGCGCTACAGAGGCTGTGGGCCGTATGGTCGCCGCGCTCCGGGAACGGGGCTGGGAGGGCGACGACGTTCTGGCCGATTAGCTAGAGGCGTTGCTGGGAGCGGTGTGATACCGGATCTCCGCCCTCTTCCGGTGCACCTGGATGAGTTGGCCGGCATCCTCGAAGGCGACCCGATGTACGGGGGCGGGCGCGTCGATCTGGCGACCGGTGAGGTCTGGCCGGCGCCTGCCGTCGACTATGCGCGGGAGATCGGCCAGGAGGATGAGGACGAATCGGACGACCCTGATAGGTGGCTTTGGATGCACTGCGAGGGTTCGCGGGACTGCTACAGGGACATGGAGCTGTTCATCGGGACGATGCATGAGCCCGGCCGCGCTGACCGGCTGGAGATCGCCATCTCCGGGCGAGGAGCGTTCCGGCGGTTCAAGGACGTCCTGGCACGCTGGCCCGGAGAGCTCGACCGGTGGCACGCGTTGTCCGCGGAGCGCCAGCGTGGCCGGGCACGGGCCTGGCTGGCCGACGCCGGCTACTACGTCCGCAAGGGGATCCCGCCTTCATGACCCGGTAAGCCGGATGGGCCTGCGCGGCGGCGTGTCTGCTCGGGCCGGGAGGCTTTCCGGTGAGATCCTGTCTGCTGGGTCGAAGCCGGGGAGGTCCGCTTCGTGGGCAAGGCAAGCCGGAGCCGGCGGCTGAAAAAGGACAGAGAGCGTTGGCAGCGCCGCGCGCTGGGCGATCTCTCACGGCATCAACCGCAACCTTTTACACCCTGCGGGAGGACGAACTCCAGCTCCGCGTACCTGTCTCGCAACTCCGCAAGCTCGGCCTGGGAAACTGGCGATATGGTGTTCGTCGCCGACGACCTCGGGGCGTGGCTGACCGGCCTGCTCGCCGATACGAGCCGCAAAAAGCTGACCGCGCTCATCCTGGGTACGGAGCAGGAGCGGGCCCTGCGCTGTGCCGCCACCGCCGCAGTCCGGCTGACCGCCGAAGAGCTGCGCCCAGGCGACGATGAACAGGCCGAGCATGTGGCCTGTTCGAGTTCTTGCGCGACCAAGAGGGCCGCTAGGATCGGATCGGCAGGGAGGATGTGGCTCCCTGCCAAATGGATGGCGGCGACACTGCGTGGCAATCGCTGCGGAAACGCTGAACCGTGAGTGGGTATGCGGCGGTGCATAGATATGCGGGCCAGTGGCACACTCAATTCGGCATGTGCGGTCATGCGGAACCGTGAGGAGCGCAACGAGCGAGCCGCTGGTCCGCACCACGCGGCTATCCCACCAGTCACCGTCGGTGTCGGACTTTGCGATGGGATGGCCGCCCATCCGTCAGGAACCTAACCGGCCGTCGTGGACGCACGCCCCGGCTCGTTGGCGGACCAGGCCGTCCATTCTGTTCGCCACGGACGACCAAGCCGGTCGGCTGGCACTGGCGCTCTATCAGGCGGGTATGCGTGGCGTGGATGCAGGCACTGTTGTCATGCTGACGGTCCCAGTTTGGGTCTCATTCATCTACGTCCAGGGACGTCGGTGTACGGCCTAGAACGTTGCCGAGCAGGACAGATGGCCGGTCATGGACCCCGGTAGACGGCCGTCCTTAATCCTGAAAAGCGGAAGGTCGGCGGTTCGACCCCGCCCCTGACCACCAGCTATGACCAGGGAAAACGCCCGGAACGTGATCGCGGTCCGGGCGTTTTTGGACGCTGGGGTCTCAGTTTGGGGCGACGGAGCAAACGGACGATAGGCGCTTCCGCAGGTGTGGGGAGCAGGGCGGGGGCCAGTAGATCCACACCATCGCCGAGCAGGGTGGGTGGCGGCAGACGGTTGATACTGCAACGGCAGTTGTCGTGCCGGAGTTGCTGCCTGCTTCCGCCGTGGCGACTCTAGGGTCAAGGCGAAGCGGTTCAGCGCGGTCATCATGTGCTCGGTCATCTCATCGCCGCTCTGGTGCCCGGTCCGGACCAGGTGCAGTTCGGAGCCTGGCCAGGCCTGGTGGAGCGGCCAGGGCACGTCCGGTGGTCCGCCGATGTCGAAGCGGCCGTGGATTCAGCACGCCGGGGATACCGGCCAGGCGCGGGGCGTCGCGCAGCAGGGCCGTCCTGGCGTGTAATGGACTGACCCGCTGTTGCGATGGAGGCAGGCTCGATGACGTACCAGGTAGTGAACCCCGCCACGGGCAAGGTGGAAAGCGAGTACCCGACGGCCACCGACGCCGAGGTCAGCGACGTGTTGGAGAGAGCCGGACGGGGCTACACCTCGTGGCGGCGTACTTCTATGGAGGAGCGCGCCGAGATCCTGCGCCGGGTCTCCCGGCAGTACCGCGACCGCGCTGGCGAACTGGCCGCGATCATCACCCGGGAGATGGGTAAGATCGACAAGGCGGCCAAGGGAGAGCTGCGGTTCGCCGCCGCCATCTACCAGTACTACGCCGACAACGGGGCGGCGCTGCTCAAGGACGAGCCGCTGGCCTCGAATCTGCCGGGCACTGCCTGGGTGCGCAAGACCCCAATCGGGGCGCTGCTGGGCATCATGCCGTGGAACTACCCGTATTACCAGGTCGCCCGGTTCGCCGCGCCGAACCTGATGATCGGTAACACCATCGTGCTCAAGCATGCGCCGCAGTGCCCAGAGTCAGCCCTGGCCATGGAGCAGATATTCCGCGACGCCGGGCTGCCAGAAGACGCTTATATCAACATCTTCGTGAGCAACGAGCAGGTCGTCGGCATGATCGCCGACCCGCGCATCGCCGGGGTGTCGGTGACCGGCAGCGAGCGGGCCGGGTCGGCCGTGGCCTCTGTGGCTGGGCAGAACTTGAAGAAGGTTGTGCTGGAGCTGGGCGGCTCGGATCCGTTCATCGTGCTGGACGGCGCCGACCTGCCGAAGGTGGCCAAGACGGCCGCAGCGGCCAGGATGGAGAACGGCGGGCAAGCTTGCAATGCATCCAAGCGGATGATCGTAACCGATGCGGTCTACGACGACTTCATGCGCGAGTTCACCGCGGCGATGTCCAGCTACGTGACCGGAGATCCGACCGACCCGGCGACGAGCTACGGGCCGCTGTCCTCTGAGCAGGCGGCGCGCAACCTGATGGCGCAGATCGACGACGCGGTCAGTAAGGGCGCAACAGTGCACCTCGGAGGACATCGCATCGACGGGCCGGGCGCATTCGTGGAGCCGACCGTGCTGTCCGGCGTAACCCCGGACATGCGGGCCTACCGGGAGGAACTGTTCGGTCCGGCGGCCGTGGTCTACGAGGTGGCCGACGCCGATGAGGCGGTGGAGCTGGCCAACAGCAGCGCTTTCGGGCTGGGCGGGGCCGTCTTCAGCAGCGACGAGAAGCTGGCCGTGGAGGTCGCCGACCGGCTCGACGTCGGGATGGTCTGGATCAACACTGCCGAACTCGGCGGCCCGGAGCTACCGTTTGGCGGCACCAAGCGATCCGGTGTCGGCCGCGAGCTCGGGCCGCTGGGGATCGACGAGTTCGTCAACAAGAAGCTCATCCATACGCCGCCCACCGCGCAGTGATCGTGCCCCGTGACCGTAGCCCCGGACCGGCACGGATGATGCCACGGCGGCGCTGGCCAGCCTCCTTTCGTGTCACGAAGCAGCGACCATCTCTTCGCGGGCGATACGCCGGTGCTCGCGAGCGCGCGCTGCGGCTGAGAGCGCGAGGAGCGCGTCTCCGGTGGTGCGCCAATTGCCAGGTTGTCTTGTTGCCGCGGAGCAGCTGGTCGAAGCCGGGTACAACCGCACTAGCAGAAGCCGCGAATCCGAGCGCGACTCCGGCGACTCCGGCGCTGTTCATGCCGGGCAGCGCGGAGCCGATGACCCACAAGTAGAGAAAACCCGCAGCGGCAACCAGGCCGGTGGCGATAACGTCTGTCTTCGGGAGGTGGCGAATGAAGAAGGTGCTGGTGTCCGCTGCGGTGTCTGCTGCGCTGTTCGCTGGGCTGGGCATGCTGGCCTGGCGCTTGGGCCCGAAGATGCGGAACATCGACTGGCAGAAGAAACTCGAAGCGATGCCCGACAACGCTCCGCCGAAGTGGATGTTCCGTAACATCACCGCAATTCGTGAGAATACTGACCGGATTCTGAAACTTCTGGAGTCCGACCGTTCTGCGTCGGCCACGCCAGGGTCGGGAGGCACTCCGCGCCCGCCCCGGCGTGAGCCACCCGGAACGTGAGTTCAGCCCGCGGTTGCGCAACTCCTGGTAGCTGCACTCCGTGAGGGCTAGCGGCAATGCCACTTAGTCGTACGTTCCCGGCTGGGGCGTCGCGCGGACGCGAAATTTGCGGGTGCTGCCGCAGGGCGGGTGGCTGGGGTTGCTGCCGCGCGATGGTGGTGCCGGGATTGCGCTGAGGGCAGGTGCCGGGGGGACGGCTGCGGGAGACTGGGGCGGGCTGCCCGTTTGAGCCCGGCCTCTTCTTGGCATTCAAGGCCGTCATTTAGTCTGGCGCCGGGGTCCTGACCTTGATGGGTCACGCATTGTCGCTACGAGCACGCCGGTCAGCTATTCGTTCCCGACCGGGACCCCCGGGCAGCCCGCGTCCTGCGAGCATGAGGATAAGGGAGGTGCCCGGGCGGTGGAAGAACCACAGCAGGTCCAGGCAGACGAGGAGTATGAGCGGGTATGGGAGCGGGTCGCCGCCATCGACGTCGCCAAGGCGTCGGGGGTGGCGTGCACCCGGGTGCCCGATGAGGACCGGCCGGGCCGCCGCAAGACCTGTGCGTGCCGAAAACCTCGTCCAAGTCATGCGACCAGGCGATATTCGTTGATCAGGCCACCGACGCGAGTGTGTCTTCGGACGCGGTGCTGCTCAAGATCGACAGGTTCGGGCAGTGGTTTCAGCGGCGCGGCGCCGTGCAGGGAGCGGTGGGGGCGGTGCTGATTGTGGTGGGTCTCGTAATCGCGCAGGACCCGCCGCAAATGGGCCTGGTTCCAGACGAGGGTGCGGTCCAGGAGCTCGCGGCGGCATCCCCCGATCCAGCGTTCGGCGATCGCGTTCATGCGGGGCGTCCGGACGTTGCAGAGTACGGTCCGGATGCCAGCATCGGCCAGGATCGCGTCGAACGTGGCGGTGAAGTTAGGTCCGCGGTCGCGGATCATGAACTTGACCTGATGTGCGTGTTCGCCGAGGTCCATGAGCAGGTTGCGTGCCTGCTGCGTGGTCCATTCCCCGGTCGGGTGCAGGGTGGCGCCGAGGATGCGGATGCGCCGGGTCGCGTGTTCTATGACGGCCAGTACGTATGTCTGGGTGCCGTCGAGCAGGCCGGCCGTGAAGAAGTCGCACGCCAGGATCGCGTCGGCCTGGGAGCGCAGGAATTGTGACCAGGTCGCGACCTGCTGGCGCAGGATCAAGATTTCGGCGGTCTTCCAAGCCTCCTCGCGCCGGGACAGCAGCAGCCACGCGGCGACCCGCGTAATCAGGAGGAACACGAACCGCAGGCACATGACCGGTGATCATCACGGGCAGAGCGCCCGGCGGGCAACTCTGCTGGTCAGAGCCGTGGATGCGATTCTCGGCACGCACAGGGTCGCCGCTGGGGCATCTGTACGGCGGCACGCCTGGCCCAGGCGGCAACCGTTCATCTCCCCCCGACACTGCGCGTGGCGCGCCCGCGGTGGCACAGCATCGAACACATGGCCGGATCCCTCCGCCCGGGCCATATCGCCACCGCTGCGATACGGAGGGTTGGTAAGGAATCTGTCACTCGCCGCGAACCTGGACGATCTTCCTACGGGACTGACTGTCGCAGCGTCGGCGCTGGTGTCCGTAAGAGGACGAATCGTCCTCGGAGGTGTTCTGCCTGGTCACCGACCTCCTCGAGGTGGAGGAATACCCGGCCCTTGACCTGGCGTGCGCCTACCCTATGCGGTGGGGCTGCGTCGCCCGGGCGCCGATATAGCCGGGCTCTTGCATCCATACCGGATCACCAGGGTCGAGCAGCACGCGGCCGGCAAACTCCAGGGCCTGCTGGGAGCCGGCCACGATGACAACCTGGTCGGCATCGCAGCGCACCCCGCGGGTGGTAGCCAGACGGGCGGCGATCGCCTGGCCGGTACCCGGCGGGGTGGTTGTACCGCATCAACCCCGACGCCGACCGGCGCCAGCACTGCGCGAGGTGCCGCGCCCACTGGGCCTGCGGGAACGAGTCCAGATCCGGAACGCCTACGGTAATGGTGTGGCGCTCGCCCGGTCCGGGGCTGAGGGAGGGTAGCGGCGTTCGGAGGGTGCTGGCAATCAGCGTGCCGCCGTCCGACAGCATCCGCTGCGCCCGGGACTGCCCCGGCAGGCACCAGGCAGCGACCCGGGGCCGCAGCAGTTCGTCCGGAACGGCCGGGGCGACGTAGGTGCAGGACCCGTGCCTGCCCTCCAGGTATCCCTCCCCGCGGAGCTGTTCGAACGCGGCCAGGACCGTATTGCGGGACACGTTCAGCGAAGCCGCCAGCGCACGCGTCGAGGGCAGTCTCGACCCTGCCGCGACCTGACCGCTCAGGATCAGGGTCCGGATCCGGCTGTACACCTGGCGGTGCAGCGCCACCGTGGCACTGGTGTCCAGCGGGGAGCCGGGGAATGGGGTGACCCCGTCCCGCGGGTTTCCCGCCAGACGGCGCTGCCCGGCTACTCCGGTCGGAGAAGTGGTAGCCATACAGCGTTCCAAAGTGGCTCTTGCGATGTGGCCACTCACGGCTACGGTATATCCAGAAGACCAGGTGTTCAACACCTTGAGGCCGACCGCTCAGGTGCCGGCAGGGAAGGTTGCTGATGCCGTATTAGTAGCTATTCAGCCGGTGTCGGCCCTGCCTCGTGGCTTGCGCCGGGCTGGCCTGTGGTGATTATGCGGCCTTGGTGGCAGCGTGGGGTGTGAGGGCGGGCGGGAGCCAGGGGCCGGTGGTGAACAGCTGGCGCAGGGCGTCGAGGGCGTCGATGCCCCACTTGGCGGCGGTGGACAGGTATGACTGCGCGATCGCGAACTCGGCCAGGCCCTCGAGGGTGCGCCAGCAGCCGCCTGAGCTGTGCTGCTGCACCTTGACGGGCCTTACTGATCTTTCCGCCTCGTTGTTCGTGAACTCCGTCACGGCAAGGTCAGTAACGAATCTGAGGATCAGGTCCTCGTAGTCGCGGAACCGGCGCGCCACCCGTCTCGCGTCACGGGCGGCGCGGGTATGCCGCCGCTGGTTGGCGGCCAGGCCGTCGGCGGCGAGCGCCCGGTAACGGTCCAGCAGGCCGGCCAGGACGTCCGCGTCGAGGCGGTCCTTCCCGGCCCCGCGCGCCTGGCAGGCGTGGCCATTGGCCTGCAGCAGCAAGTCCGCCATGGCCGAGGCCCAGCGCTGCTGGGCCGGCTCGAAGTCGTAGATGTCTTTAAGATCACGAAGCAGGTGGGCTCCGCACCAGGCGTGCAGCGCGCCGGTCAGATGCGAGTAGCCGGCGTACCCGTCACGCATCAGCACGCCGGTGTATCCGGGCAGCACCCCGCCGGCGTCGATGTCGCCGGCGGACCGCCCGGCCACGTGCAGGCAGGTCAGGTAGCGGGTGCAGGCCACGTGCACGTACGTCAGGCTCTTCGCGGCCCGGGCGGGGGTCTCGTCGGCGTTCAGCGCCGGGGCGGTGCGCAGCAGCGCCCGGACGTGCTCCATGAACGGCGCCAGCGCGGCGGCGGCGCGGCCGCGGATCCCGGCCATCCACCCGGTGGAGACCTTGATCCCCGCCATCTGGCGCAGCAGCAGCGCGGCCCGCAGCACCGGCACGTGATGCCCGCAGACCAGGTTCGCCGCCTGCGCCCGGGTCTCCGGCCCGTACACCACCCGGCTGGTCACATCCGCCGGGACCTGCCCGGCGCTGGCCGCCTGACAGCACGGGCACACCTTGGTGATCCTGCGGTACTCGATGATGTACGGCGGGGGCGGCGGGGTGATGTCCCATCGCTGCCGGCGCTCGGTGCGCACCGCCGGCTCCCCGGTCAGGTCCCGCCCGCACCGCCCACATCCCGCGGGCGCGCACTCAATGGTCTCATCCGGGTCATCCGCCAGCCCTAACGTCCTGCCCGGCGCGCCGGGCTGCTTGCCGGGCTGCCGCCCGGTCTTCTCCCGCAGCGACCGGTCCTTGCTCTTCTTCGTGTACGGGCTATCCGACGACGGCGGCTTCGAGGAACTGGAGGAGTCGCGCCCTAGCCTGCGCTCTAGCTGCGCGATCCGGTCCGCCTGCCCGGCGATCGTCCCCGCCTGCCGGGCGATCACCGCATCCCTGGCTTCCAGCTCGCGCCGATGAGCCCCAGCCATCACCGCCATGCCCTCGCGCAGCTCGCCGATCAGCTGCTCGGCCGCCTCCAGCCGCACCCGCAGCCCAGCGGCATCAGGCAAACCCGGCGAAGACGGCATGCGCCCTAATGATCAGCAAGCCGACCCGAAGATCAACGCGACACGCCGGCAACCCCCGCGCCGATCACAACCCGACCGTGATCCGGGTCACGGCCGGCGACACCCACCCCGGCTGAATAGATACCCGTATTACATGAGCATGCAAGCTGTGCGGTTCCGCAGCGACAATGACTACGAGCGCTTTAAGATGCTCTTCAAGGAAGCCATTAAGGCAGCGTCAAAGGTACCGGGCTTCATCAGCATCACCTGGTGGGAACACCCGGAAGATCCCGGACTCTACCTGAGACAAGTATCTGGGATAGCAAGGAAGCACCCGACGGGTGGCACAAGGACGGGTTCCACAAGAAGCTCAAGGAGTGGGGCGTGTCGGGACCCATCATGGAAGACCAGGTGACGAACTGGTCGCTCGAGGACTCGAAGATCCTACGGGTGTGCCCGGTCTGCGGAAAGGGCATCTCGCGCATGTTCGATCTTAAGAACGAGATCGAGAACAAGAAGATCAGCTGTGAATGCGGCTTCAACTTCCCCTATCTGGACACGACCGAGAAACTGACAATTTACACCGGCTAGGATGCCAGTGAAGTGAGCGAGGCGACATGGCCACGCGACCCCGCGCTCCGGCCGGCGCTGCGCAGTGACGTCGTCGAAGGCAGGCTGCTAGGGGTCCTGGTCGCGGGCGCGGAGATCGTCGTGGCCCGGGTCGGCGGCACGCTCTACGCCGCCGACGGCGTCTGCACCCACCAAGGCGCTGAGCTGAAAAACGCACAGCTGCAGGGCGACGTGATCGTCTGCCATTTTCACGGCAGCTGCTTCGGCGTCAGGACGGGGGCGGTGATCAACGGCCCGGCGAGCAGGCCGCTGCGGACGTATGAGGTGAGCGTCACTGGCGAGCGCCTCGTGATCGACGGTGCCCCCGCCTACCTGCACACGGGCTACACCGGCCTGCGTGACCCGGGGTGACGGCGCCACGCCTGTGGGCAGGGAATCGTCCGCCGAGGTCGGCGGCTGGTCGGCTGGGCAGGCACCACCGGCCGAGCTATAGGTGCCGAAAACCTATGCCACCAGGCGATATTCGTGGATGACGCCACCCACGCGGTCATGCCGCCGGACCCGGAAATGATCCAAGTCGGTGATGCCATCTGGCAGCGGCCGCAGTGGCGCGGCCTGGGTTCAGGGCGCGGTGCGGCCGGTGGGAGTTGTAGAAGTCCTCGTACTCCCGCAGCACCATCATCAGGTGGCGCAGGTTTCAGATCAGGGTCCGGTCCAGCAGCTCACGTCGGCAGCTGCCAATCCACCGCTCCGTGATCGAATTCATTCGCGGTGCCTGAACGGCGGAGCGGATGACCCGGATCCCGGCCGCCTGGAATACGGCATCGAACGCCTGCGCGAAGCTGGCGTCCCGGTCATGCAGGACGAACTTCGCTCGTGTCCCGGCATCCCCCAGGTCCATGAGCAGGTTCCGGGCTTGCTGGACGACCCAGGACTGGACCGGGTGCTCCGTGGCGCCCAGGACCCGGACGCGCCGGTTGCCGTGCTCGATCACCGCAAGGACGTACACCTTCGTGCCATTGAGCAGGCCAGCGGTGAAGAAGTCCAGCGCCAGGATCCCCCTGCGCCTGCGACCGCAGGAATTCCGCCCAGCCAGGGCCGTCCCGGCGGGGCGCCGGGTCGATCCCGGCGTCCTTGAGGATCTGCCAGACCGTTGACGGCGCCACCGTGATGCCGAGCGCCGCGAGCTCGCCGTGGACGCGGCGGTAGCCCCACGACTCATTCTCACGGGCCAGTCGCAGCACCACCGACCGAACGTTACGGCGCGTCGGCGGACGTCCGGAGCGGTCGCGGCGCGACAGCCGCGCCCAGCGGCGGCGGACGATGTCGCGATGCCACCGCAAGATCGTGGCGGGAGTGACGATCAGCCGCATCGCGGCCAGCTGGTCGGCTGGCAGCGTCCCGGCGAGCAGGGCCAGCCACGCCCGGTCCGGCCACGTCAACCTCGAATGAGCGCGAGGCCGCTCGCGCCGGGCGACAGCGAGCTGATGGCGCAACATCAGGATCTCGGCGTCCTTCCACCACGCCTCCCGCCGGGACAAGCCCAGCACCGACACGGCACGGGTGACAATGAGGAAGATCAGTTTCAAGCCCACAAGCCGAAAATCATCGCACGGCCGCCCGCGTGCACACCCGCCACCAACCGCCACGCGCGGGCATTGACCCTAGGGCCTCGCATACGCCCAGGTGGCATGTGTTTTCGGCACCCATAGGACCACGTGGCGTTGAGTGCCGGTTCTTGCGCCAGTAGCCCCGTGCAGGACCAGTATGAATCCGCCTGAGGGTGCAGCAACTGCGCCGCATGCCATCAACCCAATCCGACCATGAGAGGCCTATGACCTGCATCAATGACCCTCATAGACCGGAGCAATGCTTGAAACCTAATAGCACTGCACGGCGCCGATGACTCCTTCTTGAAACCCGGGGCTGGACTCCTATCCACAGACGGTGGGCTCCGGCGTCGTGCACCCCGTCCGGCGTGGCGGCGTGGCGTCGGCCGGGGCGTCGATGAAGATCGTGTTTCGAGCCGTCCGCACGGTGATGTCTTCTTGTAACGCGAGCCGTCGAGCTCTGTCCAGAGACTGACGACCGTGCGGTGAGCTGGGGCCACGAACTGCTCATCGGATGTCGGGCCATCGAGCCCTTCTATTAGGGCGCTGCGTGTCCCTGCACGGGCTCACCTGCTGGGCCGAGGTCACGACATTGGAGGCATGCTTGACGATCACGTGTGGCATCGACTGGGCGGAGGCCCACCACGACGTTGCGCTGGTGGACGAGGCCGGGAAGCTGGTCGCGAAACGGCGTATCAGCGATGACGTGCAGGGTTATCGGCGACTGCTGGAGCTGCTCGCCGAGGCCGGTGACAGCGCCGACGAGCCGATCCCGGTCGCGATCGAGACCGCACGCGGCTTGCTGATCGCGTGTCTGCGCACCAGCGGCCGGAAGGTGTATTCGATCAACCCGATGGCGGTGGCTCGGTATCGGGAGCGGCACACGGTGGCCCGGGCGAAATCCGATCACGCCGACGCCATGGCACTGGCGAACATCCTGCGCACCGACGCCGATGCGCACCGGCCGCTGCCGGCGGACTCCGAGCTGGTCCAGGCGATCGCAGTGCTGGCCCGGGCGCAGCAGGACGCGGCGTGGAACCGGGGGCAGCTGTCCAACCAGCTGCGTTCGCATCTCAAGCAGTACTTCCCGGCCGCGCTGGCCGCGTTCCAGGTTCGTGGTGTCGGCCTGGACTCCCGCGAGGCCCGGGCGGTGCTCGCAGTGGCACCCGGCCCAGCCGCCGCTGCGAAGCTGTCCACGGCACGGCTGGCCTCGGTGCTGCGTACGGCCGGCCGGCAACGCAACATCGACGCGTGGGCGCAGCGCCTGCGCGCCATCTTCACCGGCGAGTACCTGCACCAGATGCCGGCGGTCGAGCAGGCGATGGGCCGGCAAACCGCGGCCCTGATCATGCAGCTCGACGCCGCATGCCGCGCTGCCGACGACCTCGCCGCGGCCGCCGCCGCAGCGTTCGCGGAGCACCCGGACGCGGAGATCCTGACCAGCTTCCCCGGCATCGGCCCGGTCACCGGGGCCCGGGTGCTGGGCGAGATCGGCGATGACCGGGCCCGGTTCCGCGACGCGCGCGGGCTCAAGTCCTACGCAGGCTCGGCACCGATTACCGTGGCCAGCGGCAAGAGCCTCATCGTGCGCAACCGCAAGGTGAAAAACCAGCGACTCGCCGCGGCAGGCTACGTATGGATCTTCGGCGCGCTTCCCACTCCGGAAATCAAGGAACACTACGACCGCCGCCGCGCCGCCGGGGACCGGCATGCGGCCGCCATGCGCAACCTGTTCAACCGGCTGCTGGGCTGCCTGCACCACTGCCTGCAGACCGGCCAGACCTTCGATATGGATAAGGCATTCCCACTACCCGAGCCACGCCTCGAACCCGCCGCTGCTTGACATTTAACAAGATCGGATGTCTGTGGATCTGCCGGGAAGGGCGCGAAGAAGGTGTACCTTCCCGGATGATCGAGTCGTAAGAGGTCTCAAGCAAGATCGGCGGGCCAACGCCGGTCGGGAAGGTACACCCATGCTGACAGTAGTCCCTGACCTGCCTGCCGTGCTCCCGGCTGACGGGCCTTCCTCCTCGCTGATCGACCAGATCGTCCGCGAGGGCGCCCGGCAGATGCTGGCCGCGGCGCTGCAGGCCGAGGTCGCCGCCTACGCCGGCCAGTTCGCCGGGGCGCGGGATGAGAACGGCCGCCGCCTGGTGGTGCGCAACGGCACCGCGGAGCCGCGGACGGTGCTGACCAGCGCCGGGCGGTGGAGGTGACCGCGCCGCGGGTGAACGACAAGCGCACCGACCCGGCGACGGGCGAGCGGATGCGGTTGTCCTCGGCGATCTTGCCGCCGTGGGCGCGCAAAACCCCGCAGGTGGCCGAGGTGCTGCCGCTGTTGTACCTGCACGGGCTGTCCTCGGGTGATTTCGCCCCGGCGCTGGGCCAGTTCCTGGGCACCGGGGCGGGCCTGTCATCCTCGGTGATCACGAAGCTGACCGGGACGTGGAAGGCCGAGGCGGCGGCGTTCATGGCCCGTGACCTGTCTGGCGTGGATTACGTCTACCTGTGGGTCGACGGCATCCACCTGGGCATCCGGCTGGAGGAAGACAAGCTGTGCCTGCTGGTGATGATCGGCGTGCGCGCGGACGGGCGCAAGGAGCTGGTCGCGCTGGCCGGCGGCTACCGCGAATCATCGGAGTCGTGGGCGGACCTGCTGCGCGACTGCGCCCGCCGCGGCATGCGCGCCCCGGAGCTGGCCATCGGTGACGGGGCACTGGGGTTCTGGAAGGCCGCCCGCGAGGTGTTCCCGCAGGCCAGGGCACAACGCTGCTGGTTTCACAAGATCGCAAACGTGCTCGGCGCGCTGCCGAAATCCGCGCATCCGGGCGCGAAGAAAGCGCTGGCCGAGATCTGGAACGCCGAGGACAAGGACCACGCCCGCACGGCGGTGAAGAAGTTCGCCGCCGCCTACGGGGCCAAGTTCCCCAAGGCCGCCCTCAAGATCACCGAGGACGAGGAGGAGCTGCTGGCGTTCTACGACTACCCGGCCGAGCACTGGGTGCACCTGCGCACCACCAACCCCATCGAATCGACCTTCGCCACCGTACGGCTGCGAACCAAGGTCACCAAGGGCCACGGGTCGAAGGCGGCCGGGCTGGCCATGGCGTTCAAGCTCATCGAATCGGCTCAGCGGCGCTGGCGCATGGTCAACGCCCCGCACCTGGTCGCGCTCGTCCGCGCCGGCGCGACCTTCGTCAACGGCAAGCTGGTCGAGCGTCCAGCAGGCCAGTCATCCGAAGCCGCCGATCCGTCACCAGCCGCAGCTGACAACGCGGCCGCAGAAGCCGCCTAAAATCTTGATCCACAGGTATTGACAATTACTCCATAGACCGTCATGTCCCGCGGTGGTGAGGAAAACGCTACGGTGCTGGCAGCAAGCATGCGGGTGGAAATGCGGGTGTGCTCCCCCGAACCCGCCGTAGGAGGATCTGTGACTTCCCGGAACCCGTCAAGCCCGCCTGTAGCCGCAGGGCAACCGCTCTGGCGGGGCTGCATGGTTCATGTACACGCGCGGACGGCCTTGATCGAACCCGTCCGTCACCGGGTTTGGCAGCTATCGGGCTCGGGAGGGGAGTCAGGACAGGATAAGGCACGGTCACGGCGGCGGGAGAAGGTCCGGTGATGGTAACGACAGCCCGGGCGCCGGAGACCGACATCCGGCACACTTAGAGGATGGATCAGGCATCGATCACCGCTGCCGGTGCGATCGACACGTTCCTGGTACTGCTGATCGGTATCGGGCCGAAGATCGCGCTGGTCCCGTTCGTGGAAATCACCGCTTCCCTTGACCCGGCCGCCAAGCAGCGGGTGCTGCGCAAGATGCTGACCACGGCGGCGGCGGTGGCCGTGGTCCTCATGGTGCTGGGCGAGCTGCTGCGCGTCTTGCTGCACTTCACGATCGGGTCCCTATCGATCGCGGGTGGCGTGATCTTGCTCGTGCTTGCGGTGTGGATGGTCCTCGGACCATCCGGTAGCAGCAGCCACCGCGCCGCCGGGAAAGACCCGATGCAGCTTGCGCAGTTCCCGCTGGCCGTGCCCTACCTGCTCAACCCGGTGGGCATCGTCGGCCTGATGACGATCTCCGCCGAGGCCAAGTCGCTCAGCGTTTTCGCCGTGGAGTTCGGCATCCTCGTGTTCGTCCTGCTCATCGATGTGGTGGTGTTCCGCTGGGCGAACCGGGTGAGCGAGAAGCTCGACGAAAGCCGCATGCTGGTCACCGAGAAGGTCTTCGGCTTCCTGATCGCCGCGATCGCCGTGCAGCTGGTGCTCGACGGCCTGGCCTCGGTCGGAGTCATCGCGCCGGTCCCGCACTGAGCACATGGGTCAACCCGGCTGCGCCCGCTGCCGTCGCGCGCGGTATAGCATGCAGCGAACGGACCTGCGCCGCCGACCATCGTTGATGTCAGATGTCGTGAAGGCAGTTCGGCTGGGGGCGTGGTCGCGGCTAGGGTGATGTGTCCGGGAAGCCCAGGATGGTCTTGATGTCGTCGGGCCTGCGGGTGTAGGCATCTTCCCACCGGTCGAGCGGCACCTGGCGGGTGATGAGGTCGGCGAGCCAGCCGGGGTCGGCCTGGGCGAGGGCCTTGGCGGCCAGCTCGTAGTGGTGCCGGTTGGCGTTGACCGAGCCGAATATGACGGAGTTCTGCAAGACCATGTTGCGGTTCAGGACTCCCGGGTCAACGGTGGCCTCGGCGCCGGCCGCGGAAACCCCGGTGAGGCATATGATCCGGTGGCGGACGTGCTGCGGGCCTGCTTCGAGCAGCATCTGCACGTACCCGGTGCACTCGATGACGATGTCCGCCTCCGCGGCCGCCTCGCCGAGTTCTCCGCTGTGGAAATAGGTCGCGCCCAGCCGCCGGACCATCTCGGGCTTGCGGCCCTCGGTGACCCGGTCAAGCACGTACGTCTGGTACCCACGCTGGGTGGCCAGCAGGGCGGCCAGCAGCCCGATCGGCCCGGCCCCGGTGATCAGTACCTTCTCCGGTGCCCACGCCGCACGGCGGCCGATCTTTTCGATGTGGTCCCAGGCCTTGGCCACGACGGTAGTGGGTTCGAGCAGCACGCCGGGGATCCCGAGGGCGGGATCCACCGCGACCAGGTAGCTCGGGGTGAATGCGGTAGCGCTCGGACGCATAGCCGTGACGGCCCTTGATCCCCCGCTCGGTGTACTGGCCGTTCATGCACATGTCCCAGTGCCCCGCCGCGCACGCCGGGCACGGAACAGGGTCACGTCGGCGGACGATGCCGACCACCAGGTCCCCGGCGCCGAATCCGGTCCCCGGGGCTGCCTCGGCCACCCGGCCCAGCGATTCGTGCCCGATGATGAGGCGGTCCTGACCAGACGGTGCTGATCCGTACTCGCCGCCGATGATCTCCAGATCGGTGCCGCAGATGCCGACCGCCTGCGTCTGGACCAAGATAGGCCCGTCCTCATCCGGAGGCTCCGGCATGTCGGTAAGCGCGACGGAGCCTTGCTGCCCGGGAATGACCGTGATGGCCCGCATGGCCTCACCCTAGCAACGAAGCCGATATCTCTTCGGCTACGGGCCGGACGCGCTGGCTAGCTCCTCTCGGGTGCCGATTTCCTGGATGGTTGCCGGGGGACGCCGTGGTGGCAATGACCGACTGCGCAAGTTAGCATCCGAGCAAGACGGCCCGGATCGTACGCCATCCAGGCGGGGCGCCGGGCTGCCCGGTCACCCGCCGTGGCCTCGCTAAGGCGCTCCTTCATGCGGGTGCTCCGGATGGCGCGCAAAGACGGAGGCGGGGACGGAAGGTCCCGCGCGGTCGCGGACCCGGACAATGTCGCGGAGGGCAGTTGTGACGGCTGAGATGACGGATTGGATAGACGTGTCGGTGACCGTCAGGCACGGCATGCCGCACTGGCCTGATAATCCGCCGATCGTGCTGGAGCGGGTGATGGACCTGGGCCGCGGTGATGACTGCAACGTCTCCCACCTGGCCATGGGGGTGCACACCGGCACCCACATGGACGGGCCGGTGCACTTCCTTCACGGTGCGGCCGGGCTGGATGAGATGCCGCTGACCGCGACCATGGGCGAGGCCCGGGTGATCCAGATCGAGCATCCGCGCGAGATCACCGTCGACGAGCTACGGACGCACCGGCTGCAGGCCGGGGAGCGTGTGCTGTTCCGGACATCGAACTCGGCCCGGTGCTGGCACAGCGGCACCTTCGTCGAGGACTTCGTGTCCATCTCCGAGCAGGCCGCCCTGCACCTGGCCGAGACGAAGGTGCGGACCGTCGGGGTCGACTACCTGTCCGTCGGCGGGTACCACGCCGACGGGGCCACGATCCACCGCATCCTGCTGCAAGCCGGTATCTGGATCATCGAGGGACTCGACCTGTCAGCGGTCACCGGCGGCCGGTACGAGATGATCTGCCTGCCGGTCAAACTGCATGGCAGTGACGGGGCGCCCGCCCGGGCCATCCTCCGGCCCCTCGGCGGCCACGGCCGCGGCCAGGCCGTTTCCGCGGAGGCGGTGCCATGAGGCTGCTGGTGGTCGGCGGCGGCCCCGGCGGCCTCGCGGCAGCAATGCAGGCGCGGGAGCTGGGCGCCGACGTCACGCTGCTCGAAGCCGGGCAGGTCGGGGGGACCAACCTGAACCACGGACCGGCGCCGGTCCGCACCCTGGCCCGGGCCGCCCGGCTGGCCCGGGACTGGTCCTCATGGGAGCGCTTCGGCCTGGAAGGCCCCCGGCCGGTCCCCAACCTCGACGCGGTCCTGGCCAACAGCGCCCGGGTCGCCCGCTACGCCCACGACAAGAAAGACATCGCTGGCCACCTGCGCCACAACGGGATCGACCTGGGCGAGCACCTCGGCCCCGTCCGGTTCACCGGCCCGCGCACCGTGCGCGCCGAAGACGGCCGCAGCTGGCGCGCAGACCGCATCGTCATCGCGGTCGGCTGCCGCGCGGCTCGGCTGCCGGTCCCGGGCGGTGAGCTCGCGCTGACCTATCACGACATCTGGACCCTCAAAGCCCTGCCGCACGAGGTCACGGTCATCGGCGGGGCCGACACCGGCTGCCAGATAGCCTCGATCTTCGCCGACCTCGGAGCCGATGTCCGGCTCATCGAAGCCGGTCCGCGGCTCGTGCCCGGCGCTGACACCAGCATTTCCACCGCGCTGGGCCAGGCGTTTGAGGCCAAAGGCATCAAGGTCATCACCGGCGCGAAGGTCCAGGCCCTGGAACGCAGTGGCGAGCAGGTCAGCATCCAGTTCACCCGCGGCGGCCCGGCCGGGCACGCAACGACGGCGGCCGTATTCGCCGCCGTCGGCTGGCCCGCCAACCTGCACAACCTCGATCTTGACGCCGCCGCAGTCACAAGCAACCCGCGAGCCATCCCGGTCGATGACTACCTGCGGACCAACGTCGGGCACATCTTCGCCGCCGGTGACGTCAATGGCCGCTCCAAGCTGGTCCAGAGCGCCCGGCTCGAAGGCCGCATCGCGGCGTGGAACGCCGTCCGCGGCCCCACCCGCCAGCCCGGTTACGATGTGGTGCCCAGCGGCAGCTTCACCGACCCCGAGTACGGCACGGTCGGCCTGACCGAGGAGCAGGCCGCTGGCGATCACGACATCGCCGTGGGAATCGCCCGGTACGACGACCTTGTCCGGCCCGTGGCAGACGGCCATCCCGACGGCTTTTGCAAGCTCATCGCCGACCGGCACAGCCACCTCATTCTCGGCGCCCATGTGCTCGGCGAATACTCAGCCGAGACCGTCCAGGTCGTCGCGACCGCCATGCGTGCGGGCATGAACGTCGAGCAGCTCGCCGAGATGCAGTTCGCCTTCCCGACCTTCACCGAGGCGGTCAGCATGGCCGCCCAGAAGGTCTGCCGCACCATCGGCATCGGGCAATTCCCGCCCGCCTGGAGTTACCTCGGACCCCCGGAATGAGCCACCACCGATAGCTTGCCGGGCAGAGATCAGCTTGTAGCCCGGGATACCGCTTGCCACCGAACACAATGGCATCAGGGCCGACCTAGGTATGACGGTCGAGGCCGTCATCGGGCGCGCTGGTCCGCTGGCCTGCCGCGGCCCGCCGGCCTGCCGCCGCTCGCTGCCCCGGCACCCCGCTCGCGGCTGCCAGTCCGTCCATGTTAAGCAGCGCTTCGCCGCTGTCGCTGCCGAACAGCAGCGGCAGCAGTGCCACGGTGCCGGTCCAGCCGGTCTGGTGGCTCGCGCCGATCCCGGCCCCGTTGTCGCCGTGGAAGTACTCGTAGTACAGCACGAGGTCGCGCCAGTGCGGGTCGTTCTGCAGGATCGGCTGGCCGCCGTGCACGGGCCTGCGGCCGCTGGAGTCCTTGAGGAACGTGCCGGTGAGCCGGTCGCTGATCTCGCGGGCGACCTCATACAGAGTGCATTGCCGTCTGGAGCCCGTCGGGCACTCGACCGTGAACCCGTCGCCGAAGTAGACGTGGAGGTTCAGCAGCGCCCGGACGAGCATGACGTTGATCGGGAACCACACCGGACCCCGCCAGTTCGAGTTCCCGCCGAACATGCCGGTGTCGGACTCCGCGGGAAGGTAGCCGACCCGGTACTCCTGTCCGGCCACCTCCACGATGTAGGGGTGTACGGCGTGCCACCGCGACACGGCGCGGATGCCGTGCGGTCCGAGGAACTCCTGCTCGTCCAGCATCCGGGACAGGATCCGGCGCAGCCGCGTCTCGTCGAACAGCGCGAACAGCACCGGACCGGTCGCCTCCACCTGCCGGCCCCGGCCGGGCATGGCGGCCACGACCGCGGGGTGATGGGCGAAGAACTCGGCGGCGCGCTCGACAAACTGGGGGAACTCCGTGCGCACAGCGCCGGGGAGAACCGTCGCGGCGGCCAGCGGCATCAGCCCGACGATCGAGCGCACCTTCAGCGGGACCGAGCTGCCGTCCGGACGGCGCAGCACATCGTAGAAGAATCCGTCCGCCTCGTCCCACAGCCCGATCGCGCTGGCCCCGACGTGATTCGTGGCCGCGGCGATCCAGGCGAAGTTCTCCAGCAGCGACTGCGCCTGCTCCAGGTACACCGGGTTCTCCCGGGCGAGCTCGACGGCCAACTGGATCATGTTCTGGCAGTACAGCGCCATCCACGCGGTGCCGTCCGCCTGGTCGATCCGGCCGCCGCCCGGCAGCGGCGCGCTGCGGTCGAACACCCCGATGTTGTCGAGGCCGAGGAATCCGCCCTGGAAGATGTTGCGGTTGTCCGCGTCCTTCCGGTTGAGCCACCAGCTGAAGTTCCGCATCAGCTTCTGGAAGGCGTTCTCCAGGAAGGCCCGGTCCGCCCGGCCGGTCATGGCCTTCTCGAGCTGGTAGACGAGCCACGTCGCCCAGGCGTGCACCGGAGGGTTGACGTCGCTGAAGTTCCACTCGTAGGCCGGCAGCTGGCCGTTGGGGTGCAGGTACAGGCGGTTCATCAGCAGATCGAGCTGCTGCT
Source organism: uncultured Actinomycetota bacterium (assembly GCA_963820395.1). Lineage (GTDB taxonomy): Bacteria > Actinomycetota > Actinomycetes > Streptosporangiales > Streptosporangiaceae > DATFVJ01. The sequence goes on along the minus strand of CAWGAE010000007.1, from coordinate 20,142 downwards.
TCGCGAACGCCACGTCGACGACGGCGAGTGCCACCGTGTGGAAGGCGAGGTCCCAGGCCGCGAACCACGGGTACTCCCACTTGTCCGGCATGGAGATGATGTCCCTGGCGATAAGGTGCCGCCAGTCCTCATTCCGCAGCCCGGTATCGGCGGCGAGCGGGTCGGCGCCGTGCTCGGTTAGCCACTGTTCCATGTCGAGCGCGTAGTACTGCTTCGACCAGAGCATGCCCGCGAGCGCCTGCCGGCACACCAGCCGCTCGTCGTCGGTGAGGTCCCCGGCCAGCACCCCGGCCCAGAACTCGCCGGCCTCGGCGCGGCGGGTGCTCAGTACCTCGTCGAAGTCGCCGAACGGATCGCCGGCCCGTGCCGGGTCGGCGTCGCTCAGCCGCAGCCGCAGCGCCGCGCTGCCCCCGGCCGGGACGTTCAGGACATGGTGCAGCGCCGCCTTGGTGCCGGTGCCGTCCGGGTTGACCGCCGAGGCCTCGCCGTGCACCACGGCCCGGTCGATGCCGTCCTTGACGTAGGGGGACTCGTTCGGCGAGCCGAACACGCGCTCGTTGTTGGTCTCGTTCCCGGTGACCAGGACCGGCACCGGCCCGTCGGCGCGCAGCCAGCGGGTGCCCAGGTCACCGTGCTCGGCCTGCACCGCGCTGCGGCCGCTGGCGTCCGTGATGGCGCGCAGCACCGGCCGTTCGCTACCCCCGGCCCATGACCATGTGTGCCGGAACCACAGCGTGGGCAGCACGTGCAGCGTCGCGTCGTCAGGCCCCCGGTTGTGCACCGTGACCTGCATCAGGACGTCCTCCGGGGCGGCCTTCGCGTACTCCACCTCGACGTCGAAGTACCGGCCGTCGTCGAAGATCCCGGTATCGAGCAGCTCGTACTCGGGGTCCGACTTGCCCCGCGCCCGGTTGACCGCGACCAGGTCGGCGTAGGGAAACTCGGCCTGCGGGTACTTGTAGAGCATCCGCAGGTACGACGAGGTGGGCATGGCGTCGAGGTAGAAGTAGCACTCTTTGACGTCTTCGCCGTGGTTGCCCTCGGCGTTGGTGAGACCGAACATCCGCTCCTTGAGGATCGGGTCGCGCCCGTTCCACAGGCTCAGTGCCAGGCACAGCAGTTGCCTGTCGTCGCTGATGCCGGCCAGCCCGTCTTCCCCCCACCGGTAGGCCCGCGACTGGGCCTGATCGTGCGTGAACGACGACCATGTGTCACGGCCGCCGCCGTAGTCCTCGCGCACCGTTCCCCACTGCCGCTCGCTGAGGTACGGTCCCCAGCGCCGCCAGGGAACACCCCGCGTGTCCGCGTCGTTCAGCCGCTGCCGCTCCGCGTTGACCATGTCCGCCCACCCTTCCGCCGCTGCCGGGTCGATGGCCGCGGCTTGTGACCTGCCGTTCCCGCAACCACCGGCGCAGCTGTCAGCCTCCTGCGCCCGGCGCTGCGGCTCATCACCCCGCCGGGGGATAATTCGCGCCGCGAGTCTGCAACGTTGCCGCGCCGCGCCGTTCTGCGCACCACCCGGGCATCACCCCGGGGGTGCCCACGCGTGCTCAAGCGCGTTGATCCGCACCGCGGCAAGCCGTTCAGCGGCAATCCCTCGGGCCGCGCTCGATGATAGTTGCCAGGTACCCGCGAGGCTAGCCTGTGCCGCCAGGCTCCTGAGGACCCCCCGGTGCGGCAACGTCGATGCCCATGACGCAGAACTGCATCCCTGCGGCGGCAGCGCCAACGGGGTGCAGCGCAGCAGCGATCCTAGGTGGCACGGTTGCCGACGGGCAGGTCACGCGCGGGCTCGACATCGTGGACGTCTGGAACGGACAGCGGGCCTGGGCATTACACTCGACTTTCGCGGTTATGCCGCTGGCGCCTTCCCAGGCCAGCCGGATGACGTGGATTTCTGCGGGGGTCGGCTCGCCGGTATGAGCCGGCCGATATTTCGCGGCGATGAGGACGCGGCGCAGCTTGGCGATCATGTCAGCGGTTGACGGCTCGGCCTTGGTCCGGTACCAGGGGGCGCGGGCACGGTGGTCGTCCGCGTCGCCGGGGTGGTGTCCGGCGGTGGCGTACCACAGCATGGCCAGGCTCTGGCAGGCGAGGGTGAACGGCACTGTACGGTGCACCGCCGCGGGCAGCCGGTTGCGGGCCTGCCCGGCACCGAAGATCTGCTTGGCGTCCTCGATCGCCACCTCAATGGACCACCGGGCGGCGTAGCGCTCGATCACCGCTGCCGGCGAGGCGGCCAGGTCGGTGGTGGCCAGCGCCAGGTCGTAGCCGGTCTGGGTGTGGTCGCGGATCAGCACGACCTGGACGGGGCGGGGCCCGAAGGCGCCGTACCACAGGCACTGGACGACGGCGGCCTGGGCGGTGGTGGTCTTGCCGTAGCGGCGCACGGCGACCGGGGCGAAGCAGGCGCCGTCTGCGAGGGCGGCCAGGCGCGGCAGCCGTTTGCCTTTGGCGCGGGGCCGGCCGCGCTTGCCGGTGCGGGGGCCGGGCAGCTCGTACAGCGCGGCGTCTTTGCGCAGCCTGGTGGTCCAGGTCACCGTGGCGGGCAGGCGGCGCAGTTCCTTGCCCGCGTAGGCGGCATCGGCCACGACGTGGATGTCGCGGCCAGGCAGCGCGCGGGCCAGCGCGGCGGTCATCTGCCGGGCCAGGACCAGCCGGGACGCGCCAGCAGGCTTGATGTCCTTGTGCACCAGCCGGGCCAGCACCGGCAGCGCCACCGGGCGGGACAGGAACGGCAGCCTGACCACGATCGCGCAGATGACCCAGTTGTTACCCCGCCCCACCTGCCGGGGGCCCTTGGCGGAGCCGTCATGAAACCAGCCGATGGCATGCACCTTGCGGCCGGTCCGCTGAAACAGCGTGTCGTCGATCGCGGCCAGCACTGGCTCCCCGCCCGGCACCAGCAGCGCCACGATCAGGTTCGCCAGGACCAGCCCGAAGGCCCCGGCGCTCCACCGGGCATGCGAGAAGAACCGGTGCGCCCGGTCATGACGCCACACCCGGGACAGCCCGGCGCCGGTCAGCATGCCGCACACCGTGCGCCGTCCCGTCTGGGTGAGGAACCCGGCGGCCAGGGCGCAGAACGTGCGGAACGACGGCGCGGTGAAACAGGGCTGGAACGCGGCCAGCAGCGTTACCAGCGACGGCGGTAAGGTCAGGCCCGGGAGCATCAGCGTGACTCTCTCTGCGAGACGTCGTGAACAGCGCTGATGCTCCCTTGATCACGTCTTCAACTGTTGGACCCCAAGATCACTCGGCGTGTCGTGGCCACCCCAGATCACGCCGTCCGTCCAGTAGCGTCCGTCACCTCACCGCCAGTCCGCACCAAGAACTGCGAAAGTCGAGGATTACAGGCGGCGCTACGTAACTCCCTGATGACTCAACCTCGGGCCAACGGACGGCCTCGGGGAGCTAGCGAAGTCGTCCTACCCGGTCGAGATCGCCTACTGCACCGGCCATGAGGAGCGCCGCAGAGACGATCAGGACGGGAAGCGGGCCGAGGACGCTGTCCTTGACGAGCCCAGACCTTGCCGAACCTAGGCGGCACTGGTCCGTCTTCGCCGCTGATGCCAGCGCGCATGGCCCCGAGCCCTCCATCGTGGTCACGTCACGTCACCGTGCCGTACAGCAGGGGAGTACAGCAACCATGAAGGACTTGGGTGGACGGCAGGACACGTCCGTAGATTCGATTTTTCCTATGGTCCTGGGACGATCCATACGCTTGCCGGTGCCTGCCGGTAGCTACGGATCAGATGGTCGCTGGCAAGTCAGCGAGGGATACGCGGGATGAGAGGAGCTCCTGCGGTCTAAGCCGTTGCGTCTGCCCTGGTCAGGCATAGCGCACTCGCCAAAGCAGTGATGGCCTATAAAACCGTCGGCTCGTCGTGCGCGGAGCGCAGCAGTCGGAGAGTCGGCTAGTGCGATAACCAGGACGCCTCCGGCGGGGGCGCTCCGGCTCGGGGATGATCGGCCACGTCTGCGCCTCGGTCAAGGGCTGAGATGGTAACTGATCATCCCGCCCGCCATCGGCCCGGGCAAGCCCGCTCCCCTGACGGGCGGGTCGATGGCAGACGGGATGATCAGCAGGGAAGGCATTCGGGCGTGCCCGCAAGTCACGTCGAGATCGACCCACCTCGGCGCAAGCTCGCCGGGCCATTAGCGGGCCATTAACCAGGGTGACGAGGGGTCAACTACGGTCAATCTGGACCACCAGAATTGGCAGGTGAGCGCCATATTCAGGCGTGTTCGCTCCGCTTCCCAAGCTGACAGTGGGGGTTCGATTCCCCTCACCCGCTCCATGGCAGTCCAGGTCAGGACGCGAGTTTCAAGCTTGGGCCTTGATCGTCCCAAGGCAGTCGTTGACCTTCCGTGCAATTAGCGTGCAATTAGCCAGCCGGGACGAGTGCGCCTGCTTCGCCGTCGTCATCGTCGCCCTTGCCGCGCTCGGCATGGACGTGAGAGTCGATCGCATCCGTGATCCTGTTGTCAGCGCCACGCGCCTCATGCTGGTAGATCAGCGCGGCGCGCTCGCTGTCGTGGCCCATCCGCGTCATCAGGTCGTTGAGGCCCGCGCCGCTGTTGGCCGCGAACTGGTTACCTGTGTGCCCCAGGTCGTGGACGTGGAAACCCTCAGCACCGATGGATTTCACCGCGTACGGTCAGGCAGACATCTTGTTGAAGTTGCTTCGCCGCAGCGGCTGGCCCTGCTGGCCGGGGCAAACGAGCGCGCCTGGCTTATCCTCAACGAAAATCGAAAGATGTTCTCGCAGCACAGAGATAATCGCGTCGGGGATGCCGACGACGCGCCGACCCGCCCGGGACTTGGGCGGGCCGAGCAGCATTTCCCCGGTCGAGCGCTCCACGTACGCGGCGCGTATCCGCACCGTGCGCGCATCCAGGTCCAGGTCGCGGCGGCGCAGCGCGATCACTTCGCCCCAGCGCAGGCTGGCGAACGTCGCGAGCAGCACCAGCGCCCGATACCTCCGGTCGTGGTTGCAGTCGGTCACCGCGACGAGGCAGCCGACCGGATACGCGCCGCCCGCACCTACGCCCGGCGAGCCCCTGCCTCAGCCGAGTTCCTGGCATGGCTCGACGCAGTAGAAGCCGAATGCGAGACGATCAGCGGCCACACCCGCGAAGCCCTGCGGCTGATCGAGCACGGCGAATCCCTCCTGGCCGCTGGCAGCGAGCACACCTCACCAGACTGGTTCGCCTGGTTCTCGCCGGTCCGGCTGGCGGCCTTCAAAGGCAATACGCAGCTCAAGGCCGGGCACCTGGCACAGGCCAAGGAGACACTAACCGCCGCGCTCGACCAGGCAACACCGGCCGATGACAAGCAGCGCACCGTCATCCTCGGCGACCTGGCCGCCGTCGAAGCGGCCCAGCGCAACCCCGGAAGCTGCATGCACCTACGCGGAGCAGGCGCTGGCGCAGCTCGCCATCACCTGGTACGCGACCGGCATGGATCGCGTACTGGAAGTCCGCAAGGCCCTCCAGGCATGGAACGAGCGGGACTGCGTTCAGCACCTGGACGACCGGCTCTACGGCTGGCAAGCCACGATCAGCACGTTGCAGCGTTGAACGCCGCGATCCTCGCGGGCAGCTCGGCTAGCGAATTGATCCGCATCGTCGGCACCCGGGCAGCATCCGGATCATCCTGCTGGATCATCGCCCAGGGGCCGCGCTTAATCAGTGCAGTCCTCAGCCCGAGGCGCGCCGCGGGCCGGATGTCGTTATCTAGCCGGTCACCTACATAGAGAATCCGATCAGCGCTACAGGGAGCGGCCTCGACTATGCGGCGGAAGAACCGAGGGTCCGGCTTGGACACTCCCCGGTCTGGAGCGCGGTCAGCGAAGGGCGCACATCCGGGTAGAGATCATCTTCACCGAACCACTCAGGCTTGCCCGCATCTGCCCGCTGTTGCCGCGCCTTATCGAGGTCAAATCCGGGCTGGAAGACCTGAAAGGTCTCCGGTAGTCCTGGCCACGTGCGATGACCGCACCGAACACCGCCGAGAACACATGACGAGGCACGCCCAGCCAGTCGGCCCACGTCCCGTACTCGCGAGTCTCGTTCACCAGGCATTCGCCAACGTCAAAGACGACCGCACCGATCACCCCGCTACTCTACGGCAGCACCGTCCAACCATTCGTTGCCGAGTTAAGCCGTACTAGATCAAGGCAGCGCCGCTGCGGGCCGCTGCGGCGCGCCCGCCACCGGGCTCTGTGCTGAGGGCGCCCGCTCGGCACGGGCGCGCCAACGGAACGGCAGCTGCCCGCAGATGAGTCAGGCTCGAAGGTCGTCACACCAGCTGATGCTCCCGCCGGACCCGTCTTCCTCGCCCGATCAGACGGTACCCTTTTTGCTGCGCTCCGTCAGACGTGCCTAACGTGCAAGGAGGTCGGGATGGCCGCGTACACGCTGGCGGTCAGTGACATCGAGGTGCAGCGATACCGGCTCCTGGCCGAACAAGCCCGGCGGGAGGAGACCGAGTCCTGGGAACTCGCGGGAATCGTTCCCGGCGCCGTCGTCGCCGACGTCGGCTGCGGTCCTGCCGCCGTCTCCGTAGGCATGAGCGAGCTCGTCGGTCCAACCGGCCGCGTAATCGGGATCGATCAGGACGAAGCCGCGCTTGCAGCTGCCCGCCAGGTCGTGCAAGACGCTGGGGCCGCCAACGTTGAGTTACGGTCCGGCACAGCCACCGCGACCGGACTGTCGCCTGCAAGCGTCGACGTGGCGGTGCTGCGCCACGTCCTAGCGCATAACGGCGGCCAGGAGCAGGCGATCGTCCGCCATCTTGCGTCGCGAGTGCGCCCCGGCGGTTGCGTCTACCTGGTCGACGTCGAACTGACCGCAGTCCGCATACCGGATATGGACTCCGACCTCGACGGATTTAATGGACCGTTACGCCAACTTCCACCGGTCTTTGGGAAATGACCCGTCGGTTGGTGTTCGGCTCGGAAAACTGATCGCCGAGGCTGGGCTGGAGCTGCTACAACATCTCGGCTCGTATCGGATCATGGCATGGCCGCCCGGTCTGCGACCCGGACCTTGGGCAGCCCGGGAGGCCATGCTTGCCGCTGGCGCGGTGACCCCAGACGACCTGTCCCGATGGCAGGCAGCCTTTGAACGGATGGACGCGCAGGCTCAGCGCCCAACCAGGTTCATCCCACACTTCATCGCGATCGGACGGCGTCGGTCCTGACGCCTCCGGCGGGGGCGCTCCGGTCGTTCCATGACGATCGGGCGCTACGGCCGGGACCGGGTCGGACGGCCCCACACGACCCGCAGTCGAGCTGCTAATGCGATTGGGCTCTTGTACGGCCCAAGTCCTTGTCGGCTGTCGCCAACACTGTTGTCAAGCGGCTGGACGACGCCCGACACACGTGGACAACTCTGGAATATCGGCCCAGCCCACGACCGCTGACGGACGGTCTTGGACGACTTGCCCACTGCTACGGATCAGATGCTCGCCGAAGTAAGCGCGTGCCCGCTCCGTGCCCGATAGGACGGTAAACCGGGGGAACTCACGGTCACTCCCGGCGAGGCCGACACGGCACCCGACCTGCGACGGGCCAGCTCGCCAGGTGAGGGCCGACGACCTTCTAAGCAGCGGGTCAGGTCCAAGTCCGCGAGCCCTACGTAGGCCACCGGAGCCGCCTGTCGTGCACAAGATGAAACAGGCGGCAGGCCAGCGCGGTGGCATCATCGGTGCTGGCTACGACGTACCGGGGATCGATGTCAGCGCCGGCGAACTGCTGGTACATGTGACGGGCGGACTCCCGGTCCTTGAATCCATGATCAGCGCGGTAGTGGACGCGCTCCAGGCAGACTGGCTCCGGTGGGAGGAGTATCGCGTAGTGCAGGAAGGGAATCCTGGCAGCGGCGCCGAACGCCTCCAGGAACCAGGGGCCGATCACGCCGTCGTAGACGACCGTGTACCCGCCGGTGGCCAATCGCCCTGCCGCCGCACCGGCGGCTTCGGTAACGATCTCGTTCTGGCGGTGCGCTGGGGAGGTCCAGGGCGCGATGTAGCCCTGCTCGATGAACGCGAAGAACTGGTCCCCGGAGACCACGGCGCTGGGGTCGAAGAGCCGCGACAGGGCTCTTGCCACTGTCGTTTTACCCGCGCCCGGCGGGCCGCTTACGACGATGAGATCGGACACGCCACCCATGATGCCCTGGCGCCTGGCAGCCAGGTGTAAAGGCGACCACGTGCACAAGCTTGGTCACAAGCAGCCATGCGTTTCTCCGGCCACAGCTGCCAGCAACGGTGACAGCAACAGCAGCGACCAACAGCACGCAATGGCGAACGGCGACAGCGCAGCACACTCACACGATTCATGGCAACTTGGGATATGTCCGGCCTGAAAAACGGACGGTCGCGCTGGCGCGCCGCTCCACCGAGCAGCTGGCCTACGCATTACAAGCGTGCCCCCGTGGTGCCCCGAACCGCCATCAGTAGCCAACGATCGCCATCAGCAGCAACCTGTGAACCTAAAGCTAAGGCGGGCTTTGAACGCCGGGAGCAACGCACGTGACACGCTCGTAATGCGTAGCTCAGGTCGGCCAAGTCAGCCGTGCGTTGCTACCAGCTCGGCAAGCAGCTGCTCGACTCGGTGGCCGATGTCGTCGCGGATGGGCCTGACCTGCTCAAGGCGAGTCCCGCCGGGTCGGGAAGGTCCCAGTCGAGGTAGCGCTTGCCGGGATAGACCGGGCAGGCGTCCCCGCAGCCCATGGTGATCACGACCTCGGCGGCCCTGACCTTGCCGCCGGTGAGCGGCTTGGGGCACTCGCCGCGACAGGTCCAGGCCGATCTCGGCCATCGCCTGGACGACGGCCGGGTTGAGCTGGCTGGCGGGCTGTGACCCGGCCGAGGTCACCCGCAGCCGCCCGGCGGCGTGGCGGCCGAGCAATGCGGCGGCCATCTGGGACCGCCCGGCGTTGTGGGTGCAGACGAACAGGACCTCGGGGATGTCAGCCATGGGGGTGCCTTTCCGGTCAGCCAGCCAGGCGGGCGGGCTCGTCGGCGTGCGCCCGGGCGGGCCGTGGCCGGATAAACAGCGACGGCCAGGAGCGTGCCGAGCGACGCCGCCGACGAGCTGGGCGGTGATGAACGCCGGTGCCGATGCCGGGGCGATCCCGGCGTAGGTGTTGGTCAGGGTCCGGCCGATGGTGACGGCCGGGTTGGCGAAGGAGGTGGAGGCGGTGAACCAGTACGCCGCGCCGATCCACGCGCCGACCGACCACGCGGCGTGCTGGGTCCGGCCGGTCCGGGCGAGGGTGACGATGACCAACAGCAGGCCCGCCGTCGCGACGACCTCGCTGAGCAGGATCGGGCGCGCCGCCGCGGTGATGTTGCGAGACGCGGTGAGCACGGGCTCGGCGAACATGGCGTCAGCCAGCGCAGCCCCGCTGATGGCCCCGGCGACCTGGCAGGCCATGACGGCGGCAGCCTCGGCCAGGCCGTAACGATGCGGGGTGCGGCGGCCCAGCAGCCAGTCCGCTGCGGTGACCACCGGGTTGAAGTGCGCGCCCCCGGCCGGGGTGAACACCAGGATCAGCACGGCCAGGCCGAGGGCTGTCACCACCGAGTTCACCAGCAGTCGCAGCGCGCCGTCCGTGGTAAGCCGGTGGCGGCGATGCCGGACCCGACGACGACCGCGACGAGCAGCCCGGTACCGATGTACTCGGCCACCAGCCGCCTGCTGACGGCAGCGGTCACGCGCTCGCGGGCTTAACCGCCCGGATGACCGCGGAGTGCATGCCCGGGGCCTGCCGCGCTGGTAAAGGTGACCGACGCGGCGGCGAACCCGGCGGCGGCGAGCCCGTCGAGGTACTCGGCGCGGGTCAGCGCGCCGGCGATGCAGCCGACGTAGGAACCGGCCGCCGCGCGGTCAGAGGCCGAGAGGTGGTCGTCGGCCACTACGTCGGAGATGCCGATCCGGCCGCCGGGAACCAGCACGCGGAACATCTCCGCGAGCACGGCGGGCTTGTCGATGGAGAGGTTGATCACGCAGTTGGAGATCACCACGTCGACGGCCGCGTCCGGCAGCGGCAGGGCCTCGATCTCGCCCTTGAGGAACTCGACGTTCTCCGCACCGGCCCTGGCGGCGTTGGCGCGCGCCAGGGTCAGCATCTCGTCGGTCATGTCCACGCCGTAGGCGAACCCGGACGGGCCGACCCGCCGGGCCGACAGCAGCACGTCGATACCGCCGCCCGAGCCCAGGTCCAGCACCCGCTCGCCCTCGCGCAGCTCCGCGGCCGCCAGCGGGTTCCCGCAGCCCATGCTGGCCAGCACCGCCTCCTCCGGCAGACCGTCCGCCTCGCCCTCGCCGTACAGCGGACCGCCGAAGCAGCCGGCCGGGTCCAGCGCGGCCGAGCCAGTGCCGCAGCACGATCCAGCGGGCGAACTGCTCGCAGCATCCGGGCGGTGACGCCGGTCTCGGCTCCAGGACCGCGCGAGCCGCCGCGGCGTACCGGGAGCGGACCTCCTCGCGCAGGCCGGCTGGTCTCGTCGCTCATCACGATCACCCCTGGCATAGATGTTGCCGATGCCTACCTTGCCTGAGAGATAGACAATTGTCAATATCCGTCGCATACTGTCCAGGTGACCACCACCGCGACCGGCCAGAGCCCGGCCACTCCTCCCGCTGTCGCCGATGCTGCTGCATGCCGCTGCTGCGCGAGCCGATCACCGCCAGCCAGGCCGCCGGACCTCGCCCGGCCTGATCAAGGCCCTGGCCGATCCCGACCCGGCTGCGGCTGGTCTCGATGGTCGCCGCGCACGAAGGCGGCGAGGCATGCGTCTGCGACCTGACCGCGCCGCTCGGCCTCACCCAGCCGACCATCTCCCACCATCTCAAGATCCTCGTAGACGCCGGGATCTTCACCCGCGACAAGCGCGGCGTCTGGGCCTACTACGCCCTCGTCCCCTCAGCCATGGACGCACTGTCAGCAGTACTGAGCACCACGCGCTAGCCCCAAGATCCCGTGCAATTAACGTGCAATTAGCCAGGGTGAAGAAGGGGCAATCACGGCTACTACCGGTCTATGAATTCGGCTGCTCAGCGGCTTCATCGACCGCGATCTGTCCGATTCCCAAGCTGACAGTGGGGGGGTTCGATTCCCCTCACCCGTTCCAACACGACTGCGCTGACCTAGAAAGTTTTTCTCGCCCGTAAGGCGATTTTTACCTCATTATGGTCGGTCAGCTCGCGGCGCTTAGCGGGCGAATGTCATCGAGTGCAGGGCCGAGCCGATCCTTCTCGACCTCAAGGTCGTAGCGGGCCTGCAGGTTCATCCAGAACCGCTCCGAGGTACCGAAGTAGCGGGCGAGCCGTAGCGCGGTATCGGCGGTGATGCGGCGCTGGCCGTGCACGATCTCGTTGATCCGCCGCGGCGGTACGCCCAGCTCCCTGGCTAGCCGGTACTGGCTCACGGCCAGCGGCACGAGGAACTCCTCCTGCAGGATCTCACCCGGATGCGCGGGCGGCATGATTGTCTCCGCTGCCATGCCTCCTCCTAGTGGTAGTCAACGATCTCGATATCCTCCGGTCCCGCGTCCGACCAGCTGAAACAGATCCGCCGCTGCCAACCTTGCCGAGCACAGGCAGCAGGATCCGGCCCTGGTAGGCCGGGGCCAGGCGGCTGATGGTCATCACGGCGGCCCAGTGCCGCCGGTAGTGCCAGGCCCGCCGCCGGCCCCGCGCCGGAGCGGCCATCCACCGGGGTCAGCACGACGGCGTGCGCATCCTCGACACCGCTCCGCTGTCGAATTGAGCCGTACTCAGATGAATGCGATGCGGCAGCGCTGCGCGCCGCCGCCCCCCGGCGCTTCCTGCGTGGGCTCAGCCTTGGACCCCGCCCGCGCAGGGCGCCGGGGGAGCGTGAATAGTTGCAGCGGGTCGAGACCAGATCGTCAACAGTCAGGGCCAGCTGACCCTAACCGTGAGACCGGCAAGGCCAGGCCGCTAGGACCTACACCATCGAGGCTCAAATCGGCAAGGCCATTGCCGATTTCCGAGACCCGGAGCGCCTACGGCCCAACGCAGCCGGGTAGTGCTGCGAGGGCAGTGCTGCGAGGGCAGTGCTGCGAGGGCTAGCCGGGATACCGTGGCTGCCAGCGCTCAGGCTACGCAGCCGCCCCTCCAACCTCAAGCCTGTCCACTGCGGGCAGGACGACCGCGAACTGTCAACGTCGTTGGTGATGCACGCCAGGACAGGCTTGACATTAAAGCCTCTACGGCTGCTCAGGCAGCGAAGCGGGGCAGGCGCGGTCTGCCTCTCTATCACCCACTGGCAGCCCCGGAAGGCGCGTCCATACCCAATCCGTGCCGCACGAACCGGCGAGCGTCGGGGCTGATCAACGAGGCACCCGTAAATTTCTGGATAATGCGGGAAATGTATCGCTGATATACCGCCTTTGCCAACTCGGCATTGGACACATCGTGAATCTGGCCCGGCCCTCTTCGTTATTCTCTTGCCGAAATGGGTGCGGCGCGGGCCGGATAGGCGGCGTAGGGTCAACGGTGGAAAGCTCGGTATTAGCTGTTGGGTCGAGACCCCGCCTGGCTGCTTGATCAGCAGGGGGTACGCCCATGTTTAACGTGATTTTGAGCACGCGTGAATTCAACGGCCACTGGGTCGTGGCCTTGCGCGGAGAGCTTGATCTCGCCGATGCGCCGAGCGTCGCCGCGCATCTGTCGGCCGCGGTGGCGGCGTATGGCCCGCGGGTCATCGTGGACTTGGCGGGCCTGGAGTACATCGACTCCAGCGGCCTCGGGGTGCTGGTGCGTCTCTTGAAGTGTGCCCGGGGAAGCGGTGATCAGCGCCAATGCCGCCGAAGATGTACCCGATCTGGGTCGGCCACCCCAACTCCGGCCGCTGGCCAGCCGCGCTGGCGTGATTCTGACCCCGCCGGCCCGCACAATCGCGTGGGTTCCCTTCCGCCTGGACCCGCACGACGAGAAGGGCCTACGACCCGCTCTAGTGACATCGGCGTCCGTGCCTACCGTATCCGGCCATGACGGAGCCGCCGTGCTGACCGCACGCCCCAAACGGCGCGTCTTCCCCGGACGCGCAGACCAGATCGCCAAAGCACGCGACTTCACCCGGCGCGTCCTTGCTTCATGCCCGGTCCTCGACGAAGCAGTGCTCCTGGTCAGCGAACTGGCCACCAACGCCGTGGAACACACCGCAACCGGCAGCGGCGGCCACTTCGACGTCATCATCTACCGGGACGAAACCTTACTGATCATCGCCGTCAGGGACGAGGGTTCGGATAAGGCACCTGCCACTCGTCCAGTCGACGAGCTGGCAGAAGACGGACGCGGGCTCGGCCTCGTCGAGCTGATCACCGACCGATGGGGCTACTGCGGTAACGAGCGCGGTCGCACGGTCTGGCTCGAACTGCGCGGGTGCTGTGACCGCCTGACATGAGCAATGCCGGTCGCCGCGCAAGGGACGTCGGCGCCGAACGTCACAGGGTCGCAGGCCGCGGCGGAGGCGGCGATCGGGTCTCCATACGCCATGCCTGTATTGCCTGCATGCAGGCGGTAGCGGCCGATGGGGCGGGCCCGTCAATGGCTCGGGGCGCGCGGCTTCGTGAGCCGGTGTTCGCTACGGACCCGCGGAGTGATGAGCTGGAGGAGCTGCAGTCCACCCTGGGCGAGCGTCCGTGTATAGACGCCCTAAGTGCGGACGGCGCCGTACTGGTCACAGATCTATGGTCGGCGGGCAGTGCGCGCCGCTGGCCCACGTTCGCGGCTGCGCCAGTGCAGGGCGGGGTGCGAGCGATGTTTTTCGATTCCGGTCCAGACGGTTGCTGCCGTCGGCCGCGGCGTGCTGAATCTGTACCGCGGCCGGGGCCAGGCCCGCTGACTGGCGGTGAACTGGCAGACGCACTCGCCTATGGCGACGCCGCCCTGGTGCTCGCGCTCGACCGGCGCGGCGGTATCAGCCCGGGATGGACGAGTATTTCGATGCGGAGTTCGCCGGAAGGGATGCGGAGTTCGCCGGAAGGCGAGCCGAGGTGCAGCGGCGCTATCAGGTCATATTGATGCTGTGCTGCGTTCGCAGCTTCAGTGAGTGCAGGGCCTACCGGTAATTGATCAAGCAAAAAAGCCCGCACATGTTCACCGAGTTTGGGTCGTCGAGGCGGCTCACCACACTGCTGGAGAAGCTGTAGCACGTGGTCGCGTGTGGGTGGGCCCCGTCGTGGGTCATCCGCGCTGCTACCGGTCACCTGAACACCCGCAAGAGAGTGTGGTTACTCCCGACCATGGGTGAGAAGATGTGGTTGTGAGCGGCGACGGGGACAACCCGGTACGGCAGTTCGTCGCTGCCTGGGAGGCTGCCGCGGCAGTGGTCGCCGAGTGGGCGGAGCGGACGGCGGCAGCGACTACCGAAGCGTTGCATAAGCTCGCCAGCGACCCGGCCGTCCGCGCGGTGCTGGCGGGTTGGCGCATCGCGCCTGTCTGGGCCCAGCGTGACTGCGGCTGCTCCTGCGCCAGGTCACACCCGGACGACATGGGCGTATGTGACAAACACGCGGTGATCACGCGTCGGCTCTCTACGAACCGGGACGGTGATGTGGACGTAGCGCTGTGCGCACCATGCGCAGTGGCGCAAGGTGTCGCAGAGTTGCCCCCGTAACCCTGCTTTCCCGGGTGATCGCTGAGACGGTACGTGGCCCGCCTGGCGCACGCAGGGCCAAATACCGGTCCGGCGGGTCCGCTGAGGTGATGCCGTGCGGGTGCCCGCTTGGCGCGGTGAGCACTCATCCGGGTCCCGCCCCGAGCGGCTGGTCGCCAATAACCGCATGGCGGCGCTCGTCGTTGGCTTCTATTGGGAGGGATAGGGCTGACTATCTACTTCCGGAAGGTCCCCTTGGCTTTTTTTATGCCGCTATTTTTTGATCATCCCGCTGGAGATCCTGCACTCCCAGTTTCGGGGCCAGGGCGAACTCCATATTCTGGCTGGTGCGGTGGTAGCCGCCGCCTACGGCTTTCTTCCGGGCCACGTTCTCCAACGAGGCGCTGGCCGCTGCCCAGGGTACGGCTCACGGTTAGCTGTCCCCGGGTGCTACCCGCCACTGCCTCGCGTGCCGAGAGTGAACTCTGGCTCGGGTGATCCGGGCTGGCTGGGCGCGACGGCCGTTGCTCGCAGGGTCAGCCGGACCAGCGCGATGGTGTCACCCAGCGGGGCCGTTCGGTATCTGACTGCTTACCAGTTCCACACCTGCTCGGTCCTCCGCACCATGCGGGAGCGGTTCGACCTCGGCCCGGCGCTTACCCGGCGCGATGCCGCCGCGCCGCTCCTCGAGCCGGCCTTCAACCGCTCCGTGCCTCGGGACGACCACGTCGAGCTGACCATGCCCGAGTACCGCTACGTGAGACCAACGAAGGAGGAGCGTGCCGCGGCGGAGCGGTTTCTGACCGTCGGAGGGCTGAAGGAACACCTGACCAGGCGTTAGCCCTGGCTGATATGCGGCGGGCCTGGTCGGCGGCCTCGGGGCCCCTCGCCGGGTGGTTCGGATTGGCCTGGGCGCTCGCCGGGCTGATGCTCGTCCCGATCGCCACTCTCGTTACCCTGAAACGCCGCGTCCTGCTGGATCCGGCCACAGGCTGATCCGGCGCCAGGGAGCGGATCGTCAGGGAGAGGGCTACAAATCAGACATGGCTGCACAGCCCGGGCCGGGTGATGTTCTGGCCACACCGCCGCGGCGCATCGTGGTCGCGGGTGACTGGCACGGCGACCAGGACTGGGCGCTGCACGTCATCGGCCGCGTCCGTGGACTACTCGGCGGCGAGGACGACCTGCTGATCCTCCACCTCGGGGACTTCGGGATCTGGCCAGACACCATCGGAGAGCATTACCTGGCGAGCCTGAGCGGAGCGCTGCAGCGGGTCGGCGCGCAATTGTGGTTCGTTGACGGGAATCACGAGGACTTCTCGCAGCTAACCCGGATGGCCGATGACCCGACGCCGGATGGACGCGTGATTGTGCGGCCGAACATCTTCCACCTCCCGCGCGGTCACCGCTGGAATTGGCACGGCCGCGAATGGCTCGCCTGCGGCGGTGGGGTCAGCCTGGACAGGGCGGCCCGCACCGAGGGCCGGGACTGGTGGCCGCAGGAAGAGATCAGCGACGAGCAGGCAGCCGCCATTGCGCGCAGGCGGTCACGCGGACGTGATGGCCTGCCATGACTGCCCTTCCGGCGTCGTCCACACCTTCCCCGCCCGCCGTCCTGGTGGGCGCCCGAAGACCTCGAGCGCAACAACAGACACAGGGAACGGCTTCAGCGCATCGTCGATGCTGCGCAGCCATCGCATCTGATGCACGGCCATCTCCACCGTGCGTATCAGCGCACCTGTGATTTCGGCTATGGGCCCGTGCAGGTGACCGGGCTCAGCGCCAACGGCAGAAGGCGGAACTTCGCCGTGCTCGACCTGGAGCCCATGACCTGGTGGCTGCGCGGCCCCGGTCTCCTGGATCTCGGCAGCCGTCAGTCGCGCGGCGCCCCGTCGCGGACCAGATCATGATCCCGGTAACATTTTGGCGAATAGCGCGGCAAAATTACCGGGATCATGAAACTTAGCCGCGTCAATGATCAGGTTGTGACGGCAAGCGCGAATGGGAGCACCGCTGGCGCACCGGCCTCACGCAGCAGTTTCGCGGCCACCGTCATTGTCCAGCCGGTCTCGATCCGGTCGTCCACCGCGAGCAGGGGGCCGTTAACCTCCGCGACTGACGCCCGCAGCGGTCCCGGGACCGTAATCGCTTGCCACAACGCGCGCAGCCGCTGCGCGCTGTTGTGCTGGCGGCCGACCGGGGTGTCGCTCGCATAGCCGAGCCCGCCCAGGTAGGGGAGCCGGCCAGTCCGCGCGATCCGCTCGCCAAGCCCGGTGATGAGCTCGGGACGGCTATGCGAAGGCAGGGTCACCACCCCCGCCGGGCGCCTGGGCCAGTCCCAGGCCGCGAGCACCTGCACGACCGCGCCGAACACCTCGTCGGGCAAGGGCTCGTCGGGCGCGCCGTCGGCAAGCATCCGCCGCAGCCGGCTGCCCCAGCCGATGTCGGTCAGGCGGCCGACGGCCCGGCCGGGTTCGGCGGCGACCTCCGCCGGGATGCGCCCAGAAAGCATGACGCCAAGCGGCTTCATCCCGGCCGGCCACATGCGGCGCGGCGTGACCTCGACCCCCGGGCGCCGCAGCCGGGCAGCTGCCGCGGCGGCCGCCGCGGCGCTGATCTCGGTCGGCCGGGCCCGCCCGGTGCAGTTGTCACAGCGGCCGCACGGTGCCGCCTGCGGGTCGTCGAGTTCGCGGCGCAGGTACTCCATCCGGCAGCCCGCGGTCGCCGCGTACCCGAGCATCGCCTCCTGCTCACGTGCGCGTTCGGCGGCGACGCGGGCGTACCGCTCGGCGTCGTAGGCGAAGGGCCGCCCGGTCGCCTCCCAGCCGCCCCGCACCCGCCGTACCGCGCCGTCCACGTCGAGCACCTTCAACATCATTTCCAAACGGCTGCGCGTGAGATCCACCCTCGTCTCAAGCGCCGCCACCGATTGCGGGGCATCCACGCTGGCCAGCGCCGCGAGCGTGGCGCGGACCACACGTTCTGGCGGGAACGCGAGGCTGGCGAAATAGGCCCAGATATCCCGGTCCTCCGCGCCAGGGAGCAAGATGACGTCGGCGCGCGTCACGGCGCGTCCGGCCCGGCCGATCTGCTGGTAGTACGCGACCGGTGATTGCGGCGCGCCCAGGTGGACGATGAATCCGAGGTCGGGCTTGTCGAACCCCATGCCGAGCGCGCTTGTCGCCACGACCGCTTTGAGCCTGCCGCCGAGGAGGTCGTCTTCCACGCGCAGCCGCTGCGCTTCGTCGGTCTGGCCGCTGTAAGACGCGGCGTCGTGTCCCTGCGCGCGCAGGAAACCCGCGACGTCGTGCGCTGCGGCCACGGTGAGCGTATAGACGATGCCCGAGCCCGGCAGGTCACCGAGGTGGTCGGCGAGCCAGGCCAGCCGCTGCGCGGGAACCGGCAGGCTGACGACGGCCAGACGCAGGCTGTCACGGTCCAGCGGCCCGCGCAGCACCAGCGTGCTCCGGTGGCTCGCCTGGCCCGCGCCAGCCGGAACTGAGCTGCTCGGCGATGTCGCGGGTGACGCGGGCGTTCGCGGTGGCGGTGGTGGCGAGCACCGGTACGCCGGGCGGCAGGTCTGCGACGAAGGTGCGCAGGCGGCGGTAGTCAGGCCGGAAGTCGTGGCCCCAGTCTGAGATGCAGTGTGCCTCGTCGATGACGACCAGCCCGGCGGATGTGGTCAGCTTCGGCAGCACCAGGTCGCGGAAGTCCGGGTTGCCCAGCCGCTCCGGGCTCACGAGCAGAACGTCGGCCGCACCGGACCCGACCTCAGCGTAGATCTGCTCCCATTCGCCGGTGTTGGCCGAGTTGATCGTGCGGGCGTGGATGCCGGCCCGCTGCGCGGCGGCGATCTGGTTACGCATCAGCGCGAGCAGCGGCGACACGATGACGGTGGGCCCGGCGCCGCGCCCTCTCAGCAAGGCGGTCGAGACGAAATAGACGGCCGACTTGCCCCATCCGGTGCGCTGCACGACGAGCGCGCGGCGGCGCTCGAGGACCAGCGCCCGGATGGCGGTCCACTGGTCATCGCGGAGCCGCGCCTGCGCACCGGCGAGGGCGCGAAGGCACCGCTCCGCCTGGTCCCGTAGGGCCTCGTCGGCCGCGCCCGCTGTCATGCCGTCATTCGTACCACCCGTTTCACGGTGCGCCCCGTTCCGGTGCGCCCGTTTCCGGTAGGCCCGTTTCCGGTCGGCGCGTTCCCGGTGCGCGCGGCGGGAGCGGGATACTGGCCGGCCCGCTGACGTCGGGGAAGGCCCTGCGCATGCGCCGTGCGGAAGGGGAGAGCCGTGGCACGGCCCCCCTAACAGGTGGTGAGTCTTTATTGGCGCGGGGTAGCAGGATGGGTTGTCCCTTCGGCTCAGGTCCGTTTTGATTGCCTTTAGTCCCCTGGGAATCCTCAGGAAGGTCGCGTGAATGGGACGCTCCGAGGAGCCATCTGAGCCGCTGGTCGGTCCGCTGGCTGAGTTCGCCGTGAGCCTGCAAGGGCTACGGCTGGCCGCGGGCAGTCCCCCGTTCGACGAGCTAGGCCGCCGGTCGGAGCAGCCCTCCACCGAGCTTGCGGCGGCGGTGAGCGGGCGGATCGTGCCGTCATTCCCCCTCACCCTGGCCTTCGTCCGCGCATGCCACGGCGATGAGGATGAGTGGGCGTTGCGATGGCACGCCATGCAAGAGCGGCTCGGTGCGGAGGCCGAACGCGCTGCGGAGCAGCAGGTCGCGGGGCAGGAAGCCGACTGGTACAACGTGCCGCCCGCCGATGAGTGGCTGGCCATGGCGAGTTCGCTGCCGTCCGGTGAGCCCCTGCCGCCGGATGAGCCGCTGATACGTGGCGAACTGCCGCCCCCGGCGCAATGGCGCCCGGCCGATGCGCCCGCGCAGCCCCCCGGGTGGCAGCCTGCACCAGATGACCCGGCGATGGTGGTGTGGTCCCATCGGCAGCCTGATCTGGGCGAATCCGCGGCCGGGCCCGACGCGCGGCGTTTCATGGAGCCTGCTGCCCAGCCCATCATTGAGCCAGCCGCCGAGCCTACTGGTGAAGCTGCCGCGGAGTCCGTGGCCGAGCCGGGTCCGCCGCCCGCTGCGGGGTTCCCGGCTGAGCCCGACCCTGCGCCCATGGTAGAAAGGGTCTTGGAGCCGCCGGTGATGGCGGGAGCCACGGGGCCCGTGGTGGCGGGAGGCTTGGAGCGGCCTGTGGTGGCGGGAGCCACGGGGCCGCCCCCGCGGCCTGCCGCGCCGACGCCTGAGCTGTGGAAGGCGGTTGCGGGGGAATGGCCTGGCAGGCCCGCTCCACCCGGCGAGACCGTCATGGGGCCTGCTCCGGAGCCCCTCGCGGAGCCGGCGACAGGACTCTTGGTGGAGCCGGGCGGGCCGCCTGGTGGCGGTGAGCCGGAGGCCGGCCGCACCGCTGATGCCGTCACACCACGGTCTGAACCGCCGGCCGCGCCCCGGGACGCCGGGTCCGCCATGCCGCAGCCGACCGCAGGGTCGCCGCCGCCGTCGGCCATG
>CAWGAE010000006.1:0-198950 GCA_963820395.1 uncultured Actinomycetota bacterium | reverse complement strand
GAAATGGACCTACCCGCGCCAGACAGGCCGGCCGCCGGTCAGCGCCGAGATCACCGCGCTGATCCAGCGGCTCGCCACCGATAACACCGGCTGGGGGTACCAGCGGATCCAGGGCGGCGGCCCAACTCGGCCACCCGGCTAGCGCGTCCACGATCCGCCGGGTCCTCAAGGCGTTGCGGATCCCCCGGCGCCGAAACGGCACACCGATACGAGGTGGCGGCAGTTTGTGCCACTCCCAAGCCTCGACGATGCTTGCGGCCGACTTCTTTCACGTGGACTGCGCCGTGACGCTCCGCCGCTTGTACTGCCTGTTCGTGATTGAGGTCGGCAGCCGCTACGTGCACATCCTCGGGGTGACCGCGAACCCGGACGGGCCGGCGGACTACCCAGCAGATCCCGGAATCTCCTGATGGACCTCGGTGATCGGGCCGCGGGCTTGTCGGTTCCTGGTCTGCTGACCGGCCTGGGCAGTTCACCGGATCCTTCGACGCGGTCCTCGCCGTGCTTCTATCGAGGCCGCTACACACCCGCCTCGGAGCCCTCGGGCGAACGCCTATGCCGAAAGGTTTGTGCTCACCGCCCGGACGGAGGTGACCGACCGGATGCTGATCTTCGGTGAGCGACATCTGCGGGCGGTTCTGGCCCAGTACGAGGCCCGCTACAACGGGAATGACGCCCCCACCGCAGCCGCCAGCTCCGCCCGCCCGGGCCGACCACCCCGCCGCCGACCTCTCCCACGAGCAGGTCAAGCGCCTGCCCGGTCCCCGGTGGCCTCCTCAACGAATACGAGCGGGCCGCGTAGAAGCCCAGGTTAAGACTGGTGGCCGAGTTCTGGAACCCCACAGGGTAGTCGTAGAACGCGAGCAGCTCCTCTTCATCGCCCGTGATCTTCGCGACGGCCTTGGGGAACTTCGCGCCGTAGGCAGCGGCGAACGCCTTGACGGCCTTACGCGCCTTGTCCTTGTCCTCGGCGTTCCAGATTTCTGCCAGGGCCTTCTTCGCACCCGGGTGCGCGGACTTCGGCAGCGCGCCGAGAACGTTTGCGATTTTATGGAACCAGCAGCGCTGTTCCCTCGTCTCGGGAAACACATCGCGCAGCGCCTTCCAGAACCCGAGTGCTCCGTCGCCGGCGACCATCGCCAAGGCTGCGTGGTGTGCAGGGCTGGGGTCAAAGCCGGTACCCGGGGTTTGGCTGGGGTGTTACGGTTTGATCTCTTTCTGGGGTTACAGGCCGAGCAGTTTGAGGGCGCGCAGGCCGTGCGGTCCCAGGCCTATGGCGCCGGGCGGCGGCGTGGTTGCGGTGGCCGGGCGTTGAGGACGCTGACGGTGAGGTTGCCGAGGGCGGCGAACAGCTGCCAGGACCGGCCTGCGCGGAGCCGGGAGGCGTCTTCGCCGAGGGTGACGTCGCGGCGGTGGTGCAGGCCGTTCTCGATGGCCCAGTGGTCGCGGTTGTGTTCGAGGAGGAAGGCGGAGCCGCCTGGCCGGGGGTGAGCGCGGTGACGGCCAGGACGGTCTCGCAGGACAGTTTCGTGCGGTATGACTGCGCGCAGGCGATGGGGGCCTCGTCTCCGGCGGCGCGGCAGGCGTCCGCGGCCTCCCGGCCGCGGACGGGGTGACGGTACCGCTCGATGAGCGCGAGCTGTGCGTGCTGGGGAGGCGTTCCCTGATCAGGTCAGGAATCTGGCTGGTGACACGGATGGTGCGAACCTCGTGCCGGCTGCGGCTGATCTCGCTGGTGGCGTGCAGGACGGGCTCGTCTTCCCAGTTCCAGGCGTCGGCCGCGGCGTACAGGCCGGGCTGGTTGTCCTTGAGGGTGAGGATCCAGGCCACGCCGAGGGCGTTCATCGCTTCCACGTGCCCGGCCTGGGTGTGCATCGCGTCCGCCGTCACGATGACCAGCTCCTGGTCCCCGCTTTCTTCTTCTTCTTCTGCTGCTGCTGCTGCTGCTGCTGTGCCCGCTGCCGTGCGCCGCTGCCGTCGCTGCCGCGGACGGCTCCGCGGCCGTCGAGGATGGCCTGCAGCAGCGGGACGAAGCAGGTGATCTCGTTGGTCTTGCCGTCGACCTCGGCCTGGCCCAGGACGGTGCCGGCGCTGACGTCGTAGGCGGACAGCAGGTGCGGGCGGTGCCGTCGGGCCGGGCCGCGCCGCGCATGGTCTTGCCGTCGACGGCGATGTGCCGCCAGTCCAGCCGGCCCGCGGCGGCCTCGGCCCGCAGCCAGGCGCACAGCTGCTCATCGGCGGCTTTCGCGTCGACCGCCGTCACGGCCCGCTTGATCGTCTTGAAGCTGGGCGGCACCTGCCGGCCTAGCCGCTTGTTGTACCGGATCCCGCAGCGGCGCAGCGCCTCTTGCGGCATGGTCGCCGCGAACTGCGCGGCCGCGTCAGCGAGTCCGCCCCCGACAGCCGGGCCACCGCGACCACGGTCAGGATCGCCGCCAGGCCGTGCCGGACTCCCTTCGGCTTGCGGTGGTCGGCTACCTTGCCCAGGTAGCCCAGCAGCCCGCGCTCCCCGCCGACGTCAAGGGCGTTGAAGTCCGGGCCGCGCCGCCCGGTCAGCGCCGGGGAGTCGAAGCCCGCCTTCAGCGCCGCCAGGCCGCCAGGCGCCAGCTCCCGCAGCCAGCACGTCTTCGGCCGGCCGTGATGCACGTAATGGTCCCGGCCGCGGGACCTGCCGTACCCGGCCGTCGCCCCGGCCGCGGTGAACCCGCACGCCTTGTACACCGTCCCCGCGTGCGTGGCTGGGTCGGTGAACGACTCGACGGCAACCAGCCGCACCCCGAATGCCTGCAGATGGTCGGCAGGCAGGCGGCGCAGCATGCTGGCCAGGGCCCGCGACGCGGCGTGCGGCACCCCGGAGGCGGCCGGAGCACGCACAGCCGCTGATTCGCGCACACCCGCTCCAGCCGCGCCGCCCGCTGCTGCCCGTCCCAGCCGATGAGGTCATCGCGCACCGGCACCCGCCACGCCGCCGACCCGAACGTGCCCAGCACCAGCGGAACCCCGCCGGCTTCGCGACGTACCGCAGCACCCGGCCCGACGCCGCCACCCCCAGGCTGTGGTGCTCCGCCATCAACGCGTTGTACCAGGCCACCTCGTCCTCGCGGACAAGGCGGACCCTCAGCTCACCAGGAACATCTCGCTCATCAGTCACCAGGCCGTCATACCACGCAAACCACAAACCCCAGCCAAGGCAATAACCACAGCTCAGCAAGCATTACAACCTACTTTGACCCCACCCCTGGCGTGGTGTGGGGCACCGAGGGCAAGGCCTCAGAGGCGTGACCATGCACCGACTTCGGCACGTCCGATGATCACGCTCGTCGTGGACTTGACCTCGTTGCTCAAGCGATTAGCCAACGTGGCCACGTCGGCTTCAGTCGCGGTCGTGATGCCGAATCGCTCCATAGCTGGAAGCAAGCTAGCGACGAGGTCCGCGACGGCCTCGAGCCACCATTCAATCCCGCCGCCCGCGCCGATGTGCGTCTGCATCCGCATCACGGGCGCGGGTAGCCCCGCGGCGAGGAATGCCGCGTGCAGCTGGTCGGCCATGTCATTCGGCGTGCCGGCCAGGCGCCATGTCTCGACAATCCATTGGCAGCAACGGTCGTAGGTCGAGGCACCTGGAACGGAGCGGACGAAACTCCAGTCCGGCTCGTGGAAAGCGACGACACCTCCAGGCCTCAGATGGCGCAGCAGTCGCGCGAGCGTGCCGCCGCGATCAGCGGCAAACAACAACACGTAACGGCCGATGACGGCGTCGAACGGCTTCTCGAAGAACATGTCGGTGGGATCAGCTTTGACGAATCCAACGTTCGCCGCAGACCGTGCTCGGGCGGCTTCGGTCGCCGCGGCGATTGCTGCTGCTGAGACGTCGGTGCCTATCACTTCCCCCGTCCGTCCAACTAGCTCTCCGGCCAGGAACGCGACATCGCCCGCACCGCTTCCTACGTCGAGTACCCGCATACCGCGAACGATCCCCGCATCGAGCAGCAGTTGCCGCGTGAACGGCGCCACCAGCTGCGCCTGGGACCGCAGACGATCAAGCTCGCACTGGGAGTGACCAAGCACGTAAGAACCAGTCTTTTCGCCGCAGACAGGGGGCACCGAACCACCTTCAGAACCACTGGCTTTCCATACGCTCATTGCCGCTCAGTCCCTCGAAGCCTACCTTCTGGTGCCGCGCGGCCGCCGCGCCTACGGGTTTCACTCCGCACTAATCGGCAGATGGGTAAGATCCGTTGAGTGACAGCGATCTCAGTCGGCTCGCATAAACGGCCTGCCGATGATTGGGCGGGCGTCGGCTCGGTGCCGATCAAGATGCTGGTCGTCCAGATGTGGGCATTCTGCGCGGACAGGTGGATGTCGTAGGCGTTGTTATCGGCCATATTCTCGGGGGGTGGCCACTACGCGTGCGGGGTGCCTGCCGCAGCCGTGCGCGGGGTGTCAGCCGGAGCCGGCCGAGGCGCGCAGGTCGTTGAGCAGCTCGGCCTGCCCGGACAGCACCCCGGTGAGGATCAGCCGGGCCACCGCCAGCAGGTCGGCGACGTGCGGGCTGGCCAGCGAGTAGTAGACGGTGGAGCCTTCCTTGCGGGATGTCACCAGGTTCGCGCGGCGCAGCACCGCCAGCTGCTGCGACAGGTGCGCCGGCTCGATGCCGACCTGCGGGAGCATCTCCGCGACCGCGTGCTCGCGGTCGCTGAGCAGTTCCAGCACCCGGATCCGGGCGGGATGGCCCAGCGTCTTGAAGAAGTCCGCCTTCAGCTGGTACAGCGGCGTGCTCACCTAGGCAGCCTCCTAGCGCCCATCCACCCGTGTCCCTCAGGGCCTGGATCGCCTGATGGTCTCACCTCATGCAGCCCATCATCCCTGATAACGGCCCCCCAGCCCTCGTCACCAGGCTCAGCAATTGCTAATCTTAGCAACTGGTTGACGGAGGAGGGGAGATGCGCGTCAGCAGGTCCTGCGACACGCGCGTCACCTCCATGCCTGACCAGCATCGCCGGGTACATCGTGGTCCGCACCCGGCCCGGCCAGCGATGGCGGTGGCACCGAGGTCCCGCCCGACCTGGCGATCCTGGAGGGCGCCGGTGAGTACCTGCGTACCCGGGAGCAGGTGCGCGGCTTGTCCGCGCGGCCTCGGCGAGCATCCCGGCGCCGGCGACGAGTTCTGGGTGAACGTCATCGACGCCGACGGCTGCCGCATGCCCTGGTAGCCCCTGACGTTCTTCAGTGGGCC
The DNA here is from genome assembly GCA_963820395.1 of uncultured Actinomycetota bacterium. GTDB lineage: Bacteria > Actinomycetota > Actinomycetes > Streptosporangiales > Streptosporangiaceae > DATFVJ01. The sequence continues at coordinate 193,714 of CAWGAE010000006.1, read as the reverse complement.
CGGGCGGCTGTCATGCTCCCTCCAGGCCCCGCCGCGCTTCCCGGTCCCGGCAGGGATGCGGCTCACACGGCCCTGCGCAGGGATCCCGCCGCGCCGGTGCCCGTGGGCGGGGGGTGCGGCCGGGCGGGGCAGGGACGGGTGACGGCGGCAGGCGGGCGGGGTCCCCGGGCGGCGCGCGGGCGTGTCAGCGGCCCATCGCCGGGGCTATGTTCCTGGTGTCTGGGTCATGCTCGTTGTCCTGGTCCAGAGGGGGTGGCGTCGGGTGCGGCGGGCGGGCTTGTTCGCCAGACTGCGGCTGCCCCTGGTGCTGGTGGCCGTGGCGGTGGCCTACGGGTCGGCCGGCTACAAGGTGGTTGAGGGCTGGGGGCTGCTGGACGCGTTCTACATGACCGTTATCACGCTCACCACCGTGGGATACGGCGAGGTGCACCCGCTGGACGCGGCGGGAAAGATGTTCACGATCCCGCTGCTGGCGCTCGGCGTGGTCGCCCTGGCGGCCGCTCTCAGCGCGTTCACCCAGCTGGTGGAACTGGCGATCTGGCTGCGGAGGAAGCGGATGGATGCGTTGCTGGGCCGGATGCGCGGCCATTACATCGTCTGCGCCTACGGCCGGGTCGGCCGGGCTGCGGTGACGCAGCTGCGCGGGGACGGCGTCCCGTCCCCCACCTGGCTGGCGACCCCACCCAGGAGGCCGTGCTGCGCCGCGCCGGCGTGGAGCAGGCCAGCGGGCTGTTGTGTGCTGTGGACTTCGACGCGATCAACGTCTACACCACGCTGACCGCCCGCGCGATAAACCCTCAGCTGACCATCGTCGCCAGGGCCTCCGATCCCGAGTCAGCGGACACGCTGCGCCGGGCCGGCGCTGACCATGTGGTCTCGCCCTACGACGTGAGCGGCAGCCGGATGGGGGTGCTCGCCCTGCACCCGGCGATCGTGAGCTTCCTGGACATGGTCCGCGTTGCCCCCGGGTGGCGGCTGGAGGAGATCGAGGTCCGGCCGGGCCTGCCGCCGCCGTCCAGGATGCCGTCGGCTGACCCCGCTGAGGGCCGGGCCCCCGGCGCGAATGGAGCGTCGGCCGGCTGGGAGGTATTGCATGAATTGTTAATTGCATAGAGAATGCTTCTGTTAGGTCGTGGAGCTGGCCTGGCTCGGGCTGGGCGGACGAGATGCCGTGGGAGATTTCGCAGCCGGGTTGCGCACGGGCATCGATGAGGCGGCCCGCAAGATGACCGAGCCCGGCTGGTCGGCGACGAATACGGGGCCGGGGCATACCGCGAGCGGCTGGGGTTCGTGCGCCGTGTCGCCTACCGTCATGGGCTCGGGCCTTGGCCTTGCCCGGAACCGTCCTGCCCAAGGGGGCGGCGGTCTTGTGCCAAGGGCTGCTGGCTGAGGTACGGCCCCGGGAGCCGCGGTGACCACGGGGCGCGCTGGCATTCCAGCCGCGTGAGGAAGAACTGGCCGGAAGGAGATCAGGTGGCCGAGGAGATTCCGGGGCTGGACCAGGCCCCGACCGCACACGGCGGGCTGGTCGCGTGGGCGCGGGACATCGCCGCGCGGGCGCGATCGCTTGCTGCGCCCGCAAGTCCTGTACAGGGGAGATAGCAATGTCCAGCGCAGACCTTTTTGATGACCAGACAGAAACAAGCCTCCCCGAGCTGGCCGAGTGGGTCCGCGATATCTCGGCGCTGACCAAGCCTGGCGACGTTGTCTGGTGTGACGGCTCGAAGGACGAATGGGAGCGGCTGACCAGCCTGCTCGTCGAGAACCGAACCTTCACGCGGCTGAACCCGAAGCTGCGCCCGAACAGCTTCTACTGCGCTTCCGACCCCAGTGACGTGGCACGTGTCGAGGACCGGACGTTCATCTGCTCGGAGAAGGAAGATGACGCGGGCCCGACCAACAACTGGATCGCGCCCGGCGAGATGCGCGAGACTTTCGCGGAGATCTTCGACGGCTGCATGCGCGGCCGCACCATGTACGTGATCCCGTTCTGCATGGGCCCGCTCGGCAGCAGCATCTCCCAGCTCGGGGTGGAGATCACTGACTCGCCCTACGTGGCCGTGTCGATGCGGATCATGACCAGGATGGGAACGCCGGCGCTGCGCTCGATCGAGGAGACCGGATCGTTCGTCCGTGCTGTCCACTCGGTCGGCGCCCCGCTGGAGCCCGGCCAGGCGGACGTGCCGTGGCCCTGCAACCAGACCAAGTACATCTCGCACTTCCCCGAGACCAGGGAGATCTGGTCCTACGGTTCTGGGTATGGCGGGAATGCGCTGCTCGGCAAGAAGTGCTACGCGCTGCGGATTGCCTCGGTGATGGCGCGGGATGAGGGCTGGCTGGCCGAGCACATGCTCATCCTCAAGATCACCCCGCCGGAGGCGGAGTCGCAGTACATCGCGGCGGCCTTCCCGTCCGCGTGCGGCAAGACCAACCTGGCCATGCTGCAGCCCACCATTCCCGGCTGGAAGGTCGAGGCGATCGGCGATGACATCGCCTGGATGCGGTTCGGCGCGGACGGCAGGCTGTATGCGATCAACCCGGAGGCCGGCTTCTTCGGTGTCGCGCCCGGCACCGGCATGAAGACCAACGCCAACGCGGTGGCGACCATGTGGGGCAACAGCATCTTCACCAACGTCGCCCGGACCGACGACGGCGACGTGTGGTGGGAGGGCCTGACCGACGAGCCGCCCGCGCACCTGATCGACTGGAAGGGCCGGGACTGGACCCCGGACTCGCCCGAGCCTGCGGCGCACCCCAACGCCCGGTTCACCACCCCGGCCGATCAGTGCCCGATCATCGCGCCGGAGTGGGATGACCCCACGGGCGTGCCGATCTCGGCGATCCTATTCGGCGGCAGGCGCGCCAGCACTGTGCCGCTGGTGATCGAGTCTTTCGACTGGGAGCACGGAGTGTTCCTCGGGGCCAACATCGCCTCCGAGAAGACCGCTGCCGCCGAGGGCAAGGTCGGCGAGCTGCGGCACGACCCGTTCGCGATGCTGCCGTTCTGCGGTTACAACATGGGCGACTACTTCGCGTACTGGCTGAACATCAGCCAGACGGCCGACCCCGCAAAGCTGCCGCGGCTGTTCTATGTGAACTGGTTCCGCAAGGACGCCAGCGGCAAGTTCGTGTGGCCCGGCTTCGGCGAGAACATCCGCGTGCTGAAGTGGATCATTCAACGGCTGTCCGGCGACGCCACGGCCGTGCAGACCCCGATCGGCTATCTCCCGGCGCCGGGCTCGCTGGACCTCGACGGCCTGAACCTGAGCTGGGCCGACCTGGCCCTGTTGCTCACGGTGAACACCGAGGCCTGGAAGCTGGAGGCCGAGCACATCCCCGAGTTCTTCCGCACCTTCCACCAGCACCTGCCCACCCGGCTCTGGGAGCTGCACCAGGACCTGGCCGGCCGCCTCGGCTGAGGTTTGTGCTGACCCTGCATGCGCTGACCGGCCCGCTGCCCGATCGGCCGGTCAGCCCGTGATCATCGCCCGATCGCCAGCCGCGATACCGTAGCACCGCCCTGGACGCTTAATACTGGTCGGTTGAGGCTGCACGGCGGCAGCAGCCGCAGGGTGCCGGGGAGGAGATTACGATCATGTCACGCTTCGTGCTGATACCGTTGCTCTCTGTCGCAGCACTTGCGAAGCGTCCAGCGGAGCCGGCGGGGGAAGCGCTCGTGACGATGTGGCTGGCCGGTCAGGATGCGGCCCGGAATGGTTGTTCCTCGCACGGCTCGCGCCTCCGGATTTAGCCACCTATCGGGCGATGCCTTAAGTCGTTGGCGTTGGGCCGGGGGGTGACCATCGTAGAAACACGTCCCATCACCGGCGGGGTGGACACCCACGCGGACGCCCACGTTGCGGCCGCGCTCGACCCGGTCGGCGGGTTGCTCGGCGTCGAGGAGTTCCCGGCTACCCCGGCTGGATACGCCCGGTTGCTGGACTGGCTGGGCAGGTTCGGGACCGTGTGCCTGGTGGGGATCGAAGGGACCGGCAGCTAAACGGCGCCGGCCTGGCCCGCCACATCGCCGCGGCCGGTGTGCGGATCGTGGAAGTGGATCGTTCTGACCGGCAGGACCGGCGCCGGCAAGGCAAGTCCGATCCCCTCGATGCTGTCAGCGCTGCCCGGGCCGCCCAGTCCGGGCGGGCCCGCGGCGCGCCGAAGGGCCGCGATGGCGCGGTCGAGGCGATCCGCGCGCTAATGGTCGCCAAGCGCACCGCCCGTTCCGAGCGGACCCAGACAATCAACCAGGCCAGGGCACTGATCCTGACCGGCCCCGACGACATCCGCACCCGGTTCGCCAAGCACCCGCCCGACCACCTGGTCGCCGAGCTGGCCGCGCTGCGGCCCCGCCCCGGCAACGTCGTCGGCTACAACACCCGGATCGCGCTGCGCGAGCTGGGACGGCGTGCTGAATTCTTCGACGGCCTGGTTGGGCGACACCGTGGCGACGAAATTCGAATACACCACCCCGCCCTTCATCAAGTTGGCGGCCCGGTGGTAGGTGTCGTCGCCCAGCCGGTCCTGGTGCAGGAAGTACTCGGGCCGATCCAGGTTGGGACCCCAGAGCACCTGCGGGCCGCTGATGCCCTGATGGCAGAAGTTGTGGATTGTGTAACAGACCCGCTGGTCCGGCAGCGCCTGGCGGTACTGCTCGCACAGCAGCACCGGCACCAGCCCGGTCTGCCAGTCGTGGCAGTGGATCACATCGGGGCGCTTGCCCGACTTGACCATGAACTCGAGCGCCGCCTTGGAAAAGAACGTGAACCGCTCGGCGTCGTCCGGGTACCCATACAGCAGCTCCCGGCCGAAGAAATCAGCGCCCGAGTGCGGCTCGATGAAAAAGCACTTACGCCCGTGCACGTGACCGAACCACACCGTGCAGCAAACCGCCCCGCCCTGCCAGGGCACCCACAGATCCTGATAGCTGACCTGCAGGTCCGCGATGTCCGTGTAGCGCATGCGGGCGTACTTCGGCAGCACGATCTCGACCGCGTTGCCCCGGATCTCCAGCTCCCGGCTCAGCCCGAACACCACATCGCCCAGCCCGCCCGCCTTAGCCGCGGGAGCGCACTCAGGCCCGACCATCACGATGTACATGACTCACCCACCGCACCAATAACTTCCCACTCACTTCCAGCTAACCTTCCCAGTAACTTCCCTCAGACTCACCGCCGCAACCTCCCATCGGTCGGGGTCCGGCCCCGAGATCGTCCCCAAGGGGCGGATGCCCGGGCTGCTGGCGAGGTCAAACTGGGCGCTGGCAGAGTCCCAACCCGCTATTCCGTGACCGCTGGGCTCGTGGTCCGGCACGCGGCCGATCAACACGAATAAAGAGTGAGGGAACTGGAGGCTTCCGTCGACGAGCGCATCGCCGATAATCCCGCCCGCAAGGCCGCGGGCAGGGCAGTCAAGGCCGCCGAAGCCGGCCTCGCTGACGCCGAGCGGCACCTCGCCCAGCTACTGGCATCAGCGCTGACCGCCGCGGAGAAGAACAAGGCCATCCCCGCCGCCCAGGACACCATCACCCGGGCGAAGCAGGCCGTCGCCGCCGTCAGGACTGCCCGTGACGCGATCCCCGCCAAGATCGCCGTGAACCAGGCGCATCCCGGCGCGCAGCGCGCGCTGCAGCACGCCCGCCGCCGCGGCCTGCAGATGGTGCTGCGGCTGCTGGCCGCCAACGCCGAACTGTGGCTCGCCGGGCGGCTGAACGCCTACCTGCGCGACCCCGACGAGTACCGGGCCATCACCCACCACCTGCTCCACCAGCCCGGACACATCACCTACCACCCCGGCGCGATCACCGCCACCCTCGACCCGCCCGCCAGCGCCCGCACCGGCCGCGCGCTGGCCTGCCTGATCGAGGAACTCAACGCCACCCCGCCGCGGATGCCCGGCGACCCCCGGCCCATCACCTACCGCCTCGCCGCTATCAGCTGACCAGCCTTCAACAACCTGCGCAGCGCAACTTCCGGAGGTCTGTGTCCTCGGGGGCGACCCGGACTTTGGCACCCAGGCAAGAAGCCTCGGCCTGACCAGCACGCAAGCGGCGACCCCGCAAGCCGAAGTCAACGGCTACATCTCCAAGCTGGCGGAACCCAGGTCGCCATCAACAAGATCAACCTAAACAACCAGGGATATGTCCTCCTCACCCTGCCCGGAAAGAAGCCCGCCCCAAACGTCTGCAAGCTCAGCTATTTCTGCGCCTATAGCGGCACGGGCTTCCACGGTACCGCCATCAACATGTACACCTGCGGTCTTTACCAGTGAGGCGCCAGCGTCCGCCGGAATGGCCGGTCTCCTATTTCATGGCGTCCAGGAGCTCCCGGCAGGTCTGCTCGCAGCGCCGGCAGGCCTCGGCGCATCGCCGGCAGTGCTCGTGCATCCGGGCATGCCGCGCGCATTGGTCGCTGCAGCTCTTGCAGATGGCCGCGCAGGCCTCCAGCAGCAGCCTGGTGACGTTGGCGTCGTATTCCGCTGGCGGCTGGTGACCCCGATGGTGGCAATGCAGACATCGGCGCAGTCCAGGCACAGCCGGATGCACTTGACCATCTCGGTCACGTTCTGCTCGCTCAAGTCGGCGTCGGGCCGCCGGATAGGAGCCAGGGGCTAAAGTCCTCTGCGCGAGGTTTCGCGTCGGCCGGGCGACTCGGACACACGCCGCGCACGTCTACCTCGCGGGACGCTACGTCAGCGACCTGCACGCCCAGCCCGTCCGCGCCGGGGCCGTCCCGGGCGTCGCGAGCACGGCCGGCCGTCATCGGTCTCACTATGTGGGGACTTACACCGCCCCGGCATCTCAGGCTCGGTGAGAATGCCATACCGCCCTTTATCAGGCCGGTCCGTAAGCTATGTCACCACCTTAGGGTAGCGGGAGTGGGCGACGTGTTTATGACAAGCAAAAACGGCTATTGAAAGCGATCAGGAGGTTCGGGAGGAGTCGCTAACCGGCAACTCTAAAGCGGGCTACCTGTCCGGACGCGTGAACGGGAAAACAGGAGGAACCGATCATAACGTTTTCACCCAGATCGCACACGCCCTCTAGGCGGCCTGGCTCGAGCTAAAGCCTCCGCTCGCTCCTTTGGGTGGTAAGAACCCGGACGCGGGCACGTGCGAGGCCTCAAGCGCCCCACGCGCGCGATGCTCGCCTCGGGCTACTCTGACGCCCTGAACTTGCGCCGCATCCGCGCCCCGTCACCTCGTTCCCTGGGTGGCAGGCATGTGTCGTGGGCGGAAGCCGAGCGCGCATTGACGCGCCCGAGGGAAGGTTTCCCCTTTGTCCCTGACGAGGACTTTCAGCGGCATTTCCCTGAAGATGACCCTGATGCTCGCCGGCCCGGTCATCGCCCTGCCGGGAGCCGCGTCCGGCACCGGGGCCACCTGGCCCGCCCCTCTGGCCAGCCCGCCAGCCGCACCCACCTGGCCAGCCCGGCCCGGGCAGCCCGGCCATCCGGCTCCGTCGGCCCGGCCCGCGTCATCCGCACCGTTCCCGGCTCACCCGGCACCGTCGCCCTCGCCGCCACGCGGCACCGCGGCACCGCACGCCGCGGCAGATCGCCAGGTCACTGCTGCACCGTTTCCGCTGGCGTCGCTGGCAGTTCCGATACCTGAACCTGCTGTGGGCCAGGGAGAGCGGCTGGGACCGCTACGCGTCCAACCCATGCTCGGGCGCTTACGGGATCCCGCAAGCCCTCCCGGGCAGCAAGATGGCGAGCGCGGGCCCCGATTGGCAGTCGTGTGTCCCCAGTCGGACGCGCGCACCCAGATCCTGTGGGGCATGCGCTACGTCAACGGGCACTACCGCACCCCGTATCGCGCCTGGCTGCAGGAGAGCGTCTACGGCTGGTATTAGGTTGCGGAAAGTTTGACACGTGAACCGAGTCTTGGAGCGGCGTAGCAGCCTCGCTGCCCCTGGGTTAGGCCAGCGCCCATGTCACCGACACGATGCCCGCGCCTTTTAGACGCGGGCGCCATTATGCCGAGCCGGGCGGTTGCAAACTGGCCGCTCTGTGCCAGCGGCTCCCCGCTACAGGACCCACCTCCCACCACCGGGCCCCGTGCGTTTGACCAGTCAGGGATGCCTGCCAGCGCTCTCGGCGCTTCTGTTGTGCCCCGGCTCCACCGGACCCGAGCCACATCAGAGCCCCGGGACATGCCGAGGTGATTCACTCAGTAGATGTGCAGGGCTGTTCGTGAGATGTGGGAGTGACCGGAGTGACGCCACAGGCCTGAGAGGCGTGCGGCTCCCACGCCCAGCTGCGGTGTACTCTTCCGCAGGCGCGCTCGCGCTCGTACTGTGAACGTAAGCGAGGCCGTGCGGCGAACGTCAACGAGAGCGTCACCGGCCTGAGCTCCATGGGAGGGCACCGTGCCGCTCTCTGAGTATGAGCAGCGTGAGCTCGAGCAGATCGAGCAGGCGCTCCGTGCCGATGACCCGCGGTTTGCTAACGCCATACACGTGACCGACCCGCGGGTGCACTACAAGCGCCGAGTCATCGAGGCGGCGCTCGGGTTCCTGATCGGCGTCGGGCTGCTGCTCGCCGGGGTCGTGATCAATGTGATCCTAATCGGAGTGGCGGGCTTCATGGTCATGCTCGCCTGCAGCATGTGGGCGGTGACCAGCTACCGGCGCATGACCGGCATCACCACCTGACACCTCCCCGCCAAGGACAGGGGCTCTGGCAAGGACCGGCGGGCTGGCAAGCAGGCGGGACCCGGGCTGATAGAGCGGCTGGAAGAGCGCTGGCGGCGTCGCCGGGAGGGCTACCGCTAACTCCAGGCTGCCCGCTGCCGTCCCTCTCGCCCCCGACACGGCGGCGCACGCCCATGTGCGGACTTACACCGTCCTGGCGTCTCAGGCTCCATGAGAATGCCATACTGCCCTTCATCCGGCCGAATCAGTAAACTATGTCACCACCCTAGGGTAGCGGGAGTGAGTGACGTGTTTATGACAAGCAATAAACGGCTATTGAAAGTGATCAGAAGGTTCGGGGGAGTAACTAAGCGGCAACTCTGAAGTGGGCTGACGCCCCCCTCCGGACGCGTGAATGGGAAGACCGGAGGGAGCGATCAGAACGTTTTCGCCCAGACCGCCCACACCCTCTCGGCGGTCCAGCTCAAGCTAAAGCCTCCGCTCGCTCCTTTGGGTAGTAAAACCCGAACGCGGGCAGGCGAGAGGACTCAAGCGCCCACGCGCGCAATGCTCGCCTCGGGCTATTCGACGCCCTGAACCTGCGCCGCATCCGCGCGCCCCTGCCATCACCTGTTTCCTTGGGTGGCCGGCATGTGTCGTGGGCGGAAGCCGAGCGCGCATTGACGCGCCCGAGGGAAGGTTTCCTTTGTCCCTGACGAGGACTTTCAGCGGCATGTCCCTTAAGATCACCCTCGTGCTGGCTGGCTCTGCGATCGCCCTGTCGGGCGTCGCGTCCGGCACCGGGGCCAGCTGGCCCGTTCGTACCGCTGGCGGGTCCGCCAGCGTCACCCGCATGGCCAGCCCGGCCCGCGTCATCCGCACCGTTTCCGGCTCGTCCAGCACCGTCGCCCCGGCCGCCACCGCGGCACCGCGCTACCGCACGCCGCGGCGGATCGCCAGGTCACTGCTGCACCGTTTCCACTGGCATCGCTGGCAGTTCCGGTACCTGAACCTGCTGTGGGCCAGGGAGAGCGGCTGGGACCGCTACACGTCCAACCCATGCTCGGGCGCTTATGGGATCCCGCAAGCCCTTCCGGGCAGCAAGATGGCCAGCGCGGGCCCCGGCTGGCAGTCGAACGCGCGCACCCAGATCCTCTGGGGCATCCGCTACATCCAGGGGCGCTACCGCACCCCGTACCGCGCTTGGCGGCAGGAGCGCCTGTATGGCTGGTACTAGAAATACATGCGCCGCTACGCGGCGCTCCCGTAGGGACGAAACTGGGCCCTGCAGCTCCGCTGGCCGGCTGAGGACCGCAGACGGTGTCGGGGGTTGCGCGGCGGATTCGCTCACGCCGGTCGCGCGGACGGGGCAGGCTTGGGGTGGCGCGTCGCCTGCCGTCACCGATGACCTGTGGTCCGTTCGAGGCCGGGTACTAGTGTCCTGGATCTTTGATCCGCCGCAAAAGTCGCTCGAGTGATTCGAGGATTTCTTCCGCAGATTTCGTCCAGATGAAGGGTTTGGGGTCTTCGTTCCATGTGTCTACCCAGGCGAGCATATCCTTCTCGAGCGACTTTACGGACTTATGAACGCCGCGGCTCAGGAGCTTCTCGGTCAAAAGCCCGAACCAGCGCTCTACCTGGTTCAGCCAGGATGAGCTGGTCGGCGTGAAATGAATCTTGAACCTCGGGTGCTTTTCCAGCCATTGCCGGACAGCCGGAGTCTTATGCGTCGCGTAATTGTCCGCGACGATGTGGATCTGCAGCACATGCGGCTCGCCGCCGGGCTCGTCCGGTTCCGCCAGCTGGGGCACCTGCTTGTCGATCTCCTCCAGGAACTTGATCCATTCCTTCGCACGGTGGCTCTTGTAGGTTTTCGCGATCACCAGGCCGGTCGCGATGTCCAACGCCGCGAACAGGTCAACGGTGCCGTGCCGGACATAGTCATGTGTCCGCTTCTCCGGCATGCCGGGCATCATCGGCAGCACCGGCTGGGACCGGTCAAGGGCCTGGACCTGGGATTTCTCGTCCGCGCACAGCACAACCGCGTGCTCGGGCGGATTCAGGTACAACCCGGCGACGTCGTAGACCTTCTCCACGAACAGCGGATCGGATGACAGCTTGAACGTATCGGCCACGTGCGGCTTAAGGCGGAACGCCGTCCAGATCCGGCCGATGGTGGACTTGGACAAGCCGGAACGTTTCGCCATGGAAGCCCTCGACCAGTGGGTCGCGTTATCCGGCGTTGCCTCCAATGTATCGACGACGACTTTTTCTACCTGCTCGTCGGTGATCGTGGCTCACGTCCCGGGCGCGGCTCATCGGCCAGCCCGTCCAGGCGCCTCTCGATGAACCGCTTACGCCATTTCCCGACTGTTGTGTGATTGCACCGGAGCAACGCCGCGGTTTCTTTATTGTCGTGGCCTTGCGCACAGGTCAGGATGATATTGGCCCGCAGCGCCAGAGCCTGTGATGATTTCCGGTCGGCTAGCGCCGAGTTACTCGTCCTCGGCAGTGCCTATCGTGCAGGCCAGTCTGTGGGCCAGGCGTTGCCCACCATGGGTCCGGTGGCGCGGGCGTGCCTGCACGGCGCGGCATGCCCTGTGGTGGTTGTAGCCCCATGCGATGGAGCCGACTCCCCTTCCGAGCCGGTCACCAAAAGCAACGAATCAGGTGACAGTCATGACGGAGCCCCAACTGGACACCTCGCCTGCATGGCTGGCGGCCATCCCGAGGCGCTAACCCGTCGCCGGCAAAAGATCCCCGCCGAGCTGTTCGAGGCCCTGTTCTGGCAGGTCGCCGGGCCGATCGCGCCCACACCGGAAGCGCCCGGGATGACCTGGACCGCACCTGACGTCAACCCCATCCGGATTGCAGAAGCACCGGATCACGCTGGGAGAGTCGGCGCCGCTCACGAGTGCGACCCCGAACAGGCCGTCAGCTACGGCCAATGCACACCCACAGGCCAGCGCGAGTCCTTCCGCTCACTCGTCATGGGCCCCCGCGGGAACAGCGATAGAGCCAAAAGCCGACCCTCAAAATCCTGTTCAGAAGAAATAACATCGGGAGAGCCTTGAAAGTGGCCGGGATCGTACCGGAACCCATGGCCAACGCGCTCGGCGTGCTTACGGAACGACCGGTAACGCTTGACCCCGCCCTCATTCACGCCCTGGTCCGACTTGTTCGGCAACAGGCCGACACGGAACACGACCTCGCCAGTCTCCGTCGCGCCGCGGCGCCCAATGAACCTGTGTGCGCGAACGCCGAGGCGCTTCGGGAACTGCGCCGCGATAGCCTTGGCCTGATCCGGCGTTATCGTCCTGTTACTGGTGGCCTCAACAAACTCTAAGCCGCCGCGCTCGGTGTCCGTGGCAGCGTACACCTTGAACTGGGCCCTGCTAAGGTTGTCTTGTGCGCTCATACGAATCTCTCTCTATGTACTGAGCCGCGTTATGAAGTGACTCGGGTAATCGTAGAAGTAATCGAGCCCACGGTTGCACGCACGGCACGGTGATCCTCGTGGGCGCTCACCACGAGAGTACCCTCGTTGGGCAGCGGTAGTCATGATCAACCACCATGTCTTCGTAGGACCCTCAAATCGAGCATCCAGAAGATTATTCAAAAGTCCTGACGCCGACCTCGTACCATGGCCCTGACATGGTGGTACCTTGATTGTTTATCTTAGTAAGGTGAGGATTTTGGAAAAGCCCCGCAGGGTAGCTGTTCATCAAACGTTAACGCCGCGCGGTGTGATTTTATTGCCGGTAGGGGGTTACGTAGAGTTTACGTTGGTTCGAGGCTGTGGAGGGTTCGGTAGCAACTTCTGAGCTGCGCATCCGGACCTTGGCGGTCTGATTGTTCGCGGCTTCGTTGTTGGTGAACTCGGTGGTGGCCAGGTCGATCACGAAGCCCCAAGGTCATGTCGTCGAAGTCCCGGAGGCGGCGGGCGAGGCGCACCAGGCGGTAGCGCCGCAGCCAGGTTGCCTGGCGATGCCCCCCTTTGGCCCTGCACACTGGGCCTGGCTTGGGTTGCGTAGATCTTGCGCAGGAGACGCCGGACGGGCGCGGGCGTGCGGTCTGTGGTTCCCGCCGGTCAGCCTGCCCGTGGGGTTCGGCCATGTCCGCACCAGCGCGTAGCTGCCCGTGCCCAGCATGGTGATAGGGCGCTCGATCAGCTCATCGCTCGACTCCCGCCCTGCCCCCAGGCTCTCCCGCGTGTACGCGGTCGTGAGGTCCGCATCCGGCGGATCCTAGCTAGGTGAGCATTGCCAGGCAGTGACCGTTTTGCAATAGTTGCAAGTACTCGGCGGCGACTCGGCTCCAAGCCTAGCGATCCTTATCCTTGGTCGCTAGGACCACTAGGGACACATCGATGACCACGCCCCTCCCACCTGCGGTGATGGCGTTTGGCCGAAACAAGGTCACCTCGGTGACTAAGCGCTTTGGCCACGGCCAGGGCTATCTGGCCCTGCAGCACCAGGCAGCAACAGAACTACTGCCTGGGAGGGATCGCGTGAGTGCCGCATCCCCGGACATCGTCACCGGCACGCTGCCGGCTGACCGCTCGAGCCGACTTTTTGCCAGCTTGTGGCGGCTCATCGGTTACGGTGGCCGACGCTGTTACGCCTGCCGCACGTCTTTGGTGACGCATCACATCCCGGCCACGGGTAAGCACGTCTGCGCCAAGTGCGCTAAGTGACGGGTCCGCGGTGATCAGCGAAGGTCTCGATGGGCTGGTCACGAGCTGGAACCCCGGAGCCGAGCGGCTCTACGGCTACTCCCAGGCCGAGATGATCGGCCGTAACATCGATGTCCTGATCCCCGCCGGGCGGCGTGCCGCCGAGCGCTCAGGTTCACAAGGACCTGTGAAATTCCAGAAACTCGGCCACTGGTCTTGAGCTGGGCTTCTACGCGGCGCGCTCGTATTCGTTGAGGAGGCCGCCGAGGACAGCCCGGCGCTTGATCCGCTGCTGGGAGAGGTCAGCGGGGGGGTGGTCGGGCCGGGGCGGGCGGAGCTGGCGGCTGCGATGGGGCCGTCGTCCGTTGTAGTGCCGGGCATACTCGGTCAGGACCGTCCGCAGGTGCCGTTCGCCGAAGATCAGCATCCGGTCGGTGACCTCGGTCCGGGCGGTGAGCACGAACCTTTCGGCATAGGCGTTCGCGCGAGGGCTCCGGGGCGGGATCTTCACGGCCTCGATACCGGCGCTGGCCAGGACCGCGTCGAACGATTCGGTGAACTGCCCGGCCCGGTCGCGGACCAGGAACCGGAAGCCCGCGGCGCGGTCGCCGAGGTCCATCAGGAGATTGCGGATCTGCTGCGTGGTCCACGGCCCGTCCGGGTTGGCGGTCACCCCGAGGATGTGCACGTAGCGGCTGCCGACCTCCATCACGAACAGGCAGTACAGGCGGCGGAGCGTCACGGCGCAGTCCACGTGAAAGAAGTCGGTGGCGAGCATCGTCGCAGCTTGGGCGCGCAGGAACTGCCGCCAGGTGGTATCGGTGCGTCGCTTCGGCGCGGGAGGGATCCGCAGTGCCTTGAGGACGCGGCGGATCGTGGATGCGCCGACCCGGTGGCCGAGCTTGAGCAGCTCGCCTTGGATCCGCTGGTACCCCCAGCCGGTGTTCTCGGTGGCGAGCCGCTCGATCAGCGCGGTGATCTCGGTGCTGACCGGCGGCCGTCCCGTCTGGTTCGGGTAAGTCCATTTCCGGGTGACCAGGCGGCGGTGCCACCGCAGTACGGTGCCGGGCGTGACCAGCCGGTGCATCCGCAGCTTTGCCGGCAGGAGCCGGATCAGCGCGGCGAGGACGGCGCGGTCGGCCCAGTCGAGCCGTGGCCGGGGATTGGTGCGGCGCAGCACGGCGACCTCGTGCCGCAGCACGAGCAGCTCGGTGTTCTTGGAGGTCGGCGAGCGGCTGAGCAGGACGAGCCAGCCGCAGAGCCGGACGAAGATCAGGTACATCAGGCGCATCGACACGGCTGATCATCATGCCGGACCGCCACACCGCTCCCGTGTGTCCGCAGGTCACATGCATGGCCGACTTTTGGCACCCCACAGGAGCTGCATGACCAGAAGACGCGGCTGATCGAGTTCGGGCGGTATGCCCCCAGCGGCGGAAGGCGCGTCAGATGGGCAAGCCAGAGACGTTCGACTTCCTGGGCTTTATGCATATCTGCGGGAAGACCAGAAAAGGGCGGTTCGGGCTGCGCCGCTTCACCATCTCAAAGCGGATGCGGGGCCAAGCTGCACGAGATCAGGATAGAACTCTGGCGGCACCGGCATCAGCCCATTCCCGAGCAGGGCAGATGGCTGGGAAGCGCGGTGCGAGGGCACTGCGCCTACTATGCCGTACCCGGCAACAGCCAGGTGAGAGCGTTCCGCGATCAGGCGGCAAGGCACTGGTACCGGGCGCTACGGCGCCGCAGCCACCGCACCCGCCTGAACTGGGAGCGCATGAACCATCTGGTCACCTGGTGGCTGCCTCCGGCACGGATCATGCACCCGTGGCCGAGCGTGCGGTTCGACGCCCGTGAGCGTCTTTGTCCCGGCGCGCCGGGGATGCATGGCACGTTTGCGGGCGGTCATGGCTGGGCTCTCCACCAGGACGGCAGCTTCTTGCCGCCGGAGCCGCGGTTGATGACCTCGACCGCGGCAGCGGCCACGCACTGCGGTACTGCGCCCGGCCGAGCGTGATCGAGTGCTCGCGGGGGTGGCGCATCCTCTGGCCGGCCGACAGCGAAGGGCGGATGCGGGGGGACTTGCGCCAGGCCGCATACCGGCCCCAGCGCAGCCACAGCTCGAACACGGTCGCGATGCCCCGGCCGGGGTGCAGCCGCAGGTGCAGCCGGATCCGCGTGTGCCGGACCCGGTGCCGGGGCAGGCGCCGACCGGGGATGAACGCCCACTTGGCGAACGCGGCCACGGTGAGGATCACTGCGAGGACGATGACGATCTTCACGACGGCCTCCTGTCCTCCTCCTGTCCCGGGCCGCCAGCACCGCCGTGCGCGCAGCTCCGGTGTCCAGGCCGGCTTCGGGAGCCAGTTCGGTGCATGTCCGGCTCACGTTCTCGACCGGGAAGTCCGCGAGCGGCTCGTGGCGCTCGGCGACCAGGGCCAGGAAAAGGGACGTCTTGGACTCGGCGCGGCGGCCGGCCGGGCCGCGCCTGCCGATGATCGCTTTGCCCGCGGCCGACGCCACGGCGGGCTTTCCGGCGCCGGCAAGGGGCGTGCTGGCAAGCAGCGCGAAGATGTCCGGCTTGGTCGAGGTGCTGATGACCGCGCCGGGGTAGTGCAGGATGATGTGCGCGAGCAGCGCGGTCTTGTAGGTCCGCGGCGGTGCCATCAGCAGCAGGTGTTCTTCCAGCACGCCGAGCAGCGGGAGCGGCTCGCCGCGGCTGATGCCCGCGAGCAGGCGCACCACGAGGCTCTCACCGGCCGGCTGAACGAGCTGAGCCGGCTGGTACAGGTTGCGGTGAGGGACGAGGCGCCGATCCTGGCCACGGTCAAGTGCCTGGAGGAAGCGGTCGCGACGCTGGCCGCAAAGCTCGCCGAGGTCGTGCCGCAGGACGGCCCGGCCAGGGTCTACAAGCTGTCGCCCACACCGTAGGTCTGGCGGCTGGACGCCGAGGCCAGGGAGGGCCTGGCCCGCAAGCTGTCGGCCTGGGTCCAGGAAGGACGTGTACCGGCCGCTGTACGGCCACCTGGCGGCCAGGCTGCCCGCGTGCTGGCCACAGCACGACCTGGCCATCGTGATCCTCGACGTGCTGAGCGAACTCCAGCTTTACTACACGCTCAACAAGCGCACGCCGGGCGTGCTGGTCTCCCAGGGCGAGTTCACCGTGCGCATCCTGCCGGGCCTGGCCGAACTGCTCGCGGCCGAGTGCGCCAGATGCCAGCACACCGTGCCGCTCAACCGGGGGCGGTCGGCATGATCACCCACCAAGTCACGGGCCCCGCAGCGGGCCGCATCGTCGCGCTGCTGCTGAGCAGCCTCCCGGCTCGGGCGCCGCTCGCCGCCTGCCAAGGGCCGGCCCTGCGCCTCCGGCCGCACCCCGGCCAGGACAGGCAGGCCGCGTCATGACGGGCCAGGAGCATGCGAATCCACGGCTGAACGCGGCGCTTAGTTATGCGCGCGCGAACTGGCCGGTGTTCCCGTGCATCCCGGGGGAGAAGGTGCCGGTCACGGCGCACGGCTTCCTCGATGCGACAACCGACCCGGACAAGATCACCTGGTGCTGGTCACGCCACCCGGACCGGAACGTGGCGATCGCCACCGGGCAGCCGGGCCCGGACGTGCTCGACGTGGACGTCCATAAACAGGGCAACGGATTCGTGGCGTTCAACCGGCTCAGGCGCGCGGGCCTGCTGGACGGAGCCAGCGCCTACGTCCGCACCCCCAGCGGCGGCCTGCACGCCTACTTCACCCGCTCCGGACAAGGCAACGGGCGGCTGCCCCGTCATCACCTGGACTTCCGGGCCCGGGGCGGGTACGTGATCGCCCCGCCGTCTCAGGTCGGCGGCAAGCCGGGCGGTGGCGGCGCGGGTTGTGCCGAACGCCAGCTGGGTGATCTGGGCGGTGGTGAGGACCCGGTGCTCGTGCAGCATCCGCAGCAGCCACCGGTCCCGGGCGGTGAGCCGGCCCGCCAGGGCGGCGAGCAGCTCCGGGTTGCAAGCCAGCCGTCCCGCGGCGCCCCGGCGGGAAAAAGAAGGATCGGACGGTCGCGGCGTAGACATGGAGATGCTCCTTGTGGTGTCGGTGCGGCGGCCAGCGGCACCAGGGAATGGTTGCCGCCGCAGTACGGCGAGGCGGTGGTGGCGCGGGGAGCCGCTTGCCGCGGAAGGTCTTGCCGCATGGGCAGTCCGTGGGCAGGCGGCCCGCTCGCGCCGTGAGGAACGGCAGGTGGGGTCAGGCGGCTGGGGGGAGGCTGCGGCGGGGGTCGCCGCAGCGGCTGCAGTATCCGCCAGGTCTCCTCGACGCCGTCTTCCCGGGTGAATAGCGAGCGATCGCCGGTCAGCGCGTCGTGCAGCAGCCGCTCGTACGGTTCGGCTGGCCTGCCGAGCTCGTCCGCGAAGGACAGCTCCAGGTGGACACTTTGCGCGGACCTGCCGTCCGATCCCTTGGACAGCAGCACCACCCGCATGCCCGGATCCGGGTCGATCCGCAGCACCACCTGGGTCGGATCCGGGTGGTGCGGTTCGTGCAGGAACGCCAGGCGCGGCGGCCGTTTGAGGATCACCCGGACCTCGGTGGCGCGGCCGGCCAGCGCCTTGCCGGCCCGGATGAAGAACGGCAGCCCGGCCCAGCGCCAGTTGTCGATCTCCAGGCGCAGCGCGGCGTAGGTCTCGGTGCCCGACGACGGCCCCACGCCCGGCACGTCGTGGTATCCGCGGTACTGGCCGCGCACGTAGCGGGCCGGATCGGCGTCCGGCATCGCGCGGAAGATCTCGGCCTGCTTGTCATGCAGCGCGTCGGCGCTGGCACCGGCCGGGGGGTCCATGGCGATCAGGGACAGCACCTGGAGAAGGTGGTTTTGCACGACGTCGCGCAGCGCCCCGACCCCGTCGTAGAAGGAGCCGCGGCCTTCCACGCCGAAATCCTCGGCCATCGTCAGCTGGACCGCGGCGATGTGGCCGCGGCCCCAGACCGTTTCGAGCAGGGAGTCGGCGAACCGCAGGAAGTGGATGTCCAGTACCGGCTGCTTACCGAGAAAGTGATCGATGCGCAGGATCTGGTCCTCGGCGAGCACGGCCCGCAGATCCCGGTTGAGCTGCCGGGCCGACGCGAGGTCGTGGCCGAACGGCTTCTCGACCACCACGCGGGCGCCCTTGGTCAGCCCCGCCCTGCCCAGGGCGGTCACCACCGGCGCGAAAAGCGCAGGCGGGATCTCCAGGTAGAACACCGGATGTGACCGTCCTTTAAGCCGCTGGTAGGTAGCCGGATCGGCGAAGTCCCCCCGCACATACGTCAGCCGGCGCTGCCATACCCGCCGCGCCTGATCTTGCAGTAACAGCGCCGCCTGGGCGTCGCGCTCGTGCAGCAGGCCATAGGTGAAGGCGTTCTCGCCGGCCAGATAAGAGCTCACGCCGAGGTCCCTGTCCAG
The DNA here is from genome assembly GCA_963820395.1 of uncultured Actinomycetota bacterium. GTDB lineage: Bacteria > Actinomycetota > Actinomycetes > Streptosporangiales > Streptosporangiaceae > DATFVJ01. The sequence continues at coordinate 174,985 of CAWGAE010000006.1, read as the reverse complement.
CCCGCGCACGACGACAGCATCCTGGTGATCGCCGAGCATCGACTGCAGTTCTTTCATCCGCCGGGCGAACCGCCGCGCCGTGCCTCCGGGCGCGGGGCTGACCGCCTCCGCCGTGTACCGGGCCCGCTTGGCTGCCTTGCGCACGTCATGCAAGGCAATTTCCTTGCCGTGTCCGGACGGCGCCACCGGCACCCGCCGCATCCGCCGCGCGACCCGCCGGTAGGCGCGGGCGACCAGCGCGGGCAGGACATCCCCGGCGGCAGCCGACTACGGACCGTTCGCTTGGCCGCGGGTGTCGACACTACTCGGGAAGAGGGCAAGCTAGGGCCGCATGCTCTCACGCTCCCGGTGGGGTCAGTTCCGCTGGGTACGCCCCTGGGACCGCAGCATGGAGAGCTGCACGAACCGGGCGATGTCGCTGGGTGACACGATGCCCACCAGACGGCCGGTGTCGTCGAGCACAAATGCCCTGCCGTCCGGTGACGCCTGCATGCGCTGCAGGAGGTTGGGGATCGGCTCACCGGGTGCTCCGGCGGGCACCTCGGATAACGGGATACCGGTGTCGATCAACCGGGTCGTCTCGCGGAGATTCGCGGGGACGTGGCGGATCCTGCTCAGGGTGGTGAGGCCCTCGAGTTGCCCGGCCGGCCCGGCCAGCGGGTAAGAGCTGAACCGGTGCCGGTGAAGCTGGTTGTCGAGCAGCTCGGCAACCGTCGTCCTCGAGGCAAACGTGGTCGGGTCCGGCGTCATGATGTCGCGGACGTGGACGTCGGCGAGCGAGGCCCGCATGACAGCGGCTTTCTCCTCACTGCGGGCCGCCGACAGGAGGAACCAGCCCAAGAAAACGAACCACAGGCCCACGGGCCCGACCGTGATGAACTCCAGGATCCCCAGGACCGCCAAGACGTAGCCGAATACCTGCCCGGTGCGCGCCGCCGTAGTGGCGGCGCGAACCCGGTCGCCGCTGCGCTGCCACAGGGCTGCGCGCAGCACCCGGCCACCGTCCAGCGGTGCGGCCGGGATCAGGTTGAAACCGGCGAGGAGGAGGTTGATCCACGCCAGCCACCCCAGGGCACTGATGAGCACCTCCTCGCCGCCCCCGGCCTTGGGGAGCAGGAGCGCGAGGGCGCCGTAGACGGCGGCGAGCACGAAGCTGGTGAGGGGGCCGACCACGGCGATGCGGAAGTCGGCCCCGGGCGTGAGGGCCTCGCTCTCGAGCTCGGACACCCCGCCGAACAACCAGAGAGTGATGCGCCGAACCCCGATCCCGTTCCGCTTGGCCACGACGGCGTGCGATACCTCATGGGCGAGCAGGGAGGCGAAGAACAGGATCGTGGTGATGATCCCGGCGATCCAGTAGATCGCCGCGGCCTCGTGGCGGTGATAACCGGGCAAGACCAGATCGGCCAACTCCCAGGTCAGGAGGCAGAAGATAACCAGGATGCTCCAGTTGATGCCGACCGGGATACCGGCGATCCTGCCGAGCCGGATGTTCTCGCCCATATTCCCTCTGCTGCTCCAACGCCGTCGACGTCGTCCCTGCTCCCGAAACGCGTCAAGTTCCTCGGGTCTTCCGTGGCCGAGTCAACGGTAGAAACAGGTACCACGGTTAGTTGCCCCGGCGCTACGGTGACCAGCTCGAAGCAGTCCGGGTTCCTGTCCGGGTCCGAGCCCAAGGATCTTGAATTCGGCGCTGACGAACCTGGGGCCGTCCGGGTCCGCGCCCTCGGGCTCATCGCAAAGGATCGGCTCGTAGATACCCGGGCCGGTTCTTTCGACCCTGGCCCCGGGCGGCAGCACGGCCGCGGTCTCGCGCGCACGAAGCCGAGCAGCCGCTGCCGGGCCCCATCGAATGGTCAGATCAGCCGCCCTGAAGTGATGCAGCGGAATCTGCGGCACGCTGTCGGCCTGACTTCCGCAGCTCGTAGGCACATATAGCCTTGATCGACATTGTTTTGCCTGGTCACAAGCTTGATGCAAGTTCCGGGAGCCGGAATCATGTAGACACACGACTTGGCGTGTCATTACCGTCTGGCCAGGGCAGAACTGGTTGACTGGTAGTCATGTTCGTGCGGGAAACCCGGCGCCGCAACGCCGACGGTTCGGTGATCACCTACCTGTCCCTGGCACACACGAGGTAATGGGCTCCCTGTAAAACCGCTCACTCTCCCAGAGCACGATCTGCTGACGCGGGACACTAACAGCAGCATGCTCCCCGTCCGTACGGCTGGCCGCCGCTTGCTGCGGCTGTGGCGGGAGGCCAGGCGTCTCGCAGTGACCTCACTGCGGCTCCGGGATGACGGGTCGCTGGGTGCTGTCCCGCTGGTCGGCGGGGACTTGACGATGCGTGCCAGTGCAGCCAGGTCTGCGTTCGAGCCGGGTACGCCAGCCGTGCGCAGGGCGCGCCCTGGCGATGCGCCTGTCAGAGGCGCTGAGCAGCGCGGCGGCACCTGCCTCGGCCAGCCGCTCGGGCAGGATAGTTCCGGCGCTCTGGTCCCCGCCGGTCCCGCTGGTGGTCCCGCGGTCCGTCGCCTGGTCCGGCCGAGAGAACCCAGTGTGATCCGCGAGCCCCGTGCCTTCCGCGTCTGCGCGGATCAGGCGGGGGAGGGCGGCGGCCATGCCGGGAACCAGGACGAACAGGCAGGACACCGCGGTGGTGATGCCCCACGGCGCATGGGTGAGGCGGGCTTGGGCGAGGAGGTGGCAGGCGACCTGCCCGGCCACCCTAGGAGTGACCCGGCCGCGGGCCAGCGGGCGAAGCGGCAGGTCCAGCTGGACAGCGTCCTGCTGGGGGAGAGCCAGGCCCGCAGGGCGCAGGCCGCGTAGGTTTCGACGCCGGCAGGCAGGGTGAGCGCGGTGCCGGGATGGAAGGAGCCCCAGATTCCCGGCATTGGGCAGACCTGCCCGAACCCGGTCATCTGACCAGTCCCTGCCCAGCCGGACCAGGCAACGGCCGTTGCGGGCAAGGCCCGGACCAGCAGCGGCCAGGACCGGACGCTCCGCCCATGATCCGGCCCGGCCGGCGGCCGGTCCCCGACGGCGGTCCCGGCGCGGCTCGTGGTCCGGGACCGGCCAGGACTACCAGTGTCCTGCCCGTCAGCGGCCCGGACCAGCCGGACGGCGCTCCCCGCCTGCGCCGCTGGCCGCTCGCCGGACTCGGGGCCTGAATGGGGCGCTTCCGCCGGGCGGGTCATCGGCTAGCCTCCCGGCTCGTGCCCAGAATGTGGCCGGGTTATCCGGGCGCGCCTGGGATGTGCGGCGGATGTGCAGCATGCCTCTGCCTGTGTGCACTGCCCGGGGATGGCTGATCGGCGGGAATGGGCGACAGCGCCAGGCTCGCGGATGGCGCCCCGCTGCCCGGCGGCCGCCGCGGCCCGCAACCCCGCTGGCACCGCGAGGCGGGTTCCAAGTGTGATGCCCGGCAGACCCGGCAATTCCGGGCCCATGGTTGCAGTTGTGGTTGCAGTTCACCGGGGTCCAGGCGATGCCAGGCGGGTTCACATGCCCAGGTCGGCACGACCCCGGACCCGTGTGAACCGCAGAGCAGCGGACTCTTAATCCGCGGGTTCGGGGTTCGAGTCCCTGGCGGCGCACCCGTTGACGGCTTCCTGACCTGGGCATTCTCGGTTATTCGAGGGTGCCTGGTTGGTTTTCGGGGTGATGTTTGCTCGGATGTGGTGATCTTGGTAATCGGGATCAGCCGGCGGCGGCTTCGGCGGCGGCGCGGGCCACTTCCGGCAGCACCTACTCGTGGGTGTCGGAGGTGATGGCCCGGGCGGTAACCCCAGCCCGGGTTCTCACGCGCCATCTGCTCTCGTGCGGGGCGCAGACCGGAGCTTGTGGTGTCTGTCGTTCCGCGGCCGTGGCCGCAGCCCGCGCCGCAGCTAGCTGAGGCTGTCGTGGTGATGTACCGGGGCAAGCGTGAGCGTCCGTTGCCGGTGCTGGTGCGCGGCAAACTCGGCGAGTGGCTGGCCGGTGAGCAGTTCGCGGGCGCCTATGGGGTGCGCGGCAAGCCAGGCTGGCCGCCGTCTCGCCCGGCCTTGGTGACGATCTTCCAGCTGGTGGAGAATCTGACCAACCGGCAGGCGGTAGAGGCGGTACGCACCCGCATCGACTGGAAATACGCGCTCGGCCTCGATCTGGCCGCCGGATCTTGGAGTGGCCGCTGGCCACGGACGGGCGGCGGCACGTGCACACACAGATCGACTCCGCCGAGCTACCGGTGTGGCACCAGACCCGGCGGCAGGGGCGGCCCTACACGCTCGTGCTGACGAAGACCGACGAGCTGTTCACGCGCCGGAAGGACGCGCGGCACAAGGCCGTGACCGATCTGACGTGGCTCAAGTCGGCGTGGGGTGACGGTTCGCCAGGGCCGTCCTTACTTTCTGGTGGTTAGGCTCAGCCGACCAGGCATGGGTCCGGCGAGCGGCGGTACGCGAACGCGCGGACAGATCTCCTGACGTGCGGGAAGGCGGCCAGCCGGTCAGCCTGGCGCATGATGGTGTTGTGCGTCCCTGGAAGCGACGGCTGTCCGATGACGAGCGGGCTGTCCTGCTGTCCGAGCTGCTCCTTCGGCACCCTGAACTTGTCGCCGAGGCGGAGGAGATCACGTCCACGCTGCTGGTCGTGGAAAACGATCAGGAACTGGTCGGCGAGATCACGGCCATGCTGCGGGCGCTGCGCCCCAGCGGGCCGGTGTCCGTCGATGCGGGGCGGGCACGGGTCCTAGAGGTCCTCCAGTTGTACATCGATGACCTCATCTGGCGAAAGGAACGCGGTGCCCGGCGGGCGGCCGCCGATGTCGCGATCGCCGTCCTGCTCGGGTTGTATGAATGCCGCGACGACACCGACGAGGACATGCTGCTTGTCCGGATGGGCCTGCCCGGCGCGGCAGACGACCTCGCACGAACGGTGTATAAGAAGGTGAAGTCACTGCACCTGTCGTTGCCGTCGCTGGCGGACGAGTGCCCCGAGTGGGCGTGGTACCAGGAGAGCTGAACCCAGTCCCGTGCCAGGATCCCGTGTGTGGGCCTGACCTGCTCTGCGCTCGGCGCTTGCGCCAATCCGCCTCGTCTACTTGTTCATGGTCCGGGTGTTCGGGTGGCTGGTGCGGCCAGCGCGGAGTGGTGCCGCCAAGGATGCGGAGATCTTGGTGCTCCAGCATGAGGTTGCGGTCTTGCGCGCGATGCCCTCTCATGCCGGAAGATCACTACCAGACGCGCCGCCTGCGCCAGGACGTCGGCGTGCCGAACGTCAATGTTCTCCGGGACCTGATCCGGATAGTTCCGGCCTCTCCTGAGGAGATTCGCCATGACTCAGGCTTTGCCCGCTGTTTCCGCCGACCGCGCTCCCGAGATGGATCCGAGCACTCGCGCGAGGGGACGTACCGGGTCGACGCGCCGATGAAACAGCACCAGCCAGAACTTCCCGTCCACCGCGAGCTTGTCACCTGCGTCACCGGCGGCCTGTACGGCGAGTTCGGGGGGCGATGACGCCGCGCGGACGCCACTACCGCGTGCTCGACCTCGCACTCCACGTCCGCGAACGATCCGCGGTCAGTGAGGTACGGGCTACGGTCATCCTGACCGCACAGGAGACCGAACTTCTCCTGAAACGGCTTCGGCGCATGCCCGCGGTGGTGTCCGCAAAGATGGGGTGAGACCACGGCCCGCCCCTCATCTGCGAAGCGTCACATGCTCCCCGGTGACCTCGGCGAACGAGGACACGTCCAATAGCTGCACCGCGTGCCGCCGCCTGGCTGAGCATCTGCTGGATCATCTTCAGCAAGGCCACCGCCGAGATCCACGACTATCACGACACCGCCGCTGGCGTGCTCGCCGCATAACTAGCCGGGCGCGCACCTGGATAGACAGGCCTCGGCTTCCCCGACAACCTCCCGCGAGTCCAACGCGGCCGGGTTCACTCGGCGGGGAGCAAGGTCAACCGCACTTGCTTGCGCGGGTGCCGCGGTGCTACGACTTCCTGATTCGTGTCTGCAGCAGCTACCGGTTGTGTTTATTGGCACACCACAGGCAGCTGCTCGTTCTCTCCGTGAAGTCGAACGGCGGTTCGTGACACACACGATGCGCTGGCCGTCACCTAGCGACGGGCACAGGAGGTCTCCATCCGACCGAGCGCGACCGCCACATGGTCGACATTGACCGCGAGCGGTCGATCAGAGGTTCGGCGTGTACCAATCGCTTTCCAGTCTGCCCGAGGATCTGCTGCACCACGCGGATGTCGATGCCCTGTTCCAGCAGGAGAGCGCCGGCGGTATGGCGGGCGTCGTGTACGCGCGTTTCCCGGACTCCCCGCGGCCTTGAGGAGCGCGCGCTAGTCTTCCCAGTCATCGCAAGGGTCGATCGGCTTGCCGGTTGGTGAGCAAAGACGAGGTCCCAGTCTTCCCACGGCCCGGGCGTGGCGATGCGGTGGGAGTTCTGGCGGCGGCGGTGGGCGCGAAGCTGCGCGACAAGCGGTGCCGACAGCGCCAGGCGAGCGTCGTTTTCCCCTGGCCGGGCTTGACCCCCTTGCGGCGGGCGAAGTACCAGCCTTCGCCGGTGCGCTGCCGGCATTCGCGCGTGACGTAGAGGGCGGTTTCGAAGGCGTCGGCTGTTGGAACGTGCCGATCCCGCGGGTCGTAATGACAAGCACCTCCGTCCGCAGCACCGCCAGCGCCCTCGGCTGATGGTGGTGCCGCTCATCCCGGACACCGGCGAAGTCCTTGTCCGCAGGATCGAGGGGGGACTGCGTACCGGCTACGTTGACGACCGCGAGGTTGCAGGGTGCACCAGGCAGGTCACGTAATCAGCGTGTAGGTCTGTCAGCAGCGGGTAGCGGACAGCCCGTCGGCTAGGAAGGGAACAACGATGTCCGAGCGGAACACGGTATTGCGGTCGATGCACGATATCGGCCTCGCGGCATGGTTTGGCGGGTCGCTGATGGGCGCGGTGGGTCTTAACGGCGCGGCCGCCCAGGTCAACACCCCGACCGAGCGCCTGCGGATCGCATCGGCAGGCTGGGAACGGTGGGTTCCCGTCAACCTCGCCGCCATCGCTGCCCACGTGATCGGAGCGACCGGAATCCTGGCCTCCCAGTCGCCCCGCGTCGCAGGGCAGAAGGGTGTGGGCGCGATGAGCGTGGTGAAGACGGGGCTCACGGCCGCCGCTCTCGGCGTAACGGTTTACAGTCGGCTGGTGGGCAAGAAAATGGAGAAGGCCGACGGTGTGCCGGTCCAAGGCATCACCGAACCGGCCCCCTCGACGCCCGAGGACGTTAGCGCGGCGCAACGGCAGCAGCGACTGGCGCAGTGGATGATCCCTGCGTTCACGGGAGCACTTCTCGTGGTCAGCTCCCTGGCGCGGTGAACAGCAGAAGCCGAGTTCAGTGCTACCCGGGGTGGGCGCGCGCAAGTGGCTTGGTTGCCCGGTCCACCTGAGAGGGCATCTGATCCACAGTGATGCTGGTCTGTCCCAGCGGCTGGAAAGATCTGCGTCCCAGATCCCACAGTTTGGCGTTATGGCCTGCTAAAGATCGCCGTCATGACCCCTCGCCGTGCCTACCGCACCGACCTGTCCGACGCCCGCTGGGCCTTAGTCGAGCCGGTCCTGGCCGCGTGGCGGGCAGCCCGGGCCGAAGCGGACAGGTCGCGCAGATCGATGTGGGCTGTGCCGGTCAGCTCGCAGTCGGCGATGAACGGGCCGGGATCGGGCCGGCCTGCATTGCCCGAGCGCTCCTCGTGGCTTTTGCAGAAGATCTTCGCTGGGTTCGGCCCACAAAGTGCAAAAAGGCAGTTGGGATTCCAACGGCGCCGGCCCTGGTGTGACTAGGTGGTGCGGCCCAGGTGGCCAGGTCGGGCTTGCCGGCCCGTTTCCACCGGTCGGAGTGCTTGGTGCACATTCCGCCGCTGCTGCCGCCGTAGCGGGCAGCCGTCCACAGCGCAAGGCGTGCCAGCGGGTTCCGGCCCCGGACTGGCCGCCCGGGATCGGCGAGGAACTCTTCCATGGCCGGGCGGCCGCGCTGCCGCCACTGGATGACGTGGCCGTTACACAGCCCATGCTGGGATACGGCGCGGCCGCAGCCACCGACCGCACACTCCCCGACGGGAAGACCAGGTCATCTGGGGCGGGGATGTAGATCTCCGTTCGGAACTCCGGCCGGACCGCGGCCATCAGCTTCCCCAGCAGCCCAGAGTTCCCGTCCTGTACTCCTGGCCTGCGCTGCCGGCGGACGGCTTGATCGCCTGGCCGGCGGACGATTTGCGGCCTTCGTCGTCGAAGACGGCCGCGGTCAGCCGGACCGTCACTCGCAGCGGCGGACCGCCGCATGCAGCCACGCCGTCCCGCTGCTCATCCGCTGCTCTCGGTACTCTTCCACTCGAGCACCGACCGCCAGGTGGTGAAGATGTGGCGTACCCGGCTCGCTGGGGCCAGGCCGCTGACCTGCCCGGCCACGACTGACCCGGCCTGCCTCACCGTCCAGCTGATACACGGCAGGTCCGGGTGGGCGGCCAGGATCCTGCCGAGCTCGGTGGCGGCGCGGCGCTGCCACAGCGCCCGCTCCTCGCGGGTGATCAGTGTCACAACCGGACCTCCCGTCCGGTGAACCACCCGGCTGCCTCGAGGGCCTGGCGGGCGTCCTCGACGCTGAGGTGACCATACGTATCGATCGTGGTGGTGATCGAGGCGTGTCCGAGGAGCTTCTTCACGCTCTCCATCCCGGCGCCCTTGCGCAGCAGCCTCCGGTGCAGCGCATGTGTGCTCCGCTGCCCAGGTGGAGGTCGCGGCGGGTGACCTCGGTGAGTTCGGACACGCGCAGGCCGGTACGCAGCGCGACCAGCAGCAGGGCGTATCCCGGCGGCCGGCCCAGGTGCTGCGATCGGGAGCGGCTAGGAGCGCGTCGCTTTCGGTGTCGGTCAGCCAGTCGATAACCGTGGTGGCGGTGCGGGGACGTCGCGGACCCGCGACGTCCCGCGGGCTGCATCGTGACCAGCAGCCCGGCCAGCGCCACCCCGTGGCGGGCATGGAACTCACAGAACGAGATCAGGGCCGCCAGCTTGCGGTTCACGCTGGCCGCCGCGCAGCGAAGCCCCACCGTGGGCAGCACCGCGACCTTCCCGTCACCGGCCGCTGGTGGGAGCCGCAGCCACGCGACGAACCCGGCGACGTCCTCCAGCGTGGCCGCCCGCCAGTCGAGCCGGTGACCGGCCAGGTAGGTGTACCATCTTCAGATCGTGGGCGTAGGCCTTGACCGTGTTCGGGGACTTCTCCGCCGAAGCCAGGTAGGACAGGAACCGCTCGACCGGCTCGACCGGAATGTGGTCGTTCCCGAGCAAGGTCCACGACTCTTCGCCCGAGCCAGGCATAAGCACCCGCTGTACGCGCATCGAACCTCCCGCTTGTGTGATGGACAGCGGAAGGTAATCGCATCCACCACGATGATCGGGAAGCCCTCAGGCCTCTTAATACACGTCATGGACACGCTGTCAAGGGCCCCAGAAGGGCCGGAAATGGCACATCGCCACCGATACCCTCGCCCGCTCCTGGTCCTGCTGGTCACCGCGGCCAGCGTGCAGGACACCACCGGCGGCCGGGACGTGGTCAGCCAGCGACCGCCCGCACCCGGCAGTAGCCAAGCCCCGGGTGGGCAGCGGCTAGCAGCGCAGCGTCATCGAGCGCGGCGCCGCGCACGGCATCGGCGTCCAGGTCGTCACCAAGAATCCCGGGCAGAAAGGGTTCGCTCTGTTACCGAACCGATGGGCGGTAGAGCGCACGTTCGGCTGGTGGGCGCTGCATCGCCGGTTAGTCCGGGATTATGAGACGCTCCCAGAACGTTCCCGAACCATGATCCACTGGGCCATGATCGACAACATGGGCCTGCGGCTCACCGGAGAATCCACTCAAACCTGGCGCGACGATCCCATCGAAACCGGCGAACCATTCGTGACCTAGATCAAATGCCCTCTGAGGACCCTGACCCGAAAAAGGGACCTCAGCTGGGCGCGCGGCAGCGGACCCTGGCCATCGGGGCTGGTCAGGGTCTGTGAGCGCGGTATGGGTCAGGCGGCCTGGGTGCTGCTGGCTCGCTGGGGTCAGGGTCAGCGCCGGGGAGGCGGCAGAGGGTGACCTCGAAGCCGAGGGCGCCGAGCTTGCCGACGTGGTGGGCGATCTGCCGGCGGGTGCTGGCCTGGCGGTCGTAGTAGTCCGGGCCGAGGTCCTGGTACCGCATGCCGGGGTTAGACAGCAGCTTGTGGTAGACGTTCAGCTGGGTGTTGCCGAGCGCGACCTGGGCTTTGGCCTTGCCGCGGCGGCGGGCCAGCCGCCGGTAGCGGGCGCCCTCGCGGGTCTGGGTCTTGCCGGCCGCGACGGCGGTCTCGCCGGTGATGCCGGCCAGGTACCGGTTGCCCTTCTTGGACTTGGATTTCCCCTTGCGCTTGCCGGAGGAGTCGTCCAGCGGGGTGCGGCCTGCCCAGGAGGCCAGGTGCGCGCCGGTGGGGAACCGGGTCATGTCCGCGCCGGTCTCGGCGAGGGCGTCTTCGGCGGCGCGGCGTCCCCAGCCGGGCATCGACCCGGCCTGCTGCAGCTGTTCCTCATACGGGGCCAGCAGCCGCTCGATCACCTCGGTCAGCTCGTCGATGCCGGCGTTGAGCCGGTCGATGCGGGCGAGCATCGTGGCCAGCAGCGCGGCGTGCTCGGCGGTGAAGAATTCCGCGCCCTCCAGCGCTTCTTCCAGTTCGGCGATCTTGCGGCGGGCCCGGGTGCGGGCCAGCTGGGCCAGCACCTTGGGGTTGCGCTCCCCGGCGATGAGGTGGTCCATGATGTCCCGGCCGGTCACCCCGTGCAGGTCGGTGACGACACTGGACAGCTTGATCGCCGCCGATTCCAGCAGCTTCTCCGCGCGCTGCTTCTCCCGGGTGCGCTCGGCGGTCAGGTCCCGGCGGTAGCGGGTGTGCAGCCGGATCACCCGGAACTCGGGGGTGGCCACGAAGCAGGAGGTGACCGCGCCGAGACTGCTGGTTAATTCCGTAGGCTATCTGGGCCCGCGTGGCATAGCGCATCCGTTTTGGATCTTGAGTTCTGCATGATCGGGCTGCGGCCGGGTGTTCCCCTTTGCCCGGCCGCAGGATGGAGCCCGTGATGTCTGTCCAGCCGCAGCCGTGGCCGCGGACCGCGCCGGAGATCGTCGCGGCGGTCGCGGCGATGTACCGGGGCAAGCGGGAGCGTCCGCTGCCGGTGATGGTGCGTGACCAGCTCGGTGTTGGCTGGCCCCCTCGAGGAGCAGACCGAGCAGGCGGGGTGCCTGACCCTGGTACCAACGCCGTGGTGACCTGGACGACCGAGTACTACGGCCTGGCGTGGAGTCGATGCGCGCGGCTGGGCGGCGCATCGACGACGAGGTATCGGCCCACATCTCCCCGGCGCAAAGCGAGAACATCAACTTCTTCGGTTCCATCGACGTGGACATCGAAGGCGAGCTGGCACAGCTCGGCCCCACCGGGTACCAGCCACTGCGGGTGCGCGACACCCTGTTCTAGAGTTCAGTGGTGGCGGTGACATCGGCGAGGCTGGGTTCAGTTTGCGGCCAGCCGAGCGGGACGTCGGTGGAGCGTGACTGTGCGGCATCCAGCGCAGCCATGGCGGTGGCGTCCAGGGCGATCGTTCCGGCGGCGACGTTCGCTTCGAGGTCATGGCACAGGAGTGACGCTTGGATTGGCCAGGCTTCCCGGAGGAATGTCGCCAGCCGCCACTTCTGGAAACCGAGCACGTTCACCATCACCGGGAGCCCTGCGGCTGCCCGAATGCCAGAGCGCCCGCGGCCCACAGGACCCAGGTGGACCACTCCGATGTGCCTACCTGTTCGATTGCGCCTCGCCGGGGACGCCGCCGGGACGCCCGCTCCGAATCTCACGTATGCGAACCGTCGAGGCAAACGCGCACCGCTTCTTCGCCAAATGGATTTAGACGGAGGAGCGGTCACCTCTGATATATTCGCAATGTGGTTGATAGCGAACTTCTCGACCTCCGAATTTACGATGCCTGGGACGCGCTCCCCGAGGTTCTCCGCCAGGAGTTCCTGGCCCGCCGTACAGCTGCGACCGAATGGGTGTCCTACCAAAACCCGGAGTACGACCGCAGACGCGGCCGACGCGGGAACCACTCCGGCCGATGGTCATCGGGGAACAGGCCTACCGGGATCTCGAAGCGCTCTCGGTCCGGCTGTTGCGCCTGGCCGTGGATGCATGCCGTCGCCGTGCCTCGACCCTGGGTGAACTCCGCCGGGTGCTCCGCTTCGCCCATGACCTCCCGCTGATGGATCCGGATCGGCCGCTGGTGGCCGCCGAACTCACCCGGTACGCCCGCCCCGACATCCTGATCGAACAGGGGCGGCCCCGCTTTCTGGAGCTCAACAACAGCGTACGGCTCGGCGGCAAAACGGATGCGCCCCGACTCGCCGAAGCCTACGCCCGGCTGTGTCCGCATAGCGGTCTGCGCCCGCCGCCCTCCACAGTGACCGCGCGCTCCGCGGCGTTATCCCGGACGCTACGGGTTGACATCGGGCGGGGCGGCCGAGGCCGGCTGCTCATTCCCACCTATCGGACGATCGACAGCACCGGCGCGCTCCACCGCCGCCATGAGTCAGCGATTCGCCCATCGTGGCCGATGCCCGGAGAGTGGGCTTCGAGGTGGTCCAGGCCGACCTCATCGACTTGCGCCTCGACTCCACCGGTCGGCTGCTCGCCGCCGATGTGCCGATCGACCTCGTGCTGATCGAGGTGGGGCCGCGACGACCGGATCGTGGATGACGGCGGCGGACTCGCCGCGCTGCGCACCGCTGACCGTGCCGGAACCGTCCAGCTGTTCCCCCGCACGGAGTCGATCCTCATCTCCTCGAAGGCGGTCCTGGCTTGGCTCCACGAGGACTGCGATGCGGGCTTGCTCGCCCCGGCTGATCGCGCTTTGGTGCGCACCCACGTTCCGTGGACCGCGTGCCTGGGCCTGACCAGGATCCGCGCGCGCGCGAGAAGCTGCTGGGCGTGGCGGCCGGAGCGCGACCGGCTCGTCGTGAAACCTGCCGTCGGCAAGTCCGGAAACGACGTACTCTTTGGAAGACAGATCCCGGAACGGGACTGGCTGTCGGCTATCGTCCATGCCGCCCGCAAATCGCCGCTGGTCCTGCAGCACCGCGTCGAATCCGCCCGCCTTACCATGCCGTTCCGCGATCGAGACTCCGGGCAGCAGACCACCGCACAGGTGCCGTTCGTGCTTAGCCCCTTCATCATCGACGGCGCGGCGGCAAGCGGCTGGTGCGTCACATGGGGCCAGGCGACTCTGCCCGGGACGTGGTGATCAATGCGCGCCTAGGCGCACGCTCGAATACGGTCCTGCTCGCCCCCGAGCCGTCCGCATAGTGCCCGCGCGGCTGGTTCGGCGAGGTTACGACAGCCGAGGCTACGTGAGCGGCTAAGCAACGTGGCCCGTCACTGCTGCGCCGCCCCTGGCTGATGACGGGCCCGGGCAGCAGAACTGAATGGGGTGTGGATGAGCAGCGGCGCGGCGGCCGCCCCCAAATCCATCCCGGCGCCAAACGGCGCGATTCCGGCAGCACGCAGGTGGCGAATGCTGTCAGCCACGCCACCCGGACCGCGATCGAGAGCATGGTTGTTGGAAAGATTCATCGCCTTGAAACCGACGTTGGCGAGGGCGGCTGCGGCAAAGGGGCGCGCGTTGTAGCTCCATCGCTGCTTTGGAAAGTACTTCCCGGTCCGGCTCGTGATCGGTCCCTCGGCATTGCCGACGGCGTAATCGGCGTCCAGTAGCGGCCGCACGAACGCGAACGGCCAGGCGTAGCCGTTTCGGTCGAGGTACGGCTGGACGGCATCGCCGAGGAACACATCGCCCGCCCAGGCGATTTTGAATCGCCGACAGAGCGCGGGGCAGGCCTTTGGAGTTCTAACGCCTTGGCCTGCGGCAGCGGCGGGCGACGTGGCACTCGCGCTTGGGGTTCCAACACCTTGGCCTGCGACGGCGGCAGGCGATGCGACGGTCGCCATGAGGTGAATATTCAGACCCCCCCACCACGTGCCGGTGCTGGTGTTAATGAGAGGTCTACTGAATGGTTGGCTGGCCGTCGGTGTGTCGTGTTGATTACTGAGGGTCGGCTCTGATGTAGTCCCGGTGTGCCAGATGCGCCCGATACTCCTGGTGTGCCCGGTGATGTGGCAGCGCTGCGTGCGGAGAACGGGCGGCTGCGGGAGACGAACGAGCGGCTGCGGATGCTGCTGGAGGACAAGGACGCGGTTATCGCGGACCTGAAGGCGCGGAACGCGGAGCTGGAGGAGCGGATCGCGCGGCTGGAGCGGCTGATCTCCCGCAACAGGGAAACTCGTCGATGCCGCCGAGCACCGATGACCAGCCAGGGAAGAAGCCGCCGCAGGAACGGCCGCGCCGCGGCGGGAAGCGGAAGCCGGGCAAGCAGCCCGGTGCGCCGGGCACGCACCTGGCGTGGAACGATCACGATATCCGCCAGAGGGTGCCGAGTTGCTCGGCGCACGGAGAATCGGAGGGCACTGCACGACCGCCGAGGCGCTCACGATTCGACGTCGAGCGGAGGCTCCGCCAGCCCAAGGCAGTGCTCGCGCGGGTTGTTCAGGAGGTGCTCTGGTCAGCGCGGCCCCCTGTCTTTGCGGGGACAATGATCTGCTCTACCTTAGGCCGCCGCGGGGCGAATCCTGCCGGGTTCACGGCGTATCCCACCCGTATGACCACCTGCGGCAGCTCGGCGAATCGCCACGGCAACGGCCGCGGGCGTAGCGTGGCGTCTTGACACTCGGCGTCTATACGCTTGGGGTCCTTTTGCCCGGTGTCATCAACCCCAGTGCCGCGGCGCACGATGTCGTAACGCTCGAAGGGGCTGGGTCAGGAGCGACACCGACAGGCCGTCATACGCCAAGTCGCGGCGCCACATCCTCAAAAGGTGCTGCCGTCCTGGGACACCGTAACGGTACGGTGCGTGGTACTTCGCCGCCAGGCCATACGGGGGTGACACCGAGAACCGGGTTCCGTCAGAATGGCGTGCTGCAGGGCCTGGCCAGCCCGGAGCCAGTCAAGAAGTTGGTCGTCGTCCGTTGACAGCGCCATCAGTTGCGGCCGCTCGAAAGGCCCTTTATCCAAGAGTGGCGGCCGCTCGAAACGTTTCTTATCGGAGCGCCTGAGTCGTTCCGAGTTGGCTTCCCAGATGGGAAGCGGTTCTTGGGAGTCGCCCCGAAAGTCTCTTCAGGAACCCCGTCCTCCTTCCGGCCCTCCTTCTTCGTCCAGCTCTCCCTATATTCCCTGTGCTTCTGGTACCGCTCATGCGCGGTCGTGGACAGGTCCTCGGGCTCCTCTTCAAAGAAGCGGTCAGCTTCGGTGGCCATGCGTAGCCACTTCCTGGCTTGGCGGGGGTGGAGCAGCCGGAGCGAGGCGCCTTCCCGGGCAGCCGCGTTCTCCATGGCCACGATGATGGCAAGCGGTGCCGGGACGATCTTGTGCGGCCAGCGGTTAGTGTGACGCCGCCAGATCGCCTCGTAGAGTTCTTGCTCGGCGACGGTGGGCTCCTTGACGCGTCTGGTCATCGACCCTCGACCCATGCTAGTAGCGTGGGGTCACGCAGAGGGTGGGGCGGCAGCCGCACTGCGAGATCGTGCCCTGCCACCCGGATGGCCAGCCGCAGGTTGTACAGCGCAGCGCCGCAACTGATAGCGAACTCACGCGCCAGGGGATCAAGGCGATCTGCGGGGTTCTTGCTGGGAGTTAGGACCCAGTCCCTCTGTACCCGTCCCATTGCGTCCGTCCAGGCTGACATACAAATCGATGCGGTCGTTGTCAGTCACCTTGAAGAGCCACGGCTGTGAGTTGAAGATCTGCATGGGCGTGTACTTTATATCTCCGTAAAGCTGCTCAAGGTCGGGATTCCACGTCATATGACACCTCCGACACTCGATGATCCGAGCGTTTATCATCAGGTCACACGTCGCTATCGGAGGCTCCTAGCCACAGACGTCCCGTTCACTAGTGCCGTTCGTTCCTGTTTCGCGGGACATTCGTCAGTCCGCGCAAAACCCAAACCTAGCCCCTTAACCTGCGAACGACCTTTCTCGGCGGCTGATGTGCTCGATTCACGCTGTTGAACTGTCAAGTTGCTGTGACTCAAGGGCTGGAGAGGCACTCTCCCGCTCAGCGGCATGCCCGTGCCACATACGTGCCACACGCCAGAGCGACGCAGGGTCAACCGCGGTCAATCGCGAGCACTCATCACCCAGCTACCTGCACCGACATCTCAGCAGGTCACTGCATAAGTGCACGACCGAACTTCCAAGCTGGTGATCCGCGGCATATGCGATGCGCGTGCGACGTCGGAGCCGTGAGCCGATCTCGCCGACCCTGCTTATAGCAAGTGCTCGGCATGAGGGCACATCGAGGGCACATGACGGCAAGATCTGGCCAGAAACAGCGAGAACCACCGAGACGTCATTCCGCAGGTCACGTCGCGTATCTGTGACGGGTCGCAGGTGAGCGGAGGCCCGGGATCACTTCGGCTGGAAGCGGATGCCGCTGTCAAATGGATCACGTCGGGCGTTCAGTTAGTCGTTGTCGATCAGCGACCGCACCAGCTGGCCGAACTCGCCCGCACGGCCCATCTAACAACCGACCAAGACTCGCTCGCCTGTGCCAGACTCGCTCGCCTGTGCCACACACGTGCCACATACGAAGGCGTGCCAGGGTGAGCAGCGGTAACTGTTCACGTCCACGGGAGTGGTGTATGGGGTAACTGATCCGGCTGTGACTGGTTCGCCTTTGATGGGCGTGTCGGCGTGACCTGAGACGGCCACCTCGTGATCCTTCGAAGTGCTCACAACGAGACGAAGGAGAACGAAGTGGCCGCACGTGACATTGTGCCGGTTCCCGGCGCGCAGTTCGAGGAGACGCTGGCATCGGCGAGCCCGGACCTGCTCCGGGAGATGATCAAGGGGTTTGCGCAGCGGATGATGGACGCCGATGTCGAGGTCCGCTGCAACGCCGGCTACGGGGAGGTCACCCCCGGGCGGGTGAACAGCCGCAACGGTTACCGGCAGCGCGAGTGGGATACCCGGGCCGGGACCATCGAGCTGGCGATCCCCAAGCTGCGCCAAGGCTCGTACTACCCGGAGTTCCTCGAGCACCGGCGGCGCGCCGAGCGGGCGCTGGCCTCGGTGCTGGCGACCAGCTACCTACTGGTGTCTCCACCCGGCGGGTGGAAAAGCTGGCCGCCTCGCTCGGTGTGACCTCGCTGTCGAAGTCGCAGGTCAGCCTGATGGCCGCCGAGCCCGACGAGCTGGTGGATGGCTTCGGTCCCGGCCGCTGGACGCCGGGCCGTACACCTTCGTGTGGCTGGACGCGCTCACCCAGAAGGTCCGCGAGGGCGGCCGCACGGTGAACGTGCACGCCCTGATCGCCACCGGCGTCAACGCCGGCGGCAAGCGGGAGATCCTCGGTATCGACGTGGCCAGCTCCGAGGACGGCGCCGGGTGGCTCGCCTTCCTGCGCGGCCTGGTCGCCCGCGGCCTGTCCGGCGTCCAGCTGGTCACCTCCGACTGCCACGAGGGCCTGCGCGACGCGATCGCCGCGGTGCTGCCCGGAGCGGCCTGGCAGCGGTGCCGGACCCACTACCATCGCAACCTGCTCACCCGCATCCCCATCCGCCCAGCCATGGGTATCCACGCTGGTGCGGACCATCTTCGAGCAGCCCGACGCCGCCTCCGTCCGCGCCCAGCACGCCCAGGTCACCGCCGCACTCGATGCGAAGTTCCCGCAGGCCGCCGCGCACCTGGACGAGGCACGCGACGACATCCTGGCCTTCACCGCCTTCCCCCGCGAGGTCTGGCGCCAGATCTGGAGCAATAATCCGCAAGAACGCCTGCATAAGGAAATCCGGCGCCGGACCGACGTGGTGGGCATCTTCCCCGGCCGCGACGCCATCATCCGGCTGGTCGGCGCCGTGCTGGCCGAGCAGAACGACGAATGGGCCGAGTCCCGCCGGTACATGGGCGCGGAAATCCTCGCCGCCTGCCAGCGGACAATACAAAAGTCCGACACCAATTCCGACACTGACGTGACAATTGAGGCCATTGGTGCTTAAATAGAAACCGATCGCGAGGTGGTCATCTCATACACCACCTCCCTGGACGAACACTGGCCCGGTCACTCACGGACACTCGCCAGGCATCTACCAGGACCGCGTTCCCGCTGGTCACCTGTCAGGCCTGCTACCGATCTTCCAAGCTGGTGGTGCCATCTTGCCGCCTAGTTCGGATGACGGCGGAAGGTGCAAGAGTCCTGGCTGGGCTCAGATCCGGGGATGGCCCGCTGAATGTACGTGTCCGCCCCTCCAGCCTCAAGCGTGACTGTGACCGCAGGGCAACGAGTACAGGTAAAAAGTGCCTGGTGAACGTACACGCGAAGTCACGCTCGACCCTGGAGCCTCTGCGGACACGCCGGTCAGAAAACAAGGGCCAGGCGGGAGCCTGCCCGGACCGGACGCGCGCCATCCCCTGCACGGTGCGGGCGGTCACGGGGCAGTTTCCAGGGAAGAGATAGCCCCGTTGTGCCGGCCTCAGCTTGTCATTTAACCTCTGCTGTCCCGCTTGACGCAGATGATTTTTCCTGTCCGGCGTGTCACAGGTGACACGAGGAGGCCACCGCGTGATCATCTTCGGTTCTTACCAGGAGCTCGGAGATGAAGGCGGTGGCCGTGTCATTGAGTATCTCGTGGCAGGGAGCGGGCGTCGAGCCCGCGGGCGGGGCCGTGGCTGGGACGCTGCAGGCCCTGGAGCAGCTGGGGGCCTTCCGCCGCGAGCTGCAAGATGCCTGACCAAGCGCGCGGATGCGCTGTTCGAGCTGGCTGAGGCGATGCTGTGCGCGGACGGGCCGGTGCGGACGCTGGCGGGGTTATCGCTGGCGCCGGAGCACCGGCGCGGGCACGGCTCGCTTTACGACGGGTGAATGGGGGCGGATCGAGATCGGGCTGCTGCGGCGGGCGGTGGCGGGGCTGCCGCTGCCGCGCGCCGCCGACGGCCGCCTGATGCTGGCGGTGGATGTGAGTAACTGGCTGCGCCCGGACGCGGGCACCAGCCCGGAGCGCCTGTTCTGCCACGTGTACGGGCGGGGGAAGGGCAGGCCAGATGATCCCGGGCTGGCCGTATTCGGTGGTCGCCGCGCTGGAGCTCGGCCGCACGTCCTGGACCGCGGTGCTGGACGCGGTCCGCCTCGGCCCGGCCGACGATGAGACCGACGTGACCGCCGCCCAGGTCCGCGAGGTGGTCACCCGGCTGATCGGGGTCGGCCAGCGCAAGGAAGACGACCCGGACATTCTGGTCGTGTTCGATGCCGGGTACGACGTGACCCGGCTGGCATTCCTGCTCGCGGACCTGCCGGTGGAGCTGCTGGGCCGGCTCCGCTCGGACCGGGTGCTGTACTTCCCCGTCCCGCCGCGCGCACCCGGGGCGAACGGCCGCCCGTCCCGGCACGGCCGCGAGTTCAAGCTCGCCGAGCCGGGCACCTGGCCGCAGCCGCCGGTCAGCACGGTCACCCAGACCACCCGGTACGGCACCGCCATGGCCCAGTCGTGGGACCGGCTGCATCCCCGGCTGACCAGCCGGGCCGCCTGGCAGCAGCACGACGGCGAGCTGCCGGTCATCGACGGCACCTTAATCCGCCTGCAGGTCGATCACCTGCCCGGCGACCGCCACCCGAAGCCGGTATGGCTGTGGTGGTCAGCCACCGGCGCCGCGCCCGCCGACGTGGACCGGTGCTGGCAGGCATTCTTGCGCCGGTTCGACATCGAGCACACCTTCCGCCTGTTCAAGCAGGTCCTCGGCTGGACCGCCCCGAAGATCTGCGACCCGGCCGCCGCCGACCGGTGGACCTGGCTCATCATCGCCTGCCATGCCCAGCTCCGCCTCGCCCGGCCGCTGGCCGCCGACCTGCGCCGGCCCTGGGAGCGCCCCGCCCCGCCGGGCCGGCGCACCCCGGCGCGCGTGCGGCGCGGGTTCCGGAACATCCGCGCGAAAATCACCTGCCCGGCCGGCGCACCGAAACCCGGAAAACCCGGCCCCGGCCGCCCGCCCGGATCGAAAAACCGCCGACCAGCCGCACGTCACGACGTCGGCAAGCACCCCAAGGCCAGCACGGCGGACAAGAAAACGGGTTAAACGGCAAGCTCAGATGACGGGAGGAACCCAAGGAGGCCACCCCGTCGATGGCGCTCTCGCGGGTTGCTCGCCGCAGGGGAAGGCGAAGACGATCCAGCTCGCCAACCGCCCTTCGGCACGGCAAACAGAGCTGCTTGGTCTCGGCGACGGTCTCGCGCTCGCGGTCCAGCTGGCCGCAGCCGGCTGGCACATCCTCCCGCTGTCGGCCACCTGCAAGCGGCCACTGGCCAACTGCCCCGCTGCCGCGACCGCCCTGCGGGCCCGCCGCACCCGATCGAGCGCAGACTGACCCGCACCGACGGGCACCGCTACGCCTGGATCGGCTGGGAATCGGCCGTCACCGCCCTCAACGCCCGCCAGCTCAGCGGCACCGGCACCGAAGCCGCCATCCTGCGCATCGCCGCCAGCCTCGGCGACACCGCCATCCCGGTGCACCTCGCCCGCGTCCTGGGCTCACTCGACCACCACAACATCCACCTGGTCACCGCCGCCATCACCCGCGCCACCGGCTGACCACCGGCAGCCCGGCCACCACCGCGCCAGCCCGGTGCCACATGGCCCCGCCGACCCGCCAGCGGGGCCTTCACCTCCACCTGCCATGCCCAGGCAGCGCGTCACTGCACACCTCCTGGCTGAATTTGAAATGAGCCTTGACAGACATAGGAGCATCGATCTGGCACCCGCGTGAACTCGGCGTGCAGCCATTGTGCTTACCTTGCGTAGCCCACGCGGGCAGGCAGGCACTCCTGCGAGTGGCGGTCATCGGAATCTACACTTCCGCCACCGTGGCAGGTGATCCCGCCTCGTCCAGCAGGGCCAAGGTAGCGGCTGGATCTCCCGGCTCCTCGGGAAGCGGCTCGTCGAAGGAGGCGAGCACAGAAAGCCCCGCCCGGTCCGGGGCCACCGGGCGGTGGTCCAGGCCAGCCAGGTAGCGGCGAGCGCGCTCGGCGGCGTCAGCCAGCGGTCTCCCGGCCTCAGTGTCGCCAGACATAACCGGAAGTATGTCAGCACGTTCCAGGGCCTGCCCATGGAGCCAGTCACCGGGCATCGCAGCGCCGACGCGCCGACTGCGCCCGGACGTGCCTTCGGCCCATATTCGCCCAGGACGCCCGAACTGGCTGATCTGTACCTGGCGAGCGCCGAGTCTGTAGCCGAAGTCACCGCGGCTTGATCAGGACGCAGGCGTGCGGTGTCGTTCGGCAGACCCCTGATCATTCCGAACCTCGGCATCCGGTTCGCATTTGGTGCGGCTTGCTGCAGAAACCGTGTGCAGTCCGCCCGGCTGCGGAGGCAGCTCATCGCCCTGCCGGCTCACAGGTGTGGCAGTGTGGACGGCATGCTCCTCGGACTCGTCAGCGTCAACATGGGCCCGATGAGCCGACCCGATGGCCTGGTCGCGGCGGCACGCGCGGCCGAAGCAGCTGGCTTTGACTCGTGGGCGGGCGAGCACATCGTGCCGCCGGACCCGCAGGTGCCGCCATCGCCGATGAATCCACAGGACCCGGCGCTCGACTCGCTGCTCGCGCTGACCGGAGCAGCCGCTAGGCGGTCCGGGCTCATTCGGAACCGCCGACCTGGGCGGCTGCCGCACCTGGGCGCTGCCGGAAGCCGAACTCGCCTTCGCGTACCTGCCCAGCCAGCTCCTCGACCCGAGCCCCGACCCGCGCGACGTGGCGCTAACCCCGGCCACCCTCACCGCCATCAGGAAACCGTCAGGTAAGAGCACTCGAGCACCACCGTAGCCAACTGACTTATAGACGTAGATAGGAGGCAACCTGCACATGGTCTCGGAAGATCCCACGACGGGTCCCGCAGAGTTCGACGCCGTTGACGCATCCGCCGATCCGGGCGGCCTGATCCGGTTTCTCGATGCGGCCAACACCCTTCCGGAACTGAGGGCGGCCAAGCATGCCCTGATGGAGCAGCTTGCGTTCCGGGGAGCATGTACCGCCCTGGATGTCGGCTGCGGAGCCGGCGGGGACGTGGTCGAGATGGCGCGCATCATGCCGGACGGCACTCAGGTGTCGGGTCTCGACACCAGCGAGACGATGATCGCCGAGGCACGGCGGCGCACTGCCAGCCTTGGCACGCGGGTTTCGTTACGTCTCGGCGACGCCGCCGACCTGCCGTACCAGGACCAGGTGTTTGATATCTGCCGGGCGGCCACCGTCTTGCAGCATGTCCCGGACCCGGCGCGTGTCGTCGGGGAGATGGCTCGCGTGACCCGGCCTGGCGGCCGGGTAGGGGTGCTGGAATTCGATCAGGAGACGGCTTTCCTCGATCACCCGGACCCCGAAACGACCCGGATCATCCTCGGCACGTTTGCCGACGCTGCAGTCCAGGGCCACATCGGGCGGCAGCTGCCGCGCTTGTTCCGGGCTGCCGGGTTGACCGATGTGTCGGTATCGCCGCGGGTGATCCTCGGCAACGCGCAGTTCTGGCGGACTCTCGTTCACGATCACGTGGCACGGTTGCAAGGCCGGGGCCTGCTGTCGGGGCGGCAAACCAGCCAATGGTGGGCAGAGCTGGAGACCTGGGCACGAGCAGGTGATTTTCTCGGCGGTGCGACCGTCTTCGTCGTGACCGCCAGCCGCCTTGTTTGAGGTCTTGACCGTAGTGGCGCGCTCCAGCCAGAGCGCTCTGGCAACCGGGGGGTTGCTGGCCACGACGACGGTGGCCGAACTCGTGGCCGACGTCGGCACCGCGACAAACCCTGCCGGGCCCGTCGGCCCTCAATCCCGACACGATGCGGGACTTTCTGAATCAAGCCAGGAGATCATCACCGGGCACGTAAGCGTGCCGTGTCCGAACAGGTGAGCGAATCCCGGCCTGGCGCCAGACCGTGACGGTTTGACGCCTCCTGCTGCCGGGGAAGGATGAGCACCGCGGCCCGCTGGAAAATCCGGCTACAACGGACCTAGCGGGGCGGGTCGGGCGATGTGGCCTCGCTTAACGTCGACTCAACGGACCGTGCGGCACCTAAGGGGTGGGTGGCGGTGGCAACAAGGACCGAGACCGTCTACACCTATATCTGCGACCTGTGCAGCAGCGAGCACGACGACCAATCGGACCTCACGCCCATCTACCTGGACAAGCCGCAGGGTGAGGTGCGCGGCATGCGCGGCCGGCGCTATCAGATCGATGTGTGCGAGGGATGCCTGAGCCGCCCAATCGCGGACGTGATCGCGTTCTGCAACGGTGAGCGCCCCGGCGAGGTCAAGCCAGCGTCGAAACGCGGCGTCGTCCGGATAGCGGAGCGCTGAGCGGCTTCGCCAGCCGGCCTTGGAAGGATGTTCTAGCTGTCCTCTACGGGGGATCAGGTACCCGCGCCGTGAAGCGGTGGATGTTTGACCGCACAGTGCCCGCCGGGGGCCTTGTTTTGCGACGACTATTCCCAGCATCACAACCCTCTGGCGGGCGCCGCGATACGGGCTCAGCGGGACACGATCACGCAGGGCAACCGCCCGGCGAGGGTCCCCGCTAGCTTCCGTGAGCCACGGCCGGGCGTTCACCGGCACGGCGGCCGGGTACATCCGAACGCATGAGCGAATCCCGGCGCTCGCTGGACCCTGACCGGCTACTCGGCGCCGAACTCTGCGGTGAAGCAATGCACCGCGCGAGATGGCGCCAGCTCACCGCAGACGAGACCGCGGCGGCCGTCGCCGCGCTGCGCGAGCTCGCAGGCGGGCGTACCGACCTGCTGGCCGAGCAGACCGGACTCTTGCTGGGGTTCAGCGAGGACACCATCACCGCGCCGTTGAAACGCTGCGCCGCCCAGTTGCTGATCGCGGCGGGCGCGGATGAGTCGCTTGTGCCGCAGTGGGTTGAGGAAGGCCGCAGGCGGCGCCCACGCTAGCGGCGGTCAGGATCCTTTGCCCGCACCCTTCTGCGCTCCCTGGTACGCGCGCCTAGGTTTTCGGCGTTCAGGCCTGCGACAATGCCCCTCGTGGTGGCTTGATCCGGGGGACGGGCATGGACATGCGTGATGCTTACGAGGAGACGAACGCGAAAGCGTGCGCGGTCCTGGCGCCGGACACATATCGAATCGGGGCGCGGTGAATGACCGATGACCGCGGCTACGTGTTGGTGCACAGATTGACCATTTCTGAGCTACCGGCTGGGCGCACCAATGGGCTCAGAACCAGGTGGGTGTGCGGGGTGTGTAGGGCTGTTCGAGGGAGCGGATTTCGTCGTCGGTGAGCTGGATGTCGAGTGCGCCGGCGGCGTCGGCGAGGTGGCGCGGTTTGGTGGCCCCGACGATCGGCGCGGCGACGACGGGGTTTTGCAGCACCCAGGCCAGCGCGATCTGGGCCATGGGCACGCCACGGGCCTGGGCGATGTGCTGGACGGTATCGACGATCGCTTTGTCGCTGTCGAGGACCAGCGGCCGGCCGAACATGTCGGTGGCGGGATTGGCCTGGGAGCGGGCGGTTTCCCGCTCGGCCCAGGGGCGGGCCAGCATGCCCGCGGCCAGCGGGCTCCAGGGGATGCTGGCGATGCCCTGGTCGGCGAGCAGGCCAAACATCTCCCGTTCTTCTTCGCGTTGCAGCAGGCTGTACTGGTCTTGCATCGACACGAACTTCGTCCAGCCGTGGATCTGCGCGGTGTGCTGCATCTTGGCGAACCGCCACGCCCACATCGACGAGGCGCCGAGGTAGCGCGCTTTGCCTGCCTTGACCACGTCGTGCAGCGCTTCCATGGTCTCCTCGACCGGGGTGTCGGGGTCGAAGCGGTGGATCTGGTACAGGTCGACGTAGTCGGTGCCGAGCCGGGCCAGCGAGGTGTCGATCTGCTCCAGGATCGCCTTGCGGGACAGGCCTGAGCCGCCGGGCCCGTCGTGCATCTTGGAGAACACCTTTGTCGCCAGGACGACGTCGTCGCGGCGGGTGTATTTCCGCAGCGCCCGCCCAGTGATCTCCTCCGAGGTGCCCTGGCTGTAGACGTTGGCGGTGTCCCAGAAGGTGATGCCGAGCTCGACCGCCTGCCCGAAGACCGGCTCGGCTGCCTCGTCGTCGAGCGTCCACGGTCGGCCTTTCGACGGGTCGCCGAAGCTCATGCAGCCCAGCGCGATCCGGCTGACCTTCAGGCCGGATGTGCCCAGGCGGCTGTATTCCATGTCGTTCTCCTTTCACCCGTGCTCTGCCCGGGGGGCTTTCCTGGCCGTTCCGGGCAGCACGCTGGTGCTTGCGCGATTACCGGCGCCGCGCGGCGGGCTGCAGCGCGGGGCTGACCCACCCGTTGTCAGCGGGGTTGATGGTGACCCCGGGGGCCACGATCTGGTCGATGCGCTCCAGCACGTCGTCAGCGAGCGTAACGCCGGCGGCGCGGAGCTGGGACTCCAGGTGCTCCATCGTCCGCGGGCCGGTGATCGCCGCGGTCACCGCGGGGTGGTGCAGGACGAACGCGATCGCCATCTCGATCAGGCTCATACCCGTCTCATCGGCCAGCTTGGCGAGTTGCTCGGTGGCATCGAGCTTGCGCTTGTTGTCCGGCAGCGACAGGTCGAACCGGTTGGCCAGCGCCTGGCGCGCGTAGGAGAACGGCCCACGTGCCCGCGCGTCCGGGCCGGTGCGGTACCGGCCGGTGAGCCAGCCGCCCGCCAGCGGGCTGTAGGAAATCACGCCCATCCCGTACCGGGCGCAGGTGGGCAGGACGTCGTTCTCAATGTTGCGGGTGAGCATCGAATACGGCGGCTGCTCGCAGGTGAACCGCTCCCGCACGCGGTCGCGTGCGGTCCACTGGGCTTCGACGATCGCCGAGACCGGCCAGGTGGAGTGGCCGAGGTAGCGGACCTTGCCGGAGCGGACCAGGTGGGACAGCGCGCCGAGGGTCTCGTCGATGTCGGTGCCTGGGTCGTAGCGGTGGATCTGGTACAGGTCGATCCAGTCGGTGCCCAGCCGCCGCAGCGACTCCTCCGCCTCGCGGATGATCCACCGGCGGGAGTTGCCGCGCTGATTCGGATCCTCGCCCATCGGCATGTGCACCTTGGTCGCGAGCACAACGTCGTCGCGCTTGCCGTCGGCGAGGGCCTTGCCGACGATCACCTCGGATTCGCCGCCGGAGTAGACGTCGGCGGTGTCGATGAAGTTGATCCCGGTGTCCAGGGCGCGGTGGATGATCCGGATCGAGTCGTCGTGGTCCTTGGTGCCCCAGTCGCCGAACATCATCGCGCCCAGGCACAGCTTGCTGACCCAGACGCCGGTGCGCCCGAGCATGCGGTACTCCATGAGCTGCTCCCCTTTTCTGCCGGTAGCCCGCCGTTACGGCGCGGGCGTGGCCTGGTATTCCTCGTCGGTGACATGTTCGCCCCAGGTCGCCGCGTTGCCCTGGTTGCCGGCCTCGACCCGGGCCAGGTGGGTCATGAACCGGTCCGGGGCGGCGCCGTGCCAATGGTCTTCACCGGGCTCGAAGAACACCCGGTCCCCGGGGCGCACGACTTCGGCCGGGCCGCCGCGGCGGGCCACCCAGGCCGGTGCCCCCGGTGACGTAGATAGTCTGCCCATGCGGGTGGGTGTGCCAGGCGGTCCGGGCGCCGGGAGTGAAGTGAACGCTGCTGGCCGACAACCGTGACCCGCCTGACGGGGTAGCGACGGTGTCCACGTAAACAGCGCCGGTGAACCACTCGCCCGGCCCGGCGGCGGTCGGGAGGTGTTTCTGATGATCTGCATGGTGTTCTCCGGGATGCGACTGGTCAGGGGCCTACTTGGCGTGGCACGAGCCTCAGCGTCGCCGACCGTGCTTGCGGGCTGGTGATGTGGCTGACGGCGGCGGGGGAATAGCGGTACTTGGCCCGGTAGGCGGCGTCGAGTTCATCGCCGAGGCCGTCACCGGGTTCGGCGAAGGTGACGTCCTTGCTGACGCCGCCGGCCTGGATGTGTCCTTGGCGGGACACCTGGGAGCCGCGGAACCAGGCGCTGTCCCGCCCGTTGACGGACCGGACATACAGCTCGTCGCCGAGGCGCACGACCCAGATCGTTCTCGGGCGGGCCAGGGTGCCGTCCCGCCGCAGGAATGCGATCCGCAGCTCGCCGACGGCTGCAAACTTGTCGAGCTCGTCGCTGGTCCACGCCGGCATGGCCGTCTCCCTTTTGCGAGTCAGGGCTTGATGAGGGCAGCGACCGGAACAGCGCCTCGTCGGCATCGGTCGGCAGCTTGACCAGCGTGCCCTGGGCCTGCGGCACCGGACCGCCTCGCCCTGCCCGCCGTCCAGGTCACCGCCCCACAGGTCGCCGTGCCGCCACGACGTTTGCAACCCTTCGCGGCAGAAGTCGCAGGTACTGTCGGCCCACACGAACGGGGCAACCACCAGGTCACCGGCCTTAAGCCCGGACACCTCCGCACCGGTTTCTTCCACCACACCAAGGAAGTCATGCTCCATTCGCTGGCCGTGCTCACTGGCCCACATCGACCGGTAGGGCCACAGGTCGCTGCCGCAGATGCACGAGCGCAGCACCCGCACCACTGCATCGGTGGGTTCGTGCAGCGCCGGGTCGGGCACGTCCTCGATCCGGACATCCCCGGCGCCGTACATGACAGTTGCCCGCATCAATATGCCTCCCGATCGTCTCGTCCCCTGGCTCCGTGCCCGGCACTACCCAGGGAACAGAAACAACGCTGGCTGGGGGAGTGCCTGGTGCTCCTGGTACCGACAGGGCCCCCGAACCCGGACGGGCGGGGCATACCGTGGAGGGCGTGGACAGCCGGAGCGAGATCCGTGACTTCCTGACCTCGCGGCGGGCCAGGATCACCCCGTAGCAGGCGGGCCTGCCCGGCTACGGTGGCAGCCGCCGCGTGGCCGGGCTGCGCCGGGGGGAAGTCGCGCTGCTGGCCGGGGTCAGCGTCGACTATTACACCCGGCTGGAACGCGGCAACGCCTGCGGCGCCTCCGACACCGTGCTGGACGCCCTCGCGCGTGCGCTGCAGCTGGACGAGGCCGAGCGCGCCCACCTGTTCGACCTGTCCCGCGCGGCAGGCATCAGTCCCAGTGCCAGAGCGCGGGCGCCCCGCCGTCCCGCCGGGCAGCAGGTCCGCCCGGCCGTGCAGCGCATCCTCGACTCGATCGGCGCGCGATCGTGCGCGCCGCCAGGCCCGGCTCGCCGTCGTCCAGCCGCTCCACCGTCTCGCCCCGCCGCGGCGCCCGCTGGGCGGCCAGGAACGCCAACACATCCGCCCGGGTCACCTCTGCCGGCTCCCTTGCCCACGACGAACAACACCTTCAGGTCATAGGTCACAGCCAGCCAGTGCTGACCCGCGCCCGGGCCGCCACGAACGCCAGGTAGTCATCCAGCAGCCGGTGGCCGAGCGTCGTCTCGATCCCGGCGCCGGTCACCGATCGCGTCAGGCAGGGCACGAACTCCAGCGGGTGACTCCCTTCCGGCCGGTGACACACCGCGCCGAGCGATCATGTCACCGCCGCGGGATCACCCGCATAACGCCCGCCTCGTCCACGCCGCCGGTTCAACGGCCAGCTCCGGACCACCTGGCATCGGTGCATGAGGCACCCTCGTCAGGGTCATCATGGCTGCGTTGTGATCACGCGGCCCGTTTCGCCTGGCACGACCGGGGCACACCACGGCCATGAAGACGACGATCGTCACCGTCGGCGCCGTAGCGGCCACCGCCGCGATCGGCGGTGTCGCGGCCGACCCCGGGTCCGCCTGGTATCGCAGTCTGCGCAAGCCCCGGTGGCAGCCTCCGTCTCCGGCCTACGCGCTGGTCTGGACGCCGCTGTATGTGACCATCGCCTACGCAGGCGCCAGGGTGCTCACCCGCGCCCAGAGCCGCGATCGCAGCCAGGTTGCCGGCGGCCTGATCCTTGACCTGGCGCTCAACGCTGCCTGGACGCCATTGTTCTTCCGCGCCCGTCGGCCTCGCGCCGCGCTAGCCGAGATCGCCTGCCTCAACATCGCCAACGCGTTGCTGATCCACCAGACATGGCGGGCTGACCGCACGGCGGCGGTCCTGCTGCTGCCCTACGCCGGCTGGACCGTGTTCGCCACCGCCCTGAACGCCGAGATCGTCCGGCTGAACCCCAGCGCCTGAGTCAGGGAGACCCCAGGCCACGGGCTCCACGCAAACGCAATCACACGTTTCGTGCCAGCAGCCGCGCTCACGCTGCGCCGAGAGCGGCGGTCTCGGGCGCGCGCAGTCGAAGCCCGCCACTTACGCTCACCGGCAACGCTCAGCAATTACGCTCACCGGCAACGCTCAACAATCGTCACCGCGCCATTATGTGGGGTGATCCTCGATCAACCTCCCTCCCGGGTGGGTCACATAATGACCGTTCGGGTGTGGCACGGATGATCGTGTCGGCCGATGGATCTGGCGCCATATCGGCGGCTCAGTGCGCGCCAGCTGGCATCCACCCCGGTGTCGCGGCCTGGCAGTCCTCCGTATCGACATGATGATCGGGCCGATCCAAAGTGCATAACTATGCATGGCTGCTTGGTGCGGAGATTGCCCGCTTCTGCCGCGATGACGGCGTCTGCAAGTCTGCTTCGCCGCCACGCCTTCGGTGGGCCGAGAGGTCCCTGCCGATCGCCGCACGGCCCGCTGGCGAGGTCGTGGCTTCTGCCGGTGATCCCCGTAAGTAGGCTGGCGGCATGCGTGTAGTGATCGCGGGTGGGCACGGGAAGATCGCACTCCTCTTGGAGCGCCTCCTCGCCGAGCGCGGCGACCAGGCCGTGGGGCTGGTCAGGAACCCGGCCCATGTCGCCGATGTGCAGAAGGCCGGCGCCGAGGCTGTCGTCTGCGATCTGGAGGCCGCCTCGGCCGATGACGTCGCGGTTCTGCTGGCCGGGGCCGACGCGGTGGTATTTGCGGCCGGTGCCGGTGCGGGCAGCGGCGCCCCTCGCAAGGACTCCGTCGACCGGGCCGCCGCCGTGCTGATGGCCGACGCCGCCGAGCGGGCCGGGGTCCGCAGGTTCGTCCAGGTCTCCTCGATGGGAGCCGGCCAGCCGCCGCGGTCCGGCAGCGATGAGGTCTGGGCTGCCTACATCACGGCGAAGACCGCCGCCGAGAACGATCTGCGCTCTCGGAACCTGGACTGGACAATCCTGCGCCCGGGCGGCCTCACCGACACCCCTCCCACCGGCAAGATCCGGCTCGCGGCCCCGCCGGTCCCCGGTGGCACGGTCCCGCGCGCCGACGTCGCCGCTGTCATCGCCGCCCTGCTCGACGATCCGCGTATCCAGCACCAGACGCTCGAGGTGGTCGGCGGAGACAGCCCCGTCGGCGCAGCCGTGCGCCGCATTTCTTAATCCCGGCGCCGGGACCGCGCTACCCACATCTGCCCCAGCCCGCGCTCCTCGGCTGACTCACCCGCAAGTTCCGCGGAGCATCCCCCTGCAAATCTCCCGGCAGTCGCGAGTGGTTTCTGCAGTTTGAGGTGCTGCTGAACGGCCAGGGAATCTGCCAACCGCTACGACTTCGCGCTCATCGCCATGCCCGGCCTGCTGGGGCTGCGGATCTTCGAAGCCACCGCCGCTGACATCGAAGACGTCGGCGAAGAACACGGCCACCGGGTTTTGCGGGTCTGCGGCAAAGGCAGCAAGGTCGTGCTGGTGCCCCTGCAACCCGCGGCGGCCGGGCCATCGACCGGGCCGCCGAGGACCGCACAACCGGCCCGGTCCTGCTCAACACGCTGGGCGCGGATGGACCGGCACGCCGAGACACGGAGGTTACGCCGGAGCGCCGAGACCGCAGGGGTGCGGATCCTCCGGGCCCATCCGCATATGCTCTGGCACACGTCACGACCTGCTCGACGCTCGAGTGGATCTTCGTGACGTGCAGATCGCGGCCCGCCACGCCGACCCCAGAATCACGCTGCGCTACGACCGGGCCCGTAAGAACCTCGACCGCCACCCCAACTACATCCTCGCCGCCTACCTGGCCTCCGGCACCTGAACATGCACGGCGTCATCTCGCGCCATCAAACCCGCGCCGCCTGCTCCGGCAAAGTGAAGTGTCGATACCTGGGCCGGATGCCCCACCAGATGAAAGATCACCTTGGCGCTGCCCCACCGGCACACAGGAGGCACAACAGCCTCGGGGTGCGTAGTCGTGCCCGGTCAGCAGACCGACTTCCCGGATAAGTTAGGCCGCGGACCCGTAGTCGACGGGCTCGGGCGTCGTGGCCGGATCGCGGCGGCACCTGTGGCGCCTTCCCGGCCATGTACACCAGGCCGGTGACAGGGCCAATAGCTTGCGGCCTCGCGCCTGGCGGAGGGCAGAATCGGCTGGTCCTGAAAGTGATTCAGCGCAAACGTGGACCAGCCCTTGCTTCCATCCGCGCGCCCACTGGCAATCGGCACTCACCTCATGCGCGCTCCGCACCGGACCCGAACGCGTTCTATCGCGATGCCACGGCCCTGGGTGCTGGGTGGGTCCCAAGCAGCACGCCGGAATGGTTGATGTCCCGGCCGGCCGGTGCTTGCGAAGTGTCGCGCTGAGGACTTTCGCCCCTGGCTGCTGTCCGGCGGCCGGCATGAAATGAGAGCTTCCCTCACTCTAGGAAGTTGCTCGTCATGACCACGCCAGAAGACATGCGAGAACATCACACGCAGTGTGTGCCGTACCGGGTCCGGTTGCGGATGGTTGCGCGTGAGGAGGGTGCCGAGCCGCTTCCGCCGGGCCTCGTTCACGAGGTTGGCCAGGCGACCGGTGCGATCGTTGCCGGGGCCAGCGCAGCCGGGCGTGTGGCAGTGGCCGCGGACACCGGCGGCGGTCGCGGTTGCAAAGTCGCACGGTTCCTGGCGGCCCGGCTGGCCCGGCTCGCGGCAGCGGCCGATGACGCGGTGACAGCGGCTCGGGACGGGAATGCTGTCGCGCTGCGCCAGCACCTGCAAAGGTTCGATTCGCTCACATCGGCGTTGTGGACCGTGCAGCTCGCCGTAGGTGCCCAGGCCGCGTCGCCGCCCTGACTGGCACACTTTGGGGCACCTACCGGACGTCTGTGACGTGGGTAGCCAACGTCCCAGCCGTTCGCGGATGGACCAGCGGGCCAGGACCCAGCCGCGCTAACGGCGGTCTGCTGGGAGGGCGGCCCAGACCGGCCGGTCCCGAGCCCACATCGCCCTCGGTCCGAATGATCGGCGAGGCTTGCCGATCGAGAGATAACACGGGTGCGTCCGAGCTAGTACGCTTCACGCCGATCGGGTCGGCGGCTGGTTCTGTGTTGTTCGGCGCGGGCGGTGGCGGCGATGAGGTCAGCGATGGCTTGGCGGCCGTCGGGGGTGAGTGCGGCGAAGGCGCGGAGCTGGGCTTGGTCGACGCCGCTATCGCGCAGCAGGGTGAGCAGTTCGATCTGATCTTGCAGTGCTTCGGACTGGTCGTCGTCGAAGAAGAAGGCGGGCGGCACGCCGAAGACCCGGGCGATGGCCTCGATGAGGCGCTTGGTGGGGTTGGCGTTGCGGCCGGTGCGCAGCTTCCATAGCGCGGTGTGGGAGACCTTTTCGCCGGTCACTTCCTCGATCTTGGCCGCTACCTCGGCGAGGGAGTACGGGCCGCGCCCGGCCGGGTGCACGGTCTGGAAGAGCCAGTCGACCTTTGCGGCGAGTGTCTTCGCGGCCGAATCGGCTGGCGCGCCCGGGGCGGTCTCGTCTGGCACGCCGGGACCTCCTTGCTTCCGGTGCTCTCGTTGTCATATTAGAGCGATGATCTGCCAGTCGCCGTAGATTTTGGTTGACATGTTCCGGTCCTCGGCCTCCATCCTGGACGTGGTAGCAACTTTAGTTGTCAACACGACGGTACGTCTATTTTCTCAGTTCATGGCGACGCGGGGCTCAGTGTGGGGAATGCCTCGGCAGCATCGCCGATCCCGGAGAGGACCGGGTCTGGACACGGTTCCTTGATCAGAACCGGTTCGACTTCTACCGCATCCCACCTATTCGAAGATCGGCAAGCTTAACGAGGCACAAGAGATCGCCAGCACCGTGCTCGGTCGCTTGGCCCAGCCCGACAGGAAGAAAGCCGCGATCATCCTCGAAGACATCGCCGTCGCTCATCTCACGCGCGGAGCGGTGACCGACGCGGCCCAGCTTGCCAAGGCTGGCATGGCGATCGTGCGAGAGACCGAGTTCGCGATGTGGGTACCTCGATTCGAGGCCATCGGGCAGGGCCTTCGGCGTTGGCAAACTCAGCCGCACGTCCGGGCCTTCCTCGAGGACCTGGCTATGACGAAGCGTCAGTTTGCCTCGTCTCCTCGCTGACCACCGTGCCGATGGGCCTCGGATCGGGGGTGGTTCATAGACTCCGAATCATGTCTATGTTGGCCGACTCTTCGGGATCCTCGCTCGTTACCTCTAGAAATGCCCTGACACACTCGACAGCGACGTCCGGAGCTAGGCGCTTTAGGCTCAGCGCGAGGACGTTTGCGTCATTCCACAGGCGCGCATTCTTGGCGATCCAGGGTTCCCAGGCTAACGCTGCTCTGACCCCTTGCACCTTGTTAGCCGCGATCGAGGTACCAGTGCCGGTCCAACACATGACCACGCCATAGTCGACCTCGCCCTTTGCCACCGCGAGGCCCACGTCACGTGCAAATTCGGGCCACTTACGATCTTGATCGAGAACCCGAACATCAGCGACACTCCGCAGGTGGTCGATGACGGCCTCGGTGCATTCATTTCGATCATCCGCGCCAAAAGCAATCTTCAATGCTGTCTCCTTCAGCTTATGTAACAACCCAGTCTCTATTGTAGTTCTACGCGGGAAGTACCACTACGGTGGTTCGGTCCGTTCAACCAGCGGCTGACTGAGTTGTATGGGGCCGCAGGAGCTCCGCTGCTCGACGCCGGGCTGTTCGACGAGGGGGAATGGCAGCGATGGTGGAAGGCGGCTCAACCCCGTGCCGGAGAGTGGCTGGTTCGACTTGCCGCTCTCGTCGGCCCGCTCGTTCCAGGCCCAGTGGGCCTCGATACGTCGGTGGAGGGGACATCTGAAGCAGGGCCACGCCTGTTGCGGCGCCAGCCGAGCATGGCCCGACTGATCCGGGCCGCCGGGGTGTGGTTCCGCTCCCTATCGTTGAGCTGAAGTCGTTCGCCCGAGAAGTTCGTGGGGACAAGATGGCAAGCGATCAGAGCATTGACTTGTGCGGCGCGCGAGTGCTCGTCACCGGCGGCACCAGCGGGCTGGGCCTGGCCATGGCCAGCGCACTCACCCGGGTCGGCGCAACAGTCGTGCTCACGAGCAGGTCGGCCGAGCGCGCTGGCATCACCGCTGCGCAGCTGCCCGGAGCGACGGGTGTCGTCGCCGACGCCCGTGACGAGGCCTCAGTCGCCCGCGCGGTCGGACAGGTATGTTCGCACTTCGGCGGCATCGATCTGCTCGTCAACAATGCTGGCCTTGGGATGAAGACGGTCAACCCCCGGTTCATGGTCGAACCGCGAGGATTCTGGGAAGTCCCGGTGCACGCGTTCCGGGCGGTGATTGAAACGAACCTGACCGGCCACTTCCTCATGGCCAGGGAAATCCGCTGCGCGCAGCGATCGCCTGGTACCAGGAGGCGCGCGGTTCGCCGCGCAGCGGGTCGTGCCGATGGTCGCCCGGCCAGCTCGCCGCCGGCGACCCGCACTTTCGGCGGCGGCTGGAGCTTCTCGCCCAGGTCGCCGGGACCAGGCGTGATACCGGGGCGGCGCTGACCGTCGCTGTCACCCTGCATCGTCTGGCGCACCCCACCGTGCCGACCTCGGCCAGGCGGCGCTGGCTCCGCAGCCGGCAACCGGGCGTAAAGGTGCTGTTCGACCAGGGCAGTGCCGGGGAACAGGCGTCGCTGACCGCGGCCCGGCTCGCCGGGATGCCATCCGGCCTGGTCCCGGATCCAGAACAGATGTCCCTGTTCACCGCAGGTGAGAGCTTCCAGAGCGCGCTCGGCCGCGCCTGGACCCAGGTCGGCCAGGGGAAGATCGCCGGGACGGTGCTGTGGTCGGCCGAACGCCGGGAAGGACCATGCCCGCACGTCACAGGGGAGTCGGCAGGCGCCGCCTTCGCGGTCGTGCTCGATGAGATCCGGCGACTCCAGAGGCGGCTCTCCGCGTTCACCGTGATCCGGCGGGTGGTCAAGGACACCCCGATCATCGGGAAGATCGATGATAGGGGGTTACCTGCAGTCAGTGGAAGGCTATAAGAACAAGCTCGGGGTGTTGCGGGATCACGCGAAGGTGATCGTGCCGGCGGTGGATGCCGACCAGGCCGAGGCAGCCGTCGGCAGGGAGCTTCAGATCGTTCCCGTCACACGCTGGAAGGACGCGGCGCACAGGGCTCGCAAGCGGAGCAGGATCGTCATCATCCGCCAGGCTCTTGCCGCGGCGCTGGCCGTCGCACTCGGGTTGGGCCTGGTGGCGGCGGTGCTGAGACATACCGACATCGTTCAGCGGCGGATGGACCTGTCCCACACATTCGCCACCCAGTCGGACAGCACGGTTGGCGTCAACCTCCGCGAGGCCGATCCCTACGCGCTCGCGGCCTGGCAGACCCGGCATACCGTGCAATCGCGCAGCAGCCTGCTCAGCCGCGAGGCGGACCCGTACCTCGGCTCGTTCGCCGAGCCCGCGCAGTTCATCGTGGCGACCCTGGCGATCAACCCGGACGGCCGGCTGCTCGCCGTCGGCGGAACGCCAGACCCACGGAACGTACGGCGCAGCAGCACCGTGCGCCTGATCGAATATCAGGCCAGCGACGGCGAGGGGCGGGTCGGCCGAGGAGATCGATCTTCGCGCTGATCATCAGCCTTCTCGATCCCGGCCAGGCCCCGGCCGCGGAACTCGCTGCCCTCGACGCGCGCCGCTGGACTCCGAGACGATCTACAAGTAGCTCAAGACCTGGCAGCGCGGCCCGCACGTCGTCCTCGGGCCCAAGACCCCCGAGATGGCCCGCCAGGAGATGTTCACCGGCGCGCTCAGCGTGATCCGCAGCATCCCCAGCCAGGCCCGTCTTTCCCCACGCCTGGCCCCCGGGTTGGCTGAGGCGGAAGCAGAGATCGCCTCCCGCGCCAGCCCGCGCCAGGCCGCACCTGCCCGCGCCGTCGAGCGAGCCCGGTCCCGCACCTGCGCTACCCGGCATTGCGCCACTGAGAACCGCCATCGGTTATTTCCCGGGTGAAATGCTTGCCGATGACTTTCCCGACCCGGACCCCGATCTTGTCCTTGTCTCTCAGCCGGCGCTTGCGCACGGACCTGATTTTCTCCAGGTCCGCCTCGGTCGCGGTCAGCAGTGCCTCCCGTTTCGGCTTCCGGGACTCTGCCAGCGCCGGGTTGCGGCAGCACGCCAGCCGCTCGCCGGGATAATCGGGATGCTCGATTTCCGCGAAGTTCTGCTTTTTGGTTCTGCTCGTCGAACAGGGACAGCTGCAGCGGGGCCAGGAGCGGGCACGCACCTGGGAACGATCTTCATCGAAGGTCCGGTCCCGCACGTAGTGCTCGCGGTTCTCCGCTTCCCAGTAGCCGCGGTTGCTGTTCGCTGGAGAATGTTTGGCGACCGTTCTTCCGGCTACGCGCAGGGATCTCATCGCGGGTGCTTGGATCTGGTCGTAAACCGCGACCGCTCGCTCGTAATAATCGCGGGCACCGACCATAAAAGGTCGGAGCTAGAATTACTGGCAGCAGCGCACGCGTCGCGGAGGTCCAGCCATGACGACGACTGCACCCACGACCGCTCCCGCCCAGGGCACCGAGGAGATCCAGGACGCCGGTCACGTCGACGTCCTCATCGTCGGCGCCGGGATCTCCGGCATCGGTGCCGCGCACCACCTGCGGGACCAGTTCCCCGACCGGACCTTCGTCATCCTGGACGCCCAGGACAACCGGGGCGGAACCTGGTGGACCCATCGGTACCCGGGCGTGCGCTCCGACAGCGACCTGTTCACCTACGGCTACCGGTTCAAGCCGTGGCGCGGCCCGTCGATCGCGGCGGGCGAGGAGATCCTCGCCTACCTCGACGAGGTCATTGACGAGTATGACCTCGGCCAGTACATCCGCTACCGGCACCGGGTCACTGCGGCCAGCTGGTCCACCGAGGACCGCCGGTGGACCGTCGAGGGCACCCGGGGGGACACCGGACAGCAGCTGCGGTGTACCACCGGCTTCCTGTGGATGTGCCAGGGCTACTACAACCACGCCAAGCCCTACCGGCCCGAGTGGGAAGGCATGGACCGCTTCCAGGGCGTGACCGTGCACCCCCAGCGGTGGCCCGAGGATCTCGACCTAGGACTCCCCTGAACAACCTCTGATCCCGTTGGCGTGCTTGCGGCCGATCCAGCCGGCCGTGGCGCCGGGGTATCAGTGCCTTCCTGGCATCGTCGGCCTGGGACCGGTTCAGGTGCCTGTGGGAGCCTGCCGGGCGGCACGTGAGGTCGTGCAGGGTGCGCGGACGGTGGTGGTACGGCTGGTCAGGCCAGGGCCCAGGTCCCGTTACGGCGGGTCAGGCCGTGCCGCAGGAGGGTGCGCAGGTTCAGTGCAGCGCATCGGGTATGCATCCAGGCGTCGTTCTTGCTGGTTCCGATGTAGCGGAGCCGGACCCGGCGCCCGTTCTGGGTCGCGGTCCAGGAGATGATCCGCTCGATTGCCGAGCGGGTGGGGTAGGCCTGTTTGAACTCCGGCGTCCTGGCCTTTGCGCGGGCGGCGCGCAGCAGGTCGTCATGCGGGTGGATGGTCATCGACCGGCCGCCGGCCGCAGTGGTGCACTTGTGCCGCAGCGGGCAGGCGCCGCACGTGGCGCCGAAGGTGACAGTCCGGCTGGCGGTCATCGTCCGGGTGACCCCGGCTGGGCAGACGACCGTGCCCTGCCCCTCGTCGACGGTGAAGTCATCGGCAGTGAACCCGCCGGGCACGGCCGGACGCAGCGGCCCCGGCTTGATCACCGTGTCGTGGCCGGCGTCGCGGTAGGCGGCGCGGGCTTCCCCGCTGCCGTAGGCGGAGTCGCCGTAGACCTCCAGCCCACCGTCCTCCCGGGCCTGCGCGCCTGGGCCCGCACCCGCACCCGCCTCCGCCTGTGCGTCCGCGCCTGCATCCGCCGCCGCTTCCTGCTCCTGCGCGCCCGCGGACCCGGCGGCAGTGGCCGGGGCAGCGGGGCCGCCGTGGCAGGACGCGTCGCGGGCTGGCATCTGGGCAGCGTCCTCCGGCTGCGCCTGCACGCCCGCGTCCACGGCGTCGTCGCCGGCCGTGGTTGTGGGGTGCCCGCAGAACCGGTCGCGGGCGGCCATCTTCACGCCGTTCTCCGCGTCCGTGCTGCCCGGCCCGGCGGCCATCGTCATCTCACAGTCGGTGATCAGCCCGGTCTCCGGCTCGGCGGCCACATGCCCCCGGAACCCGTCGCGGCGCTTCGACTTCGACTTGCGGGTATGCCGGGCCTGCCGGTCCACTGTTGAGATCACCCGGTCTGGGGCCACCTTGCGGGCGATCCGCCACCGCCCGTCCGTCCCGTCCGACCCTTCAGCGGGCTCCACGTCCTGCCCGGCCAC
The DNA here is from genome assembly GCA_963820395.1 of uncultured Actinomycetota bacterium. Lineage (GTDB taxonomy): Bacteria > Actinomycetota > Actinomycetes > Streptosporangiales > Streptosporangiaceae > DATFVJ01. The sequence goes on along the minus strand of CAWGAE010000006.1, from coordinate 136,310 downwards.
CAGCGCCAGCAGCCCCAGCGCGTCCGCCGCCGCGGTGTCCCGCTCCGGTGCGTCCTCGCCCGTCAGCGCGGCCAGCACCGTCAGCGCGTCCTTGACCAGATCGCTCACCAGGCCCTGCTTGGCCGCCGCATCGTCCCAGTCGATCGCGGGCTTGCCCGGCCGGGCGTAATCCAGCTGGCACACCCGGGCGATCACCTCCGCGGCGCCGGGCACCACCCGGGCCACCTTCCGGACCGCGGCTACCAGCTGGGTGACGGTGTCCTGGGTCGCCACCGCGTCGTCAAAGACCGTGGAGTCTACACACCGCCTCCGCCGCCCCCGCAAGATCCCCGTCTGCGCGATCACCGCCGCCACCGCGTCAAAAACCCGGTCCGGGCGCTTGGATGCGGCGATCCGCCGCCGCCAGTACACCAGCGCCGACGGGTCAAACGACACTTGGGTCAGCGACCGGCCGCACGCCACCTTCCACCGGATATCGAACTTCAGCGCATCAGCGGTCTGCGCATCGGACAGGTCATACAGCTCCTTGAGCACCAGCACGGCACCCACCAGATCCGCCGGAAGCGACGGGCGGCCCGTGGCAGAACCGAACAAGTCCGCGGTGAACTCATCCGGGAACAGCTCATGCCGGTGCCTGGCCAGGAACGCGAACACGCTCCCGGCCGGGACCAGGTCCCCGGCGATCGCCTCCGCATCCCACAGCTCCCGGTCCAACCGCGATCTTCCCTGCATGAGAAGATCATCCCAGATGATCGAACATATTGCCGGCAGAAACGCCGACTTCGGCCCGCCGTTATTCAGTGGCGTCCTAGCGGGCAAGCGCATTGTCGTGATCGGCTCCGGCGCCACGGCCGCGACGCTGATTCCCGCGATAGCCGAGAAGGCGAAGCACGTGACGATGCTGCAGCGCTCCCCCTCCTACTTCTACGCCCCACCCACGACGAACGAGCTCGCCGTGACGCTGCGGGCACTGGACATCCCCGAGGAGTGGACGCACGAGATCGTGCGCCGTCAGTACATCTCGCAATACCACTGGCTGGCCCGGACGTCGCTGGAAGCGCCCGAGGAGCTGCACACGTTCCTCATCGAGTCCATGCGCCCGTTGCTGCCCGAGGGCTTCGACGTCGAGAAGCACTTCACCCCCCGCTACCGCCCGTGGCAGCAGCGCATCGCCGTCATCCCGGACGGGGATCTGTTCGCGGCACTGCGCGAGGGGAAGGCCTCGATCGTCTCCGACACCATCGAGACGTTCACCGAGCATGGGATAAAGGTCAGCTCCGGTGAGGAAATCCCTGCCGATATCGTCGTCACCGCCACCGGGTTCAACCTGTCGGTCCTCGGTGACGTCGCGTTCACCGTCGACGGCGAACCGGTCGACTTCACCGAACGCGTCACCTGGCGCGGCATCATGATCAATGGCCTGCCGAACATGGCCTACGTCTTCGGCTACTTCCGGCACAGCTGGACCCTGCGCGTGGACCTGGTCAGCGACCTGGTGGGCCGCCTGCTGGCAAACATGCAGGACAAAGGCGCCACGATGGTGGTCCCCACCCTGCGACCCCAGGACACAGACATGGAGCTGCGGCCGTGGTCCGATCCGGAGAACTTCAACCCCGGCTATGTCATGCGCTCGCGGCATATCTTGTTCAAACAGGGCGATCGCGAGCCGTGGACCCACATGCTGGAACACGAGCAGGAGCGCGAGATCCTGCCCGAGGCGGACCTCGACGACGGGACGCTCGTCTACCGCTGAGTCCGGCAGGCCCGGCTCGAGGCGCCAACGCCGGCCCGCCCCGAGTAGCTGCACAGGCCGCTGGCCTCGGCGCCGCGGCGGCAAGCAGGCCCACGCGATCGTGACCATCTCGGCCGGGCAGACGTAGATGCCGGGCCGGCGCCTGGCTCGCTCAGCAGGCTCGCAGCCTCCTGATGGATCGTACGACTCGACGGACGAGGCCGCCCGTGAACGTCGATTCCGGTCGCCTCGACCCGTCCCGCGCGTGGGCTCGAATCCAAATGGCTCAAGACGCGTTCGGCCTGGTCGAGTCTCTGCCTCACTCGCAGCAGCGAGCTGGCGTAACGGACGGGCCATCTGGCCGATCACGTCCGGGTGGCCGGTGCATCCGGTTCACGTCCGCTGCAGTTGGTGGGTGTATGGGGTAGCTGAAGTATTCCCTAGGCGCGACGAGGATCAATCGGATGCTTATGGGCCAGTAATGGATACTGTGCCTGCGAGGAACCGTTCTTCCCTAACCGCTGCACTGATCAGCCTGACAAGTTCGTTCATGAATTGTTCGCACCTCACTCGGTGGGCCTCAAAAAACCCGGCTTCGATTTCGTTCCCTCCGGCTACCGTGGGCGACGTCAGACCTGGTATCTGCCCTACCTGCTGGCTGACGGCGCGCCTGACCTGGCCAGGCTGCCGAAAGCCATCCAGGCAATCTTGTCCAATTACCGGGGAGCCCATGTCAGCAGCGTCCCGGAGAACGCCATTCCCGAGGTCCTGGTCACCCTGGCTCGTACCGCGGGCAAGCTGGGCAAGCTGCCGGTCAACGGCTCCGGCACAGCGAGAGCATGCGTGCAGCTCCAAGAAGCGCTAGAACAACTCGGTCGCCTCCGTGAAGCCCTGACACGGTGAAATGAACTATAGGTAGGGGCTGAGCATAGGTAGGGGCTGACCACTGTTCTCCGGACGCGCGCTCATGCCGCTGACCGGTGATGCGATCGAGCAGTTCTAGAGAAGCCGCCGCGGCGACGGCTCGCTAGTATGAGGATCCCCATCAGATCTCGCATAGGGGAAAGCTGCCATGAAGGACACGCAGAAGTCGGCCAAGAGCACCACCGGCAGGGCGTCCAAGGGATTCACGGACGAGGAACGAGCCGCGATGACGGAACGCGCCCAAGAGCTGAAGGCGGCCGCGCGCCGCGGCCCGCGCGCGGGCAAGGCGGACAGGGAAAGCGACGTGCTCGCGAAGATCGCCGAGATGCCGGAACCGGATCGCGCCATGGCCGAGCGGCTCCATGCCATCATCAAAGCTAGCGCGCCAGCCCTCTCGCCTAGAACCTGGTACGGGATGCCCGCGTATGCCAAGGACGGCAATGTCGTCTGCTTCTTCCAAAGCGCGCAGAAGTTCAAAACGAGGTACGCGACGTTCGGCTTTAGCGACAAGGCGAACCTCGACGAAGGCGCCATGTGGCCGACCGGCTTTGCGCTGAAGGAGTTGACCGCCGCCGAAGAGGCAAGGATCGGCGCGCTCGTGAAGAAAGCGGTGAGCTGAGGACTGAGCGCCGCGCATGGCAGGCAAGCCAATGTGCGTTGTGCCCCCCTGTGTCTCGCTCCGATCGTTGACGCCCGCAGCGAAAGCCGGACGGGGGTCGGGGAACCCCCCAGGATCTCGGCGGCCAGCGACCGGGCCCCTTCGAGGGCGGTACCGACCGGGACCACCCGGTTGACCAGGCCGTAGGCCAGGGCCTCGTCGGCGGTCAGGCGGCGGCCGGTGAGGATCATCTCGGTGGTGAGACCACATGGGCCGGCCCGGGGCCCGGTAGATCAGGTCGACTCGGGCGGGAACAGTTCGTCCATCCGCGCCCTGGTGGCGGTGACGCGGTTGCCGAAGCCGAACGACCGGACGTAGGCGGGCGCGCCGACGGGCTCCGCCGAGGTCAGCAGGCCGAGCAGGCCGGGGTCTTCGCCCGCGGCCACGAAGCGGCGTCCGTCGCCGCCCAGGCGGCCGATCACGATGCCGGTGCGGGAACGGTCGCGGGCGTGCTTGACCGTGTAGGTCTCGATGACCGCCCACCCGTCGGCCTGCCGGGCCTGCGCTGGCGCCGGCCAGCTGTCGATCTCGGCCTGCAGGTCGGCGCTGCGGTCCGGAACCCAGGCGGCCGGGGCGTTGGAATACACGCCGGCGGAGTACTTGCTCATGACGCCGCCGTTGGCGCCGACCAGCCCGAACGTGCCCCGCGACCGGCGGGCCCGCTGGACGGTCTCGGCGATCGCGTGCATGGAGTAGTTGTTGCCCGCGCCGCCGAAGTACGGCAGCCCGCCGGTCACGGTCAGGCCGCGCGGATCATCGGCGGCCAGGCCGAGCCCGTCGCAGATGTTGAACACCGGCGCCGGGAAGCAGCTGTACAGATCGATCGTGGCCAGGTCTTCGGCGTCCAGGCCAGTCAGTTCCAGCGCATGCCGGACGGCCATCACCGAGGCCGGTCCGGCGGACAGGTCGGCCCGCTCCATCAGGTCCCGTTCGCGCAGGTCCGCGTGGCCGTGCAGGAATACCCACCGGTCGGCCGGGACGCCCAGCCGCCGCGCCGCAGCCACCGACATCAGCAGCACCGCGGCGCCCTGGTTGACCTTCTCCCGCGCCACGATGTACCGGGTGTAGGGATCGGCGACCGGCCGGTTTGCCTCAGTCGGCGTGACCAGCTCTGCCGCGCTGCGCTCCACCGGCGCGGCCGCGTGCGGGTTGGCCGCAGCGACCTTGGTGAACGGCTCGAACAGCGCGCCCATCGCGGCCGTGTACTGCTCCCGCGTCTGCTTGAGGCGAGCGCGGCGGGCGTTCTCGATCAGGGCATACTGGCTGGGCGCGTCGGTCAGGCCGTGCGCGGCAAGATGCATGGAGATCATGCCGCCCAGCCCGTAGCCGCGGTCTTCCAGGCTGCCTTCGGCGTGCTCGGTGAATTCGGGCCGGTCATCGGCCCGGGCGAAGTGGTCGGCGGTGGAGATGGCCTCCGACCCGACGATCAGCGTGACCTCGCTGCCGCCGGCCGCGATCACGGCGGCGAACTCGTTGACCAGATGCTGCGGGGCCTGGCCGCCGGCTACCTCCAGGACCGCGCGACCCGGGCTGGCGCCGATACGGCCGGCGACCGACCGGGGGTAATTATCCGAACGGCCCAGAGGTGCCCGCACACCGGGAACGGAATTCTCGAACTGGCGCACGCCCGCGACGGTATCGATCGCCGCGGCCACCGCGGCCGGGTCGACCCCGGTGTCGGCCAGCGCCTCCCGGGCCGCGGCGGCGGCCAGGTCGACGGGCGAGCGCCGCCGGTACCCGGGAGCGCCGAGGCGTTCGGAGGCCTGGCCCACTCCCACCACCACCGGAGTACCCGGGAACCTAGAGCGCGCTGAGCTGGGGAGGTCCCGCATTCATGTCATCTATCAGGTCACGGTCGTCCCCGGCCACACGGGTTGCACGTCCTCCCGTCAGCCCCGGCCGGCGATTCAGGCTCAAGACACGCAGCACGCGGTCAGCTACCGGGAGGGCCGGGCCGGGACCGGCGGCAGGACCCGACCAGCCTCATCGAGCATGGTTGTGCATCACCACAGGCCAACCCTGGGGGTATCCGCCAACCCCGCCCTTACCCAGGTGTGCGAGCTGCGGGCCCTGCTCCAATTGTACCGGGACCTGGCCGAGGAGCACGCGGCCTGGTCGCAGCGCATCCATGCCACGCTGGTCCATCAGGGCGTGCCGTCGATGGCGCACCAGCTCGGCGAAGAGCCGAGGCGCGGCTCGCGCTGCGCGACGGCCAGGGCATCGGCCTGTCACCGGCCGGGGCGCGGGCTCTTGCGGTGGCCCTGGGGCGGAAGGAGTACCTCGAGTCCCAGCTGGCTTCCCTGCGCGCCCAGATCGCGGCCTTCACCCAAACCGGAAACCGTGAAGTTGGTTCCGGGGCTGACACCGCTCCTGCGGCCAGTGTCTCCGTCGTGCCCAGAAGTGGGTGATCTGTGCGCCGCCACATGCTCCGCTGACATCGGCTGCCGACCGCGCCGATTCGGCGCGCCCTCGATACGAATGACAATGCTGAATTGACGATCGCTGCGACCGTTAGAACATACGGTCCGGTGCATAAGTATACGAACTCGCAACGCCCTCTATTCGGCATGGTCGGACGTTCCGGCGTTTGCCAGAGTGGTCGTCGGGGGTCCATGATGACCTTGGAGCACATCAGGCGGCCAGCGCGTGTCAACGGTGGTGCGTGCGGTTGTCTTGCGTAAAGGCCGCTGGCGTTGCCGGGGCACTGTTTTTGTCCAGCCGTAACGAGGTGGAGCGGGCAGGGGGCAGCCCGGTCTTATCGGCCAGCTGGCGCGGTGCCCAGCCCAGGGCCAGCCCGGCATGCGACACGATGCTTTCGCCGTCGGCGGTGACTTTCAGTTTCCTCGACCACCCGGTAACGTGCACTTTCAAGGTGCTCCTCGAACTGGTACGGATAAGGGCTTCAGTACTCTTATCGTCCCAGTTCAGGAGCATTTTTACAGTGGACGCGCCGGTCAGCTGAGCGTCGGGGATGAAAAGCCAGGGTTAACACTCCCTGCAGCATCCAGGTTGGGTGGTGTAGTCACGATTCTGCGGATAAGGTCGCTGAAGACCGGGCTAACGCATCGGCAGCGTGTCTTCGATGTGATGCGCGGGTCCCTCTAACGACGGCGTGAGCTACGAGCCGGGGGAGGCGTGGCTGAGGAGGCGTGATGACAACGACGTCGAACGAAGGTACCAGCCAGGCGATGCTGCCGGGACGACTCGGTCGCCCCGAACTGGAACTGCGCACCGATCCCCGTTCCGATCCGCGGATGGTGGCAGCGCTGGCCGCGTTCGGACTGGACACTGCAGCAGCCCCACCTCCGATGGACGGCAGGGCTCCCCGGGAGACCCTGCTTGGGTTCTGCGCGGCGGCCGAGACCGGCTTCGAGGCAATGTTCGACGCGTTGATGACCGGGCTGCCGGAGATCAGCGGGCTCACCAGCAGCACCGAGACCATCCAGGGCGTCGACGGCAACGAAGTCCAGCTTTACATCGCCCGGCCCGCCGATGCGAGCGGGGCGCTGCCCTGCGTGCTGCACATCCACGGCGGCGGTATGGTGATCCTGCGCGGTGCCGGCGCAGCCTATGTGCGGTTCCGCGAGGAACTCGCCGCCACCGGTGTCGTGGTCATCGGGGTCGAGTACCGCAACGGCGCCGGGGTCCTGGGCAATCACCCCTTCCCCGCCGGGCTCAATGACTGCACCAGCGCCCTGAACTGGGTCCACTCCCACCGCGACCAGCTCGGCGTCGCGACGATCACGGTCGCTGGCGAGTCCGGCGGCGCCAACCTTGCCCTGGCCACCACGCTGAAGGCCAAGCAAGACCGACACCTGCACATGATCGACGGCGTGTACGCGATGGTGCCCTATATCTCCGGCGCTTACGGCTGGAGCGAAGCCGACCGCGCTCGCGAGCTGCCCTCGCTGATCGAGAATGACGGCTACTTAATCTCCTGTGCCCTGAGCGACATCATGGTGTCGGTCTACGACCCTGACGGTTCTCACAGCCGCGACCCACTGTGCTGGCCGTACCACGCCTCCCCGGCTGATCTGGCGGGACTGCCCCCGCACGTCATCTCCGTCAACGAAGTCGACCCGCTGCGCGACGAGGGGCTCGCCTACTACCGCAAACTGCTGCACGCCGGAGTCAGCGCTACTGGCCGCACCGTGCTGGGCGCCTGCCACGGCGCAGACCTGATGTTCCGAACCGCGATACCCGACATGTACGCCGCCACAATCAACGACCTCCACCGCTTCGCCGCAAACCGGTAGCTGTCCAGCCATAGGCCCTTTGAGGACCTGCAGCATGCCCAGTTCCCCCCTGCTCAATGATCTTGCCCGAGTCCTCCGTGTCAATGCCGCGGAGCAAGCACCACCGCTACAGGATTTGCCGCTTACCCCCGCGTGAGAATGAGATCACGCAGCTGGTCGCCGACGATCTGGCGAACCGGCAAATCGCCGAGCGGCTGTTCATTGCTCAGCGCACCGTCGACGGCGTCGGTGAGGGTCTTCCATAGGGTCGATGGCGCGAGCTTGTGGCCGAGGCCGGTCAGTTCGCGCCGTGGATTCGCTGGTAGCCCCAGGCCGGGTTGTCGCGTGCCATTTCCAGCGTCAGGTCGCGGACATCTCGGGGGACAGGTGGGCGTCCAGGACGCGGGTGGGGGTAGCCACTGGCGCTTGACAATGGCGGCGTGCCAGCGCAGCAGGGTACGCGCTGAGACGAAGCACGGGCAGTAGGGCGGGCGTCTGGTCACGGCGGCTTGGCTGCGGAGGCTGGCAGCTTCGCGGCTGAGCAATGGACCTTCCGTATACCGGTCATGGACCTGGGCAGAGTCAGTGATCCGGCGCTGATCTTCCCGCCGGCCCTGACTCATCTGCGCGGCCAGCACGGCGATCTGCGGCTGCCGGCTAGTGGTAGATCGTGGTAGCCGATGGCGAGCCAGGTTAGCAGCGGTTCGCCGTCGGAGTCCGGGCCGATGGTGAACAGTGTCCTCCCGTCGGGGCCCGAGAAACTCCAGGTAGGCGAGTAGACCTCGCCGATCTTGTGTATGCGGAGGCGCTTGGGCCATGGTGTCTCGCCGCGGTGTGCCCCGGCTGCGAGCGCGGGGATCCGGTGGGCGCGTACGGCGTCGATAAACAGCCGGCGGTGTTCGCGGGGTAGCTTGGCCAGCGCGGCATCAAACCCCGCGGTGATACTGAATTCCGCTGGCAAGCTCGTGACAACGTGGGCGCCCAAAAGTGCCGTGCAGAGAAATACATGAGCAACGTACTCGATAGCCAGCCCGCACGGTTGGCCCCTTGTCGCCGAAATCATCTGTGAACGGGACCAAGCGCTCTTGGCCGCCTTGCGTGCCCGCCAAGAGCCCAGCCAGGCCGAACGCAGCGCGGTAGAAGAGATCTTGTCAGATGAGTTCAGCCGCAACCTTGGGCCCTATGACGAGCCAACACCGCTCGGCCGTGATATCGACAACGCTCTTGGGGCATTCCTGCTCCGCTGGTCAATCGACGCATAGCCCCACATGGAAACCGCCTTGTTTGCTCGGTGTTTGCTCGTCTGTCCCGGACAAGAAGCAAACGGCCTGCCGGGCGGCGTTTCCGCAGCCAGCGGGCCATTTTCTCAGGTGGTGACAGGTCCAGGGTTCGAACCGGTCCAGGGTTCGAACCCTGGGTAGGCTAAGCCGCCCTGGCGGACGCGTGCGGCGCTGCGGCCGCGGTGACGGGACCTGATGGCGTGGCTGCGTTCAGCAAGGCGGCAGCTCCGCCCTGAGCCGGAGGCCATGGTCTAGGCTCGGCCACGTGCCGCATGAGTATCGCAGTTGCGACGTATACGCAACTGATCCGGCTGAGCTAGCCGGGACCCGCGCTCCCGTGGGCTTTCCGGCAACCGCGCCGGGCCGGGCGCCATGTGGTCGAGGTGTACCTGGTGCGGTGCCGGCCGGATGGGCTGCTGGCGTACGGCCGCGGAATGCCGGACGTTACCGGCAGCGGGCGCAGCGGCCGGTCACGGCGAAGCGGTGCGGGTCGATGTTGAACCCGTACCGGGTGCTCGCTGTCGCGGCGGGATCGCTGAACACCTCGCCGGCGATTTCCGTCATCGATCCGCAGGTCTCGCGGACGAGGTGGCCGTGGGGTGCCGATGCGCGGTGGTAGGTGCACAGGCCACACAGTTGCCTGTAATGCGCTATTGCAACAATATTGCAGCTGTTCCTAAACTGGCCCTGTCCGAGCCGCTTCCATGAAAGGTGACACCAGATGGCTGATCCGCGTGCCCGCCTGGTGAAGATCCGTAACGGGCTGACGCCGTCGGAATGGGCGCGGGCCGGCGGGATGGCGGTCACCATTATCGTGCTGAACGTGCTGGGCTGGGTGATGCTGGCCGCCGCTGTTGGGGGCCACTACCACATCAACAAGACGGAAATCTTCGGCTTCGGGACCGGGATCCTCGCCTACACCCTCGGCATGCGGCATGCTTTCGACGCCGACCACATCGCCGCGATCGACAACACCACCCGCAAGCTCGTCAACGACGGCAAGCGCCCGCTGTCGGTGGGGTTCTTCTTCTCCCTCGGCCACTCCACCATCGTCTTCCTGCTGGCGCTGGTGCTGAACTTCGGCATCCGCGCCCTCGACAGCCAGGTGAGCAACGACAGTTCCGAGCTGCACAACATGACCGGGATCATCGGCACCACCGTGTCGGGGACCTTCCTTTACATCCTCGGCGTAATCAACCTCATCATCCTGCTCGGCATTATCAGGGTGTTCCGCGAGATGCGGTCCGGCCGTTACAACGACCAGCAACTCGAAGAGCAGCTGAACAAGCGCGGCATGATGAACCGGTTCTTCGGGCCGATGGCTCGCCGGGTGGACACCCCATGGAAGATGTACCCGATCGGCGTGCTGTTCGGCCTCGGCTTCGACACCGCCACCGAGGTCGCCCTCCTCGTCCTCGCCGGCACTGCCGTCATCGGGGGCCTGCCGTTCTATGCGGTCCTGTCACTGCCGATCCTGTTCGCCGCCGGGATGTGCCTGTTCGACACCATGGACGGCTGCTTCATGAACTTCGCCTACGACTGGGCCTTCGCCCGCCCGGTCCGCAAGGTGTACTACAACCTCACCATCACCGGCCTGTCGGTGTTCGTCGCGCTGTTCATCGGAACCGTCGAGATCCTCGGCCTCATCGGCAGCGAGTACGACCTCAGCGGTGGGTTCTGGGCCTTCATGGCCAACTTCGATATCAACAAGGCCGGGTTCGTCATCGTCGGCATCTTCGTCCTCACCTGGGCCGTGGCCCTGTCAATCTGGCGTTTCGGGCGTATCGAGGAGAGGTGGGACCTGGCCGCTGTCAAGGCCGACGGCCGCGACTGAAGTCGGCGCCCGTGCGGGGGCGCACCCGCCCGGCCAGCCGGCGGGCAGGCACACGCCACCCGCGCCGCGTGACGGCGGATGCCTTTCTAACTTGGCATTCTCGCTTATTCGAGGGTGCCCAGCTTAATTTTCCGGCTGGTGCGGGGAGGATATGGGAAAATCAGTCCCGCCGTCGCTGGCCTGTTCCCGGCTGCAGTGCGCGTGCGGTCCACGGCCGGTCCACGAGGGACGATCGCTTCGGCGACTTCGGCGACTTCGGCGACTTCGGCGACTTCGGCGTCCGCTGTGGCGGGCGTGCTGTGGCGGGCGAAGGCCGAACGCGGCGCACATGTCCGTTAGCAGCAGCGCGGTGTCACTTCCGGCGCGCTGCGGCTGCCACCCGTATATCGGTAAAGCGCGGCGTCACTGCGAAGATCAAATCTGCGTGTTGATCATCTGGGGGCCATTAGCGGGCCATTAGCCAAATGATAATGATGAGGGGCGGTCATGACTCAAGCGCCGCGCGGTACATTGAACTGAAACCGCACGTCAAGCGCAGACCGAGACCGAGTGGGTGGTCGTCATGCGTAGGTACCTGGTCGTCGCGAACCAGACCCTGCAGGGTGCCGAGCTACGGGAAGAGCTTCGCAAGCGGATCGAGGCGGGACCGAGTTCCTTCTACGTGCTCGTCCCGGACACCAGCGCCGCACACTATTACGTGGTGCGCGCCGGGGGAGAGGGCTCGCAAGCGGATGGCGGTGAGGCTGAGTTCGAGCTACGTCCTCGTCCCGCCACCGACGAGGACGCTACCGCGTACGCCCGGCGGCGGCTGAACCAGATGCTGGCCGACCTCGCCGCGCTGGAGGTCCCGGTCGAGGGCGATCTGGGGAGTTCCGAGCCGCTCGAGGCCATGGAGAAGGTGTTCCTGGATCACGAGTTCGACGAGATCATCGTGGCCGTGCTGCCCCAGCGGGTCTCGCGCTGGCTCGGGGCCGACCTGCCCCAGCGGGCCGAGAGCCAGTTCGGGCTGCCGGTCACGACCATCATCACCAAGCGCTGACCCGCCAGCCGGTGGCCAGTCGACCCGGACGTCACTGACCTGTCGCCCGGTCTGCCGAGCGCACGAGCCTGTCCGCTGGCATCACCGAGCGGCTTATGACCGGGTTCGGTGCTCGTGTCGGCTTTTCCACATCACCGCGCGGTCGTGCGCGGTTGTCGCCACCGTCTACGGGCGCTGCCGCGCTCCAGGAACGCTAGGCGTCCAACCCCGGCGCAGACGCCGACGCGAACGTCCGTCCGGTGGTGCGGTCACTGAACAGCGCGGAACGCGCGAAGCTGCGGGCGTGCCCACTGACCGGCTGAGCTGCCGCACCTGAATCGTGAGTTCTTGGGCCTCGGGATGGCCCCGCCCGCGCCGTACAAGCAGGTTGACCTGCTGCTGGCCGTCCGCAAGATCGCGAAATACCCGTCCGACAAGCTCGCCTACCCCACGCAGGCATTAGGGCCGGACCGCAAGGCCCAGCACGAGGGCTTCGAGCTGTGGACCCGGTGCATGAACGGGGACGAGGACGCGTGGGCCCGGATGCGCCATTACAACGAGACCGATGTCAAGATCACTGAAGCGCTGTATGGCCGGCTGCTGCCGTGGATCCCGAATCATCCCTCTTACGGCGCGATCACCGGCCAGGACAGTGTCTGCACCAACTGCGGATCCAGTGATCTGCGCAAGGAGGGCGGCGGGCCTTCACGTCCACGGACGCTTACCAGCGCTACCAGTGTGTAGCATGTGGCCGGTAGAGCCGCTTGTCCACTCCGTTACCGCTGCGCAGCCGACTACTGCGCGCGGCTGTAACAGCCGCTGCCATCACCACCACCACCATCATCACTACCACCACTACCACCACCATCACCACCACAACTCCTAGACAACGGCAGCCAGGACCAGGAGCAGTACCGATCCTGGCCCTGCCGTTACCCTCAGCTTTACTTCCGCCTCGTTTACCCCGTGAGGAGATTGATGCCCGGTCTAGTCCGCAGGAGCCTGGAGGTTCCCGAAGAGGTACGGAAGCTGCCTGATGGCAGCTACATCAATCTGGTCGAGAACGGCGCAGTCAGCCGTGCCACCCTTCAGCCCGGCTGGCGGTGGTCGGAGCATATGAAGCCGATCGTTGAAACCGACTCCTGCCAGTTCTGGCACATGGGCTACCAGATCTCTGGACAGCTCCACGTGGTCATGGATGACGGCAGGGAGATTGACGTCATCCCAGGCGATTACGTCGTCATCCCTCCCGGCCACGACGCGTGGGTGATAGGCGGCGAGCCTGCAGTCATGATCGATTGGCTGCCAAATGCGCAAAGTAGGGGGTCTTGTGACAACCACTGTGATTGCCGAGTTCAGCGGTGATCCCATGGCACTCGTCGGGGCTATCAGCCGTTCCCACAGCTGGCCGAGCAGGAAGTCCATCGCCGCGTAGGCGGCGTCCTCGCTGAACCCCGGGCAGCCCCCGGGCCGCGACCCGCTCGGCGATCCGGCCTCGCGGCCCTCGATGAGATCGCATCCCAGATCTTCGGCTCGGTCGCGCACCTGCTCAACCTGGACCTGGATATCGTCCTCTCAGGCCCCAACCTCTGCTCCGCGCAGACCATCCGGCGCGGGTGATCCCCCGGGCACCAGCGGGCCGCACAAGGTAAGCTGCCACGGCAGCCAGCCGTGCCGGCTGGCTTTGCCCGATTGCCCGCGGACGGTGCCGGACTCCAGCGGGTGTGACCGGACGGATGTGGCTCATGTCAGGGACGGTCTGGATCCTCGGACTGGGCATTCTGTACCTTGTCCTGCTGCTTACGGTGGCCATCCTTACCTTCCGCAAGGGCCACTGGGTCCTCGGCCTCATTGGCTTCGTCTTCCCGATCTTGTGGCTGATCGGGGCAGTGCTGCCGGACAGGCGTGCCTACCACCGGTAAGGAAGCCCGGAGCCGAGCTGCGCTGGATGGGATCGGCATTCGGCGGCCACGGGCCGGAGCTCGCCCATGACGCCGCCGCGCCTACTGCGCCGCCGTCCAACGAATCCGGTTTTGACGTTGCCGAGCGCGCGGCCGGATGCCGCGTGTCCGGTCGATTGCCCTTGTTGTTGCATGCGAGGTCCCACTGGCAGTATTTGGCCTTGTGGCGAGCGATGGGGGAGCGGGGGTCGGCGCCGACTCCGCCCCGCCACCTAGGGCCGGTGAACGGCGTTGGCCGATGGCGCTCGCGGTGCTGGCCACCGGAGGATTGCGGGCGCTCCTGGCCCCCCAGATCAGGACGGGAGATGCTCGCTGGCTGTTCCTGGTGATCGTTGTCCTGCTGCTCGCGGTGCTGATCATCGGTGACCCCGGGCGTATCGACCGCGAAGGCGCAGATGCGCCGCCAGTTCGAGACCAACCTCTTCGGCCTGGTCCGGCTCACCCAGCTGGTGCTGCCGGGCATGCGCCGCCGCCGGGGCGGCTGCATCCTCAACGTCTGCTCGATCGGCGGGCGGGCCACCCTGCCAGGCGGGGCGTTCTACCACGCCTCCAAATACGCGCCAGTACGGGCTGCCCACTGACTGAGTCCGGCCGGGCAGCTGACCACAGCGAATTGGTCAGCCTGGATTGAGTGATCCGGCTGTCGTGCGCCGCGCGCGGCGGGCGAACGCCTCCTAAGTCTTGGCTGGAACCGCATCGCCCTCGGCGCGACGGGTATAACCACATCGGCGTCGACCTCGAAGGAGTCGATTCTCTGGGCTCGCCGGGCGTCGAAGTCCTCGCTCGCGGCTTGAAGCGAGCCGGACCGCATGATGGTGGTGCCCTGCCGCTGGTCCGCACGCGAACCGCCGATCGTGAGGATCTGGGTGCTTACCGGCGTGGGCATGATTTTCGCTGTCCATGCCCCGGCGGGCGAAGCCCAGACGACCGCCTCCTGCTGAGAGCGGCGACCCCCACTGCCCTGTCAGCCTCTCCTCCCGGAGCACCGCCCGATGTTTACCATGCCGAAGCCGAACCCCCGCGCGCGGACCGCCACATACCGCGTCCAGCTGAACGCCGGCTTCACCTTCGAAGACGCTGCCGCCGCCGCCGGGTACCTCGCCGACCTCGGCGTTAGCCACCTCTACTGCTCACCGTATCTCCAGGCTGCCGAGGGCAGCACGCACGGCTACGACGTGGTCGACCACGGGCGGCTGAACGAGGAGCTCGGCGGTGTCGGTGCTTATCGCCGCCTCGTCGAGCGGCTGGCCCGCGCCGGTCTCGGCCAGGTGCTCGACATCGTGCCCAACCATATGGCGCTTGCCGGGCGGGTCAACGTCTGGTGGTGGGACGTGCTCGAGAACGGGCCGTCGAGCCGCTACGCCAGCTACTTCGACATCGACTGGGACCCGCCGCAGCGCAAGCTGGCCGCCACCGTGCTCATGCCGGTCCTGGGTGACCACTACGGCCGGGTCCTGGAGGCGGGGAAGCTGACGGTCGAGCGGCAGGGCGGATCGTTCGCCGTCCGCTACTACGATCACGAGGCACCGCTGTCACCTCGCACGCTGGATGATCTCCTGACGCGGGCGGCGGCCCGGGCCGGCTCCGAGGAGCTTGCCAGCCTGGCGGCCGCCCTCGGCCGCCTACCCCATGCCCTCCTTACCGACCCGGGCGCGGTAGCCGAGCGCCACCGCGACAAGGAGGTCCTGCGCGCCCGGCTGGCCGAGATGTGCGAGGCCCGGCCAGAGGTGGCGGCGGCCATCGAGGCCGAGATCGAGGCCTTGAATCACGACCCGGACACCTTCGATGGGCTCCTCAGCCGGCAGAACTACCGCCTGGCTTACTGGCGCACGGGCGCGGAGGAGCTCTCCTACCGGCGGTTCTTCAACATCGAGACGCTCGCCGGGCTGCGGGTGGAGGACGATGCGGTCTTCGCCGACACCCACAGGCTGGTCCTCGATCTCGTCTCAGCGGGGACGATCGACGGGCTGCGGGTCGACCATGTGGACGGGCTTGCCGACCCGGAGGGCTACCTGTACCGGCTGCGCGACGCTACCGGTGGCATTTACGTCGTGGTGGAGAAGATCCTCGCGGCGGAGGAGGAGCTGCCCCGCTCGTGGCCGACCTCGGGTACTTCAGGTTACGACTTTTTGAACAGGGTCAACCAGCTCTTCGTCGACCCGGCGGGAGAGACGGCCATGCTGGCCGGCTATGTCCGCTTCACCGGACAGCAGGAGGGCTACTCCGAGGTCGTCCACGCCGCCAAGCTGCAGATCATGCGCGACGAGCTCGCCGCCGAGGTGGAGCGTCTCACCGGCCTGCTAGCCGACGTCTGCGAAGGCCACCGCCGCCAGCGTGACCACACCCGCCGGGAGCTGCGCGACGCGCTGCGCGAGGTGATCGCCGCCTTCCCCGTCTACCGGACGTACGCCCACCCCGGGCGCCCCGTCACCGCCGCGGACCGGGCTCACGCGGCCGCCGCCGTGGCCGGGGCCCGGCATCGGCGCCCCGACCTCGACGCCGAGTTGCTTGGCTTCATCGGCGAACTCGTCGTGCTCGACCATCCCGGCGAAGCCGAGGCCGGCTTCGCCTTGCACTTCGCGCAGGTGAGCTCGCCGGTCATGGCCAAGGGGGTGGAAGACACCGCCTTCTACCGTTACCAGCCTCTTGTCTCGCTCAACGAGGTAGGCGGCGACCCGGGTCGCTTCGGCCGCCCGCCGGAGGACTTCCACCGGGCCATGGCCGACGTGGCGCGGCGATGGCCGGAAACGATGCTCACCCTTTCGACCCACGACACGAAGCGAAGCGGTGACGTGCGGGCCCGCATCAGCCTGCTGTCGGAGTTGCCCACGGCATGGGGGCAGGCGGTGGAGCGCTGGGCGGACCGCAACGAGCGATACAGGCAGGACGGCTGGCCGGACCGCAACGCCGAATACCTGCTCTACCAGACGCTGGTGGGCGCCTGGCCGATCGACGCGGGGCGGGCCGCCGCCTTCATGGCGAAGGCGGCCAAGGAGGCCAAGGTCCACACCTCCTGGACCGACCCGAACGTCGGCTACGACGACGCTCTCGCTGCCTTCGTCGAAGCCGTCCTCGGCGACGATGGCTTCGTCGCCGACCTGGAGGCGTTCCTGGCCGAGCACCGGCTCGTCGAGCTGGGGCGGGTCAACTCGGTTGCCCAGACCGCGCTGCTGCTCACCTGCCCGGGCGTGCCCGACCTGTACCAGGGCACCGAGGTGTGGGACCTCTCCCTGGTCGACCCGGACAACCGCAGGCCGGTCGACTACGATGCCCGCCGCCGCCTGCTGGACACCCTCGCGGGCGCCGGGCCGGAGACAGCGCTTGCCCACGGCGACGAAGGCGGCCAGAAACTCTGGCTCATCCATCGCCTTCTCGGCCACCGCCGCCGCCATCCCGGCGTCTACGGCCCGGCCTCGGGCTACCAGGCGCTGCGCGTCTGCGGGCCCAAGGCCTCACACGCGCTGGCCTTCACGCGCACCGGCGGGCTGGCCGTGGTTGTGCCGCGCCTGCTCACCCGCCTCGGCGAGGGTTGGGAGGGCACCACCGTGTCAATCCCGGGTGGGGCCTGGGTCGACATGCTCGCCGACGAGAAGGTGGACGGCGGCGACGCCAGCGTGGGCGCCCTGCTTCGGCGGTTTCCCGTCGCGGTCCTGGCCAGGGAGGGATGATGCACGAGTTCAGGGTCTGGGCGCCGCGCGCGCGGCGCGTCGAGGTCGTCCTCGGCGAGCGTCGGATGCCGATGAGGCCGGCGGCGGGCGGCTGGTGGAAGTGTTCCGTCGATGCGGCAGGACCGGGCAGTGACTACGCCTTCAGCCTCGATGGTGGCCCGCCCCGGCCCGACCCCCGCTCGGCCTTCCAGCCCCGGGGCGTCCACGGCCCGTCCCGGGTGGTCGACCACACCTCCTTCGCCTGGGGCGACAGCGGCTGGCGGGGCGTGCCGCTGCCAGGATCGGTCCTGTACGAGTGCCACATAGGCACCTTCTCGGCCGAAGGCACCTTCGACGGGGCGATCGAGCACCTGGGGCACCTGGTCGACCTCGGTGTGGACGCCATCGAACTGCTCCCGGTGGCCGAATTCTCCGGCCGGAGGGGCTGGGGCTACGACGGCGTCGACCTGTTCGCCCCCCACCATGCCTACGGTGGCCCAGAGGGGCTGAAACGGCTCGTCGACGCCGCCCACCAGCACGGGCTCGGCGTGGTGATGGACGTCGTTTACAACCACCTCGGCCCGGCCGGGAATTTTCTGCCGGAGTTCGGCCCCTACTTCTCGGCGCGTCACCAGACCAACTGGGGTGACGCCGTCAACTTCGACGGGCCTGGCAGCGACGAGGTCCGGCGCTTCGTGACCGACAACGCCCTCATGTGGCTGCGCGATTACCACTGCGACGGGCTCCGGCTCGACGCCGTCCACGCCATCGCCGACGAATCCGCCACCCACATCGTCGAGGCGCTTGCCGTCGAGGTGAACGCGCTGGCCGCCCACGTGCGCCGTCCGCTGTTCCTCATCGCCGAAAGCGATCGGGGCGACCCCCGCATCGTCCGCAGCCGCGACGTCGGCGGCTTCGGCCTCGACGCCTGCTGGGCCGACGAATGGCATCATGCCCTGCACGCCGCGATGACGGGGGAAGTGAGTGGCTACTACGAGGACTTCGGGCCGCTGGCCCTGCTGGCCAAGGCGCTGCGCCAGGCATGGGTTTACGACGGCACCTACTCCCCGCACCGTCGGCGGGTCCACGGCCGGCCGGCGACGGGGCTGTCCGGCAACCAGTTTGTAGTGTGCACCCAAAACCATGACCAGGTCGGCAACCGCGCCGTCGGCGAACGGGCCGCAGCCCTGATGAGCGACGGACGGCTGCGGCTGGCCGCCGCCCTGCTGCTTACCTCGCCGTTCGTGCCCATGCTCTTCCAGGGGGAGGAGTGGGGCGCTACCACCCCGTTCCAGTACTTCACCGACCACGAGGATCCCGAGCTTGGCGAAAGCGTCAGCGACGGGCGGTGCCAAGAGTTCGCCGCCTTCGGCTGGGACCCGGCCGACGTGCCCGATCCCCAGCACCCGGCAGCGTTCGAGCGCTCCCGGCTCGACTGGACCGAGCTCGGCAAGGAGCACCACGCCGACCTGCTGGCCTGGCATCGCCGGCTGATCGCCCTCCGCCGGCAGATCCCGGCGCTCACCGATCCCCGCCTCGACCGCGTGCAGACCGAATGCGACGAAGACGCCCGTTGGCTCGTTGTCCGCCGAGGACCAGTCGTGGTGGTGTGCAACCTCGGCGCCCGAAGCTGGACTTTCCCGGCCGGCCCGGCGGCCGCCCTGCTCGCCGCCTCCGACCTCCGCGTACAGCGGGCGAAGGAAGGCGTGGTCCTGCCACCCGACACCGTCGCCATCCTGACCGAGGCGGGTGCGCCGTGACCGATACCAGGGCCGCCGGCCACCGTACGAGCAGGCCTGCGGCGACCCGGACCGGCGCTGGCAGCGGCATCCGGGGCCGCTGTCGATCGGAGCCAGCCCAGCTACTTCGGCACAAGCCCCATCGACGGTGCCCAAGTCCGGTATCCTGCGGACATCTGCTCGACATCGTGGCCCGGAAAGCCACCCGGGCCCGACGTCCTCATGAACGAAGACCTCAGGCACCGTCGCACCGTGCGGGAGGCGATGACGGAGCTCGATATCGATGGCCCAACCGGCGGTAGCCATTCGAGGGCGGGCGCCGTCCGTGCTCCTGTCGGCCACCTTCCGGCTACGCCATAGCCGAACCCCCCATAGCTGAACCCCTATGGCCGGACCCCCATGGCTGGACCGCAAGCGTGCCAACATACCGGCGACGACCGGAAGCGCCTGAACTGATGCCTCGCCTGCCCGCATCCCTCAACGAACTCGAGGGTGCGGGCGCGTCCGGCCCGGTGACCGCCACTATGGCCGAGGAGATCACTCCACCACAGGCGTCATCGGCGGATGCCGAACCAGAAAGGACCCTAGCGTAAATGAGCGAGGTCATCGAGACCTGGCCGGGTCGCGCCTATCCCTTCGGAGCCGCCTATGACGGCGCCGGGACAAACTTCTCATTGTTCTCCGAGGCTGCCGAAGGAGTCGAGCTCTGCCTCTTCGATGACGACGGCGGTGAGCAGCGGGTCGGCCTTGAGGAGGTCGACGCCTTCTGCTGGCACGCCTACGTCCCGTCGGTGACGCCCGGGCAGCGCTATGGCTACCGGGTGCACGGGCCGTGGGCGCCGGAGCAGGGCCAGCGCTGCAACCCGGCCAAGCTGCTCCTCGACCCCTATGCCAAGGCCATCGAGGGCCAGGTCGACTGGGACCAGGCCTGTTTCCCGTACATCTTCGGCGACGACAACTCCCGCAACGACGACGACAGCGGCGCCCACGTGCCGAAGGGCGTCGTGCACAACCCGTACTTCGACTGGGGCAACGACCGACCGCCGGACATCCCGCTCAACGAGTCGGTCATCTACGAGGTGCACGTCAAGGGCTTCACCGCCCGGCATCCCGGCATCCCCGAGGCGCAGCGCGGCACCTACGCCGGCCTGGCCCACCCCGCCGCCATCGAATACCTCACCGGGCTCGGCGTCACCGCCGTCGAACTGCTGCCCGTCCATCAGTTCATTCACGACGCCCACCTCGTCGAGCGGGGGCTGCGGAACTACTGGGGTTACAACTCGATCGGCTTCCTCGCCCCGCACAACGAATACGCCGCCGCCGGCCAGCGCGGCGAGCAGGTCGCCGAGTTCAAGGCGATGGTCCGGGCGCTGCACGAGGCCGGCATCGAGGTGATCCTCGATGTCGTCTACAACCACACCGCCGAGGGCAACCACCTGGGCCCGGTGCTGTCGATGAAAGGCATCGACAACAACGCGTACTACCGCCTGGTGGCCGGCAACCGCCGCTTCTACTACGACACCACCGGGACGGGCAACAGCCTCAACGTGGGCCACCCGCACACCCTTCAGCTGATCATGGACTCGCTGCGCTACTGGGTGACCGAGATGCACGTTGACGGGTTCCGCTTCGACCTGGCCGCCAGCCTGGCCCGTCAGTTCCACGAGGTCGACCGGCTCTCCGCCTTCTTCGACCTGATCCAGCAGGACCCCGTCGTCTCACAGGTCAAGCTCATCGCCGAGCCGTGGGACATCGGCGAAGGCGGCTACCAGGTGGGCAACTTCCCGGCCCTGTGGTCGGAGTGGAACGGCCGCTACCGCGACACCGTGCGGGACTTCTGGCGGGGTGAGCCCGCCACCGTCGGCGAGTTCGCTTCCCGCCTCACCGGCAGCTCCGACCTCTACCAGGCCGACACCCGCCACCCGGGGGCCAGCGTCAACTTCGTCACCGCTCACGACGGTTTCACCCTTCGTGACCTGGTCTCCTACAACGAGAAACACAACGACGCCAACGGCGAAGGCGGGGCCGACGGCGAAAGCCACAACCGCTCCTGGAACTGCGGCGCCGAAGGCGACACCGACGATGAGGGCGTACTGCGGCTGCGAAGGCGGCAGCAGCGCAACTTTCTCGCCACCCTGCTGCTCTCCCAGGGCGCCACGATGCTGCTCGGCGGGGACGAGTTCGGGCGCACCCAGCGCGGGAACAACAACGCCTACTGCCAGGACGGCGAGGTCTCCTGGTACGACTGGGAGCGCGTCGACCGGGACCTGCTTGGCTTCACCCGCCGCCTAATCAGGCTGCGGCGGGAGCATCCTGTGCTACGGCGGCGGCGCTACATCCGGGCCCTTCCAGTGCGGGGCGCCGTCGACCTCGGCTGGTGCAAGCCCGATGGGACCGAGATGAGCGACGACGACTGGGACGCCGGGTTCGCCCGCTGCGTCGGCCTCTTCCTCAACGGCGATGCGATCGCCGATCGTGACCGCCGCGGCCAGCGGGTGACCGACGATTCGTTCCTGCTGCTGTTCAATGCCCACCACGACCTGATCGACTGGACTCTGCCGAAGCAGTGGGGAGAGTGGTGGGAGCCGGTCCTCGACACCTCCGGCCCCGGCCGGGAAGGGGAGCTATTCGAGAGCGGCGGCGCGCTTCCGGTCGCCGGGTGCTCCGTCGTTTTCCTGCGACGCCTCGAGAAGCCATCCTGATGGTGGCGGATCGTCCTGCATTCCGCCATCCTCGCTCACCCTTGGACGGCGAAGCGCACGCCTGTTCCTCGACGATCTTGAGGATACCCGGATCAATGAGGGGAACCCCACGATCGCGGTGATCGACGGGAACCATGCCGAGGTGTTCGAGGCCGTCCGTGATCGTGCCTCCATCCGGTCCGCTGCTGACGCGCCCGGTACCCTGCCCACCACCGCGCAGCCGGGGCGCCGGAGCCAAGCCGAACAAGAGGCGGCAGACCGGCGATGAGCCAGTCCGGCCCCGATCGCCGCGCGCTCGCGTCCTCGTGACAGGCGCCGGCGGACCTGCGGCGATCGCCGCCATGAGGTCGCTGCGCTGCGACGACACGATCGAGTTGCTCGCGGCCGACATGGATCCCTGGGCTCGACGAGCGTTTCGTCGAACTCGCCGACGTACTCGACGGCATCGAGACGGCTGCTACAGGCACCAGGGCGACGTAGGTCTTGCCGCCTGCCGTGACCGGCCCGCTGGCTGGGGGTCTGCCGCACCGCTTGAGGCGTCTGCCGCACCGCTAGGTCTGCAGCATGCTCCGATAGACCGCGATCAGCGCGGTCTTCTGGTCTTCGCTCAGGCGATGCTCGGCGCGGATCGCGGTCTCCACCCGGGCATCTGCTTTCGGGTCACCCCGGTTGTCCGGATCAAGCAGACCCGCCTGCGCAAGCAGCGTCTCCGCGGACACGTTAAGGGCGTCCGACAGCAGTTTCAGGACGCGAACGGACGGCTGGTGCAGACCGCGCTCGATCTGGCTCAGGTAAGGGTTGGAGAGGCTCGTCATATCGGCGAGCTGGCGAAGCGAAAGGTTGGCGTGCTGACGCTGGCTGCGGATGAACGCGCCGAGCGCCTCCATCTGCCTGTCCCACGGATCGGTCACGGCTGCCCCGGTCCGCCGGAAGCGATGTGCAAGGACACGCCAGACACAGTGAACGTGCCTGCCGCTGCGGCGAACCCGGATACTCCCGGGCTCGCCGCGGACGACTGGGTCACTTGTTCCCTAGCACCGGCGCCGTGGCCTTGAGCACCTCTTCGGCGAACTTGCGCTGGGTGGCGAGCACTTGCTCGGCGAGGTCGTAGGCGGTCGCCACGAGTTCCTCTGGCTTGGGCAGCTTGTCCGCGATAGCCGAGCTCACCGGAATCGGCGGCGTGATCGCCACTATCGCGTCGGCCCAGCTCTTCAGTGCGTTGATCACTGCTTCCTGGCTCTTGAGGACAGTCTCCACGATACTGCTCGGCAGCTCCTGGCCAACTTCGCGGGCATCAGTCATTTGTCCTCCTCGGACGTTCTGGTTGCTATTTTCATTGCTAGTGCTAACTATATCAAGCGTACTGGTAGATTTGTCAACCTAAGCGCATGTGCGTCACATTTAGTTAGGTCTCATCCGCGCATGTGACCGCCCGGGGCGTCGCCGAAGGGCATCTCGTTCGCCGCCGCATCGCGGGAGGCGGACGAGGCCAGCGGCAGGTTCTGACGGCCGCGCCTGCACCGACGGCGTCCACGATGTAAGTATCGCCTTTGATCGCCGACAGCGACACCCCCGCGCCGTCCACGCTCGCGCCGTCTGCGCTCCGATGACAGTGTGCAACCCCTTCGGCACCTCCGGCCGGTTTTGGCGTGGGTGGCCGGTCCCAGCGGTGCAGGGCCTCGCGGACGCGGAGGTCTGGGGGCTTGCGCGCCGCGCCGGACGGCGCTGAACTTGGTCATGGTGGGTGTCCATCGCATCAGAGCGGCGCCCGCGACCGGCCTACGCTGATCTATAACGCTTCGGGGCTTGCGGCCCAGGCTGAGATTCCAGGTGGCCATGGCGATGAGACGGGGACGGTGTCGCCACACACAGAACGGAGCTCCGCGTTGAGTGAGCAGACCCTTTCCAATCTCCTGCACGAGTCGCGGCGGTTCCCGCCGCCGCCGGAGCTAGCGGCCGCGGCGAACGCCAAAGCTGACACCTATGCCGAGGCCGAAGCCGATCGCCTCGCCTTCTGGGAGCAGCAGGCGCAGCGGCTGACCTGGGAGGCTCCCTGGGACCAGGTGCTCGACTGGTCGAAGCCGCCGTTTGCGAAGTGGTTCACCGGCGGCAAGCTGAATGCCGCGGTGAACTGCGTCGACCGGCATGTGGCGGCCGGGCGCGGTGACAAGGTCGCCTACTACTGGGAAGGTGAGCCCGGCGACTCCCGGGTGATCACCTATGCCGAGCTGAAGGACATGGTGTGCCGGGCCGCGAACGCGCTGACCGAGCTTGGCGTCCGTAAGGGCGACCGGGTGGCCATCTACCTGCCGATGATTCCCGAGGCCGTGGTGTCGATGCTCGCCTGCGCCCGGCTCGGCGCGCCGCACACGGTGGTGTTCGGCGGCTTCGCCGCGAGCGCGCTGAGCAGCCGGATCATCGACTGCCAGGCGCGGGTTGTCATCACCTCGGACGGCGGCTACCGGCGCGGCTCCGCAAGCGCGCTGAAGCCCGCCGTGGACGAGGCGCTCGAGGAGTGCCCGGGCGTGCGCAAGGTGCTCGTCGTCCGCCGCACCGGCCAGGATGTGGCCTGGGCCGAGGGCCGCGACGTGTGGTGGCACGACGTGGTTGACCGCCAGAGCGCCGTGCACACCGCGGAGGCGCACGACGCCGAGCATCCGCTCTACGTGATGTACACATCGGGCACGACCGCCAGGCCAAAGGGGATCCTGCACACCACGGGGGGTTACCTCACCCAGGTCGCATGGACCCATTGGGCCGTGTTCGACGTCAAGCCCGAGACGGACATTTTCTGGACCGCGGACGACATCGGCTGGGTCACCGGACATTCCTACATCGTGTACGGGCCGCTCGCGAACGGCGCCACCTCGGTCATCTACGAGGGCACGCCGGAGACGCCCGGTCCGCTCGGCGGGGCTGTCCACCAGGGGGGCACGCGCAAAGACGCGGATGCACCCGTCCCGGTTCCCGCGCTCGCGCCGCACCGCGGCCGCTGGTGGGAGATCATCGAGAAGTACAAGGTCTCGATCCTGTACTGCGCGCCGACCGCGATCCGCACGTTCATGAAGTGGGGCGAGGAGCACCCGGCCAAATTCGACCTGAGCAGCCTGCGGTTGCTCGGCTCGGTTGGCGAGCCCATCAACCCCGAGGCCTACATCTGGTACCGGACCCACATCGGCGGCGGGCGCTGCCCCGTGGTGGACACCTGGTGGCAGACCGAGACGGGGGCAATCCTGGTCAGCCCGCTGCCCGGGGTCACCGCCGGCAAGCCGGGTGCCGCGATGCGCGCGCTGCCGGGGGTCACCGCGGACGTCGTCGATGACCGGGGCCGGCCGGTGCCGAACGGCTCCGGCGGTTTCCTGGTGATCAATGACCCGTGGCCGGCCATGCTGCGCACCATCTGGGGCGCCGACGAGCGGTACATCCAGACCTACTGGTCGCGCTTCCCGGGCGTGTACTTCGCCGGCGACGGCGCGAAGAAGGATGAGGATGGCGACATCTGGCTGCTCGGCCGGGTCGACGACGTCATGCTCGTGGCCGGGTACAACATCTCCACCACCGAGGTCGAGTCGGCGCTGGTCTCCTCTCCCAAGGTCGCCGAGGCGGCGGTGGTCGGTGCCGCCGACCCGGTCACCGGGCAGGGCATCGTGGCGTTCGTCATCCTGCGCGACGACACGCCGGATGACTCGGCCGATCTCGGTGCCGAGCTTTGCCAGCACGTCGCCTCGGTGCTCGGCCCGATCGCGCGCCCCAGCCAGGTCATGGTCGTGGCCGAACTGCCGAAGACACGGTCCGGGAAGATCATGCGCAGGCTGCTGAAGGACATGGCGGAAAACCGCCAGCTCGGTGACGTCACGGCGCTGACGGACAGCGCCGTAGTGGGCCTGATCAAGGACAAGCTGCCCACCGCGAAGCCGGAGGAATAGCGAATCACACGCCGGCCAGGGGGCGCGGTCGCTGGGGCCGGCGGTGAACGTGCCGGGCGGGCGCCGGTGTCCCCACCTGCCTGTCTGACCGCCACTCCCGGGGACCGCGGGCGTTTGATCAGGCGCTGGCTACCGGCAGGACGCGCCTGGCCTGTGCGTCTTCGCCAGCCATGGCGCCGTCGATGTAGGTGACCGAGTTCGCGGTGAGCGCCGGGACTCGCGGGCCGGGGAGCACGATTCCCGCCAGGTTGAGCGGGTCCGCCGCCGATAGCGTGACCCGCTCGGTGGTGCGCGGCAGCTTTCTGACCGAGCGGAGTGCGTCCACCGCTTCAGGGAGCGCGAATTGCTCGCCGCTGAAACCGGCGACGAAACGGCCGCCCCGGATCGTTCCCCGCGCCTCCATGCGCCGGAATGCCCACAGCACTTCGCGCCAGGGCACGGCGAGATTCTCGCGAGCGACAAGGTCGCGGAAGACGACGCCCCACCGGGCAGCCAACTGCTCCGCAACGGCCTCTGCCAGTTCGTCATGATCTTCCCGCGCCATCGCATCGGGAAGCAGCGACCACCTTCCGCCCGATGCCGCCGCCATGAGCCCGCGGCCACGCCGCATCCCACGCCGCAGCCCTCCCCCCTCCGGGGCCCTGGCGAGGCCCCGGCGGCGCAGCAGGGAGCGGACAGCGCGGAAGCCGTCCGCCGTGACGAGCCCTCTGGCCACCCCGTCCCACAGCGCTTCCTCAACCTCGGCGGGCAGGCGGCCTGTCAGCGTGGTCAGGTCAGGCTGGAAGAGCGCCCCGTGCTCGCGGAGCGCGTCGAGCACTTCGCGAGTGCGGCCCGGGCCCGGCTGCGCGGGCATGCGATCGCCCCGCGCCGCCCGGAGCAGCCAGGGCAGGTCGGCCCGGATCGTCAGGGTGATCGGAGTCGCCCTCGACGGCGTCATACCGCTGCGTCTGGGTGCCTCGTCAGGCTCGCCTCCGCGGACCGACAGCCGACCCCAGGTGACATCGCCCGACAGGCACAGGTCGTCGAGCCATTCGCGGCGGTAGCCCTCCACCCGCGCGCCGATGATGGCCTCCTCCCAGGCGCCCACGGCCAGCTCGAACCCCTGGAGCTGCTCGATCACGGCGAGTACGCCGATGCGGCCTTCTCGCCTCGTGCCAGGGGCAACGTGCTGCCAGCGGAGCAGGAACCGGATGAAATCCTGAGCCGTCACCGGCTCGATCTCCCGCCGCAGCCGCTGCTGGGTATAGGCGTGGATCCGGGCCAGCAGCCGCCTGGAGCAGAACTCCTCGCCACCGTCTGGCGCCGTGAACCGCCCACGGATCGCGAAACCCTCCTGTTCGAGGCGGCCCAGCCCACGCAGCGCATCGGCCTCCGTCAGCCCCGTCACCCGCGACAATCCGGTGACCGTTGCAGGCCCCAGGTACTCCAGGTGGCCGCGGAGCATCTCTGCCGCCGCGGCGTCCGGATCGGCCGCCGCAGCCGGGGCCGCGGCGACGGCCGGGGGGTGGTGATCTGGGGTCACGCGCGCGGCGGGGAACAGCGATTCGATGAAGGGCCGCCGTTCGACCGCGCACCACAGCACCCCGGCCGGTGCCGCGGCGGTGACGGCGCGGCCGGCGGCGACCAGCGTGCGCAGCCACCCGTGCCATTCCTCCACCGGACGGAGCCCCACCACCGTCATCAGCAGGTCGTGCAGCTCGTCGGCGTCACGCGGGTCAGGCCGGACCTGTGCCCGCACGCGTTCGATCGCGCTTGGATCGAGCCTGGACAGGTCGTGAGCCGCCACGGGCAGGCCGCGGCGAAGCTGGACCGCCCGGCTGCGGCGTTCCTCAAGCGGAGCGTCGTCCAGGTAGGTGAAGGGCCGCCCGTTCAAGATCTCGTGAGCGAGCACTGATGGTTCGGTGGTGTCGCGCACGGCGACGCTGACCCGGCCGGACTCGATCCCCTGGACCAGCTCTTTCAGGCCGTCGATGTCCATTGCTTCGCGCAGGCAGTCCTCCAGCGTCTGGTGAACGAGCGGATGGGCCGGAATCTCCAGCGGGCCCGGGGCAACGTTCTCCTGGCATGCCGCGAGGGACGGGAACACCGCCGCCATCAGGTCGTCGGCCTCCATGCGCTGGATAGCCGGCGGGCTGCGGCGGCCGCCCCGCATCCGCAGCACCGCCAGCGACCGGTTCAGGTTCCACCGCCACCGCGCCTGGAACATGGGCGAGGTCAGCACCGCCTGCCTGACCACGTTCTCCACCGTCTTCGACGCGAGGAATTTCGGCACGCTCTCGAGCGGGAAGCTGTGCTGTGGCCCGAGCGAGAGCAGGATGGCGTCGTCGCTCGCCGCGGCCTGCAGTTCGAAGTCGAAGGTCACGCAGAACCGCTTGCGCAGGGCGAGCCCGAGGGCCCGGTTCACCCTGGCGCCGAACGGCGCGTGCCCGACAAGCTGCATGCCGCCGGTCTCGTCGAAGAACCGCTCGAGCACGATGGTGTCCATGGTCGGAAGCGTCCCGAGCGCGGCAAGCCCAGCCCCGAGATAGGCCGCGATGGTATCGGCCGCGGCCTGGTCGATACCGCACTCGTGCCGAAGCCAGCGGCCGGCGCTGCCCGGCTCGCGGCTGCCCGGCTCGCGGCTGCCCGGTTCGCGGCTGCTGAGATCGTGGCTGGCGAGTTCGTGGCTGCCCGGTTCGTCGCTGCTGAGCCGCTCGGCGACCCCATGCCGGAGACCGGAGACCTCTGCTGAGAGTTCCCGCGTGCGTCCCGGCGCCTCGCCGAGCCAGAACGGCACCGATGGTGGCGCACCCTGGGCGTCCACAACCCGCACCGTGCCGGGCTCCACCTTCCTGATCCGCCAGGAGGTCGTGCCGAGCAGGAACACGTCGCCCGCCATGCTCTCGATCGCCCAGTCCTCGTTCACCGTGCCGACCGGCGTTCCGTCGGGCTCGGCCAGCACGCGATAGTCGCCCAGCTCGGGGATGGCGCCGCCCGACGTGAGTGCCGCGAGGCGGGCGCCCCGGCGGCCGCGCAGACGTCCGGCAACCCGGTCGCGGTGCAGGTAGGCGGCGCGGCGGCCGCGGCCGGTGTGGATCCCCTCCGACACGAGCTCCAAGACGTCTTCGAAATCTTCCTTCGACAGGGCCGAGAACGGCGCCGCCAGCCTGACGAGCTCGAACAGCTCGTCCTGCGACCATCCTTCGGCCGCGCACTCGGCCACTACCTGCTGGGCCAGGATGTCCAGCGGCTTGGCGGGTATCTCCAGGGCGTCAAGCCGGCCGTACCGCACGCCGCGCAGCAGCGCGGCGCATTCGACGAGTTCGTCCCGCGAGGTCGGATACAGCCGCCCCGAGGGTGTACCTGTGCGGGTGTGGTTTGAGCGGCCCACTCGCTGGAGGAATGTGGCGAAGGCGCGCGGTGATCCGATCTGGCACACAAGCTCCACCGGCCCGACGTCGATGCCGAGCTCGAGCGAGGCCGTCGCTACGAGGGCCTTGAGATCGCCAGAGCGCAGCCGGGACTCCACCCGCGCCCGCCTGCCGACGGACAGGCTTCCGTGGTGAGCGGCCACCTGGTCCTCCCCGAGCCGCTCGCCGAGCTGGTGCGCCACGCGCTCGGCCATCCGCCTGGTGTTCACGAACACGAGGGTCGTCCGGTGTTGCCTTACGTGCTCCGCGATGAGATCGAGAATCTCGGCCATCTGCTCGGCCGAGGGGACCGCCGCAAGCTCGTCGCCGGGGATTTCGAGTGCCAGATCGAGCTCACGGCGGTGCCCGACATCGACGATCGCACAACGAGGTGAGCCATCGGGCGCCGAGCGGTCCGCTCCCGCGCCCACGAGCAGCCGGGCGACGGACTTGATCGGACGCTGGGTCGCGGAGAGGCCGACCCGTTGCAGCGGCCCGGCCGCCACGTGGGTCAGGCGCTCGAGCGTGAGGGCAAGGTGCGACCCCCGCTTGTTCCCCGCGACGGCGTGGATCTCATCGATGATTACCGTACGGGTCCTGCGGAGCATGGCCCGGCTCCGATCCGCGGTGACCAGGAGATAGAGCGACTCCGGGGTCGTAATGAGGAAGTTCGGCGGGCGCCGCAGCATGGTGGCGCGTTCCGCGGCGGCCGTGTCACCAGTCCGGACGGCCACCCGGATCTCCGGCGCGGCATACCCGAGCTCGGCGGCGACCGCACCGATCTCGCGGAGCGGGCTCTCGAGGTTGTGGCGGATGTCGGCAGCCAGGGCCTTGAGCGGCGACACATACACGACCTGGGGACCATCGCCAAGATCGATGCCCTCCTCGTGCGTGCGGTAGATCCGGTCGATGCAGACGAGAAATGCGGCCAGCGTCTTGCCCGAGCCGGTCGGCGCCGCAATCAAAGTGTGCGCACCTGCCGCGATTTCCGGCCAGCCGCGCGCCTGAGACTGGGTCGGCCCGGCCGGAAACCGGCGCTCGAACCATGTGCGCACGGCCGGGTGGAACGAGT
This sequence comes from uncultured Actinomycetota bacterium, assembly GCA_963820395.1. Classification (GTDB taxonomy): domain Bacteria; phylum Actinomycetota; class Actinomycetes; order Streptosporangiales; family Streptosporangiaceae; genus DATFVJ01. The sequence continues at coordinate 106,193 of CAWGAE010000006.1, read as the reverse complement.
CAAGCACCTGGTCAGCGTATCTGCGCCCACTGACAAAATGGGCACGCACCGGGGCGCCCGCCGGCGGCCGAGCCCAGTACCCCCAGGCTAGGCGCTTAATCCCGACCGGCATGCTCCCCCAGCTCACCGAACCTGGTCAGGCGGCGGATCAGCCGCCCCAGCCCGTCAGCGTTGTGGCAGATCGTGAAGCTCGCCACGATCTCCCGGCTCATCCATCAGGCAGTGCTGGCCTGGCGGTGCTGGCTCCCGGAGCCCTCCGTCAGGCCAGACGGCCCGGAGGGCCGCCCCGCGCAGCCGTTCAGGAAAAGCCGTTGCGGCCGGCCTAATGCAGCGGCGGACGGGTGCAGACTGTTTATCGTTGGCCCTGTCGCGAGGGCCGCACGAATCGCCACGGCTTCGCAGTCAGATGGGAACGTGAAGATGTTTGAGAGGTTCACCGACCGCGCGCGGAGCGTTGTGGTCCTAGCTCAGGAAGAGGCCAGGCTGCTCAAACACGATTACATCGGCACCGAGCACATCTTGCTGGGCCTCATCCACGAGGGTGAGGGGGTAGCCGCGACGGCGCTCGAGTCGCTGGGGATCAGCCTGGAGGCCGTGCGTCAGCAGGTCCAGGAGGTAGTTGGCGAGGGAGAGCTTGCACCGTCCGGGCACGTCCCGTTCACGCCGCGAGCCAAGAAGGTGCTCGAGCTGTCGCTTCGCGAGGCGAAACGGCTTGGCCACAAATACATCGGGACAGAGCACATCCTGCTCGGTCTTGTCCGCGAGGGCGAAGGGGTAGGCGCCCAGGTGCTAGTGAACCTTGGCGCGGACCCGAAGGGGGTCCGGCAGGCGGTGGTCGGGCTGCTCGGTGCGCACCCGGGCGAACTAACCAGGCCACGGACCGGCCGCCGCGCCGGGCGTGAGCAGCCGGATGAGATCGTGGAACGCCTCGATTCGATTGCCGCGCGGCTGGCAGCGATAGAGGGGCGGCTCGGTATCGAGCAAGCCGTTGCCGCATGAGCTCCGCGAATATGATGAGAAGATTGCCGTGGTGCGCGCGGGCAAAGAGGCGGCGATCGAGGATCACGACTTCGAGAAGGTCGCTGCCCTGGGCGACATGGAAAGGCAGTTGCTTGGGCGGAAAGCGGCCAAGGAGCAGGAACTGGAGAGCGCGGCCACGCGGGGCGAGTCGCGCCGCACCGACGTTGTCGCGGCAGTCGAAGAGGTAGACCGGCTGCGCGGCGAGGTGGGACGCCTGCAGGCCCTGCTCCGCCAGCATGGCGTCGATCCCCTCGAAGGCAATGCTTGAGCACCTTCCCGCGCTGCGTCACGTCGCCGAGACCGGCGAGGCCGGCCGCGGGCTGAACCTCGTCAGCCGCCTAGCCAAGCGCTGGGGAGCCAACAGGCCGGCCGGCGGGAAGCTGCTCTGGTTCGAGCCAGCCCTGCCCACGGCGGGCGGTTGCGATATCGAGAGCCGCGCGGTGCTGGATGATACGGGAAGAATGGCGTGGGTGAGCGCCCTGCCCGGTACCTCTCAGCGGTCGCGCAGGATGAACTGCTCGACAGCGTTCGCGAACCCCTCGTCCTCGTTCGACGTGGTGACCCGGCGTGCGGCTCGCTGGACCTGTGAATCCGCATTGCCCATGGCGATACTCAGGCCGGAGTGGGCGAACATGAGCACATCGTTGGGCATGTCGCCGATGGTCGCGATGTCCCGCGCCGGTATGCGGTAGCGGGCCGAGAGCGCCTTCACGACGGCTCCCTTGTTGGCCTCGGGGTGGGTCACGTCGAGGTAATACGGCTGCGACCTCGCGGCCGAGACATGGTCGCCGAACTGGTCGTGAGCCTGTGCCGACGCCGCTGACACCGCTTGGTGGTCGTCGCTGACACCGACGATCTTCGCAACCTCATCGGTGAGCCCGTCAAAGTCCCCGACGATAGTCGGCGCGAACTTGACCGTCCAGGATTCTTTGTTGACGTGAGGGCCGGCCGCGTCGAGCGCGAACCAGTCGGCGCCCCGGTACACCCAGACGCTGAGGCCGAAGGACCGCAGCAACCCGATGATCGGTGTCACGAGTTCGCGCGCGACGACCCGCTGCTCGATCACGGACATGTCCCGGTCGACCACCACCCCCCCGTTGAACGCGGCCAGTGGTGTCTGCAGATCAAAGGGCTCGATCAGCATGGCCATGCCACGCGGCGGACGGCCGCTGGTGACAGCGAACAGGATGCCGGCGTCCCGCAGTCTCGCCACGGCGTCGATAGCGCGCTTGGTGGCCACTTTGTCCGGGGTTACCAGCGTGCCGTCGACATCGGCGAGCAATAGACGGATTGTGGCTGTCACGCGATCTCCCATCGCTCATTACCCAGGCTGCCGCGGGTTCCCGTGAAGCGACGTACGGCGGCAGTCTGCGGCCGCGAAGCGGGACGTCGCCAGGGCCGGAAGTCCTGATCCGGCGCGAGCATGGGTCCGCCGGGCAAATCCCGGGTTTTACGCAGGAAACCGGGAATAGGGATACCGGGCGTTCTTGCCCGTCCCGCCATCCGGGCCGCAACAGGGCTGGCTCCGGGACCGCCACCAGGGCGACCGCATAACCGCCGCGGCACGTTCACGCCAGCTATCGGGGGATTTGCTGATGATCGCCGTTGACACCGATCTCGGTACACGCCGCGTGCGCACCATTCGCGTGCTGTGCATGGACACACGATTCAGCGCCAATTCTGGACATCCGGGTACGCCCATGGGCGTTGCCCGATTGCTTACACGCTCTGGCAGTGGAAATTGAGCTCGACCCAAATGATCCGGTGTGGCCGGATAGCGACCGTTTCGTGCTCGCCGGGGGACACGCCTCGACGTTGTTGTGGTCTTTGCTGCACCTTAGCGGGGCGCGGGCGGTGGATCCCGGCCACGAAGTCCTCGCCGCGCCCGCGGTGTCGCTCGATGATCTGAAGGCCTCGCGGCAGCCCGGCTCGGAGTGCCGCGGTCATCGGGAGTACCGCTGGACGAGCGGCGCCCTGGCCACCAAGGGTCCGCTTGGCCAGGGCGTGGCCACCTCGGCAGGCATGGCGATCGCAGCTGCGTGGCTCGGTGCGCGGTAGGACAGGGCGGGCTGCACCCTTCACGACTTTGATGTCTACACCCTGGCCGGGGATGGCTGCATGATGGAGGGGACCTCGTCGGAGGCCGCCTCGCCCGCGGGGCACCAGCGCCTGTCAAACCTCTGCCAGCTATGACCCGGCCGGGTCACGATCGAAGGGCACACCGACATCACGTTCACCGAGGCTCTCACCATCAACACGATGCCGGACGCAACGTTTGAGGCGTTCTTCGGCCACGGTGACGCGGGGGAGACGCGGCCGGCGGGGAGCAGTGCGACGCGCTCCGCGTCCGCTTCGCCGATGCGGGAATTGACACAAGGGAGGTCGCGCGCAAGCTTCAGGCTGATGGTGCGAAATCATTCATTGAAGCGTGGCAGGACCTGTTGGCGAGGATCGACGCTAAGAGCGTTGGCGCTCGCCCGACGGCCCGGCCGTGCTCCAGCCGTCCGCCCCACTGATCGGAGACACCCGCCATGTCCGTACCCCCACTTCGAGAGCGGCCTGCCTACAAGGCCCTCGAGCGGCATTACGCCGAGATTGCCAACCGGCACCTGCGGGACCTGTTCGCGGAGGACCCCCGGCGTGGTGAGCGGCTGGTGGCGGAGGCGGCCGGCCTTTACCTCGACTACTCGAAGAACCGGGTCACCGACGAGACCCTGCGGCTGCTCGTCGACCTCGCGGAGGAATCGGGCCTGCCCGAGCGGCGCGAGGCGATGTTCCGCGGCGAGCACATCAACGTGTCGGAGAACCGGCCGGTGCTGCACGTGGCGCTGCGGATGCCGAGGGGAGCCTCGCTCGTGGTCGACGGCGTGGATGTCGTCGAGGAGGTCAACACGGTCCTCGACCAGATGAGCGACTTCGCCGACTCGGTGCGGTCAGGGCGGTGGACGGGCCACACGGGCAAGCCGATCAGGAACATTGTCAACATCGGGATCGGCGGCTCGGATCTCGGGCCGGTGATGGCCTACGAGGCCCTCCGCCACTACTCGCGGCGCGATATGACCTTCCGGTTCGTCTCCAACGTCGACTCGACCGACTTCGTGGAGGCGACCAGGGATCTGTCAGCCGACGAGACGCTGTTCATCGTCTCCTCGAAGACGTTCGGCACGCTGGAGACGATCACCAACGCTACCTCGGCACGCGACTGGCTGGTCGCCGAGCTTGGCGACGAGAAGGCCGTCGCCAGGCATTTCGTGGCCGTGTCCACCAACGCAGAGCGCGTCGCCGAGTTCGGTATCGACACCGCGAACATGTTCGGCTTCTGGGACTGGGTCGGCGGCCGTTACTCGATGGACTCGGCGATCGGCCTCTCGACGATGGTCGCCGTCGGGCCAGCGAACTTCCGCGAGATGCTCGCCGGGTTCCACGACATGGACGAGCATTTCCGTACGGCGCCGACGGCTGGCAACGTGCCGGTCCTGATGGGCCTGCTGGCGATCTGGTACGGGGACTTCTTCGGCGCCGAGACCGCCGCCGTGCTGCCCTACGAGCAGTACCTGAAGCGCTTCCCCGCCTACCTGCAGCAACTGACCATGGAGTCCAACGGCAAGCACGTCACCACCGGCGGGGGCCAGGTCAACTACGAGACCGGCGCGGTGTACTGGGGTGAGCCCGGCACCAACGGCCAGCACAGCTTCTACCAGCTCATCCACCAGGGCACCAAGCTCATCCCCGCCGATCTCATCGGGTTCGGCAAGACCCTGAATCCGCTGCGTGACCATCACGACATCCTCTCCTCGAATGTCTTCGCCCAGGCGCAGGCGCTTGCCTTCGGCAAGACCGAGGAGGAGGTGCGAGCGGATGGAACGCCCGCCAGCGTCGTGCCGCACCGGGTGATGGCGGGAAACCGGCCCACCAACGTGCTCCTCGCCGAAAAGCTGACGCCCCGCCTGCTCGGCTCGCTCATCGCCCTCTATGAGCACAGCGTCTTCACCCAGGGGGCCATCTGGGACATCGACTCGTTCGACCAGTGGGGAGTCGAGCTCGGCAAGGTACTGGCTAAGCAGATCCTCCCCGAGCTCGACGGCGAACCCGAGCCCGATCTCACTCATGACTCGTCGACCAATGCCCTGATCCGGCGCTATCGCGCCCTGAAAAAATAGGGGAGTCTCATGGCAACAGACACACCGATGCAGCTCGGCATGATCGGACTCGGCCGGATGGGCGCGAACCTGGTCCGCCGGCTCATGAGGGATGGCCACCGGTGCGTTGTCTACGACGTGAACCCTGGGGCGGTAAAGGAGCTCCAGGGGGAAGGCGCCAGCGGCGCCGCGTCCCTCGCCGACCTCGTGTCCAAGCTCGACAAGCCCGCGGCCGTCTGGATCATGGTGCCGGCCGGCATCGTGGAGTCCACCCTCGACCAGCTCGCCGACCTGCTCGCCGAAGGCGACACCGTGATCGACGGCGGCAACTCCTTCTACCGCGACGACATCGAGCGGGCGCGGCGGCTGGCGCCGCGCGGTATCCACTATGTCGACTGCGGGACGAGCGGCGGCGTCTGGGGTCTCGAGCGCGGATACTGCCTCATGATCGGCGGGGAGGCCGCGGCGGTGGAGCGCCTGCGTCCCATCTTCGCGGCGATCGCTCCGGGCGCGGGCAGCGCCGAGCCCACGCCGAGCAGGAAGAGGCAGGACGGCACAGCACCGGACGGCTACCTCCACTGCGGCCCCAGTGGGGCCGGCCACTTCGTCAAGATGGTTCACAACGGCATCGAGTACGGGATGATGGCCGCCATTGCCGAGGGCCTGAGCATCATCGGGCACGCGGGCGCTGGCCGGAAGAAGGCTGAGGTAGACGCCGAGACGACGCCGCTGCGCGATCCCTCCGCCTACCAGTACGACGTCGACGTGGCCGAGGTCGCCGAGGTGTGGCGGAGGGGATCGGTGATCGGCTCGTGGCTCATGGATCTCACCGCCGACGCGTTCGCCCGCTCGCCGGAACTCGACGAGTTCACCGGCCGCGTCTCGGACTCCGGTGAGGGCCGCTGGACGCTGGATGCCGCGATCGACACTGGGGTGCCCGCCCCGGTGATAGCCGCCGCGCTGTTCGAGCGGTTCGAGTCACGAGGCGGCGGCGAGTTCGCGGACAAGGTGCTTTCCGCCATGCGGTCCGAGTTCGGCGGCCACGCGGAAAAGAAGGCTTAGGCCATGCGGCACGAAGTTGTCACCTACCCCGACGCCGATGTGCTCGCCGGGCAAGCGGCGGCGTTCGTCGCCGGCCGCGCCCGTGAGGCGGTCGCCGCGCGCGGCCGCTTCACCTTCGCCGTGAGCGGCGGGCGCACCCCCTGGGCCATGTTCGCCAAGCTCGGCGACGAGCCCATGCCATGGGCGCAGATCGAGATCTTCCAGGTCGACGAGCGGATCGCGCCGGACGGTGACCCGGGCCGCAACCTGACCCACCTTCAGGAGAGCCTGCGCGGCGCCCCGGCCCGTGTCGTGCCCATGCCCGTTTGCGAGCCCGACCCGGAGGATGCGGCGGTCGGATATGGCGCCGGCCTGCCAGCGCACTTCGATCTCGTGCATCTCGGGCTCGGGCCCGATGGCCACACCGCATCGCTTATCCCCGGTGACCCCGTGCTCTCTGTAACGGATCAGCTGGTCGCCGTGACCGGTGTCTACCAGGGCCACCGCCGGATGACCCTCACCTACCCGGCGCTGGCCAGGGCGGACCAGCTCCTCTGGCTGGTCACGGGCGCGGACAAAACGGAGCCTCTGGCGCGGCTGCTCGCGGGCGATCGCTCGATACCGGCGGGGCGAGTCGAGGCGGCGAGCTCCCTGGTGCTCGCCGACCGGTTGGCGGCCGCATGACGGCGGCGCCCGGGCAGCGCGTGGTGCGGGCAGCCCTGCGCGCGGACCCGGGCCGCGCACGCAGCCTGTCCCGGGGACGGGCTGCCCTGGTCGTGCCGTCAGCGCCCGGCGCGGCTGATGACAATGGTGTCGACCGAGCGTTCCCGTCCCACCAGCACGGTCGTCACCATTTGCGGCGGGAAGAGCCCGTGGTCCACCACGCCTGGGGTCCCCGACAGCCGGGTCGCGAGTGCCCGCGGGTCGGTGAAGTCACCGGTGAAGTCGGCGATGACCCCGCCATCCGGGCTTTTCGGGGTGTCACGGAGCTGCACGGCGCCGAGGCGGCGGAGGGTGGAGGCGAGCCCGAACCCGAGGAGCTCGAGCGGCACCGGAGGGTGCAGGGCCCGCACGGTCTTCGTCGAGTCGACGATGACCACGAAGCGGTCCGCGGAGACAGCAACGATCTTCTCGCGGGTATGCGCGGCGCCGCCGCCCTTGACCAGCCACCCGTCGGGCGCGACCTGGTCGGCGCCGTCGATCGCGATGTCGAAGCTTTCGATCGAGGAGAACGGCTCCACGTGCAGGCCGAGACGCCGTGCCACTTCCTCCGTCCGGGGCGAAGTCGATACGCAGCGCACCGAAAGCCGGCGCCTGGCCAGTACGGGAAGCAGATGAGCTACCGTCGAGCCGGTGCCGAGGCCAACTGTCATCCCGTCCTCGACCAGTTCCGCCGAAGCCTCGGCGGCTGCCTGCTTCTGGCTCTCCAGATTGGCGGCCATCACGCCTTACCCCCTGTCGAATGCAGTTGCCGCGTCGCTGTCCCAGCGCACGGTGCTATCTGAGCGTACGGCGGTATGTCAGGCAACCGTGCCGTCCCACAGAACCATGCCATCCGGGATCAAAGGAGGCCGTTATGGATCCCGCCACGAAGCGCAGCGCCGCAGCTATTACATCATCAATCGCCCGGCCCGAGGATCACGTCATCGTCCTGTTCGGCGCGACCGGAGATCTCGCCAAGCGGAAACTGCTGCCCGGCCTGTTCCGCCTGGCGAGCGCCGGGTTGCTGCCGAAGCACTACCGGATCATCGGCTCAGCACCGGTCCGCGACGCATTGTCCGGTGCCGAGTTCCGCAAGCACGCACGCGAAGCGGTGACGCAGTTCGGATCCAGTGAACCGGCGGCCGGCGCATGGCGGGAATTCGAGAGCTCGCTGGACTTCGGTGCGGCTGACCCGGAAGATCCGTCGGCGCTGCTCGCCGCGGTGGAACGGGCGGAGAAAGAGATCGGCGGCACCCCACGGCGCATCTTCCACCTGGCTGTGCCGCCCGTCGCGTTCGGGTCAGTGATCAAGATGCTCGGCGCGACGAACCTCAATCGTGGCAGCCGTGTCATCGTCGAGAAGCCTTTTGGCACTGACCTGGCCTCCGCCCGTGCACTCAACAAGACAATTCACGACGTCTTCGACGAGGCGCAGGTTTTCCGCATCGACCATTTTATCGGTAAGGAGTCTGTGGACAATATCCTGGCGCTCCGCTTCGCCAACGGAATATTCGAGCCGATCTGGAATCGCGATCACATCAGTTACGTGCAGATCGACGTTCCAGAAACGCTCTCGATCGAGGGCAGGGCCAGTTTCTACGAGGGCACCGGCGCGTTCCGCGACATGGTCGTCACGCACCTCTTCCAGGTTCTCGGTTTCGTCGCCATGGAGCCGCCGACCTCGCTCGGCGCCAAGGAAATCCGCGACGAGAAGACCAAGGTCTACGAGGCGATGTCGCCGATCGACCCGGCCCATGTGGTGCGCGGCCAGTACGAGGGCTACCGGGCCGAGCCGGGTGTGGCCCCAGATTCGCAGACCGAGACTTTCGTCGCGGTGCGCGTGGATGTCGACAATTGGCGGTGGGCCGGAGTCCCGTTCTGCCTGCGCACCGGCAAGTGCCTCGGGGCGAGCCGCCAGGTTGTAACGCTCGGATTCCGGCAGCCGCCGCGACGGATGTTCCCCATCGATTCGCGGAACACGCCCTCCGGCCGTGGCAACGAGCTGGTCATCGACTTCGAGGACCCTGGCTCGATCACCGCGCAGTTCCTGGCAAAGGAGCCTGGTCCGCAGATGCGCCTCGGCCAGGCGAAGATGGCCTTCTACTACGACAGCTCGTTCTGCGCCGCGAATGGACTCGAGGGGTACGAACACCTGATCCTCGACGCCATGCTTGGTGATCAGGCGCTCTTCACCCGGGCCGACGGCATCGAACGGCTGTGGGAGATCTCAGCGCCACTCCAGGACAATCGGCCGGCCGTCGAACCGTACGCACGCGGATCATGGGGACCACCCTCGATTCACCGCATCGCCGCGCCTTACCGCTGGCGGCTCCCGGAAGGGTGAAGGCGGGGACCCTCCGGAGCGAGATCGCCCCGCCGCCGGATGGGCGGTCCGAGCCCCTGACACCGATAGCTCGAAGCGGGCCGCTGATGACCCGCTTGCTCGCGGCAGGCAGCCCCCGCCCGCCCGGCGCCATCGCCACGGTAACCGCTAGCGCTAGTTCTGCGCGCGCTGACGGTAGCGAGAAGCTCCCGGTCCCGAGCGGGTCCGAAAGCCTCCGCTCAGCTCAGGCCCCTACTGGTGCGAGCGCTGCTCCGTTTCGGCTGCGCTCGCTTCCGCTCGGGACGTCTCCGCCTCAGCCTCCTTGGCAGCCACGTCACGCAGCGCGGCGGCCTTGTCCTGCTGGGCCTCGCCTTCCTGCTTCAGCGACTCGTTCCCGCTCACGGCCCCGACCGCTTCCTTGGCTCGGCCCTTCACGTCTTCCACGATGCCTTCGGCGCCTGCCTTAGGTCCAGACTCATTCGCCAAAATCGTCTCCCATGCCCCAGTGCTAATGTTACGGATGTTACGGATTTACAAATGTTACGACGCTACCATAAGTTGACACTTGGGGCGTCTGTGCGGTGCCGAGTGCCACTTTGAGCGACATTGAGGGGGAAAGATCGTCGCTGTGCCTCTTTGTGGGAGATCAGGATCTGGTCCAGGAGCGGCAGGGCGAACCTAGCCGAAGTCCTTGAGCTTGGCACCACGGTCCGGGACGGCGGCCAGCCCGGCGGCGAAGCGGTCCAGGGTCGGCGCGGCGGCCTGCGCATCGTCGGGCAGGGCGACGGACTGGGGGCTGAACAGGGAGGACGGCGACAATTGCGGCGCGTTGTAGTTCAGCCAGTAAATCGATGCGGTCTGGGCCGTGGGGTCGAACCTGTGCGCTTGCCTCCAGAGCACGGCCGCGCGGCTGCTGCTGTCGCCGAGCGCTCCTGTGATCTTGCTGCCCAGGCCGGGCACGTAGGTGACCACGCTGGCGGCGCTGCCCGGCTCGCACAACGAGGCCAACACTGTAACGGCTGCGCGGGGCGGCCCTCCGGGCCCCTGACGGGGGGCTCCGTGGGGCTCGCCCGCCAATCATTACTGTCCGGTGACGTGCCGGGCAAAGGCTGGAGCCAGGCACCTACGGAGGCTATGGTCGATGATCATGCGGATATTGGTTACCGGTGCCGCGGGCTTCATCGGCTCGCACGTCGTGGAGGCCTTCGCCGCGGAAGATCACGCGGTGACCGGGCTCGATGTACTCCCGCCGTCGGTCCCCGCGGACGGGGCGGAGGCGGGCTGTGCGGCCGCCCCATCCGACAAGCCCGCCTCCGGCTCGGGGGACCTCATCCGCGCGGATGTGCGCGATGCGGAAGCGGTCGCGGCGGCGCTTCGGGGCGTCGACCTCGTCTGCCATCAGGCGGCGATGGTCGGCCTTGGCACCGGCTTCGCCGACGCGCCGCAGTATGTGAGCCGAAATGATCTCGGCACCGCGGTGCTGCTGGCCGAGATGGCGGCAGCGGGCGTACGGCGGCTTGTGCTCGCATCCTCGATGGTGATCTACGGTGAGGGGCGTTACGAGTGCCCGCTGCACGGGACCCGGCGGCCGGGCCCGCGGCTAGTAGCTGATCTAGTGGCTGGCCGGTTCGAGCCTCGCTGCCCGGACTGCGGCGTGCCCCTGCTGACCGGCCTGGTCAGCGAGGATGCTCCTGCGGATCCGCGCAACGTGTACGCTGCGACCAAGCTCATGCAGGAGAACCTCGCGGCGTCGTGGGCGAGGGTGACGGGCGGGACCGTCGCCGCGCTGCGCTACCACAACGTCTACGGTCCCCGGATGCCGGTCGACACCCCCTACGCCGGGGTCGCCGCGATCTTCCGCTCGGCGCTGGCTCGCGGGCGGGCACCGCAGGTCTTCGAGGACGGCGGGCAACTGCGTGATTTTGTTCATGTCCGCGACGTGGCGCAGGCGAACGTCGCGGCCGCGACGTGGGCCACCGACCCGGCAACCGGAACTTTCCGGGCGTTCAACGTCGGCAGCGGCACCCCGCGCAGCGTCGGCGAACTCGCCGCCGAGCTCTCCGGGGCGCTTGCCGGGCCGCAGCCGAAGGTAACCGGTGAGTACCGGCTCGGCGATGTCCGGCACATCGTCGCCTCAAGTGAGCGGCTCCGAAGCGAGCTTGGCTGGTGCCCGCGGGTCAGCTTTGCGGACGGGCTTGCCGAGTTCGCGGGCCTCACCACGCCGACGGGGACAACCTGACCTCGAACCGGCATCCGCCGGTGATGTTGCGCACGTTCACCTCGCCCGAGTGCGCCTCGACGATGCCGCGGACGATCGCCAGTCCCAGCCCTGCGCCCGCGTACGGGTCGGGCGTGCGCGCATCGCTGCCCCGCCACGCGACGTCGAACACCCGCGCCAGTGCGCCTCGGGAATCCCGCCGCAGGCGTCGGTGACGGTGAGCACGGGGTAGCCATCGTGCTGTCCGGCCTCAACCCGGACCGTGCCGTCACCCTGGGGGTGCCTGATCGCGTTGACGACCAGGTTGGTCAGCGCACGTGACATTTCGCGCGCGTCGGCCTGGACCGCCGGCGCTGCCCGGATGTCGGCCGCGAGCCTGACCCGCCGCGCCTGGGCGAGCGGGTAGGCGCCTGCCACCGCATCGTCGACCAGGTCGGCGAGCCCACACCTGCTGCAGCGACAGCCGGAGCGCACCTGCGTCGCCTGCCGCATCTGGACGTCCGAGCAGAGCGGCCATGGTGAGCGCGAGTACTTCGGCCGAGACGCACACCACAACGACGGTGCCGAAGTCGGCCGGCGAGATGAACATGGCATGCGCGGCGCCGACGGCCCTCGCTGCCATGGCGAGCACGCCGGCCAGCGCGATCGCGAACAGGGCGGCGCGCAGTGACCGGCCACGCAGCAGGCGAAGCACGAGCAGGCCGACGACGCCGACGCAAGCCGCGCCGCCTGCCGCTATCCCGACGATCTTCAGGGTGTCGCTCACCGTGAACCGCCGCCCGCGTCGAAACGGTAACCAACGCCCCACACCGTGGCGATCCGGCCCGGCCGCGCCGGATCGTCTTCGATCTTCTCGCGCAGGCGGCAGGCGCCGTTCATTGGCCGCGCGGAACGGTCCGCGCGGCGACGGACCCTGCTGCGGACGGGTCGGCGCCTGGGTCCGCGGCACCTGTTCGGGCTCGCCCATGCTCCGATGCAACCTCATCGGACGCCCACCGAGCTGCGGAAACTCCTTACGGTCCGGTGACGTTTAATCGCTATGCGCACCGAATCCGCGGCCCCGAGTGCCAGGGTTGACCGTGTGCTGAAGCTCAGGGTGGTCGCTGCGGTCGCCGCGGCAGCCGCGCTCATCGGGCTGGTGTTCGTGGGTGTTCACTCGGGCATCCGGCATCGCTACGGCCTCAGCGACCTGCTTGTCCTTGTCGCGGCGTGGCTCGTGTTCGCCGCTGGCGCGCTGCTCGTCAGGCGCCTGCCGGTGCGCCTCGCCGTGGCGCTGATCCTTGCCGGTGGCACGGCCATGGAGGTGGCGGCGCTCAGCGGGCCGCCGCACCTGTCTGACGACGTCTTCCGCTACATCTGGGACGGCCGGGTGCAGGCCGCCGGGATCGACCCCTACGAGTACGTGCCCGCGGCACCGGAACTAGCCCGCCTGCGCGACCCCGCTCTGTGGCCTGCGGCCTCGCACTGGTGCGTCAAGCCAGGTACACCGGATCCGGACCGGCCAGGCGCGCTGCTCGTGCCGGGCTGCTCCAGGCTCAACCGCCCCTGGGTGCACACGATCTACCCGCCGGTCGCGGAAGCGTACTTCTTCGCTGTCGATGAGATGTCACCGCCGGGAGCGGGCACGCGGCCGATGCAGGCCGGTGCCGGGCTCGCGGTGCTCGCTGTCACCGGGGTTCTGCTGACCGGCCTGCGCAGGCTGGGTCGCGACCCGCGGACTGCGGTGCTGTGGGCGTGGTGCCCGACGGTCGCGTTCGAAGCCGGTAACGACGCGCACGTTGATGTTGTCGCGGCCGGGCTGAGCGTCGCGTCGCTTATCGTGCTCGCGCGCGCGCGAACGCGTGGGCGGGCGGCAGTGGGCGGGAGCCTGCTTGGGCTGGCGGTTGCCACTAAGCTTTACCCCGCGCTGATCGGCCCGGCGGTCGTGCGCCGCCGGCCGGTCGCGGTCGCGTCGGCCGCGGTGGCTGCGGTGGCGGCGTTGTATCTGCCTCACCTGCTCGCGGTCGGCGGCCATGTTCTCGGCTTCCTGCCCGGTTACCTCGGGCAGGAGGGGTACGGCAACGGCACGCGGTTTGCGCTGCTTCAGCAGGTTATTCCGGCGGCGTGGTGCGGGCCGGCGGCCGTGGCGATGTTGGCGGCTACGGCCCTGCTCGTCATGCGGTACACCGATCCGCGGCGGCCATGGGATGGCGCGGTCGTCATGGTTGGTGTGGCGCTCATCCTGACCTCACCTGCGTACCCGTGGTACACGGAACTGGTCGTGGCCCTGGCTGCGCTCGCTGGGCGGGCGGAATGGCTGCCCCTTGGCGTGGCCGCCTACCTACCGCTCTTCGGTGGCGCGGCGGGGCTGTCCTGGACACGGGGAACCGTCGATGGATACGCGGCGGCTGCCGCGGTGGCCCTGATCGTCACACTGGCGCGAGTCATGCGTGGCAGGCGCAGCGCCGCGGCGCCGCGGGCGGTCCAGGCGGATCTGGCCGATCCGGCGCGGCACGCGTCCCTTCAGCCCTCCGGGACAACCGTTCGCCCGGCTGGGACCCCAATGGCCGCGGCCTCCATGGCTGGGGCCCCAATGACCGGGTCTCCAGCACCGGGGGTGCCAGCAGCGGCGGAAGCGCGGTCGCCCAGCGCTCCGGCGGCCGGGGATCCGGCGGGCGGGACCACTGCCCCGGGCTCGGTGGTCGCCGATGTCGTGTTTCCCTGCCTTGACGAGGCCGCGGCCCTGCCGTATGTGCTGGGCCGGCTGCCTACCGGGTACCGCGCGATCGTGGTGGACAACGGATCGTCCGATGGCTCGGCTGAGATCGCGCGCCGCCTGGGCGCACAGGTGGTGCACGAGCCGCGCCGCGGCTTCGGCGCCGCCTGCCACGCGGGCCTGCGCGCCGCGTCGGCCGACGTGGTCTGCTTCTGCGACTGTGACGGTTCACTCGACCCTGCCGAGCTGCCGACGGTCGTCGGCCCGATCCTTGACGGCGATGCGGATCTCGTCCTCGGCCGCCGCCGCCCGGCTAGCATCCGTGCCTGGCCGCCGCACGCCCGCATCGCCAACCTGCTGCTCGCCCGGCGCATCCGGCGCGCCACCGGGACCCAGTTGCGCGATCTCGGCCCGATGCGTGCGGCGCGGCGCGAGTGGCTGCTCGCGCTCGGCCTGCGTGACCGCAGATTCGGTTACCCGTTGGAGATGGTGCTCGCCGCCGCCCGCGCCGGATGGCGGATTACCGAGACGGACGTGCGCTATGCGCCGCGCACCGGCCGGTCGAAGGTGACAGGAACGCTGGCAGGAACGCTGCGCGCGGTGCGCGACATGCGCAAGGCGTGGAAAGCGGCCATCGGATGACCACCTTGATCGTCATCGCCAAGGCAGCGGTCCCCGGCCGTGTCAAGACCAGGCTCAGCCCGCCGTTCACCTCTGCTGATGCCGCCGCGCTCGCCGGAGCCGCACTCGCAGACACGCTGGAATCAGTGCTTGCGGCCGCCTCGGGCCAGCCGATCCTGGCACTCGATGGAGCGCCTGGCAGCTGGCTGCCGCCTGGTTTTGCGGTCATCCCGCAGGTCCAAGGCGGCCTCGACACCAGGATCGCGGGAGCGTTCGCCGCTGCGGCGCACCTTGCGCGCGGTCCTGCCCTGCTGATCGGCATGGACACTCCACAGGTCGGCCGCGAACTGCTGCGGCCGTGTTGGGATGGCGCCGACGCGCTGATCGGGCCCGCATGTGACGGTGGCTTCTGGGCCCTGGGCTTTCGCGATCCTGACCCTGAACGGGTCCGGCAGGCCGTCGGCGGCGTCCCGATGTCGCGGTCCGACACTGGGTCGGTCCAGCTCGCCCGGCTGCGTGCCTGCGGGTTGCGGACCCGGTTGCTGCCGATGCTGCGTGACATCGACACCGCGGCCGACGCGTACGCCGTCGCAAAGCTGTGCCCTCGGAGCGGGTTCGCGAGAATGCTGCACACGACAGCAGCGACCCCGCCCCGGCCACCTCGCCCGCCGTAGCGGCGGGCCGAGTCGGAGGCGGCACAGGGAAGCGCCGCGCTCCAATGCTGGCCCCGGTGCACGCCCAGATCGCGGCGTTCGCCCGCCGCCAGCCCGGATGCAAGACCCTGGCGCGGGAACTGTACGGGTCGGGCCGCTGGTCGCGGCGATCGTGTGGGCGTTCCTCGGCGATACCCGGCGGTTCTCCTCCTCGGCCCAGGCGGTGCGGCACACCGTTGTGGACGTCACCGTGTATTCCTCCGACGCCAAGCGCACCCCGGGGCACCTGTCGCATCAGGGGCCGCCGATCCTGCGCTGGGCCCTGTTCGAGGCCGGACGCGAGCAGCAACCTGGCCACGTATTGCCACGATCGCTGTGGAAGCGGGCCACGAGTTGTCGCCGATTCCGCACACCCGTCTGTCTGACGACGAGCCGACCCAGACCGCAGAATAGCCCACGGCCCGACGACCGGAAACGCGTGCGGTCGGTCGCTGGATTATGAGCAGTCAGGGCCGCACGTCCGGCCCAACCTATCGGGCTCACCTTCTCCGCCCTCTCGTCGGCCCGATCGCCGTGGGCCCGGGCTGAAGCCGATCTCTGCGCCTCACGGGCGGTATAGTCAGCGCCAGGTGAGCCGGGAAGCCTGGTCGGCAGCGTTCGAGCGCAGGGGCTCATCATGCATCGCGGTAACTGGTCGTTGGCACTTGGCTCACATTGGCGCGCAGAGGTGCTGCGCACCAACCTGTGGCTGGTGCCAGGGATTGAGGTCCTGGCGGCGGTCGCGCTGTTTGTCGGCACGCTAAGCCTGGACCGTGCCGCCTACCGCGGCGAGTTTGGCTTGCCCGCCTGGGTGATCAGTGGTACCGCGGACGCTGCCAGGCAGATCCTCACCGCGATTGCGGCCGCCGTGATGACGGTGGTGGGCGTTGTCTTCTCGATCATCCTGGTGACCCTCACACTTGCGTCCACGCAGTTCGGGCCGCGGATGCTGCGGAACTTCATCCGTGACCGCGCCACGCAGCTGACGCTCGGGACCTTCGTGGCGACGTTCGTTTATGCGGTGCTCGTACTCGTCTCGATTGGCCCGGGATTTCACGGTGACTTCGTGCCGCACATCGGCGTCACGGTGACGCTCGCACTGATGGTCGCCGCCCTGGCATTGCTGATCTACTTCATCCATCACACGGCGACGTCGATCCAGCTGCCGCAGGTGATCGCGAGCATTGCCCGCGACCTGTCCGAGGCGATTGACGTGCAGGGCGGGCACAAGGGCGCGGCTGGCTCAGCGCCTGGCCGGGAGCGCGGCCTGTCGTCGGCGGAACTGCTCACCCGGATGGAGGAAGATGGCGGCGGCGTGGTCCGGGCGCCGGTGAGCGGTTATCTGCAGTTCATCCGGCACCGGACCCTCGTACAGTTCGCCGCCGAGGCGGACGCGGTCATCGCGCTTGAGTACCGGCCCGGGCACTTCCTCGTCCAGGGACACCCGTTCGCCGCGGTGTGGCCGCCCGAGGCTGCGCCGCGGGTGAGCGATGCGCTCGGCCGCGCGCACATCACAGGGCCTTACCGGACGCTCACGCAGGACATCTCCTTCGGCATCGACCAGCTTGTCGAGATCGCCATCCGTGCGCTGTCGCCTGCCGTCAACGACACTTTTACCGCGCTGACTTGCATTGACTGGCTTGGCGACAGCCTCTGCAAGATCATGGACAGGTGGCGCCCGGCGCGGGTGCATCGGGACAGTCGCGGGTTCATCCGGGTCATCACGGCCGAGCCGAGCTACGAACGCCTTGTGCAGCGCGCGTTTGAGAAGATCCGCCAGGCCGGCCAGGGCATGCCCGCTGTGATGATCCGCCAGCTCGACGCGCTCGCAAAGATCATGACCGGGACGTCCAGCGCCGGGCAGCGCCGGGTACTGCTGGACCAGGCCGCCATGATCGAGCGGGCGAGTGAGCGCTCAGTTCCCGAGGCAGCGGACCGGGCGGATATCCGGCGCCGGTACGAGGCCGTGCTCACGGCTGAGACCCGGCTCGCGGGACGCGAGCGTGTCGCAGTATGCCTTCGGCTACCCACCCGGCCGCGCAGAGAGACGCCTGATCGGTGACCACTCCACGCACGCGGAAGACGTGTCCTAGCACCAGATGGCCGGGCCGCCCACGGACGCCACGATCAACGTCAGACCCCCGACGGCCGTCCGAAGGGGATCAAAGATTCGATTAGAAGAACCCCAGTGAAAGATCCATGAGAACCTCCGCGGAAGCGCAGGTGAACACCCGCTGGCGGCCAGTGAAAGTCCCACGATCGACCGCGCAAGGGCTGGAGCGCGTCGTGATCGGGCAGTCCTCTTGGCAGGAGGTGAGGAAAGGGAGGAGCACCACCCGGCCCTGGGACTGACTCAGCGTGACCGCCCTGGTCCTGGAGGGGGAAGCCGACAGGACCGGCCGGTGCTGGACGGCACCACGGACACGACAGCGGCCCAGGTGCGTCGGCATGCCCACGACCCCGACCGCCTGCCAGATGGCCGGGCCGGCGACGAGCAGGATGCCACGACACCAGCCAGCACAGAGGCCTCGACCAAAGACACTCGTAGTCCATGTAATCATTAGCTAGTGCACGCAAATTTGCCTCTGCCCCAGGTCGACGAAGACTCGATGGTCGACGCGGTGCTCAGCGCCAGCCGGGTGCTGGTGGCGATCGCCGCTCGTTCGCTGGCCGATGCGGGCGAGGAGGTGACCCTCACCCAGTACCGGTCACTGGTGATCCTGGCCTCGCGGGGGCCGCAGGGTGTCGCCGCCCTGGCCGAGGCGGTGGCGGTCACCCCGCCGACGGCCTCACGCCTGTGCGAGCGGTTGGTGAGAAAGGGGCTGGTCCGCCGGCGGACAGACCGCCGCGACCGGCGTCAGGTGCGGGTCGGGCTGACCGAGGCGGGCCGGCACCTCGTCGACACGGTGACCGAGCGCCGCCGCCGGGAGATCGCGGACCTGCTGGCATCGATTCCCCAGCAGGACCAGCGGCCGGTGGCCGCCGCGTTGCAGCAGCTGGCCAAGGCCGCGGGTGAGGTGCCCGAGCAGGACTGGAGCACCGGGTGGGACCTGTGAGCGGGGACGGCCCGACCCCTCGCCCGAGCCGCGCGGTGCGGGCCCGGGCCGCCGCGGCCGGAGCGGCCCGGTGGGTGTCGGCGGCGTCGTACCTGAAGAAATGGATCGTGCTCGGCGTGGTCATCGGGGCCGTCGCCGGGCTCGGTGCCATTGTCTTCTTCGAGGCCCTGGTCGCCTGCACGCACTTTTTTCTGGGCGTGCTCGCCGGCTACCAGGTCCCGACCCCGGCCGGAGAGGGGGGTTTCCCCGGGTCAACGTCACCAGCGCGTCCCTGGTCGCTGCCCCTCATCGCCGGCCTCGGGGCGCTGCTGGGGGCGGTGCTCGTCTACCGGATCGCGCCGGAAGCCCGGGGGCACGGCACCGACGCGGCGATCTCGGCCGTCCACCACAACCCCCGGGGGGTGCGGTTCCGGGCCGTGCTCATCAAGATCGTGGCGTCGGCGCTCACCATCGGCTCGGGTGGCTCGGGCGGCCGCGAGGGGCCGACCGCGCAGATCAGCGCCGGCTTCGGCTCGCTGCTTGCCCGGGTACTCGAGCTCGAACCCGCCGATGGCCGGGTGGCAGTCGCAACCGGCATCGGATCGGGGATCGGGGCCATCTTCGGTGCCCCGCTGGGCGGGGCGGTCCTCGCGGCCGAGATCCTCTACCGCGACGACTTCGACCCGGCGGCGCTGTTGCCGTGCTTCATCGCCTCGGCCGTCAGCTACGTGGTGTTCGGCGCGGCCGAAGGGTTCTCGCCGCTGTTCGGCTATGCCGGCAGCTACTACCACTTCGGTGATCCAGCCCAACTCGGCTGGTTCGCGCTCATCGGCCTGCTCGGTGGCCTGGTCGGGCTCCTGTACGCCAAGGGCTTTTACGGGATGGCCGGGCTCTTCGGCCGCTCCCCGCTGCCCAGGTGGGTCAATCCAGCGATCGGCGGTCTGCTCGTCGGGGCCATCGGCATCGCTATCCCCGAGGTGCTCGGCACCGGATACGGATGGGTGCAAAAAAGCCTCGGCCCCGAGCTGCTGGCGATCCCGCTGTGGATCGTCCTCATCCTGCCGTTCGCCCGGATCCTGGCCACCGGGCTGTCCATCGGGTCGGGGGGGTCTGGGGGGATCTTCGGTCCCGGCATGGTGATCGGGGCGTTTCTCGGCGCCGCGGTGTGGCGGCTGTTCGAGCCGGTGATGCCCTCGATGGGCCACGATCCGGCGCCGTATGTGATCGTCGGCATGATGTGCTGCTTCGGCAGCATCTCGCGGGCGCCGCTGGCGGTCATGCTCATGGTGGCGGAGATGACCGGCAGCCTGTCCATCCTCGCTCCGGCCATGGTCGCCGTCGCGCTGGCCTGGTTCATCGTGCGCCGCAACGACGACACGATCTACCGGGGCCAGCTCAAGAGCCGGGCCGCCGCACCCGCCCAGCGGCTGCTCGCCGGCCTGCCTCTGCTCGCCGCCATCCCCACAGCCCGGGCCATGGCCGAACCGCGGCTGGTGCTGACGGCAGGGCAAAGCGTCGATGAGGCCCGCCAGGCGCTGCAGCGCGCCGGCGTGCCCGCTGCTCCGGTCGTGGACGCAGCCAGCCGTTTTGAGGGCACCGTCACACGAACCGACCTCGGCCCGAAGGCTGGGCCCGATCACCGGGTCGGTGCTCTGGCAGATGCGGGTGCTCCTGCCGTGTCCTGGTCGAGCCGGCTCGGCGTGGCATCGGAAGCCCTGACGGCAACCCCCTTGTCGTGGGTACCGGTGCTCGATGGCGACCGCCGGGTCGTCGGCACGCTGTCGGTTTCCGACCTCGTGCGCGCCTATCGCCGCGAGCTGATGGCCAGCGCTGAGCGCGTCGGCGGCCTCGGCCCGGAAACCGGCCTCTTCGAGGTGAAGATCACCGCCGATTCGCCAGCCGCGGGCAGGAGACTTCGCGACGCCGGGCTGCCCAACGGCGTCCTCGTCACCTCGATCACCCGAGAGGGTGACGTCGTGGTGCCTGCGGGGGACGCCGTGATCCTCGCCGGAGACCGCCTCTCGCTACTCGGCGAGCACCGGGGGATGCAGACCATCGGCGAGACGCTCAGCCCGCCGTCGTCTTGACCGCGCGCGGCCAGTGATCGTGACGTCGCCAGCCCGGGTTTGACTGCGGGGATGGTGGGGCCCACGTTCGGGGACGTGGCATTTGATGGCTTCCTGACCTGAGCCGTTCCGGTACATCGTGGAGGTTCGAATACGCCGCGAACGCCGCGCTGGCCGCGAAGGTAATCGCAGACCCAACGTGCGCACGAAGTCCCCGTGGGATCCCGGGCCAATCGAGACGGGTACGAGAGTCAGCGGTCCGTAGTGGGTCGCGATCAACGTATCTGACCGCACGTGCCCGCGCGCCGCCGCTCCCATTCTGCTGCCAGAATCGGACACGCCTCGCGAGGTCAGGCCGAACTGCGGGAACGTTGGATACCAGCGGTTTCGTCGGCCCGCGCACTAGACCGTCGGATCAACCGGTACCGCAGTCTCAACTGCGCCGCCGGTGGACTGAAGCTGCAAGGCCTGCCGGACATCCTCATCCAGATCCAGTAGCGATGTCGCGGCATCGGCCTGCGCTACGGTCATCGGCTGCTGACCCAGCGGGGCCGATGTCGTCCACGCCAGCGGCCGCCCGACTGCCTCGGCGAGCTGAGCCCACGTCACACCGAACCGGACCTTGGGGCCCGGCACCCCGCCCGGCCGGCGATGCGTTCTTTCGCGCTATCGCCGGGAAACGGATTTCGCCAGCGCCTTCCTGGCGCTGTGCGCACCAGCCGGGGTGTGGCTCGGCGAGCGGGACCGCCTTGTCAACCTTGCGCGCCAGCTCGCGTTCTTCACCGCGCTGACCGGTGCGCCGGGAAGCCGGCTCACCGTCATTGCAGGCAGCGGGCAGGTCGTGCTGCCGCCGGGCGCCGTCGGCTTTGCCCGCGCCACCATCACCGGCTGGCTCACCGGAACGGTTACTTAGCGTGCCGTTTAGGCTGTCGCACCTTCGCCCTCACCGCCGGCAAGGGCCGCTTGGTCTTGGAGATCAGTGACGGGCACGCGGACAAGGCCCGCCGGGCATGGCACAACCGCAGGGTATACACGACGGCGCTGACGGCGAATAGCGCGGCGGTGAGCAGCAGCCAGCGGCCGAGGTAGGGCTGCTGGGTCTGGCCGGTGGCGGCCGCGTAACTGGAGCGTCCCTGCTCGATGATGCCGGGCAGGAACAGCAGCAGCATCAGCCCGCTGCCCAGCGCGGGCACCCGCACGTAGTTCAGCGGCGGCACCCGCGGCACACCGCGATCCCGGATGCGGCGGCGCGGCCGCAGCAGTGTCGTGACCGAGCGGTCGGCGAGGGCGTAGAGGGGGAACAGGACGAGGTCGTGGGCAACGACGGCGGCACCGAACCAGATCAGCATCCGGGGCAGCAGCGGGTCGCCAGCGGTGCGCAGGACGGCGTAGCCGGCCAGGGCGAAGCAGGCCAGCAGCCCGAGCAGGTGCAGCGGATTGGCCCCGTAGAAGGCACTGATCCGGGTGAGGGCCTTACGCATCGGCGGTCTCGCGGAACTGGATGGACCGCACCCATTTGGTATTGTGCACGCCGGGCAGCGCCGGCGCGATGATCCGCGCCGGGTAGCCGTGGTCCGGGGACAGGTCGGCGCCGTTGACGCGCAGGGCGAGCAGCGCGTCCGGGTGCAGCACCTGGTTGGCCTGCAGGGTAGCGTGGTTGAAGGAGCCCCAGCGCTGCAGCGAGAGCACATCCCCGGTGTGCGGGTGCGGCACGCCGGCCAGCGCGGCGAGGTCACGCAGCCGCACGCCGGTCCAGGACTGGGTGGTCGACCAGCCTTCCACGCAGGCGATCGGCAGGACGGCGGTGTGCTGCGGCATCGCCAGCAGGCCTGCCCGGGTCAGCGTCACCGGGCCCGGGCCGCCCAGCAGCGTCAGCCGCCAGGCCGGGCCAGCATCGCCGGCCGTGATCCCCGCGGCGGCCGCGGTCCGGTTGACCTGGAAATCGGTGGGGCCGTTACCGTAGGAGCGGCCGCGGGGCAGCAGCAGCACCGCGGACCGGGTGATCCCGCCGATCGTCTGCCCGGCGGTCAGCACGGCGACCATCAGGCTGCCACCGCCAACCAGAGCGAGAGCGCCGCGGCGGGACATCGTCGGGGCCGCTGGGCAGGCGGCGACCAGCCCGTCCGGGCCGGGCAGCTCGGGCCGGGTCTGCGCTCGTGACGTGCGCAGTTCGGAGCGCATCGACCGGGAGCCCAGCGCCGCGATCATCCGGGGCAGCTTCAGGGCTACGTGCACGGCGAACGCTCCGATGAACACCCAGGCGCCGTAGTAGTGCCCGGTATAGAAGCTGAATCCGAAAATATAGTCGTATTGGATGTTCAGCACGCCGGTGACGATCTCGAACAGGATGCCGCCGACCAGCAAGAGGAGCGACAGCCGCTCCAGCACCTGGGCTACCGAGCGGGCCGGTGGCCAGGCGAACAGCCTCGGCACCACCGACCACAGCTTCGCCAGCACCACCGGGATGAGCACCAGTCCCAGCCCGACATGCAGGCCCTGGGTGAGCCGGTACAGCCACGATGGCGAGGTGGGCCAGCCGAATATGGGCAAGCGCAGCCAGCCGACGTGGGCGGGCATCGCCTGGCCAAACTGCGGGCCGTAAGCCATGTAAGACAGCAGCCCGCTGATGATCACGATAGGCAGGGTCGCCAGCAGCACGGCGCCGAACACGGACGTAAGCCACGGGCCACGCAGCGGGCTGCGCCACAGCCTGCCGTCTAGGCCGGGCGGCCGGTGCTGTTCCAGGGTCCGCCAGGCTACCGCCGGAAAGCCGTAACTGGGCTCCTGGTCGTGTCCGCCGCCCGATGTGGCCGGAGCGGGCCCGGGAACGGGGGCGCGTGCGGGCGACGCAGATACGGGCTCGTCCGGCGGCCGGCCGGGACGCGTCATCACCGGCAGGCCAGGCGCGCCTGGAACCACTGGCGGACCTGGCCCATCCCTGCCCGTACGCACCGTGCCCGCCCGCCGTATCCGCGCGCGCCCGATCGCCGCGTAGGTGCTGGAGCCAGCCGTCTTCAGTACGCTGGCAGTTCGCCGAAGTCCCTTGCTGCCCCCCAGCCGGTCCAGTGCAGCCCGGTGAAGGTTCCGCCATTTCACCGCAATGATCCACATAAGCACCGCCGCCAGTGCGGCGATCAGTGGCCCGGTAAACCCGCGGCTCTTCACAAAGCCATGATGCCAGGCGGCGCGCTGGCCGGCGAAACGACAGCCGACGTAAGGCATTTGAAAGGCCGCCAGGTGATCGAGGACGTCGCCGACCCCCCTGGTGCGCGGGTAGTCTTCGGGCGCGGTGGGCAAGACGGGAAGGTATACGTGAGAAACCGGTGTCGCGACTGTGTCGAGGCTGCTCCCGCCATCCCCGCCGACCCGCGGACGCGTGAGCGCCCGGTGCGAGGAGAGTGATCGCGGGAAACGGACGATGGCAACACCGAAACCGCGCCCGCAGTCCTACCCGACATCGAGGTCGCCGTGCTGCGGCGGACCGGCTCCCAAAACCGTGCTTGGACTGGGCCGACCGCGCCAGTGCTGGCCGCGCTCGTCAGGATCCTGGCTGGCTACTTCATCGGACTTGCGATCCAGCAGTACCGTCGTGGGATGGTCAAGCGGGTAGCGATCGCGCTGGGCTGCACCGGCTTCGTCATGGCCGCTATCCTGCACGGGATCAACGACTGGGACACTGTCACCGGTCACTTCGGCTGGATCCTGCTCACTCTGGCCAGCGTGCTGCTGTTCCTCGGGTACGCCAGGGCTGGCACATCAGCAGAGGCCGTCAGCGCGGCGACTGAAGCCATCACCAGTAAAGATTTCGATGGGCCCCGCGGGCCGCGCGCATGACCTGACTCAGCACTGCCCTGCTGCCCATACCGGGCAGCGAAAACGGCTGTCGCGCAGCCGAACCATGACGGTCCAGGCTCTGCTACCGCTACTTCGCCTCATAAGTTGATGGGCACATGCACATGCCAAAGGCGTCCGCAAATCGGAAACTACACGGATGTAACTCTGCCCGTCAGGCAGAACTGTGGAGCAACCCCCCGGCGGCCCGGCTTGGAGCCTGGCGAGCTGAACCACTGGCCGCACCTCTATCCGTGTACATGTCTCTTATCCGTGTACATGTCTCTGCCAGGCCTGCTGGTCCACATGTTCAGCCGTCCCCGTCCGGCAACCTCGTGACTACGGGCCCAGCTTCGCGCGGACGTTGGCCTTGAGCTTCAAGATCGTTTGGCAAAAGTGAGGCGTACCAGCGGGCGTACCTGCCAGCCAAGGGCACCGCGGTGACGCCGTGTGCGAGCACGCTGAGGCCAACGGTGAGGGCGACGACATTGCCGAGCGCTGGACCGCCGGGGATGTGCTGCTCGAGTACGAGCAGGCCGAGCACGATGGAGGCGAGGCCCCGCGGTCCGAACCAGCCAACGTAACCGACGGTCGCGAACCGCAGCCCGCTGCCGAGCAATGCGAGCGCGACCGGCAGCATGCGGACGGCGGTGAGGCTCAGCACCGCGTAGGCGAGGTCGTGCCAGGCAAAGTGCTGCAAAGCCGGACCGAGGAGCGCGGCGCCGAAGACAAAAAAGCTTAGCGAGCTGAGCAATTCGGCCAGTTGTTCGGTGAGCCTGCCGCTGGCCCGAACGTCAGCTCGCTGTGCCGCCGGCTCACGGCGGAGGCTCGCACCGAAGGCCAGTCCGGCTACCCACGCGCCGATGAAGCCACTTCCGTCCACCGCGAGGCAGGCGCTGTAGGCCGCCACGACGACGGCGATGACGAAGATCTGCTGCCAGGCGCGGGCGGACCAGCCCGCACCTCGCGACCCTGACAGCAGGCGCCCGCCGCCCCATCCGATGACCGCGCCGATCACGGTGCTTGCGATCAGCGCGCGGCCGAACACGGCGGCTTCCGGATGCGCCGTCCGCTGCCCAGCTGCCGCTGCCAGAAAGATCACGAAGACCGGCAGGGCCATGCCGTCGTTCAGGCCGCTCTCGACGTTGAGTCCCTCGCGCACAAGCGCGGGGACCCCGCGGTTTGCGATCGCCGCCTGCCCGAGCGCGGCGTCGGTTGGTGCGAGGATGACGCCCGCAAGCGCAAGCTCCCAGCGGGACAGCCCGGGCAGCAGTGGCCACGCGAGCAACCAGCCAAGGGCGATCGTGAGCGGCAGGCCGGCCCCGAGCAACCGGATCGGGAGGAACTCGTCGCGGCGCAACGCCTTTACCTGGATGGCGAGCGCGTCGGTGAACAGCAGCAGCGCAAGCGCCGCCTCCACCAGTTCGCGGATTCCGCTTCCCTCATGACTGAGGGAGATGAGGTCGAGGCCGAGTGGCCCGACGGCAAGGCCCACGGCGACGAACACCATGGGCCCGGACACGGCGGTGCGTGCGAGTCGGCCGGACACCAGCGCATACCCACCCGTAGTCGCGGCGATGACCAAGCCCGTCCAGCCACTCAACCCACTCACCCGCCTCCCGTGTGCCCCGGCGAACTCGCTGGACGCCTTGCTGGTCGCCCGCTTGCCGGCGCTGATGCCGTCGCTACGGGAACCTCATCCCAGCGTCTTCACCCGGCCAGGGTGAACCGATCCGGCCGCTCCGTCGGATTCACTCTCAAGGAAAGAGCGGCACCAGCGACGAGCGAAGCCAGCGGAGGGAAGACATGGCGCGCGAGGGCGACGAGGTGGGCACGCAGGGCGAGAGCCGGCCGCGGGGAATGGGCGGCGCGGGGGGCGCCGGGGGACCACACGGCGCGGGCGGCGCGGGCGGCGCCGGGGAACCGCAGACCGCGGGCGGCGCGGGGGGCGCCGGGGGACCACACGGCGCGGGCGGCGCGGGCGGCGCCGGGGAACCGCAGACCGCGGGCGGCGCGGGGGGCGAGCATGGCGCGGGTAGCGGGCATGGACCAGACGGCGCGGCGGCAGCGCCAGCCCGCCTTACCGCCAGTCAGCGCTGGCTGGCCAGGCTCGCGTTCGCGGCGGCCATCGCCGCGGTGCTGGTGCTCCTGGTAGCCGGTGACCTGAAGAGCTTTACCGCGCTGCTCCTTGGCCTCGTGGGCCTCGTGATCGGCTGCGCGGCGGCATGGTGGTTCCTCAGCAACCGCGGCATCCTGCGCTGGCTCGCGCTCGCTCTCCTGATAGCCGCGCCGGTGTTCGTGATCGTCGTGTGGGTTGTGGTCGGGCTGTGGTGGGATGTCGCGGTCAGCGTCGTGCTCGCGGTGGCCGCCGTCACGGCCGGGCGTACGGCGCTCAGCATCGGCCGCACGTCCTCGCGGCCGCCTGAACACGCGACGGCGCCGCCGCGGCGGCCGTTCATGATCATGAATCCGAGGTCAGGCGGCGGCAAGGTCGGGAAGTTCGCGCTGAAGGACAAGGCCACCGCGCTCGGCGCCGAGGTGGCCATGCTCGAAGGCCCGGCGATCGTCGATGTGGCGGAGTTGGCGCGGCAGGCGGTAGACTACGGCGCTGACCTGCTCGGCGTGGCAGGCGGCGACGGGACGCAGGCTCTTGTCGCTGGCGTCGCGGCCGGGCGGGACATCCCGATGGTGGTCATCTCGGCGGGTACCCGTAACCACTTCGCCCTTGATCTCGGGCTTGACCGTGATGACCCCTCCACCGGCCTCGAAGCCCTTACCGACGGCGTCGAGCTCCGCATCGACCTGGGCCAGATCGCAGCACGCACCTTTGTCAACAACGCTTCGTTCGGGGCCTACGCAGCGGTCGTGCAGAGCCCTGCCTACCGAGACGACAAGGTCGGCACCACGCTGCAGCTACTCCCCGACCTGCTGGGCGGGCAGCAGGGAGCGCGCCTGGTGGTCCGGGTCGACGGGCGGGTGATACTCGACGGGCCGAAAGCGGTGCTGGTAAGCAACAACCCGTACGAGATCGGCGACATCGTCGGCATGGGACGGCGTGCGCGGCTGGATCAGGGGGTGCTTGGCGTCGTCGGCGTGACGGTCGGCAGCGCCGCCCAGGCCGCCGCCCTGCTGCGTAGGACGGGGCGATCGCGTGAGCTCACCGTGTTCACCGCGCACGAGGTGGTGATCGAAGCGGACGCAGCGCAGATCCCGGTCGGGATCGATGGTGAGTCGGTGCTGATGCCCACGCCGGTCCGTTG
This sequence comes from uncultured Actinomycetota bacterium, assembly GCA_963820395.1. GTDB lineage: Bacteria > Actinomycetota > Actinomycetes > Streptosporangiales > Streptosporangiaceae > DATFVJ01. The sequence continues at coordinate 78,550 of CAWGAE010000006.1, read as the reverse complement.
CGCGATCCGCCCGTTGGCGCTGCGGGTGCGGGTGCCGCGCGGCCGGCCGGGCGTCCCGGAGCCGCGGGCACCGATGGACTGGGCACGGTTGGGCCGCCAGGCGCTCACGATGGCGCGGACCGCCGGGGATTGAGACACTGATCCTTTCCCCCGTGGCTCACCTGGGCGTGCCTGACCTGCGCGTACCTGGTACGCGCGGCCGGCACCGTTGCCACCGTCACAGACTCCCGGTGGAGCGTGGTCGGGCCCCGGGAGCTCGGCGCGGCCAGCGGTGCCAGCCGTGCGTGTCATCCGCGCGGCCGCCGGGTACCGGTCGTGTCTTGCCGTTGAGCCCCGCCGTATCGCCCCGCCTTGACCTCCCGTTCGAAAGTGAGCAAGTGCTGCTTGCGCGCCACGCCGCCGCCATATCCGGTCAGCTTGCCGTCTGCGCCGATGACGCGATGACAGGGCACGATGATGCCGATCGGGTTCCGCCCGTTCGCCAGGCCAACCGCCCGGGCGGCGGTGGGCCGCCCGATCCGATCGGCCAGTTGGCCATAGGACATCGTCTCGCCGTAGGGAATCTCCCGCAATGCCGCCCAGACCCGCCGCTGGAACGGGGTGCCGTCGGGGGCGAGCGGCAGGTCAAACTCGGTCCGCTGGCCGGCGAAGTACTCCTTGAGCTGCCGGGACGTTTCGCCGAACGGGGCGTCCGTTTCGTCAGCGGCCTCGCCGAAGCGCTCGCTCGGCGGTGCGTGCCGCTGCCGGTTCATGTAGAGCCCGGTGAGGATCCCGTCGTCTGCCACCAGCGTGAGCGGGCCGAGCGGGCTGTCTATCACGGTGTGCGCCCGGCGGGCTGGCGTGGTGCTCGCGGTCATGGAAAATCCTTTCGCATGGATCAATCTGGTGCGCCGTGTGGATCATCTGAGGTGCGATGTCAGCCGCCGCCGCTGGCGGGCAGCCGGTTGATTGCGTGGTTTCCGGTCGCCCACAGGTACTGGACCGCATAGGCGCGCCAGGGCCGCCACGCGGCAGCGCGGCTGCTCAGCCCAGCGGGCGTGGTCGGCAGGCCGAGCTGCCGTGCGGCCCGGCGGACCCCAAGGTCGGTGGCGGTGAAGGCATCCGGATCGCCGAGCCCGCGCATGGCGATCGTCTCGACCGTCCACGGGCCGAGACCGGGCAGCGCGGCGAGCTGCGCGCGGGCGAGCTGCCAGTCGCTGCCCACGCCGAGATCGATCTCGCCTCCGGCCAGCGCGGTGGTGAGCCCGGCCAGGGTGCGGCGGCGCGCCTGGGGCAAGGTGAGCGTGGCCGGATCCAGCGCGGCCAGGGTCGCCGGACCCGGGAACAGGTGCGTCAAGCCTCCCGCCGCGTCGATGACCGGCTCGCCGCAGGCCGCCACCAGCCGGCCGGCGTGGGTGCGGGCCGCCCCGGTGGACACCTGCTGCCCGAGCACCGCGCGGACCGCCAATTCGGCCGCGTCGACGGTACGGGGTACCCGCCGGCCCGGGGCCTTGTCCACGAGCGGGGCAAGCAGCGGATCGCCGCGAAGCAGATCGGCCACGGCCACCGGGTCGGCGTCAAGGTCGAGGAGCCGTCGGCAGCGGCTGATCGCGATGGCCAGGTCGCGCAGATCACTGAGAGCGAGCTGGCAGCCGATGTGATCCGGCAGCGGCCGCAGGGTCACGATGCCGTGGCCGTGCGGCAGCCGCATGGTGCGCCGGTAGGCGCCGTCGCGCCATTCCTCCACGCCAGGCACGGCGGTCGCGGCGAGATGGCCGAACAGGTTGTCAGGGAACAGCGGTGCCCGCAGCGGCAGCCGCAACGAGAGCGACTCCGGCGTGGGTGCCGGATGCCCACGGGTAGCGCGGCGCCGCAGTTGCGTCGGGGTGAGCGCGAACACTTCCCGCACTGTGTCGTTGAATGCCCTGATACTGGCGAAACCGGCGGCGACCGCGACGTCACCCATGGGCAGTGACGTCGTCTCGATCAGTAGCCGGGCGGTCTGCGCCCGCTGCGCCCGCGCGAGCGCGAGCGGACCCGCGCCAAGTTCGGCGAGCAGTTGCCGCTCGACCTGTCGCGTGCTGTAGCCGAGCCGTGCGGCCAGACCAGGCACGCCGTCCCGGTCGACCACCCCGTCGGCGATCAGGCGCATCGCCCTGGCCACCACATCGGCGCGCTGGTTCCACTCCGGTGATCCGGGGCTGGCGTCGGGGCGGCACCGTTTGCACGCGCGGAATCCGGCCTGTTGTGCGGCCGCCGCGCTTGGATAGAAGCGCATGTTGCTGACCTTGGGCGGCACCACCGGGCAGCTCGGCCTGCAATAGATCCGGGTGGTGACCACCGCGATGAAGAACCAGCCGTCGAAACGGGCGTCCTTGGACTGTACGGCCCGCACGCACCGCTCCACGTCGCTATGCATGACGTCAAGCATCGCCGCTGCCCGGGCGGGAGTCTAGCGGAAATGCGACAGCATGGGGCGAGTTAGGATCGTGTCGCAAAACCGCTAATCGGTCAGCGGGACGCGGGCTGGCGAGGCGGAAGACCAGCGGCACCTTACGGCGGTGCGGTGTGGCGCACGGCCCGCAGGTGACACTGACCCGCGGGGCCAGGTGCGGTGTGGCGCACGGCCCGCGGGTGGCACTGCCCTCAGGTGGCACTGCCCTCACGTGGCACTGCCCTCAGGTGGCACTGCCCTCAGGTGGCACTGCCCTCAGGTGGCACTGCCCTCAGGTGGCACTGCCCTCAGGTGGCACTGCCCTCAGGTGGCACTGCCCTCAGGTGGCACTGCCCTCAGGTGGCACTGCCCTCAGGTGGCGCTGCCCTCAGGTGGCGCTGCCCTCAGGTGGCGCTGCCCTCGGTCTCGCCAGCCACGCTGGCATGGGTGGCGGGGATGCTGCCGAGCCGGCCCGCCTGGTAGTCCTCGAACGCCGTCACGAGTTCGGCGCGGGTGTTCATGACGAATGGGCCATATGCGGCGACAGGCTCGCGGATCGGCCGCCCGCCGAGAAGCAGCACGTCCAGCCCCGGGGTGCGGCTGTCCTGTTTGGTGTCCGCGGTGACCGTGATCGTGTCGCCGGGCCCGAACACTACAAGCTGCCCGTTTTCAATCGGCCGCCGCTCGGTTCCGGCCGTGCCCCCGCCCGACAGCACGTAACCGAGCGCGTTGAAGTCGGGCCGCCAGGGCAGCGTGACCGAGGCACCCTGGCTCACCGTGGCATGGACGAGGGTGATCGGCGTGTGGGTGCTGCCGGGTCCCGGGTGGCCGGCGATTTCACCCGCGATGACCCGGACCAGTCCACCCCCGTCTGCCGAGGAAAGCAGCGCCACGCTGCCGCTGCGGATGTCCTGGTAACGCGGCGGCGCGAATTTCAGCGCCCGCGGCAGGTTTACCCACAACTGGAAGCCGTGGAACAGTCCGCCGCTCGCGACAAGATGCTCGGGCGGCGTCTCTATGTGCAGGATCCCGGCCCCGGCGGTCATCCATTGCGTGTCGCCGTTGGTGATGAGCCCGCCGCCGCCGTTGGAGTCCGAGTGCGCGAACTCACCGTCGATCATGTAGGTGACGGTCTCGAAGCCGCGGTGGGGGTGCCATGCGGTGCCCTTCGGCTCGCCGGGTCCGTACTCGACCTCACCCATCTGATCCATGTGGATGAACGGATCAAGCGAGGCCAGGTCCACTCCGGCAAAGGCACGGCGTACCGGGAAGCCCTCGCCCTCGAAACCTCTCGGTGCCGTGGTGACGGACTTCACCGGCCGCGGATGTCCGGCAGCCGGGTCGGTTGCCGGTACCCGCGGCAGGACAAGGATGTTGTCAACAGTAACGGCGGGCATCGGACCTCCTGTATCATTCGCAGGTTCAGCACAGCGTTACGCGCCTGGGAGATATTCCGCGCGTAGGAGCCCGGACAGAACATGATCGCGGTGAATCAAACGCCGAGCTGCCGAAAATTCCGGCGCGATCATGGAACGCCAAGTCGTACGGCGGGCACCGGCGGCTCGTGAGCAGGCCGGGGCGGTTCGTGAGCAGGCCGGGGCGGTTCGTGAGCAGGCCGGCGCGGTTCGTGAGCAGGCCGGCGCGGTTCGTGAGCAGGCGGGGCCGGTTTGTGAGCAGGCGGGGCCGGTTTGTGAGCAGGCCGGGGCGGTTCGCCGGCAGGCTGGGCGGCGCGGCAACCGGCGGGGCATCTCGGCTCGTCAGCCGCGCGGCTGATCCGGCCCACCGCCCGAGCCGTGAGGACGGGTGTTCGCTGCCCCACCCGGCGCGGTCCCTGGCCTGGAGCCGGGAGCGGACGGGGTTCGCTCGAAGATGTAGTAGACGGCCACCAGCCCGATGATCGCAAGCGAAACCGGCGGGCTGATGAAGGCCACGGCAAAGGCGATCAGGTAGGGCACCTGGCCGACGTAGAACCGCCCGCGCACGGCCCAGCGGCCGGCTCTCGGCACCGGCTGGAACGTCCGCCCGTCGTGCAGCGTCCATTCGAAGATCGCCACGAAGCCGAGCGACATGCCCTCGAGGATTGCTGCGTAAAGTGCCATCGCGGCGCGCGCATCCTGGCCGCCGGCCGTGAGGTAGTCGGCCATGGTGGCGGTGCCGAACGGGATGGCCACCACGAACAGCAGCAGCAGCAGGTTGACGAAAAGCAGCGTCCGGTCCACGACGGCGATGTTGCGCACCAGCGCGTGATGGTTGACCCAGATGATGCCGATGGTGAAGAAGCTGATCACGTACGCGACGAACGCCGGCCACTGCCCGCCAAGCTTGTCAAGCAGCGAGCCATGCCCCGGCCCGGCCACGGCAAGGTTCAGCGCCAGCAAGGTGATCGCGACGGCGAATACGCCATCGCTGAACGCCTCGAGCCTGGACCGGTCCATCCGTTACCCCTTCCGCGCAGGCCCGGAGCCGTTTGGCCTGCTCGACGCCGCCGGTTCCGGCACCCGCCGGGCCCGCTGCGACCGCGCTGGGACCAGGGATCAGGGATCAGATCAGATCAGTCTTCCAGAAGGCCGTTGACTCCCACTCGGCCCTGGAGGGCGGGGATTCCCGCCTGTCACGCCGCTTTCCGGCGCGACTTCTCGGGTGGGTTCCTGCTTCGCCGCGCTGCGCCAGGGCAAGTTCTGGTCTTACCTGCGCTCCACAGGCTGTCACCGCCAGTCCGGCGGCCTTGGCGACGTTGACCGCCGCGTTGATGTCCCGGTCGAGCCAAGTCCCGCACGCCCGGCACTGCCAGGCGCGGACGTGCAGCGGCTTGGGGCCGTCTTTTAGCCCGCACGCCGAGCATGTCTGCGAGGTGGGGACGAAGCGGCCGATCCGGTGGAACTCCCGGCCGTACAGCCGGGCCTTGTACTCCAGCATCGCCGTGAAGCCGGACCACCCGGCGTCGTGGACGGACTTGGCCATGCGGGTGCGGGCGAGTCCGTTGACCGCCAGGTCTTCCACGGCGACCGCTTGGTTTTCGCGGATCAGGGCGGTGGAGAGCTGGTGGTGGAACTCGCGCCGCGCGTCAGCCACCTGCGCGTGGGCACGGGCGACCTTCCCCCGGGCCTTGGCCCGGTTCCTGCTGCCTTTCTGCTTGCGGGACAAGCTTCGCTGTGCCTGCCTGAGCTTCTTTGCTGCCCGCCGCAGGAACCGGGGGGAGGCGACCTTCCGCCCGTCGGACAGGACCGCGAAATGGGTCAGCCCGAGGTCGATACCGGTTGCCTGCTCAGCCGCAGGCAGGGTGCCCGGCCCGGTCTCCACGGCGAAGCTCGCGAAGTACCGGCCCGCAGAGTCCCGGATGACGGTCACGCTGGACGGATCGGAGGGCAGATCGCGGGACCACCGGACTTCGATGTCCCCGATCTTCGGCAGCCGCAGTTTCCCGTTCGCCAGCACCCGGAACCGGGCGTTGGCCGTGAACCGGACCGCCTGCCTGTGATCCTTGCGGGATTTGAAGCGGGGCGGCCCGATCTTGGGGCCTTTCCGCTTCCCGGTGACCGAGGCGAAGAAATTCCGGTACGCCGTGTTCAGGTCCGGCCAAAGACTGCTGGCCGACCACGGCGGACACCCCGCCCAGCCACGCCCGCTGCGGGGTCGCTTTCGCCGTGGTGAGCCGGGCCGGCGGTTGCGCGTCGCTGATATACGGCAGCCCGGCTGCGTCAGCCTCCCGCCGGGTGCGCAGCCCGTCGTTGAACACCACCCGCGCGCAGCCGAACGCCCTGGCCAGCGCCGCGCGCTGGCCAGGCGAGGGGTAAAGGCGGTAGTTGTACCGGAGCCGCACCCGCTCAGTATACTTGGTTTCATGGCCAGCTATGGCACTGTACGCACCGGCAGGCACTGTGTTTTCGTCCTGCACGTCCACTTGGTTTTCGTCACCAAGTACCGGCATCCCGTGTTCACCGCCGCGCATCTGGCCCGGATGGAGGAGATCATGCGCGACGTATCCGCGGACTTCGGGTGCGAACTGGCCGAGTTCAACGGCGAGGCGAACCACGTGCACCTGCTGGTGAACTTCCCGCCTACGGTGGCTATCTCGCGGCTCGTCAACAGCCTTAAAGGGGTATCGTCGCGGCGGCTGCGGCAGGAGTTCCCCGACCTCGCACCGCATTACTGGCGGGCACGGCGGCTGTGGTCGGGCTCCTACTTCGCCGGATCGCCCGGCGGCGCGCCTATCAGCGCCCTGCGCCACTACATCGAGCAGCAGGATCGTCCGTCCTGACCGGCTCACGTCCGTCCGCCTTCACCACCGGCCTGAAGGCCGGCGCACTGGCGGACACTTTGGTAGCGGGTGGCTCGACCGGATCGGCAAGAGCGGCGGCGAGTTCGCGGTGGTGGTTCATGCTCGCGGGGCGGTCTGGTCCCCGACGTCGGCCACGCGTGCCACGTCAGCGTGGTTTGATCACGTCAGGATTCGGTATGGCATGGCATGGCCGGGGCCCCCCGGATGAGTTTCCAGGGGGCCCCGGCAACCGGCTGCAGGGTGTGCTGCTTACCGGTGGTTCGCTTACGCCTTGTGCGACGCGGGCTTGCGGTTTACCTTGGCCGACCCGTTGCTGACCCGGTGCTCTGCGTCCTCGACCTTGTGCTCGGCCTGCCTCAGCGCCTTCTCGGTCCGCTTGAACACCAAGCGCGTCTGGGGATGCGTCCGCAACTGCTGGATGACTTCCTCACCGCGCTTGGCGAGGTCTTCGTAGGTCTCCCGGACCTGCTTGCGGACTTCTTCCTTGTTCAGCTTCTTGGCCTGCTTCTGCAGCTTCTCGACCTGCACCCGGTTCCGGGCCTCCAGGTCCTTCAGTTCAGTGAGCATCCGGTTGTAGGCGAGATCGGTTGCGCCGACCCACGCGCGCATGATCTTGCGCATCTCCTCGAGCGAAGACTTGCTCTGGTCCCGCATGGTCTCGCTGTATTTGCGGACATCTACGGTAGGCATGACGCCTCCTTTTCTAGCGCCCTCAGGTGGGAATACGGGTTCGGACTAGCTCTGCCGTGCGGCCCCGCCCAGGGTCGGCGAAGAAGTTTCAGTTATCTCATGAGGCGGCCCGGGCTATCTCGGGCGAGAGACGCAGGATAAGGGTCTCCTGGCTCCTTGTCCCTCGGCCTCTACTCTGATATTAGGGAGATGTGCTTGCAATTGCAAGCACATCTGCAAGCACACCGGTGTGAGGTTCGCCACCCGTCATGGCCCCGCGTGCAGCCATGACAGATCCTGCCCCGTGTTGCGCCGACGTGGACCCAAGTCTTGCCGACACGCGCCGGGGCAACAGTGGCCTATATGGTGTCAGTTTTGACACCATATAGCTACAGATTGTCACGCGACGCGGTGGGTACCCAAGTCGCGCTGGCTGTGCGGTGTGTACAGGCGAGAGACTGAGCAGGTGAACCGGGCTATCAGGACGCTCGTGCGGGTGGAAGGCGTCGTGCAGGGTGTGGGCTTCCGCCCGTTCGTGTACGCGCTGGCCACCAGGCTGGGCCTCGCAGGTCACGTCGGCAACGACTCGCGCGGCGTCTTCGTCGAGATCGAGGGCCCCGAGGCGGGCGTCGCCGACTTCCTCGCGTCGCTCACCCGCGACGCCCCCCCGCTGGCCCGCATCGAGCGGGTGAGCGCCACGGCGATCACGCCGAACGGCGCTGCCCGGTTCTCGATCGCGCCAAGCGATCCCGGCGGGCAGCGGCGCGCCCTGGTCTCCGCCGACAGCGCGACTTGCGAGGACTGCCTGCGGGAACTGGCCGATCCCGACGACCGCAGATTCGGCTACCCGTTCATCAACTGCACGAACTGCGGGCCCAGGTTCACCATCGTGCGGGACGTCCCCTACGACCGCCCGGTGACGACGATGGCGGGTTTTCCCATGTGCGCCGAGTGCGCGGCGGAATACCACGATCCCGCGGACCGCAGGTTTCACGCGCAGCCGGTGTGCTGCCCGGCCTGCGGCCCAAGGCTGCGCCTGCTGGACGCGGCGGGCGACGAGCAACCCGGTGACCCGCTCAAGCAGGCCGCCAGGTTGCTTGCCGAGGGTCACGTGCTGGCCGTAAAGGGCCTGGGCGGTTATCACCTGGCCGTGGACGCGGGCAGCGAGCCTGCGGCGGCGGCCCTTCGCGCGCGCAAGCATCGCGAGGACAAGCCTTTCGCCCTGATGGTGCCCGACATCGATGGCGTGCGCAGGCTCTGCGCGCTGGACGCCCTGGCTGGGGATGCCCTGGCTGGGGATGCCCCGGCTGGGGATGCCCCGGATGGCGGTGCGGTCGGTGGGACGGCCGTGGATCTGGCCGCCGAGGCTCTGCTGACCGGCCGCCGCCGGCCGATCGTGCTGCTGCCGCGGCGCGCGGGAGCGCCGGTGGCGAGGGCCGTCGCGCCGGGCAGCGATCACCTCGGGGTGATGCTGCCCTATACGCCGCTGCACCACCTGCTACTGCGCGAATTCAGCGGCCCGATCGTGCTGACCAGCGGCAATTCCTCGGATGAGCCCATCGCCTACGCGGACGACGATGCCCTGGCCAGGCTGGCCGGGATCGCGGACGAGTTTCTCGCGCATGACCGGCCGATTCACATCCGCACCGATGACTCGGTCGTGCGCCTGCTGCGCGGGCGGGAGATGCTGGTCCGCCGCGCCCGCGGCTACGTGCCGGAGCCGATCACGACGCGCCAACGGTTCCGCCGCCAGGTCCTGGCCTGTGGCGCGGAGCTGAAAAGCACGTTCTGCCTGGGCAAGGACGACCACGCCTTCATGTCGCAGCACATCGGGGACCTGGAGAACTTCGAGACGTTCCGCTCGTTCACCGAGGGCATCTCGCATTTCCAGCGGCTGTTCGACGTGATCCCGCAAGTCGTCGCCCATGACCTGCATCCGGAGTACCTGTCCACCAAATACGCACTCGGGCGCGAGGGGGTGGAGCTTACCGGCGTGCAGCACCACCACGCGCACATCGCGTCCTGCCTGGCCGACAACGGCGAGGAGGGCCCGGTCATCGGGGTGGCCTTCGACGGCCTGGGTTACGGGACCGACGCGACGATCTGGGGCGGCGAGTTCCTGCTCGCCGACTTGACCGGCTTCGAGCGGGCGGGACATCTGGCTACCGTGCCGATGCCGGGCGGTGCGGCGGCGATCAAGCAGCCGTGGCGGATGGCCGCCGCTTACCTGGACGCCGCCTATCCCTGCGGGCCGCCCGACGGGCTGGACATCCAGCGCCGCAACGCGGAGCGATGGCACGATGTGCTCACGATGGCGCGGCGCGGCATCAACGCGCCCGTTACGTCGAGCGCCGGCCGCCTGTTCGATGCGGTCGCCGCGATTCTCGGGGTGCGTGATGTGATCAACTACGAGGGTCAGGCGGCGGTCGAGCTTGAGCAGCGCGCCGACCTGTCCGAGCGCGCCGCGTACGCGGCCGGGATCGACGAGGGCGATCCGCTGCGCATCGCCGGCGGCGACCTGATCCGCGCGGTGGCCGACGACCTGCTGGCGGGGGTCGGCAGTCGCGTCATCGCCGCCCGTTTCCACCTCGGCGTCGCCCGCATGATCGTCACCACCTGCATGTTGCTGCGCGAGCGGTGCGGCCTGCGCGTGGTGGCACTGTCCGGCGGGGTCTTCCAGAATCTGCTGCTGCTCAACCAGACCGCGGCTGGGCTTGAGCGAGAGGATTTCCGTGTGCTGGTGCACTCACAGGTCCCGCCGAACGACGGCGGGATCAGCCTCGGGCAGGCGGCCGTGGCTGCCGCACGCGACCGCCTGGCGTGAACGTCAGGCTGAGCCACGCCTTCTAGCTAGCGCCCGGGCAAACGTAGCCTGACGCGGCACTGGCTCCATACATCTGGAAGGACCCGTGACCGGAAGCCGCATTTGGGTGCACAGAGCCAAGGACGACGTGTTCTCAGTGGGCGCCCTTGCCCTACGGAGCCGCCCTTTCGCTGCGCCGTTGGCGTGCCATTAGCCTCGGTCACCGCAGGTACGTCACGGTCACTCATGGCCAGGCTGTCGCCCAGCTCGGTGCCCGCCTGTCGACCGATCACTGCGATTTGCAGGCAGGTGATCCAGGGCTTGGGTCCGGAAGCCACAGCGGGAGCCATCCGGATGAACGACCTTGCCTACCGGGCGGCCCGCCGCCTGGTAGGCGTTGGCGAGGTTATTGCGCGTTTTGAAGGTCTCGGGGTGGTCGGCGCCCAGCACCCGCTCCCGGTCGGCCAGGTTCTGCTCATGCAGGGTGATCGCCTCGGCCGTCCGGCCCGCGTCCTGGTAGGCGTTGCCGGGCTGCCAGGAATGTCCGCACCCCCGGCATGCAACGCAACCACCTCAAAATGGTGCCGAAGGTGGCACCGCGGCTGCACCGCGGGCGGGGCCAATACTGGCTGTGGCTACCGCCAGACCCTTTCCGGGCCGGCCTTCGCCCGCGCGTACTGAGACTCTGGAAACGGATCCAGAGCTGATCGGGCGCTTATATAGTAAATTGACAGCAGACGGGGAATCGTGCGCGGATCGGACTGCTTGCGCGGACAAGACTAGCGTGGAGAAGAGTCAGAGCCGTGGGGCAGAAAGGGATAGAGCTCGCCCGATCACGCCGGGTCTGGCATCGGCGCTGGCGGGATGTGGTCGCCGTGCTGGGCGTCATGGCCGCGGTGGCGGTGATGGCACAGATCCCCTTGCTGGCTAACCACTGGTTCTACTACTGGGACGACACGGCCAACACCTGGATGCCGACCTGGTACCTGCTCGGACAGCAGCTGGCAGCCGGACACTGGCCCACGATGCTGCCGGGACTGTGGCGGGGCGGGAACCTGGCCGCCGAAGTGCAGTACGGCATCTGGAACCCGGTCATCTTGGGTTGGGCGCTACTTGTTTTCAAGCTCGGCCATCTGGCGCTCGCCGCGAGACTCATCAAGACCCAGCTGCTGGTACTTCTCGCGCTGGGTGCCTTCTTGGCCGCGCGAGAGTACGGTGCCCGCCGCGGCGCCGCCGCGGTCGTCGCCATGGCGCTCCCGTTCACCGGTTTCACCTTGTATGTGGACTCAACCGCCTGGTTAGGCTGCCTGCTTGGCATCACCGGGACCGTGTACGTCCTGTGGTCGGCACGGCGCTGCGCCCGGGGCGCCCTCAACCCGCTGGTGCCGATCGCCCTCGGTTACCTGGCCCTGACCACCGGCAGTCCTTATGGGGCGCTCGGGGCCGCAGCCGCACTGGTCGCGGTGGCCGCCGAACGGGTCGCCGGGCGCGACTGGCGCGGCGTCGTGCGCACCGCCCTCATCAGCGCGATCATGTTTATGTCATTTGCCGTCGTGTACTTGCCGCTGCCGCTGAGCGCCGGGGTCACCGACAGGAACGTCGCCGCGGGAGTGACCAACACAGGCTCGCTGACCTGGGACCTCACCGGCCTGGCCGCGGCGAGCGCACCGGTCTTCCAAGGGATGGCGTCCTGGTGGGGAGGCTTCGCCGCGTTCTCGCACGACGTCCCGACCGACTATATGGGATGGTTCGTCCTGCCGCTGCTGCCATGGGTGCGGTGGCGCGGGCTGCTGGCGGGCTTGCGCGGGCGCATCTCACTGCTGGTGTTTGGGGCCGTGTTCCTGGTGCTGGCGCTCGGGCCTTCCAACCTGTGGCTGTTCCGCTGGCCGGTGCGGCTGATCGAGTATTTCTACCTGCCGGTCTGGCTGCTCGCCGCGCTGGCGATCTCAGCAGGTCTGCACCGTGACCGGCTGAGGTGGCGGGCATGCTGGTCAGCGGCGCTGCTTGCTATCGGCGGGTACCTGTCGTTTGCGGCACTGCCGCGGGGCGCTGGCCGCCAGCTTGAGGCCACCGGGCTGACAGCCGGCCTGCTGGCACTGGCGATCGCGGCCTCCTATCTGCGACCCCGGTTCATGCCGGCCGCGCTGGCCGGTGGCACCGTGGCCGTCCTGGCCCTGCAGGTGGCGCTGATCCCGGGAAACTTCGGCATGATGCCCTGGAATGCGCCCGGCAACGTTCCACCACTGAAAGCCCGGTTGAGCGGCCGTTACATCGGCAACACCATCCAGGTGGCCGACCCACCCCTGACGGTGCCAGCCGCCCAAGCGCCACCCGCACGCGACGTCCTGCTCGGCAGCATGCCGCAGGCGGCCGGCGTGCATGCGCTCAACTCCTACAGCGGCATCGACTTCGTCCCCTTCGACCAGGCCACATGCCAGATCCAGTACTGGGGCCGCACCTGCCCGCAGCTGTACGGTCGGCTGTGGCGGGCCGACCCGGTCGCCGGAGTGCCGCTGGCCGACCTGCTGCGCCTGCAGACCGTCGTAGTCCAGAATCACTACCTGCCCGGGCGCACCTCCGTGCTCGTCGCGCCGCCTGGCTGGCGCATCACCGAGCACACCGCTAACGTCACCGTGGTGCGCCGGACCGCACCGCTGCCCTGGCCGAGCGGCCGCCTGTCCTGGGCGCAGCAGCCGGTGCGGGTACTGGCCGATCAGGCCGGGCCCGAAAGCGAGCAGATCCGCTATGCCGGGACCGGGCAGATCACGCTCGCCATGCTGGCGTGGCCCGGCTGGCAGGCCACCGTCGGCGAAAAGCATGTTCTCGTCCAGATGGACCGCGTGGGCCTGGTGACCCTTGACCTGCCGCCCGCGCCCCCAGCCGGTGCCGCCCTTACCCTCCAATTCACCCCGCCCGGCTATGGAATCGGCGTCCCCCTCTTCTACACCGGCCTCGCGCTCGGCCTCGCGTGCGGCGCTGCCTGGACGACCTCGCCGCGGCGGCGCCGTCGTGAGCCGATCAGCGCGTCACCGAAGCGTGCCGGACGGGCGTCGACGGCAAGGGGCACGGCTGGCGGCCGACGAGTAGGCCTTGTCGCCCAGGGCGCGGCCGGGCCGGGTCCGGGGCCTGCCGCGGCCGCGGCGGCGGATGCGGGTCTGGTCCAGCAGCGGGATGAACCGCGGGCAGGTCGCCGTGCTGGCCGGGGCTGAGGATCTGGGTGATGGGGCGGCACCGCCGGTCGGCGGCCAGGTGAATCTTGGTGGTCAGCCCGCCGCGGGGACACGCCCTAGATCACCATTTGCAGAGAACTCAGAATTTGCAGAGAGCTCGCAGCTGAAGGTTTGCTAGCTCATGCCGCCAAACCGTCACAGCTGGCAATCGGTTCGCTATTAGCGAACGCGGGAACTTTACTTAACTTCCTGGCAAAATATATCAAGAAAGCGGCCGCGCGCAGTTACTGCGCACGGTTTCCCTCTGCCAGCGCCCGGCCGTCTGCACCGACGTGACCCGCAGCCGTGCCTGGCAGATGCTACCCGGAGCCGGAGCCGGGGGCGAGGCGGCCCACGGAAGCTGCCGCGCCCCGTGCGGCGCGGGTCTGGCCGATCAGCGCGAGCACGGCGAGGATGACCACGATGCCCTCGGTGATCAGTGCCGCCACGCCGAGCGGCTCCAGCCAGTTCCCGACGTCGCCCGCGTCGCCGGGCATCCCGACACTGCGGGTGAGAATGTAACCGGCCGCGGTAAGCAGGCAGAGCAGGCCGCCGAACTGCCACGCCAGTACCGTCGGCCTGACCAGCAGCCACAGGCCCGCGATCGGTGCCACGAGCGCCAGCAGGCAGAACCCCGCGGTGAGCCACATCGCGCCGCTCAGCTGGCCTGGGATCTCAAGGGCGTGGATGATCCCCACCGTGATGAGGCCGACCGCCCCCACCGCGCGTACCGCCGGGTCGGCGGCCAGGGTGTACTGCGCAATGCCCTGCCGCGAGCTGCTGGATGGGGGGGAGGCGGTAGTGATCGTGTCCGGATGATCGGTCATTCCGCATTGACCTTTCCGTGTGGTCCGGGAGGCCTATTCAGCCTCCTTTATCAAGATCAACAATCAAGGAACCATCAGGTCAGGGCTATGGCACGAGTTCAGGGTTGGGGCACTCGAATAGGCCTTGGTTCGCCGGGAGCAACACGCGCTCACGCGCTGCCACGAACGTTCAACCGAGGCCCGACATCCGCTTAGCTTCAGCAAACTACCCCAAATAGGGATTAAATGGCAAGTTCTGCCTCCCCGTCGGGTAGCCAGCACCGGTAGCCAGCACCAGGGATGACTGACTGTTAACGGGCCTGTGGCGACTGACCTGGGGGTTCGTTCTTGATCGGCGTGGCGGCGGTGGCGCATGTTGGGTTGGGCGGCAGATCGCGCGGTTGCGTCAGCCCAGAGGCGTGCCTCCCGACGCCGTGTCCACGCCGCGTCCATGCCGGTGTGCCCGTGTCCGCCGTGGAAAGTGCGGCCGCGGCCGGTGGCCGTGGCGGAAGCCGCAGGCCCGCGAGCCAGATATTACGATCCGCAGGCCCAGAGTCCAACTCGGCCTGAATGCCTGCCTTGCGCTACTAACGTCATCGTCGCGATCAGCGCTAGCACACCGCCGCGAATCCCTGCCGATCGCCATGGAAAGCCGTGGACCGCTGCGGGCCGCTGCAGGCGCCATGGACAGGGTCGGCCGGCGGCCGGGCCGTTATGCCATGCCTGCTTGGGGAGCGAACCCGGAAGCGAAGTATCGAGACGCATGGGAAGGGGATCGTAGTGAGAACGAGATACGACTGGGCCGACGCCATCGAGCGCAGCCCCCAGCCGAGCAGCCCCCAGCCGAGCGGACCCCGGCCGAGTAGACGGGGACAGTTGTCGATCGGCATCGCCGTCGTCGTCCTCGTATCGGGTGCCCTCGTCAGCGCCCTGGTGGCAAGCGGATCGGGTCATATCAGCCTTACGGTCAACGCGGACCATAAGCAGCATAGAAATCAGTCACCCAGCACAAATAATTCACCAGGTGCCAGCGGTCCTGTATCCGGTACGCTGGACAATCGATTTGTCTCCAGCACCCTGGACAATCGAAATGACCCTGCGTTTAACCAATTGCTGGGGATAAACAACCATGGCGTGATCGCTGGATACTTCGGGTCCGGGGCGCAGGGCCACCCGAACCACGGCTACCAGCTGGTTCTCTCGGGCCATGCGTCCCGGATCCTGAACGAGAACTTCCCGTCGTCGGTGCAGACTCAGGTCACCGGACTCAACGACCGGGGCGTCACCGTAGGATTCTGGTCGGATATGAACAACTCCAGTCAGATGGACGGCAACTTCGGCTTCTACGCCATGAATGGCCGCTTCGTCACCGTAAATTTCCACCGGGCGGGAAGTGCCAGCCCGTCGGCCGGCCAACTCCTCGGGGTGAACAACTCGGATGTCGCGGTGGGCTTCTACACCGACGCCAAGGGCAGCAACCACGGGTACACCTACAGCATCGGCGGGCACAGGTTCCGCTTGGTCAAGATCAGCCATGCCAGGAGCGTGACTGCGGCCGCCATCGACAACCGGGGCGACATCGCCGGATTCTTCACCGGCCCGGGCGGCGTAACCGACGGCTTCCTGATGGACGGCGGTGGGGTCACCAAGCTCGCCTACCCAGGAGCCACCATGACGCAGGCCCTCGGGATCAACGACGAGCGTGAGGTTGTGGGGGCCTACCAGACTGGCAGCGGCGACAATGCCAAGACGCACGGGTTCACCTGGACCAGCAGCCAGGGCTTCACGACGGTGGATGATCCGCACGGCCACGGCGCCACCACGATCAGCGGTGTGAACGACGCGGGTGACCTCGTCGGCTTCTACGTGGACACTGCGGGGAGCACACACGGCACGCTTTTTGCCCAGGGCCATTACCTGGCACCATCAGATCCGATGCCGGCCCAGCCCGCGACACGGATGCAGCCCACGACGTCGGCTCAGCCCACGACGCCGGCCCAGCCCGCGACGCCGGCCCAGCCCACGACGCAGGGCCAGCCCACGACGCAGGGCCAGCCCACGACGCAGGGCCAGCCCACGACGCAGGGCCAGCCCACGACACCGGCCCAGCCCACGACGCAGGGCCAGCCCACGACGCCGATGGCGACGTCCCAACCGACGCACTGGTGAGCCGGTGAACTGAGCGGTGGTGAATGCTTCTGCGTGGCTGTCGAAGCCCGTACCGGTAAGTCACCGGGAAATGAAAGGTCAGACGGCCGCTTGACAGGGTGTGCCCGTGCGAGCCTAACCACCCCGTAGCGTGTCTAACCGCTCACGTTACGGCGGAGCCAGTCGTGCCACGCCGCTACGCCGTCCCCGGTCGTCGCAGAGAGCGGCAGCACCCGGGCGTACGGGCTGATCCTGGCCAGATCCGCGGCATGGCGGCTGGCGTCGAAGTCCACGTAGGGCAGCAGGTCAGTCTTGTTCAGCAGGATCAGATCCGCCGCCGCGAACATCTGCGGATACTTCGCCGGCTTGTCGGCACCCTCGGTCACCGAGGTGATCACGACCTTGCTTTTCTCGCCGAGATCGAACAACGCGGGACAGACAAGGTTGCCGACGTTCTCGACGATGACCACCGAACCCGGCGGTGGATCGAGCGCCTGCAGCCCTGCGGCGACCATGCTGGCGTCGAGATGGCATCCGGCGCCGGTGTTGATCTGCACGACCCGGCAGCCTGCCGCCTCGATGCGCTGGGCATCCAGGGCTGTCTCCTGGTCGCCTTCGATGACCGACAGCGTCAGCTCAGCCGTCAGTGCCCGTGCCGTGCGCTCGAGCAGGGTCGTCTTGCCGGCGCCCGGCGAGCTCATCAGGTTGACCGCCACGATGTGCCGGTCCCGCAGCCACTGGCGGTTGCGTTCGGCGAGCCTGTCGTTCTTCGCCAGTATCTTCTGCTGCAGCATGACCGTGCGGCCGCGGCCTGCGCTGTCCCCCTGTGCGCCGCCGCCATGGCTGGGGTCCTGGCCGTGGCCATCGTCCTGGCCGCGGCTGTGGTCCTCACTGTGACGATGGCCCCGCAGGTGGCCCTGGTCTATGTCGTCCCCATAGGCCCTGTCGTGCCTATAGACCCTGTCGTGCCTATGGACGCTGTCGTTCCAGGCCCCGTCGCTCCTCGTATCGGCCGCGTCGTCCCGATCGTCCCTGCCGTCACCGCCGAGTACCCGCATTCTGGCGCTCTCGCCGCAGCCACACGTGCCGCACATGTTCAGCCCACCTCTACGGACGCGATCCGCAACTGCTCGCCGGCGATGACCGTCACGTCGGCGCTGCCGCACGCGCATACCGCGATCAGACCATCCGGTTCGAATTCCTCGCCGCACTTGTGGCACTGGCACCGCCCGGCCTGCTCGGTTATCTCCAGGCGGGCGCTCTCCAGATTGGTCCCCTCCGTCACCAGGTCGAAGCAGAACCGCACCGAATCGGGGACGACGCCGGAAAGCGCGCCGATGTCCAGGCGGACGCAAGTGATCGTCGCGTCGGGAATCCGCTCCACTACCGCGTCCACGACGCTCTGGGTGATCGCAAGCTCGTGCACCGGGTGCCCAGCCGCCTCAGCAGATACGCGGTAGCGGGTCACCGACCAGCAGGTCGACGATCCGCGTGCCACCGAAAGTAGTCTTCAGCAGCACGATGCCCGGTGGGTCCGCCGCGACGGTGCCGATGATCGCGGCCTGCTGGCCAAGCGGGTGAGCCCGCATCGCGGCGAGCGCCCGCTCCGCTTCGCCGCCATCCACGATGGCGACAAGCCGCCCTTCGCACGCGACATAGAGCGGGTCGATCCCGAGCAGTTCGGACGCGCCGCGTACCTCGGTGCGTACCGGGATGTCGTCCTCGCTGACGACCACGCTGACCCGGGCGGCGCTCGCTACCTCGTTGAGGATCGTGGCGACGCCGCCCCGGGTGGCGTCACGCAGCGCACGAACGCCGGATGTGGCGGCGAGCAGGTCTGCGACGAGCCCGCCCAGCGGAGCGGTGTCCGAGCAGATGTCGGCTTCGATATCCAGTTCGCCGCGGGCGAGCATGATCGTGACACCGTGGTCGCCGATGGGCCCGGACACGATCACCGCGTCACCTGGCCGGGCATTGGCTACCCCCAGGTGCACGTGCTGGCCGACCAGCCCGACTCCGGCGGTGTTGATGTAGCAGCCGTCCGCCTTGCCCTTCTGCACGACCTTGGTGTCGCCGGTGACGACTTCTACGCCGGCCCGGCCTGCCGCGGCGGTCATGGACGCGACGATCCGGCTGAGGTCGGCGACGGGGAAACCCTCCTCGAGAATGAAGCCGGCCGACAGGTACAGGGGAGTCGCGCCGGCCACGGCGAGGTCGTTGACGGTTCCGTTGACCGCGAGGTCGCCGATGTCCCCGCCGGGGAAGAACAGCGGCGAGACGACGTAGGAATCAGTGGTGAACGCCAGCCTGGCCCCGTCCATGGTGAGTTGCGCGGCATCCTCGAGCGGCTCGAGCAGCGGGTTGCGGAACGCATCTAGGAAGATCGCCTCGACCAGCGTCCGGGTCGCCTTGCCGCCCGACCCGTGCGACATCGTGATCCGCTCTTCCTTGACCCTCGGGCGGCGGCGGCGCGCGCGATCGATACGGTCGAGCACCTGCTGCTCGCGGTCTGGCGCGGTGTAGGCGCCCTGGCCGCGGGCGGGGCGGAGCTGCCGTGCTCGTGGTGGTCGCGCAGGGCGTCTTCCACCCAGCCAGCGGCCTGCGGCTGGCCGACCTCGGCACCGGGCACGCCTGACGCGCTCGTCCCGGCGAAATCGCGCGGACCGGTAGCGCTGCCTGGTCCTGCGGCGCTGCCTGGTCCTGCGGCGCTGCCTGGTCCTGCGGCGGTGCCTGGTCCTGCGGCGGTGCCGGGGCTGGCGGGCGCGCCGCTGTGGCCGGTCACGAGATCGTCACCTCCTGGACCCGCTGACGGCGCAGCCGGCCGAAGTTGTAGTAAGCCGCGCATGCGCCCTCGGGGGAGACCATGCAAGTGCCGATCGGCGTCTCGGGTGTGCACGCCGTACCGAACACCTTGCATTCCCATGGCTTGAGCACGCCCTTGAGCACTTCGCCGCACTGGCATGCCTTTGGATCGGCCACCCGCACACCCGGGACCTGGAAGAGGTCCTCCGCGTCGAAAGCGGCGTAGGCGTCGCGCATCCGCAGCGCGGAATGGGAGATGAAGCCAAGCCCGCGCCACTCGAAGTACGGCCGCAGTTCCATCACCGAGCCGATCGCCTTCAGCGCCGTCTGGTTTCCGTCCCACGGCACCACCCTGGCGTACTGGTTCTCAACGGCGGACCGGCCCTCGGCAAGCTGCAACATCAGCATGTAGATCGACTGCAGGATGTCCAGCGGCTCGAAGCCCGCCACGACCACCGGTTTGCCGTAGTCCCTGGCGATGAACTCGTATGGGCGGCAGCCGATGACGGTCGACACGTGGCCAGGGCCGATGAAGCCATCGAGCCTAAGGTCGGGGGAGTCGAGAATCGCCTTGATCGCGGGGATGATCGTGACATGGTTGCAGAAGACGGAGAAGTTCTTCAGCCCTTCGGCGGCGGCGCGAAGCACTGTCATGGCCGTGGACGGCGCTGTCGTCTCGAAACCGATCGCCATGAACACGACGCGCCGGTCGGGGTTCTGGCGGGCGATCTTCAGCGAGTCCAGCGGCGAGTACACCATCCGGATGTCGGTGCCCTGCGCCTTCGCGTCGAAGAAGGAACCGTTGCTGCCCGGTACCCGCATCATGTCGCCGAACGAGGTCATGATGACGTCGTCTTGCGCGGCCAGGTGCATGGCGTCGTCGATTCGCCCCATCGGGATGACGCAGACCGGGCAGCCGGGGCCATGCACGAGGGTGACGGTCTCGGGCAGATAGTCCTCAAGACCGTGTTTGTAGATCGTATGGGTGTGCCCGCCGCACACCTCCATCAGCTTGTACCGGCGCCCTGGCTCGCATAGGCCCGCGATCTTTGCGGCCAGCGCATGGGCCTTCTCAGCGTCACGGAACTCGTCGACGAACCGCATGCCTGTCAGCTCCTATTCGATCCGGGATTCTTGCAGCGCGGCGAGCTCATCCGCGTACGCCTGACCGATCGATTCGAGGAAGTCGAGCGCTGACTTGGCCTCGTCCTCGTCGATCTTCGAAAGCGCGAAGCCGACGTGGATGAGCACCCACTCGCCGGGCTTCGGCAGCTCGTCGCAGAGCAGGCCGACGTTGATCACGCGCCGCACCCCGCTGACGTTCACCCTGGCCAGGTCGGGCTGATCGGGGAGGAACTCGATCACCTCACCTGGTATGCCGAGGCACATGCGAACACCTCTCCCTTGCTCTGCTTGATGCCTTCGTTGGCTGGATTCTGTTTGCCCACGTGGCCGCCGTAACGGCCGGGAACTGTGCGGCGACTGGTGCCACCCAATGATCCCGAACGGCTGCGCAGCAGGGCCCGCCCGCCCAGACCGGCCCGGCGGTGTAGCGGGGCCGGCGGTGTAGCGTGGGGCCGGCGCAGTCGGCAGTGAGCGGGGCCGGCAGTCATTGGACACGGCCATGGGTGGCGCCCGCGGTGCTGGCGCCGTTTGCGTCGGCGGCGCCGGAGGCGTCTGGGTTGGCGGCGCTCGCGGCGTCCCCCACTAGCCCGGTCACGATCCTTACCGCCTCGTCCACGGCTGCCGCGACCGGCGCACTCAGCCCGATCCCGTGCTCGATGCTGGCCGGCTCGCAGCCGACAACAAGGACCCGGCCTCGCTTGGCGCCAAGCATCTCGACCAGCCCGAACACCACGTCGGGCTGCATACCGTGAGCGTCGAAGAGGCGGCCGCCTGCCGTATCGGCTGAGCTCGGGCCGACGGGCCCGGCCGTACTGGCCGGCGAGCCCTGATCTGGTTCGATCACATACAGGGTCCCCGGCTCGCCGCCGCGCGCCGCGGCGTCCACCAGGATTGTGGTGTCGTACCCGTCGGCCATGTCATAGGCCAGGTGCACGCCGCTGATCCCATAATCGGTGACCCGCACGAAGGCCGGCAATCCGGCCCGCGCCAGGCGCCTGGCCACCTCCGTGCCGAACCCATCGTCCCCGAGGAAGATGTTGCCGACACCCGCGATCAGCATGCGGTGACTCACCTCGTCACCCACCGCCGTCAGGAGCAGTGCTATCAGGAGCGGTGCCGACAGGAGTGGTGCTGTCAGGAGCGGTGCCGACAGGAGTGGTGCTGTCAGGAGCGGTGCCGACAGGAGTGGTGCTGTCAGGAGCGGTGCCGACAGGAGTGGTGCTGTCAAACGCAGTGCCGTCGAGAACGGCGAGCGTGAGCTCCCACATCACGTGGTAGATCGTGGTCTGCGCCTCCTGGATGCGGTGGACCGACGCGGATGGCACAACGAACAGGTAATCGAGGCTGCCGAGTTCGGCCATCTTGCCGCCGTCGTAGCCGGCGATGCCGACGGTCAGCAGGCTCCGCCTGCTGGCCTCGTCAAATGCGCGGAGCAGATTCTCAGAATTGCCGCTGGTGGAAAGGCCGACAGCGATGTCACCCCTCCTTGCGAACGCGGCGATCTGCCGTGCGAAGACCACCTCGGGGCCGATGTCGTTGCACAGCGCCGTCAGCACCGCGCTGTCGCCCGCCAGCCCGAACGCGGGCAACGGCCGCGCGCCTCCACCCGGGCTGAGGAACAGAGTCGCGACCTGCTGCGCGTCGGTGGCGCTGCCACCGTTGCCGAACGCGAACAGCCGCCCGCCCGTGGCGAACCGGTCAGCCATGTCCCGCGCGCAGGAAAGCAGCCGGTCGCCGTCGCGTGCGCAAACCGAGGCCCGCAGCTCGATGATCTCTTCTGTCTTGGCCACCGTCGAGCGGCGTACCTCCTCGAGAACGCCATCGAGATCGCTGCTGCCGGAGTAGAGGAACGGGTAGAGCGACTCGATCCCGCCGGTTCCCGCTGTGGGGTCCTGCATGGTCTGGCCGTCACCTCCCCACGACTGCGATCGCCTCGCCGGCATGCACGAGGATCGTGTCGCCGACTGCCGCGGACACCAGAGCGACGCTCACCTCCTCCTCGCCCGAACCGGTGTCAACCACCGCGAGCTGGTCGTCAAGCAGCCGCGCGATCGTCACCGCGACAGCAGTGTCCGAGCAGGTCACACACACGGCGTCATGGCATTCGGGCGCTGCCGGGCGCGGTGTACATGGTGGATGCGTGCGTTCAGTGGTCACGCGACCACCCCAGGCGCGAGGACACCTGGCTGCTCGAAGAACACGTGCACCAACTCCCACAGGACATGGTAGGTGGTCACATGCACCTCCTTAACGACGCGCGGATCCGAAGATCTGGCTACCAGCGGGTGATCTACGCATGGACTGGCCCCGATCACGCCGCCATCCCCGCCGACGAGCGCGACCGTCAGCATGCCGCGTTCGTGCGCCGCGGTCAGGCCGCGCAGGACGCTCTCGCAGTTCCCGTCGGCAGATATGCCCAGCCCGATGTCCTCCGGTTCGGCCAGGAAGCGAATTTGATGGGCGAAAATCTCGGCCACACCGTCGCGGGCGCCTATTCCGGTGACTGTCGCGACATCGGCGGTCAATGAGATGGCGGGGAGGGCGCGCTTGCCGACGATGACGGGGTGCACGAATTCCACCGCGACGTGCTGCGCGTCGGCGCTTCCCCCGCCTACGCCGAACACCACCAGCTTGCCTCCCCGGTGAAACCGCACTGCCATGGCGTGGCAGGCCGCCGCAACGGAAGGGGCCTGCTGAGCGAGGTCGGCCGCCGGGGCGATCCGCCGCTCGAACAACGTGGCCGCCCGGTCGCCGCCCCTCGATGACCCCACCATTTCGGTCACTTCCTCAGTGCAATCTCATTCTCAATGCAATCTCATTCCTGATCCTTTTTCGCCGCTGACATGTCGACCTCGACTTCGACATCGACCGCGTCGCGCACCTTGAGCGCGCCGAAAAAGGCTGTGTAGGGCCGGATTCCGTATGCGGACTGCACTACGGTCGTCGTGGCACCGTACCTCTCCGGCCCGGTCTCGGTCACCTCCAGCCGCAGTGGATGCGAATTGCCCATCAGCGTGAACGTCCCTTCGACCACCCCGCCGCCGTCCTTGGGCTCGAATCCGGACGCGGTGTACACGGCCTCGGTATGCCGGTCGCTGGCGAGTACCCGCCGCGCGGTGTGCGCGATCTCGCGGCGGTCCCGGTCGGTCAGCGGCCTGATACCACCCGTGCCTTCGCGCACCGCCAGTGAATTTATGTCAACCCGCACCTTGAGCGCGGTCGGGATGCCCTGATCGCCAATCGTGAGATCGCCGTTCCAGATCGTTGCTTCGATGGTGAGGTCATGCCCGGCCTGCGCGACGAGCCCGGCACGGTATGTGCGCAGCAGGATCCGGCCCGTGTCGGGGCCGAGACGGTAACGGCCTGGTGGCACCACCATGTTGAGCACGTTAGGACACTTGTGGGAAGGCGTCCAGGGGTGACCCACCTGGTCAGTACTGTCCAGCTGCCCGCGGCACTGTCCAGCTGCCCGCGGCGGCGGCGTTGCCGCGCCCACCCCGGTGCGGCCACGCACGCCGCTAAGGAAATGGCAGTTCGCCGAATAGTTCCTGGATACGACGCAGATCGCGCATCCGCGGCTCGGTCTCACCCCCGACCCATCGGCCGACCGTCTTGACCGACACCCCCAGCTGGCGCGCCGCCGCCTCGTGGGTGAGGCCCTCCCTGCGCAGCGTGCTCGACATCCACTCAGCGAACGGCGCCGCACCCTCGCCATCGGCCTGCTGGCCCGCCTGCTGGCCCGGGGCGGCGGGCTGGGGGGCAGGTACTGGCCGCGCCGCGTGCCCGGGCTCGCCGGTGAGCCGCACGTCCGAATGGAGCACGTCAACCTCGACGTGATCTGGGTAGATGCGGAACGAGACCTGTATCGACCCGGTCGGGCCCGCCGCGGCGAGCAACGCACGGAAGACGGTCGCGCCAACCTCGCGGTTGCCCTCCTCGGTGAGGGGCGACTCGGCGAGGCACTTTCGCACGTAATCCCTGATGTCGGGGATCGAGGAGGGTCTGGCCGGAAACGTCTGGGACAGCACCACGACAGGGAGGATCTCGATCGGATCCTTGTCCGGCCCATTGATGAGGTCAGGCATTTTCGGGGTTCCCTCGGCCTTCCCCGACCGCCGCTCCGGCCGGGTTTAACCAGGGTAACGCGGACAGGAGCGCCGAGTCATCCGCCGGCCCGTAAAGAGCATCGGACATAAGTGTCCGGTGAGGTGACGGTTCCGTCTTGACACGCCGTGACGCTGGCGTTACGTTGCCCGTATCGGTCCCCCTATTTTTTTCGCGGAGCGCAGCCCAGGCTCGCCATGAATATTTCCCCGGGCGCAATGGCGCCAGCTATGGTATGGGCCGCCGGACGACCAGCTCTGGCCCGGCGGCACGAGGTGGCTTGTGCCTCCAATCGCCCGTCGGTGATCGCTTCCATTTCCCCGGGTTTCCCGCCAGCTGCGCCCCGTGCTTCAGTGCCCCGGCTTCAGTGCTAAGCGCGTTAGCAGTCACGGCGCGCAGCGGTCAGCGCGATGGCTGGACCCGCGACCATTGCGGCGGATTCCGCACGCAGCCGATCCCTGTAGCGAGGAGGTGCCCGGGCAATGGCCACGCCCACGCAGACCAACGAGATGTCATCCGGCCAGCCCACTGAGGAGCCGGTAGTCCACATCCTCTGGATGAACGGGGGACTGGGCTGCGACGGCGACTCGGTGGCACTCACCGGGGCCACCCAGCCGAGCATTGAGGAAATCGCGCTAGGTGCCCTGCCGGGCTTGCCGAAAACCGCGTTCCACTGGCCGCTCATCGACTACGAATGCGGCCCGGAGCAGGGTGCGGACAACTTTATCGAGTGGTGGCACAAGGCCGACCGCGGCGAGCTCGAGCCATTCGTCCTCGTGGTCGAGGGCTCCATACCCAACGAGGCGATCAAGTCCGAGGGTTATTGGTGCGGCTTCGGCAACAACCCGGCGACCGGCCAGCCGATGACGACAAGCGAATGGCTGGACCGGCTCGCGCCCAAGGCGACCGCCATCCTCGCGGTGGGCACATGCGCCACCTACGGTGGGATCCATGCGATGGCCGGCAACCCGACGGGCGCCATGGGAGTTCCTGATTACCTCGGCTGGGAGTGGCGCTCCAAGGCTGGCATCCCCATCGTGTGCGTCCCCGGCTGCCCGACACACGGGGACAACCTCTCCGAGACGATCCTCTACCTGCTCTACCAGGTGGCGGGTCAGGCGCCGATGATCCCCTTGGACGAGGCGCTGCGCCCGACCTGGCTGTTCGGCGCCACCGTGCACGAGGGATGCGACCGTGCCGGGTACTACGAGCAGGGTGAATTCGCTCTCGAGTACGGCTCGCCCAAGTGCCTGGTCAAGCTCGGCTGCTGGGGGCCCGTCGTCAAGTGCAACGTGCCGAAGCGCGGCTGGATCAACGGCGTGGGTGGCTGCCCGAACGTAGGCGGGATCTGCATCGCGTGCACGATGCCCGGCTTCCCGGACAAGTTCATGCCTTTCATGGACGAGCCACCGGGTTCCAAGGTCTCCACCGGTGCGACGACCCTCTACGGGACGGTGATCCGGACGTTGCGGGGCTTTACCGCGAAGACGGCCGACGAGGAGCCCAAGTGGCGCCAGAAGGGCAACGAGCTGCTCAGCGGCTATCACAAGACCTGGTGACATCGACCGGCATCGGCTCCTGGCAGGTAGCCGCGCCCTCCCGGAGGGAGACTGACTCAGCTATGACGACGGCCGAGGACACTGGCGTTGTGGAGATGGCCTGGGATCCGATCACCAGGATCGTGGGCAGCCTCGGAATTTATACGAAGATCGACTTCAAGCAGCGCAAGGTCGTCGAATGTCACAGCACATCGTCGATCTTCCGTGGGTACAGCATCTTCATGAAGGGCAAGGACCCGCGTGACGCGCATTTCATCACCAGCCGCATCTGCGGGATCTGCGGTGACAATCACGCGACCTGCTCGGTGTACGCACAGAACATGGCCTACGGGGTGCGGCCGCCACATCTGGGTGAGTGGATCATCAACCTGGGTGAGGCCGCGGAGTACATGTTCGATCACAACATCTTCCAGGAGAACCTGGTCGGGGTGGATTTCTGCGAGAGGATGGTGGCCGAGACCAATCCCGGCGTCCTCGAGCGGGCCAACGCCACCGAGGCGCCGCACGCCGGTGACCACGGCTACCGGACCATCGGCGACATCATGCGCTCGCTCAATCCGCTCGAGGGCGCGTTCTACCGTGAGGCACTGCAGGTCAGCCGCTCGACGCGGGAGATGTTCTGCCTCATGGAGGGGCGGCACGTGCACCCGTCGACGCTGTACCCCGGCGGGGTTGGCACAGCCGCGACGGTGCAGTTGTTCACCGACTACCTGATCAGGCTCATGCGCTACGTGGAGTTCATGAAGCGGGCCGTGCCCATGCACGACGACCTGTTCGACTTCTTCTACGAGGCGCTGCCCGGCTACGAGCAGGTCGGGCAGCGGCGCGTCCAGCTTGTCTGCTGGGGCAGCCTGAACGACCCGGAGCACTGCGACTTCAAGTACGAGAACATGAGCAGCTGGGGCCGGAAGATGTTCGTCAGCCCCGGTGTGGTGGTCGACGGCAAGCTCCTCACGAACGACCTGGTGGATATCAACCTGGGTATCCGCATACTGCTCGGCAGCTCGTTCTACGAGGACTGGGAGGATCAGGACATGTTCGTTACCCGGGATTCCCTGGGTAACCCGGTCGACCGTCGCCACCCGTGGAACCAGCACACGATCCCGAGGCCCGCCAAGCGGGACTTCGATGACAAGTACAGCTGGGTGATGTCGCCGCGCTGGTTCGACGGCAAGGACCACCTGGCCTGCGACACCGGCGGCGGCCCTCTCGCCCGGCTGTGGGCGACGGCGCTCGGCGGGCTCGTCGATATGGGCTACGTCAAGTCCACCGGCCAGAGCGTGCTGATCAACCTGCCCCGCACGGCCACCAAACCCGAGGTCACCTTCGAGTGGAAGATCCCGAAGTGGAGCAACGCCATCGAGCGTGACCGCGCGCGCACCTACTTCCAGGCGTACTCCGCGGCGGCCGCGCTGCACTTCGTCGAGCAGGCACTCGCCGAGGTGCGGGCCGGGCGGACGAAGACCTGGGAACCGTTCAACGTGCCGGACGAGGCCTTCAGCTGTGGGTTCACCGAAGCGGTGCGCGGCGTCCTGTCCCACCACATGGTGATCAAGGGCGGCAGGATCGCGAACTACCACCCCTACCCGCCGACCCCGTGGAACGCGAGCGTCCGCGACAGCTTCGGGACGCCAGGCCCCTACGAAGACGCCGTGATGAACACGCCGATCTTCGAGGAGAACCCGCCTGAGCGGTTCAAGGGCATCGACATCATGCGCGCGGTGCGCAGCTTCGACCCATGCCTGCCGTGCGGTGTGCACATGTACCTGGGCGGGGGCAAGGTACTGGAGAAGGTGCACTCGCCGACGACAGTCACCTTGGCCACCTGACCGGATCGGTACCCGACGCGGGCAGCCGTGACCTGAGCAGCAGCGAGCGCAAGCGTCCGCCGCGGGACCGCTGGCGCGCACGGAGAGGCGAGGCGCATGAGTGGCGTGCGAGATGTCGGCACACGCATCGAGGAACTACTCGCCGGCCTGCGGTCCGATGCCGGGCCTGGCGTCGCCTCGGCGGCTGAGGACCTGGTGAGCTTGCTTGTCGGTCTGTATGGCGACGGCCTGGCGCACATCATGGCGGCGGCCCGCTCCGAAGGCGAGGCCGGCGCGGCCTTGCTGGACCGGCTGGTCGCAGATCCGCTGGTGGAGAGCCTGCTGTTGTTGCATGGCCTGCACCCGCTCGACGTCGACACGCGCATCCAGCGCGCCCTCGACGGTGTCAGGCCGTACCTTGGCTCGCACGCGGGCGGAGTTGAGTACCTCGGTATCACAGCGGATGGCACCGCGCGGCTGCGGCTGGAAGGAAGCTGCCACGGCTGCCCGTCGTCCATGGTTACCGTGCAATTGGCCATCCAGGGTGCGGTAGAGGCGGCGGCGCCAGAGATCACGGGCGTGGTCGTGGAGGGCGTGAGCGAACCGCCTGGCCCACCGCTGCTGGACATCGGGCGCCGTCCACCGGATGGTGGGGCCGAGGTGGGGGACGTGCGCGGTGGCGATCCTGGGTGGGTCGACCTGCCCGGCACCGGGCCGCCGACGGGGCGCCCGGTCGTGTTCGTTGTCGGGGGAGCCCAGAAAGGGGGAACGCGGCAAGAAGGAGCCCAGAAGGAAGGGGCCCAGAAAACGGCTGTGCAGAAAACAGCCGTGCTTGTCTGCTCGGTCCGTGGCACCCTCTACGCCTACCGTGACTCGTGCCCGGCATGCGGTTCCTCGCTCGCCGACGCCGCGCTCGACGGTGAGCGGCTGGCGTGTCCCGGCTGCGGAACCCCCTACGACGTGCGGTCCGCGGGCAAGGGCCTGGACGACCCCACCTGCCACCTCGATCCGCTGCCGTTGCTCTCCGACAGCCAGGGTGTGCGTGTCGCGCTGCCGAACGCGGTGCTGTCATGACCAGAGACTCCGGCCTGGGCCGGTTCGTCGGGCGCCCCACCGGGACGCCGCGTAGCAGCGCAGCCGATGTGCCTGAGGAGGCGGGCCGACCTTGGGAGGTCGGCCAGCCGGGCGAGCGATGCGGTCTGTGCGCCAAGCCGATCGGGCCTGTGCACGGGCACATCGCGGACCTGGATCAGTCCACACTCGAATGCGCATGCCGTCCGTGCTACCTGCTGTTCAGCCACGACCGGGTCAGCGGCAGGTACCGGGCTGTGCCGGACCGGTACCTGCAGGATCCGGCGCACCCGATGTCCGTGGCCGAGTGGGATGAGCTCGAGATCCCGGTCGGGATGGCGTACTTCCTGCGCGGCTCGCGGCGCGAGCAGGTCAGCGGGTTCTACCCGAGCCCGGCTGGCGCCACCGAGTGCGTGCTCGAATTGCGTGCATGGCGGCGGCTTGGCCGCGCCCATCCGCTGCTTCGCGTCGCCGAGCCCGATGTCGAGGCCATCTTGATCTGCCGTGCCGGCGAGGGCATCGAGCACTTCCTGGTGCCGATCGACGCGTGCTATGAACTCGTGGGCCGGATGCGGCTGCACTGGCGCGGCTTCGATGGCGGCGCCGAGGCGCGGGCGAGCATCGACGCGTTCCTGGCCGATATGCGAAAGCGCGCGGCGCTGCTCACGGACCTGCCCGGGGAGCCGTCAGATGGCTGAACTGTCCTTCGACTGCGTCGGCGGCCGCGCGGAGCGCTATTCCGCGGTGCCGACTGTCGTGCTGACCCTGCGGGTCAGCGAGACAAGCGGCCAACGTATCGACGCGATCGCGCTGCGGTGCCAGATCAGGATCGAGCCGCATCGGCGGCGCTACACCGACGCGGAGGCGCGGCGGCTCGAGGACCTTTTCGGAGAGACAAGCCGGTGGGCGGACACGCTCAAGCCGTTGCAGTTCACGACCTTGTCGGTGATGGTGCCCGGATTCTCGGGCAGCACCGAGATCGACATTCCCGTGATGTGCGGCTACGACCTGGAGATCGCCTCGACAAAGTACTTCAACGCTCTGGACGGCGGTGAGACGCCGCTGCTCCTCCTGTTCAGCGGGACCGTGTTCGCCACTGCCGAGCACAGGCTCAGCGTCCAGCAGGTGCCCTGGAGCAAGGAGACGTCTTACCGGCTCCCGGCGAGCGTGTGGCGTGAGGCGATCGAGGTGCACTTCCCGAACAGCGCGTGGATCAGGATGAGCAGGGAGACGCTTGACGAGCTGCAGCGATTCAAGAGCCGCCGGGCCCTGCCGACGTGGGACTCGGTCGTGTCGGCATTGCTCGTGGACGCCGCGGAGCAGCACCCGGTGAACTGCGTGCCGGAGGAGCGGCGCGGTGCGCCGGGGGAGCGGCGGTCATGAACGGCGGCGAGGCCGCGGCCGTCAATGTCGACCCCGCCCACCTGAGCCACGCGCGCCGGGTCGCGGACGCGATCCTCTACGAGGGCTATCTGCTCTACCCCTACCGCGGCGACGCGCAGAAGAACCAGGCGCGCTTCCAGTTCGGCGTGCTCATGCCTCCCGCCTATCGATCAGTTGACGCGGGCGAGCTGTCCGCGATCCAGACCGAGTGCCTGCTCGAATGCCCGGACGACGCCCGGGTGCAAGTGCTGGCCCGGTTCCTGCAGTTGCAGCGGCGAACGGCCCAGACTATCCCGGCGGGCGTCGGCTCAACGGGCGGGGCCGGCGCTGCCGACGCGTTGGGGTCCGGCACGGCGGGGTCCGGCACGGCGGGGTCTGGCACGGCGGGGTCCGGCACGGCGGGGGCCGAGGCCGCGGACGAGACGGCGGGGCATGACGCGGTGCCGTGGGACGAGGCGGTGCCGTGGGACGAGGCGATCGAGCGCGAGCAGGAGGCGACCGCGTCGGTCGGCGCGTTGCTCGCGGCCCGCCGCGAGGTCACGTTCCGCATCAGCGGCGGCCAGGCCACGGAGGCGCTTACCGACGCCGGCGGGAGCGTCACGGGGTGGACGCTTCGCGAGTGGTCGGCACTCAGAGGGACGATCGCGGTGGAGGCGCACCGGGTGGCGGGGCCCTACCGCGCCCTGCGGCTGCGGGTGAGGGTGGAGAATCACACCCCTGCCGAGGGCAGGATGTGCAGCCGCCAGGAAGGACTGCGGCAGGCTTTGATCGCTGCGCATGTCCTCGTCGCGGTGCCTGGCGCACGGTTCATCTCCATGGTTGACCCGCCGGAATGGGCCGCCGCCGAGGTGGCCGGGTGCGTCAACACCGGTACCTGGCCGGTGCTGGCCGGTCCGGAGGACTGCCACGATCTGATGCTCTCGTCCCCGGTGATCCTCTACGATCACCCGGAGATCGCCGCGGAGAGTGCCGGCGATCTCTTCGACGCCACCGAGATCGACGAGATCCTCACCTTGCGCACGATGGCGCTTACCGACACGGAGAAGCGCCGGGCCCGCGCCACCGATCCGCTCGCGGGGGCGCTGATCGACCGGGTCGGCGGCCTGCCAGCGGAGATGCTCGAACGCATGCACGGAGCCATCCGCTACCTCAAGGCCGTGCCAGGCGCGCCTCCCGCCGGTGGCTCCGGCGCGTCGGGGCCCGGCGCCACGGGCCCCGACGCGCCGGGCTTTGGTGCTCCGGGCCTGGACGTGCCGGGCCTGGCCGCGCCCGGCCTGGCCGCGCCCGGCCTGGCCGCGCCGGGCCTGGGGCCCGCCGGGCCCGGTTCCTTCCCCACCGCGCCCAATTCGCCGCTGGCCGCCATGGCGGGCGATCCGCAGCTCCCCTGGTGGGATCCGGGCGCGGACACGTCGGTGTCACCGGAAACCGACCACGTCACCGTCGAAGGCGTACGGATCGCGCGCGGCAGCAGGGTCCGGATGCGGCCGGGCAGCCGGCGGACGGACGCCCAGGATCTGTTCCTGGTCGGCCGGGAGGCGCTGGTCGAGGCCGTGCTGCACGATGTCGACGGTCAGCTGCATCTCGCGGTCACCCCAGTCGATGACCCGGCGGCGGAGCTGAACCGCCAGCACGGCAGGTTCCTGTACTTCGCCCCGGATGAGGTAGAGCCGATCGCAGCGGCTCCGCCGGAGATCATTAACCGTGCACAGCCAGAGGAGGAAGCACAATGATCACGAGACTGATTAAGGCCACAGTCCTGGCGCTGGTGCTCGCCGCGGTGATCCAGTCGCTGCCAGACATCAAGCGATACCTGGAACTGCGCGAGATGTAGGCGCGGCATTGGTCGGCGGGGGCCGGCGAGGCCGGTTCACCCTGACTGCCCGGAAGGGCACGAGGAAGGTTGGGCAGCAAGATGGAGACAATCATCGGCTTCGTGGTCGGCTTCGTGGTCGGCACGCGTGAGGGGCGGGCGGGCCTTGACCGGATCCGCAAGTCGTGGCATTCGATCCGCACCTCGCCGGAAGTGCACCGGCTCGCTCGCGAAGCCACGACCGTGACCGAATCGTTGGCCAGCCAGGCCGCCAAGCGCGGGCTCGGCGCGACGATCGGTGGCGTGACCGAAATGCTCATGCGCAAGGCGGCCGGGCCAGACGGTAAACACGAGACGAGCCGCGTGGCCTGATCCCAGGCGTGTCACCCCGGAGCCGTTAAGGACCTGGGGCATGTGAGTGTTTCGCCGCGACATGCCGATCACCCGGCGATATCCCCGAGAGGTGGCGTATCGGCGGGCCGTGGCCCTGAGCCGTCCTGGGTACGCACGCCGGGGACTGTGTGCCAGTGCCGCACCCGCGCCACCTCCACGGCACCGCGGTGTGACGTTAGGTCTCATCGTTAACGGCCGTACATCCTGCCACGCCAGCGTGCCGGGCTATCACATGGATCAGGTTTCCCGGCCATGCGCTCTGTCCAGGCCCAGGCCAGCGGCGCGCGGCGCGATCGAGGACTCCGGGCAGGGCGAACAAGTAGCCGCCGCCGAATGGGCTGATGTAATCGACGAAGCGGCTGCCCAGACGCAAGCTGCCGGAGTAGCCGCCCTATCACGCGGGCCTCATGGTGCGCTGGGACGACGACACTTATCACACCGCGCACTATGATCGGCTACTACCGATCCTGGTGGCGTCGCGGCCAGCCCCCAAGACGGGACGTGCGGGAGGGCGCTATCCGGGCAGCTCAGGACCCTCTCGCGAGCGGGGTGCCTGCCGGGATGGTGGCGCTGAGGACTGCTGATCTGGCCCGGCCGGGACGGGCAGGCCATAATGGCGCGCTGGTGGCCGATGGGGCGGCGGCGCCTGTCGTGCCGGGCGAGATGCTGGTGTTCTGCCATCCGGTGACCGTGGCACCGGCGGTTGTGCGCCGCAACGGCGAGGTGCACGCGGGCGGGTGGCTTCCCGATCACGTACGGGTGGGGGTGCTGGAGCGGCATCTGGGTGACGGGGTCATCGAGGAGCTGATC
This sequence comes from uncultured Actinomycetota bacterium, assembly GCA_963820395.1. Taxonomy (GTDB): domain Bacteria; phylum Actinomycetota; class Actinomycetes; order Streptosporangiales; family Streptosporangiaceae; genus DATFVJ01. Next base: position 45,358 of record CAWGAE010000006.1, on the reverse strand, counting down.
GCGGGGTGCCCGGCGCGGAGCCGCATTGGCCGCTGAGGGCAATGTCGCTTCACCCTGACGGCCCGCCTCGTGCTGGCGATGACGCTGATCCCGGATGCGTCGTGCCGGGAGATGATGGCCCGCCTGGCCGGGTTGCTGCCGCGGCTGCCGTGGCAGCAGCCCTGCGGGTTCCCGGCAGCAAGGTGATCACAAGCTGGCGGCGGCTGGGCGCGAAGATGATGGAGGAGCTGTCCTGGCACGAGGCCGGGCCAGTCCCACCGACCGGTGGGGCGCGCCACGGTGGCGCGGCGGCGCGCACCTGGCGATGCGGGTGAAGCAGGGTACCAGCCCGCACCACGTGCCGCGGCGGCCCGACGGCTCCCAGCTGGCCTTCCTGACTCCGCGCATCGCGGCTCGGTGCTGATGGCGCGGGTCGTTTAATTTTAATACAACGTTGAGGCCGCAGGCCGCGAGGAGGTCTCCGGTTCCCCATACCTCGCGGACCGTGCCTGCCGCCCGCAGTCCCACGGCGATCACCCTATTCCGTCCCGTGAGCACACCCAGCACGTGGTGACCCACCGCCCCCGGTCCGTATGTCCCGGCGACACCAGGAACAACCACACGACCCCGGCCCGCAGAACCGGCGCCCCCGAAGCGGCATCCGGGCTGCAGCTATGCCCTCATCCGCACCCTGAATCGGACAGCAAGAGCAAAATGCATCAATAGGACAGGAATGCCCTGAAACAAGCTAAACACCTAAAGTCCCTGGCGTCGTGAGCAGAACGTGATATAACGAGCGCCTGACCTGCTGGTGCTTCGCTGAGGACCGGTCATGGATTATGCCCAAAGAAGCCTGGTCCCGGAATTATGCCCAAAGAAGCCTGGTCTGGCCGTAATCGCGGCCCGCGGTGTGGGCGTCTGATTAATTGATGACCGCCACGCGGCTTCGCGGGTGAGCGGAGATGACCCGCAATCGGTGACCGCAGGCTAAGCCAGGGTTGGGGACAAGACATGAACAGGCACGAAGCTTTCCGCGTCCGCCGGATGGCTGCCCTCGTACGCCAAGCACTTTTTCCGGATTGCTTAGCGTCGGCCGCAGGCGCTGTCGGCCCTCCTTGCCGTTCGTGGCCGCAGCCCTGGTCTCGATCCTGCTGGTCAACGTACCTACGGCGGGTGCATCCGCCGTTGACCCGGCCACAGGCGACCCGGTCGCGTGCGAGAACACCCCCTCCCGGCTCGCCACAGTCTCAGTGGGAGATCAGGGCTGTCACTCGACGAACTTCCCCAGCTGGTCAGCCTGCTTGGGGCTGACTGGGCTATGGCAGATCGGCCGGCGTTATGGATCCGGCAACTGATCTTCGGAGATGTCGTTCCTCGATAGTGGATCTCCACTGCCGGATGCGGTGGGACTGGATGACGATGAGGTGGGACTCGATGACAACAACGACGCTGGAACAAGACCTTGCCGTCTTGGACGTGGCACGATTGGTGCGGCGGGCTGCTGAGGGGGACCAGTGGGCCTGGGAGCGTCTGGTCGACCAGTACGGCAGACTCGTCTGGGCCATGACCCGCGACTTCAAGCTGGTGGAGAGTGACGCCGCTGACGTCGCCCAAGCGACGTGGCTGCGCTTACTTGAGCACATCGATCGTCTCGAGAAACCGGCTCGCGTGGGCTCCTGGCTGGCGGCTACCGCGCGGCACGAGTGCCTACGCAGCTTGGCGGCACGCAAGAAGGTCGTGCTGGCCCGCGACCTGGCCCATGACGACGTCGCTCTCGAGGATGTTGACGCGCACGAGCCGGAGATCGATGAGCGTCTTCTCGCCGACGAGCGCGCCCAAGTCGTCCGCGAGGCCATGTCCCGCCTCCCCCGGCAGTGGCAGCGGCTCCTTGAACTGCTGATGGCTGATCCGCCAGCTTCCTACGCCGAGATATCCGATGAGCTGGGGCTGCCGGTTGGCAGCATCGGCCCTACCCGCGGCCGATGCCTGGCGAGGCTGCGTGTGCTGCTGCAGGCCTCCTGATCCGCCCGGTTCGGAGCGGGATCTGCGCCGCGAGTGCGGCCAGCACGGTCCGCGGTCGGCCCGGCACCGGCGCCAGTGTTCCTCCTTTCGGCCCGGTCTGGGAAAGCGTCAGCAGCGTGAAAGGTGCACAATACCAATATATTGCTAATTTCGTAGACCAGGAGGCTTATTCATAAGCCTCCTGGCTGAATAGCTTCCCATCACCGTTGTCTGCGGCTACGCGTAAGCGGCTCGCCCGGCGGTCAGAATTCTTGTAATAAGCAAATCTTTAGGTGTCGGTCGTCGCATAACAGAACGGCTCCTGCCATGAATACCGCAATGACAAAACACGGATTTCACGGAGGAGCCGTTGCGGTACGAGGTTCTCACCGGACTGCGCTATGAGCAACTGCACCAGCTGTCGCTGCGGATACTGGGGCGGGCCGGGGACGTGGTGCGGCCCGGCGGCCGACCGGCCGCCATCGGCCTGTTCGGGTCGGTGGCGATGGTGGTCACGCTGATGCGCAAGAACATCACGCAAGAGGTCGCCGGGGCCGTCTTCGGCGTCAGCCAGGCCACCGTCTCCCGGCGCTGGGACCTGCTCCGGCCGCTGATCGGGCAGGTGCTCTACGACTGCGTGCCGCACCCCGCCGAGATCGCGGGCCGCCAGGGAACGCTGCTGGTGACGGCACCATTCGGTCATAGGCTCCAGCTTATATGCCGGGATGATCAGTGTTACATTGCTTTCCCTGACCGGCCGGCAAGTTTGGAGGCGTGTTGTCGTTTCATGTGTGCCGTTTGTGCGGCGCGGATCTGACCCGGACGTTTGTGGATTTGGGGATGTCGCCGCTGTGTGAGAGTTATGTGCCGGCGGGGCGGCTGGATGAGGCGGAGGTGTTCTATCCGCTGCATGTGCGTGTGTGCGCCTCGTGCTTGCTGGTGCAGTTGCCCGCTTATGTGCCCGGCGAGGACATCTTTTCCGACTATGCGTATTTCTCGTCGTATTCCGATTCGTGGGTGGCGCACGCGAAGCGGTACGCGGAGGCGATGATCGGCCGACTCGGCCTCGCGCCTGACAGCCTGGTCACCGAGGTGGCGAGCAACGATGGCTACCTGCTGCAGCATTTTGCGGCCGGGGGGATCCCGGTGCTTGGGGTCGAGCCGGCCGCGAACGTGGCCGAGGCGGCCCGCGCCCGGGGCATCCCGACGGTGGTCGAGTTCCTTGGGCCCGAGACGGGCCGCGAGATCGCCGGGCGGCACGGGCGGGCCGATCTGGTCGCCGCGAACAATGTCTTCGCTCATGTCCCGGATATCCGGGGTTTCGCCGCGGGGCTGCGGGCGCTGGTCAAGGACACCGGTGTGGTGACGCTGGAATTCCCGCACCTGCTGCGGCTGATCGAGCGGCGGCAATACGACACGATCTATCACGAGCATTTCTCGTATCTTTCCCTGCTGACCTCTTCCCGTGCGCTGGCCACGGCCGGGTTGCGGGTGGTGGACGTGGACGAGCTCGGCACCCATGGCGGGTCGCTGCGCGTCTACGCCCGGCCGGAGGAGAGCGCCGGTGAGCCGACCACCCGGGTGAAGGCGGTGCTCGGCGCGGAGGAGTCCGCGGGGCTGCACACCGTGGCCGGCCATGAGGGCTTCGCCGCCGAGGTGCTGCAGATCAAGAGCGAGCTGCTGGGGTTCCTGCTCACCGCCGCGGCGGACGGCCGGCCGGTGGCCGGCTACGGCGCCCCGGGTAAGGGGAACACGCTGCTGAACCACTGCGGCATCCGGTCGGATCTTCTCGCCTACACCGTTGACCGCAGCCCGGTGAAACAGGGCAAGTTCCTGCCGGGCACGCATATCCCGGTCTATCCGCCCGGGCGCCTGGCCGAGACCCGGCCCGACTACATTCTCGTGCTGCCGTGGAACCTGCGGGAGGAGATCAGCCGGCAGCTTGACTACGTCCGGTCGTGGGGGGGACGGCTGGTGTTCCCGATCCCCGCGCTTGAGATCATCTGAATGGAGTGTGAATCGTGAAGGTCGTCTTGTTCTGCGGTGGCCTGGGGATGCGGATGCGCGATGGCGTCACCAACGCTCCCAAGCCGATGGCGATGGTCGGGGAACGCCCGCTGCTGTGGCACGTCATGCGCTACTACGCCCATTTCGGGCACACCGATTTCGTGCTCTGCCTCGGTTACGGCGCCGCGGCGGTCAAGGATTTCTTCCTGAACTACGACGAGACCAGGTCGAACGACTTCGTCCTGGCAAACGGCGCCCGCGAGGTGCAGCTGTTCAGCACCGACATCTCCGACTGGCGGATCACCCTCGTCGACACCGGCCTGAACTCCCCGATCGGCGAGCGGCTGCGCCGGGTCCGCCGCTTCGTCGAGGACGAGCCGATGTTCCTGGCCAACTACGCAGACGTGCTCACCAACGCGCCGCTGCCCGACATGATCGGGCGGTTCGACGCCACCAGCGCGGTGGCCGGCCTGCTCGCGGTGCCGCCGCAGTCCTCGCACCACATGGTGGACATCGGCGACAACGGGCTGATCACCCAGGTGACCCCTATGCAGGACCTAAGCCAGTGGGAAAACGGCGGCTACTTCGTGCTCCGGCCGCAGATCTTCGACCACCTCGGCGAAGGCGAAGACCTCGTCGAGGACGCGCTAGTCCGGCTGGTCCCCCAAGGACGCGTCCTCGCCTACCCGTACAAAGGATACTGGGCACCCGCCGACACGGTGAAAGAACGCGCGCAACTGGAGGAGATGTACCACCAGGGGAACTGCCCCTGGATGATCTGGGACGCGGAACGGTCCGGCGGGACCACGTCGGCCAGCGCCACCTCGCCCCAGTCCGGCGGCGGCAGCAACTCCCCGCCGGTGTCCATGCCGCCGGTGTCCATGCCGCCCGTATCCATGTCGCCACGGTGAGCCGCGCGTGCTGCCATTGCATCTGAAGACGCCCCCGGGCGGGCCGCTCTCGGTGCTCGCGATCGGCGCCCACCCCGACGACATCGAGATCGGCGCCGGCGGGACGCTGCTCAGCCTCGCCGAGAGCCAGTTTTCCGGGCTGGCGGCCCGCTACATCGTGCTGACCGGAACGGCAGAGCGGCAGCAGGAGGCACGCATCGCGGCAACCGCCTTCCTGCCCGCCGCCGACCTGACCATCGGGCTGTACGACCTGCCCGAGGGCCGGCTGCCCGCGGCCTGGGGCCAGGTGAAGGACACCCTCGAGCAGGTCGCCCGGTCTTGCTCACCCGACCTGATCATCGCGCCGTCCCGCGACGACGCACATCAAGATCACCGCACGATCGGAGAGATCGTGCCCACCGTCTTCCGCGACCGGCTCTACCTCGGCTACGAGATCCCGAAATGGGACGGTGACCTCGGCCGCCCATCGATGTATTTTCCGCTGCCGGCCGATATGGCGCGGCGCAAGGTGGAGTTGCTGCACAAGTGCTTCCCCTCCCAGCGGGGCCGCGACTGGTGGGACGACGAGGTCTTCCTGGGCATGGCCCGCCTGCGCGGAATGGAGTGCCGGGCACCCTACGCCGAGGCGTTCCACTGCACAAAATCCGTGATCCTGCCTCCCGCTTCTGCGGCCGGTAGGCACACCTCAGGATCGGAACAGGCTCACCATCAGCGCAGCTGTCGGCACGCCGGGCGCAGCGGGCCCGGTCCGCTGCCAGCTCCACGTCCCAGCACCAAACGTCCGGGCAGGCGCACCACACCGGCTGCGCCCGACCGCCCCACGCGGAACCGGCGATCATCACGCCGGTCAGTGCAGCCGCCAGTGTGGGGTGCGGTCATCGTTGGGGTGCCAAGGTGACCGTGCTTACGCGTCGGCATGATCGCATGCTTTGCCTATATTGTATTTCTCTTGATCTCTTGATGGGTTGTTTAGCCGATGCAAGACAGTGCTGGACAGCATAGGGGATTATGCACAAGATGTGGATAGCCCGTGGGGAGATGGTGACCTCCGTTTCGGCGAGCCTGTGTGCCTGTGTGTGGGCTGCGCAATACCGGCTGAGACCGAATCGCCGATCCCTGTGTGGTCCTGCCAGTCGTGCGCGACCTCGCGCACCGACTCAGCCTCGATCCACCGCGTAAATAGGGTTCTGCCGGGCGCGCCGACGCGAAAGGTGCCCTCTGAACTGGGACGATGAGAGTTGCTAACACTTCCATTCCCCAGATGGAGAGGACACCTCGCAAGTGCGATTGTTGCACGGGCTGGCGAAGATTCACGCATCGTTTGATGACCCGAATCTCGTGTCACGGGCGGGCCTGGTCCCGGTGATGGCCCTGGCGCAGCGGGCCGGCCTTGCCGCGCTGGCCGGCGAGCATGTGGCCATCGCTGACCGGTGCGGGGTGAATGCGCACCTGAAAGTGCCGTGCCTGGTCGCCGGGATGGTCGCCGGGGCGGACAGCATCGACGACATGGACCTGCTGCGGCATGGCGCGATGCCGGCGCTGTTTGGCGGGATCCGGGCACCGTCCACGCTGGGGTCGTTCCTGCGCTCGTTCTCCTGGGGGAACGCCCGGCAGGCGGAGAAGGTGAGCCGGCTGCTGCTGGCGGACCTGGCCCGCCGCACGCCGTTGCTGCCCGGCAAGGACGTGGTGGCGTTCGTGGATATCGACTCGATGCAAAAACGTGTCTACGGCCGCAAGAAGCAGGGCGCGGCGTTCGGCCATACCAAGATCCAGGGCAAGAGCCTGCTGGTGCGGGGGCTGAACGCGCTGACCGCCACGATCAGCACGCCGCTGGCTGCGCCGGTGATCGCCGCCACCAGGCTCCGCGGCGGCAACGCGGGCTCGGCCCGGGGCGCCGCGTCCTTCGCCACCGAATCGGTCACTACCGCCCGCGCCACCGGATGCGCCGGGACGCTCGTGGTGCGGGCCGACTCGGCGTTCTACTCCGCGGCGTTCACCGGCGCGGTCCGCCGGGCCGGGGCGTGCTTTTCGGTCACGGCGAAGATGGACCCGGCCGTCAAGGCGGCGATCGCCGCCATCGGCGAGGATGCCTGGACCCCAATCAGATATCCGCGGGCGATCTGGGACGACCAGCTGCGCTGCTGGGTGCCGACGCCGAGGTGGCCGAGGCGCACTACACCGCCTTCACCTCGAAGAAGGGGCAGGCCATCACCGCCCGGCTGATCGTCCGCCGGGTCAAAGACCTCAACCGCACGGCCGCCCAGGGCCAGGACGAGATGTTCCCCGTCTGGCGCTACCACGCCGTGTTCACCGACTCCCCGTTCGCGACCATCCAGGCCGAAGAGCACCACCGCGACCACGCCCAGGTCGAACAGCTGTTCGCCGACTGGACCGACGGGCCCCTCGCGCACCTGCCATCAGGCTCGTTTCCCGCGAACGCGACCTGGCTCGCCTGCGCCGCCATCGCGCACAACGTGCTGCGCGCCGCCGGATCCCTGGCCAGCCTCGCCTACGCCAAGGCCCGCGGCGCCACGTTGCGCCGCGACCTCATCAACGTCGCCGCCCGGACCGCCCGCCACGGCCGCGGCGAGATCACCCTGCACCTGCCCGAAGGCTGGCACCGCGAGCAGCACTGGATGAGCCTCTTCGAGGCCGCCTGCGGCCCGCCCGCCCACGCGGCCTGACCAGCCCAGACACAGTCACGCATTCCCACGGCCCAGCGGCCACCCGGCGAACTGCCAGCCAAGATCCCCGATCAGAAACCGTGGACAAGCCGCAGAAAGGTGAGCGGCGAGAAAACCACGTCCCCTGCCATCCTCAAGATCACGTCCACTGGGCCATTGCCCCGCAACGCGATCATCTGAATTCGGGCGGTGGATTGAGGCTCAGTCGCCTGCGGTCTATGTCGAGATGATCATCGGGTTTCGGGTCGGAGAGGAGCGCGCAAGGCGGGTACGGCGCTGGCGGTCGGTGCGAGTTCAACCAGTGGGGAGCGCCCGGGCAGAGCCCCGAGTCGGTCCTTCTGTTCTCCACCAATAACGGCGCGGAGACCTCGAACGCACTCGCCCCACCATCGCGGTGGTGGACGTCTACGCCGAGAATGGCGCGGCCGCACGACTGCACGAACGGGTGCATTGGTCAAAATGCGCCCAGTACAAGCCGCTCAAGCCCGAAGACTATAGCGGCTCTACGCCACCAAGCGTGGACGGCTCCTTCTGACCCGTGGCGTCAAGATGGTATCCCAGTGCCGCCTCCCACGAAGGGTGCGCCAGGCGGAACGAACCGCTCACGAGCGCCACCGAAACTCGTGGGTGGGAGCCGCTGGATGGAACCGGTTACCTCGTCGCCGCAAGACATACTTAGGCTCGCATTTCCGCCGTGTGTGAGGCATCCGGTGGGTGCTGCGCTTGACGGCGGTGCGCCAACCGCCGGGCCAGCAACGCCCCGAGCAACGCTCCCATTGTCTGCACCACGATGTCGGCCACCGCCATATGCCGACCGTGGAAGAGGAACCTACCAGCCGCGAGCATCACCGCAAGCCCCGTCGCGAGCAGGGTGGCGGGGACCGGGCGCAATGGCGGCCTTCGAACCCAGACGGTGAGGAAGCCGACCGGAATGAACGACAGCAAGAGGAGGAGGAGGCTTAGCCGCTCCTCTGGATCCGGAAGCGAAAACGGTTCGATATGGTCCGGGAAGTAGAGGTAGCGCTCGGGGATCGAGAGCGCGCCTGGGCGGACGTAATCGACCTCATAGCCCGATGTGCGCACCTCGGCATGATGGATTTCGCCCTGCCACGGACCGCCTCCGTGGACCTCGTCGCCAAGCACAATCTGCCCTGCGCTCCACACCCTTAGGGAATCTGCCGGAAGGTGCTCGGTCAGTCGGGTCGTGCCGTCGACGTCGATGCGCATGTCGCCGCGTTGCAGCATCACGTCCACGCTGTTCCACCGCTGCGGCTTGAGAACCCCGTCGACGCCGAACGGGGGGTCGCCATTGGCCGTCGACCCGGGACGGCGCAGCCACACGAGCAGGTTGGAGTGCTCCTGCTCGATGGCGAAGTCAGTGTGCCAGAAGTCACTGGCCAGCATCATGATCGACAGAGACTGCTTCTGCAGTAACTGTGGGTTGAACTCTAGGTGGATCGAAACGATGCCGGATGTGCGCACATCGTGCAGCCAGGCCGGTGTTCCAGGCGTGCGCGCGCGGTTCATCTCGCCGAACCGCAAGGATCCGTCTGCGCTTCTCGTTACGTCGTTGCGCACCGTGCGCGGTGGATCCCAGTTGAACGGGGAGTACGCGCCGAAAGCGAGCAGCAGGATCATTCCCAGGAGGGCGACGAGAGGCACAGCCGCGGTGCGGCGCACCCGCGGGCTCGCTCCCGGCTCCCGTTGCTGGCGGGTGCTGACTTGGCGGAGTTCCTCGCTCATGTCAGCAACCGCGTCGCGGCAGCGAGTGGCGCGGCGAGCCGGTCCCGCCGCGACATGGCGGCAACGGGAAGCGGCCACGAGATGGCCAGTTCGGGGTCATCGAATGCAATCGATACGTCCTCAGCAGGGTCGTGAGCGCGGTCGATGCGATAGGACACGTCCGCCGGGCTGGTGAGGGCCTGAAACCCGTGCGCGCAGCCGGCTGGCACGTAGAGCGAGACCTGCTCGTCGCCACGCAGCTCGAAGCTCTCCCAGCTGCGGTACGTCGGCGAGGCGGGCCGCAGGTCGACGACGACGTCGAAGATCGCGCCGTACGAGCATCGCACGAGCTTGGCCTCTCCGTCCCCGCGTCGCACGTGCAGGCCTCGCACGACGCCGCGCGCCGAGCGGGAGAGACTGTCCTGAGCGAACGCGGACGGGTCGATTCCGGCCGCGCGCATTACATCTGCGTCGAAGGTGCGGCAGAAGAAGCCGCGCTCGTCCACGTGCGGGGTCGGCTCGAACAACAGCGCACCGGCAATGCGCGGAACTTTGCGGACGTACACAAGGCCTCCCTTCGCGGCCGGCGCCGATATTGGCAGACGGCCGACAATCTTCGGTGTGATGTTTCTGCGGTTTCGCCCCCGATAGCCGGGACATAAGCCCTTGGGCCCCCCGGGCCGTTTGCCGGGGTAACCATCCGTGGGCACTGCCATCTTCGGGCGGGCCGCGTCTTCGCCCGCGGGTGGCTGTAGCGCGTCGTGCGTGGCGGGCGCGGCGAACATCCCGGCGGCCCAGCCCGCTACCGCGTACTCCGAGTTGCACTTCAATCAAGACCAACGCTCGCCGGTTTGACAAAGGTCAATTCATGCACCTTTGCTATCACCAGGCTGGGGCAGCTGCGAGGGCTGCGGGCGGTCAGGGTGCCGGCGGAGCCGCGCGTCCCACCGGCGGGAGCGGGCCTAACCGAGCCCGCGATGGCGCGGGGCCGGGCGGTGGGACCGGAACCGGTCACGCGCTGGTACATTTGCCGGACTCCCGCAGCGCCGCGCGCAGCTGCCACCACCACAGCAGCGCGCCAATCCACATCGCCACGGCGGCGCCGCACACTGTGCCGACAGCTCCTCCGGCAGCGGCCCCCACCAGACCACAGACGAGATAGATGGCGGACGCGAGCACCATCGCGCGCAGGCTCCGCCGCGCGGCCCCCAGAGCGTGCAGGCCCCCGCCGGCGCCGACGCAAAGAGACATGCCTAAGGCGGAAATCGTGAGCGGCAGCACGAGCGGGTAGGCTGGCCGCCAAATCGGGCCCAGCAGCCAGTCCCCGAGCCCTCTCGGTAGCGTCACCAGCAGTACGACTCCCCACGCGAGCGCCGCTGCAGTGAGTCCACCGCTAACTAGCAGGCAGAACAGCGGTAGGCGCCGTGGCGAGCGACGCAGAACTCGGGCAGCCTCCGGCACAGTGACCAGGGATATCCCCGAGAAGATGACCAGGAAGGGGCCCATCAGCGTCACGGCAGCCCTCACGTAGCCGACGGCGGCCAAGCCTACAATGAGGCCGATGCCGTAAGTGCTCAGCTGGTTGGCACCGCTGCTGGAGGTGTTCTCCCCCAGGTAGCGAAGCCCGAGGTCACGATGCCGCGACACCCACCTCCGTGCGCCCGACAGCCTGGGGACGACCCGCGCCTGCCACGGCCCAACGCCGGCCGCGACAGCCGCCGCCGTGCCCCATGCTAAAACGAACCAGAACACGTTCTCGTGGCGGGTCGCCCGCACGAACACCAGGGCAGGAAGGAGCGCCACCCCCCAGACCAGGTCGTTGAGGAATGCCTGGCTGCCGCGCCCGAGTGCGAAGAACGAATATCGCCAGCTGTCCTGCAACATCAGTCCCGGCAGCGTGAGTCCGAGCGCGAGGAAGGCGCCCCTGGCCGTGCCGTCGAGTACTGCGGCCGCCGCAAGCACACAGGCACCGGCGGCCAAGCCCACAACCGCGGCTGTGCCGGTGCAGCTCGCGACGGCACGCCGCCAGGTCGGCAGGTCCGTGCCGCTGAACCTCACCATCAGCGGGTCGGTGGCAAGGCCCCGTGACGCGTTAAGCGCGAACGAATAGGTGACGTAGGCAAGGCCGAACGCACCGAACTGCACCGCCCCCAGCGTGCGGGCCACATAGATGCTCACGGCGAAATTGGTCAGGCTGGACACCGCCTGGTCCGCGACACCCCAGCCAAGACGGCGGACCGCCTGACCTCGCAGCCGCCGGGACGCCGCTGTCCATGCCCTCCCGACCGCTGCCGCTCGTCCACGGCGAGTCGCGTCAACTAGCCATGGCACCACTGCCACGTCAAGAACTCAGCCGGGTCGGGGTGCCGACCATCAGTGACCCTCTTGCGCGACCTCGGCGCCCGGCATTAGGAGCCGCCCGCCGGTCTCCCGGCGCAGCATCTCGTCGACGAGGCCGACGGAAAGCAGCTCACGGATCCGCCGCAGTCGCACGAAGCGCGATGACATGAAGTCGTCATAGGTCATGCCGTGTTCGGTGTAGGCGGCCGCGAGCTCATCGATCCCTTCCCGCACGCTCCAGCGCAGCTTCAGATCCGGGAACGTCTCGGCCAGCTTGGAGAAGTCGACGCGGTAATTGCGGAGGTCCGGCCCGGCACCCTCGGCGAACGACACCTTCGATCCCGGTACCGCGCCGCGGACCATGTCGGCAATGTCACGGACCTGCACGTTGTCGTCGGGGCGACCGACGTTGAACGCCTCATCATGCACGAGCTCACGCGGGGCCTCGAGCGCGGCAAGGAACACCCGGCTGATGTCCTCTATGTGCACCAGCGGCCGCCAGGGCGACCCGTCGCTTTCCAGGCGCACCTCCCCGGTGGTCATCGCGACGGCGGTGAGGTTGTTCACGACGATGTCGAGGCGCAGTCGCGGCGAGGCGCCATAGGCGGTGGCGTTGCGAAGATAGGTCGGGCTGAAGGCGTCATCGGCTAGCTGCGACAGATCACGCTCGGCCAGCACCTTGGTCTCGCCATACGGCGTGACCGGGAACAGCTCGGCGTCTTCGGCCACCCCGGCCGAGCCCGCCGCGCCATACAGGCTGCACGACGAGGCGAACAGGAAACGCTCAACCCCGGCCTCCTTGGCCGCCCGTGCCAGGCGCAGCGTCCCCTCCAGGTTTACCGAGTACGTCGCCGCCGGGTTCAGGTGACCCAGCGGGTCATTGGACAAGGCCGCAAGGCAGATCACCGCGTCGTAGCCGACCAGCTGCTCTGCTACGACGTCCCTGATGTCGCGCGGGGGCCGCACGCCGATGTCTTCTGGGGTGGGGCCGAGGTCGCACCCCTCGTAGAGGCCGAGGTCGAGTCCGCTGGCCTGGTGCCCGGCGGCGCGCAGGAACGGGACGAGAACGGCTCCGATGTAGCCACCATCGCCCGCAACGAGGACCCTCATCGCTAGCCCCTCAGATTCTGGAGACGAGTTGAACCGGACGGCGGCACGGCCACCCGCAACACAGGACCCGCGGCGGCCCGGTCCTGATACATCCCAGAGGCGACCTCTTCATGACCAGGGCGTTGGTGACGTTTTGCAGTCTATATGTCACTGTACGTCGAGATATCCGCCATCGTGGCGAGATCACAGCCTCGGGAGGCGTTCGTCGTATCACCGCCACCCGCTCGGCGCTCCTATGCACAGGCTCCCGGTGCGGGTGAACCAACGGGCGAACCAAGTGGGGTGACAGGTGAAGGTTGCAGTGATCGGCCTTGGCTATGTCGGCACGGTGACGGCAGCCTGCCTGGCCTCCCATGGCCACGACGTGCGGGGAGTTGACGTCGACGCCGCCAAGGTTGGCGAGATCTGCGCCGGCCGCAGCCCGGTGGCCGAGCCGGGCCTGGATGGGCTCGTCGCGCAGGCGGTGGTCGGCGGCACCTTGCACGCGACGACGTCGTGCCTCGACGCTCTCGACGGGGCCGACGTGTCGCTGGTGTGTGTCGGGACGCCGTCGACGGCCCGCGGCGGCACGGACTTGTCCTACGTGCGGCGCGCCGTGGACGGCATCGCGGCGGCGCTGCGCATCGTGACGCCGCCGGCCTTCGGTCAGCACAGCGTCGTCATCCGCAGCACCGTGCCCCCGGGGACGGTCGAGGACCTGGTGGTCCCGGCGCTGACCGGCGGCCTGGCCGGCACGGGGATCACCATCGGAGCCGCGATGTGCCCGGAGTTCCTGCGGGAGGGCTCTGGGATCGCCGACTTCTTCGCCCCGCCTTTCGTTGTCGTCGGGACCTGCGACGCTCGCGTCGCCGAGGCGGTCACTAACCTGTTCGGCTTCCTCGGCCAGCCGGCGCGGGTCGTCGATGTCCGCGTCGCGGAGGCGCTCAAGTACGCCTGCAACGCGTTCCACGCCACAAAGGTGTCGTTCGCCAACGAGATGTCGCGGCTGCTGCGGCCGTTGGGCGTGGATTCCCGCGAGGTCATGTCCTTGTTCTGCGAGGATCAGGTCCTCAACATCTCACCGGCCTATCTGCGCCCCGGCTTCGCCTTCGGCGGATCCTGCCTGCCCAAGGACCTCAGGTCGTTGCTGCACCTGGCCCGCATGAACGGCGCCGACCTGCCGCTGCTGGCCGGTACGCTGGCCACCAACGAGCTGGTGATCAACGAAGCCGTGGACCGCGTCGTGGCGTCCGACGCGCGCGCCGTCGCCGTGCTCGGCCTGAGCTTCAAGATGAACACCGATGACCTGCGGGAGAGCCCGAACGTGGAGCTGGGCGAGCGATTGATCGGCAAGGGGTTCGATGTCCGCATCTATGACCCGGTCGTCCACCCGGCCCGCCTGGTCGGCGCCAACCGCCGCCAGGTCGAGTCGAAGCTGCCCCACCTGAAGCGGCTGCTCATGCACCAGCCCAGCGAGGCGCTGCGCGGAGCCGACATCGCGATCGTCTCCTCGAGCGACCACGCGGTCCTGGACGCGCTGCTCACCAGCCCGCCGCGCCATCTGATCGATCTCAGCGGGAGGCTGGGCAGCGACGTGGAGTCGCTCCCGGGCTACGAGGGACTCAGCTGGTGACCCGCGTCCTCATCATCGTCCAGAACCTTCCGGTGCCCTTCGACCGCCGGGTGTGGCTCGAGTGCCAGGCGCTCGTCTCAGACGGCCATCAGGTCGCCGTCGTGTGCCCCAAGGGCCACGGTGACCCGGCGTACGAGGTCGTCGACACGGTGGAGCTGCACAAGTACCGGCCGTATGCGCCCGGCGGTAGGAAGCTCGGCTTCGTCACGGAGTACGCCTACTCGTTCCTCGCAACGGCATGGCTGACGCTCAAGGCAAGACGGTCCGGCCGGTTCGGGGTGATTCAGGCCTGCAACCCGCCCGACATCTTCTGGCCGATCGCCCTCGTCCTTCGCGCCCTCGACCGCACCCAGTTCGTGTTCGACCACCACGACCTGTGTCCCGAGCTCTACGAGTCTCGTTTCCCGGACGGCCCGAAGCTGCCCTACAAGGCGTTGCGGGCCCTGGAGCGCAGGACTCACCGGACTGCGAACCACGTGATTTCCACCAACGACTCCTACCGGAATGTCGCCGTAGCGCGAAGCGGCAAGTCGACCAGGGACGTCACGGTCGTCCGCACTGGCCCGGACCCGCAGCGCCTGCGACGTGGCCCGGCGCACCCCGAGTTGCGCCGGGACCGCCGGTTCCTCGCCGCGTACATCGGTGTCATGGGGCCGCAGGACGGCGTCGACATCGTCTTGCGGGCCGCTGACATCGTGGTGCATGAATTCGGCCGCGACGACATCGCCTTCACGTTGATTGGCTCGGGAGACTGCTTCGACGACCTCGTGGCATTGCGTGACGAGCTGGGTCTAGCCAGCCACGTCGAGTTCACCGGGCGGGCGCCGGATGAGCTCGTCGCGCGCATCCTCTCCACTGCAGACGTGGGCATGTCGCCAGACCCCAAGAATCCGCTCAACGACGTGTCGACGATGAACAAGTCGATGGAGTACATGGCCTTCGAGCTTCCCGTGGTTGCTTTCGACCTGCGTGAGACACGCGTTTCAGCTGGCGATGCCGCGGTGTACGTCACGCCCAACGACGTGCACGAATATGCCGCGGCGATCGTCGATCTCATGGACGACGAGCCCGGGCGATCTCTCCTGGGCAAGTTGGGGCGTGCCCGCGTCGAGGAGAAGCTGGCTTGGAGCCACCAGGAACGCGCCTACCTCGGCGTCTACCGGGGCCTGATCGCGGACGGCAAGGCTCTCGACCGGACCGGGGGCTGAAGTGTGCGGGATCGCAAGAGATCATCCACGATGTGCTCGTCGGAGGCGAGCTCATGCCGTCAGGGAGGATCCGCCGGGAGGCTCTGCACCTCACCGGGATGAGCACGTCGGCCGCGAGGACCGCTCCAAGCAGATGTGGCAGCTACTGACGCTGGGGTTGTGCCACCGCCAAGCGCGGTCAATGGGCGTGGCCGGGTAACCACGGGGACCCCACTGCACGTGCCAACCGCACAGTCGACCAGAGGACGCGATGA
Organism: uncultured Actinomycetota bacterium; assembly: GCA_963820395.1. Lineage (GTDB taxonomy): Bacteria > Actinomycetota > Actinomycetes > Streptosporangiales > Streptosporangiaceae > DATFVJ01. The sequence goes on along the minus strand of CAWGAE010000006.1, from coordinate 29,530 downwards.
AGCAGATAGCGCAGAACTACAAGTCCGGGGAGCTCAGCGTCCTCGACGTGCCGGCCCCGGTGTGCCGTCCCGGCGGCGTCCTGGTGCAGTCGCTGTTCTCCCTGATCTCCACCGGTACGGAAATGATGAAGCTGACCGAGGCCAAGATGTCGATGGTCGGCAAGGCGCGCGCGCGGCCGGACCAGGTGCGCAAGGTCATCGACTCGGTCGCGCAGCAGGGCGCGGTCACCACCTACAAGAAGGTCATGAATCGGCTCGACTCCTACACACCGCTGGGCTACTCGCTATGCGGCGTGGTGGTCGAGGTGGGGCGTGGCGCCGAGGGGTTCCGCGTCGGCCAGCTTGTCGCGGCAGCCGGCAATGAGTACGCGCTGCACGCCGAGTACAACTGGATTCCCGCCAACCTGTGCGTCCCAGTCCCTCGGGGTGTCTCACCTGAGCATGCCGCCTTCTCCACCGTCGGGGCGATCGCCATGCACGGCGTGCGGCGCGCCGAGGTCCAGCTGGGCGACACCGCGTGCGTTATCGGCCTCGGCCTGGTCGGTCAGCTGGTGGCCCGTCTCCTGATCGCCTCCGGGGTCCGCGTCATCGGGCTCGACGTGATCGAGGACCGCTGCCGGCAGGCCGAGAAGGCCGGCGCATTCTTGTGCGCTGCGCCCACAGACGAGGGCATGGAGGCCGTCCAGCAGGCGCTCGCCGAAATCTCTGGCGGGCGCGGGGCCGACCACGTGCTGCTGGCCGCGGGCGGGTCGTCCAATGGACCGGTCGAAACCGCCGCGAGGCTGGCCCGAGACCGCGCCCGCGTCGTCGACATCGGCAAGACCCGCCTGGATCTGCCGTGGAATGCCTACTACGACAAGGAGCTAGACGTCCGCTTCTCAAGGTCCTACGGGCCCGGGCGGTATGACGACCGCTACGAGCTTGAGGGCATCGACTACCCAGTCGGCTACGTCCGCTGGACGGAGCGGCGCAATCTTGAGTGTTTTTTGGACCTCATCGCACGCAAGGAGATCGAGGTCGAAACGCTCGTGTCCGGCGTCTTCCCGATGGAGCAAGCGACCGCCGTCTACGCCGATCTGGCCTCCGGCTCGCTGGCCGCGGTGGGGGTCCTGCTTGAGTATCCCGCGCGCCCCGCGGACAGCCAGTCGCGCGCGTTGAGCCGTGTGGTCTCGGGCGGCCGGGCCTGCCCGCCACGCGTTACGAGCGAAGGTCAGCTGGCGATTGGGTTCATCGGGGCCGGCAACTACGCGTCATCGATGCTGCTGCCCCACCTCGCTCGGCTCACGAACGTCGAGTTGGCGCACGTCGCTACCACGCGGTCGTTGTCGGCGGTCAACGCCCAGCGGCGTTTCGGTTTCCGGGCCGCCGCGACAAGCGCAGACGCCGTGCTCGAGGATACGTCGTTGGACGCGATCTTCATCGTGACGCGCCATCACACTCATGCGGACATGGTCTGCCGCGCTCTCGAGACCGGGAAGGCCGTCTTCGTCGAGAAGCCGCTGGCGCTGACCCGGGACGAGCTTGAGCGGATAATCGAGGTCGTCGTGGACACCGGCAACGACCGGCTCATGGTGGGGTTCAACCGGCGCTTCGCGCCGCTGCTAGTGCAAATGCGGTCGCGGTTCGGCCAACCGAGCCGTAGCTCAGTGACCCGTTACCTGGTCAACGCGGGACGGCTGGAGGCCGACAGCTGGTACCGCCACGAGGAGCTGGAAGGGTCGAGGTTCACCGGGGAAGGCGGCCACTTCATCGACACACTGAGCTGGTGGGCCGACAGCCTGCCTGAGGAGGTCTACGCCGTCCGCGGCCCGGAGCAAGACGACGTGCAGGCCACCGTGCGGTTCCAGAACGGCTCGAGCGGTGCCATCACCTATGTCACAACCGGCAACCCTCGCTATCCGAAGGAGACACTCGACGCCGCAGCTGGTGGCCGAAGCGCACGGCTCGACAACTTCCAGAAAGCCGCGGTCTGGGCCGGGCGACGTCGGAGTACAACGCGGTCGCGGGGCGGCCAGGACAAAGGCCAGCGACGTGAGCTCGCGTGCTTTGTAGAGGCTAGCCGAACCGGTGGTCCGATGCCCATCCAGTTTGCGTCTCTGGTGGCCACCACGAGGGCGACGATCGCGGTGAGTGAGAGTTTGTCGAGCGGCCGTCCGGAGCGGGTGTGAGCGCGCTCCACACATCGCGGCTCGGCTGGTACGCACGCAGGGTTGCAAGAATGTCACCTAACGAGGTGGCCTGGCGCGCACGCGACCAGGCGCTCCGGGTAGCCTGGTCGCGTCGGCAGGTGAGGCGCGAGCAGATTGCCGCGGCTGCGTCGCCACCGGCGGGCGAGCGCCGGTTCACTGTCGTGCTCCCCCCGCATACCGCCCAACGGGTGCCCGAGGAAGCCAAGAAGGCCGTTCTTGAGGCCGCGGACCAGCTCCTGCGGGGTGAGTGGGAGGTGCTAGGCGTCCTTAGGACCGACCTGGTGTTACCCGACTGGTTCCACGACCCCGTGACCGATCGCCGGTCCCCTCCAGACCGCTGCGCCTTCCGGATCGATCACCGCTCGGACGGGCAGACCGGCAACGTCAAGCAGGTCTGGGAGATCTCTCGCCTGCAGCACCTCACGCTCCTAGCCACCGTCTGGTTTCTTACCAATGACCAGACATACGCACGCCGGGTGGCCGACCATCTCCGCTCTTGGTGGCGGGAGAACCCCTTCCTATCAGGCGTTCACTGGACGAGCGGCATCGAGATCGGCATCCGCCTGATCAGCCTGGCCTGGATCCGTCGCCTCTTGGACGATTGGCCGGGCGTCGCCGACTTGTTCGAGCGTAACGACCTCGCAGTGCAGCAGATCCGCTGGCACCAGCGGTACCTCGCTGCGTTCAGGAGCCGGGGCTCGTCGGCCAACAATCACGTCATCGCCGAGGCGGCTGGACAGCTCGTGGCTAGCTGCGCCTTCCCGTGGTTCCCGGAGAGCGAGCGCTGGCGGCGGAAATCCGCGCGTCTCCTCGAGCGCGAGCTGGTCCGCAACACCTTCCCATCGGGCATCGGGCGTGAGCTCGCCTCGGACTACCAGTGCTTCATCGCGGAACTCGGGCTTCTCGCGGCCGTTGAGGCTGAGGCAAGCGACCGCCCGCTGAACACAGCCGCCTGGCAGCGGCTGTGCGCGATGGTCGACAGCGCTGCGGCCCTTCTCGACGAACATTTCCGCCCGCCCCGCCAGGGTGACTCCGACGAAGGTCGCGCGCTGCTGCTCGACGCTCCGACACCCAACCGCTGGCCATCGTTGCTCGCGCTCGGGGAGGCGCTCTTCGACCGGCTCGATTGGTGGCCACGCACGGCGGCGGACGCAGGCAGCTCGATCATCGGTGCCCTGGCCTGCGCGACACGCGATATCGCTGGCAGACCCGCGCAGCGGCCGTCGCAATTCGCCGACGCCGGGATGACCCTGCTGCGCACGACCGGAGATCAAGCCCCGGAGATCTGGTGCCGTTGCGACGGGGGCCCGCACGGATATCTAAGCATCGCCGCGCACGCCCACGCCGACGCCCTGTCCGTGGAGGTCCGCTACGGCGGTGTGGACGTCCTCGCCGACCCAGGCACCTACTGCTACCACGGTGAACCTGCGTGGCGATCGTACTTCCGCTCGACGATCGCGCACAACACCGCCGAGCTCGACGGGCGGAGCCAGTCCAGCGACGGCGGCCCCTTCCTCTGGCTGCGTCATGCGAACGCCCGCCAGATCGACGTCCGAGACGCCGGCGAGGTCGCCAGGTGGACCGCAGAGCACGATGGTTACCTGTCGCTCGACCCGCCGGCGCGGCACCGTCGTTCGGTTCGGTTGGACCGAACGACGCGCAGTGTCGACATCGTCGACGAGATCGACGGCGGCCACCATGACGTACGCCTTGCCTTCCACCTCGGCCCCGACGTTCAGGTGGAGCTCGACGGGTCCTGCGCAGTCCTGCGCTGGCCGAGCGCATCCACACCCGGAGCGGCACGGCTGGAACTTCCGCATCACCTGCGGTGGAGCCTGCACCGAGGTGAGACCGACCCTATCCTCGGCTGGTACTCCCGAGGTCTGGGACGGCGCGTCCCCACCTTCACACTTGTCGGTCGCGGACGCTCTGCGCCCCACGCGCCCCTCACCACACGGCTGGAGTTCCTGGACGTCGGCAAGACGGCAACACCGGCCGGTAAGCGATCAGCCGTATTGCGGCGCACCTCCGATGCTCCGGTGGGAGAAGTGCCGGGGATTCAGGCGGAGACTGGATGAGCCAGCACGCGCTGGACCTGAGGAGGTCCATGCAGCTTGTCCGGCGGCACAGGAACATCGTCGGCTTCGCCGCCGCGCTGGGCCTCGTCGCGGGCGCCGTGTACACCGCGCTCTACCCACCGATGCTCGCGAGCGAGGCGCTCGTTGCGCTACCGCCGACAGTGGTGGGCAGTGCCGGCGAACCGGCTCGCGGCCTGGCGTCCCAAGTTGTAATCGCGACCATCGACCCCGTATTGGCGAAGGCGATGCGACGTGTCGATCCGGCTGTATCGCTCGATACGCTGCGCGGCCGGGTCCAGGTCAGCAGCGTGACCCCCGACATCGTCGCGATTGGCGCCGAGGGCACGACCGCCGCCCAGGCAAAGGACATCGCGAACGCAGTCGCCGACAGCTTCATCTCCTACATCAGCTCTTCAGGCAACCCGGATGGGTGGGTGCTGGAGCCTGCGACGAGCGCCACGGGGACGCCGCTGCCCATGCGCCTACTCGTTAATGGGGGGCTCGGTGCCCTGCTGGGCGCGCTGGCCGGAGCCATCGTCGCGCTTGCGATCGGCCGCAGCGACCGGCGGCTGCGGGGGCGCGACGAGATAGCAGATGCCATTGGGGTTCCCGTCCTGGCATCGATCCCCGTCGGTCACCCATCCGGCGCGGCCGACTGGACGAAGCTTCTCGAGGGCTACGAGCCCGGGGCCGTCCATGCGTGGAGCCTGCGCAAGGCCCTGCACCATTTGGGTCTAACCGACGTCAGAGGAGGCAGCGTCAGAGGAGGCAGCGGTGCCTCTGTCGCCGTCCTTTCTCTTTCCTCCGACCCGGGAGCGCTTGCCCTCGGCCCTCAGCTGGCGGTCTTCGCCGCCTCCCTGGGGATTCCCACGGCGCTGGTCATCGACCCCGATCAGGACGCGAACGCCACGGCCACGCTGCGCGCCGCGTGCACTGTGAGGTCGGCCATACCATCGGGACGCTCGAGCCATTTGCGGGTCACCGTCGGGGATCACGAAGACATCGACGGGCAGCCAGGCGCCGCGCTGACCGTCGCCGTCGCCTCTCGATGGCCGGGCTCCGCGGGTGGCGGACACGATGCGCACGACCGCGACGGTGCTGGCAGTCTCGGCAGGCTCGGCGACCGCCGAGCAACTCACCCGGGTCGCGGTCAGGGCCGCCGATGACGGCCGCGATATCGCCGGGGTCATAGTCGCGGACCCAGACCCGGCGGACCACACAACCGGCCGTCTTCCGCAGTCGGCCCGGTCGGCACGACGGAGACTGCCGACGCGCCTGACCGGCACAGCGACGGAGGCCAGACGGTGAAACACGGAAATCAGACGGTGACGGTACCCGAGGGTCCAAGCAGCGACGTGCCCGAGCGAGGCTGGGCCTACGACGACGTCACAGCTGCCGACGATTCCCCCGCTGCCGATCTCGCCGCGGGCCTCCCCAGCCTGCCAGTCATCAGCGCGGCCCTGCGACGCCATGCGCGGCTCTGGTGCGCCACCGCCGCGGCGGGGTTGCTGATTGGCCTCGGCCTAGGCCTGGGGCACCCCCCTTCCTACCAGGCCTCGACGTCGATGCTGCTCGCGCCCGACCCCGGCGAGCAGTCCGCCGAGTCGATGCCGAATGACGCCGCCTTGTTGCAGAGCCGTACGGTGGCCGAGCTCACCATGCGCAAGCTGGGGCTGCGGCAAAGCGTCGGCAGCTTCATGGCGTACACGGTCTTGCCCGTCACCGACCGGGTCCTTCAGCTCACGGTCAGCGCACCGTCGAGCAAAGAAGCTGTACGCCAAGCAAACACCCTGGCCACGGAATTCCTCCGGTTCCGGGCGGGCCAGCTGCAGGCCCAGCAGCAGCTCGTGCTTACGGCGCTCAACCAGCAGATCAACCAGGACGTGCAACAGGTCGAGTCGCTGGCCAGGCAGATCACCAATGTGTCGGCGCAGCCCTCGTCACCCGCGCAGCGGCGGGCTACGCTCAACGATCTGCAGGTCCAACGCCGGCCAGGCGAACGGCGCGTTGGCCGAGCTGGAGCAGGCCACAAGAGGTTACCGGGTGACCGCGCAGCAGTCCTTGGCGGCGACGGTGGAGGGCAGCCTGGTACTCGACGCTGCCGCACCGCTCCCGCACTCGGGCCGCCTGAAGCTCGCCGTGCTCTACGCCGCCGCGGGGCTTGTCGTGGGCCTTGCGCTAGGTCTGGGCATCGTCATCGTTCGGGCGCTCGTGTCCGACCGCCTACGTCGGCGTGACGATGTCGCGCACGCGCTTGGCGCCCCCGTCAATCTCAGCGTCGGCAGCGTACACGCGGGCCGCTGGCTGCCCGGCCGGGGCGGGCTAGCGGCCGCTCGGGGCCATGACATGCAGCGCATCGTCGCGCACCTGCGCGACGCTGTGCCGGAAAGCTCCCGGGGCGCCGCCGCTCTGGCTGTCGTTGCCGTAGACAACGCACAGGTCGCGGCACTGTCCCTGGTGTCACTGGCCGTGTCCTGCGCGCAGGAGGGCATGCAGGTCGTCGTGGCGGATCTGTCCAGCGGTGCCCCCGCGGCGCACCTTTTGGGGGCCAAGAAGCCTGGGGTCCGCGCGGTGAGCGTGAACGGCGCACACCTGGTCGTAGCGGTCCCCGATCGCGATGACGTCCTGCCCGTCGGCCCTCTGCACCGCACCTTGCCGCAGGCTCAGCCCGCGTCGGCCAGTGAGGCGCTGGCCGCCGCCTACGCCTCAGCCGACCTTCTGCTCACCCTAGTGACCCTCGACCCCTCGCTCGGCGGAGAGCACCTCGCGACGTGGGCGGCCGGTGCCGTCGTCGTGGTGACCGCCGGGCGGTCGTCGTCGACGAGAATTCATGCCGTGGGCGAAATGATACGGCTCGCCGGAACGCCCGCTGGTCTCCGCCGTGCTCGTCGGGGCGGACAAGACCGATGAAAGCCTCGGCGCGACGCACACGCCGTTACCGATCCCACCCGACCCAGGTGGCCAAGACCTTCCCAACTTGCGGTCGATGCGGTTTCAGTAGCGGGTTTGCGTCCTTTGCGGGGGCTACGGATTCCAGCCAGGATCGGGGCGATGACCTCGTAGCGAATGGCGAGCAGGGCGGCGATGGTGTGGGCGGCTTGGAGCGGGACGTCGTAACGCCGTGAATGGCCGGGCTTGTCAATGAGCTTCTTGCCGCGGAGCTTTCGAAGGTCGTAGGCGGCTTGCCGGGTGGTGTAGCCGGTCTACCCGCGGGTGGCTGTTGATGGCGTCGGCGATCTCGCAAAGAAGTCCGGTTCGACCGTAATCCCGCCCTGCGGTCTGGGCGTCTAATTTTCATAGTTGACGAGACGAGGTTCTCTGAACACCTTGCTAGATAGTTGACGAGACGAGGTTCTCTTGAACACGTTGTTAGGCGGCCAGAGCGGATCGACGCTCAGGGCACAGAGTTTGTGTTCGCGACCCGGAATCCTTCTCGATCGCGACGGCACGATCATCGTTGACCATGGATACGTCGGCTCGGTCGACCGCGTCGAGTTTATCGAAGGGTCACCAGAGGCGATCGCCAAGTTCAACCGGGCCAACATCCCAGTTGCGGTGGTGACGAACCAGGCCGGCGTCGCGCGGGGGCTGTACGGGATCGACGACGTCGCTCGGGTGCACCGTTACATCGCGGATCGTCTGGCTGATCACGGGGCGCACATCGACCTGTTTCTGTACTGTCCATATCACCCCGCAGGAGTAGTCGAGGCGTTTGCTCGCACAAGCGAGGACCGCAAACCGAGGCCGGGCATGGCGAAGGCGGCGAAGGCCGCGCTCAACCTCGACCTGACCGCATCGTGGGTCGTGGGCGATCGGCCTGAGGACATCGGCCTCGCGGAGGCGGTCGGAGCATCGGCGATCTACCTAGGACCTGACGAATGCGAGCGTCCGGGTGTCTGGTCGTTCCCGAGCCTCGCTGCTGCAGCCTCGTTCATCCTGGAGCGTATAGCCGTATGAGCACCATCCACGATCTTCGGGCCTTCGCGCCACCGGCCGACGGCACCCCGGCGAAATTCCCGACCGCGCCGTACGCGAGCGCCGCGACGTATTTCGACGCGTATGCGGAAGAGACTGCCCGGGCGGCGAGCTCGATCGAACCTACTGCGCTCGATCGCGCGGCGGCGATCCTCCTCGAGGCCTACACACGCGGTGCCACAGTGTTCTCGTGCGGCAATGGCGGCTCGGCCGCGATCGCGAACCACCTGCAATGCGACCACCTGAAAGGCGTCCGGACGACGACCGACCTTGCCCCCCGCGTCGTGAGCCTCAGCACCAACATCGAGCTCCTCACCGCGATCGCCAACGACATGGCGTATGAAGACGTCTTCGCGTACCAGCTTCAGTCGCAGTCGAGGCCCGCCGACGTCCTCATCGCCGTCTCGTCATCAGGTCGTTCGCCCAACATTGTGCGCGCGCTCACCTGGGCGCGCGACCATGAGCTTCGCACGATCGCGCTCACCGGCTTCGATGGAGGCGACGCCAAGGCAGTGGCGGAGGTCACCATTCATGTTGACGGCGCAAACTACGGCATCGTCGAGGACTTACACCAGACCATCATGCACGCTTTGGCCCAGTACATCCGCCAGTCGCGAATGACCGCGGACGCGATCTCATCAAGTGTGTTCTGAAAGTCTGTTCCGAATCATGGCAGCCGATCGAAGCCCCGGTGTGGCGCGAAGGCAGCGCGCTCCGATGCTTGCGGAACGAAGCCGGGAGTAACGCATGCGCGTGGCGATCAACCTCTTGACGGACGACCCCGAGAATCCATCGGGCGCCCACTGGTTCTGGACCCGGGTAATCCCTGAGATGGCCAAACGACTCGAATTCGGCGAGGAACTGCACCTGCTGGTGAGTCCGAAGTCGCGGCATCTTCACCAGGGGTTACGGGCCGAACGTCTTCTACATCACCTATCCATGGTCGAATGAGCGGCGCAAACTGCGCACGGTCACCGAGCACCTCTACTCACCGCTTGCGGTTGCCCCTCAGCCATATCGACGTCTTCAACACCTTGATGGCGCCTCTTGTGAACATGTCGTGGTCGCTCGTCATCCACATGAAGACGATGCACGCGTTCACCGCGCCCGATTCAGTTGCGCCGTTGACCCGTGCCTACCGCCGGATGAGCTATCCACGCTCCGCGCGGGCCGCGGATGCGATCATCATTAACTCCAAGAGCCTGCGCTCCGAGGTCGAGCATTACCTGAAGGTCGATGCGCGCAAGCTCAAGCTGATCTACGAGGCGGTCGACCACGACCTGTTCAAGCAGGGCGATGCCGGTGCGGCTCGCGAGCGGGTCGCGTCGTACGGGGTGACGAAGCCGTTCGTGCTGTTCGTGTCGTCGCTGTGGCCGTACAAGAACTGTGACGGATTGCTGCGGGCGTGGGCGCTGGCGCGTGGTGAGCTCGGGGATCGCCAGCTGGCGATCGTCGGCCCTGGACGGGACGAGAAGTACGTCGCTGCGGCTGCACTCGCTCGCGGCCGAGCTCGGTATCTCGGGAGATCTGGTCTTTGTCGGCGGAGTTCCGCTCGAGGAGACCGTCCGCTTCTACCAGGCGGCCGACGTGTTCGTGTATCCGTCGCTCAACGAGACCTTCGGGCTCCCCATCCTCGAGGCCATGGCGTGCGGCTGCCCGGTCGTGACCTCGGACACCAGCGCCATGCCGGAAACCGCGGGCGGAGCCGCGGTCTTGTCCGACCCCAACGATCCGGCGTCCATCGCCCGGGCCATCGTCGACGCGGTAGGTCCGGGCAGGGATCGCTTGCGCGACGAGGGACTCCGGCGGGCCGCCAGTTCACGTGGGGGGCGACGGCCGCGTCGACCCTCGACGTGTATCGCGAGGTCGCCGAGCGCCGAGGCGATCGACGGAAATGAAGATCCTCGTCACCGGGGGCGCGGGTTCATCGGATCGCACACCTGCGACCGGCTCCTTGCGCTCGGGCACGACGTCGTCGTGCTCGACGCGCTGACCCCGCCGGTACATCGGAGCGGGCGGCCCGCGTATGTGAGTCCTGAGGTCGACTTCTACGACGGCGACACCCGCAACCGCGACCTCGTCACGAACCTCCTTCGTCGCGTCGACGCCGTCTACCACTTCGCCGCCTACCAGGACTACCTGCCCGACTTCTCGCGATTCTCCGACGTGAACGTGGTCTCGACGGCCCTGCTCTACGAGATCATCGTTGCCGAGCGCCTCGACCTCGCCCGCGTCGTGGTGGCGTCGTCGCAAGCGGCGATGGGCGAAGGGCTCTACCGGTGCCCGATCGATGGCGAGCAGGTGCCGGGAATGCGCCCCGAGAACGCCGTCGCCGCGGGTCTGTGGGACCTCCCTTGCCCGGAGTGCGGTGGCGCACTTGAGATGCAGGCCACACCCGAGCGGATCTCGAATCCCCAGAACGCGTACGGCATATCGAAGCTCGGCCAGGAGATGGTCGCGATCAACCTCGGTCGTCGGTACGACATCCCGACCGTCGCCCTCCGCTACAGCATCGTCCAGGGTCCGCGGCAGTCGGTCTACAACGCCTACTCGGGTGCGTGTCGCATCTTCTGCCTGAGTTACCTGCAGGGCGTAGCGCCGACCCTCTACGAGGATGGTGCGGCGATCCGTGACTACGTCAATATCGATGATGTGGTGGACGCCAACATGCTCGTGCTGGAGGACGACCGCGCCGCCGGGCGAGTTTTCAACGTCGGGGGCGGCAAGGCGGTCACGACCCGTGAGTTCGCCGACATCGTCATGCGTCAGTACGGTTCCGACCAGGCGGGCGTGGTGACCGGCGAGTACCGTTTCGGCGACACGCGCCACATCCTCTCGGACATCAGTGCCCTCCGGGCGCTGGGGTGGGAACCGCGGCATGCGCCGGCCGAATCTGTCGCGGCGTACGCCGCCTGGCTCGAGGGCATGGACGGTCTCGAAGGGGTGCTGGCCGGGGCGAACGCGCGGATGCGCGCTCTCGGGGTGGTCCGGAGGGCGGGGGCATGAAGGCCTTCCTCCTCGCTGCCGGACTTGGCAGCCGCCTGAGGCCGATCACTGATGCGACCCCGAAGTGCATGCTGGTCATCGACGACCGACCCCTGCTCGACATCTGGCTGGATGCATTCGACCGCGCGGGTGTCGACGAGGTCCTCGTCAATCTTCATCACCTGCCGGACGTGGTACGTGGCCACATTGCCGCGCGTACCGCGCCGCCAACGGTCCGCACGTTCTTCGAGCCGGAGCTGCTTGGCAGCGCCGGCACGCTCCTCGCCAACCGGCAGTGGGTCGGCGGTGAAGAACTCTTCCTGGCGTGCTACGCCGACAACCTCACGGATTTCGATTTGCGGTCACTCGTCGACGTTCATCGGGAACACGGCGGGATCGCGACCTTGACGGTCTTCCACTCGCAGCAGCCGTCGGCCGGGGGTGTAGTGGAGCTCGACGCCGTCGGCAGAGTTATCGGGTTCGTGGAGAAGCCGAGCGAGCCGGTGTCCGACTTGACGAATGCCGGCATGTACGCCTTCCACCCGAGCGTGCTCGATGAGATCGGTGATAAGCCGCAGAACGACATCGGCTATGACCTGCTGCCACGGTTGGTGGGTCGAGCCCGGGCAGTACTGGTCGAGGGGTACTTCCGCGACATTGGTACTGCCGACGCGTACCGACGAGCCCGGGAGGAGTGGCCCACACGGGCCTCACGATGATCATCACCCAGACACCTTTGCGCATCGGCCTGCTCGGCGGGGGGACCGATTTGCCCAGTTACTACCGGGAGAACGGCGGCAGGGTCCTCAACTGTGCGCTGGACAAGTACGTCTACGTCATCGTGAAGCAGCGCTTCGACGACGACATCTACGTCAACTACTCCAAGAAGGAGATCGTCTCGCGCGTCGAGGACCTCGAGCACGAGCTCGTCCGGGAGGCCATGCAGATGACCGGCGTGGCGAGCGGAGTCGAGATCACGACACTGGCCGACATCCCGTCATCGCGGCTCCGGTCTCGGGTCCTCGTCTGCGGTGGCCGTCGGCTTGCTGCATGCGTTGTTCGCGTATCAGGGACGGCAAGTGCCGGCTGAGGAGCTTGCCGAGCGGGCATGCACGATCGAGATCGAACGCTGCGGAAAGCCCATCGGCAAGCAGGATCAGTACATTGCTGCGCTCGGCGGGATGCGCGATATTCGCTTCGGGCCCGGCGATGACGTGGTTGCCGAGGAGCTGGGGCTCTCCGCGGCTGGGCGCCGGGCTCTCCAGCAACAGATCATGCTCTTCTACACGGGCGTCACCCGGAGCGCGGACCCGATTCTGGCCGAGCAGAACGCGAATGTCGAAGCCACCCGTCCCCAGCTCGACCTCCTGCGCGACCTCGCGGGATTTGCCGTCGAGCGACTGCGCAGCGGCGACGTGGACGCAATCGGCCCCGCGGTGCGCGAGAGCTGGGAGGCCAAGCGGAAGCTGGCGTCGGGAGTGTCGAACGACCAGATTGATCTGGCAGTCACCCGAGCGCTCGACGCGGGGGCGTCGGGCGTCAAGCTGACCGGCGCCGGCGGTGGCGGCTTCTTCCTCGTCATCTGTCCCATGGAGCGGCAGCGCGCCGTGCGCGAGAGCTTGGCGGACATGCAGGAATTGCCGGTGAAGCTGGACCCCCTCGGCTCGCGTGTCGTGCTCAACGTGCTGCGCGACATTTGGGGTTGACCGCCCGCGCTGTGGCGTGGATCCGATCGGCGGCCCGGGCGGCCTGCTCGCCGGTACTACAGTGCGGGTTTTCCTTCCCCCGGGGGCTGCGGCTGGGGTACTGATCTTGCTGGCTACGTTGCGGCGGCCCGGAGTTGGTAGTGGTGCCATCGGGCGCGTGCCTGGTGGCGTCTTCGCCAGATGCTCCAGGCGCAATGGAAGGTCTCGCTTGCCCGGTGTGCGGGCTGTGTGAGTGGGGCGAGCAGCCTGCGCGCTTCGGGTAGGGTCATGCGGATCAGGCCGATGTCCCGTGGTGATTTCTCGCCGGGCCGGCAGGGAGCTGGCCCGTGTCGCGCCAGTGTTCCGGCTGGTCAGTGGTACCGGTGCCGGTACCTGGTCCGGGAGGGGCCCAGAGCGCGGGGTTGCCGGGTGGCAGGGCGGTCGCGACGGCGAGCGGCGCCAGGGCGCACATCGACAGCACGGTGTGCCCGTGAAACGATCGCCAGAGGCGCAGCTGATGCTGGTCAAGTCCGGTCTGCCCCTTGCCTTGCTGGAAGCACTCCTCTACGGGCCAGCGTTTGCCGGCGACCTTGATCAGGATGGGCAGGGACACTGGGCCGGGGGCGTGGGCATAGAAGAACGCCAGGTCAGCGGGGTCGGAGATCTTGCGGCGGATCAGCAGCCAGTGGCGGGGTGAACTGGTCGCGACCAGCGCCCATTCATAGTCGCGGTGGCCTTTGCAGCCCCGCCCGCAGGAGCGGGTCTCCCACGCTGCCTCGGGCGCGAGCCTGGCCAGGGCGGCGACGGCGGCCTTGCGGCGGCCGGGGGTGGTGACCTTGAAGCTGACCGGGACCGCGAAGACGTAGCCCTTCCCGGCGTCCTCGCAGGCCGCCCGGAGCTTCGAGCTGCGGCCATACACCTCGTCGCCGGTTGCGGCGAAGCCGAACGGCACCCTCGCCGCAACCGCGTCAGTGACCATTTCGGTGCCCTGCTCGGTCTTGGTCGCGAACGCCACGTCTTCGGGGACCTGCGCCCGCCCGCGCCGCAGCCGGTCCTCGCACCACTGTTTCGGCGGGTAGAGGCGGAAGTCGAACAGCGTGTGGGCGCGGGCGGTCACATACGCCAGGAACACCACGGTCTGGCAGTTTTCGATCTGGCCGGTGATGCCGGCGTGCTGGCGGGCGACCCCGACGGTCATCGTGCCTTTCTTCAGCTCCGCGGTCTCATCGAGCACCAGGATCGCGTCAGGGTCGGCCAGGTGCGTGAGGATAAACCGCCGCGACCGTGCCAGCACCGCCCGCCAGTTCCCAGGCGTACTCGGCCAGCAGCGCCTGCATCCGCCGCGGCGTGGCGTGCCCGGCCTGCTCGCCCAGCTGCCAGCACGATTTCCGGTCCCCGGCCACCGCCAGCAACGCCGCCACGTACGCGAACGCCATCAAACGCGACCTGGCCTGCGCGAACACCGGGGTGATCAGCGCGCACAGCTCCACCAGCAGCTTCCCTTGCCAGGCCCGGTCGCCTGACATGACCGCGGCGGCCACCTCATGTCGATCTTGTGTTGTCACGATTACATGATCTTGAGGTGGCCATGATGTGCCCAGCGTGACACGCCGGCCACATCATGATCATCTAGGCGCTAGATCACAAACCCGGACTGTAGTACCGGGCTGCCCAAGACGGTCCTGGAGTCCGCCCTGGGCCGAGATGGAGCGAGCACCGCCGCTATACCAGTCACACGCCGCGTTGTTTCACGTGCTGCTCGCATCCTGATCGTATGGCCTTCCCCGCCACGTGCCCAGCTCACCGCGTTGCCTTGCTGGCGCTACCCCTTATAGCCCGAGTTCCCTCGCTGCTGGCCGCCACCGAGGCCGACCTGGCCAAGATCGCCGCCGCCTGCGCGCGGGCCCGCCGACCGCTGCGCGGCAAGGACAAGATCGCGCTACGCGTGGGCAAGGTGCGCAACCGCCGTAAGGTCGCCAAGCACTTCACCATCGACATCGGCGACGACCGCTTCAGCTACGCGCGCGACCCCGGCTCCATCGCCGCCGAAGCTGCCCTCGACGCGATCTACGTGCTGCGCACCAGCGTCACCGACGGCGACCTGGGCGGCGGTGAGGTTGTCTCCTCCTACAAGGCCATCGCCCACGTCAAGCGGGCCTTCCGCGCCATCAACACCGACCTGGATATCCGCCCCCATCCGCCACCGCACCGAGCACCGGGTCCGCGCCCACGTGTTTTTGCGGATACTGTCGTACCACATCACCTGGCACATGCAGGCACGCCTCGCGCCCATGCTGTACCGCGAGGATGACAAGGCCGCCGCTGAAGCCGCCCGCCAAAGCCCCGTCGCCCCCACCCGCGGGCACTGAAGAAAGCAACCACCAAGCGCAGCCCAGACGACCTGCCGGTGCACAGCGATGACATCATCCAGGACGGGCTGGACATCCGTAGCCGCAGACTGACCCATAGCGCCCGTCAGTTAGAGCCGGGCTTCGGACCTTCTTGAGTCGCGTGAAGAACAGAGGAAGAAGTACTCCACTGCCAATATCGGACTGATAAATGGAATGTTCATATTTATATGCATGTTAACGGCCTTATTGAGTTTTCGATTAGGCCAACCGTGACGCCAATTGTGCGAGGCCGGGAAGAATCTATCTATATTGAAGTAGCGCGTTAGGCCCTTTCGGAAGTCATCGAATGATTGGACATTGCTAAAGGGCCGGTATATTTGCTTGTTGCGATGACCGAAATTCGTGTATGACACGATGAATGTGCCGTCTTCGTTCAGGAGCTGCGCTATTTCAGCAAATTTCTGAGACTGAAAGTCTCCTACATATTCAAAAACGCCCTGGGCAATGATGATGTCGAATCGCTTGTCGCGGAATCTGATTGTAGTTTCAAGAAAGTCAGCTTCAATCAGATTCGGTGCTGGGTCATGTATGGCTATATCAATACCGTGGTATTGTATATTTCGCGGCAGCAGGCGCATCAAGGTTGCCGGCCCGCAACCAACATCAAGGAGGGTGCACTCTTTGCCCCGTGCGAGCCTACCTACAATTCCTGCAGATTTTGCGAGCCGATAGTTCGGCTGGCTGAATTTTAGGTTCTCTTTGCTCCAAAAATCCCTCTTATAGTACCGCCCTGTGTTGCGGGCGCCACCCTCAGGAACGATGCCCTTACTGTTGGCCGACTCGTTCATAACTATCTCCTTGTGTAGGCTTATTTAGACCTAGACATCATCATGCTTGCCACAAGGCGGCGGCAGTGGGCTCAGGCAGGAATGTGTCGGCAATCGCTGGAAACCACGATCGCGCTTTCAACGGGCACCCCTGCGAGGAGCGGGCGCGTGCTCGGCCGCGGTCCGCGCCGGTT
Organism: uncultured Actinomycetota bacterium; assembly: GCA_963820395.1. Classification (GTDB taxonomy): domain Bacteria; phylum Actinomycetota; class Actinomycetes; order Streptosporangiales; family Streptosporangiaceae; genus DATFVJ01. Next base: position 13,246 of record CAWGAE010000006.1, on the reverse strand, counting down.
CGGCTGCCGGGAAGAGCACGGCGGACAACGTAGCGAACTGTTCGTCAAGGCGCCGTGCGTTCGCCGTATTGCGCTCCGTCATCATTTGCCGCAGCTGCGCTGACTGGCTCTCGAGTTCCGTGAACTGCTCGATCAGCCGGCCGACGTCCAGCGTGTTGGCGGACTGGCAGAACCTCGGACAGCCCCATGTCCGCCATTAGTGCGGTGTTCTTCGGGGAGTAGCCGATCGATATGGTGGGCTTGGAGAGCTTGAGGGCACATACCACGTTGTGATAGCGGGTGGCGACGACGGTGCCGACGGGCGCCATTGCTCGCATCAGGTCGGCAAACGAAGACACCGGTTCCGCGACAACCCACGTTGGGTCGAGATCGGGCCGGTGCGCCCGCAGGTCGGCCAGGATCTCCTGCACCACGCTGTCGTCGGAGCCGTTCGTGTCCCCCACGAGCAGCCGGATCCTGCGACCGCTGTCGACCAGCCACCGGACGAAGAATTTCATCTTCTCGACGTAGGAGGCATGCATCTCGTCAGCCTGTCTGCGTTCGTCGTTGGTGCCGTAGTAATCCATCACGCCAACGCCGACGGTTTGCGCGTCACCGGGATCGTAGGGCGGCGCCGGGAGGCCGAACACAAGGTCGGGATAAACATGGTCCTGCCTGGTGTCAAGACCCCGCTGGCGCATTGCGTCACGCGACATGGTGTCGCGGTAGGACCGGTAGAAGGCGAGCCGGGCGGCCGAGGTGGACAGCCATCGCGTCAGCCGCTGGCTGATGACGTTTGCCCCCACGCTGACCAGCGCGACTTTCGTCCCGAAGAGTCTCCCGGATGCGCAGAGCAAGAACATTGTGTACGGCAACCCCCACGGCCGCATGGGCATGCTCGTCTCAAGGACCCCCGCACCGGGCACGATCACCACATCGTGGCGGCGGACCCAGGACGCCGTCCGGAACGCGTCGATGCCCTTCCCTAGCACCTTGAGCGCGATCGCCGTCACGCCGGATGCCTGCTGCTCATTCTTCTGGTACCAGACCAGGGGGATGGCCTCGATACCGTACTCGCCTCTCAGCCTGCTCCGGCCCCGCACACATGGCATCCAGGATCGCGTCGGGATGATCAGCCCTGAGATACCTGAGCATGGCCTCCATCGAGGCATCGTTACCGATGTTGCCCGCGCCGAGGTGGCCGAAGAGGCCGACCCGGGGGGCGGCGGCGGGCCGCTCGCGCCTGCCGGTGAATCCACGTACGGTCACGAAGGCCTTCTCTCCCGGCCGGCCACGACCGCGTCGACCGAGATGACAGGCTGCGCGGCGGAAGGCCGGCTCCCCGGCCCGCAGGGCGCGCCCCGAGAGAGCCCGGCCAGCCACCGGGAGAGCCCGGCTGGCCACCCACCGCGCTAGGTAGCGGTAGCACTCTTGCCGGTCCGCGGGCGACAGCGGCGCACGCCGGATCGCCGCGACGTACCCCCAGACGTATTCGGCGTACAGACGAACAGCAGGGTGCCGCAGCCGGTCCGCCCGGCGTGGGTCCAGGTACGCGCACCGGGTACGCACAGTCGAACGGGCGCTCGCCCGCTCGGGGTGGTCACGCCGGAAGTACAGCCAGTCCGGGACCTGGTAGAACGGGCCGTGCAAACCGATCTCGGTGGTGATGGTCCGGTCCGCGTAGTGGTAACTAGCGTGCAGCGGCGTCCGGCGGAGGACCTTTGCCCGGATGACGCCGTAGGTGTAGTCGTCCCAGCCGTCGAACAGCATGCTCCGGAACCGCTCCGGCGCCCGCAAGGAGTCCGTGGCCACCGGGTACTCGAACAGCCCCGTTACGGTGCCCGAGCTGTCGATCACTGCCGACCAGGAGTGGGCGAGCACGACCTGCGGGTACTCATCGAGCGCGTCGACGCAGCACTTCAGCAGGTCGCGGGCATATAGGTCGTCGCTGGACGCCCACTTGAACAGCTCGCCCCTGGCTTGCCCGACAACGAAGTTGTGGTTTGGGACACGGCCGATGTTGCGCGGCTGGCGGACATAGCGGATCCGGGAGTCCTGCTTCCCGTAGCGACGGCAGATGCCGACGGTGCCGTCGGTCGAGGCGTTGTCAGAAATGATCAGCTCGAAATCCTCGTAGCTCTGGCCAAGCAGGGCATCGAGGGACTCGGCGAGGTAGTTCTCGCCGTTGTAAACCGGAAGCCCGATGCTCAGCCGGGGTGCGGCGTTCATTTTCCGCCGACTCTCGTGCCCGGCCGGACGCAGGAACGGGACGAGAACCGCTGCGATGTAGCCACGATCGCCCGCAACGAGGACCCTCATCGCTAGCCCCCCAGATTCTGGAGATGAGTTGGACTGGGCGGCCAGTCGGCAGCCCGCAACACAGGACCCGCGACGGCCCGGTCCTGATACATCCGGAGACGACCTCTTCATAACTAAGCCGCATTGTTGGTAACGATTTGCGGCCGTTGAATCACTTTACGTCGAAGATATCCACCAATCGTTGCGAGATTACAGCCTTGGGAGGCGTTCGTCGTATCACGGCCACCCGCTCGGCGCTCATATACACACCGGTTCCCGGCGCGAGCGAACCAGGCAGCCAACCGAGCGAGGTGAGGCGATGAAGGTTGCGGTGGTCGGTCTTGGTTATGTCGGCACGGTGACGGCAGCCTATGTGGCCTCCCATGGCCATGACATCTAGGGAGTTGACGTCGACGCCACTAAGGTCGACGAGGTCTGTGCCGACGAGTTCCCTGGCCGCCTCGCTGGCCGTCGTCACCGTAGGTTCATAAGCAAATGAGTTCGTCCGTCGCTGCATTCCGCCCCCGCCGTGGCGTACGGTTGTTGGCACCCGCACAGGCGCGCAAACGCTGGGTACGTCGCAGGGTCGGCATCGCGTGGGGCCTGCTGGTCCTCAACGTCCTGACCTTCGTCCCCAAGGCATCCGTCGTGCCGATCCCGTCGGTCGTCGGCAAGGGCATTACGCAGGGAGCCCTGCCCGTGGCGCTGCTCGTGGCGCTGACCGTGAACCGCAGGGTCATCGTGCGCCCGAACGTGTTCCTCTGCCTGGTGAGCCTGCTCCTCATAGAGGCGCTCATGACGAGCATGCAACCCGAGTATCTCGGTACCATTTACCGGACCATCCGGCTCGCCGAGTTCGCTGCGGCGCTCTGGCTGCTTTCGCCCTGGTGGGGCCGCCGCGACCTGCTGCTTGTCCGCTGCCATCTGGTAGTTATGTCGGTGGTGCTTGGCTCGGTGCTGCTTGGCCTACTGGTGTCGCCCGGCCATGCCTTCGGCGGGGGCAGGCTCGGCGGCGCGCTCTGGCCAATCCCGGCCACGCAGGTCGCGCACTACGCAGCGGTTACGACCGGGCTGGTGGTCCTGCTCTGGCTCTGCGGCCTTCTGCGCGGGCGTGTCGCCCTGCTCGTCATCGCGGTCGCAGGGGCCATCCTGCTCCTGACACACACGAGGACCGCCCTGATCGGCATGATGGCCGGCATCCTCGTCGCCGGCCTGAGCCTCTTTACGGCTAAGGCCCGGGTGCGCAAGTTGTTTGCGGCCACTGCCGTCCTCGTGTCGATCGGGGTCATCGCGTTGTCAAGCGTGGTGACAACCTGGTTGGTGCGTGGCGATAGCGCACAGCTGACCACCCTCAGCGGCCGGACTACGGTCTGGAGGCCGTTGTCAACGCTCCACGCGACGAGTTCCAGGTGATCTTCGGTTTCGGCCTAACGAATAGTTCGTCCAATGGCCTCCCCATCGACAGCAACTGGCTCGCCTCCTACCAGGAACAGGGCCTCTTTGGGGTGGCCCTCTGCGCGACGATACTGCTATTCCTGTTCGTGACCGCCTACTTCCAGCCACGCGGCGTGCAGCGCGCGCTCGCCCTTTTCCTCGTGACGTACTGCCTGGTGGCGTCGTTCACCGAGGTCGGGTTCACCGACGCCTCGACGTACCTGCTCGATCTCACCCTGGCCGCGTCACTGCTTGTGCCCTCCGTCGCGGGCAGAAGGCCGGGATAAGGGTCGTGCTCGGCCACAACCGCTACCGCTCGGCCACCCGTCGCGGAGAGAACCGGGTTGTCGACCAGGAAGGCAACGCGCTCGCGGCCCACCCAGCGCCGCGCGTTCGAACTGCTCGGCGCTCCGGTCCCGCTCACTCTCCAGTAGCCAGTACCAGTCGGCAGCCAGGCCCCCGCTGGACGCCATCATCCCAGGTCAGACAGCTGGTCGAACATCCAAGATCACGGAAGTTGGGACTAAATCAGGAAAGAACAAGTAGGCCGCCTGGGCGACGGCATGCCGACCCCAGTCGGCCTCGCACACTCGCGATCGCGGGAACTGCGATGGCGTCAGCCCAGGGCCACCCAGCCCCCGTCATGCTTCGCTTCAGTCGGCCGAGGTGCGACGGAGCAGCCGGTTGTCGCGTACATTGCCATCTTGCGGTACGGGAGATCTTATGGTCTGATAATGACCGGGTCTATTACAGCACTGTCAGCACTTTGCGTGCAAAAGGATGGGTCATGGAACCACATAACGCGGGAGGCGTCGGCCGCCTCGGCAAGCGGGTCGCGCCCGCGTTCGCTCGCATGGCGAATATGCAGCGTCTGCGCAACCCTACGCGCCTCATTGCCATTTACTTAGACATCCTGCAGGGCAAGGGCTCGGGCACCGGTTGGGACATGTCCGGAGAGGTGTCCGCCGCAATGGCGTTCCTCGAAGGCGTCACCAATCCGATCATCTTAGATATCGGCGCCAATCACGGCGAGTGGACGCGCGGGGTTTGGCAAGCGCTTGGTAGGGGACAATACTTCGCCTACGAACCGCAGGAAGCCTGTCGACCTCGTCTGATGGATTCGTCTGTGCCAGCGCTAACGATCATCCAGAGCGCGGTGTCAGATCAATCCGGAGAGATGGATCTGTACTCAGATGCCGCAGGCAGCGGCCTCGCTTCGCTATACGAGCGGTCGGAGACCTATCTGAGGCGCCCAACCCAGGTGGAGCGAGTGCCAGTGACGACGGTGGACGAGGAGCTCAAGGCTCAGGGACTTGAGCGCGTCGACTTTATGAAGATAGATGTGGAAGGGGCTGAACTGCGGGTACTGCAAGGCGCGCAGCACTCCCTACAGACCAAGGCAATCCACTCGTTCGCATTCGAATTTGGGTCAGCAAATATCTATTCACGGGTATTTTTCCGTGAATTCTGGGACCTCGTCGCCGGTCATGGCTATTCGCTATGGCGCATAATTCCCGGCGGCCGGTTGATTCCATTGCTCGCGTACCGAGAGGACCTCGAGCATTTTCGTGGAGTGAGCAACTATGTAGCATCTGTAACTGGCCTGGATGCGAATAGACAGTCGCGATACTTATGATGTAGTTCTTTCTTCCTCAGCATCGCGGCCAGGTGGCGATGTACAGTTGCCTGTGAGATCCGGAGGTCACAAGCAATCTTAGGCCTCGATCCACCGCGTAAATCGGGGTTTGTTGCGGCGTGCCGGTGCGAAAGGCTTGATCACAAGGGGTGAAGGCAATCGGGCTATTCGGGAGAGCGGGATCTTCCCGGAGGTACCGATGTCTTCCTGTCGGTGATCTTCTTTGCTGAGATTCTCGGCGGACCCGATGATTGTGGAGGGGTCCGTGGGGGAACAGCGTCGGCCGTTGACGCTTGAAGATCGTGAGGAGATATCGCGCTGTCTGGCGATCCGCCTGACGAACAAGGAGATTGCGGCCCATATCGAGCGTAACGAGTCGGTGGTATGCCGGGAGATCTCCCGTAATGGCGGCCGGGAGAAGTACCGGGCGCACCGGGCGCAGTCGCGGGCGGAAAAGGAGCGATGCCGCCCAAAAGCCAGGAAGATGGACGCTGATCCGGTGCTGCGCTGCCATGTGGTGTCCGGTTTGCGCAGCGGCTTCTCCCCGGATCAGGTGGCGGGCCGGTTGAAGTACGACCGGGCCTGCGGGCAGGCTGGGGAGGTGGTGTCGCACGAGGCGATTTACACCTGGATATACGCGTTGCCGAAGGGCGAGCTGTCCCGCCTGGGCGTCGAGCTGCGTTCCGGCCGTGAGCAGCGCAAGCCGCGCGGGCGGGCAAAGACGCCTGGCGCCCGGATTGTGGGGATGCGCTCGATCGAGGACCGTCCCGGCGAGGTCGCCGATCGCCAGGTGCCCGGGCATTGGGAGGGTGATCTCATTGTGGGGAAGAACGGGGCAACGGCGGCCGGGACCCTGGTCGAGCGCACGAGCCGGTTCACCGCGATCGTCCCGCTTCCGTTCGGCCGCACCGCCGACCGGGTGCGCTCGGCCCTGATCGATCAGGTCACGGATCTGCCGGCGCAGCTGGTGAAGTCGATCACCTGGGATCAGGGGTCAGAGATGGCCGATCATGCCGCCTTCTCCCTCGCCACCAAGATCGATGTCTATTTCGCCCACCCGCATTCACCGTGGGAACGGGGCACGAACGAGAACACGAACGGGCTCATCCGGGAATACATCCCGAAAGGGACGCCGGTCCCTTCCGATCCTGGGTTCTTGAATTCCGTGTCTCACTCACTAAACATCCGCCCGAGGCGTATACTTGGCTACAGAACGCCAGCCGAAGTGTTCGTCGAGATGCTTAGCGAATTTGCTTCCACCGGTTGACACCGCCAGGTGCTCTCTGAGCTGGGCCGCCGAGCGGGTTTCTGCCGCCGACGACAGGTGGCATGTACAAGGTAGGTCCGGGCATCGTTCCCGGTGGCTGACTGGCCGTGGACGGCCAGGTAATCCGCCGTGATCGCCATCTTGATGATGGTCGGAGGCCGGTTACCCGGCGGTGCGCGACATCTTGACCCATCCCGCCTATCCGGGGATGTTCGCCTATGGGCGCAGCAGAACCGAGAAACGGCTGAACGCCGATGGGAGGGTCGTGATCCAGCAACGTCGGCTGCCCCGCGACCAATGGGAAGTCGTGATCGCCGATCATCACCCGGAGCCTTATTCAAAAGCCTTGATAATAATTGGTGAAGAAGAACAACCCGGTGATGGCTTTCAGGGCGCTCTCGAATTTGCCGGGCGGTGGCCGGAACCGGCCGCCTTCCTCGCTGAGCATCCTCCATGTCTTCAGGTGCGCGACAGCCCGCTCGACGGCGGCGCGGATGGCGCTGAGGTCTTTGTTGAATGCCGCCTGGCTGTCATGCAGCTGGCCGCCGGGCGGGGTGGGGACCGGGACGATCGCGATGCCGTCCACGCCGGTGTAGCCGAGGTCGGCGGCGGCGTGCGTCCCGGCGATCAGCTCCTTCAGCCCGGAGGCTTCGAGGGCGTGGGCGTCGTGGCGGGCGCCGGGCACGGGGACCGGGCCGACGGCGGCGAGATCCCCGGCGATGGTGGCCGCGATCTGGATGTTCATCCCCGGATACCCGGCCTTGCCGGAGAACAGGCCCGGCAGCGCGCTCCAGTCCCAGACCGGGCACACGGTGCCGTCCACCAGCAGCGTTCCCTGGCGGCCCGCGATCTCGGCGCGGTGCGGCACGCAGTCTTGGAGCACCTGCCCGATCAGCGGCCGGAGCAGGTCCCAGCGCCGGGAGACGGTGGCCTGGCTGACGCCGAAGACGGCCCCGGCGACCTCCTGTGTGATGTTCTTGCGCATCAGCGTGACCACCATCGCCACCGACCGGAACAGGCCGATGGCGGCCGGTCGGCCGCCGGGCCGCACCACGTCCCCGGCCCGCCCCAGTATCCGCAGCGACAGCTGGTGCAGTTGCTCATAGCGCAGTCCTGTGAGAACCTCGTACCGCAACGGCTCCTCCGTGAAATCCGTGCTTTGTCATTGCGGTATTCATGGCAGGAGCCGTTCTGTTATGCGACGACCGACACTTAAAGATTTGCTTATTACAAGAATTCTGACCGCCGGGCGAGCCGCTTACGCGTAGCCGCAGACAACGGTGATGGGAAGCTATTCAGCCGGGAGGCTTATGAATAAGCCTCCCGGTATTACATTCGCAGATCATGGTTCACATTCGTAGTTCCCACGGGATGGGGTTGCCGCGGCGGCGGTAGTGGCTGATCAGGGCACGGGTCTGGTGGGCGCGGCGGAACAGCGACCAGCGCAGGACGTGCCTGAGGCCGGTGGCGGCGGGGATGAAGACGCGGGCGATCAGGCGGCGGATCCCGGCGACCGGGATGCGGATCAGCGGCGGGATGGTTAGCAGGCCGGGTTCTCCCGGGGCTGTGTGTCTTTTCCCAGGTCGGCGCGTATTCCGGCGAGGAACGCCTGGGCCAGCATGGACGCGGTGACGTGCCGCAGCGTTGGGGTCCATTTGCGGACCTGGTATTGGTCCATGCCGAGCAGGTCCTTGCCCTGGCCGTTGTTCTCCTCGATCTTCCAGCGCATGCCCGCGACCTGGATCAGCTTGGCGGCCGGGGTGCCGTGGCGGGCGTGGGCGAGGAAGAACCCGATCTCGGCGGGGTCGCTGATCGAGCGGCGGATCAGCAGCGTGCAGGCGAACCCGTCCGCCGGGGACTGGCCTTTGACCTGGACCGCCACCTGCGCCCAGTCGTAGAGGCGCTCCCCTTTGGTGCCCTGGCCGCAGGAGCGGCGCTCGAAGGTGGCCGGATCGACGCAGGCGGCCAGGACCTTGTCCGGGCGGGTGGCGCGTCCGTGCGCGCCGGCCAGCGGCAGGTCCACCGGGACGGCCATGACATAGGGCACCGCCCGGTCATGGCACGCTTGCCGCAGGTACCGATCCCGGCCGTACCCGGAGTCGGCGGCGAAAAATCCGAACGGGACCTGCGCGTCGATCGCGGCGATCAGCATGTCCGCGGCCTGATGCGGCTTGGTCGCGAACTCCACCGAGGCGGGCACCCCCGCCTGCGCGCAGCGCTCGCGGTCATCCATCCAGCGCCCGGGCAGGTACAGGCGCCGGTCGATGAATGCGTGCCCATGATCAGAGGCGTAGGTCAGCATGGGCCACACTTGGCAGTTCCCGGTCTGCCCGGTGTCCCCGGACACCCAAGATGAGCACGCAGGAGCCCGCAGGGGACGCCGTGGATGAGCTTTCTTGGCGGGGGTTCTGGGGCGGTGTCCGGTGCCGCGTGCGACGTGTCCGTGAGCGGGTTCCGGTAGCCGGGGGTCCTGGGTCGCCGGCGCGGGCTGGTGCGCGTGGTGTGGTGCTAGCTCCGCAGTCGGGCACCCTGCGGGGTGCCCGGGGTTCTCCGGGCCGCAATGGTCTGCCCGCAGGGCTGAGCGGAGCGGGGCCATGCGGTCCCGGGGCAGGCTCTGCTGCCCGGCCGGGGAGATGATGCCCCTGCCATCACCGGCATCTTTGCGGGAGGGCCGGGGGCGCGGGGGCAGCGCCCCGCGGTCGTGGCGAGGGCCGGGCAGTGGGCGGTGCGGGCAGGGCCCGGGGGGAACGGGCCGCTGGCGGATGCGGCTGTCCGGGGGGCGCGGCCCGGCTGCGGCAGCGATGGTTGGGGTGGCGGCATGGTTACGGCCCCCCTGATCGTTTAGCGGCGTCCGGGGGGCCGTGAGGTCGGTGCTGGAGGCACCTGTGACTGTCACGGTATGCGATGACCGGGACGCGGTCGAGCGGGACCTGCGGGAACGGCGGATCTGCTGCCCGGCGTGCGCCGCGGGCCTGGCGCCGTGGGGGCATGGCCGGGCGCGGCTGGTGCGGGGGGTGGCGTGGGCGGAGGCGGAACTGGCCGCCGACGAGGTGTGGGAGGCCTTCCGGCCGCGGCGGGGCCGGTGCGAGGCGTGCGCGGGGACATGCGTTTTGTGAGTAGGAAAGCCGTGAAGATGTGGCCTGAGCTGCGCCGATGTTTGTTGCACAGTTGTGTGCCACAGCGGCGGCCTGGGGGTGCGCAGCATGCCAGGCTCCTGATCATGGCCGCGGCATTCTTCGGTTGAGTTCTGCCATCAGGTCGCGATTGGCCTGCCGGGCACCGTCGAGATCCTCGTCCTTGCGGCGGAGGGCGTCGGTGAGCTCGCCGACTTGGGCGTGGAGGGCTCCGATCTGCTCCTGTAGCGCCTTCTCGCCGGCCAGCATGCCCTGCCCGGTGACTTCGGCGGCGACCTCGGCGCCGAGTACCTCGCTCAGGCGAGTTTCGAGGAGACGGACGCGCTCACGGAGCCGGCGGTTCTCGGCGCTGGTGTTCTCCTGATCGGCTCGAAGCGAGGCGGCGCTGACTCGGGCGGAGGCCGCGAGGCGTCCGGAGAACTGCGCCACGGCTTGTGCCGCCTTGAGTTCGATCTCTGCGCGAAGCTCGGGGTGGTCGTAGATGAAGCGACGGGATACCCCAGCCACGCGGGCGATCTGCGCCACCGACATCGCTTCTCCGGCGGTGGTGGTGGCCTCGAGTGCGGCTCGCACCCGGGCGGTCTTGACCTCCGAGTCGGTGCGGCGGAGGCGCCGGAGACGGTCGGCTGCGGCCTCGCTCACCGGGCCCGCCTCGCCTCGGCGGCCACGGCCGGGAACAGCGCCGGCGCCGACTGTGCGACCACCTCGCGGAACTGGGCGGGGAAGGTGGTGTCCAGGCTCGCCCGGCCTTTGCGGAGGAGCTCGATGGCCTCCTCGACCGCGGCGCGGTCGGGAGGGTCGAGGCTGGCCAGCTCGTCCTCGCAGGCGCCGATGAGGCGGCGCACGGTCGCGATCTCCTCTTCGGCGGGCAGCGCCTCGCGGCGTGCCCGCTCGGCGAGCTCGGGCAGTGCAGCGGTCAGCCGCTCCCGCGCGGCGAGCAGCTTGGAGAGGTAGCCGCGAAGCTCCGGCAGGTACGACGGATCGGTTCGGACGTGGGCGCATCCGAAGCAGCGGTAGCGAAAGTCGCAGGCCGCGCCGTTGGCCTTGACGTTGGCTGGTTCCACGCAACTGCCCATTGGCACCGCGACCTGGGAGAGCAGGTACCCGCGCAGGTCGCTGTCGTTGGGGTCGGTGACCAGGGCCAGCCGTCCACCCGAGGAGGCCACCTGGAGGGGTATCACGGCGTTGACGGCCTTCCGCTTCCGTTCGGCCGAGATGCGGTAGTACGCGCTCGTCGTGTTCAGGCAGTCGTGGCCCATGAGCTCCTTGAGCACCTCGACGGGAGTGCCGGCGTCCACGTGGCGCTGGGCGTAGGAGTGCCGAAGCGCGTAGGGGAAGACCCTGGCCGGGTCGAACCGCACCGGGTCGCCGTTCGGGCCACGGTGCAGATGCAGGACTCCTTCGCGGTCGAGCCAGCCCTCGAAGAGCTCCTGGCGCCGCGCCCAGCGTTGCAGCTCCATCGCCCACTGCGTCGACGAGATGGGCCGACGGCCGCCCTGGGGCCGCTGGACGGCGGGAAACAGGACGAGCTCGCCGGTGGGCGTGTCGGGGAACCGGGCTCGTACCGCGGCTTGCTGCTCGCGGATGAGTGCGGCCGTGCGCTGGTGAATCGGTAGCCGGCATCTGACGACGCCGACCTTGGTCATGTTGTGCACGAGCACCGGGGTAGCCGCGGTGCCCCCGGCTGCGTCGGCGCGCTCGTCGTAGGCCAGACAGCCGAAGGCGAGCCGGCACAGCTCTCCAGGCCGCCGCCCGACCTCGAGCCCGATCTCGAAGCGACGCCGGCCGTCGTCGCTCAGCAGGCCGAGATTGGCCTCGTCGAGGAGTTGAGCCAGCACGGCGCCGGGGATGGCATCACCGGCCTCGTCGTCGGGATCCCGCTTCGGGAGGGCCCCGGGCCACCGCGACGCTGCTGGCCAGCCCGGTCAGCGAGGCGCCGTACCCGTCCGGCTCGAGGTCCCGGCACTCCCGCAGGAACCTCCGGAGGAACGCGACGGTTCGGGCGTGCATGTAGGGGTGCAGCTGGCCCTGGCTGACCTGGGCCCGCAGGCCGGCCAGGAACGCGATGACGTCTGCCTTGCCGAGGGCGGTGGGGTCGTCGCCGCCGTCGGGACGGGTAGACAGGTGGGTCGAGAAGCGTGCCACCGCTGCCACCATGGCTTCGACGGTCTACTCGCTGCGATGCAACGGGAGCTGGATGGCTGCCCACCGCTTGGCCGCGTCGCGGAGCCAGCCCTGACGGATGGCTGGGGTCGGCCGGTGCCGGGGATGGTTGGGCTGGCGGGTCCCGGCAAAGGACAGCGTGCCTTTGAAGCCCCAAACCCGTAGGTCCCAGGCGTCCTTGCCGCACTCGGACTCCGGGGTCTTGGCCGCGAGCGCCAGCGCATCGACCGTGCGGACGACGAACCGGCGCGACGACGGGTTCAGCGGGGCGGCGAGGAGCTGCTCGAAGGAGCGGACTCCCGCGCGGCGGGCCTGGGCAACCACCGACCGCAGGTCGCCCGGGCGGGGTCGGTGGCCCTGCTCGACCGCGGACTGGACACCGAAGAGGAACTCCGCTTCGACGGGCTCGGCCACCCCGATGACCGAGATGCGGGTTTTCTGGTCGCCCAGCAGCGGACCGGTCTCGGCGCACCAGCCCGGCAACTCCGGGCGGCCGGCCTCGAGCCACCAGCGCTGGTGGCCACCGCAGAGGCCGGTGCGGAACGCAGCGAACCGGCCGCAGACGGCCACCGTGCATGTCCCGATCGTGGGACGGGGCTCGGCCGGGGGGAACCGGTCGTCTCCGGCGACGAAGGCCGCCACCGTCTGCCCGCGCCGTCGGCGCAGCCCGTCGCAAGCCTGGCAGATCCCGAGGTTGCTCGCCGGACGGATGCGACCGGGCGTGCAGCACACCCGGCAGAGCCGTTCCTGCAGCCCGTGGACCCGGGCGAACGGCTGGGCGAGGAACGCTTCGAGGGACAGCCCAGTCGCCCGCCAGCGATGCCGGCACCCGGTGCAAAGACCCGTAGCGGTCGTCGCGTCGTGGTCGCAGCCTGCGACAGAGCAGTCGCGGTAGTCGAAGACACCCTGCGACGGATTCACCGTCCAGACATGGCTGGCAGGATCCCAGCCCCAGCCCGCAAGCTTGGGTATGCCGGCCAGCGAACGAAACCGCTGCGGCGGCGCGGGTGCGACGCTGGCCGGCTCGAGCGGGACCGGCGCCGGGGTCACCGCGCTCCCCCCTCTCGGTCCTTGGCACGGGGCAGTGGTGGCAGGCCGTCGACCGCCTCGCGGAGCCGATCGCCCGAAGGCCTGGTGTAGATCTCGGTGGAGGTGAAGCTGGCGTGATGGAGAAGCTCTTTGATGACGGCGATGTGTACGCCGCCGCCAGCCAGTGCCTGGCCGGTCCCATGGCGGAACATGTGTGGTGTGACCGTGCGGTCGAGCCCGGCCTTCGCTGACAGGCCCGCGAGCAACTGGTGGGCGATCGGGTAGCGCATCGGCTCACCGAGCGGG
>CAWGAE010000005.1:0-135077 GCA_963820395.1 uncultured Actinomycetota bacterium | reverse complement strand
GGGCCACGATCGGGCTGGATGCGATCTAACGGCGCTGCGTTCCGCGGCGGCGGTGCGTTCCGTGGCGGTAATGGGATCCGGCTGCGGCGCGGTGGCTGGCTCACCGCACTGGGGCCACGCGGTGGATGGTCGGCGATATGGAGGGTCAGCGGCAAGCGGACTGGGGGTTTCCGGTGATCGTGTCGTCACGCCGTCGGCTGGTCGTGCTGTACGTGCTCGTCGCCGCGTTGCTACTCACTCTCGTCGGCAGGCTCTGGTACGTCCAGGTCATGAGCGGCACCGTCTATACGCGGCTGGCGGCGGACAACCAGACGCGCAATGTGATCATTCCATCCGTGCGCGGGCAGATTCTCGACGACCTCGGGCGCCCGCTTGTGAGCAACCGCACCTCGCTCGTCGTCTCGGTCCAGCCAACGGTGCTCGCGACGCTCAGCGACGGCGGGGCCGCTGTGCTCAAACGGCTCGCCGGGGTGCTCGGTTTGCCATTTCGGCGCATACGGGAGCAGACACGGATGTGCACGGCCGGCGTGGCACAACCCTGCTGGCCGGGCTCGCCTTACCAGCCGATCCCAGTCGACCAGCAGGTGCCTGACAGGGTCGCGCTGCAGATAATGGAGAACCAGCAGGAGTTTCCCGGCGTGAGCGCGCAGGTGCAGCCGGTCGTGGACTACCCCGGGGTCGACAGTGTCAACGCTGCGCAGGTGCTCGGCTACCTGCAGCCCATCACCCGACAGGAGATGAAGACTCGTCACCTCCAGGTCACTGGGTTCTCTGGCGTCGATCTCGTGGGCCAGGCAGGACTCGAGGAGCAGTACGACTCGCAGCTTCGCGGTACGGCTGGTGCGCGTGTCGTTTCTGTGAATTCCGCTGGGGATGTGACAGGGACAGTGAGTGAGACATCGCCGCAGCCCGGCGATGACCTGGTGACGAGCCTCGACGCACGAATCCAGGCGGGCACCGAGCAGGCGCTAACGCAGGCGATCGGCAGGGCGCGCGCGGAAGGCAACGACACGAACTCGGGGGCGGCCGTGGTAATGACCACGACCGGCCGGGTGATCGCGATGGCGAATTACCCGACCTATAACCCGAGCGTATGGGTCGGCGGCATCTCGCAGCAGGAGTTCAACCGTCTCTTCGGCACGGCCGATGGCGAGCCAGTCCTCGACCGCGCCACCCAGGGCCAGTACGCGCCCGGATCTACCTGGAAGGTCACCTCCACCGCGGCGGCGTTCGCGGACGCCTACGGGCCGGACAGCTTGATCAGCTGCCCGGGATCGGTGAACATCGCCGGCCGGACGTTCAACAACTGGACCAGCGCCTCAATGGGCGACATGAACCTGCACGAAGCGCTCGTCGAGTCCTGCGACACCGTCTTCTACCAGATCGCTTACCAGATGTGGCTCAAGGACGACCCGAACGGTTCGCCGGTCGCACATCCCAAGGATCCGATGCAGAAAATGGAGCTTGCCTGGGGCTTTGGCGAGCCGACGGGTGTGGATCTGCCGGAGGAGAACCCCGGCGTGGTACCCAACCGGGCGTGGAAGGTCGAGTACTGGAATGCCACCAAGAAATACGACTGTAAGTACGGGAACGCCAACGGATCGTACGTGCAGCAGATCGAGGCCGACGACTGCCAGACCGGTTACATCTGGCTGCCCGGTGATGCGGTGAACGCTGCCATCGGCCAGGGCGATGTGCTGGTAACCCCGCTGCAGCTCGCTCGCGCGTACGCTGCGCTCGCCAACGGCGGCACCCTGTACAGCCCACGGGTCGGCGAGGCGCTGCTCTCACCGGGCGGGAAGGTCGAGCAGCGGATCACGCCACGGGTCAACGGCCACCTGCCCGTCTCGCGGAGCACGCTCGCCTACATCAGGACCGCGCTCGGCGCCGTCACGACGCAGGGCACCGCTGCGGGCGCGTTCGCCGGCTTCCCGCTCAGCAAGGTGCTCGTCGCGGGCAAGACAGGTACCGCGGAGGTCGCGGGGGGCCAGGCCACCTCCGTGTATGCCTCATTCGGGCCGCTGGACAACCCGAAGTACGTGGTGATCGTCATGGTCCCGCACTCGGGTGAGGGCGCGGACGTCTCCGCGCCGGCCGCGCGGCAGATCTGGGATGGGATCTACGGTCTTGAAGGACACAAGGCCGCGTACCGGAACGGCGAGCGCCCCTCGGCCCTGCCCGTGATCCAAGGTGACGGGACGATCTCCCCGCCACCGGGCTACCAGGGCGGTTCGTGATGCTTTCCGGCTTTCGGTCAACAGGCTCGGGTAGCAAGCGGTTTCCACGCGCGGGCTACCACCGGCTCGAAGCTGTGCGGCCCGCGCTCCGCACGCCCGGCACCGGTTCGTTCGGTGGCCGGCGTTCGCTGCTCGCCCGCGCCGCCACGCGTGGATCGCCGGTGCGGAGCCTGGACTGGGTGCTGAACGGCGCCGTGCTGGGGCTGACCGTGCTGTCCACGCTGCTGATCTGGTCGGCTACCAGACCGCAATTGCTGCAGGCGGGTGGTGACCCCCAGGCGTTCCTGAAGAAGCAGCTGCTCAACGTCGTCATCGGGCTGGTACTGCTCGCCGCGGTCAGCATGCTCGATTACCGGCTGCTGCGCGCCTACGCGCCGATCGGCTACCTGCTCGCCTGCCTTGGCCTGGTCGCCGTGCTGACGCCGATCGGCTCGACCATCAACGGTGCGCGATCATGGATCGTGATTGGCGGCGGCTTCGAGATCGAGCCCTCGGAGTTCGCCAAGGTCACGCTCATCCTGGTGCTCGCCCTGGTGCTCGGCGAGTTGCGCGACGGCGACGAGGCGCCCCGCGGCCGCGATCTCGCCCTGGCGATCGCCGTGTCGCTACCGGCGCTCGGCCTGGTGATGCTACAGCCCGACCTCAGCGTCGCCATCGTGATGGCCGTGGTGATCTTGGGCATGGCCGTGGTCTCGGGCACCCGGCTGCGATGGATCGCCGCCCTGCTGCTTATCACGGTCGCGACCGCGCTGGTCATGTGGCAGCTGCATCTGCTCAAGGGGTACCAGATCCAGCGGATCACCGCCTTCGTCCACCCGACAGCCAACCCCAGCGGCTCCGGCTATGACGCCAGCCAGGCGCTGATCACGATTGGGTCCGGCGGGATGTTCGGGCAGGGCCTGTTCCACGGCGCCCAGACCGCCGGCCAATTCGTCCCCGAGCAACAGACCGACTTCATCTTCACCGTCGCCGGCGAGGAACTCGGCTTCATCGGCGCGATCGTGATCGTCGCACTGCTCGGCGTGGTCCTCGCGCGGACGCTGCGGATCGCGGTGCACGCGGACAGCCAGTTCGGCGCCCTGATCGCCGGCGGTGTTGCCTGCTGGTTCGCGGTGCAGGCATTCATCAACATCGGGATGACCGTCGGGATCATGCCGGTCAGCGGCCTGCCGCTACCCTTCGTCTCCTACGGCGGAACCGCGACGTTCGCCAACATGATCGGCATCGGCCTGCTTCAGGCTGTCCACCGGCGCCACACGATGTTCGGCCGCCGCTACACCTAGGCTGGCGCCAGCGCTCATGATCCCGGTCACTTCTTCGAAGCATTCGCCTCAAAATTACCGGGATCATGAAATCGCCCTGTCGATCGCGGCGCGTCCGGCTCGTCGGAACTGGTACAGGGCCCGGGGCGCGGGCTGAGACTGAAAGGACCATGCCATGCCGCAATACCTGATCCTCATTTACGAAGACGAGGCTGCCTGGGCCAACGCGGGCCAGGAGGGGCTCGACCAGGCTATGAAGGAACACATGGCGTTCGGCGAGAATAACGCCGCGGTGCTGCGCGGAGGTAATGCCCTTGAGCCGACCGGCGCGGCCACCTCCATCCGCAAGGACTCCTCGGGCGGCTTCGCCGTCACCGACGGGCCGTTCGCCGAGACGAAGGAGGCGCTCGGCGGCTACTACATGGTCGAAGCGGCCAACCTGGACGAGGCCATCGCGGTGGCCAAGCAGGTCCCTGCGCCTTTCGGTGGCGTGGAAGTACGCCCGGTACGGGTGTTCGATTGACGGACACACGGGTGACCGCGGATTCATCGGTTGCCGCCGCGGTCGCCGACGCGCACCGTCGCGAGTGGGCGTTCGTGCTCGCTGCGACGGTGCGCGTCGCGCGCGACCTCGACCTGGCCGAGGAGTGCGTGCAGGACGCGTACGCGCGAGCACTCGCGACGTGGGGATCGCGTGGCGTGCCCGCCAGTCCTGGCGCCTGGCTCACCACCGTTGCCCGGCGGCGGGCCGTGGATCTGCTGCGCCGTGACGCGCTGCTGCGCCGCTCGCTACCGCTGCTGCTCGACGAGCAGGTCGATCAGGGACCTGGCGACATCTCCGCGCACGAGGTCGAGGACGACAGGCTGCGGCTGATCTTCACTTGCTGCCACCCCGCCATCGCGGCCGAGGCGCAGGTGGCGCTGACGCTGCGGCTGCTATGCGGCCTCACAACGGCGGAGGTGGCACGCGCCTTCCTGGTAAGCGAGCCGGCAATGGCGGCCCGGATCACCCGGGCGAAGAAAAAGATCGCGGCAGCCCGCATTCCCTACTGCGTGCCGCCCGCCGCGGAATTGCCCGAGCGTATCCACGCCGTTCTCACGGTCGTGCACTTGGTCTTCACTACCGGGCACACCGCGCCGGCTGGTGACAATCTCGTCCGCCGCGACCTGGTGGAGCGCTCGCTCGACCTGGCCCGAATGCTGCGCGTGCTGCTGCCAGGCGATGCCGACATGGCGGGCCTGCTCGCGCTGATCCTGCTCACCGACGCGAGGAGCGTCACCCGCGTCGGGGCCGGCGGACGCCTGCTGCTGCTCGATGAGCAGGACCGTGCGCAATGGGACCGCCGCGCGATCAGCGAAGGGATCGCGCTCGTGCGCGAGGCACTGCGGCGCAGGCCGCCTGGCCGCTTCGCGTTGATGGCGGCGATCGCCGCTGTCCACGCGGAGGCGCCGACCTGGCTGGACACCGATTGGCGAGAGGTCGTTGCGCTCTACGACCTGCTCGTCCAGATCTGGCCATCACCTGTGGTAGCACTCAACCGGGCGGTCGCAGTCGGGCTCGCGAACGGGCCGGATGCCGGGCTGACGGCTCTCGACGCACTCGTCGCGGAGCCGCTACTTGCGGGTTACGGCTACCTGGCCTCCGCACGCGCCGACTTCCTGCGCCGCCTCGGCCGGGCCGAAGAGGCGCGGCAAGCCTACGAGGAGGCCCTGCTACTCACGGAGAACGCCATCGAGCGAGACTTCCTCACCGCGCGCCTGAATGGGCTCGAAGCGTGATTATGTTTCAGTTGAGCGGGACAGATGCGCGGGCTTGCGCCACGGATCATCGAGGCACCGGCCGTGGCAGGGCCTCCCGCGCAGCCGTTTCGGCTACTTCTGGTTCCGCGGTAACGGCGGCGTGAGCGTCGGCCGCTCTGCGCTTATAGGCTGAGTCGCATCCCAATGACGGAGCACCGCGAGGCTCCGAGCGGAGTCGAGGGGGTACTGCCGGTGGAGTCGGTCTATGCACGATTGGAGCCGCTGCTTCCGCGAGTACGCAAACCGGTTCAATACGTCGGCGGCGAGCTGAACTCATTGGTGAAGGACTGGGATGACGCTGAGGTGCGATGGGCGCTGATGTACCCGGACGCATACGAGGTCGGCGTGCCCAACCAGGGCGTTCAGATCCTGTATGAGGTGCTCAATGAGCGCCAGGGTGTACTGGCAGAGCGGACCTACAGCGTCTGGCCGGATCTGGAAGCGCTCATGCGCGAGCACCAGATCCCGCAGTTCACGGTCGACTCGCACCTGCCCATCAGGGCGTTCGACGTCCTCGGTGTGAGCTTCGCGACCGAGCTTGGCTACACCAATCTGCTGACCGCGCTCGACTTGGCTGGGATCCCGCTCACCGCGGCGGACCGGGGCGAAGCTGACCCGGTTGTCCTCGCGGGCGGGCACGCCGCGTTCAACCCCGAGCCGATCGCCGAGTTCCTCGACGGGGCTGTCCTTGGTGATGGCGAGCAGGCCGTGCTTGCCATCACAGAGCTGATCAGGCAGTGGAAGCGGGCGGGGCGGCCAGACGGCCGCGATGGTCTGCTAACCAGGCTTGCCACCGGCGCCCAGGTGTATGTGCCGAAGTTCTATGACGTGGAGTACCTGGCGGACGGGCGGATCAAGCGGGTGGCGCCGAACCGTCCAGGCGCGCCGCACACTGTCGCCAAGCACACCGTCATGGACCTGGACGAGTGGCCGTACCCGCGCAAGCCACTCGTCCCGGTTGCCGAGTCCGTGCACGAGCGAAGCAGCGTGGAGATCTTCCGCGGCTGCACCCGGGGCTGCAGGTTCTGCCAGGCAGGTATGATTACCCGGCCGGTGCGTGAGCGGAGCGTCACCACCATCGGTGACATGGTGGAAGCGGGCATCCGCGCCACTGGCTTCGAGGAGGTCGGCCTGCTCTCACTGTCCAGCGCCGACCACAGTGAGATCAACGAGATCGCCAAGGGCCTCGCCGACAGGTACGAGGGCACGAACACGGGCCTGTCGCTGCCGTCGACCCGGGTCGACGCCTTCAACGTGACGCTCGCCAACGAACTGAGCAGGAACGGACGCCGTTCCGGGCTGACCTTCGCGCCCGAAGGCGGTTCTGAGCGTATCCGCAAGGTGATCAACAAAATGGTCACTGAGGATGACCTGATCGCCGCGGTCACCATGGCCTACACTCATGGGTGGCGGCAGGTGAAACTTTACTTCATGTGCGGCCTGCCCACCGAGACCGACGAGGACGTGCTCGCCATCGCCCGCATCGCGCGCGCGGTGATCCAAGCCGGGCGGCAGGCAACCGGACGGCGTGACATCCGCTGCACGGTTTCGATCGGTGCGTTCGTGCCCAAGCCGAACACGCCATTCCAGTGGGCCGCCCAGTGTGATGCACCGACCGTGGACCGTCGCCTCGCCGCGCTCGGTGCCGCGCTGCGCCGCGACCCCGGTTACGGCCGCAGCATCGGATTCCGTTACCACGACGGAAAGCCCTCGATCATCGAGGGCCTGCTCGCTCGCGGCGACCGTCGGGTCGCAAGTGTGATCAGGGCCGTCTGGCAGGACGGCGGCCGTTTCGATGGGTGGAGCGAATACTTCAGCTACGAGCGGTGGGAGCGGTGCGCGGCGGACGCGCTTGCGGGCGAACCTGTTGACCTTGCCTGGTACACGACGAGGGAGCGTGGCTACGCCGAGGTGCTTCCATGGGACCATCTGGATGCCGGGCTCGACCGTGAGTGGCTGTGGCAGGACTGGGAGGACGCGGTCGACCCCGCTGGTGCGGCCGAAGTGGAGGACTGCAGGTGGACGCCCTGTTACGACTGTGGTGTCTGCCCGGCCATGGGCACCGAGATCCAGATCGGCCCGACCGGCGCCACGCTGCTTCCGCTGTCGGTAGCTGGCTCAGCCGGCCGCTCCAGCCGCGGTGATTCCGCGGACCATGCGAGTCACAGCGGTTCCCCTCACAGGGGCCCCGCGGACTCAGCCGGCCACGCAAGTCAGCCGCGTCACACGCATGGCGTCGCCCAGGGGCACGGGAGCCTGGCGTAGATGACCCAGTCCAAGCCCGTCCCACCTGGCCCACCGCCGCAGCAACCCGTGCAGCGGCTACGGGTGCGGTTCGCCAAGCGGGGGCGGATGCGTTTCGCGAGCCACCGGGACATCGCGCGTGCCATCGAACGTGCCGTGCGCCGCAGCGGGCTGCCGGTCGCATACTCCGGCGGGTTCAACCCGCACCCGAAGCTGTCATACAGCGGAGCGGTGCCAACGGGGGTGGCCAGCGAGGCGGAGTACGTCGAGATCGGCCTGACTGCTTCGTGCGTGCCTGCCGATGTCCGCGACCGGCTCGATGCCGCGCTCCCGCCCGGCCTCGATGTGATCGATGTCACTGAGCCATCGGCCGGGAGCCTGGCCGATGAGCTGCAGGTGTCCGAGTGGCGGGTGACGCTGCAAGGAGAGCGCGCCGATGCCGTCGCCGCCGCGTGCCGCGAGTTCATGGCCGCAGGCCGGGTAGATGTGGAAAGGTCGACCGCCAAGGGTCTTCGGCGCGTCGATGCCCGTGCGGCGGTACTCACGCTGGAGCTTGACCGGCGTGCCGTAGACTCGGTAACAGGTGGATGTGCCATACTTCGAATGGTTGTTCGGCACATGACACCTGCTGTTCGACCTGACGACGTTCTGGCCGCGCTGCGTCAAGTGGCTGGCCTCGCGCCGCCGTCACCACCTGTGGTGACTCGGCTGGCGCAGGGGCCGCTCGGCGCGGCGGCTGGAGGGTTCTCCGAGCCCGGGGCTGCCGGGAGTGCAGCCGCTGACTGCGACACCGCCGACGGCGGTGCTGCGGCTGGTGGTGTGTCGGCCTCAGCTCGCTGGGCCCGTGACGACTGACGAGGCCAAAGGCCGACGGTGCGGCCACTCAGGGGTGGCACCGCACGGCGAGCGCAGACGATTTGCTCCTGCGTGGCGCAGTGGTTTCCGAGTCGGAAGCCGCTCGCGCCCGGGAGCCTGACGGGAGATTGCCCGCATGCTCGAAACCGAGCTTGACAACAGAGAACGTGACAATGGCGATCCGGCCGGCTCAGGCAACGCGGCGGTCAGCGGGGAGCCGCCTGTGGTGCCGGGTGTTCAAGCGGCGAACCAGCAGCCGCCTGTCGCGGCGCCAGGGTCGGCCGCTCATCGACCGGCCGGTCAGCCACCGGCCGGTCAGCCACCGGACCCGCCGGTGCATGCCGCTTCGCCGGCGCCTGCTGCGAGCTTCCAGCCACCGCAGGCCATATTCCAGCCTCCGGCGGTGGCACCCGCAGTAACCGGCGACGACGAAGACGCGGCCGGAGACGAACCCGATGCGGACTCCGATGGTGCGGGCGGTGGCCGTCGGCGCAGGCGCCGTGGCGGTCGCGGCCGCGGCAAGGGCGGTGACGGCGGCGACGGCGGCATCGTCGGTACGGTCCACGAGGCTGCGGACATCGGCGCTGAAACGAGCGCGGCGTCCGGTGCCGGTGCGCCGCCCGAGGCGCCGCGTCCGGCGCGCTCAAGGAAGCGTGGCGGCGCGAACAGGGACCGCGAGGGATTCGCGCCGGATGATGCAGACGAGGAGACCGCTACGTCCAATGCCCCGCCTTCCGGCACCGCCGTCGACGAGGCCATGGGCATTACCGGGCGGACGCGTCGGGTCACGGCGACTCGCACCCAGGACACCCACGGACCGTCCGCTCAGTCCAGCTCGGGTCAGAGGTCGGCCCAGTCGTCGGCGCAGCCGGACGGCTCTGGCAGCGAGCGCGACGACGAGAGCGATGTCGGCGGCGACGGCGAGAGCGCGGCCAGCCGCCGCAGGCGCCGGAGAAGGCGCCGCGGCAGTGGTGGTGACGCCGAGCCGGTCGGCACCGATGATCCGCCGAACACCGTCGTGCACGTGCGCGAACCACGCGCAGCGGCGGCGCCCGACTGGGACGAGGTGCAATCCGTCAAAGGCTCTACCCGACTTGAGGCGAAGAAGCAGCGTCGCCGCGAGGGCCGGGAATCCGGCCGTCGGCGCCCGCCCGTCCTTAGCGAGTCCGAGTTCCTGGCCCGCCGTGAGGCCGTCCAGCGCGTCATGCTGGTGCGTCAGAAGGGTGAGCGTATCCAGATCGCGGTGCTCGAGGACGGCGTGCTCGTCGAGCACTACGTGGACCGTGCGACGCACCAGTCGATGGCTGGAAATATCTATTTCGGCAAGGTACAGAACGTGCTGCCGTCGATGGAGGCCGCGTTCGTCGACATCGGCAAGGGCCGCAACGCAGTACTGTACGCGGGGGAAATCAACTTCGATGCCAGCGGGCTCGAGGGCCAGCCCAAGCGGATCGAGATGGTGCTCAAGTCCGGGCAGTCGGTGCTCGTCCAGGTCACCAAGGATCCGGTGGGCCACAAGGGCGCGCGGCTGACCAACCAGGTGAGCCTGCCCGGCCGGTACCTCGTCTACGTACCGGGCGCGTCGATGACGGGGATCAGCCGCAAGCTTCCTGCGACGGAGCGCACCAGGCTGAAGCAGATCCTCAGGAAGGTCACCCCGGAGAACGCGGGCGTGATCGTAAGAACCGCTGCCGAGGGCACCGGCGAGGAGGAGCTTTCCCGTGATGTCGCGCGGCTGGCCGCGCAGTGGGAGAACATCGAGCGCAAGGCGGCGTCCGCGACGCCGCCGGAGTTGCTCTACAGCGAACCCGACCTCACCATCCGGGTCGTCCGCGACATTTTCAACGAGGACTTCAGCGAGCTTGTCGTGGCCGGTGATGACGGCTGGGACACCGTGAATGAGTACGTTCGCTACGTCGCCCCGCATCTGGCCGGACGGCTACGGCGGTGGCAGAGTGACGCCGACGTCTTCGCCAGTTACCGGATTGACGAGCAGCTTGCCAAGGCGCTCGAGCGGAAGGTGTGGCTGCCGAGTGGCGGCTCACTGGTCATCGACCGCACCGAGGCGATGACCGTGATCGACGTCAACACAGGCAAGTTCACCGGCCAGGGCGGGAACCTAGAGGAGACAGTCACTCGCAACAACCTCGAAGCGGCAGAGGAGATCGTCCGCGAGCTCCGGCTACGCGACATCGGCGGCATCATCGTTGTCGACTTCATTGACATGGTCCTGGAGAGCAATCGCGAGCTTGTGCTGCGGCGGCTCCTCGAATGCCTGGCGCGTGACCGGACCAAGCACCAGGTCGCAGAGGTCACGTCGCTCGGACTGGTGCAGATGACCCGCAAGCGCGTGGGCTCCGGGCTGCTCGAGGCGTTCTCCGAGCCTTGTGAGTGCTGCAACGGCCGGGGCGTGCATGTGTCAATGGATCTGCTGGATGCGCCTTCGAGCAAGCGGACCCAGGTCGGCCGTGGCGGCGGCACGGGCGAGGCCAAGGGCCAAGGTGACGGCAGAGGCCAAGGTGACGACAAGGGGCCGAGCGGTTCCAGATGGCGGCCCGCCAAGGCGCAGGATGACACCCGAGGGCAAGGTGAGACCGGGGGACAGATGCGGGCGAGCGGCGATGAGAATGGCCGCGGCCGCGGCGCTGGTTCCGTGGTCACAGGTGCTGGTGACAGTGATGGCGCCCGTGGTGGCGGTGGCGCCATAGCGGAAGGCCCGCGGGGATCCGCCGCGCCGGAGGAGAAGCCGTCGGGTCGGCGTCGCCGGCGCAAGCAGGCCGCGCCCGATGGCGATGGCGGCTATACCGTTGCTCCAGCGGTCGGGGCCGGCACCTTGGCTGACGGCGGCGTCTCTGACGGCGGCGTCGCTGCTGGCGTCGGCCCGGTGACCACGCCCGCAAGCGAAACCGCTGCGGCCGGCCACTCCGGAACGGTCCCTGACACGGGGAGCCCGGGCGCCGGGCACACCGAGGTCGGGCAGATAGGTACCCGGTACACCGGCGGCGACCAGATGGGTACGGCGCATACCGGCAGCGACCACACGGGGACCCAGCGCCCGGGCGCCGGGTTCGCCGACGGCGGGCAGGTCGGCAGCGAGTTCGCCGACGGCGGGCAGGTGGGCAGCGAGTTCGCCGGCAGCGAGCAGGTGGGCAGCGGGTCCACCGGCAGCGAGCACCCGGGGACCCGGTACCTGGACGCCGAGCCCACCGGCAGCGAGCAGGTGGGCAGCGGGTCCACCGGCAGCGAGGACCCGGGGACCCGGCACCTGGACAGCAGGCCCACCGGCACCGGGCACACGGATAAGGCGGTCGCGGCGACCGGCCCAGACGATGATGTCACCGCTGCCGGCGTGACCGCAGCAGCGGAGGCCGGCAGCACGCCGCCGTCGGCCTCGGCCGCCGTCGCGGCTCCGGCGGCGCCACCGGCCGGCTCCGCACCGTCTGGCCCCGCACCGGCGGACCCCGCACAAGCCGGCTCCGCACCGGGTGCACCCCCACCGCCCATACCGACGACCTGATCCGGGCGGCTAACGTAAGCTCAAGCGTCCGCTGGCACTTGCGTGATTGCCAGCGGCAGTCTGGTAGCCTTGCTCCGGCGCCCGGGACGATTTCCGGAGCATGACAGGTGTCCCCTGTGAGCGCCTGTACCCCTACGGAGAGAAGAGTTCTCGCGTGTACGCGATCGTGCGCTGCGGCGGCAGGCAGGAGAAGGCGTCGGTGGACGATGTCCTCACCGTGGACAAGCTCGCTGGTGAGGTCGGATCGACGGTGAAGCTGGCCGCTGTCCTGATCGTTGATGATGGCAAGGTCGTCAGCGATCCAGCCGAGGTACGCAACTATCAGATCACCGCCGAGATCATCGGTGCTGCTGCGGGCCCGAAGATCAACATGATCCATTACAGGAACAAGACCGGGTACAAGCGGCGGCAGGGCCACCGGCAGCAGTACACCCAGCTCAAGGTCACCGGCATCGCAGCTGGCGAGCGAGCACGGGAGAGCGAGACAAGGAACTCACCGGCAGGCGAGGGCTGAGATGGCACATAAGAAGGGCGCGTCTTCCAGCCGTAACGGACGCGACTCGGCGGCTAAGCGGCTCGGCGTAAAGCGTTTCGGCGGCCAGATCGTCCACCCGGGCGAGATCCTGGTACGCCAGCGTGGTACCCATTTCCACCCCGGGCCTGGTGTTGGCCGCGGTAGTGACGACACCCTGTTCGCTCTGGTGAGCGGCGTGGTGGAATTCGGTAACCGGCGCGGGCGCCGCGCGGTGAGCGTCGTGCCGGATTCGCGCTCGGCAGGCGCCGCGCGCGAGATCGTTCGCGCGGCGTACTAGCGGCGCACTAGGCGGGCCGTAGCTAGCCGGAATGCCAGCCGCCTCAGCGAGCCTCCGGGACGGCCTGCGGGCACTTGCCCGAGCGAGCCTCCGGGCGGCGTGCGGGCACTCCCACGGTGCCGCTCCAGCGTGGGCAGTGAGGATCGCACATGCCTGATTTCGTTGACGAGGTATCCCTGCATGTGAAGGCGGGGGCTGGCGGCCACGGCTGCACGTCCATCCACCGCGAGAAGTACCGGCCCCTTGGCGGGCCGGACGGCGGCGACGGCGGCCGCGGTGGCTCGGTGATCCTCGAAGCTTCCGCCGGAACGGCGACCCTCCTGGAATACCACAAGCGGCCGTACCGCAAGGCGGCGAGTGGCCGGCCAGGCCAGGGATCGAACCGTGCCGGCGCAGGTGGCGCTGACCTCGTCCTCCCTGTGCCCGATGGCACGGTGGTAAAGACCGCGGGCGGTCAGGTCCTGGCCGACCTGGTAGGGGTAGGCGCCCGATGCGTCGCGGCGCGGGGTGGCCGCGGCGGGCTCGGCAACGCCTCCCTGGCCTCGGCACGCCGCAAGGCGCCCGGGTTCGCGCTCAAGGGTGAGCCGGGCGAGGAGCGCGACATCGCGCTGGAGCTGAAGACCGTCGCCGATGCCGGTCTCGTCGGCTTCCCGAACGCCGGCAAGTCATCGCTGATCGCGGCGATGTCCGCGGCGCGCCCCAAGATCGCCGGCTACCCATTCACCACCCTTGTGCCGAACCTCGGTGTCGCAGCGGCCGGCGACACCCAGTTCGTGCTGGCAGATGTGCCGGGCCTGGTGCCGGGAGCAAGCTCGGGCAGAGGGCTCGGACTGGAGTTTCTCCGGCACATCGAACGCTGCTCCGTCCTGGTCCATGTGCTTGACTGCGCCACCGAGGATCCAGGGAGAGACCCTATTTCCGATCTTGACGCGCTCGAGGCTGAGCTCGCCGCGTACGCGGACGCGACCGGTGCCGTCATGGCGGCCCGGCCGCGGCTTGCCGTGCTGAACAAGATCGACGTTCCCGAGGCGCGTGAGCTTGCGGATCTGGTGCGCCCGGCGCTCGAGGAGCGGGGGATCCCGGTGTTCGCCGTTTCCGCCGCCACCCGCGAGGGGTTGCGCGAGCTTGCATTCGCCGTGGCCCGGGTGATCGAGGCGGCGCGCGCGAGCGCGCCAGCGGCGAAGCCGGCCCGTCAGGTCATCCGGCCTGCGCCGCTCGGTGATCCCGGCTTCGAGGTGATGCGGACCGGCGAAAACAGCTTCGTTGTCCGTGGCGCGAAACCACGCCGCTGGATACAACAGACCGATTTCGGCAACGACGAGGCGGTTGGCTACCTTGCGGACAGGCTCGCGCGCCTCGGCGTGGAGGAAGCACTGGCCGAGATGGGGGCGCAGGCCGGCGCCGAGGTGGTGATCGGCGATGACGACAATGGCGTCGTCTTCGACTGGGAGCCAGGATGGGGCGCTGGGGCTGCCGCCGAAGAGGGCGCCGGTCCGGCCCGGCTCGGCCCGCGCGGCAGCGACCGTAGGCTGCGGTCATGACAGTCGCGCGGCCCGTGATCGCGGCCGCCCGCCGGGTCGTGGTCAAGGTGGGCTCGTCCTCGCTGAGCACCACCGAGGCCGGCATCGACGATGACAGGATCGCCGCGCTCGCGGATGTTCTCGCCCGCCGGGCGACGGCGGGCGCTGAACTCGTCCTTGTTTCCTCGGGTGCGATCGCCTCCGGCCTCGCCCCGCTCGGCCTCGACCGCCGGCCCCGGGACCTTGCCACCCAACAGGCCGCGGCGAGCGTGGGACAGGTACTGCTGGCCGCCAGGTACACTGCCGTTTTCGCGAAGCATGGGGTGCGGGCCGGACAGGTGCTGCTGACAGCCGATGACCTGATGCGCCGCTCCCATTACCGCAACGCCCAGCGCACCCTCGGCCGCCTGCTCGAACTCGGTGTGCTGCCTGTCGTCAACGAGAACGACACGGTTGCCACCGAGGAGATCAGGTTCGGCGACAACGACCGGCTGGCCGCCCTCGTCGCGCATGTGATCAGGGCTGACGCGCTCGTGCTGCTCTCCGACGTAGACGCGCTTTACGACGGCGAGCCGCACCGTGCAGGCTCAAGGCGGATCACTGAGGTGCGCGGCTGGCACGACCTGGACGGGGTCCGGCTAGGCCGGGAGGGCAGCCGGGGCGTCGGGACCGGCGGGATGGCGACCAAGGTGGAATCGGCCCTGATCGCGACAGGCGCTGGCATCCCGGCGGTGCTCGCTGGTGCGACAGAGGCCGCCGAAGCGCTCGCCGGAGATCCGGTCGGTACGTATTTCGTACCCGCTGGGCGGCGTCCGGCTACGCGGCTGCTCTGGCTGGCGCACGCCACAAAGGGCCGCGGCCGGCTAACGCTTGACCCCGGGGCCGTGGAGGCGATCGTGGCCCGTCGGACGTCGCTGCTGCCCGCCGGGGTGACCGGCGTCGAGGGCCCCTTCGAGGCTGGGGACCCGGTGGACCTGTGCGACGAAGCAGGCAGCGTCGTGGCGCGCGGCGTGGTCAACTTCGATGCGGCCGAGATCCCTGGCCTGATGGGCCGTTCCACGCGGTGGCTCGCCCGCGAACTCGGCCCTGGCTACGAGCGCGAGATCGTCCACCGCGACGATCTCGTCCTCCTCGCCCCCCGTCAGCCCCGCCAGTCTCATCAGCCCCGCCAGCCGTGCGAGCCCGCAGGCCCCGCACGCCCCGCCCGGCAGGGTAAGCCTCGGTAGCCGCGCCACCCAGGCGAGGACCAAGATCCTTCAGTTCCAACGAATACGGAGGGTGGCGCCAGGGCGGGTAGCCGCCGGAGGTAGGTTCGGGCGCGTTATGGTTCTGGTCATCGGCCGGTCGGGCGCCCGAGTAGATCCCGCTCGCGAGATAGCTTCGCGGGCTGGGGAAAAATGACTGCGCTGAAGCGCCTGCACGCAGCGGGACGCCTGCTCGAGGCTTACTCGCCGGGAGCGGGAGGGCCAGGTGGGAACAGTGCGCGAAGGCACGGTCGAAGCGGCAATCGCCTCACTCCGCTTGCCCGGGACGGTCGGCATCGAGACGGAAGTGATCAATCTGCACCCGTTTCGCAGGCCTTACGGCGCCGCCAGCCTGAGCAGCGGCAGAACCGGGGCCGCGCCAAGCGCAGCTTCAGCGGGACCGCTCGCATCAGTTCTGGTCGCCCTCGCGGCGGCCGAACCGGCCCCAGAGCCGCTCGCTCGCGCCCATCGCGCCTTCGGTCATGCCGCGCACCAGGCCCATCAGAGGATCAGCCGTGCGGCTCCAGGACTCCTGGTACGAGCGGGCGGCCTCCTTCACGTCCTCGGTCACCGAGGAGTCCCCGTCGTCACCGCGCCGCGGGTAGTCGCCGTCCAGTATCTTGCCGTAGCTTCCGTCGGTGACCCAGCGGTCAAGCTCGGCGAAGCGCACGACGGCGAACGGGTGCGTATTGCCCTGCAGTTGCAGCAGCTTGAGCAGGCCGTCCCGCACGTCGGGTACGGCATCGTACTCACGCGCCTGCTCGTGGAAGGCATCGGCGCTCAGCTCGGACATCTTCGCGCCGCCTGCCATCTTCATCAGCGCGCGCCTGGCGGCGTCCAAATCCTGGCCGGCCAGCAGTCCCGCGCGGTCGCAGGAGAGCTCCGACTTTCGATACCACTCCTCAAGCGCCCACACGATCGGCCTGAGCCCCGCGTACGCGAAAGGTATCCAGGCGATGCGCCTCGCCAGGTTGATCAGATGGAACAGCATGGTCCGGTAGACCGCGTGCCCGGACAGCACGTGGCCGATTTCGTGGCCGACCGCGAACCGGAGCTCCTCCGCGTCGTAGAGGTCGATCATACCGGTGGTGATCACGATGAACGGACGGTCCGAGCCGAGCGCCATCGCGTTGACGATCGGGTTCTGCGTGACGAACAGCTCGGGCACCGCGGGCAGGTCCAGTACGTACGCCCCGTCCCGCAGCATGTCGTGGATGTGCGGAAACTGCCGCTCTGACACTCGCACGCCGCTGGCCAGGAAGGTCAACAGGAGGCTACGGTCTGAGAAAAGGCCCGCGAGGCGCCGCAGCAGGACGTCGAATCCGGTCAGCTTACGCATTGCGGTGAGAGCGGAACGATCGGCGGGATGCTCGTAGGCACGGGACGAGATCCCGGTCAGGCGCACGCGTGCCCGGTCGGGCACATTGCCCGTTGCTGAGGCCATGTCCCGCATGTTAATCCCCCGGAGGAACTCAATGGACCACACGCCCATGTTCGACGAGGCCGCGGAGGCGATGCCGGAGGAGCAGCGCGCTGTTCTCCAGTCCGGCCGGCTGCGCGCCCTCTTGGACCGGCTGCTCGCGGCCGGAGGCCTCCAGGCCGAGCGGCTCAAGTTGGCCGGGGTGAGTGGCGGCGGCGACGTGACCCTTGACAGCCTGGCGGGCCTTCCATTCACGCGGAAACAAGATCTCTGGGACACTTACCCGTTCGGGATGCTGGCTGTCCCACGAGAGGAAGTCGCGGCCGTACACGGGTCAAGCGGTACGGGCGGCCGCCCGACCCTCGTTTCCTATACGAGGGATGACCTCGACTTGTGGTCACAGATGTGTGCGCGGGCGCTCGCCGCAGCGGGCGCGTCCCACGGCAGCATCATCCACAACGCGTATGGCTACGGGCTCTTCACCGGCGGTGTCGGCATCCATCAGGGAGCCATCCGGCTCGGCGTCACCGTGGTTCCTGTCTCCGGCGGGATGACCGCGCGCCAGCTCAGGCTGTTGCAAGACCTGAAACCGGACATCCTCACCTGTGCGCCCTCGTACGCTGTCCGCCTCGGCGAGGCCGTGGCGGAGGCGGGGATGAAGCCAGGCGACATCGGGCTGAAGGCGGGGCTTTTCGGCGCGGAATCGTGGAGCGAGTCCATGCGGGCACGTATCCAGGACCTCCTCGGCCTGCGCGCGCTCGATATCTACGGACTGTCCGAGGTGATCGGCCCAGGGGTGGCATCGGAGTGCGTGGTGGCACAGGACGGCCTGCACGTGAACGAGGACCACTTCCTGGTAGAGGCGATCAATCCGGTGACGGGCGAGCCCGTGCCGGACGGGACTATGGGTGAGCTGGTGTTCAGCACGCTCACGAAGCAGGCGCTGCCGCTGCTGAGGTACCGCACCGGTGACATCGCGGCGCTGCGCCGGGGCAGCTGCGCCTGCGGCCGGACCCTGATCAGGATGACCAAGGTCACCGGCCGGAGCGACGACATGCTCGTCATCCGTGGCGTCAACCTGTACCCGGCCGAGGTGGAGCGCGTGCTGCTCGCCGATGGCCGGGTGTCGCCGCACTATCTGCTGGTGGTGGACAACCGCACCGCCGTTAGGGAGCTGATCGTCGCCGTTGAATCCATAACGGCTCACGCGACCGGACACGATCCTGCCGACATGCTCGCCGCCATACTCGAGGATGCGGTCCGGCTGGAGTTTGGGCTGCGCGCGCAGGTCCGGGTGCTTGCGTCGGGTACCGTTCCGCGAGTGGAGGTGGGTAAGGCGGTGCGGGTAGTCACGTGGACGTCCGGCGAGCCGCCGCTGCCCGGCCTGACGGGGGTGTGAGACACGTTGTAGGTGCTTGGGGTCGGTGCTGGTCGTGACATTTTCACCCCGGCTGAGCGGGAGCATTTCGGGTCGTTGGCTGGCCCGCTTCGAGAACCCGGGCGAGGCCGCGTTCGCCGCCGGGGCGTACATCGGCTGGCGGTAGGTCACCGGAGGACCCCAGCGCGCGGGCGCCGAGGCGCACCTGGCCGAGCGGCCGACGCCGCAGCGGCCTGCGGCCGCTAGACGATAAACGCGACGCACGGCCGCAGCGTGACTTGCTGGCCGAGGGCCGGCTCCCCGGATGCTGGATCCCGCCGGGGCAGATCCTGGCGCACCGGGCGCCCGCTGGAGCCCCAACCGGCATCCTCACCCTGCGATGCCAGCAAGCCAGCGGACGGTGGGAACAGATCTGGCAACAACCGCACAACCAGAAAGGCGCGGCCTGTACCGTCACCTGACAACTTCACACTCAGACCAGCTGGTAAGAGCAAGTTACCAGATGGTTACCCACAAACTTGTCTCACACCCCTGACGGAGCGCTAGCCGGATCTGTCAGACGGGCGCGCTAGGGTCATGTCGCATGAACGCAGATGCCGCAGAAGCCGGCCGGGCAGCGGCGGGCGCCGCAGGGCAGCCCGTGGTTGCGGACCTCCCCGAGTCCGCAGCCGTGGTGCGGGCACGCTGGAACGGCGGCGGTGGGAACCGGATCGGCATCATGGGCGGCACGTTCGATCCTATTCACCATGGCCACCTCGTCGCGGCGAGCGAGGTGGCGCACGCGTTCTCGCTCGATGAGGTGGTGTTCGTGCCCACCGGTCAGCCCTGGGAGAAGGGGCAGCGCGAGGTGGCGCCGGCCGAGGACCGGTACCTGATGACCGTGATCGCCACCGCGTCGAATCCGCGTTTTACCGTCGACCGGGTGGACATCGACCGGCAGGCGCCCACCTACACAATCGACACGCTGCGTGATCTGCGGGCGGCGCGCGGTCCGGAGCCTGAATTCTTCTTCATTACCGGCGCCGACGCGCTCGCCAGGATGATCTCGTGGCGGCACGCGGATGAACTACTCACCCTCGCGCACTTCGTAGGCTGTACACGTCCGGGCCACCAGCTTCAACAGCTGTCCGGTCGTGGCATTTCCGATAAACAGGCGAGCCTGATCGAGATTCCGGCGCTGGCCATCTCGTCGACCGCGTGTCGCGAGCGGGTCCGCGCCGGTGAGCCGATCTGGTATCTGGTGCCGGATGGCATCGTGCAGTACATAGCAAAACGTCACCTGTACCGGGACGACTGATGGGTACATGCTTGATGCTTGATGACTGGCGCTTCGCCTGGCTAGACGGGGGGCGCTTCCGCGTGAGGAGGAAGACACCATATCGTGACCGCCACAACACAAACAGTGGAGCTGATGCGGATCGCCGCGGAGGCCGCCGCGGACAAGCTTGCCAACTCCATCATCGGCTACGACGTGAGCGGGCAACTCGTCATCACCGACGCATTCCTGCTGTGCTCCGCGCGTAACGATCGCCAGGTCCGTGCCATCGTCGATGAGATCGAGGAGCGGATGCGCCGGGCAGGCGCCAACCCGGTGCGGCGGGAGGGCGAGCGTGAAGGCCGCTGGGTCCTGCTCGACTATGTGGATCTCGTCATCCATGTGCAACTGGAGGAGGAGCGGGTTTTCTACGCGCTCGAACGGTTGTGGAAGGACTGTCCGCGGATCCCACTGGAGCCGGTGACGGCCGGGGATGCCAGGGAAGCAGGGGGGACACGCTGAGTACGCGTCGGCTTATTCTATGGCGGCACGGTCAGACCGTCTGGAACGTCGAGAAGCGGTTCCAGGGCCAGAGCGACATCCCGCTTGACGAGACGGGTGAACGGCAGGCCGAACGCGCGGCGCGGCTGCTCGCCGCGCTGCGGCCGGACCTGATCGTGTCATCTGACCTGCGCCGCGCTGCCGGTACGGCGGCGCCGCTCAGCCGGCTCACGGGGCTGCCCGTGACCGCGGACAAGGACTTGCGTGAACGGTACGGCGGCGTGTGGGAAGGGCTCTCGGACAAGGAGATCAGGGAGCGCTACCCCGAGGCGCACGCAACGTGGACGCCGCCCGAGGGTGAGTCATCAGCGGCGGTCGGCGAGCGCGTGTGCGGCGCCTTGGAGCGGGTCGCGGCCAACCTGCCAGATGACGGGCTCGCGGTGGTGGTCAGCCACGGCGCGGCGATCCGCCTCGGTATGGCTCGGCTACTCGGCATGCCCGAGGAGTTGTGGGGAGCACTCGGGCCGCTGGCAAACTGCGCGTGGTCGCTGATTGGCATGGGCTGGACCAGATGGCGGGTGCTTGAGCATAACGCGGGGACGCTGCCCGAGCCCGTGCTGGGTGACGACCGCTGATATCGCCTTCGGGTCGGTTGTCGCCCATGGTTCGTTGTGGCGCGGTGAGCTCCTATACACTGGCGTGGCGCTGCTGCCCGAGTCCGTACGGGCCACCAGGTACTCGCGGCGCGCGTCCCAGGGGCTATAGCTCAGCTGGTAGAGCGCTTGCATGGCATGCAAGAGGTCCGGGGTTCGAATCCCCGTAGCTCCACGCAAATCCACAGGTCAGGGCGTTGGTCTCGCTCTCGCCAGATCCATTGAAGATCGTTTGACCGTCATCTGACCGCCGTTCTGGGCGTGGATTGGCGGCATCCTGCGGGACGCAGGGTCCTTCGATGGCACGCCGGACGAGTGTGTATGCGGCGCTCGATGAACAAGCGGCGCGGTCGGCCATGGGCGCTTTACGGCCTGTTGCCTGCTCCGGAGGCTGGGGGTACAGAAGAGGATTCGCGGATGGCAGGCCGCGATGTAGGCGCCGTCCCGTCCAGTCTCCGCATAGCTGGTGGATCCACTATTGCGGGCCGGGCTCGGCGAGTCTTATGACCAAGCGGCCCGCGCGAGAAGTTCGCGGTCGCAGGGATAATGCCAGCGCGTCCAGGGGCCTGGTACGGGTCGGGTGGACGACCTCCTGCCACTCCACGCCGCCGCCGTATTCGGTCAGGCAGGCCCGGATGGAGGTGAAGTACCGCCAGCCGAACCCGGCGTAGTACGCAGCGTCGGCGTCATGGATGTCGGCTCCGTGGAGGTGGCCGTGGCAGGGATCGATGCCGCCGCTCCCAGTCGGCGACCACAGCGCGGGCGGCCCGGTACAGCGGGCTGGATGGAGTCCACCTGCCGGCCAGCTGCTCGCGGCGCGGTTGGTCACCTCGCCGTCGGTGAGGACCACGCGCTCCAGGTGATGGCCCCGCCGCTGGCCGCGGCGGAGATGGCCTCGCGGAGGGGACGGGGTATCCAGCGGTCGAGGCCGTCGAACTGCCGCAGCTTGGCATCACGGGGTGCCCGACCTTCGGATGGGCCGGGCTGGATCGCGTGCAGGCGTT
Source organism: uncultured Actinomycetota bacterium (assembly GCA_963820395.1). Classification (GTDB taxonomy): domain Bacteria; phylum Actinomycetota; class Actinomycetes; order Streptosporangiales; family Streptosporangiaceae; genus DATFVJ01. The sequence continues at coordinate 113,375 of CAWGAE010000005.1, read as the reverse complement.
TCCGCGCGACCGCGAGCGGATCACCCTTGCGCCACAGCAGTGTCATGCCGAAGTCGGCCTCGCTGCGGAAGTTGAAGGTGTTGGCATCCTCGTTTGCCGCCGGTTAGGGGCGCTTCATCAGGCTGAAATGGTCACGCCCGTAGGCGAGGCAGTCGGCGAAATGCGCGGCCCAGCGCTGGTCGACCTCGTGCTCTACGTCGATGTCCACGTCGTGCGGTTCGGTCGCGCCGCGCGCGAATGAGCCGAAGACGGACCGCTCCTTCACCAGGCTCAGCGGCCACTCGCCCTGGCCCTCGTCCAGCCCCTGCAAAACTCGCTCGGTCAGCTGCAGCGCGCGTTCCCGTCTTACCACCACAGTGTCGCGCTCGGGGGGCCGTTAGGTTGGGTGTCCGGACCCCGGACTGATATGAACACGCCAGCCTGGGCTCATAACCCAGAGGTCGCGGGTTCATGTAAGGAACTCCGGTGCTTGATCAGCTCGGGGTTCCAGGGTTGCATGAGCATCCCCGGCTGGTCCGGTAGGTGGCGACGCGTTGGGTTCTGAGGGCGGCCGTGCCGAGCCTCGTGGATTTGATTGCCACTGCTGGCCTGGCCACGGATGACCCGCATGAGGGAAGTGGGCCAGCCCGGCAGGGTCTGGCCCGGTTGCAGCACATGAGTGGGAGCCGTTGCCGGGCTCTTGCGCCTTGGGACCGTGGCCGATTGGGAGGTTGCTGCCTGCTGCGCTGCCGGAGTGAACGATCCGGACGACATAGGAGAAGGTGATGATGAGGCAGCAGGAAGAGGAACAGCCGCCGTCCCGGCGGCTGGTGGGGATCGATCTGGGGATCGCGTCGCGGCATTCGGTGCGGGTGCTGGAGGCCGACGGGCGGCAGGTGTGCCGGTCGTCGTGCGTGCCCACGGTGGCGTCGCTGTCGGCGGTGGAGCAGTCTGCGCTGGCGGGCGCGCCGGAGGGCACGCGGCTGGCGGTGGTGTTTGAGCCGACGGGTCCGGCGTGGCTGCCGATCGCGGTTTCTTCGCCCGCCGCGGGCATGCGGTCTACCGTGTCTCGTCGGCCAAGGCCGCTGATTTACGCCGGTTCCTGCGCCGCCACGCGAAATCGAACGGGATCGACGCGGAGACGCTGGCCCGGCTGCCGCTGGCCGACCCGCGCGGGCTGCAGCCCCTCGAGCTGCCGGGCGTGCACGCGGCGGCGCTGGACCGGCGGGTCCGGGCCTGTGACCGGCTGACCAAAGACGCCGCCACCCACAAGGTGCGGATCAAGGACCTGGTGCGGCAGCTGCTGCCGATGACCCCGCTAGCCGGTGACCTCGGCACCGCCGACCTGGCGATGCTGGAACGCTACGCCGATCCCCGCAAACTCGCAGCCGCCAGCGAGGCGGAGCTCACCCGGCTGATCGCCACCGCATCGAACCAGCAGCAAGGCCAAGTCCGGGCACGGGAGTGGCAGGCCGCCGCGGCGGCGGCACTTGAGCTGTACGGCGATCACCCGGCGGTAGCGTTCGACGAGCTTGCCGCCGAGGTGGCCACCGAGGTGCGGCTGCTGAAAGCCGTCCAGGCCGAGCTCGCCGCGCACGCCGCTGCCCGCGAGAAACGCTACAAGAAGGTGGACCCCCGCCAGCTCGCCCGCTCCCTGCCCGGGTTCGCGCAGATCAGCGCCCCGGTCCTGGTCGCGGCCATGGGCCGGCCCGGCCGGTTCCCCGATGGAGCGCGGTTCAAGTCCTTCGTCGGGCTCGCCCCACGCGCCAGCCAGACCGGCGAGACTGACCGTAAGGGCCAGCCGATGAGCAAGGCCGGGCCGTCGCTGCTGCGCGCCACCTTCGTCCGCGCCGCCGACACCGCCCGCAAGCAGGATCCCCAGCTCGCCCGGATCTACTACCTGCAGATGACCGAACGCGGCGCTACCCACCTCAAGGCCTGCTGCGTCGTCGCCGGCCACCTCGCCGAACGCGCCTGGACCGTGATGGATCGCGGCAGACCATATGTGATCTGCGACAACAACGCCAACCCGGTCACCCCCGAGCAGGCCAGGCAGATCATCGCGGAGAAGTGGACCGTCCCCGAGGACGTCCGCAAACGCCGCCGAAGCCGCACGACGGCGGGGAAGGCCCCTCAGGCGGCCACAACCGGGCCGGACAAGCGAGGCGACCCTCCCCGCCCCCGATCGTCGCCGCGCCACCAGCAGGCCGTCAAGCCCGCCACCTGACCCGCCGCCTTCCCGCCCGCCTGCACCATCAACCGTGCGCGCTAAGCGGCGCGGCCATGCCCGCATGCCCGCACACCAGCAGAAAGGACCACGACCATGCCCGAACCCGCCATCGTCCTAAATCTTGACCAAGCCGACGACCTGCGCGAACTCATCGACATCACCGCCATCCTCCAGGAATGGCTGCAATACGCCGCCGACGGCATCCTCGACGACTTGGCCAGCTTCGCCAACCGCGACACCATCCACCCACGCAGCTACGTCGACTGGCTCACCGAAGACCTCGCCAGCATCTCCGCCCGGCTCCGCGCAGCCACAAGATTTCACACGCAACCCCTTGACAACTCAGCTCCCATAGGGAATCAAATCCCGCCCCCGCTACCAGCTCAGAGGCCCGGAGGGTGATCCTCCGGGCCTCCTTCCATGCATCCTGTAAACGGATTTGTAAACGGGATCTTGGTCAGGCGGCATCATCACGGCCGTCCGCGTCGTCCTGGTCCTCGATCTGGACCGAGGCCAGCGAGCCGCCGATGATCAGCTCTGCGAGGGTGTTCGCCACCTGGCGGTCGGCCTCCAGGTCCGCTTGGACGTACTGCTTCATGGTGAACGCCACGTCCGCGTGGCCGATCCGCACGCTGAGCGCCTTCCAGTCGATCTTCGCATCGCGGCCCGCGGTGGCGTAGCTGTGCCGCACGTCGTGCAGGTCGATGAGGGGGAGTCCGGCTCTAACGGATAGCCGCTTGAACCGGCGGGTGATCGTGTCGGGGTGCGGGGGCCTGCCGTTCTCCCAGCAGAACAGCAGCCCGTGATCCTCGTAGTCCGGCCCGAGTTCGGCGTGTTCTGCGTCGAGCTGTTCCACCAGGTGCCGCAGCGCCGCGAGGGTGAAGGGATCGAGGGCGATCACCCGTTGCGCGTTCTCGGTCTTGCCGTCCGACTCGACGACCCGGCCGTCGACAACTACGCGGCTGATCTCGATCGTCAGTGTCCCGGTGTCCAGGTCGAGCTTGTCGCGTCGTGCCCCGGCCAGCTCGCAGCGGCGCATCCCTGATGTTGCCTCCACGCCTTGACGAGGTCCCGCGGGCTTGGCGTCCCGGTTGGCCTGCCAGTGCTGATACATCTGGGAGTTGTTGTCGGCCTTGCGGCGTCCCTCGGCCAGCAGCCTGGCGTAGAGCGCGTCCAGGACCGCACCGTCGATGTCCTGGGCCTTGCGCTGGCCGATGTGGGGGATCACGTAGTAGTCGGCGTAGTTGCGCCAGTTCTGCCACATCGACGCCTTGACCGAGTGCCGGATTCGCGTCAGCCATTCGTTCAGCGCGTCCTCGACTTTGCGCTTGGATGGTTCGACCCGGCGGCTGTCCTCGTAGTCCTTGATGGCCGCCCGGCACGCGGTCCAGGCAGCCCGCTCCGTCGTGAATCCGCTCCCGTTGGCCTGCCCGCGCTTCCCGGTCAGCGGGTCGGGGTCGATGTCGAACAGGTAGGACCAGGTGTCTGCTCGCCGGTAGACGTGGCCTTTCATGCTGCCTTGGCCCCCGTCTCGATGAAGTCCCGCAGGCGTGCGGTAACCACATACAGACGGCGGCCGAGGCGCTTGACCGGCAGATCACCGGTGTTCGCGAAGCGGTACGCTGCCGCCCTGCTGATGCCGAGCAGCTTGGCCGCGACCGGAACCGGGATCAGCAGGGGCAGGCCGTCGAGCGGGTCAGCGTGATGGTCGTCTTGCGATGTGCCCATCAAGCGGCCCTCCCCGTTGCCGGAAGATGGCCGGTCGCTTGCCCGGTGGCTGTGCGCCGGGCTTCGTCCAGCGCCTGTTTCCACTTGAGCCGGTCGGCGACGATGTGCAACAGGCGCTGTGCGTTGGGCATGTGGCCGGGATCTCCGGGGCTGACCGGCTCCCAGAGGTACCGGCCGGGATCGGTTGCCGAAATCCCGAGCGCGGTCATCAGCCATGCCTTGCGCTCGGCGCGGTGACCGGCGAGCGTCTTGCCGGACCATTTGCGGGAGACGAGGACCCGGCGGCCGCCGTAGCCCAGGTGCTCCCGGCGGTGGGCCTTGCCCTTGCACCAGCCGGGCCGCAGGCCTTGACGAGGATTTTTCGGCTGGAGGCCGTAGCGGAGCCAGTTCGCGCAGGTCGGCGAGCAGGGCTCGTACCGCAGGGCCTCGGCCAGCCGGTCGGCGTGTGCGCGCTGCGCGTCCGTCTCGGCCTGGTGGCAGTCGGCGAGCCCTTTGGTGAGGTACTTGGTCAGGTAACCGATGCATCGGGCCGAGTCGTCGGAGCCCGCGAGCACGCCTTGCGCGTCGAACCGGCGGCCGTAGCGGGCGACGTGCAGCGGGTCGTCCTGGTCGCCGATCGCGTCCAGCGCCTCGTCCCATGTGGGGAGGAGTTCGCCTGTCGCGGCATCGATGTAGCGCCCGGTGCCCTCGTGCCAGACCGGGGGTTGCCGTCGCCGTGCCTGACTTCGTCTGTGGGCGGCCACCACACGTTGTGATAGGTCGCGGCAATCAGCCGGCGCAGCTCTGCGCGTGACACGGTGCCGCGCATCGCGATGTGAATGTGCGGGGCGAGGCGGCGCTGTGGTTCGACGGCGGCGAAGTACTGGACGTCGTAGCCGAGGAACCGGCGAAGATTCTGGATGAACCGGTCGAACAGCGCCGCGAAGTGGATGGCGTCTCGTGCCGCCTGCCGGTAGTCGTAAGAGTCCGGGTCGGCCGGGGTGCCGTCGGTGCCGACCCGGCCGTAACCGGGGCAGGTCAGGGTCAGGAAGAGTGACGGGCGGAACGTCTTTCCGTCGGCTGCCGTGTAGACCTTGCCCAGGGTGCGTGCGGCGACGGGCCGGTGAGGCAGGTCCGGGGAATCGTCACGGCGCCGGGTCGACCGGGACCGCCGGTTGCGCCGGTCCGGGAGTACTTTGCCGCGTACGCCAGCGTTGGTGATCTCCTCGTCCAGGTCCTCGGTGAGCGTGTCCAGGTCGGTGGTGTCGCGCTCCGCTGCCTGAGCGTGGTCGCGCTCGGCCTGGGCTTCGGCCCGCTTCTCGACCCACATGCGCTGCACGTCATCCGGGTCGTCCCGGTCGAGCACCGGTTCGTCCTCGAGGTGCCGGCCCTCACGGCATTGGGCGGCGCGCAGTGCGCGCTTGCGCTCGGCGCAAGGCGGGCACACCGATGCGAGCGTGTGCCCGCAGGGGATCAGCAGGTGCTCGGTCTGGCCGGATTCCAGGTCGGTCCGGCGGACCTGAACGGGCCGGATGCACCCGCCTTGCTGTACGGCCAGATCGCGCACCACCTGGCGGGCGAGAGGCGGCCGGGCTCGTCCAGTCGACGCCGACGTTTCGGTCATGTGTCACCTCCGGGCGCGTCGGCTTGCCCGGCGTGCGACCACCCGCACAACCGGCACTCGAAGGTCAGCATCGGCCCGCCGTCATCAAGGGCGGTCAGGCCGGTCCGGCAGACCGGGCAGGCCTCATCGGTCCGCCATGTGGTGGTCCGGCTCATCCGGCCTCACCCCCGGCGAGCACTCGCAGCGCGGCTGGAGGGGCATACGCGGCGGTCATGGCGCGGATGTCCTCATCGCAGACGTAGGCGGCGCGCACGCGCACCGGGTCGGGGTCTGTTTCGAGGCGGACGAACCCGACGCCAGCGCCGATCGCGGGGTTGGGGGAGATCTCCTCGCCGCGCGCGCCGCGGTCGCGCGCCCCGTCTCCGAGCACCATGTCTGCCTGCCCGGGCTCGTCGAGGCGCAGCGCGATCTTGTCGGGGAACAGGTTGCGGATGTTCAGCACTTCTTTGCGGGGGTCTTGCAGCGCTGCCACCACGCAGTAGCCGACCGCCCGGCCCTGGGTGGTGAGCGTGGCCAGCGCCGCGAGGGTGCGGTCTTTGAGCTTGCGATCGGCCTGGTAGGCGGTCAGGAACGCGATCTCATCAACGATCACCACCGTGAACGGGTACTCGCTGGTCGGCCGGTGGTCGCGCTGCCGCCCGGCGAACAGCCGGGCGCGCAGTTGCATGTCCGACACCGCGTCTTCGAGCAGTTCGGCGATGTCGGCGGGGTCGGCGGCGTACCGGCCGTAGCGGTCGAACAGCGCCCGGCCGAAGGCGAGTTCCATCAGCTTCGGGTCGCAGGCGTGCACGCAGGCGAGCCCGTCGGCCATCGCGGGCAACATCGCCCGCACCATGCTCCACAGGTATGAGCCCTTGCCTGCCCCGGTTGCTCCGGCGATCAGCAGGTGCGTGCCGTGCAGCCTGACCGTGAAGGTGCTGCCGTCTTCGCACCGCCCGACCGGCAGCGCCCGCAGGTTCGCCTCGTGGGGGACCGGCAGCGCGGGCATCGGCTCGGCCAGGGCATCGCGGCGCACCAGTTCCAGTACCACGGTGCCCGGCACATTCGTGCGCACCCGGCACAGGTGCGCCCGGAACCCGTGGGCCAGGCCTTCGGCCCGGTTGGCGAAGTCGGCCGGGCTCTGGCCGGATACCAGCGCCACGCTCACCCGGTCGACGAATCCGGTTGCGGCGACCCTGCCCAGGACCGGCAGCATGATCCGGCCCTGGTACGCGGGGGCAAGCCTGGTGATCGTCATCACCGCGTGCCAGTGCCGCCGGTAGAACCACCACCGCCACCGGCACCGCGCGGGGGTGCCGACGAACCGGGCGAAACAGTCCGGCCGGATGACCCGGAGCAATGTCAGGCCCGCCAGCACGCCACCTGCAAGGCCCGCCACGACGGGCCAGCCCGCATGGATCCACAGCAGCGCCACGCCAGCGCACACGGCGTCGAGCACGGGGTGGCGGACCGCGAAGCGAAACAGCCGAAACAACGCCCGGAGGAGCTGAACGATCCAGATCACCGCTTCGGGGGTCCGGTAGACCGGGGACCGCCACACCGGGGAAGCAAACGGATCCGGGTTGTCGACCTGGGCGAACTGCTCGCCGGTCACGTTACGCATATGATCGGGTCCTCTCTTGGTTGCGAGACCTGGGGAGTACCGGGGGCGGCAGGAAATGCCGTTTCCTGCCGCCCCGCCTGCATTGTCAGGCTGCGTTGCCGTCGGCAGCCTTGACCTCGTGCGCGGCGTTCAGCCGCTCGCAGTCGGCCGCGAACCGCTCAGCCTGCTGCGCCAGTTCCCGGGCGAATTCCACCGCCTCAGCGGGTATCTCCTCCCGGCGTGCGATCGAGATGTGCACGGTGACCTGCCCGGCGCCGATCGCCAGCCGGGTGAGCCTTGGCAGGTGCGCAGCGATAGCCCGTAGCGATGGCACTCCTGCCTGGGGTGAATCTACTTACTGTTCAACGGCGAGCCTGTTCGCCTACCTGGCGGCCCGGGAAGACAGCGGCGTGCGCGCTGCCGCAGTGGCCAGGCGAAAGCGAGCCCCGCCCCGACGAGCAGCGCGGACGCGTGCGTGTCCGTGCCGTCGCAGACCCGCGAGGGATCCCCGCCCCGCCAGCGACGTGATGGCGGCCATGGCCACCGCGGACAGGGCCGCCCCCAGCGACGCGACGCCCGCCCGGAGCCGGGGGCTTTGCCAGGTCCGCAGCGTCACGATCACGATCAGCGGCCCGTAGATCACGAAGTCCAGCAACCCCATAGCTGCCCCAATCATGGGGCGGGGTGAGGAAGGCCGCGCCCCGGGCAGTCAGTGCTGCATAGGCTCCGCGGCAGTCAGCGACCCGCAGTGTCATGGCATGACTGACCTGATCCAGGTCCAGGGGCGGTGCGAAGGTGACTCCGGGCTTGTCGGCGGTCGGGCCTCCTCCGCTCACCAGCAGCAGCCAGGTCCCGGCGAACTTGTGCACCACGCTCGTGCCGCCGTATTCGCGGTATAGCTCCGCGCGAGGACACCTACCCAGAAATCACAAGACGCCGCCGGGTCAGCGACCAAGAATGCGTGACCGCGACATCGGCGCCCACCGGCCCGGACTGCTGGCCCATCCCGCCCTCCCATCGAACTGCCTGACCCCGTGGCGAAGGTACGCAACCAGATCCCTAATGTCATCATCGTGGTCCAACGCAGCTGCCGGGTTCCTGAACTTCTTCGGCGCCCCCGCGATCACCGCGCTTCACCCCGACTATGAGTCTCCGGCACGGGTGGAGAAGATCGTCAAGGACGTAATTGACCATATCGAAGAAATACTCACCACAGATGATGCAAACGCTGAATCGCTGGCACGGTTCGCCGACGAGCGCGGCGTGCGAGTGATGTCGATGGGTGCGGCTCTTTTGAGGTGAGCTGGTCACGCTGCGAGGACGTAGGTCTCGCGGTATTTCGCGTGGTGGATGCGTTCGTGCTCGCGGCGGAGGTGGAAGCGCCAGTAGTCCTCGAAGTCGCCGGTGGCGATGAGGGCACGGAGCTTCAGGACGGCTTCGGCGCCTTCAAGCCCCCATCTCGCGCCTGTGATGTCCATTCTGTCTTTTACGATGTGCCTGCAGGCACCCTCGATGATCCCGGTGGCGATGGGCCAGCCTTCCTTCAGCGCGGTGGCGTAGTCGAGGTAGTCCTGCTTGTTCTCCAGGTAGCGAGCGCATTCGTCGGCGCCGGCACGCTCGGGGCCGGAGTAGCCGTAGGTGGTGGCGCGGCGGCGGATCCCGGCCGCGACCTGGCGGGTTTTGCCGTGCAGGATCTTGCGGGCCTGGGCGGCGACCCATTCCTCAGATTCCGGCTCGCCCTTGTCGTAGAAGGACCAGGCTGCCTTCCACAGGTATTCCAGCACGTGGATGAAGTCGATCACGATCGTGACCGTGACGCCGCGGCTGGCTGCCTCGGCGGTGACGGCGTCGATCTGGGTGTTGTTGCCGTCGATGAGGACGGCCCATCCGCGGTCATGACCGGGGTCGCGGCGTTCGGCCTCACCGAAGGCAGCGGCGATGACTGCGGGGATGTCATCGGTGACCGAGGCGGTCAGCCACTTGCCCCTTGCCTGCGGCTCCCGCGGCTTTGTCTTGCCCTTCAGCTCCGCTGCCTGCGCTTTGCTCTTTCGCCGATTCTGCGCCGGAGTGCTGATGACATCCTCCGGCGTGCGCGGGACCGGGACCGCGTCATAGACGCAGGCCAGTTCGGCCATCCGCTTCCGGCCGTTCTTCTCCCCGGGCGACAGCCGGGTCGCGAGCTTGTTCTCCGCGGATGCCGCGGCCTTCGCGGTGGCCGGCCGCAGCGCTTCGGGCAGCATCACGATGCCCTTCCCGTCGAAGGTCAAGATCAGCGGGCACCCGTCCGGCGCCGACTCGATCACGCGCCACAGGTAAAACGCCTCCACATGCGCGGCGCAGCGGCGGGCCAGCTCCTCTACCTGCCGTTTTCCCATCGTCACGCCAGTCGCGCGGGTGATCGCGGCACCCGCCGCCTCCATCGAGCCGCGCGCGGCCTCGATAGCGGCGAGCCTGCGGAGCCCGTGGGAGTGCTTTTCCTCCGGCAAGTTCAGCATGGCATCCAACGGGCACACGTTGCTCCTGCCCGGCGACCGGTAGGCGATCCGCGACACCGTGACCTGCCCGAACCTCGTCATCAGCGGCCGTTTCCTGCCTTTTTCCGCGCGTGTCCGGACGACCCCGTCCTCCCCGGCCACGTCATGCCGCCGCTCCTCGGCCGCAGCCGTCGCATCCAGCCGGTCCTGGAACACCCGCCGCAGCAGCTCCCGGCCCCGCACCTCTAGCTGTTCCTCCAGCTCAGCATGCTGCAGCCCCGCCGCCTCCCCTGACGCCGCCCAGTCCTCAAGCTCCCCGAAGCACTTCCTCGACTCCGCGAACGCCCCGTCCCCACCAGGCGCATAGCCTTGCATCGGGCTCCTTCTTTCCGTCCTGGTCGTGAGACAACCAGGAACGTAACGAGAAGGAGCCCTTCACGCACTCACCGACACAGCCAAACCGGACACAGCGGCAACCAGCGCACTAAAACGCTTCACACTGCATCACCCCAGAAGAGCCGCACCCGATGTCGATCCACAAAAGCAAGGGACTCGAATTCGACGCAGTCTCCGTTATGGCCGTCGAACACGAAATGTTCTTCGGAAACCCCGACGAAGCCCGCGCCTCTTTCTTCGTCGGAATCTCCCGCGCCAGACACCACCTCCTGCTCACGCACGCCCGCACCCGCCGGCGACCGCCTGGAGCCCGGCGATGGGATCTTGACCGGACTCCCTACCAGGAGTTCTTGGACTACGGACTCGAACCTGGCGCCGACTTAATAGTTCAAGCTCTGTGGCATCGAAGGAAGGTCCGAACACATCCGTTCAGGCCAAAGCGTCAGGCCTCCCACGCCGGTGGAGGCGAGGAAGCCGGACGGAGTGGCCATGCCGAACGCCACGGTCGCGTGATCGACGTCTCCCCAGATGCACCCCGTCGGCGCGGACAGTGTGATCGTCCGGGCTCACGGTGGTGCTGCGGAGTAGCGGAAGGTCGATGACCAGGGCAGCGTCCCATACTCCCAGGCCTGCCGCGTTGTGGCCGCCACCGCGGACGGCGATCTCCACGCCGTGGTCGCGGCCGAAACGGACGCAGGCGATGACGTCGGCGACGTCGCGGCAGCGCGCGATGGCGGCCGGGTGCCTGTCGATCATGGCGTTGTAGACGGCGCGCGCCTGGTTGTACCGGGGATCGGCCGGCGTGATCAGGTCGCCGCGCAAGGTGACAGCCAGCTGCTCAACGTCCCATCGTCGTTACAGCCGGCGTGGTGGTGCGGACTGGGGGTGCAGCCAATATCGTTTGAGTAGTCGCGGCAGCCAGCAACCTCGAGCGTCATGGCGTGGTCCTTTAGAGCTGGCTGGTGCTCCCGCAGTCGCCGCAGCCGCATCGCGGCGCTATCCGCGCTTGTCACGCGGCGGTTGGCCCGATGAGCCGCTGTGCTGGTAGCACCTGCCGGGGCGGCGCGAGCCGGTGCGACGACGCGGCGAGCAATTCGAGGTAACGGCGTCGCGGCATCGGTTCGGCACCGAGGGACCGCAGGTACGGACTGTCCCACTGCACATCGATCACGGTAGCGCCCGCCTCGGCGAATCGCGCAGCCATGTCCGCCACCGCCACTTTCGACGCGTCAGGATGCCGGTTGAACATCGAGTCTCCACTGACCGTCCGGCCGATGCCGATTCCGATCGCCCCGCCAACGAGATTTCCTTCCTCCCACACCTCGACGCTATGCGCCCAGCCCGCCTCGTGCAGCAAATTGAGGCTCTCAAGCAGCGCGTCGGTAAGCCAGCGCGGCTCGCGGCCGACCCGACACTCCTCGGCGACGCGCTGATATGCATGATTGGCCGTGGTCGTCCATTCGGGTGGGCGGCGCAGCCGTTTCCGGACATTGTGCGAAATATGAGCGTTTTCGACCTTCATGACCAGCCGGGGATCCGGCGACCACCATGCGGAACTGTATGGATCATATTGACCGTCTCCGACTACGGCGATCACCCCTTCCGCTACTTGATCCTCATACCGAAATTCGTCAATAATGCGCGCGTACTCGTTATGCGCTGGGAACGGGACTATCCCTTTCTTGTACGCGCTCAACACGCTAGCCGGGCTCAGGTCGCCGCAGAAGGCGGCCGGACAGTCACCCCGGGCCCTCGACGCGTCGAAGGACTCCCAGTCCCTATAGTTGCGGCGTGTCATCGCGAACCGTTCCGGGGCCACAGCGTTCACACTGCGCCAAACATGGCGTGCCGCGGCTTCCCGTACGTGGATCCGCCAGAAAACCGCTGGCTACCAGATACTCAATGTGAATATCCAGCAGGTTCTCATCCACAGCGGGAAAAACGATGCCGCTGCCACGCAGCGCCTGCTCTGCATTTTTCCGATCGTAGGACGGGAAGGTATGCGCAAAGTACATCTCGGCTACCGTCATGCCCCCGCAGCGATCCACAAATAGCGGTATGAATGGCGTCATCGGGTGATCCGGGTGGGCCGCCGTATAGCGGAGCAGTTCGCGCAGCCAATCTTGATAGGGTAGCTCGTGGATCACGTACCCAAAGTTACGTAGCCGGTCAGCCAGCGAACCGAGAAGCGTATACTCTGGGCTGGCCAAATGGTACGTCCTCCCGGTCGCTTCCACATGTGAGGCTATGCAATTTATGGCGGCCGCGCAGACGTCGGCTGGAATGAAGTCCAGTGGCAGATCGATATCCGGGGAAATGCCTGTGTCGGTAATGAACCTGATCAGCGCACACATTTCCGTCGTAGTATTCCAGGCGCCGGTGGTCCGGTCACCGACAATGTCGAGGGGCCGGTAGATGGCAACTGGCAGGCCGCTGCGCGCGGCATTGCGGAGAAGTTGTTCGGCGATGAACTTGCTCTCTATGTAACCGACGTAAAGGTGATCAGCATGAGCAAGCGGTGTTTCCTCGGTAACCGCTCGCACACCCATGTGGCCGAAACCTGCGAGCACTGCCATGGTCGATACGTAGTGAATGGGTATGCCGCGGCAAAGACCGGCCAGGCGGATGAGCTCCCGCGTGCCGATCACGTTGGCGGCGCGCAGTTCACTGTATGGGTATATGAAATTTACCTGCGCGCCCGCGTGGTAGATGATGTCGGTTATGCGCGCAAGCTCGGTGAATCTCGCTTTTGGCAGGCCCAGCTCGGGCTGGCCGAGATCGCCGACTAGCGGCACGACCCGATCGAGCGCAAGTTCGCCTAGTTGATAGCGCTCCGCCGCGAGCACGATTCGCCGCAGGCCATGCCCGGCGTGGTGCGCGCGGACCAGGCAGTGGATACGCGCGCTCGTTGCGGTGAGAAGCTCACGCAGCATGTGCACGCCGAAGAACCCTGTCACTCCGGTGAGGAGAATCTCACGCGGCTGCTTCCAGTCAGGCGGGGTCCCGGCGCCGGAACGGACCGGGACGTTCAGTTCAGCCTCGCGGGTGAAGTCCACTCGCGAATCCGTACCATCGGCGGCGAGAATGCCCGCGCGGGCGTCCTGCACCGCGTTCGCAAAGCTGCGCAAGTTCGGATGGCGCAGCAGGCAGCGGGTGAGCGGCCGCAGCTGGTCCGCCCCGATACCGAACATGACGCATGCGCGTGCCAGCATTTCCGCGGCGAGCAGCGAGTTACCACCGAGCCGGTAGAAATCGTCATCGAGGCCCACCTGGCCGACATTTAGCAGGGCAGACCACAAGTGAGAAAGCCCGGCCTGCAGGAGCGTATATGTTGTGCCGGACGCATGTCCAGTCGCTGCGATCACTGGGCGTGGCAGCGCTTGCCGGTCAACGTTCCCGCCCGGTGCCCGCGGCATCCGCTGGAGGGCGACGAATACTGCCGGGATCATGAAATCAGGAAGGTATGTGGAAACAAAACTCCGGAGACTCTCCGCTGACGGCGTGTCGTCGGCCCCGGTGCGATAGCGCGGCTTGTAGTAGGCCGTGATCTGCTTGTTGCCGGCGGTTTCGCCGGCAATGACAGCGACCTCGTCGATGTCAGGATGGGTGGCAAGGACACTTTCGATCTCGGCAGGCTCAACGCGGAAGCCGCCGATCTTGACTTGGCAGTCCACGCGTCCGACGACCTCGAGACTCCCGTCCGGCCGAAAGCGCCCGAGGTCGCCGCTCCGGTACATCCTCGCTCCGGCTACCGCGCTGTAAGGATTCGGCACGAATAGCTCCGCGGTCAGTTCCGGCCGCCCCACGTAGCCGCGAGCGACACCGCAGCCGCCAATGTAGATCTCGCCCGTGATGCCGGGCGGCACGGCGTCCAGATTCTCATCCAGAACGAATATCTGCGTGTGCGCGAGCGGCTTGCCGACCGGTACCGGCGTACTGGCCTGAGGCGGCAGAACTTCCTCGCTCAGGTCACACAGAGCCGAGGTGATGGTGGTCTCAGTGAGACCATAGGCGTTAAGCAACCTAGCTCCGCGGGCCCTGCGCAGCGCCGCGCGGCAGTCCGCCGCGTTTGCCAGATCGCCGCCGGTAATCATCAGCCGCAGCGAGCCGAAATCCTCCTCTCCGGCCTGCGCGACAGCGAGCACCTGGTGCCAGTATGCAGGCGTCAGATCGATGACGGTGATGCGCTGCGCCGCCAGGCAGCGGACCAGGTCCGTAGGCGCGACCGTTTTGACAGCCGACAGCAGTAGGACGGCTCCGCTGAGCAATGCCGCCAAGATCTGCTCCAGCGACGTATCGAAACCCAGAGCAGCGAACTGGGCCACCCGGTCGCGGCGGCCAAGATCATATTCGCGGACGACTTCCCTGCAGAAACACGCGAGGGAGCCATGGCTGACGGCTACCGCCTTTGGGCGGCCGGTTGAGCCCGACGTGTGGATGGCGTAGGCAAGGTTGGCTGGCCGCAGGCCAGCCGCCGGGGACGTGGCCGGCTGTGCCGCCATCTCCTGCGCCAACTCGTCGACAAGGAGAAGCTTCGCGCCTGATGCCGGGAACGCTGCTGCGTTGCTGCTGTTTACCAGAACGAACTTGACGCCCGCGTCCTCGCACATGCCTTCGAGCCGGACGTCCGGGAGCGATGGATCCATCGGTAGGTACGCGCCGCCGGCTTTCAGGATCGCAAGCAGGCAGCGAATCGCTTCGATGCTACGTTCCAGGAAAACGCCCACCACGGTCTCTGGCCGTACGCCACAGCCCTGCAAGTAGTGCGCGAGCTGGTTTGCCGAGTGATTGAGCGCGCGATACGTGATCTCCGCCTGGGCCGAGATTACGGCGACTGAGTCGGGCTGACGGGAAGCCCGCAGCTCGAAGAATTCTTGGACATATCGCATGTTATGCGGGCAAACTCCGTTACCGGCCTCCGCGTTTCGTGCCAAGCGAGCCCCGCATATAGTTGGCCGGTTTGCCGCGCGAATGCTCACGGGCGTGATGTCCGGCCACGCGATCCTGATCGCAGACAGGCAAGCTTCCTTGGGCATTGCCTGGCCCACCTGCCGCCAGCCTGCCGGAACAGTGATTTCGGCGGGCCAGAGTGCATGCTGACCCTCGTAGTTGACGACAACGAGAAAAGTTTCGCCTCGGCCGGATTTCACTTCGCGACCAGCTAAACCACCACCCAACAGGCAAAGTAATCATCGCCTTGGCGCGCGTGCGGCCCGCACCCATCGGACCGGGCCGGAGTTAGGGCCAGTGCCCGGAAAGCCGGCCACCTCGCTTCCCGGTTACCGAGGCCACCGCGTCGCGCACACCACTATCTACCTAATTAGCATACGCCGATATCCTGTTTGTAGCCAGGCCGAAACAGTAAATACGGACTTATGCGACTTATCGGGCTCATTTGAGGTTGGCTTGCGCCTCCGCCAAGGCGAGATAGGTGGCGGTGAGCCGGCTGAGAACGGTGCGGAGGTGATCGCATTGCGGCGACAAAAGGTGATGGAAATCTATATCGCCTGGATAACGCTGCTCATGGCGATTTATTACGTATTGCCCGGTCTGGGCGCGGTAGCATGGGGCATGATCGGGCTCAGCGGGGCGCTGGCTATCGTGGCGGGCGTTCTCATCAACCGCCCCGCCCGCAAGATGCCGTGGCTGCTGCTGGCTGGGGCGAACCTCAGTTTTGCGACCGGCCAGATGATCTTCTTGGTGTTCACCCACATTCTGCACGTGAACCTGCCGTTTCCCTCGGCCGCGGACGTCTTCTACCTGGCGACGTATCCGCTTTACGCCGCGGGCCTGCTGATCTTCATTCGGTGGCGCACTGCCGGGCGTGACCGGCGGAGCCTGCTGGACGCACTCACCCTCACTGTCGGCCTCGCTCTCCTCTCGTGGATTTACTTGATCCTTCCGTATGTGCATAACCCTGCGCTCTCGTGGGTGCAGAAGGCGTTCGCGATCAGCTATCCACTCGGTGATGTGCTGATCCTCGCGATGCTGGCACGCCTTCTGGCGGCCGGATCCGGGACCGGTAGGTCCATGCAGATGCTTACTGTCGGTACCGCCGGATTGCTGGCCTCCGATGTGTCGTTCGGCCTGATTCAGCTACACGGCTCGTTCCACAATGGAACGGTTGTCGACTTGGGCTGGGCGGTGTTCTACGGTGCGTGGGGCGCGGCGGCGTTGCATCCCACGATGGCTGAGCTCACCCGGCCGGTTCCGCGGCAGCAGGCCGAAGGCTCCCCGCTGCGGCTGGCCGCCCTCGTGCTGGCCTCGCTGATCGCTCCGGGTGTGTTGTTCGTCGAGGCGTTCCGCGGGCGGCCGCGGGACGCCGGCGTGATCGCCGTCTTCTCGGCCATCCTGTACTTGCTGGTGCTGTCGCGCCTTTCGGATGTGGCAGCGTCGCACCGGCGGGCGCTAGGGCGGGAGCGGGCATTGCGGGTGGCCGGTGCGTCCGTCGCATCGGCCGTCACCGTCGATGATGCCGGGAGCGCCGTCGCGGCAGCGGCAGCGGACCTGATCGGCCCGCGTCCGCAGGGCAAAGCACTGCTCGCAGTGCGAGACGACGGCATTTTCCGCGCTGTGGGTGCCACGTCCGGAGATCTGGCGGGGTGGATGAGCCAGTTCGGCGAGATGGCTGAAAGCTGGCTGTGGCAGCTGCGGGGGCCCGGCCCGAATCTTGTCCGGGCCGCCAGCCTCGGCGAGCGAGCCGGAGATCTCGCCGCATTTGACAGCGTCCTGCTCTGCCCCCTCACACTTCAAGACAGGCCGTCAGGTGATCCGCTGATCGGTGTGCTCGCCGTGTTCGGTCGCGACCGGGCCCTTGCCGCGCTAGCTGGGACTTTCGAGCTCCTCGCACACCAGGCCGCGATGGCGGTCGAGCGTCTGATGCTGAGCCAAGAGGTGATCCGCCAGGGCAGCGAAGCATACTTCCGCACACTTGTCCAAGACGCATCCGACGTCATCTTGATCGTCGACGACGACGCAAGGATCCGTTACGCAACGCCGTCCGCCAAGAGCATCTTTGGCGATGTTGGGGTCGAGGGGAGGCCGCTCTGGGAAATAGTCGGGTTTGGCGAGCCGGACGCTGCGATGGCGTGGATGCGCGACTGCGCGGGGAAGGAGCCATACGAGGACTTGCGGATCACGCACCGCGACGGGGCGGCCGTTGAAGTGGAGGTCAGATGCAGCGATTTGCGGCGCGACCGCACGGTCGGCGGCATGGTTCTCACCTTGCGTGATGTGACCGAGCGGCGCCAGCTTGAGCGGGAGCTGAAATACCGTGCCTTCCACGATGCGCTGACCGGGCTGGCCAACCGCGTGCTCTTTCAGGACCGTGCCGTGCATGCCCTGGCACTGGCGCGGCGAAATGGCAGGACCGCGGGCGTGCTGTTCATCGACCTGGACGACTTCAAGGTGGTCAATGACACAATGGGCCACAGCGTTGGCGATGAACTTCTGGTGGCAGCCGGAAGGCGGCTTTCCGCGCAGATGCGGGAATCCGATACGGCGGCGCGGCTGGGTGGCGATGAGTTTGCGGTGCTCTTGGAGGATGTCGCGGACAGCGCCGTCGTTGAGACGTTCGCGGAGCGAATCGTCCACGCGTTCGGCGAGCCGTTCGCGCTCGCCGCAGGCTCGGTAGTAACGACGGCGACGATCGGCGTTGCCACGACCGACGACGCGGCCGACGCGGATGAACTCGTCCGTCATGCGGATCTCGCCGTGTATGCGGCAAAGGCGGCCGGAAAGCGGCAATGGCGCCGGTACCGGGAAGTTCTCGGTGAAGGCATGATCCGGCGTCGCGAGCTTCAGGCTGCTATCGACGAAGCCATCGCCACCTCGGCGTTCACGCTCGCGTACCAGCCCATCGTGGAACTCACCACCGGCGAGATCGCCGGATTTGAGGCGCTCGTGCGATGGCCGCACCCGCGCTGGGGCATGATTCAGCCGAACCAGTTCATAGCCCTCGCCGAAGAGACCGGTCACATCGTGCCACTCGGCGCGTGGGTGCTCCAGCAGGCAGCGTCTGACATCGTCCAATGGCAGCGCCGCGTCACCCGGCAAAAGCCGCTGTACGTCAGCGTGAACGTATCCGCACGGCAGTTCCGGGACCCCGGCTTCGTTGCCAGTGTGCGGCGGGTTCTCGCGACGTCTGGCCTGGCCCCGTCGGCGCTGCTGCTGGAGCTTACCGAGAGCCTTCTGCTGCGGCGTGACGACGGGACCCGCGCGGATCTCAGGGAACTCAAAGGCCTTGGGGTAAGGCTCGCTATCGATGACTTCGGTACCGGATATTCGTCTCTCAGTTATCTGCGCGAGCTGCCGATAGAAGTAGTCAAGATCGACAAGTCCTTTGTTGATGGCATCGCCATTTCCGAGCAGCGGCTCGCGCTCGCCGAAGCCATCGTCCAGATCGCCAACACCCTGGGGCTGACGGTCATGGCCGAAGGTATCGAAAGCGAGGTGCAACGAGACCTGCTCATGTCCATGGGCTGCAGGTTCGGGCAGGGGTACCTGCTGGCGAGGCCGGTGGGAGCAGATCAAGCGGAGGTGCTCGCGCGGATGGGCAGTTGCGTGGTTCCGGTACTTCCCCGCACGAGCTAACGCGGCCGCCGCGGTGTCCAGGGCTCCTGACATAGAGGAAAAGATCATGCAGTGCCAGGGTGGGGCTTGACCTCGTAGCGCAGTAGGAGATCGGTGCCGGGATATCGGGTGCTGGCCGTGTTGAGCAGCTCGCAGAGGCCGGACAGGGCCTGAGTGCGGCGGGGGAGCTGTGAACGGGTCGAGGCGGATGCGGAGCTGACCGGAGCTGGGGTGGATCTCGCCGGAGGTGGTGAGGGCTTCGCGGATCAGGCGTAGGCCTCGTCGTCGGCCCGGACGTGTAGTCGTAGTACGCCACTCCGCCAGGAAGGCTGTGCATCTCCTCCTTCAGGATCGAGTCCCACAGCATCGGCGAGCAGGGTGACTTAGCCTCAATCCACCGCCCGAATTCAGATGATCGCGTTGCGGGGCAATGGCCCAGTGGACGTGATCTTGAGGATGGCAGGGGACGTGGTTTTCTCGCCGCTCACCTTTCTGCGGCTTGTCCACGGTTTCTGATCGGGGATCTTGGCTGGCAGTTCGCCGGGTGGCCGCTGGGGCCGTGGGAATGCGTGACTGTGTCTGGGCTGGTCAGGCCGCGTGGGCGGGCGGGCCGCAGGCGGCCTCGAAGAGGCTCATCCAGTGCTGCTCGCGGTGCCAGCCTTCGGGCAGGTGCAGGGTGATCTCGCCGCGGCCGTGGCGGGCGGTCCGGGCGGCGACGTTGATGAGGTCGCGGCGCAACGTGGCGCCGCGGGCCTTGGCGTAGGCGAGGCTGGCCAGGGATCCGGCGGCGCGCAGCACGTTGTGCGCGATGGCGGCGCAGGCGAGCCAGGTCGCGTTCGCGGGAAACGAGCCTGATGGCAGGTGCGCGAGGGGCCCGTCGGTCCAGTCGGCGAACAGCTGTTCGACCTGGGCGTGGTCGCGGTGGTGCTCTTCGGCCTGGATGGTCGCGAACGGGGAGTCGGTGAACACGGCGTGGTAGCGCCAGACGGGGAACATCTCGTCCTGGCCCTGGGCGGCCGTGCGGTTGAGGTCTTTGACCCGGCGGACGATCAGCCGGGCGGTGATGGCCTGCCCCTTCTTCGAGGTGAAGGCGGTGTAGTGCGCCTCGGCCACCTCGGCGTCCGACACCCAGCAGCGCAGCTGGTCGTCCCAGATCGCCCGCGGATATCTGATTGGGGTCCAGGCATCCTCGCCGATGGCGGCGATCGCCGCCTTGACGGCCGGGTCCATCTTCGCCGTGACCGAAAAGCACGCCCCGGCCCGGCGGACCGCGCCGGTGAACGCCGCGGAGTAGAACGCCGAGTCGGCCCGCACCACGAGCGTCCCGGCGCATCCGGTGGCGCGGGCGGTAGTGACCGATTCGGTGGCGAAGGACGCGGCGCCCCGGGCCGAGCCCGCGTTGCCGCCGCGGAGCCTGGTGGCGGCGATCACCGGCGCAGCCAGCGGCGTGCTGATCGTGGCGGTCAGCGCGTTCAGCCCCCGCACCAGCAGGCTCTTGCCCTGGATCTTGGTATGGCCGAACGCCGCGCCCTGCTTCTTGCGGCCGTAGACACGTTTTTGCATCGAGTCGATATCCACGAACGCCACCACGTCCTTGCCGGGCAGCAACGGCGTGCGGCGGGCCAGGTCCGCCAGCAGCAGCCGGCTCACCTTCTCCGCCTGCCGGGCGTTCCCCCAGGAGAACGAGCGCAGGAACGACCCCAGCGTGGACGGTGCCCGGATCCCGCCAAACAGCGCCGGCATCGCGCCATGCCGCAGCAGGTCCATGTCGTCGATGCTGTCCGCCCCGGCGACCATCCCGGCGACCAGGCACGGCACTTTCAGGTGCGCATTCACCCCGCACCGGCCGGCGATGGCCACATGCTCGCCGGCCAGCGCGGCAAGGCCGGCCCGCTGCGCCAGGGCCATCACCGGGACCAGGCCCGCCCGTGACACGAG
Source organism: uncultured Actinomycetota bacterium (assembly GCA_963820395.1). Taxonomy (GTDB): domain Bacteria; phylum Actinomycetota; class Actinomycetes; order Streptosporangiales; family Streptosporangiaceae; genus DATFVJ01. Next base: position 92,874 of record CAWGAE010000005.1, on the reverse strand, counting down.
ATTCGGGTCATCAAACGATGCGTGAATCTTCGCCAGCCCGTGCAACAATCGCACTTGCGAGGTGTCCTCTCCATCTGGGGAATGGAAGTGTTAGCAACTCCCATCGTCCCAGTTCAGAGGGCACCTTTCGCGTCGGCGCGCCCGGCAGAACCCTATTTACGCGGTGGATCGAGGCTTAGCAGTCGGCGCGCCAAGGGTCTGCGCGCGCCGATCGATGCTCCTATGTCTGTCAATGGCTCGGATGATGTTTAGTCCTTCAATTTCTGAAGGCTCAGGGAATGGTGGTCTGGCTGGTGCTGGGTGCGGACAAGACAGGGAGGGGCCACTCCGGGTGGAGGGGGCAGGCTCTTATTAGGTCACGCGGGCAGCGGGTCAAGTTGGACCGGGGGCGGCCGACAAATCGTTAGAAGGCCAGCATGGATGCGGCAGCCGAATAGGGGGTCAGGCCGCCCCCGGAGTCAGTGGCTGTCAGTCAGCGACGTGGCGGAGGTGGGGGTAGACCTCGCGGGCGACGTACCGTTTGAGGCAGCGCATGATCTCTTTCTTGGACAGGCCTTCGGGTAGCTATTCAGCCGGTGTCGGCCCTGCCTCGTGGCTTGCGCCGGGCTGGCCTGTGGTGATTATGCGGCCTTGGTGGCAGCGTGGGGTGTGAGGGCGGGCGGGAGCCAGGGGCCGGTGGTGAACAGCTGGCGCAGGGCGTCGAGGGCGTCGATGCCCCACTTGGCGGCGGTGGACAGGTATGACTGCGCGATCGCGAACTCGGCCAGGCCCTCGAGGGTGCGCCAGCAGCCGCCTGAGCTGTGCTGCTGCACCTTGACGGGCCTTACTGATCTTTCCGCCTCGTTGTTCGTGAACTCCGTCACGGCAAGGTCAGTAACGAATCTGAGGATCAGGTCCTCGTAGTCGCGGAACCGGCGCGCCACCCGTCTCGCGTCACGGGCGGCGCGGGTATGCCGCCGCTGGTTGGCGGCCAGGCCGTCGGCGGCGAGCGCCCGGTAACGGTCCAGCAGGCCGGCCAGGACGTCCGCGTCGAGGCGGTCCTTCCCGGCCCCGCGCGCCTGGCAGGCGTGGCCATTGGCCTGCAGCAGCAAGTCCGCCATGGCCGAGGCCCAGCGCTGCTGGGCCGGCTCGAAGTCGTAGATGTCTTTAAGATCACGAAGCAGGTGGGCTCCGCACCAGGCGTGCAGCGCGCCGGTCAGATGCGAGTAGCCGGCGTACCCGTCACGCATCAGCACGCCGGTGTATCCGGGCAGCACCCCGCCGGCGTCGATGTCGCCGGCGGACCGCCCGGCCACGTGCAGGCAGGTCAGGTAGCGGGTGCAGGCCACGTGCACGTACGTCAGGCTCTTCGCGGCCCGGGCGGGGGTCTCGTCGGCGTTCAGCGCCGGGGCGGTGCGCAGCAGCGCCCGGACGTGCTCCATGAACGGCGCCAGCGCGGCGGCGGCGCGGCCGCGGATCCCGGCCATCCACCCGGTGGAGACCTTGATCCCCGCCATCTGGCGCAGCAGCAGCGCGGCCCGCAGCACCGGCACGTGATGCCCGCAGGCCAGGTTCGCCGCCTGCGCCCGGGTCTCCGGCCCGTACACCACCCGGCTGGTCACATCCGCCGGGACCTGCCCGGCGCTGGCCGCCTGACAGCACGGGCACACCTTGGTGATCCTGCGGTACTCGATGATGTACGGCGGGGGCGGCGGGGTGATGTCCCATCGCTGCCGGCGCTCGGTGCGCACCGCCGGCTCCCCGGTCAGGTCCCGCCCGCACCGCCCACATCCCGCGGGCGCGCACTCAATGGTCTCATCCGGGTCATCCGCCAGCCCTAACGTCCTGCCCGGCGCGCCGGGCTGCTTGCCGGGCTGCCGCCCGGTCTTCTCCCGCAGCGACCGGTCCTTGCTCTTCTTCGTGTACGGGCTATCCGACGACGGCGGCTTCGAGGAACTGGAGGAGTCGCGCCCTAGCCTGCGCTCTAGCTGCGCGATCCGGTCCGCCTGCCCGGCGATCGTCCCCGCCTGCCGGGCGATCACCGCATCCCTGGCTTCCAGCTCGCGCCGATGAGCCCCAGCCATCACCGCCATGCCCTCGCGCAGCTCGCCGATCAGCTGCTCGGCCGCCTCCAGCCGCACCCGCAGCCCAGCGGCATCAGGCAAACCCGGCGAAGACGGCATGCGCCCTAATGATCAGCAAGCCGACCCGAAGATCAACGCGACACGCCGGCAACCCCCGCGCCGATCACAACCCGACCGTGATCCGGGTCACGGCCGGCGACACCCACCCCGGCTGAATAGATACGCCTTCGGCGGTGCGCCGTTCGACATATGCGCGGGTCGGTGGGTGGGAGCTCATCCGGGTGATGACGATGCGCCACAGGGCGTGGTTGGCCTGCCGGTCGCCGGCGGGGTTGAGGCGGCGCCGGACGGTCTTTCCGGAGGAGGCGGGGATCGGGGCGGCGGCGCACAGGTGCGCCCAGGCGGCCTCGGAGCGCAGCCGCTCGGGGTGGTCCCCGGCGGCAACCAGGAGCAGCGCGGCGGTGTCGGAGCCGACGCCGCGCAGGGCGATCAGGCCGCTCATCGTGCCCGGTGACCAGGGGCACGATGAGCGCATCGAGGCAGAGGATCTGGCTGTCGAGGAACTCGGCGCGGCGGCCCAGCTCGCGCAGCGCGATCCGGGTGTGGTAGCCGACGACAGCGCCGGGCCGGGGCCGCAGGGCCGCAAGCTCGGCGACCAGGTCAGCGGTGGCGTGCCGAGTGAACCGGGCGTGCAGGTCGTCGGGGCCGGTCACGATCAGGGCGCGGGCCTGGTTGATCGCCTGGGTCCGCTCGGAGCGGGCGCTGCGTTTGGCGACCATCAGCGCCCGGATCGCCTCGACCGCGCCGTCGCGTCCTTTCGGCGCGCCGCGGGCCCTGCCAGACTGGGCGGCCCGGGCGGCGCTGACCGCGTCGAGGGGGTCGGATTTGCCCTGGCGGCGGCGGTCCTGCCGGGTCGACCTCGACGACCCGGACGCCAGCCGCTGACATGTGGCGGGCCAGGCCGGCGCCGTAGCTGCCGGTGCCCTCGATCCCGACCAGGCACACCGTCCCGAATCCGCCCAGCCAGCCCAGCAGCCCCGCATACCCGGCAGCAGTGACGGGGAACTCCCGGACGCCGAGCAGCCCGCCGACCGGATCCAGGGCGGCGGCGACGTGGGTATCGGCATGAGTGTCTACGCCGCCGGTAATTGCGCGCGTCTCTACGATGAGCATTGCCATCTCTTTTCACTGGTTGAAGAGGTGGCACGCACCCGCTGGCCGTCGGATCCTGTGAACCCCGGCCTCTTCCCAGGCCAGGCAGATCAGACCGGCACGCCGGTGGGTGCCTGAAAGTCTGGGATCCCGGCCGACAAATCGATCGCAAGACAGCCCAAAGACGGCGTCAGCCGAATAGGAGGTCAGGCCGGGACCCAGGTTCCCGACCCTACGCCCGTACTACCCCAAAACCGGGGAGGCAGGGCCGGAAGCACTTATCCACATCCTCCCTGCCGATTATTTACGGCTCTCGAGGGCGGTCGCGATTGTCGTATCGTGCACAGATCAGCCGTTCAGAGCGGCCCTCAGCGCTGCCTCTACCGGCGGAGTCGTGCGGCACCCGGCGCGGTTGGTCCCGGTGCGGATTTGCTTGTGACCGTGAACGCTCCGGCGGCCACTGGAGTGCCCGGCGGGGTCATGGGGACCCGGCCGTCCCGGTAGACGATCAATATGTTGCGCGGTCCAGTCCGGCTGCCGCGAGCCCGCGAGGCACGTCGCCGGTGATGACGAGTCCGAGCCGCCGTGTGGTCCGGGTCAGCGCCACGTACAGGTCGGCCCGGCCGCGCGGTGACGCCTGCTCGATCCCGGCCGGGTCGATGACTACCACCGAGTCGAACTCGAGTCCTTTGGCCAGCTCCGGGGTGAGCACGGTCACCGGTGCAAGGGGGGAGCGACGATGCGGTCTAGAGCCCGAATTGGCTCGTCACCGCGATCTTCGACCACTTCGACGAGTTCTCCCAGGACCAACAGTGACGCCACCGCGCCCCTCGGCATGCTCACACCGATCGACTACGAACTCCGAGCCGCCACCGTAGCCTGACCAGTACCCAGGAACCTGACTCCGTGAGCCTCAGGGCACCTCACTTCCCTCCCGTGCGCCTGGTCGTTACGATGTGTGAGTTAAAATCAGGTGGTCGCTGCCCCGAGCTGACACGAGCCGCTCGCATAAGCGGCACGGTACCTCACCTCCGGGCTGGCCTAGCGGCGGCGAGTCGGGACGGGGCCGGGGAAGCTACGAGGGCCGGGAGCATGACTGCATCCACCGCCAACTTTCCGGGCCGGATCTTTATCAGCTACCGGCGCGAAGAGACCGCCTACCCGGCCGGTTGGCTGTTCGACCGGCTCGCCAACCACTTCGGCAGAGGCAAGGTCTTTAAGGACGTTGACTCGATTCCAACTGGGCGACGACTTCGTCGAGGTGATTATCGCGGCGGTTGGGTCCTGTGACGTGCTGCTGGCGCTCATCGGCGATCGGTGGCTCACGATCACCGACGAGGACGGGCGGCGGCGCCTTGATAACCCCGACGATTTCGTGCGACTGGAGATCGAGGCGGCTTACCTGCATCGGCCCATTACCGCAAGTGGTTCGGTTTGTTGTTGTATGACCGGTTCGATGCCGGGCCGGGACGTGCCTGAGTGTGCTCCCTGCCCCGGATAGCTGCCGGGTTCTGCGAGCGGGCTGCCGGGTCAAGGGGCGCGCAGCGCCCGACGTAGCCGACGCCGGGCTGCCTGGCTCACGTTGAGGAGCTCTCCTTCGTCCTGGCCGGCGCCGGGCTGGTGGCGGGGGATGTGCCAGTGGGTGCGCAGTGAGGCGACTCTACTGGCGGTGAACGACATTCCCCGGGCGGTGGTGCGGTGCTGTCGGTTGAGGATCCCGGCGATGGTGGCGTCGGGGTAGTGGGCGGCGAGGCGGCGGATCAGGGCGATGGTGTCCTCGTCGGTGCGGATCTTGGGTTGAGGGCGGCGCAGCGGCACGGTCAGCTCGCTGATCGCGCCGCCTTTCCACCGCAGCACCAGGCCGGCGTGCGGGTCAGGGTCATCGCGGCGGAGTGTGATGTTCACTTCGTCGAGCAGGGTACGCAGCAGCTGCTTGCGGTCCTTGGCGGTGGTGGTCGGCGCGTCCCAGACGGCGCCGAGGTCGTCGCCGAGGGCGAGGATCGCGGCCCGTTCCTGTTCTGAGAGGGCTTTGGGGCGGGCGGCCTGGCGGCGGGCGAGTTCGGCCTCGGCGTCGGCGTGCTCGCGGAGGGCTTGTTCCCACTCGGTTTCCAGGCCGCGGGCGACCAGCCGGTTGTCCGGGTCGACAGCCCGGTAGCGGCGTTCGGCCCGGGCCGCGTTGTAGCGGGCTTGCTCGGCCTGGCGGCGCCACTGGGCGAGGGCGGCGTCGTGGCCGTCTTCGAGCTGCTGGGCGGCGATCAGGCAGGCCTGCAGGGCGGCGGGGGCGAGCGCGGTCAGGAACGCGCCGGCGACGGCCGCGTCGATGGCCTGCCCGCCGGTGTTCATGTGCCGTGTGCCGCGGCCCGTCGACCAAGTCGCCGGGGCCCTGACAGTAGTAGTTCGGCACGGATTTGGCCGGGCCCCGGTAGAAGACGGCCAGCTTGCGGCCGCAGGACCCGCAGGTGGCCAGGCCCTGCAGCAGCGCGCCGCCTTCCCGGGCCGCGCCGGTGCCCGGCTGGCGGGCCTGCGGGCGGATGTTGGTGCCGATGCGCTGCTGGTTGGCCAGGTAGGTGTCCCAGCCGATGAAGCCGCGATTTCTCTAGATGATCTATTCCAAGGGGTGTGATTCGGCGTGTCGCGCCGGAAATGGGGTGGAGGGCGCCCAAGATCGACGTTGCTGATCCAACGTCGAACCGGAGGCCCTCGTGGACGCCGGCCTGGACACCCTCGCGACCGCACTCTACGTCAGGACCGATGATCTGCTGAAGATCGAGCCGGGACAGGTGCCGTGGCGCCCGCGAATCGGGATCGCTCCGCGGATCTCGGACGCCGAGGTGGTGACCCTGGCAGTGATGCAAGCGCTGCTGGGTTTCACCTCCGAGGCCAGGTGGCTGCGGTTCGCGGCAGCCCACCTGCGGCACTTGTTCCCCTACCTTCCGCAGCAGCCGGGATATAACAAGCGGCTGCGCCGGCTGGCGGCCACGCTGAACTGGCTGATCGGCGCGCTGGCCCGAGACACCACCTTGTGGACCGATGACGTGTGGGTGGTCGACTCCACTCCGGTGGAATGCGGCCGGTCCCGGGAGACCGCGCGCCGCTCCGACCTGGCCGGGTGGGCGGAGTACGGGTACTGCGCATCGCACTCCCGCTATTTCTGGGGGCTGCGGCTGCACCTGCTGTGCACCCTGCACGGGCTCCCCGTCGGCTTCGCACTCACCGGCGCCAAGGCCGACGAACGCCAGGTGCTGCTCGACATCCTCGCCGGCCAGGCCCCGGCCACCGACCGGCCCGGTCAGCTCATCATCGGGGACAAGAACTACTTCGGCGCTGAGTTCGAAGCCACCCTGAGCCAGGCAGGCCTGCGACTGCTGCGGCCGGCCCGCAAAGGCGAGCCAGAACGGCCCGGTGCCCAGTTCTTCAAGCCACTGCGCCAGATCATCGAATCGATCAACGAGACATTCAAAGGGCAGCTCAACTTCGAACAGCACGGCGGGTACACCCCGGCCGGAGTCCTGGTCCGCGTCATGCAGCGCATCCTGGCCCTGACAGCCGTCATTTGGCACAACGACCGCGCCGGCCACTCCGTCAAGCGCTCCCTACTCGCTTATGATCACTGACCTTGGAATCGATCATCTAGGCTCTCCGTCACTGTCGGTTACTAGATATGACGGAGGGCTTTGGTGGGAGACGGTTATGGTCGCTGGACGGTGGACTTCTACGACTTCACCGTCGCGTCCGGTCAGCTTGGAGATGGGGAGCTGGCCGCGCTGGGGGATGTGCATGAGCGGGCGCGGCGGAACGGGGCACGGCAGGGCACGCCGGTGCTGGTGCACACGGCCGGGCGGGTGGACGCCCGGGTCAACGTGTTCTTCCGGACCGGGACGATGGCGGCGGCGCGGCCGGCCACGTGGCGCCGGTACGCGTTCGCGCTCGTGGTGTGGCTGAACTTCCTGGAGGTGCTCGGCCGTGCCTGGGAAGCGGCGACCGCGGCAGACGTCGAGGCGTTCAGGGATTGGCGGCTGACCGATGCCGGTAACGGGGGCCGGGTGGCACCGACCAGCTTCGACACCGACCGGGCCGCGTTGAACGGCTTCTACCGCTGGGCGGCTGTGCGCTATGCCACCTCGAACCCGGTACCGTCCGCGACGGTGGCGGCGCGCTGGCCGGCCGGCGGCGATGGGGCGCCGGGATTGCCGGGTCCGGTGACGGGCCGGGACGGGCTGCGCCCGGCGCAGGCTCGGCGGCGGCAGGTGAAGTGGATGCTGCGGCCGGCGTTCGAGCAGTGGCGTGACGTGGGCCTACGCGGTTACGGCTTCGATGGGCTGCGCCGGGCCGGGTGGCGGGGCGGGGGGTGCGAAGACCGGGATGCCGCGTTCGTCGACGGGCTGTACGGGACCGGGCTTCGCCTCACCGAGTGGGCGAGCGTGCTCGACTTCGAGCTACCCGAGGCCGGCGGCCGCCGGTTCGGGCGGGCGTGGCTGGCCGCGGCGTGCGCCAAGGGCGGGAAGGCGGGCCGGGTCTACCGGATCCCTCGCGGCGTGCTCGCATCGCTGGCCGGCTACGTGGACCCGATCGAGGGATCGCGGCCGGTGGCGATCGGGCGGGCACGGGCGGCGGGCCGGTACGAACGGCTGCACGGGGTACGGATCGTCACCGGCTACAACCCGCGGTCCCGGGTCCTGCACCTGCTCGGGTCCGAGGGCGCGGCGCAGGTGCCGGTGGATGTGCTCGGCCCGGACGAGCGGCGCCGGTTGTTCCGCCGCACGCCAGCGGGGCTGGAACCGCTGTGGGTGTGGCTGGGTCCGGACGGCATCCCGAAGAAGCCGCACGGCTGGGAGGACACCTTCGGTGCGGCCAACGCCCGGGTCGCCGCGGCATGGCAGATCGCGGCCAGGCCGGGCGAATGCTGCCCGCTGTGGGCCCGTCCCCACATGCTTCGGCACTCCTTCTGCCTGAAGTGGTTCTCGATCCTGTCGGTGGTGTGGGAGCGTCGCATCGACGGCTTCACCGAGTCCGAGATCAAGGATCTGCGCTACCAGTTCGGCGACATCTGGTTCCAGCTGGCCACGCTGATGGGCCACGCGGACCCGGCCGTCACCCGCGACATTTACCTTGAGCCGTTCACCAGCTTGCAGGCCGGCTACCTGATGTCGCTGCTGGACGAGGATGAGCAGACCGGCCTGGACGCGCTGGTGCGAGCCGTGGCGGCCGACCGCGCCGGCCGGGTCCTCGCCGCCGCCGATCCATCAGTGCCCGGGATGGATGCGGGGACGGATCGGTGACCAGCCGGGGTGGCCGCCAGGCGAGCGTGCCCGGCGGCGGCTGGCGACCGGCCGGCCGGCTCGAGGGGTCCGGTGGGACGCTGGTGCGGTTCGCCGGGGAACGCACCGGCCGGCAGAAGGTGTTCGACTTCTCCGGCTTCCCGGGGACGGCGGGCATGCAGCAGTGGCTGGCTCGGGCGTTCGCACACCGCACCGGGCCCCGTTCGGGGATCAAGAGCGCGGGTAGCGCGTCGAACTGCTTCTTGATGTTGCGGGCGTTCGCGGATTCGGTGGCCGAGGCGGAGCCGGCGATCTGCGGCCCGCACGAGCTGACAACCGCGCACATCGCGGCGTTCCGCCTCCGTCACGCCGGCACGGCGGGCGGAGCCGAACAGGTGATCCGGCTGCGGTCGGCGCTCCGCGGTGATCCCGAGCTGGCCGAGCCGGTGCGCGCAGCGTTGCTGGCCCGGCCGCCCCGCAGGTCACCGGCCACAAGGCCCGCCAGCTACGACGACCAGGCATGGCAGCTGATCACGACGGCGTTGCGGTCGGATGTGCGCCGGGCCCGCGACCGGATCCGCGCCGGACGCCAGCTGCTGGCCGGCCACCGGGCGGGCCGGCTTCCCGCCGGAGGCCGGGAAGCTCAGCTCGGTTCCCTGCTGGAGCTCTTCGACTCCACCGGCGAGTTGCCGCAGGGCCGGGGCCGGTTCGTGGCCGGGCGGGTCGCCCGGGCCGGCGGCGTGACAGCGGTCACCAGCATGCATGGTCGCCGGGGTGTGGGACACCGGCCGGCGGTCACGTTCGATCACCGTCTGCCGGATCCGGCGCACCTCGATCGGGGGGCGTCCGGCCCCGGCCGCGCCGGCGGCGGAGGGGAAACCGTGGCCACGCGCCCACGCGTGCACATGGCCGCCGGTCACCCCTTCCACCCAGCAGGTGCTGCCGGCGTTGCGTTTCGGCGTGTAGGCGCTGAACGCCGACCGGTGTCCGCCCAGGCGGCGCGAGGTTTCGGTCAGCTCGACCAGTAGCCGGTAGACCCGGACCGGGGACCGCGGCCAGCGCGGCTCGCCACCGGCGCCGTCCAGCAGGCCGGCCAGGCCCCGGGGTAGGTCCTCCAGCGCGGCGACCATGTGCTCGCGTTGCGCGAGCAAGTCGGCAAGGCCCGGGCCCAGGCAGCCCGCCCAGGGTGCTCACCTCGGCGTTCGTCGCGAACGCCGGCCGTGATCTGCAGACGGCCGCGGACCGGGCCGGCCTGGCCTCAGCCCTGCTAGCCGAGATGATCGACGGGCAACACGACACGGTGCTGGCCGCGTGCACCGGGCATCAGGCCGCTTCCGGCACCACGGGCGGACAGCGGCCGTGCACGGCTTCGTTCCTGGCCTGCCTCGACTGCCCCAACGCCCGGGCGCTGCCCCGGCATCTGCCGGTCCAGATGGCGATGGCCGACCGGATCGCCGGACTCACCGCGCACCTCGACCCGCAGCTGTGGCGGGCCCGCTACCAACCCCGGCTGGGGCAGCTTCAGCAGATCCTGAGCCGTCACACCGCCGCCGAGCAGGCGAGGGCACGCGAGGCGATCACCCAAGAGCATCTCGGGCTCGTCGACGACGTGCTCGCCGGGCGATGGGACCTGCGATGACCACCGCCGCTGCGGCGGCCGAGGCCGCCTCCTGCGCTGACTGCAACCTCGCCTGGCCGGCACCGGACACCCCGGTCCTGCGCGCCCGCCCGCTGCGAGCGGGAACCGGCCCGCATGACCTGCCGCGGTTCGCCGATGCCACCTGGCGTCTGCAAGCCGCCCGCCCCGACCTGCACGCGGTGGCCGCGACGCTGTGCTGGGACCGGTTTCCCGAGCCGCTCACCCACGCGTTCAAGGCGTTCGCACTGGCCGCCCTCGACCACCCCTACCCGGTCGATCCCACCGTCGGCCGGTGCGGTGACCGGCCCGCCGTCACCACGATCGCGCTGTGGGTGCGGGACCTGCGCGTGTTCGCCGGCTGGCTGGCGGACCGGGGCATTACCCGGCTATGTGACGTCACCTCTGCCGACCTGGACGGCTATCACCGGCACGTCACCGCGCTGGCCTGCTCACCGGACCGCCAGGGCCGGCTGCTGGCGGCGGTGCGCACCCACTGGTCCTACCGGATCCACCTGCCCCAGCTCGCGCGGCTGCTCCCCGGCCCCTGGGACGGCACCGGCGGCAGCCGGATGGCCGGACGCTCCTGGAGCCCGGTCAACAAGACCCCGCGGATCAGCGCGGCGACCATGGAAACCCTGCTGGCCTGGTCCTTGACGATGGTGGAGCACATCGGCGCCGACATCATCGCCGCGCACAACCACTACCAGCGCCTGAACGCTGGGACGCATCCGGAACAAGCCGCCCTCGCCCACCTCGGCCCCACCGGTCGCGTCCGCGCATTCGCAGACCAGGCCCGCCGCGATGGCACGGCGCTGCCCGGGCACCCCGGGGACAACGGTGAGCCTGCCGTCAACTGGTCGCACCTGGCCAGGCTGCTGCACCTGCATCCCGCCGCCCTGCAGCGGCCTGACCTCCAGCGGCTGATCACCCGGTCCGGGCTGGATGTCGCCCGCGACAGCTTCGTCGGGTCCATCACCGCGCGGATCGGCAGCCGCCCGTGGCGTGACCGGCCGCTCACCGTGGCCGAACTGCCGACCCTGCTGCGCCTGCTGTCCGCCGCCGCCTTCGTGGTCATCTGCTACCTGTCGGGGATGCGGCCCGGCGAGGTGCTGAACCTGCGCCGCGGGTGCGCCGGCCGGGACGCTCACCAGGGAGCTGCTGGTCCACGGCCGGCTGGGCAAGGGCCGCGACCGCCTGCCCGTCGCAGACGGCCAGGCGACCCCGCAGCGGCCATGGGTGGTCGTCACACCGGTGCACGCCGCGGTCGCCGTGCTGGAACAGATCACCGGCGGCGAGCTGCTATTCCCCGCCAGCCTGGCCCGCCCGGGAAGCCGCCGCACAGCCGCCGAGCAGGCCCGTGCAGCCCACTGCATGAACGCCGACGTCGAGGACTTCATCAGCTGGGTGAACCGCAGCTTCCCCGGCCCCGGCAACATCCCGGCGATCCCGCCCGACCCGGCCGGGCACATACACGCCTCCCGTTATCGCCGCACGCTGGCCCACTTCATCGTCCGCCGCCCCCGCGGCCTCATCGCGGCCGCGTTGCAGTACGCGCACGTCCATACCAAGGTGACACTCGGCTACTCCGGCATGGCCGACACCTCCTGGCTGGACGACCTGGCCGTCGAGCGCCTGGAGATGGTGCTCGGGCAAGCTGACGATGACGCCCGCCTGCTGGGCGGCGACGGCGAGCACGTCAGCGGCCCATCGGCCGCCGAGTACAAGACCCGCGTCAAAGGGGCCGCCCGTTTCGCCGGCCGCGCCCTCACCCAGGTCCGCAACGTCGAGCGTCTCCTCGCCAGCGCCGACCCCGCCATTCACCACGGGGACGGCATGACGTGCGTGTGGCGTGCCGAGACAGCCGTCTGCCGCCAGGCCACAATCGAAGCCGGACTGCCGCACCCCGACGGCCCCGAACAATCCGAATGCCGCAGCACCTGCACCAACCTCGCCTACACCGACCGGGATATCGCCCAGCTACGCGACCGCCACCAGGCCGTGACCGCCGGCGCCACCGACCCGCTCGCCCCCCGCCCACTGCGGGATCGGGCCAGCGCGATCGCCGACCGGCTCCAGGCGGTCATCGAGCGGCACGAACAGACCCGCCTGGCCGTTCCACCGCCTCCATCACCTCACCGAGGAGACCGCAGCACCGATGAGCCGCCGACCCCGTGACCGCGCCGCCGAGCGGGCCGCCATCACCGCCGCCGCCGACCGGCTGCTGGCCGGCACCCCACTGCACTCCACGACCGGCAAACTCACCCGAACCGAGCTGATCGCGGAGTCGCAGCTGCGACGCGACGTCGTCTACGAGCACCGCGACCTCGTGGACGCGTTCACCGCACAGGTGAGGGCACAGCTCACCGTGCCAGCTGCCGCGCAAGCCGTCATCGGCCAGCGCGATCAACTCGCCGCCCACGCGGCACGCCTCAAGGCCGAGCTCGCCCACGAACGCGAGATCACCGCGACCCTGCGGCGCCTGGCCGCAGAGCTCTCCCTCGAACTCGACCAAGCCCGCGAGGAGCTCGCCACCACCGCCACCGTGACCCGCCTACCGGCCCGCCGCAACGGCACCGGCCCCCGCAGCTGAACCATCACCCCACCACCCCGCGGGCCCACAACGCCTCGCAGATGGACCGCACCATGCCGCGCTCCGGCATATGCCACCGGTCAAACGCTCCATCCCCCAACACCCACCAACGTGGTTTTCGCCGCCTGCGACACGCCGACAACCTCGAACCCGACAATCGACTTGCCAAATGAACGGCGTGGTGATCGGTGATGAGGACCTCCCACTGATCGCGGGGCAGTTTGCGGCGCCGGTTGCGCAGTACGCCATCCTTGCCGAGGAAACACTCGTCGCGGGTGCGGCCGTACACGTAGGCGCCGGCGTAGGCCGGGTGCGTCAGCGTGTTGTGCACCGCGTGGTAGGACGGCTCCGCCCACGTGATCTCGCCTGGCCTGCCGTGCAGGTAGACCGCTTGCTGCAGCGGCCACCGCAGGCCCTGCTCGCGCAGCCACAGCCAGGTGGCCCGCACCGACCCGCAGATCGCGAACCGCTCGAACACCGCGGCGATGACGCCGGTGACGGCCTCATCACGGTGGAAACAGATCTCCCTGCGGCCCTCGCCCCAGATCAGCCCGACGGGCAGGCCGCGGCGCAGCTCGCCGCGGGCGGCCTTGTTCTTGATCCCGCCCTCCAGCCGGGCCCGCAAAACGTGCAGCTCAGCTTCGGACATCAGGCCTTTCATCCCCAAAACCAGCCTGTCGTTGAACAAACCGGGATGATAGATGCCGTCGGCGTCGGCGACCAGCGTGTCGCAGACCCCGGCCAGGTCCAGCAGCCGGTACCAGGCGGCGTTGTCGCGGGCCAGCCGGGACACCTCCAGCGCCAGGATGATCCCGACCTGGCCAAGCGCGACCTCGCCGACCAGGCCCTCGAACGCGTCCCGCTGCCCGGTCACCGACCCGGAGACGCCCAGGTCACCGTCGACGACGCGGACCTGGTGCGGCGGCCAGCCCGGCTGCTCACCCAGACTCGGGATAGCGTGCAGATCACCCATGAGGCGCTGGTCCGTGCGTGGCCGCGGCTGCGCCAGTGGATCGGCCAGGACCGGGCGGGCAATCTGATCCGCCAGGAGCTGGAGGAGGCCGCCGCTGGCTGGGATCACGACCGCGGCGAGACATCAGTGCTGTACCGGGGCAGCCGCTTGGAGGCCGCCCGCGCCTGGGCCAGCAGCCACGAGCTGGATCTCACCCCGGCGGCGCGGGATTTCCTGGCCGCCTCGCGCCACCAGCAACGCCGCGCCACCGTGCTGCGCCGGAGCGCCGTCGCCGTCCTGGCCATGCTGGCAATCGTGGCGTCCACCCTGTTGTTCGTCGCTGTCCAGCAGCGCACGACCGCCCTCCGGCAACGCGACCAGGCCATCTACAACCAGACCATCGCCGAAGCCCTCCAGTTCGGCAGCAGCGACACCTCGCTCGCGGCCCAGCTCAACCTGACCGCCTACCGCATGCATCCAACACAAGACCTCACCTCACGCCTGCTCAGCACCGAAAACACTCCACTGTCCACCGACCTAACCGGCCACACCGGCGCCGTCGAGTCGGTGGCGTTCAGCCCGGATGGCCGCACGCTGGCCAGCGGCAGCGTCGACGGCACGGTGCGGTTGGGATGTGGCCGATCCCGCGTGGCCCCGGGCGCTAGGCCAGCCGCTGACCGGCCCCACCGGCACCGTCTGGTCGGTGGCGTTCAGCCCGGATGGCCGCACGCTGGCCAGCGGCAGCGGCACGCCGGCCAGCGGCAGCGACGATGGGACGGTGCGGTTGTGGGATGTGGCCGATCCCGCCCGCCCCCGGGCGCTCGGCCAGCCGCCGGCGGCTGACCAGCTCGGTCATTTCGGTGGCGTTCAGCCCGGAGGGCCGCATGCTGGCCAGCGGCAGCGTCACGCTGGCCAGCGGCAGCGACGATGGGAAGGTGCGGTTGTGGGATATGGCCGATCCCGCCCGCCACCGGGCGCTCGGTCAGCCCTTGACCGGCCCCACCGGACCCGTCGATTCGGTGGCGTTCGGCCCCGACGGCCACACCCTGGCCAGCGGCAACGGGGACGGCACGGTGCGGTTGTGGGATGTGGCCGATCCCGCGTGGCCCCGGGCGCTCGGCCAGCCGCTGACCGGCCCCACCGGCACCGTCTGGTCGGTGGCGTTCAGCCCGGATGGCCGCACGCTGGCCAGCGGCAGCGGCACGCCGGCCAGCGGCAGCGACGATGGGACGGTGCGGTTGTGGGATGTGGCCGATCCCGCGCGCCCCCGGGCGCTCGGCCAGCTGCTGACCGGCCACACCGGACCCGTCGCTTCGGTGGCGTTCAGCCCCGATGGCCGCACGCTGGCCAGCAGCAGCGAGGACGGCACAATCCGGGTATGGAACTTGAACGTCGATTACGCTATCGAACGGATCTGCACCACAGCCAGAAATGAACTCACGCCCCAGCAGTGGCACAAGTACATCCCCCAGCTGTCATACCAACCACCCTGCGCGCATTGACACCAGGGCTTTCGCGCGCCGCCTCACACCGGCACGGCAGCGGATCAGTGCGTTCGGATACCTGCCTCCCGGGCAGAACGCCCCGGGGGGCCGCATAAAACCCCGTGAATGGACACCGTCTCCCGCTTCTGATCCTCTGCTACGCGCTTGCACGTCATTGGCCACCACTTGCCACCCTGGCCACCTCGGACGCCTTCGCTGTTGAGCATGTCAGCGATGGCTTGCCATGAACGCCCGTTGTCACGCTCTACCCTGATGCGCTCGGCGACCTCGGTGCTCACAGTGCGGGCGCGTCCCATCTTCACGCCTTGCTCGCGCTTGATTGCCAGTGCTTCCGTGGTCCGCTGACTGATGAAGTCACGCTCTAGCTGCGCGAACGTAGCCAGCATCGAACGGGTCCCCTTGCCAATCGGTGTCGCAGGGTCCAGCGGCACATCGAGAGTCACGAGCTGCCAACCGTGACGGTCCGATCGCTGCACGAGGGAGGCGAAGTCGAGGACTGACCGGCTCACTCGATCAATCTTGAGAGCCACGAGAGCATCAGCATCACCGTTGTCCAGCGCTATCAACGCAGAACCCAGGCCAGGACGCTCGTCCGGCTTCACAGTGCCCGATTGCCCGGCGTCCTCAACGATACCCGCGAGCTGCCATCCGCCGGGGCAGTGTGCTTGATTTACCTAGCGAGACGCGAGCCTAACCACTCATCTCGCCCAAGTTGGCACTAAATGGGACACGCCAATACTGGCTGATACCGCATTCCCCACTTGCCGTAACGGGTTTGCCAGGATGGGCATGGCGACGCGGTACCAGTCGGTGACCGCGCGCAGCAACGCCACCCGGTCCGCGGATTCCTAGGCGCGTCCGAGGGTAAGGGCATCCTGGATCTGGTCGAGCGCGACCATCAGTCGCCCCATCAGCAATTCGCTATCACCGTCGAGGACCGGCTGCAGGTCGCTGTAGACGTCTTCACCGCGTATCGCGTCCCGTTCCAGGTCGCTGATCGTGCCGACAGCGATGCAGACCGCCCGTTCTTCCAGCAGCAGGGCCACGTGCTCGGGTGCGCGGAAGCCTTCGAGATGCTTATCGTGCACGGTGGCCAGGATCCACAGCTCGGTGGGCAGGTCGTCGAGCAGCGCCCGGTTGAGCTGCCCGAATTGAGCAGGAGTGAGATCGTCGAGCCACAACACCGCGCCCCCGCCGTCCGCCCATCGGCGGCCCTGGCCACCATCTGCGGCACGGTGAACCGCGGGTCGTCGACGAAACCAGTAGATGGTGCCCTGCGAGGTCAGCCTGGGCCGCCTGGGCGAGAGTCCTGGTCGTTCCGGCTAGCCGCGGGCCTTGCACCACCAAAAGGCGGCGGCTCCCATCGCGCAGCGCGTCGGCCAATGTCTCGTCGACGTCGCGTTCCACGTAAGGGGAGTCGCCGTGAGCGCCGAACCGCGATGGGTGCACCCCGGGCTGACGAGGCGTCACCTGCCCGACCAGCAGGGGCGGCCGTTCACGTCGACCAGGTCGCGCCGCAGAATCGGGCGTGGCCGGTCGGCGGCCCATCACGCCTCCGCCTCCTCCCTCGCCAAGCCGAGCCTGATGGCCAGGTCCTTCAGTGTGACCTTGTCGAGGCAGGCTGGGCAGACGTCGAGTCTCCTGGCGTCGCTCCTGCCAGAAACGGCCATTTCAAACCGTGTCCATCCGCAGGGCAGATCAGCACGAGCCGGGCTTTCGACGGGGCCGCCATCTGCCTGGTCGAAGTCACATTCGGCGCGATAGGTCGTTGACTTGATCGTCACCACGCGTCTCCCGTCCCCGCTATCAGAGAAATGTCTTCCTTAGCGGAGACAATACGGGAATAGCGCGGATCGTGCCAAATCGACCACAAAGGTAGTAATCGGTACCCCTAAGTTCCTAGCAACCGCGACAACTCCAACGCAAACGCCGGAGCATCATTGACACTCACCCAACCGCGACCGCGTTTAAGCCGCCGCACCCTACGGGGCACCCTACGGAACGGCACGACCCATCCTCCGCATACGGACGGCTGAACCATCCACATCGCGATATGCGGGGCCCGCGTTCCTGGTACTCGAATTTCCAGACAGCTATCAGCTTCCTGCCCCACCCACGGCGGTAATGCTCCCGGAACGCCTCGACGTGCCTGTTGACCGCCACCCGATCAGGCGCGCACCGAAGCCAGCACTTACACCCCTTCGGCGGACAGGTACCTGTCTCACACCCCGGATAGGTCAACGTCACCAATGCCAGCAGGCAATCTTGATCATTGACGATCACGCTGTAGTCCAGCGAGGCGAGGGTTTGCCACATGTTCGAACGACCGGTGGCGCCGCCACCAGCGACGGGTGGGCGCAGCAGCTACTGCGATGACCCGGATCACACCGCAACGACTGCCTTCCGGACCCGCCGATCCCAGAGCCGGACCGAGGAAGAGAGTCTCGAACGACCGGCCAGCATCGCCAGCGCGGTCCTCCGCGAGACCGTAGTGTGCCTCGGCCACATGCTGGGGGAGTTCGGTGCTCTGACCGCACAGGCGCTCGAGCGGTTGGAAGTCGCCACCAATCCCGAGGCGGTCCAAGCAGAGCTCGCTGCCATGAGAGCCGAGACACTCCAAGCCGTTGCGGGCGCTCAGGCTCAGCTCGCCACAGAGCGCCAGGCTCGTCTCGTCGCAGACGAGGCAGCCGAGGCGATGAGTGCAGAGGCCGAAGCGGCAAGACAGTATGCGAGCTCGGCGGAGGCAAGGGCCCAGGCGACCGACGAGCGGGTCGGCGAGGCTGAGGCAGCGAGACGTGAGGCGATCGCCCAGATGCACGAGGCGACCCAGCGGGCCGAGGCAGCCGAGCGGGCAAGGGGAGTAGCGGAGGCTACCCAGGGTGCGGCGGAGCTCCAGGCCACAGACGCCATCGCACGAGCGGAGGCTGCGGAAGGCGAAAGAGGCCGTGCGCTCGAGTCGGCCCGACAGGCTGAGGTGTGGCCGCCGAGGCCGAAGCCAGGGCGGGCGGCGCGCTCGAAGAGCGCAACTCCGCGCTCGCATCTGCCGATCAATCCCGCCATGAGGCACAGATGGCCGCGCTGCGAGCCGAGGGGCCGTCCGCAATCCGGCCAGCACCCATCACCGGAGTCCGCCGATCACGCCTACACCGGGATCGGCGGACTCGCCGAGACCAGGCTCGGGTCCACCTGGATCCGGGTTACGCCAAGCGGGGCGAGCATCGCCTTCATTGTCCGGTCGTTCAGATGTATCCATGGCTGATCTGCTCCCATGACCCCGGCCAGACGAGCCTCGGTGGTGAACGCGATCCCAACGCGCTCCCCGGTCGCCAGCCGCCCGCACCGGAGACAGACCATCCCCGTTCCTGTTTGCACCGGCACGACCGTGACGCTCTTCATGATCATTCCCCCTTTAGGTGATCACTCTTGATCGGCTCGTGCTTGAGGCCAACTAGTGGCGAACTCCAGCGCCGCGGTGATCTGGGCGCCGGCCCGGTGCTTGGCCTCCATCTTCGCCAGCAGGTCGCGGGCATGGAGCCGATCGAGTAGCAGGCCGCGATGGTGATGCCGGTGGCCTGCGCGGCGAGCCAGGTTTCGATCAGCACCAGGTGCGCGAACGGCGCGCAGGCCCGAGCAGGATGGGCCGCGCCAGCAGCCGGCGTGTCAAGCTCGGCCAGCGGCCGCCCCGACAGCACCCGACACCCGCGCACCGCGGTCCCTCGCTCGTTGGCAAGTCCGAGCCTGAGGACAACCGGCGGCTGGAGGTTGGCAAGGATGTGGTCACCTTCACGAGCCCGGTGCTGCGGTCCGGTCTGGAGATCATCGGACCGGTCACTGCCGACCTGTATGTCCGGTCCAACCGCGCCGACTTCGTCGTCCGGCTCTGCGATGTGGGGCCGACCGGAGCGTCGATCAACGTCTGCGAGGGTGTGCGCCGCCTGGTGCCTGGAAGCCCGGAGCCTGACGGCGATGGCGTGCGGCGTGCGCAGGTCGATCTCTGGCCGGCCGGGCACCGGTTCCTGCCCGGTCACCGCGTACGCGTCCAGGTAGCGAGCGGGGCCTACCCGCGAGTGGACCGCAACCCGGGAACCGGCGAACCGCTGAGCGCCACCATTATGGTCACCACTGCGGATCAGGAGGTCTTTCACGACCCAAAGCACCCGTCGGCGATCCTGCTGCCTGTGACCAGCTGATGAAGTGACCCGCTTTCCCCGG
The DNA here is from genome assembly GCA_963820395.1 of uncultured Actinomycetota bacterium. GTDB lineage: Bacteria > Actinomycetota > Actinomycetes > Streptosporangiales > Streptosporangiaceae > DATFVJ01. The sequence goes on along the minus strand of CAWGAE010000005.1, from coordinate 73,503 downwards.
CTCCACCGGCGATCCGCATTCAGCTCCACCGCCCGGATTACAACCGTCGTCAACGTATCGGAAAGCACTCGTCCGAATCGGCGGCGCAGCCTAGTTCTCCTGGACCCTGCGCTGCCTCGCGGAACCCTGTGCGGCCGGAAGGTCCGTGGTCAGCGCTGCCAGCTCACCGCAGGTGCGCGCTGTCAGGCCACCTCCAGCCGCTCTCGGTGGTGATCTCGGACCTGTTCGGCGCCAGCGGCCGCCGCTTCCTCGACGCCCTCGTCGCCGGCCAGCGCTCCCCGGCGGCGCTGGCCGCGCTGGGGGACAAGCTGAGGGCGACCCGGCGGGAGCTGGAAGAGGCCCTGATGGGCCGGTTCCGCGACATCCACGCCACCGAGATCGCGGTGCACCTGCGGCTGATCGACGCGGTAAACACCGAGATCGCCCTCCTGGACGGTCAGATCGAAACGCAGCTGGCAGCCGTTCCCGGCACCGCGCCGGCCTGCATCGCCTGCGGCCTGGCCGGCGGAGATCACGTCCCCGGCTGCGACGACGAGGACACCGAGGTCCTGGGCCTGGCCGAGCGGCTGGATGAGATCACCGGGGTCGGCGCCTGCAACGCCCGGGTCCTCATCGCCGAACTCGGCACCGGCGCCTCCCAGTTCCCGACCCCCGGGCACGCCGCCGGATGGGCGCGGCTGACCCCCCGCAGCCAGCAGTCCGGGGAGACCGCCCGGCCGGGCCGAACCGGCAAGGGCAACCGGTACCTGCGCGGCGCGCTGGGGCAGGCCGCGATGACCGCGGCCAAGACCAATACCCGCCTCGGCGCGCTGTACCGCCGGATCGCCCGCAAGCGCGGCAAGAAGAAAGCCATCGTCGCGGTCTCCCGCGTCATCTGCGAGATCGCCTGGATCCTCATCTGCGACCCCTCGGCCCGGTTCACCGAGCTGGGCCCTGACTACGACAGCCCCCGCAGCCCCGCCCGCCAGACCCAGGCCAGGATCCGCGAGATCGAGCGCCTCAACCCCGGCATGAAGGTCATCCTCGCCCCCGCTGACGCGGCAGCCTGACGCCCCAGCGCAGCGTAACCGGCCCCTCACCCGCTTACATCCCGGGCTGCCATGCTACTCACCGTAATCCAGGCAGGTCACGCACAAGCCTCGCAGCCATGCTGCCGAGGGTGGCTGGCTGCTGCCCTTCTATGCGGGGAAGTTTCCGGTCAGCCCCAGGTATCCCCTGCGGGGACGCCGTACCGGCGTGAAAATGGCGGGCGGTACCGCCCGTGACGTCGTTGTTTTCTTGGTCGCGGTGGAGGCCGCCGGTCAGCCTGACGCCGGGAACCGGTAACCAAGGGGCTGTTCATTGTTGCTTCGAGCACGCGGGTCAGTTTCTTCCGCTCGCCCCCGGTTCCCCGGGCGGTACCACCTCGCACGCTAGCAGCCAGGGAAGGACAGGTGAGGGACGCGTGGACGAAGTGACCGACGAGCCGCTGTACCGCGACCGGGTGTGCGGCATCGACATCGGCAAGGCCGGCATGGCCGCGACCATCCGGGTGCCCTCGGACAAGAACCCGGCGCGGCGGGCGCAGGAAACCCGCAGCTTCGGCACCACCAAGCGCGAGGTGCTGGCGCTGGCGGACTGGCTGCGCTGCTGGCAGGTGCCCGCCGTGGTGATGGAGGCAACGGGCGACTACTGGAAGCCGGTGTTCTACCGGCTGGAGGCCGAGGAGTTCGAATGCGTCCTGGCCGACGCCAGGCAGGTCAAGCACCTGCCCGGCCGGCCGAAGCGGGACCCGTCCGATTCCCGGTGGCTGGCGGCGTGCTTTGAGCGCGGTGCGGTCACTTCCTGCTTCGTGGCCACCCCGGAGTTCAGGGTGATCCGGCTGCACACCCGCTACCGCCGCGACCTGACCGGGGAACGGACCCGGGAGAAGCAGCGCGCGGAAAAACTGCTGGAATCGGCGGCGATAAAGATCTCCTCCGTGGTCACCGACCTGCACGGGACGACGGGCCGGGACATCATGAACCGCCTCATCGCCGGGGAGCGCAACCCGAAGGTGCTGGCGCAACTGGCCCGCACCCGCGCCCGCCGCAAGATCGCCCAGCTGGAAGCGGCGCTAGAGGGCGCGGAGTTCTTCACCACCACCCACGCCGCGCTGCTGGCCACCATGCTCGGCCGCATCGACCACCTCAACGCCGAGATCACCCGGCTGACCCAGGTGATCGAGCACCTGCTGGCCCCCTACGAGGAACAACTGCAGCAGGCCGAATCAATGCCCGGCTGGGGCCGGCGCTCCGCCCAGGACGCCCTCGCCGAGACCGGAACCGATATGAACAGGTTCCCCACCCCCGCCCACCTGGCCTCCTGGGCCGGTCGCACCCCGCTGGACAACTCCTCCGGCAAGCGCCAGGGGAAAGCCAAATCCAAAAAGGGCAACCGGTATCTGGCCGCCGTCACCGGCGAGACCGCCGTCGCGGCCGGCAAAACCCAAACCCGCGAAGGCGCCCGCTACCGGCGGCTATCCCGACGCCGCGGCAAAGCAAAAGCCCAGGTCGCCCTCGGCAACACCCAGCTGAAGGTCTACCACGCCCTGCTATCGCACCCCGGCGCCCGGTATGAAGACCTCGGCCCCGACTACTACGACCGCCAAGCCAGCACCCGCCGGCAGATCGCTCACCACGTCGGCAAGCTCGGCGCCCTCGGCTTCGAGGTCACCCTCTGCCGAATACCCGGCACCGACCCTGAACCCGGCCAACCAGCAAACACCCCCGCCGCCTAATCCACACCGAACTCACAGACCCTGACCGGCCCGCGCAGGCCAGGGTTCGCTGCCGCGCGCCCAGCTGAGGTCCCATTTTCGGGTCAGGGACCTCCAGCCGGACAGCCGCCGGCCGGACCCCGCCCGCGGCGCCGGCCACCTCGGCAATCACCGTCCCGATCGCCTCTGACGCGTCCAGCCGCCAGGCCAGCACGAACGCTGGCAGCAGGGCATGAGTCACCCGGCAGCGCAGCCGCGGTACGAAGATCCTCTGGCAGCGGCCGTACCGCCGATACCCCGACCAGAACACCAGCAGCCCGGTGCACGACGGGCAATCCGGGCGCGGGAACTCCACCTCACGGCCAGCCGCCGCATACGCATCGACCGACAGCGGGCACGGCCATACCATGGCCACGGGCGACACCGCCTCGGATCCCTTCTCGCGACCCGTGGCGAAACGAGGCGAGGAGGGATCCCTCACGTCAACTGAGACAGCAGAATCCTGGCCCGCCCGCGGCAGCAAGACAGCAGCATCGCCAAAGAACACGGCCGACTCCCCGGCCAGGATGCTCAGAGAATCAGGCCGTCAACACGTGGAGCGCCCGCAGCGAAGCGACGACGCTGTTCGTGAGTGAAATGCCAGAACCCTGCATCCCTTCTCGGCAGCCGTCTGAACTGGGTAAAATCCGCAGCGGAAGGGAAGATAAGCGGAAGGTAACGGGCTCGCACCTTACTGGCCGTCAGGTCGGGGGCCTCGTCACACCTGACATGTCACCTTCTCCGGGGGATGGGACCGCGAGCTCATGGAGGGGACACGCGACCGACGGGACGGCCGGGCGGACCGTGACCTGCGCGCGAAGCGATCACCGGCCTCGCGCTCCGTCGGGCCGGAACTCGCCCAGGCTGTCATCACCGGGATGCCTAACGCCATCGTCGTGGTCAACGAGGCCGGGCAGATCACCGAGTTCAACCCCGCGGCCGAGGCCATCTTCGGGCACAGCCGCGACGAGGCGCTCGGCGAGGACATGGTCCGGCTGCTGCTTCCGGGGCGACGGCGGCGGGCCTACCGCGACGCGCTTGAACGGTTCTGGCGCACCGGTGACGGGGACAAACTCCGCGGTTTTCACCTCAGGTCTGCCAGGCGCGCCGTGCGGGCGGACGGCACCGAGTTCGCGGTGGAGTCGACCGTCCTGCCGGTCACCGTCGGCGGCACGAGATTCTGCTGCGCGATCATCAGGGACGCAAGCGACCTCGAGGAGAACGAGAAACGGCTGATCAGGCTCGTCGCCGCGCTTCCCGCCGCGGTCCTGGTGGAGGACGAGGAGCGGCGGATCGTGCTGGTGAATGACTACTTCTGCGACCTGTTCCAGATCTCCGCGCCACCAGCCGAGCTCACCGGCGCCGATGCCGTGCCGGTCATCGCGGCGAGCAAGCACGTGGCAGCGGATCCGGATGGATTCCTGCTGCGGGCCGGCCAGATTGCCGCCGCCCGCGAACTTGTGCCCGACGAAGAGGTCGTGTTCGCCGACGGCCGGATATTCGACCGGGACTACGTCCCGGTGATGGTCGGCCAGGAGTGGCACGGCCAGCTCTGGTTGTACTGGGACGTGACCGAGCGCAGGGCCTACGATCGGCAGCGCGAGCGGATACTTGCCGCCGAGCTCAAGGCCCGCAGGGCGACCGACGCGGCACGCAGGAAGCTGCACGAGCGGAACCACCGGCTGCGGGAGCTCGACGAATTCAAGACGCAGTTCATGTCCACCCTGTCACATGAGCTTCGCACCCCGCTCACCTCGATCGTGTCGTTCATCGGCTTGCTCAGGGACGCCGAGCCGCCGCTCGGCCCGCAAGCCGCCGAGTTCGTTGACATCATCGAGCGCAACTCCGACCGGCTGCTACGGCTCGTCTCCGACCTGCTGCTGCTTGGCAGCCTCGAGGCGGGTTCACTGCCGCTTGATCTCGCTAACTTCCCGGCCGCCGGACTCGCCGAGGAGGCGGTGCGTACCAGATCAGCTCCCGCGTACCGCCGCGGCGTCACGATCGAGCTGGAAGCCGAGGACGGGCCGCCGCTGCGGGTCGACCGCCTCCGGATGCTGCAGGTGCTTGACAACCTGATCTCGAACGCGATCAAGTTCACCGAGCCAGGAGGACATGTCCATGTGGCGGCGCGCTGCGACGCGGACGAGTGGCAGATCGACGTCGTCGACTCGGGCATCGGAATCCCTGCCGAAGAGCAGGACAAGATCTTCGAGCGTTTCTTCCGTGCCTCAAATGCCCGGATCGAGGCGGTGCCGGGAACCGGCCTGGGGCTGTCCGTGGTGCAGGCAATCGTGGAACTGCACGGCGGCCGGCTGGAAATGCAGAGCACGCCGGGCAAGGGCACCACTTTTAGCGTGTTTCTCAAGACGGCCCGTTGACGACCCGGATCCTGCTCATCGAGGACGATCCCGACATCGCCCTCGCGGTCCACACCGTGCTGGAAGGCGCGGGGTTCACCGTCGGCACGTACAGCAGGGGAGTACAGCAACCATGTAGGACTTGGGTGGACGGCAGGACACGTCCGTAGATTCGATTTTTCCTATGGTCCTGGGACGATCCATGCACTTGCCGGTGCCTGCCGGTAGCTACGGATTAGAAGGCTGGGGGTTCGAGTCCGTCGGGCGTTACTGGGCTTCGGATCAGTAGGAGGTATGAGACTCGATCCAGTTGGAAACCAGACGACGGACTAGGGCATTCGCCTCGCTCATCGTCATCGTCCGGTTCGGGCCGGGCGTACCTGGCATCCGGGCATGGCGAGCTTCTCGCCGCTAATGCCAGGATGGTTAGCCGAGGCCGTGAGCCGGTCAATGTCAGCCTTCGTGACCCAGCCCCGGCCTACTACTTGCCGCCAGTCTCCGACCGCGTGCTCCACGATTTCCCAGGCTTTATATATGTCATACCAGTCCAGCGGCCCTGGCTGGCCCAGGACGCGAAGCACGTCTGCGACACTTGGGTCCTGCTCCGCAAGCTTCACATAGCGGGGACCCTTCGGCGGTGGCTCTGGGGCCGCAACGCCGCCGCCTAGCAGCGTGACGGTTCCTCTAATCCATAAGGGTCCTCGGTATTCCGACGGTCACCGCATACTGCGCGGTCGCGCTCGTCTGGTGAGGTTTCGGAATCCTTCGTCACGGTCACCCACCCGTTCCATCCTTTGGCGGGCCAGCGGCTGCGGGTGCTGTTCGAGCGGAAACTGGCCGGAGGGCTGGCGGTCAGCTGTGAGGGCGGGCCGCTCGGCTCGCTGATGATGCCGCTGGCGTGGACCGACCGCGGCCCGGCTGCGGCAGACGCGCCGCTGACCTGCGAGGTCCTTGCCGAGCTTGCCGTGGCGATCTCGGCTGTGCAGTCGCGACACGGGCGGTGATGTCGTTGACCTCCGGGATCGTCCGGCGGCCGTCTCGAACTCGTGGCAGACTTCGGCGACGAGCGGCTCGTCATCGGCTGACCAGGCGCAGCGCTTTGGGGAGCGACGGAATTGGCGTGCGGAGCGAGTCTTCCCCGTGCGACACGGGTTTCGGGAGTTACGACGTGCATGTGCGCCATCTTGCAATCCGCATGCGGTGGTCCGGTGGACCCATCCCTGGGGGACGTGCTGGGAGCATTGGCGCGGCGAGATGCGGCGAGGCCGAGGAGCTTCGCGCGGCGTTCGGCCCAGCCGCGGATCGCGTCCCACGCTTCGACGGCTGTGCGGTGCCGCGGGCGGGTAGGGGGTGCCGTCGTGTGCCCGGTACTGGTCGTCGCGGTGGGCGTGCCACAGGTCGGCGATGCGGCTGGCGGCGGGCCGCGGCGAACTGGTCGGGATCGGCGGCTTGGACCAGCTAAGCCGAGGGGCCACGGGAGCCACAAATGGGAGCCACTGTGGTCAGGCGCCCTCAGACCCAGCGCGACCCAGCCAGACCATTGTTGCAGGTGAGTGGCTCCCCGCTCGACTCCCTCCGACGCAGACCGACGGAGCGGATCCGCATGGCATGCAAGAGGTCCGGGGTTCGAATCCCCGTAGCTCCACCGCATGACATTTTCGCAGCTCAGAGTCTTGTTTCGATCATGGTACCGGTATCTGAAGGCCTTCCCCAGCCGGATCCTGATTCCTCTTGCCCTGCTGTTCCCGCAGGTCAGAGGTGGCGTCGGAGCCTGAAGACAGTCCTTGCGGGGCCAGCAAGAGGTCAAGATTGCGTCACTGTCTTTCCGCAGGTCAGCGGGCACTCGTTCGTCCCTGGCGGATAACTGGTTACCAAGTGGGTTACCGGCAGGCTGGACACTGTGTGTGCCGAAACCTCGTCCACGTAACTCGTGTTTCCGAGTTGGGCGGCGGGGATGTCGCAGGTCCAGGCGTAGTCCTCGATTTTGATCAAGTGGGGTGTGGCCTGGGCGTATGGCGGAAAATCGGGCCTTGAGGAACTCGCGGCGGAGCCTGGTGACCATGTCAGCGACGGAGGGTTCGGTCTTGGTGCGGTACCACGGGCACAGGAGGCGGCGCCTGGTGACGTCGGCGGGGTGGTAGCCGGAGCGGGTGTACCAGCAGATCAGCAGCGACTGGACGAGGAACCCGGACGGGACGGTCCGTTCAACGGCGGCGGTGACCCGGTTGCAGGCGTCCCCGACTCCCCGATGATCTGCTTGCCCGCCGCGTTAGAGGGCTCGATCGGCCACCGCCAGGAGTACCGTTCGATGACAGCCGCGGTGGTGGCCGCGGTGTCGGGGGTGAAGATCGCCAGGTCATAGGGCTTGGCCGGGTCTGGCTCTTTCACCAGGACGACCCGGCCGGGAGCGTCAGTGAAGCTGCCGTATCACAGCGCGTCTCAGGTGCCGCGATCACCACCGCAGACATCGCTCTCATCCGAGGTTATGTGGTTACCGCGGCACGGCGCTACGGCGACCTGCTCGCCGCGGGCCCGGACCGTGGACGCCACAGTCATGCGTTAGGGATCAGCCTGAATGGCCAACGGGGACCCTGCGGGGCTGTGGAACCGTGATCTGGTCTTCGTAGAGCCTCCAAGCGGGCAGTCGGACCGCCTTGCGGGTTCCGCGCGGGTCGCGTAGAAGCTCGGTGCGGCGGTATTGCAGGCGCAGGTGCGCGTTGATGACCGACAACGATGAGCCGCGTTCGTAGTTCGTTCTTCGGGTCCGTTGGCGCAACACATCGCCGCCCGTGAGTACCGCTACCTCAACCCGTGCACCCGTCCACTGCTTCAACGCCTGTATGAGCAACTGAGCCAGTCGCCGGGCGCGACTATCGAGCTAGCCGCAACGGTTAATTCGGGGCATTCGTCTCACAGCTCGGGCAGGCGCATCCGCGCCTTGCGTAGCGTTTCGAACACGGTGCGGGCAAGGGCGTCGACCGCGTCGGGCGTCCGGGCATGGGTGAGGACCTTGTCGTTGTCGTCGCACTCACGGCAGTCGTACAGGCCGAGCAGCACGCCGATCCCGATGTCACAAGCCGCGCGCTCCGCGCCGAGCCGCGCGCGGCGGGCAAGGTCGTCCAGGTACGGCTGCACCACCTCGGCAAGCATTTCGGAGGCCGCCTCATGCGGTTCCCCGTACCCGCCGTCCCACTGCGGCCCGGCCCGGTCAGCCAGCTCACCGATGTGCAGCGCCCGCAGCTCGGCAGCGACATCCTCGGCGATCTGCCCGATGTCGCCGGCACTCAGCAGGCTGGCCGCGAGCGCCTCGGCCTCAGCGCGCAGCTCGGGGCGGGCGCGCAACAGCTCGGCCAGGACGACAGAACGCTCGGCCGCCGACAGGGCATCAAGCGCGGCCGTTCCCTCGGCGGATGCCACAAGCCCAGATCCGGCCCCATCCGGACGGTCCTTGTCTCCCCGATCTCAACGACGGAGCCAAACAGTCGGGCTCGCCGGGACAACTTGGAGCGCTGCTCAATCCTGCCCGTTTTCCCGAAAGTCGGCGCTCCTGCTCGACCCGAAGGGGGAGGTGTCGCCGGCGGATTGCCCGGCGTGCTGGAGGGCGGCCGGGTGACGATGACCGAGTGACACGGGCATCGCTTGGGCTCAGCCTGACCGCCATCCCTTTTTGACCACCGCCAATGGGCGCATCGCGGAGTTCTTATGCGTGAGGGTCCACCGCACACCGTCGCGGAGTTCCTGGTGATGCCGAAATATCGGCGCGACGGTATCGGTACGACCGCGGCTCGGGACGTGTTCATCCCTTTCCCGGCTCGCCCCCGCCACACGACTTCCGAATACTTACGAGTCGTCCCGTCACCGGCTTCCGTGGCCAGGCCAGCAGTGGCAATCAAATCCACGAGGCTCGGCACAGCCGCCCTCAGAACCCAACGCGTCGCCACCTACCGGACCAGCCGGGGATGCTCATGCAACCCTGGAACCCCGAGCTGATCAAGCACCGGAGTTCCTTACATGAACCCGCGACCTCTGGGCGCGCTCCTCGGGCGCGAGGTCCGCCGGGTCGCCGAAAGACGGGCAGGCCCGCGTGACGCCTCGTCATCCACCGCGGCGACCGTGTAGTGCCGTAGCCGGTTCTCCCGCATTGGTGCCTTCGAGAACTGGACCTTGTCGCCCACGCCGGGCTGCTCGTTCACGATGGTCACTTCCCCTTGAAGATCTTCATGCGGGCCCGGTGCAGGTCCCGCAGCACTGGGCACGCCTCAGGCTTCCTGTTCACAGTGGCAGGCTGGCCATGGTGCTCACCTCTTCCCGCTGCCGATTGACCAGCGCGGCCGCCGATGCTGGCGGTCGAGGACGTCAGAGCTGACGGCGTTGATCGTTGCTGAGCCGCCTGACACCGCACCGGAAGGTCGTCAAGGGGCCGGACCCCCGGACATGGTGCGAGATTCGGTGTGAGTAGGTCCGATCACGCCGCGGACCGCGCCAACGATCTTCCAAGCTGGTAGATGAGCCAGAGCCGGGCCGGGCGAGGCGTTACGAGACTGGGTGCTGCTCGTGCCGCACGCGGGTGCAGCAACCGGCCGATGTCGAGCGGTTCAGGATAACCAGCACAAGCTAACTAAGCGCACAAGGATGAATGCTTAGGGAGTTTTACTAGATGAATCTTGGCGATTCATGTGAACCACCCGGCTGACCTGCACGTCGTGTCTATCACAGCAGGGGGGCTGTCGGCCTGGACAGTTAGCGCATTTTGAGGTCAAACCGGACATCCTCGAAATACGCGCGATGGCCGGATAAGCGGTGTAGCGTACCGCAAACTAGAAAGGTCACTGTTCCGGGACGGAACGCTTGAATGCACGGTGGCCTAGCAGCCCGAACCACTCAAAGTGAGTTCAAAGAAGGGATGTTCTGTTGGTTTCCATCAAGAAACTCGCCATCGCTGTCGCGCTCGCCGCAGGTGTCGGACTCGTAGGCACAACATGGTTGGAACAGACGACCGCAGCGAACGTCCACAGTGTGGCATTGGCGGGTAACACGAGCAGCACCTGCAGCAAGGGCCGCACCGACGGCAGGGACAACAGCGACAGCAAGAACAACAGCGACAGCGACGGCCGCACCGTTGGCAAGAACAGCAGCGACAGCAACGGCCGCACCGTTGGCAAGGACAGCAGTGGCGGCACGTGCTGCAGCCCCGACGGCAAGAACAACAGCGACGGCAAGAACAACAGCGACGGCAAGAACAACAGCGACAGCAACGGCCGCGCCCACGGCAAGGACAGCAGCGACAGCAACGGCCGCACCGTTGGCAAGGACAGCAGTGGCGGCACGTGCTGCAGCCCCGACGGCAAGAACAACAGCGACGGCAAGAACAACAGCGACGGCAAGAACAACAGCGACGGCAAGAACAACAGCGACGGCAAGAACAACAGCGACGGCAAGAACAGCAGCGACAGCAACGGCCGCGCCCACGGCAAGGACAGCAGCGACAGCAACGGCCGCGCCGTTGGCAAGGACAGCAGTGGCGGCACGTGCTGCAGCCCCGACGGCAAGAACAACAGCGACGGCAAGAACAACAGCGACGGCACGAACAACAGCGACGGCAAGAACAACAGCGACGGCAAGAACAACAGCGACGGCAAGAACAGCAGCGACAGCAACGGCCGCGCCCACGGCAAGGACAGCAGCGACAGCAACGGCCGCGCCGTTGGCAAGGACAGCAGTGGCGGCACGTGCTGCAGCCCCGACGGCAAGAACAACAGCGACGGCAAGAACAACAGCGACGGCAAGAACAGCAGCGACAGCAACGGCCGCACCGTTGGCAAGAACAGCAGTGGCGGCACCGGCGACACGGGCAGCAACCACTGCAAGACCATCCACTACGGCCACGGCAAGGGCCACCACCACGGCCACCACCACTACGGCTACCGCAAGAGTCACCACGAGGACCAGTAGCCGGGACCGCAACCCAGCCGCTGGCCCCGCGCGGGGCCAGCGGCGTTTCCATGCGGCGACTGCGGTGGCAAGAGGCGACGATGACCAGGATGCCGGCCAGGGCGTAGATGATGGCAGCACTGGCGTTGGATGGCAGCACTGGCGTTGCTGACGACCGCGGCGAGGATGACGACCCAGACGACGGCAACGAGTTGCCGACCTTCAGCCTGCCGGGCGCGGAGGGAATCCCGCGCGTGTCGGCGCAACCACGACTGCGGCTGGCCGGAATCGGCGGACGTGACCTGATCCGCCGGGACTACCCGGTGTTCCGGTCGCTGCTGCCGCACGCCGGATGTGATCTCGTGATTTTGGACGACGACGGCCGGGCCATTCGGATCGATGTTCAGGCTGCCTACCGGCGTGCCAATGGACCTTCTCGTCCCCGGCAGGGCCCCTGAATGGCCGCGCCGACATCTTCGCGTTGGTCTGCAAGGGTGAGATCGAATACGTGTCGTGTGACGGCACCGACTGCAGTATCGCGCGGAGGACGGAGCCATGGCGGCTGACCGGCTGAGATGCCCCTCCGAGGCCCTGGAACGGGCCGTACGGGGCGAATTCTATCAACGGGTATCAATTGTGCCCCAGTCCTGCGCCCAGGAGAATTGATCTGAGCTTTAAGGGGCGACCACATGGAACTTTTTGCGGCAGGACAGGAGCCCGTGAGATGGGCTTAGGGCTCACCGAGAATTAACTTCCCGTGATGCCGGGAGTGTCGGCAGCGGGGCGGGGAAGAGGGTGTAGTTCCACTCGCCGTGGAAGTCGTGGCGTCTGATCGAGTTTTGCTCCAGGGCCTTCATCTCCTTGTCGGAGATCTTGATGCCCTTCTGGTAGATGCCGGTGTCCAGGGCGGCCTGGACGGTCAGCCCGGTCTTGGTTGTGGTCGCGGCGATCGTCTCGACGATGACTTCGTGGCTGGTCAGCGGCCTGCCGCGCCAGTTCATGGAGATCTGGGCGAAGAGCCGGTGCTCGATCCGGTTCCATTTCGAGGTCCCCGGCGGGAAGTGGGACACGCTGATCTGCAGGCCGAGTTGTTGCGCGAGCCTGGCCAGTTCCACCTTCCACAGCCGCAGCCGGCTGCCGTTGGAGCCGCCCGCGTCAGCGGTGATGAGCAGCCTGGTGGCGTGCGGGTAGGCGGCCTTGCCGATGTTCTCCCACCAGCGGCGGATCGACTCGACCGCGAAAGCACCGGTGTCGGCGTCGGTGCCGACGTTCACCCAGCCGGCGTTGGCTGTCATGTCATAGACGCCGTAGGGGACAGCGCGGCCCAGTTCGCCCTTGAAGTCGTGCACCTGCACCCGTTCAGGCTGGCCGCCCGGATGCCATTCCTTCCCGCCGTTCCGGTAGTTGCCGACCAGCTCTTTCTTCTTGGTGTCCACGCTGATCACCGGCTCGCCGGCCGCCTGGAACGCCCGCACCAGCGTGTTGATGAGCCGGAACTGGCCGTCCCGGTCCGGGTGCTGGCGGCCCTCCACCGTCTTGGCGTTGCCCTGCAGGCTGTAGCCGTCCTCTTTCAGCAGCCGCCCGACAGTGTCAGCAGACACCCGATGGCCCGCGGACGCCAGCTCGCCAGCCAGCTTCTCCGTCGACTTGGTCGTCCACCGCAGCGGCGACTCCGGGTCACCGCGGGTGGCCGGATCCACCAGCCGGCTCAACGCCGGCACCAGCCCCGCATTCACCTCGGCCCTTGGCCGCCCAGCCCCGCCCCGCCGAACCCGGCCATCCGGTTCAATGCCCCGCTCCAGTTCCCGGGCTCCCCGGCCCACCGTGTCCGGATGAACCCCGGCCAACACCGCCACCCGCTTGATCCCGCCCCGGCCCAGCGACCGCGCCTGCGCCCCCAGCAGCAGCCGCCACTGCAGCTCGTTCAGATGGGGGCGCACCTCCGCGAGCATCTCCGAGAACCGCTCCTCATCCACCACCAGTTGTCCCATACCACAACCGTAGGCAACCATCTCGCACAAACATAGTTAATTTAGCGGAGGACGCTTAGCGTTCGACACGAGCACGGTGACTGTGTCTGACCGGCGCTTTGCACCTATTAACTTCGCGCGTGGGTGAGCAGCCGGTTGGCGTACAGAGTGGGTTCCGGGATACAGGGGAGTTGGGGACGTTCGATACTGGCGCTACCAGGGGTACTGCCTGCGCAATTGGGGGCATCGTGCTGCGGCGTAACTACTGGGCTGGCCGCATGAGGAGGTGAGAAAGATGAGGAAGAGCATCATTGTCCTGACCGCGCTCGTGGTGCTCACGCTAGTGGCAGGGCTCGCTGGCTGGGCGGCAGCCTGACGTGCCAGCAAGCAGCTCAGGCTGAGGAGTCACGCGCGGCTCGTCGCTGGAATTGGACACCATTTCTGTACTTGCGATCGTGCCGGGCGCCGCCTCGACGGTCGGTCTCGCCGCCGCCAGCGGGGCCTTCGACGTCCCGGCGCGCGTGCCGACATTCCCGTCACGGGCTCGCTGCGCGGCGAGGCGTCGGGGATATCGCGCTTGAAGGCTTCGGCCCCGGCCGGCAGGAAGAACGGGTCGTTCCTGCCCCACACCACCAGCAGCGGTGGCCTGCTAGTGCGGAAGTACCGCTGGAACGCCGGGTAGAGCGTCACGTTGCTCGCATAGTCGAGGAACAGGTCGAGCTGGATCTCGTCGGCGCCGCTGCGCGCGAGGTAATAGTTGTCGAGCCCGTAGCCGTCCGGGCTGACCCGCGCCTGGTCGGGCACGCCGTGGGTGTACTGCCAGACCGTCGTCTGCGGCTGCACGAGCACGCGGATCGCCTCCCGGTTGGCCTTTGACGGCTCCTTCCAGTAGGCCCGGACAGGGTTCCACCCCTCGCTCAGACCCTCCTCGTACACGTTGCCGTTCTGGGAGACGATCGCGGTAATGCGCTCGGGATGCCGGGTGGCGATCCGGAACCCGACCGGCGCGCCGTAGTCAAACACGTAAAGCGCGAAACGATCGAGGCCGAGCACCTCCGTCAGCCGGTCGATGACGTCGGTGATGTGCTCGAACGTGTAGTCGAACTCGCCTCGTGCGGGCATGTCCGACTTGCCGAAGCCGGGCAGGTCGGGAGCGATGATGTGGTACCGGTCGGCGAGTAGCCGGATCAGCTCGCGGAACATGTGGCTCGCGGACGGGAAGCCATGCAGGAGCATCAGCGTAGGCGAGTCAGATGCTCCGGCCTCCCGGTAGAACACAGTCAGACCATCCACGTCCGCGGTGCGGTACGCGCAGCCAACGGAGCGTGGCCGCCGGCACTGTGTCACCGGACGTCGTCTCCGCCATGGTTGCGGCCTGCCATCGCCGCCGGGCTGGTGGTGATGTGCTGGTCCTCGTGCACCAGAGCCGTCACCGGCCCGACCCGGCCTCACGCACCGCCTCCAGCACGATCTCGACAACCACGGACGGCGCCGTGAGCATGGGCATGTGGTCGGCTGGAGCCGTCCGCACCCGCGCCTTCATCCGCTCCGCCATGAAGCGCTGAGTCTCCGCGGGGATCATGCGATCCTCCTCGGCCACAAAGAACCAGCTCGGCCGGTCTTTCCAAGCCGGACGCGGCACCGGCACGCCGATGCAAGCCGCCGCGAGCGGCCGCTGGACGGCGGCCAGCAGCGCCTGCTCCTGCGTCGAGGCCTGCTGGGTGAAAGCCCGGGCGAACGCCTCGTCCGGCAGCCAGATCAGTTCATGGCGATCGGGACCAAGCACGGGGGCCTGCGGATGCGGTTCCGCCCGGTAGAAGACGTCAGCCACGGTCTCGCCGTCGTCGGGCGCAAGCGCGGTGACATACACCAGCGACGCGACCTTCGCGTCGCTGGTCGACGCGATGACCGCGCCGGCGTAGGCGTGGCCAGCCACCACGACCGGGCTCGAGGTTGTAGTCGCCCGGCACGCCAAACGCATGCCCGACGCCAGAGCCGGAAGCCGGGTGCGCCGTGCAGTCACCCGGCGCACCGCGCGCCGTTGCCGCCCCGTACGCCGCGCACGGGTAGGCACTGCAAGGTGACCGCGACGCCGTGGCGTCGTCCTGTGAACCGGGACGAAGGTCAAGCAGGAGATGCTGTTCATCAATCGTGTGGACGCGGGACGACCGTGCGCAACAGCTGCGGCACTGGGCGGCAAGCATCTCGTCCTGCTCGGCCTGCCACGCGGCCCGTGGCGGTCACCTTCCACGTGACCGAGGAACTCGGTGCTCCCTTCGAGGAACGGCAAAGGCGTCGACGTCGTGCTCGACAGGCTCGGCGGCAAAACCTCGCTCCGCTCCTTCCGCGCCCTGCGCCCCGGCGGGAGGCTTGTCCTGTACGGCCACTCCGCCACGATCTCGGACGGACACAAAAGCTGGCGAGCCTGGATCGAGTGGTACGCAGCCACCCCACCCTCGCGCTCTGGGGCCTGCTCTCACCCCGCCGGCAGGTGCACGCCTACCGCATCCAGAAGCTGCCCGAAGGCCACCAAGCGCTCCCCATCAGTCGAAATCACTCAGCCCTGCCCGTCGGTGGAGGTCCCCGCTACCCAGAGTGGTTCCGGGAGGACTTCCGCGCGCTGCTCGACCTGCTCCGCACGGACAAGATCCACCCCGTCGTGGCCGAGCGCCTGCCGCTGTCCGACGTTCGTCGCGCACACGAACTACTCGAGAGCTCGGCATCGAAGGGAAAGCTCGTGCTCGTGCCATAAGCCGACCGCAGCACGCGCGTTCCCATGACGACTGCGGGGCCATCAACGATGCGCTCGACCGGCTGTGCGGTCCGCGCTTCCGACGTCGATCGCGTACGTAGGTAGGTGACGGACGTTGACCGTATCGACGACTCCAGCGGCCGCATTCTCAGCCTCGACTGGGGTGACTGGCCGGACGCCTCCTTGTGCGCTGGTGATCTTCGGTGCCTCAGGTGACCTGACCGCACGCAAGCTCCTGCCGGGCCCTCGGTCGACTCGCGACTGATGGAGCGCTGGCGCCGGAGGTCACCCTCGCGGGGGTGGCGCGCACCGCGCCGACCGACGACGAGTTCCGCTCTCGCTGTCGCCAGGCCATGCAGGCGTCCGGTCCCGGAGTGGACCACGGCGGCGTCGAAGATATTGGTAACGAGTGAACAAGCTGTCTGCTCGCACTCGGGTGCAGAGCCGCATCACCGGTCCTGATTTCCTGTACCCGTCCCCCGGACGGCGAGGTGGGGCAGGTTTGCCGCGGCGACCCCGAGGTACGTTCGGCGTTAGCGGCGGCCCGGCGTCGTACCGCGTGGGAGGGGTCCCAGATGAGCGCGTTCACAGTGGAGCTGAAGAACCAGCCCGGAGAGCTAGCCCGCCTGTGCGAGGCGATGGCCGCCAGCGGCGTCAACCTCATCCTGTGCGCAACGACGCACGGCGACAGCGGCGCCGTGGTGTTCATCGCCGACGACGAACCCAGCGCCCGGACGGTGCTGGAGAGCGCCGGCATCGAGTACGCGATGCGCCCCGCGCTCACCGTCCGGATAGAGAACCTGCCCGGTGCCGGCGCGGCAACCTTCCGCACGCTCGGTAACGCCGGCATCAACGTGGACCTGCTCCTCCCGGTCCGCATTTCCGACGAGCTGTTCTTCGCCGTGATCTGCATCGACGATGTCGATAAGGCACGCAGTGCGCTCGGTGACCTGGTCGCCTACGAGTGAGGGTCCTACCTCGCCGGCCGGGTGGCTTCCGCCTGGCCCGCGGGTGGGATAGCTCGCGGGCGGGTCAGCGTTTGTGGGTGCCACCGGTGCCGCGTGGGTCGGCGTCGATCCACACCCCAGCCATCCTGCTCCGGCGCTGTTGCGTTAAGCGATCGCGTGATCATCCGGCAGGAAGATTTCTCGTCTGCATACGCTCCGAGGCCGCCGGACAGGCGGCCAGGCCGTCTCCGCAGCGGTGCGACGGCCGCAGAGTCACGAGCACGTCGCCATCGTGAACACGGACGAACGGGCCGTCACTCCGGAGCGCGTCCGATATCCGGACCGCCCTGGCCTCTGGCCACCGCCTCAGCCGGCGCCAGCCAGGCCACCCGCGATGCCTTGCTCGACCCCTCTCTGTTCGTCACCTCCGAGCACCTGGCAGTAGCGCGACCGGCGCATCCACGTCCGCCGGGACGCCACCCCCGCCCAGGCGATCACGGCGCTCGCCGATCAGCTCGGGCACGTGCTGCTGCAAGGCGAGATCGCCTACCTCCTCTGGGCGGCGATGAACGCGACCAACGGCTACCGGCCCATCGCTTCCTCGACCCAGAGGGCCGCTGAGCGCTTCAGGACATCACACCGCATCCTGAGCTCTGCGCACTCTTTCCGCGGCCGGGCCGGCTCCGCCCGCTCGTCCTCGCTCAGCCCCCCGTTGCCGCTCTCCCGCCGGCGCCGGTCCACGTTCACCCAGTTCCCCAGCGTGCCCTCATTGATCCCGAGCTCCCGGGTGACCTGCGCGATCGGCTTACCGGTCTCGCGGACCAGCCGGACCGCACCCTCCTTGAAATCCTCCAACTTCCGCCGTGTCTCCCGCGGCGGCGGCGCTGATCCGCCGGGGCAAGGAACTGCGCAGCGAGCTGATCCTGCGTGTGTTCGCGGTGGAGCGGTTCCTCCGTTTCCTGATCATCGGCGGCGCAGCCTACGGGGTGTGGCGGTTCCGGGATGACCGGGCCGACATCCAGCGGGCGTATAACAACGACCTACCGGCCATCCGCGCCCTGTACCGGGACCTCGGCTTCGACGTCAACCACTCTAAGCTGCTCGGGCTGGTCCAGCACTCGTTCACGGTCACCTCACGCTGGCTCACCTATCTGGCCATCGGGCTGGCGGTTTTCGCTCTCATCGAGCTGGTGGAGAGCATCGGGCTGTGGCTGGCCAAGCGGTGGGGCGAGTACTTCGCCATGGTGGCGACCTCGATCTTCCTGCCGTACGAGGTCTACGACCTGACCGTGAAGATCACCTGGCTGCGAGTCGCCGCGTTCGTGGTGAACTTGCTGCTTGTCATCTACCTGGTCTGGACGAAGCGGCTGTTCGGCGTCCGCGGCGGCAAGAGAGCCTACGAAGCGCGGTTGCGCAGCGAGTCCGTCATCGAGGTGGAGCAGGCCGCGCTCGCCGCGGCATGCGCCGACCAGCCCGGCCATGGCGCGGCAGTTCAGCCATCTGGCGACTCAACTAACGGAACGGTGTGAGCGACCGGACGTTGCCGTCGGGGTCTGTGGATCGCGCTGCACATCCCCGCCTCGGTGCACGACGGGAGCGCCTGGGCCATCCAGGCCCGCCGCCAGCAGGTCCTCGACGCCGCCCGCCCGGAACGGTTCCCGTGCGGACTGCCGCTAGCCCCGACCCTGCCCCGCAAGATACGGATTAACCAGCCACGCCCGACCTCAAACAGCAGTTTGACAGGCTCCGTGGCAGCAGGTTTTTGGCAGCAGTTGTGGCAGGACCGCCCCGTGACCGCCCCGCACCGTGCAGGGATGGCCCGCGTCGGGCCCGTGCAGGCTCCGGCCTGGCCCGGCACTCCGGCAAACGCCGCCACGGCGACCAGCATCTCCAGCCCGTCCTGGTCGAGACGGCCTGGGTGAGGGCGCGGTCTGCCGGTCGAGGATCTGCCCGATGGTCGACACGCGGGCCTAGCCGATGGAGACACCGGTACTGGCCCGCACGATGGGGACCCGCGGATGGATGACGGCTGACTTGGCCGCGTATTTGCCGCAACCAGCCTGTACCGCTTTAGAACTCGACACAAGGGCTGTGACCTGCGGTTTGGCCGACTGTGCATGTTGGGACAGGATCGCGGTTTGTGTCTCTTCGCCTCCTTTATCTGATCATGATCCGGGTCTTTGGCTGGCTGTTACTGCTGGGCCGCAGCCAGGCGTCCAAGAATGCGGAGATCATGGTGCTCCGCCATGAGGTGCTCTGGCGTCAGATCGCCCGGCCGAAGCCGGACTGGGCCGACCGGGGGTCCTGGCGGCGCTGGCCCGGCTGCTGCCAGCCGTGTTGCGCGCCCACCGGCTCGTCACACCGGGCACGCTGCTGGCCTGGCACCGCCGCCTGATCACACGCAAGCGGACGTATCCGGACCGGCCTGGCGGCCGACGGGCAGGCCCGCGGCCTTGCGCCTGGCCAGCCCGGCGCGGACCCGCTCACTGCGGCGCTCCGATTCCATCCGCGCCACCCTGTGGGGTTCCAGAACTCGGCCACGGTCTTGACCTGGGCTTGGGTCAGGCGCAGTATCCGCCTTGCTACGTGCGCGCGCTGGAGGAAGAAGCTGCAGGAGGCGTGCGAACAGACCCCCCGGATCGTTCGGGAGCGCTCCATACCGACGGGCGCGCCGTGTCGTCCTGGCAGGAGCCTCAGCCGGTCAGTCGCCGAGCCACTGGACCCTTGTGACGAGCACGAGTTCGTCGGGCTCGTATACCAGGAACGTCACCAGGCCCTCGCCGCCCGGCCCGAAAGGGAGACTGCGCAGCGGCCGGGAAGGCTCACCTGGGGCGCGCTGGTACTCCGCCGGATCCACGATGACAGCCGCGTCAAGCAACTCAGTCAGCGCCCGCCTGGCATGCGCCGGGAGGCCCGCGATCTGCTCCTCGGCCAGGTCCTCCAGCTCCCACCGGTACAAGTCAGGAGCCGTACCGGGCGCGGATCCCCTCGCGGGTAATGCGGTGCTCCGGTCCTGGCGGCCCCTCGGCGGCATAGCGACTCATGCGCGCCAGGAAGGCCCGCTGCGCCTCCGGGTCGCGCCAGGCGTCCGCCTCGAACCACCAGCGCCGCACCGTTCGGACCAGCACCGTGAGATCCTCATCCCGCCGGGCCTGCTCGAAGGCGGCATCGAGTTCCGCGTCATAGCGCTGAAGAATTTCTGGGCCGGCGTTGGCGGCCAGCACGGCTCGGATGGCCGCCGGCGTGCATGCGGGCCGGTCCAGAACGCGCGGGCGACCGGGTTGCGGCGCAGTCATGCCTCCAGTATGCGCCAGCGGTCTGGCCAAAGGTGTTCCGGTACTGCTCCCGGACCGCCTCCTGCCATCGACCAGGACCCAGCCACGCTGTCAGGGGAGGGACGGGCTTCGGGCACTGCCCGGGGTCACACCGTCAGCTTCACTGACCTCCTTCGACGTACTCACTCAACACGAGCGCCCTCATGTCGCAATACAGCACGAAAGTACCGCAACCGGTGCGGATCCAGAGGGACTCGCACGGACGCTCCGGGACGGTGACCTGCGGCGATGGACGCGGGTGGACGTGTTGCCTGCTGATGGCATGCAAGAGGCCAGGGGTTCGAGTCCCCTTAGCTCCACGCAAAGTGCCGGGTCAGCACCTGGCTCCGGCTCCAGCCGGACGGGCTCCAAGATCGTCTGACGGTGATTTGACCGTCGTGGTGGACGTAGTTGGCTGGCACCCAGCCCCACGAGGTGTCTCTCGATGGCACGCCAGGCGAGCGTGACTATGGTGCTCGTTGAACAGGCTGGCTGGTCGCCGACGGTCGACGCCGTCCTGCAGCGCCGCCCCGCAGCGATGGCCTAGAACACACGGATGGCAGCGGCCAGCGCCTCACGAGTCAGGCCGGATGGCGTCGCGGTGGGACACCCGGCCGACGCGGTTTCCGGCCCGCGGATCCATGCAAGCCGGTTCAGCGCGCGCCGTGGCCGGATCCCTGGCTGGTCTGGCCGTTTGCGTTGGAGCGCGCTCCAACATCTACTGTCGATAGCGTGATGGGCTGGACGATCAGGGAAGCGGCCGAGACGTGCGGGCTGACGCTGGACACGCTTGGCTGGTATAAGCGGATCGGCCTGCTGGACCGCATCGACCGCACAGCCGACGGGCGCAGGTGCTTCAGCGAGGCTGACCTCGAGTGGCTGCTGTTGCTGAGCAGGCTCCGCGCGACAGGCATGCCGGTGCGCGACATGGTCCGCTACGCCGAGCTGGTGTGGTCGCAAGCGGGCAAGCAGGAGCGCTTGGAGCTGCTGCAACGCCACCGCGGGCGCGTCGGTCAGGGGCTGCTCGAACAGCAGGAGTGCCTGAAACTGCCCGATACCAAAATCGGGATCTACCGCAGCCGTGTACCCGCGGCCAAACAGAGATAGGGCAGAACTGACGTGCGCAACGTTTCACTGGGCCAACTCGCCGTCTCGGCGCAGGGCCTTGGCTGCATGGGCATGAGCGAGTGGTACGGCCACGCTGACTGGGACGAGTCGATCGCAACGATCCATCGCGCGCTCGATCTCGGCGTGACGTTCATCGATACCGCCGACATTTACGGAGCCGGCCACAACGAGGTCCTCGTCGGCCGTGCGATCAGCGGCCGCCGCGACGGGGTGCAACTCGCAACGAAGTTCGGCATCGACCGCTCGGGCGGCGACGACACGCGGGTAGTGCGCGGCGAGCGCGGCTATGTCCAGCGGGCGTGCGAATCGTCGCTGCTGCGGCTGGGCGTGGACGTGATCGACCTGTATTACTTGCACCGCCCGCCGCAGACCGCGGAGATCGAGGAAACTGTCGGCGCGATGGCCGGGCTGGTCGCCCAGGGCAAGGTGCGCTACCTCGGCCTGTCCGAGGCCGACAGCGGACTGCTGCGCCGGGCGCATGCGGTGCACCCGATCACGGCCGTGCAAAGCGAATACTCGCTGTGGGCCCGTGATCCGGAAACGACAGTGCTGGATGCGCTGCGCGAACTCGGCGTGGGGCTGGTGCCGTACTCACCGCTCGGCCGCGGCTTCCTGACCGGCACGGTCGACGTGAATACGCTGGATGCCAAGGACTTCCGGGGCCGCAACCCGCGCTTCACGGGCGCCGCAGGGGCGGCCAACCAGGCGATCGCCGACGCGGTGCGTGGCGTCGCCGAGGCCAAGGGTGTGACTCCGGGTCAGGTGGCGCTCGCGTGGGTACACGGCCAGGGCGAGCGGCTCGGCGTCCCCGTCGTCCCGATCCCGGGCACCAAGCGGGTGAAGTGGCTCGAGCAGAACGTGGCCGCGCTCGACATCACGCTCACGGCGGACGAACTGGCCGTGCTCGACCAGCTGGCCGATCAGGTCGCCGGCGCCCGCTACTGACGTCCGGTCACCGGAACGAGTCGCCTGCGCAACCGCGGTCGCCCCGCGGCCGTGGCCAGGATTACCGCTGAGACCGGGATCACTTTCCACCTTGATCTTTCGTAACGGCGCCGTCGCGCTTGGCCTGGCTCAGCTCAACCTGTCCTTGGGCCAGGCCACCGTCAGCCTCAAGCCGGGCGTGCATTCGCCGTCTCGTGGACCGTCCCGTGCCGGGAGATGTTGCCCAGCGGGGCGTGCCGGACGGGGTTGAATGCTGCCGACTGATCTCATAACCCAGAGGTCGCGGGTTCATGTAAGGAACTCCGGTGCTTGATCAGCTCCGGGTTCCAGGGTTGCATGAGCATCCCCGGCTGGTCCGGTAGGTGGCGACGCGTTGGGTTCTGAGGTCGACGTGAGTGTCGGGCCTCGTGGATTTGATTGCCACTGCTGGCCTGGCCACGGATGACCCGGATGAGGGAAGTGGGCCAGCCCGGCAAGGGTCTGGCCCGGTTGCAGCACATGAGTGGGAGCCGTTGGCTGGCTCTTGCGCCTTGGGACCGTGGCCGATGGATGTTGCTGTCTGCTGCGCCGCCGGAGTGAACGATCCGGACGACATAGGAGAAGGTGATGATGAGGCAGCAGCAGGCGGAACAGCCGGCGTCCCGGCGGCTCGTGGGGATCGATCTGGGGATCGCGTCGCGGCATTCGGTGCGGGTGCTGGAGGCTGATGGCCAGGCGGCTCTGCTGTGCGCTCAACCGGCCGACCGGTTGCTATAGCGCCGGCGAGAACGGCTCCGGCCAGCCTGGTAGTAAACATAACTTAAGCCCCTTCATAGGGGCGAGGCACCTCATAACCGATCTCAGCGTCCGGGCGACTTGACCAGTGCGCAAGAGTCATCGGTCCCGCATGCCAGAGACCTTCGCTCGTCTTCGCGCCATGGGGCCTCAGCGAGGAGGATTGCTGAGGCTGCCTTCCTACCCGGCCAGCGTGGTGTTCAGCGACGGTCGGTGACCCCGTCCCGCCGAGGCCTCAGTGCCGCACTTCTTCGGCGGCCCCGAAGCTGTGGTGTAGTAGCGTGGCCGCGCTGTCCGAGGCGCTCGGCTTCCGCCCGGGTACTTGCAGGCGATTGCCCAGGGCCGCGACCCAGGCAACCCCGCAGCCGACGAGCACGCGCCGCAGCACCGGCTGACCACACCTGCAAGAGCTAGCGGCCGTCCTCCCGCGCCGGGCACCTTGTCGCAGAGCGAAGATCGCTGTCAAGGGCGCCACGATCGCAGTCTCAGCCTGCCGTGACCAGGCCCGGGTCCACCTGGATCCGGGCCACGCCGAGCGGCGCGAGCATCGTCTTCATGGTCCGGTCGTCGGCGGTGCGGTCGTCTGCGGTCTGCACGGTGATCGCCTGGCGGGTGATCGCGGTGCGGATGACGCGGAACCAGGTTTCCCCCTGGCGGGGGGAATCTGGGCGGCCGGTCGGCGTACAAGACCAATTCCGCGCACTGGGGGCACCGTCCGTGCTTGGCGCGCACGGCGCGTTCGGTGGCTGGTGCCAGGGGCGGGGCCTTTCGCTGCTGACGCCGCCTGCGGTCTGCCCAGTACTGGGCAAGGGCCGGGTCATCGGGGGATGCGCGGCCCGCGACCGGGACGTGCCGGCGACGACGGTCTCCGCGTGGCCCGCGCAGCCGGGGAGCCGGGCCAGCGAGGTTCCCCGGAAGTAGTGCGGTAGCCCGAGATCGAGGCCGGTGGCCGCGTCCAGCTTGGCGATCGCCTCCTCTGCCCGGCCGCCGAGACGGGACTCGAACGCTCCTGCGAGCGCCTGCGAGAACGCGCCGGCGGATGTGCTGCCTGAGCGGGTAGCGAATAGCCGGTGCCCTCCTGGTAGAGCTCGGCGCCATGAGCTGGTGGCGAGCACGACGAGGGTGCGCCGGCCGGGCCGCCGCCTCCTTGAGCGCATCGATCTTACGTTGCACCGTCTTCTTCTCTGCGCTGAGTGCTTCACCGGGCACCGGCTGCCGGGGTTTCCGCCACGGCAGTACGCGGCGTCGCGCCGGCAAAGAGCGGGCCGGTGGCTGGCAGCGGCGTCCGCGGGGCTCTGGCCAGCGTGGACATGGACGTGATGTGCAGGGCGAGCAGCAGCGGCACGCCGGCTGTCACGATCAGCGCGAGCGGGAGCTCGAAGATCGGTGCGGCGGACGGCGTGATGTTGAGCAGCTGGAATCCGGTGAGGGCGCCGAGGGTCAGGGCCACGACCAGATCGGTCATGCCGAACGCGTTGTGCCACAGGGCGGCGCGGCGGCCCGTGCCCCGCGCGAGCCTGTACGCGACCAGCGGCGCGGCGATGCCAGCGGCGATGTCGCCCAGGCCCGCGGGCAAGGCGAACAGCGCGGGCAGATGACCGAGGGCCATCATGATCAGGAAGGCCACCCCTTCCACCCGGAACGTGTGCGGGTACTCCAGGCGGCTCGCCAGGCCCGGTGCCGCCAGGGCGCGTGCCACCACCGGGATCCGGCGCAGGGCCAGCAGCGTGCCGAAGAAGCCGGCCACCGCGACCGGCAACCACGGCACCCCGTGGCCGAGCCGCGTGTGGTACCAGCCGTGACCCGCGATCACCGCGCTGGCGGTGAACCAGCCGCCGAGCACGACGGCCGCGGCCCCGGCCAGCAGCGCCGCGCGCCGCCGGCCCAGGCCGGCGCGTTTCGCGCCGCTGTACAGCACGACGCAGGTTGCAGCCGCGATCGCGGCGGTCCCGGCGATGGTGATCGCCCACAGATAGCCAGGCGGGTCGTACATGGCAGCCTCCATCTAGCTGATATCTACAAGGTGGGGCTCGGAGGTGAGCTGATCGACCGCTATGGCGGCTGGATCGAGGAAGGCTGCGAGCAGCGCGGCGAGGATCATGGGTTTGGATCGCATGGTGCGAGCCTCACACCGTGCCCGCAGCCGAAAAAGAGGCAGCTTGCGAACGCACTCTTCGGCCAGGCCGAACAATCTTGCGGCCGGGAGTACTTCATCCGATCGGCCGCCAGCCTGCCGGGGTACCGTCAGGATGTGGAGCTGCGTCAGCTCGAAGCGTTCGTGGCAGTAGCCACCGAACTGCACTTCGGGCGGGCCGCCGAGCGGCTGCACCTCGCCGCGCCGACGCTCAGCGAACTGATCCGCCGCCTCGAGCGCGAACTCGGCACACCGCTATTCACCCGCACCACCCGCCAGGTCGCCATCACCAGCGCCGGTGCCGAACTGCTCACCCGCTCAAAGGTCATTCTCGACGAGGTCGCCGCCGCCAAGGCCGCCATGCGCCGCGTCGCCGGCGGCGAGGCAGGCACCGTGCGGCTGGGCATCACCCCGCCCGCTGCCCCAGTGCTCGCCCCGCACCTGATCAATCTGTTCGCCGCCGAAGCACCACAGGTAACTGTCGAACTGCAGCGGATGTGGCTGCCCAACCTCCTCGACGCCGTCGTGACCGGCGACATCGACGTGGCCCTCACCTGCGGCCCGGTCCCCGAACCGGCCAGGATCGCCACCGAGGTGTTCTGTGCCGAACCGCTGCTGGTCGGCCTGCGCCCAGGCCATCGCCTGGCCAGCCGCGACCTGGTCGCGCTGTCCGAACTCACCCACGACGTGCTGGGCATCGCCCCGGAGGCGCTGTTCCCCGCCTGGGCCCTGACCCAGCGCCAGGCACTCGACACCGCAGGCATCGCCCCGCCGACCATCGAGCTCGCCGACACTGACCTGGCAGCCATCCGCTGGGCCGACCAGCCCGGCATTGACTGGATCCTGCTGATCCCGTCCCTGGCGGCTGCCCACACCCAGACAATCATCCGCCCGGTGACGCCCCGCCAGCTCATGCCATTCACCCTGCAATGGAACCCCAGCCGGGTGCACACCATAGCCGTTGCCCGGTTCGTCCACTGCGCGCTGGCTGCAGATCTCCCGCCCGGCTGGCATACCCAGCCCGATCACCTGCACCACACCGAACCAAACCAGGACCCGGACGGACCCCCACCCGAGCCAGCACCGCGATCAGGCTGCGACCCGGGAAGCCGCGCAGAAGGCAGCCGTGCGTGCGCCCGAGCCAGGCCCTGGCTCATCTGGCCGCGGGATGGGTAAGAGTCTCAGCGTGCGATTCTCCGGCTACTCATTCGGTTCGGTGCGAGTCGATGGCGTGACCTATGACCACGACCTGATCATCGACCGCGGGAAGATCCGCAAGCGCAAGAAGGGCGCTTCCCGCCAGTTCCGCGGCGCCTACGGCCACACCCCGCTGTCGGCCGCCGAGGATATCCCGTGGCGGTGTCGCCGGCTGGTGATTGGCACCGGCGCTGATGGCGCGCTGCCGGTGATGAAGGAAGTGGGTCCAGCACTCGTTCTGGGTGGTCCTCGGCGCGCTGTCGGTGCTGCGCTCGAATGCGCTGAACACCGGGCAGGACGCCGTTCGCGCCATGCTCGGCACGGGAGCGGGTTTCATCGTCGGCGCGGCCCTGCTCGTGGGGATCGGCACGAATACGACGCTGCTGTGGTTCCTGCTGCCGCTGGCGGTGTTTCTGGCCGGGGTCGCGCCGGCCGTCATCTCGTTCGCTGGCGGGCAGGCGGCGTTCACCCTCACAGTGGTGATCTTGTTCAGCATCCTCCAGCCGGCCGGATGGCGCGTCGGCCTGGTGCGGATCGAAGACGTTGCCCTCGGGGTCGGCGTGAGCCTGGTCGTGGGTGTCCTGTTCTGGCCGCGGGGCGCGGCGCCCGCGCTCCGCCGGGCGGTGGCGGAGGCGTACGCCGACGGCGCGGGCTACCTGCTCAGCACGGTGCGATCCGGAATGTCACGCGCCGACCCGGGCGCGCCCGCACCCGCTCTGCCCGGCGACGCTGCCCGGGCCGCTGCGGCATCGCGCCGGCTCGATGACGCGTTCCGCACGTACCTGGCCGAGCGCTGTGCGAAACGGTTCCCGCTCGCCTATATGGCCGGGCTGGTCACCGGGGTCGCCGGATTGCGTCTGGAAGCTGACGCGGTACTGGACCTCTGGCGAGGCGACGACGGCCAATCCGGCGGCGACATGGCCGCCGCACGCCATGAGATCCTGGGCACCGCTGAACGCGTCACGGGCTGGTACGACGCTCTCGCGGCCACCATGATCACCGGCGGTGAGCTACCCCAGCCGCTCGCGCACGATAAGGCGCCGACGGCCGCCTTATCCGGGCCGTACGCCGCGACCTGCTCGGTGACGACGGCAGAGCCAGCGCCACCGCGGTCCGGATGATCTGGACCGGCGATCACCTCGACGTCGTCTGCCGTCTGCAGGCGGCCATCATCTCACCAGCGCGCGCCACCGCCGGGCAGCCCGCAGGCGGCCGCATGACCATCCCGTCCCCTCCCAGGCGATTCCTGGCGCTACTCCGGTAATCCGGCTCGCCGAGGCGACCCATCATCGCCATGATAAGAGAACCCATTCATAGGCCTGCCCGTCATCACCTGTTCCCCGACGCTCAGCGTGAGCGTGGTGGCGTCATCGGCGGTGGGCGTGTGCGCGACATGAAAGGCCCCGCCGGGCGGTTGCCGGGCGGGGCCTTGTGTTCATGGTGTCGGCGGGGTGCTCATTCTGATGAGGTGACCTCACTGACGGCGGCGCGGGCGGCGGTCTGGTCGACGATTTTCTTGCCGGTGACGTAGGCAGCGATGAGTGCGGCGATGCAGATGTTGTTGACGGTGCGGGGCTTGCCGCGGCCGGCTTCGTGGATCTGGGTGATGGCGTCCTCGGAGAACAGATCGCTGTCGCGTCCGGCGAGCTGGAGGTGGTGGCGGACGTAGCTGCCGGTCTCGTCGGCGGTCATGCCGGTCATCTGGTAGCGGACGGCGATCCGCTGGTCGAGGGTTATCTCCAGCCCCCGCCGGGGTGTCTTGCACGTCTAGCACGGGCTGGTTCCAGTCTCTGATTCGGGTGCTGGATGTGGTTATCTCCTGCCTTGTCCATCACGTGGATCAAGGAGGAGAAGCAGATGCTCGTGCAGCCTGTCGTGATGCCCGGCACGGGGACGCGGTCGTGGACCGTGCTCGGGAACGACGACGTGCCGGTCGTTCCAGCGGAGCGGTTCCTGGCATACCTGACCGATATCGAGCGGTCGCCGAACACGGTGAAGGCCTACGCCCACGACCTGAAAGATTTCTGGGACTTCCTCAGCCGCCGTGGCCTGGACTGGCGGGAAGCGCGGCTGGAGGATGTCGGCGAGTTCGTTGCGTGGCTGCGGCTGCCGCCGCCGGGCCGCGACGGGACGGTCGCGGTCCTGCCGTCGGCAGTGCCGGAGGTCAGCGCGGCGACGGTGAACCGCAAGCTCGCCGCGGTGAGCGCGTTCTACGCCTACCAGGCACGCAACGGCGCTGATGTCGGCGATCTGCTGGCCACCTGGCGGCCCGGCGGGCGGGGCGGCTGGAAGCCGTTCTTGCATCACCTCAGCAAAGGGAAGCCGCACCGCGGCCGGGCCATCACGGTCAAGGCGCCGCAGAAGCTGCCGCGGATCTTGACGGTGACGGAGACGCAGGCGGTCCTGGACGGGTGCGGCCGGCTGCGGGACCGGTTCTTCTTCGCCGTTTTGCACGAGACAGGCTGCCGGGCAGGCGAAGCGCTCGGGCTTCGTCACGAGGACATCGGCGCGGCCGGGCGCGAGATCGCGATCGTGCCGAGGGCCAACGCCAACGGGGCCAGGGCCAAGTCCGGCGGCCGCGTCATCCCCGTCGGCGCGGACCTGATCCGGTTGTATGCCGACTACTTGCACGGCGAGTACGGCGACGCTGACAGCGAGTACGTGTTCATTAACCTGTTCGCGGAACCGCGGGGGCAGGCGTGGTCGTATCCGGCGGTCCATGACCTGGTGACGCGGCTGCGGGCGAAGACAGGCGTTGGTTTCGATCCACACTGGTTCCGGCATTCGCTGGCGACGCGGCTGCTGCGCGACGGCGTCCCGGTCGAGGTCGTGTCGAAGTTGCTGGGGCACGCGTCGGTGACAACCACGCAGGCCGTCTACGGGCACCTGACCGCCGGGGACGCCCGCGCGGCGCTGGAGAAGGCGGGCTGGCTCACCGGGCAGGAGGTGACCTGGTGACCGGGGCGCTGGCCATCACCCAGGCGGACCGTGCCCGCTGGCAGCGGCAGGCCGCCGCCGAGCTGTGCCGCATCCTGGATGACTGCGCGGGCCTGCCGCCTATCGCCTGGACGGTCGGCCCGGCCGGATCGGTGCTCGCCGGCCGGGTCAGCGGCCTGGCCCCGCAGGTGCGGGAGGCGTTCAGCGCCTGGCGGCAGGCGCTGGCGCTGGAAGAACACCGCGAGCATCAGCTGGACAGCGGGATCGCCTGGCTGCACGCGGCGGCGCGCCGCAGCCAGGTGAAGGTCCGGCTCACCGCCACCGTCTGCTGGGACGAGGACGAGGGACGGTGAGCGCCCGCGACGGGCAGGCGGGTGCGCTTGCGGCCGGCGCTGGCGATGACGGCGGGCCGGATGCCCGCCCAGCCGGGCTGCTGGCCAGGCTGATGGCCTCGGTCCGGCCCGGGTTCCGCGGCGAGGTGCTGGGATTCGACCCGCAGGATCCGGTCTTCGGCGGCGCCTTGTGCCTGGTGGATCAGTGCGGCCGGACCGGGCGGAACCGGGGCCTGTGCAGATGGCATTACCAGCAGTGGTGCGAGGAAAAACCGGACCTTCAGGACTTCATCGCGGCAGCCGGCCCGCAGTGGCGGCGGCGCCCGCCGCCGCTGGCCTGCCAGGTGCCCGGCTGCCGCTACGGCAGGGCCTGCCTGGGCCTTTGCTCGCCTCACGCCGGGCGTTACCGCCGCTCCGGCAAGCCCGGCCTGGACGCCTGGCTGTCGGCCGGGCAGCCCGTCGTGCCGCCCGATCCGCCGGTCACCTGCCTGATCGCCTACTGCGGCCTGTGGACCCGCTCGGACACCGTGTTCTGCCACGCCCACGCCGCGTGGTGGTTCCGGCACGGCCGGCTGGATCCCCGGGAGTTTGCTGACGGCTACGACGACGAGACCACACTCAACCGTGACCGCATCGACCTGCGGGCGCTGCATCCCCAGCTGCGCCTGGAATGGCAGTACGCGTTCCAGGCCCGCAGCGACGCCGGGCAGGTCAGGGTGAACCCGATGGAGGCCCAGCGAGTGGTGAACTTCACCGCCCGCGCCGGCGTCGTGTCGCTGCTGGACTGGACCGAGGAGCAGTGGCGGCAGCACAAGCCGCCGCCCGGCCCGCCCGGGACCTCCGCGACCACGCCCCGCCCCCTGATCATCTACGCCCGGCGGCAGGTCGAGGACCTGGCCTACGGCCGCGGCTGGGAAGTCGAGTACCCCCGCGACACCTGGCGGCTGCGCAACCTCGGCATCGACGACCCGATCGCGCACGTGCGCTTCGGCGGCATCACCCAGCCGTGGCTGACGGAACCGGCCAAGCGATGGGCACGGTGGCGGCTGACCACCGGCCTCAGCCCGGGCATCGCGGCCAGGGGCGCCCGGGTCACCGGCCGTTTCGCGGCTTGGCTGGCCAGCCCGGCCGTGAACGTCACCAGCATCGCCGGCGTCGACCGCCCGCTGCTGGAACGCTACCTGGCCGACCTGCACGCCGAGTTCGGCGGCAGGAAGCTCCGCACCGAGCACATCGAGCATCTGAACGGCTTCCTCACCGCCATCCGGCAGCACGGCTGGGGCAGCGGCCTGCCCGCGAACGCCATGTTCTTCGCCGAGGACTACCCCAGGCGCGGGGAAAAGCTCCCGCGGGCGCTCGCCGCGCACGTGATGGCCCAGGTCGAGGACTCAGCGAACCTGAACCGGTGGGACTGCCCTGACCGGCGGCTGATCACCCTCATCCTCATCCGCTGCGGACTGCGCGTCGGAGACGCCTGCAAGCTGCGCAGCGACTGCGTCGTGCACGATGGCGACGGCCAGCCTTACCTGCGGTACTACAACCACAAGATGAAACGCGAGGCCCTCGTGCCCATCGACGGGGAACTCCACCGCGAGATCGGGCAACAGCAGCAGCGAACACGCCAGCGCTGGCCCGGCGGCACCCCCGTACTGTTCCCCCGGCCCACCAAGAACATCGACGGGAGCAGGCCTGCCACCGGCGACGCCTACCGCGGAGGACTCCGCCGGTGGCTGGCACGCTGCGACATCCGCGACGAGAACGGCCACCCGATCCAGCTCACGCCCCACCAGTTCCGGCACTCGCTCGGAACGACGCTCATCAACCGCGACGTCCCCCAGCACGTGGTCCAGAAGATCCTCGACCACGATTCGGCGGAAATGACCGCGCACTACGCCCGCCTCGCCGACTCCACCGTCCGCCGGCACTGGGAGGCCGCCCGCAAGGTCAACGCCCGCGGCGAGACGGTCACCCTCGACCCCGGCGGGCCGCTCGCCGAGGCAGCTTGGGCAAAGCAGCGGATCGGGCGTGCCACCCAGGCGCTGCCCAACGGCTACTGCGGCCTGCCCGTCCAGCAAGCCTGCCCGCACGCCAACGCCTGTCTCACATGCCCGATGTTCATCACAACGCCGGATTTCCTGCCCGGCCACCGCGCCCAGCACACGGCCACCCTGCAGCTCATCACCGCAGCCGAAGCCGCCGGGCAGTCCCGTCTCGCCGAGATGAACAAACAGGTCGCCGGCAACCTGAAAAAGATCATCAACGCCCTGGAAACCGACGACGGCCACGGCCAGAAAGAAACAGCCGCTGATGCCTCCTGACTCTCGCACGCCACTTGCCGAGGCCGCAGCCCGCCGCCACGAACTCACCCGCTCCAGGGCAATTCAGGCCCTCCGCGAGCTCGACCGGACCGATGGCACCGTCACCTTCGCCTCCGTCGCCGCCGCAGCCGGAATCTCCCGGTCCTGGCTCTACACCCAGCCCGACATCCGCGACCAGATCAGGCAGCTGCGCGTCATCAGCATCAAGCCAGCAGCAGCCGCAGTTCCCGCCAGCCAGCGAGCCAGCGAGGCATCCCTGCGCGCCCGGCTCGCCGCCGCCCTCCAGCGCAACCACGCGCTCACCGAGGAAAACAGTCGGCTTCGCCGCCAGCTCGCCCACGCGCTCGGCGACCAGCGCACATCCCGGACGCGATCCGGTAACGATCCGCTCCGCTGACAACAAGCAGCATCACATCACCAGCGTCTGTCCAGGACACTGTCTCCGACGAGACACCGCAGGTCACAGCCCCAGCCGACCCGGAAGCTCAAGATAACGAGGGCGGCCAGCACGCCGAGCTTGATCATGCGGCGCAGGGTCGGCTGGCCGATCAGGACGGTGGCGAACGGGGTCTTGCTGTCCATGTCGTGGTTGGTGAGCATGCGGATGGACTCGAGCTGGCCGTGGTCGAGGAGATGCGCTTCGTCGATGATCAGCACGGGGACGCGGCTGCGTTCGGCGGCTTCGCCGGCGAGGACGTCGTAGGCCTGGGCGGTCAGCGCGGCGGTGCCGTGGGCGGGCAGGCCGCCGAGGGCGGTGACGATGTGGTGGTGGATGCCGCGCACGCCGACCGCGGGGTTGCCGATGTAGATTACGGTGTGCCGGGTCGGGTCGATGCCGGCCAGGGCGGCGCGGGCGGCGACGGTCTTCCCAGTGCCGACCTCACCTGTTATGACGCCGAGGGTCTTCTCGGTGATGGTCCAGGTGATGCGGGCGGCGGCCTGGGCGTGGGCGGCGTGCCGGTGCAGCATCGCGGGGGCCAGGTCGCGGCTGAACGGCATCTGGGTGAACCCGAAGTGCTGCTGGATCTTGTCGATCATGAGTTGTCCTTCCGGCGGGAGGCTGCGGGGTTGCCGTTGACGGAGGCGAGCTGCTGCTGGGCGGCGTCCAGGTCGCCGGCCAGGGCGGCGGCGCTGCCGCGGGCGTCGTCGAGGAAGATGCCGGCGGCGCCGATGGCGTGCGCGGGGTCTTCGCCGAGGTCGTGGC
This sequence comes from uncultured Actinomycetota bacterium, assembly GCA_963820395.1. Lineage (GTDB taxonomy): Bacteria > Actinomycetota > Actinomycetes > Streptosporangiales > Streptosporangiaceae > DATFVJ01. The sequence continues at coordinate 40,487 of CAWGAE010000005.1, read as the reverse complement.
CGAGGCGGCCGGCGGCCAGCGTCCGGTCGAGGTAGCCGGCGATCTGGGTGAGCAGCTGCGGCAGCCGGGAGGCGGCCACGGACAAGGCGCCGAGGATGTCGTAGGCGACGGCGGGCTGGCCCAGGCCGGCCGGGTGCCGGGTGGCGTGGTTCAGGCCGCGGATGGCCCCGGCGGCGGTGCGGGCCAGGGCGATGGTGTCGTCGCTGGTGAGCTCGCCGGAGTTGATCATCTGGCGGAAGTCATCCACGGGAGTCCTCCTGCTCCCTGGTGCCGGTGCTGCTGGCGCCGTCCGCGCTGGGGGTGCCGCCATCGTGTGCGTGGTCGATGAGGGCGGCGTAGTTGATCTGCGCCTGCAGCTCGGCGCCGTGGGCGGCATCGAGGATCCGCAGGTAGTCGACCCCGGTGGGCTCCGGCTCGGCGCGCTGCCCGCCGTCGTCGGTGCGGGTCTTGGCGTGCCGGTGGCGGCCGATGACGAACGGGACGGCCTTGCCCGCGGGCTTGCCCTTGTGCCGCACATCGATATCGGTCAGGTCGAATGGGTCAAAGATCAGCTCGATGACGCACCGGACCAGGGACGCGTCGACCTGGTAGACGTTGCCGTGCAGGGACACCGTGGCCGTTTTCGTCACCGTGCGCCGCTCGGACCACAAGAACGCCTCGCGCAGCTGCTCCGGGGTCGGCAGTGGCAGCGGGTCCGGGACGCTCGTGCCCAGCGGGCCAGGGGCGGCTCGCCGGTCTCCGAATGCGCCGAGCGGTGGTAGCCGGCCTGGACCCAGGCGCTGAACAGCCGGTTCAGCTCCGCCAGGTCCGCGACGACGGTCCCGGCGGCAGGCCCGCCGTCCTGGCCGGTGATCTCGACCAGGAACTGGTCACGGACGGTGCGGAAGAACCTCTCCACCTTGCCCCGTCCCTGCGGTTATCCGGCCAATCGAAGATTGGTTCGCCTGGCGGCCCGGATAACCGCGCTTAACCGGCCAATCGACGCCCGGTTTCTCCCGGTTCGAGGTGCGTCACGATTGGCCGGTTAAGCGGGGCCTGCGAGGACGGGAGTGCACCAGCTTGATTCCCAGCACCGCGCAGGCGCGCAGCAGCCACGCGTCCACGAACGCGGAGCCGTTGTCGACGTTGTGCCGACGTCGGCACAACGTCGATTATGCCGACCTGCAGGTTATGCCGACCTCTGCGGGAACCTCGTGCTCAGCGGGGCGGAGCGCGTGAAAGTGTCGGCATAACCCAGGTGGCTCCATCCATCCTTGCCTCTCCGGATCAGGAGAGGGAGGAAGGATGGCTAGACCGGCCAGCAGGGTCACCAAGGTTCAGGTGGGGGGTCCGTTGGCGCCCTTCGCCGGCGCCTACCGGTTGAGATTGAGGGAGTCTGGCTACACGCCGTTGACGTTGGTCAACGAGCTACGCCAGGTGGCGCATCTGAGCCGCTGGATGGAGGCGGGCCGCGTGACGGTGGCCGGGCTGACCAGCGAACGGCTTGATCAGTTTTTCGCTGTGCGCCGCGCCGGCGGGCATGGCGCGTGCTCGCGTCAGGGGCTGGCGCCACTGCTGGAGATGCTGCGGGGGCTGGGGGTGCTGCCCGCAGACTCGGCGTCTGCGCCGGGTTCGGCCAGCGAGCGGCTTCTCGCCGCGTTCCACGGCTATCTGCTCCGCGAGCGGGGGCTCGCCGATTGCACGGCGGCGGCCTACGTGGATCGCGCCCGCCGGTTCCTGGCCGAGCACGGCGCCGACGGTGAGCTTGCCAGCCTGACCGCGGCCGACGTTACCCGGGCGGTCGAGCGCGAGTCGGCGCGGGTGTCGGTGGGGTCGGTGCAGTACTTCGTGGCCGGGCTGCGGTCGTTCCTGCGGTTCTGCTTCGTCGAGGGCCTGACGCCGTCGGACCTGTCTGCCGCGGCGCTGGCCGTGACGGGCCGGCGCCGCTCCTCGCTGCCCAGGGGAATCAGCCACGTTGACGCGCTGGCCTTGCTGAGGTCGTGCGACCGGCGGCTAGCGGACGGCCGGCGGGACTACGCGATCTTGCTCACGCTGCTCCGCCTTGGCCTGCGCGCCGGCGAGGCCGCCGCGCTGACGCTGGAAGACGTCGGCTGGCGGGCGGCGGAGATTGTGGTGCATGGCAAGGGCCGCCGCGAGGACCGGCTTCCCCTGCCGGCCGACGTCGGCGAGGCGATCGCCCGCTACCTGCAGCGGGGACGCCCCGCCACCCGCAGGCGGGAGGTGTTCTTGCGTGCGGTCGCGCCGGCCGGGCCGCTGGGACGCGGCGGGGTGTCCTCGATCGTGCGCCGCGCCTGCCGCCGGGCCGGCATCGCCGCGGTCGGGGCGCACCGGCTTCGCCACACGCTGGCCTGCGAGATGGTGGCCGCCCGGGTTCCGTTACCGGAGATCGGCCAGGTTCTCCGGCAGCGCAGCCCGTCTTCGACCGCAATCTACGCCCGGGTCGACCTTGAGGCGCTGCGGGAGCTGGCCTTGCCCTGGCCGGGAGGTGAGCAGCCGTGACCGCATTTGACCGCCACGTCCGGGATTACCTGCGACTACGCCGTTCGCTCGGCTTCAAGCTCAAGTTCGAAGGCCAGGTGCTCCCTCAGCTCGCCGCCTACCTCGACGCTGCTGGAGCTCCGGCGCTCACCGCCGAGCTGGCCATCGCCTGGGCCGGCCTACCGCAAGGCGTGCAGCCGATTTCGCTGGCCCACCGGCTGGGAGCAGCCCGGGGGTTCGCCAGGTACCTGCAGACGATCGAGCCGGCAACCGAAGTTCCTCCCTGCGGGGTGTGGCCGTCGGTCACCCGCCGGCCAGTTCCCTACCTGTGGTCCGACGCCGAGATCCGGTCACTGCTGGGCGCCGCCCGAGTGCTCCGCCCGCCGTTGCGCGCGGCGACCCACGAGGCCCTTTTCGGCCTGCTCGCCGCGTCCGGCATGCGGGTCGGCGAGGTGCTCGGGCTTGGCCGGGACGACATTGACCTCGACGACGGGGTGGTCACGATCCGCGAGGCGAAGTCCGGCCGCTGCCGCCTGGTGCCATTGCACCCCAGCACCATCAAGGCCCTGCGGTCCTACGCCGCCCGCCGCGATCAGCTGTGCCCGGAGCCGAGATCGGCGACGTTCTTCCTCACCAGTGCCGGCACCGCGCTCGGCTACGGCGGCGTGCGGACGACGTTCATCCAGATCACCACCGCCATCGGGGTGCGCACCACGGCCGTCCGGCCCCGGATCCACGATCTGAGGCACAGCTTCGCCGTTCGCGCGCTGGCCCGATGGCACCGGTCAGGGATCGACGTCGAGGGCCGCATGGCGGTGCTGTCCAACTATCTCGGGCATGTGAACCCGGCAGGCACCTACTGGTACCTGTCCGCCGCCCCGAGCTGATGGAACTGGCCGCCGCCCGCCTCGACCGCCGGACCGGAGGCAGGTCATGACCGCGCTCGCCCCGGCCCTTCAGGCGTTCTTCACCGACCGGCTCGCCGGCCAGCGCCAAGCCAGCCCGAATACCGTCGCCGCCTACCGGGACACCTTCCGGCTGCTGCTGCGCTTCGCGGCCGGCCGGACCGGCAAGCAGCCGTGCCAGCTCGACATCGGTGACCTTGACGCACCGCTCGTGGCCGCGTTCCTGGACCACCTTGAACGAGAACGCGGCAACACCGTCCGCACCCGCAACAACCGGCTCGCCGCGATCCACTCGCTGTTCGGCTACGCCGCCCTGAACCATCCCGAGCACGCCGCGTCGATCCAGCGCGTCCTCGCCATCCCGGCCAAGCGGTCCGAGCGCAACCTGGTCACCTACCTCACTGACGAGGAGGCCGATGCGCTTCTCGCCGCGTGCGATCAGGCCACCTGGACCGGGCGGCGTGACCACGCCCTGCTGGTGCTCGCCATCCAGACCGGGCTGCGCATCTCCGAGCTGGCAAAACTCACCGTCGCCGACATCGTGCTTGGCACCGGCGCGCACGTCCACTGCATCGGCAAAGGACGCAAGGAACGGCGGACACCGCTCGTCCCTTCGACCGTCGCCGTGCTACGCGCCTGGCACGCCGAACGCCAGGGCATCGCGCCCGAGCCGTTGTTCCCCACCAGCACCGGGCGGCCCCTCGGCCGCGATGCCATCGAGCACAGGATCGCGATCTACGTCTCCCGGGCCACCCAGGCATGCCCTTCTATCCGGGCCAAGCACGTGACCGCCCACACCCTGCGGCATACCGCCGCCATGCGGCTTTTGCTCTCGGGAACCGACGTCACCGTGATCGCGCTCTGGCTCGGCCACGAGCAGGTCTCGACCACGAACGTTTACCTGCATGCCGACATGTCCCAGAAGGAACGGGCCATCGCCAAGGTCACGCCCCTGACAGTCAAGCCCGGCCGCTATCGGCCTCCAGACCCAGTCCTCGCCTTCCTCGAAGCGCTGTGATTATGCCGACACTTTCACGCGCTCCGCCCCGCTGAGCACGAGGTTCCCGCAGAGGTCGGCATAACCTGCAGGTCGGCATAATCGACGTAGACCGATTCGGGGACGCCGCGGACGGCCAGGGCCGGGCGCAACGCGGCGGCCAGCCGCACCACGTCCTCGTGGAACGCCCACCGGGCGCCCATCACCGCCCGGGAGTGGTCGTCGATGAAGCAGAACAGGTAGGCCTTGCGGCCGCCGACGGGCGGGCCATGCAGCGCGTCGCCGGTCCACAGCTCGTTAGGCCGGTTGGCTTCGAACCGGCCGAACACCTGCTGCTGCCCGGGACCTGCGGGCGGCCGGTTCAGCTCCAGCCGGGCGAACAGCCGCTGCAGCGTCCGGTCCGACGGCGCCCAGCCTGACTGTGCCCGCAAGATCCGCTGCACCTGCGCGGCGGTGCGCTCGGGATTCTCCCGCTTCAGCGCCGCGGCCAGCGTCAGCACCTCGCCCGGCGTGCGCGGGCTGGCCTGCCGCGGGCAGGGGACCAGCGCGTCGAACCCGCCGGCCAGGTAATCCCGCTTCCACCGGTTGATCGTCTGGCACGACACCCGGACCTCGGTCCCGTCCGGCCCGGGATGGGTCATGGCGGCAAGCTGGCGCACCCGCCGGCCCCGCTGCGCGGCCGTCAGCTGCGGGCTGATGACGTCCTGGATCAGCGAGTACCGGAACAACGCGATCTGCCTCGCTCGCTCCAGCCGCCGCCGCTCGTCCGCTTCCTGCTGAGTTGTCACTATCTGTCCTCCTCGGGGGTAACGGCGCCCGCGGACGCGGGCGCACCGAGGGTGACAGTCAGTGACAGCCCCTCACGAGAGGGAACTCGCGTTGAACATCCGGGCGGCCATCACCGGCGCCAGCAGGGTCGCGTTGGTGACCGCCGAGGCGATCTCCCACGGCGACACCGCGACCAGCGCCGGCCACCGCTCCGCCGCCGCGGCTGCAGCCGCGGCGACCGCCACCAGCGCGTCGGCTAGCGGCGATCCCGCCGGCTCCAGCGGCACCGGGTCCGCGCTCACCGCCGCCGCGACCCTCGTGAACACCTCCCGGACCTGGCCCGCCCGCCGGGCAGCTCGGCGCAGCCAGCCCCGCACCGTGTCCTCGGGAACCTGCAGCTCCCGCGCCGCCCGGCGATAGCCCAGCCCCCGCGCGGCCGCCGCCAGCGCCGCCCCGACCACCGGCACCTCATCCGCCCGGCGCAACAGCAGCCGCGCAGGCAGCAGCATGTGCGTCACCCGGCACGCCGTGCACCTGGACCGCCGTGGCCGCACCCCACGGCCCTGCCGCCCCGGCCCGAACACCCTCCGCTCCAGGCCATAACCCCACCGGGCCAGCCGCCCGCCGCAAACGGGGCAGGCCAAGCTGCCCTTCTCCAGCATCCGCTCGACGCCGGCCGCGTCGTTGCCTACCGTGAGCACCGGTGCTCCTTTGCACCCGCACACGGCCCTCCCCGGTACTTCGCCAAAAGATCACGGGGAGGGCCGTCCCGAAACCGACACGCTCACGGTGTCGTCGCGCACCACGCCCCGCAACCCGAACACGCGCAAAACCAGCCCGCTCAGCCTCAATGACGCCAATCAGCGCTCAGGCGCTCATGCTGAACGTCGCCGAACAATCACCCCCCTGACCGGGACACCAGGCAGCGGCAGGCGGTCCCGAGAACCCGTGGAGCCTGCGAACCACACACAGGGCTGGCTGATCTGTGCACCGCCATCAACACAATGGATCCGATAAGCAACCGTTAGGAAGTTGAAAAAGTCCGTCGTGATGGCGCGAGGCGCGCGGCCCGGCTGCAGTCCGAACGCGGTGCCGAGCGCCGCGCGCTGCGGGGGCAGGCAGAGTACCGATCCGGCCCAGGTAGGGACTGCACAGCTGGTGCAGGCCGGAGTACGCGAGCTCCAGCTTCCGACTCGACACCCGCCGCGCGGCCAACCTGGCAGCCGCTGGCGCTGTCAGCCAGGAACTCGAGCAAGGCGGTCTTGCCTATCCCGGCCTCGCCGCGCAGGACCAGAACCTGGCTACGGCCCGCCTGCGCAGATGCCACGAGGCGGCTCAGAGTGTCGCATTCGTCTTGCCGCCCGCGCAGCCCCGGCCAGAACCCGCTATCGGACATGCCTCACCGCCCGGACGCCCGACCAGGCCACCACGTGGCGTACGCCTGCGGGCGGGCGAGGTCAACGTTTCATCAGTCTTACACGGGCATTTTTTGCACCCGGCAAGATCGGCGATGTCCAGTTAACTGGGTGTTCAGCCGGGGCCCTAACGGAGCCAGGTGCCCAGCGAGCTCGCAAATTCGTCCACAGCGCGTCCCAGGTCCGGTTCCACGCCGGCCGGGGTCTGCAGGCCATTCGAACAGGTACATGACCCGGGCCGCGTTCTCCGGGCGGCCGGAGGTCCGGAAGAAGGCCGCAAGCCCCGGGCCGAACTCCTCATCCGGCGGCAGCGAGGCCCAGTCAAGCAGCGCCTTCGTGCCCTCGACCGCCGCCTTGCCCGAGCCTCTTTGCACCGAGTCTGGCGCGCGAGTTGCATCGAGTTTGGCGCGTGCCCTTAGAGCCTCCCTACCGCCTGGTGGCTGCCGCCCAGGTGTCGGTGGCTTCGCGGTGGCCGATGCTCCTCACGGCCAAGGAAGTCCACGCCGCCGGAGGCGGTCAGCTGGCTCACTGAATGTGACTGCTGAGCGCGTTACGGCTGCGCCTGATCCGTTCGTTCTGTGCGTGCTTTCGCCCCTACCCGCGCTTCCGCTGTCGGGACGCGAGGGGGAGATGGCCCGCTCGATGCGGCGGAACGGCACTGCCTACTGGCGGGCCTTGTTGATGGCGTTGTGGAGCTTGTTGAACCCCACCCATCCCCAGTAGACGCGGTGGTGGGTGATCAGCCCGTTCTCGAGATCCATGGACTCGACCACGTCCGTCTGGTCGCCCTTCGGGGTTTCGCGCGGATACTCCCAGATCAACAACCGCCCGTCGGAGAAGTACCGCCCGCTGCGGAACCAGTCCTCGAAGACCCCTTCGCCGCTGCGGGCCTGGAAGCTTTGCGCGAAGAACTGCGCGATGGCGTCTCTGCCGTGCACGACGGCGTCCTCCCGCTCGGGCCACAGGGCATGGTGCCGGGTGGGCAGCCGCACATGGCGGCGGCTTCGTCATAGCTGCAGCCGAGCAGCGGCCGCCGAAGACGTCGCCCGCTTGTCGCCGTTCCTGCGCAGCCACATCAACGTGATCGGGAAGTACTCGTTCGCGTTGCCCGATCTCGGCCCGGGCGGGGTGCGGGAGCTGCGTGACCCTGATGAACCCGACGACGATGGCGAAGTCGCTTCTACGACCGCCTGACCCTGCCAGGGCCCTCCGTCCGGCGGTCCGTGATCAGTCCTCGGCCTGGAGTTCCGGATCTTGGAGCCGCGGCATCAGCTCCGGCGGGGGTCCGCTGCCCGGACCGGTGATCCGCGCGCGTACCGGCCGGACGCCCTCCAGTTCGTCGCGGGCGCGCAACTCACGAAGGTCCGGGATGTGGTTGTACAGCGTGCCGGGGCTGACGCCCAGCAGCTTGGCGATCGACGTGATGCTGTGGGCGGGGTTGGGCAGCATGTCGCCGGCGGCCCGGACGATGTCAGGGCTGGCCACAGTGGGACGTCCACCAACACGGCCACGTTCACGGGCGGCGGACAGGCCCTCTCGGGTGCCGGAGATGGTCAGCTCGCGGAGAACTCGGCTAGGGCGGCGAACACATGGAACACCAGCCGGCCGCCGGGAGTGGTGGTGTCCAGGCTCTCGAGCAGCGAGGTGAACCCGACCTCGCGCCTGCGCAGATCACTGACCATGGTGATCAGATCCTGAAGGGAGTGCGGGGCACGCGCTAGACGACGGCGGCGGCGCCCACGCACGTGGCCGCCCGGCGGCGAGCCGTGCCTGGCCGGCCGCGAGGCTAATGTGACCGCATGGCACAGATCACCGTCACTCGCCAGGCCGACGGCACATTCCACGTCCAGACACCTGCGGCGACCAGCCACGAGGTCAGCGTTCCCGCCGGGTTGCCCGCCGCCCTCGGCTGCGATCACGTCACGCCAGAGGAGCTCGTCAGGGCGTCGTTTGAGTTCCTCCTCGAACACGAGCCCGCCACCTCGATCCTGCGCCAGTTCAGCCTGGATGCCATCAGCCACTACTTCCCCGGCTACCCAGCCGAGATCCGCGCTCGCCTTGGCGGGTAGCGATCCGGGCCTGCGTGTAGACGTCGCCCACGGCGCTGTTGCCCTGAGTTGAGGAGCGGCAGCAGGGCACGAAGTGCGAGTACGGGCGTCGCGAGCCGACTTCCGGTGATCGTTGATCTGCCGACCCAGTTCATACAGCGTGTGGGCGCAGCAAAGCTGATGCCCAAGGGTGTACACCCTGTTGATGGTGCACTCCCGCCGCGGCGTGGAAGCGATGGAAGCGATGGGGGTGCTGCCGTGGTGCCGCCGCCGGTCAGGTGCTCGTCAGAGCTGAATCATGCCGCCTGATCACGGCCGTCGCCACGCTTGACGACGGGAGAGAGGTAGACGCGGTACTCGGCCCCTCCCGCCGACGTGGCGGCCCGCCTGCGCTTCCCACTGGCCCAAGCGCCCGGTACGGCGGGCTCCCTGCAACGGCTCTGGGGGCGGCTCGGGCCGCGGTACGGGCTCCGGGGCTGGCTCTGGTTCCGGCGGGGGCAACGGCCGTGGCTGCGGCCGGGGTTCCGGCGGCGGTGTGGGCGGCTCTGGCTCTGGTTCGGGCGGCGGTGCAGGTGGCGGCACTGGGCGCGGCGGCGGCGGCACTGGCGGCGGCACTGGCGGCGGAAGCGGCGGCGGCACTGGCGGCGGTTCCACTGGTTCTGGCCGCGCCGACCTCGGGCGCGGCGGTTTCGGTCGCGCGAATTCGCCAGGCGCTTCGTGACCGGGGACTGCGGGCTCGTGGGAGGGATCTGCGGGCACCCGGAAGTGATTCCCAGCCTGTTGGGCTCGAATACACGATCGTCACGGTGACCTGCTGCTTCTCATAGCCGGGACAGTGCCGCGAGCCACAGCCGGTCGGCCGACTGGTAGCGGACCCGGCCGATCTGGCGGCGCAGTACCGCGTTCTCGTGCCGGAGCACCAGGAGTTCGGCATCTTGGACACCTCACGCTGGGCTAGCACGATCAAACAGCCGAGCAAACGGCGCGCGAGCGGGTAGACAACCGAGAAGATCACTCAACGATGATCCCAACCTACAAGACTGCCCAGACCAGGCCAGATGGAGTAATCGAGCCCTACAGGATTCGGCGGGAACCTCGCCCGCGGCGACGGCCACGGCCAGTCGCTGGTGGTCGAGCTCGTTTTGATCAGCGTAGGCCGCCGAGAAGCGGGCGATCGCCTTGTCGAACCTCGAGTGTGACAGGACTGGCTGACGCCGCTCGCACAAAGTGGCCGATACTGGACGCAGCGCACGTCGCAACACCAAGGCTCAGCAGACAGCGCCCGGGCCCGCATCTGCCGCGGTGACTGGTGGGGTCCACCTCCGGGCCGCCGTTACCGTCACCTACACGAAGCGCATCTCGGCGTCTCGCCACTCGTTGTCAACGAGACGGTCGCAGGTGGGGCAGTACCACCGTGCCTCGATCGGGGTGCCGCACGCGGGGTGGCGGGGCGTTTCCGCCGGGTCAGTGTGCCGGGCTCCCCAGTGCGCCAGGAGGCGGAGCGCGCCGGCGAGTTCCTTGCCCTCGGCGGTCAGCTCGTAGGCGGACCGGGGCGGCCGCTCGGAGTAGGGCCGGGCCACCAGCAGCGCGTCCCGTTCGAGCCGCTTGAGGCGCTCGGACAGGATGTTCGCAGCGATACCCGGGATCTGGTCGAGGAGATCGTTGAACCGGCGCGGCCCGGTGAGCAGCGCCTGCACCACCAGCAGTGTCCACCGGTCGCCGACCCTGGCCAGCGCCTCGGCGAGCGGCGAGGAGGCGTTCTCCGGTTCGCCCATGCACTGATCGTAGCTGCCACATTGACACCTGAGCTGTTAGTAGTAGTTTGCAAGTTACTACTAATGGAGCGGGGCAGCGATGGCGATCCTCGACGAGATACAAGCAAGCATCGTGGCGTTGGCGGAGGGCGCGGGCTCCTCGGTCGTGGGCATCGGGCAGCGCTGGGGCGTCGGCTCCGGCATCGTGCTCAGCGGGGGGCGCGTGCTGACCAACGCGCACAACGTGCGCGGCGATCAGGTGGCGGTCACCTTCCCTGGCGGACGCACCGCCGAGGGCAGCTTGGCCGGGCACGACATCGACGGCGACCTCGCCGTCGTCGAGGTCGACACGGATGGGTCTGCGGCGCTGCCGTGGGCCAGCGCGTCCGCCGGGATCGGGATGCCGGTCTTCGCCTTGGCTAACCCGGGCGGGCGTGGGCTGCGGGTGACGTTCGGGTTCGTCTCCGGGATCGACCGGACCTTCCGCGGCCCTCGCGGCCGCCGCATTACCGGCAGCATCGAGCACACCGCTCCGCTGCTGCCCGGTTCCTCGGGCGGCCCGGTGCTAACTGCCGGGGGACAGCTGCTCGGCATCAACACCAACCGCCTCGGCGAGGGCTTCTACCTGGCCATACCCGCCGACGAGGCGCTGCACGGCCGGGTCGATGCGCTCGCCCGCGGCCAATCCGCGGCACCGCTGCGGCTTGGCATCGAAATCGCCCCCCGCCACGTGGCCAAGCGGCTCCGCCGCGCCGTCGGCCTCCCCGACACCGAAGGCCTGCTCGTCCGCGAGGTAGCGGCGGGCAGCCCGGCCGCACGCGCCGGCCTCGCACAGGGCGACCTGATCGCCGCGGCCGCAGGCCGGCCGGTACGCACCATCGACGACCTGTTCGACGCGCTCCCGGCGGGGCGCGCCGGCAGCATCGAGCTGAACGTCGTGCGCGGCACCGGCGAACGGACAATTCACGTGGTGTTCGGCGATAGCGGCCAGCCCGGCGAGGAAGCCTGACTTCCCACTGCCTGCAATGGCGACCGCCACGCGGACCGCGCCGGCACCGGTCCATCCTGAGTTATGTGAGCAGCCACTGAAGTAGTCATCTTCTGCTACGCCTATGCCGTGGACGACCCTGCCAATTCCCAGCCCGGCCCGGGCGCCGACGACGATCTCGGCGCTGAGGCCACCAGCCGATTCGTTGCCGGGGCCGGCCGTTGTGGACTCGGCCTGCGGAGCCCGCGTGGTCGGGCACATCGACCTCGGGCCAGATCACCACACGCCATGGGGCGTGGTGCACGGCGGTGTCTACACCACCGCCGTCGAATCCGCCGCCAGCATCAGCGCCAGCCTGGTGGTGCGAGACCGGGGGCAATTCGCAGTCGGTGTGCACAATGCGACCGATTTCTTGCGCCCGGCTACCTCGGGCCGCGCCGAGGTTATCGCCGAGCCCCTGCAACAGGGCCGTGTCCAGCAACCCGGCGCGGCCGCGTTTGCTGTTCCAGCGCGCCGGGGAGTCATGGCAGAAGCGTATGATCGACGGCGAACGGCGCGGCCAGGTGCTGGCGGACCTGGCGATCGGCCGGATGCGATCCGCCGGGAAGCTGGCCGGCCTGTCGATGGCGCTGACGGGGCGGTTCACCGGCCACCACGCGATGCTGTGCCGCCTGCACCGGGACCGGATCCAGGTGCTCAATGACGCGGTCGCCGGCATTGACGAGCAGATCGCGGGCAAGGCCGCGCGGTGGCAGCGGGAGCTGGAAAGCTCGCCTCCTGGGCGAGCCTGTGCCCAGGGAACAACATCAGCGCCAAGAAGCGAAGGCACGGCCGGACCGGCGACGCCGGGACCTACATCAAGCCGATGCTGATCCAGGCGGCCTGGGCGGCGATCCGGGTCCGGGGCCGGCTGCAGGCCAGGTACAACAGGCTGGTCCGCCGCTTCGGCGGTGACAAGAACCCGGCCGCGAAGAAGAAGGCCATCACCGCGATCGCGCACACCCTGCTGAAGATCGCCTACCAGGTCCTCAAGACCGGCACCCCCTACCAGGAGCCGGGCGCCGACACTTCTACGCCCGCCGGAACTCCCCTGAGGAGCAGCAGAACTACCTGGAACGCCGAATGCAAAAGCCCCACCCCGGCTGCACCATCACCATCACCATCAGCCCGCCGGAGGCCGCCTGAACGCCCGGCGCTTAACTTAACCTCAGGCCCTCACCCCTGCCAGGCCAAGGAGCCGCCTCGCCCGGCACGCCGGTCCTTCCCGCCGGACAAGAGCGCCATCGCGAGCCCTCGCCACCGCACAGGCGTGGGTTCGCTGCCGCGCGCCCACCGGGGACCCAGTTTTCGTGTCAGGGCAACCGGTACCTGACCGGCAACACCGGCGAGGCCGCGCGCAGCATCGTGTCGTGCGACTAAGCTGCGTGGAACCCGCGCTAATTGTCACGATTTGGGCTTTGATGTCGCTCACATCTTCCGCTAACGGGCGCCTGGCCCCAACATCGCCCTCGGATGCCGCGCTCGGCGGCTCATCATGCCGGAGCGCCTGACGAAGGGAACGGGATGAGACGACTCGTATCCATCGCCGCCGCCGCCAGCGTTATCGCGGCCGGGCTGGCCGCGGCCTTACCAGGCATTACCGCCACCGCGGCGTCGCCCCCGGCCGACGCGTCGCAGATCAAGTGGAGCACCTGCTCGGACCCCTCCCTTAAGCAGGTCCACGCACAGTGCGGCTTTGTGTCGGTACCGCTGGACTACAGCAAGCCACACGGCACGCACATCCAGCTCGCCGTGTCGCGGCTCAAACACACCGCCAGCCACTCCCAGGGCGTCATCCTGACCAACCCCGGTGGGCCGGGCGGGTCCGGACTCAAACTCAACATCTTTCTCGTCGCGGCCCTGCAAAAGGCGGGGTTCAAAGCGGCGGCGGCGGATTACGACTGGATCGGTTTCGACCCGCGCGGCGTCGGCTCGAGCAAGCCGGCGGCGGCCTGCATCCCGAACTACTTCAGCGCCGACCGGCCGGGCTACGTGCCGAGCACGAAGACGCTGCCGCACTTTTGGCTGTCGGATTCGAAGGCCTACGCCCACGCCTGCGGTACGCACAGCGCGCTGCAGTCGGCGCTGCTCAAGAACATGACGACGGTCGACTCGGCCAAGGACATGGACAGCATCCGCGTGGCGCTCGGCCAGCGGCAGATCAGCTACTACGGCTTCTCCTACGGCACCTACCTGGGCCAGGTCTACGCGACGCTGTTCCCGTCCCACCTTCGGCGCATCATCCTGGACAGCAACGTCAACCCGCTCCGGGTGTGGTACCAGGCCAACCTCGACCAAGACCTCGCGTTCAACAGGAACATCGACATCTGGTTCGGCTGGCTCGCGAAGTACAACAGCGTTTACCACCTGGGCGGCACGGAGGTGGCCGTCAGGAAGCTGTTCTACGCGGCTGAGGCCAAGCTCGCCACCAGCCCGGCGGGCGGCGTGGTCGGCCCCGACGAGTGGGTCGACGCCTTCCTGTCGGCCGGTTACTACGAGCAAACCTGGCTGCAGCGCGGCCGGGCCTTCTCGGACTGGATCAACAAGCACGACGCGGCAGCCGCCAAGAACCTGATCAGCCTTTACCGGGCCGTTGACACCCCGGGCAACGACCATCAGTTCGCGGTCTACCTGGCGGTCCAGTGCACCGACGCGCCTTGGCCGCACAGCTGGGCCAGGTGGAGCAGGGACAACAATGCGATCTTCCGCAGGGCGCCATTCGAGACGTGGGCGAATGCCTGGTTCAACGCGCCCTGCATCTACTGGCCCGCCGCATCCTCGCGGCCGGCCAGCGTGAACGGAAGCCACATCCGCAATGGCCTGCTGATCGACGAGACGCTGGACGCCGCCACGCCGTTCGGCGGCAGCCTCGAGGTGCGCAAGCTGTTCCCGCACGCCGTTCTGCTCGCCGAACCAGGCGGCACGACACACGCCGACTCCCTGTCAGGCGACATCTGTGTGGACAGCACGATCGCGGCCTATCTGACGAGCGGCACGCTGCCGGAACGCAACGCCTACGCCGCCTGGGACAAGACGTGCAAACCGCTGCCGCTACCGGTTCCCTCGTCCGCAAACGCCCGAGGCTAGGTGACGTCGAGGGTCTCGTACACACCGGTCAAGCGTTGCGCCGCTGAGCGCTCAGCGCGGCCGGTGCGAGCGAGAAGCCTTATCTGTCCCGCAGCGGATCGAGGAGAGACGCCCGGGACGCTAAGGCCGCGGGCGCGTACCGCCGGTTTGATCTCGCAGGGGAGGGGTCGTACAGCACGGGGAGTACAGCAACAGGCACGTATTTGGTTGGACTCCGGCGGACGTCGGTGGACTGTCGCGTGTGCGCTGATCTGGGGAGATGGCAGGCAGCGTGGTTGCCCGCCGGTAGCTGGGGGTCAAGGGGTCGCGGGTTCTTCCCGCCGTCCCGACCAGGAGGTACCAGGTCATCCGAATCTGTGTGGCAGCGTACCTGCCGCCGTCCCTACGTAGCCGATGCTCAAGGCGATCGCGTCACGCTCGCCGCCTTGAACCGCGTACGTACGGGCGGCGTCGGCCGGGGCCCGTGGTCGGCGGCGGGCTGGGGGTCGACCAGCGCAAGCAGGCAGTGGCCGAGCACGACCGGCTGCGCCGCCTGGCAACGCGACACTTCGACCAGCCGGACGCGATCCGGCCGTAGCTCGGGCGCATCGTCACCGGCCTCGTCGACCGCATACCCCTTCCGGATCACCGTGATCTGCGAGCAGCTCGGGGTGCCGCACGAGGACGAGCCGCCCTTCCACTCGTGGGCCCGACTGCATCGTGACCCGGCTCGACCCGCGCCCCGGGCAGGAGGACGCGCGGACTTGGAGATGGACGAGTACATGTCCGGGCTGATCGAGCGGTTCCGCACCGCTCCGGGGCCTGGCGTGCTGTCGCGATGGCCGCCGAGGAAGGGATGGCGGCCGAGGACGTGGTGGCCACGGGGAGGCTGCTGCCGATCGCCCGGCACGATCGTCCACGCCCGCTCGGTCGGCGAGTGACCGATGCGCACGATCCGCGGGCGCTCGGTTCGGCACCGCCGGTCCGGGAACCCGGCGGGGAATGGCCCGCCGTGACGCCGGGTGGTCCACGTTCCGGTACCGGGGCGAGAAGGGGGCGGCCATCTCAATCTGCTCCCGGTAGAAGTCGAGCCACTTGCCCTGGTCGAATGTGGCGGCGGCCACGGTCCGGCCCTGGTGGCCATAGAGGGCGACGAAGCGGCGCTCGTCGGTCGATCCCTGCATGACGATCACCTCTCGCCGTAGGACGGCACCGCGACCGACTTGATACTGACGCCGAACTGGAACGACCAGAACGTGGGCAGGTGGAAGCTAGGGGCGCCGCTCCGACTGGCTGCTGCGCATGTTGTGGGCCGCCACCGGGGGCCTGCTCCACCCCGGGCGGTTCGCGATGGCCGCGTCTTGAGCGGCCGCAAACGGCCAGGCAGACAGAACACTCAGGCAAACAAACGGTCGGTCCCCGTGGTGGAGGGCCACGTCCAGGGAGGTGGTGTATGAGATGACCACCTCGCGATCGGTTTCTATTTAAGCACCAATGGCCTCAATTGTCACGTCAGTTTCGGAATTATTGTCGGGCTTTTGTATTGTTTGCTGGCAGGCGGCGAGGATTTCCGCCCCCATGTACCGGCGGGACTCGGCCCATTCGTCGTTCTGCTCGGCCAGCACGGCGCCGACCAGCCGGATGATGGCGTCGCGGCCGGGGAAGATGCCCACCACGTCGGTCCGGCGCCTGATCTCCTTATTCAGCCGCTCCTGGGGATTGTTGCTCCAGATCTGGCGCCAGACCTCGCGGGGGAAGGCGGTGAAGGCCAGGATGTCGTCGCGGGCCTCGTCGAGGTGCGCTGCGGCCCGGGGGAACTTGGCCTGCAGGGCGGTGACGACCTGGCCGTGCTGGGCGTGCACGGAGGCGGCGTCCGGCTGCTCGAAGATGGTCCGCACCAGTGTGGAGACCCACGGCTGGGCGGACTTGGGCACCTTGGTGGTCAGGTTGCGGGCGTAGTGTGCCCGGCACCGCTGCCAGCAGGCGCCGGGCAGCACCGCGGCGATCGCGTCCCGCAGGCCGGCGTGGCAGTCGGAAATGACCAGGGCCACCCCGGTCAGGCCCCGGGCCACCAGGCCGCGCAGGAACGCCAGCCACCCGGCGCCGTCCTCGGAGCTGGCCACCTCGATGCCCAGGATCTCCCGCTTGCCGCCGGCGTTGACGCCGGTGGCGATCAGGGCGTGCACGTTCACCGTGCGGCCGCCCTCGCGGACCTTCTGGGTGAGCGCGTCCAGCCACACGAAGGTGTACGGCCCGGCGTCCAGCGGCCGGCACCGGAAGCCGTCCACCATCTCGTCGAGCTCGGCGGCCATCAGGCTGACCTGCGACTTCGACAGTGACGTGACACCCAGCGAGGCGGCCAGCTTCTCCACTCGCCGGGTGGAGACACCCAGCAGGTAGCTGGTCGCCACCACCGAGGCCAGCGCCCGCTCGGCACGCCGCCGGTGCTCCAGGAACTCCGGGTAATACGAGCCCTGGCGCAGCTTCGGGATCGCCAGCTCGATCGTCCCGGCCCGGGTATCCCACTCCCGCAGCCGGTACCCGTTGCGCGAGTTCACCCGCCCCGGGGTGACTTCCCCGTACCCGGCGTTGCAGCGCACCTCCACGTCGGCGTCCATCATCCGCTGCGCAAACCCCTTGACCATCTCCCGGAGCAGATCCGGGCTCGCCGACTCCAGCGTCTCCTCGAACCGCGCCCCCAGAACGGGCACAATGTCACGTGCGGCCACCTTGTTCTCCTTCGTCTCGGATTGAGCACTTCGAAGGATCACGAGGTGGCCGTCTCAGGTCACGCCGACACGCCCAGCAGCAGACGAATCAGTCACAGAGGGATCGGCTACCCCATACACCACTCCGGTGGACGTGAACTGGTGGAACTGGTGGAGTGCGGGATGAGGCCAAATTCGTATGCTTAGGGAGATTCCCATGCATCAGGGCCCACCCCAAAACGCCTACCAGCGGCCGCCTCCCGCCGCCCGGCACCACAGCTGGCTGCTGCTACTGGTCCTTGCCGGTGCCGCTTTCGCCATTCTCGGTGGCGCTGGCTACATGGTCTGGACCGCCCCCTCACGCGGCGGTATGCAGCTTTCCAGCTACCTGTGCCCCGGTGGCAGCGGCGCTCTGGGCGCCGTCCTGCTGCGGTGGCCCAAGGGCGGCGCTGGCGTGGCCAGCGGGACCTACCGTGAAGCCAAGATCACCGGGACTGCGCCGGATGAGCAGCTGTCCACCTGGGGCGGCGCGTTCAGCGGACATGTCTCGCGCTCCGGCGTCAGCTTCGATCTCGGCGGCGGCGTGCAGCTGCGCGGTAAGCCCGCCGCGAGCCTGCTGACCCTGGACATGCGTCAGCGTGATGGCACCATCCAGCCGGTGGCCTGCAAGAAGGCGGGGATGGCCGAGTGGAACGGGGCGGTCGCGGACCTGAAGGCTGCGGTGAGCAAGGACAACCGCCAGGCTGCACAGCAACAGCAGCTGGCAGCCCGGGAGCGCGCGGCCCGGCAGGCGCAGGAGGCGGCCAGGAAAGCGCAGGAGGCGACCCCGGTGCAAACCAGGCTCGCCCACGACATCGCCACCTTGTGGCGGGATGCGTCCGCCCTGGACCACGACACGTCGCTGGGCAATGACATCCAGGCTATGAAGAACGAACTCGCCACCGAGCAGGGCGATCTCGCCGCCGAGCGACACTCATCGTGCAACGATGGCAAGGCTGCCGACGACGCCGGCACCGTTAACGGTGACCTGGGCACTGTTCAGCGCCGCGTGTCCGTGCTGAAGGCAAACTCTGTCCCGGGTGACCTGACTGCGGTGCGAAACGACGTGCGAACCCTGCAGAACCTCGGGGCCGCCCCCGGAGCGGGCCCATCGGCAGCCATCGCCGCAGGGCAGCAGTCGCTCAGCAACCTCGTCGGCGCGATCAGCTGGGCACAGCAGGAAGGCCAGGCCCTGAACCACCAGGCTCAGCAGATCGCAGCCCAGGAAAGCCGCCTACCGAATTCGGGCTGCCGTCCCTCCGGGGGAACACCGTCCAGGTCACCCGGGAGAGCACCTTCCTCATCACCGCGGGGAACACCGTCACCTTCCGCGTCACCGGAGGCCCACGACGACTCGTGATAACCGGCAGCACGGACTGCACGGGTTCATGCTCGCTCCGGTCACCTCCGGGCCTTTGCCGAATGGGTGCGGCGCCGCCTGTTTCGAGTGGTGACTAACGGTATGGCTGTTGAGGGTGAATGAGCCGAGCGCGCAGGGTTAGGTCCGCGAGCTGGTCGAGCTATATAGCTCAGGCGGGACACGGGTCCACCTTGCGCGACACCGATCTTTCCGCCGCTGTGCGTGCGGCTGGACCCGCCCGCCCGCGCCGGCGAACACCATCACCGCAAGCGAGCCGTGTTCCATAACGCGCTCGGCTAAGGCCGTGGAGCTCGGGCTGCTCCCCGCCAAACCCGATCGGCCAGGTGCAACGGCACGCCCCCGAAGCCGCCGTCGCCATTAATCCGGCCACCCTCGCCAGCCCGGCACATGCCGGGGCGATCGTGGCCCAGGTCACCACATCCGGCCGGATCTCGCCGCGTTTCGGCCGCCTGTAAGGCGCTGCGCCCGGAGGAAGGCGTGGCTTGCGCCGCGAGGACCTCGTCCTTCCGGCGCACGGCCGCGGGAAGATCATCTCCACCTCCGCCTGTCCGCGCACCGGCACCGCCTGGACCACCACCGGCACGCCTCATGAGCCCGCGGCCTCAAATCCCGCCCCGACGGGGCGATTCGTGGCGTCCCGATTCCACCCGTACTGGTAGGCATGCTCCGCCAGCATGTATTCGATTCCGACGAAGGACATGTGATCGCGCTGTCCCCCGGGCATGGGCGCCGGTCTTCGCGTCCCTGGGGCAGGCGCTTGGGGAGCGAGATCTTCGCCGAACTTCATCGCGACTGGTGCAAGACCAAGGGAAGGCGGTTCGCGATCTGCTCACCGGTTGTCCTGGCCGACCCTGCGGGACACGGGCATAGGGGCTGACGGCTATAACTGAGTTACGGCACAGGGCATAGAGCCGTTTAACCACAGCTCAAGATCGCCTCTGCGAGATGGCAACGGCGATCTTGAGCCGTGTTCCTGGGTGCTTAGTTGTGCGCTGCCTCGTATTGCCTGATTACCTCAGCGCCGATGCGCCCGCGTTCCGACACCTTAAGCCCATGGGACCGAGCCCAATTGCGGATGTCGGCGCTGCCTGCATGCCGGGCACTCTTGGAAGTGATCTTTGTTCCCGCCTTTCCCTTGCCGGGGGTGACCCTGCGGCCATGTTCCACGAAGGGGGCGAAGGCGGCCCGAAGCTCTTCAGCGTGCTCGCCGGTCAGGTCGATCTCGTAGTCGGCGGGGCCGAAGCCGAAGCGGTAAGTGCCGGTCGCTTCCTGGTTTGAGTCCAGGTCGTCGGTCAGTGAGATAACTATTTTCTGCACCATTGTTGTTCCTCGTCCGGTCAGTCTTTCCTTCCGTATACTACGCGATCGTTGCGATGGCAACGACGAGACAGAACTTGTCTGGCGTTGTCAGCCGGCTTCGCGTCTGATGGTAAAGCATCGGTTACTTGCGTGTGCCTTTACTGATGCGTGTAGAGCCAGTGGCGGAGCGGACACCCCGGCAGCGGCAGCCGACCCAGGCCCAGGGCCAGGCACCGGCCCCCGGCTCAGCGGGCCCAGACTCAGCCCGCCGCGCCGGCCCTTGCTGAGCAAGCTCGAGCCGGGCAGGGCCGGGCTCCGGCAACAGCGGTCACGAGAGCTCGGACACCGCGCCTCCGCCGTCAGGTTCCTTGGATGGCGGCGTCGTACTGCTCGACGACGCTCGCGGGGATGCGCCCGCGGTCGTTGACCGCGATGCCGTGACCTTCCCTCCACGTCCGGATATCGCCGCTGCGCGCTGAGACCCCCCGCTGGGCCTGCTCGGCGCACCGGGCGATGACCGCCGTCACTTACGGCCACTTCGCTCTCCTTCGTCTCATTGACCATTTCGAAGGATCGCGAGGTGGCCGCCTCACGTCACGACGCCACGCCGCAGCAAGGCGAACCAGTCACATCAGGATCGGTTACCCCATACACCACTTCCGTGGACGCTAACGCTGGGCAGGGCTCCTTGCTTTCGTTGCGTCTGCGGCCGACTGAGTGCGCTGACGCTACCGGAGGCAACCGACAGGAAAAGTGCCCGCAATCACCGGAGGCGGCACTTCGGACGGTCGGCCCCGGCGGGGCACTGGTCGACGTTGGCGTAGCTGTGGTGCGAGCGCGTGTCAGGCCCGACCGGCTCGTCTGAGACGAAATTGGCGTTCGGCGCAAGCTCCAGACGGGATAGACAAGGCTAGTCACCGCTAGACACCAGTACGCACCGTCCTCAACTTCATCCCGTCCCTCTGGCTCGCTGTGGGCGGTCCCGGAACGGGCCGAAGTACCGCACCATGGGGTAGGCGTCGCGGACCGCTCGGGCGGTGGTGATGAGGAGGGATGCCAGCCTGTCGGAAACGCGCCGATCTGGGGCTCTGCCTGGCCAGCCGCCAGACCATCACGGAACGACACGCCCGCAACCATGATCGACTTAGGCTAAGCGCCTGGCGAAAAATAACCCGTAGTCTCCCCGGATTCCGCCGGCTGGTGTGGTACACGCGCGCCGTGGAGGTAACCGGAGAGATGCTGGCGGCAAAGTTCGAGGCGATCTGCCCGCATCTGGATGAGCGGCAGCGGCGGCTGCTGATGGGTGCCGAGGCCCGGGCGCTGGGACGCGGCGGGATCCGGGAGGTGGCCCGGGCCGCCGGGGTCCGGGAGGCCACGGTGTCGCTGGGGGTTGATGAGCTGGACTCGGGCGCCGGGCCGCTCGGCCGGGCGCGCAGGCCGGGCGGGGGGCGCAAGCGGGCGGCCGAGCTGGATCCCGGGCTGCGCCCGGCGCTGCTGGCCCTGGTCGAGCCGGAGGAGCGGGGCGATCCGATGTCGCCGCTGCGCTGGACCACCAAGTCGACCCGCGCCCTGGCGGCGGAGCTGACCGGCCAGGGCCACCGTGTCAGCGCCGCACCGTCGGTGGCCTGCTCCGGGAGGAGGGGTTCAGCCTGCAGGGCAACGCCAAGACGATCGAAGGCAGCCAGCACCCGGACCGTGACGCCCAGTTCCGTTACATCAATGAGCAGGTCAAAGCCCATCAAGACACCGACGATCCGGTGATCAGCGTGGACACCAAGAAAAAGGAAAATGTCGGCGAGTTCAAGAACGGCGGCCGGGAATGGCGGCCCCGGGGTGAGCTGGCCGGGGTGCGCACCCACGACTTCCCGGACGAGCAGCTGGGCAAGGCCATTCCTTACGGGGTCTATGATCTGGCTGCCAACGCCGGCCGGGTCAGCGTCGGCACCGACCACGACACCGCCGCGTTCGCCGTCGAATCGATCCGCCGTTGGTGGAATGCGCAGGGCCGGGCCGCCTACCCCCGGGCCCGGCGGCTGCTGATCACCGCGGACGCAGGCGGCTCCAACGGCTACCGCACCCGCGCCTGGAAGGCCGAGATCGCCGCGCTCGCACTGCAGACCGGGCTTGCGCACGGCATGAGCGTCCGCGACATCCTGCACCACCTGCGGCAGGTCCATGGCACCGAGCTGTCGCCTGAGACCGTCTCCCGGATCACCGATGCCCTGCTGGAGGAGGTGAAAGCCTGGCAGAGCCGGCCGCTGGATCCGGTGTATGCGGTGTTCTCCGGGGGTGCATATCCGAGCGAACCGGGCATCTTCCTGATTTGACCAGGTCAGCGATTGATCAACATCGGGTAGTCACGCCACAGGTGTTGCACCAGCGGCCCTGCCCCGAGACGGCGAGCGTCAGAGCAGCAGCGACAACGAGCACGACACCCATGGAGGTCTGTTGCGAAAGCTCTCCGTCGTGCGCTCGGTGCAACGTCATGCGACGGCCAGGTGACCCCGGGAGAAGCCGTGGTGTTCCTGGACGCGATCATGGTCAAGGTCCGCGACAACCACGTCGTGCAGAGCAAGCCCGCCTACCTGGCGGCCGGCGTCGACAGCGACGGGGAAAGCACGTCCTGGGCATCTGGCTGGCCAAGACCCCGCTCGGGGCAGCGACCGCCGGTGAGGGCGCGCGCTTCTGGGCCAGCGTGACAGCCGACCTGCGAAACCGCGGTGTCCAGGACATCCTCATCGCCTGCTGCGACGGCCTGAACGGGTTCGAGGACGCCATCCATGCCGCGTTCCCGCACACGGTCGTGCAAACATGCGTGGTCCACTTGATCAGGAACAGCTTGCGGCCGGTGGCCCGCCGTGACGCCGCCGCGGTCGCGGCCGGGCTGCGCACCATCTACACCGCTATGGACGCCGACGCCGCGTTCGATGCCCTGGCCGCCTTCTCAGCCTCGCCGCTCGGCCAGAAGTATCCCCAGGCCGTCAAGGTCTGGGAGAACGCCTGGGACCGGTTCACGCCATTCCTGGCGTTCACCCCGCCGGTGAGAAAGCTGCTTTACACCACCAACAGCATCGAGTCCCTCAACTACCAGCTGCGGAAAGTGACCAAGTCCCGCGGGCACTTGCCCGGCGACGACGCCGTCGTCAAGCTGCTGCGGCTGGCGATCATCAACATCGAGGACAAGCGGGCCCGCGAACGCGCCGCACGCCGCCAGGAAACCGGCAAGCGCAGCGATCAGCCCGCACGCCTCATCGAGGGACAACGCGTCATGGGCTGGCGCGAAGCACTCAACGAGCTCGCCGTCGCCTACCCAGGACGAATCAGGTAAAGCGGAAATCAGCCCGAACCTAAAAGATCTTTACACACCTGAGGTTACAAGCTCCTCCAGCCTGGACTCCTGTCACGGCGTCGAGCGGGGAGCCTAGAAGCCGGTGGGTTCGGTCTCGAGTTCGGGTTCTTGCGGGCGGCCCTCGTGGTGGAGGGGGCGCAGTGGCGTGGTCTGCTCGAGCCAGATCAGGGCGTCGTAGCGCCGGCCGATGCAGGTGGGGACGTAGTTGCCGGCTTCACGCTGCGGGCTGTAGACGACGCCGATGGCCCGGTGGCCCGTCCATGCTGACAGCCAGGGCCCGGACCTGTCGTCGCTGAACACCAGGACTGCGGGCCGGCCGAGCGTGTGATGGAGCAGGTCCTCGTGGCTGCCGGCTCGGGCTTCGGGGATAGGGAACGTCTGCTCCGGCGTACCCCAGGAGCTTGCCGCGAGCACAGACCCGCGGTGGCCGGCGAAGCCGACTAGCGCGATGCTCGCGGCGCCGTGACGCTCCCGGAGGAGCTGGCCGACGTTGACGAGGCCGTCGCGGGCCATGTCGGTGGCGCGGGCGTCGCCGACGTGGGTGTTGTGCTCCCAGACAAGCCCCTTGGACCGGGATCCGAGGTGGCGGGCGATCCGGTCGATCGTATCGGCCATGTGGTGATCGCGGATGTTCCACGACTCCCGGTCGCCGCGCACCATGGTGCGGTAGTAGTGCTCGGCGTCGGCGGCGACCTCGGCGTTCTGTGCCGCGTCGAACGCGTCCTCGTCCCCGTCCTCGATCCGGTCACGTGTGCGGCGTCGTACCTCGATGAGGAGGGCGACCACGTCGGGCTCGCAGGACGTGGGCACCAGCCGGGTGCTCCAGGCGTACTTGTGCGGGTCCTCGCCGTAGGGAAGAAAGCACTGCCAGGCGCGCAGCGCCGCGGGCATCGCATCGGGTGCGTGTGCTTCGAGCCAGGTCATGATCTGCCACAGTGAGTCCCACAGCGAGTACACGTCGAGGCCGTAGAACCCGGCGCGCTCCGGGCCGGGACGGGACAGGTTGTACTGGTGCAACCAGGTCAGGAACTCGGCGACCTCCTGGTTGGCCCACATCCAGGTCGGCCAGCGCTCGAATCGGGCGAGCAGGCCATAGGCATCGAGGTCCTGGTCGGCGTGTCCGCGTACCCAGCGGTTGATGCGCCAGCAATCGGGCCAGTCACCCTCCACGCCGACCCAGGTGAAGCCGTGTTCCTCGATCAGGCGACAGCTGAGCTCAGCCCGCCAGCGGTAGTACTCGTGCGTTCCGTGCGAGGCTTCCCCGATGCAGACGAGGCGAGCGGCGCTTACCCGATCGATCAAGGGGTCGAGGTCGCCGGCGACGGTCAGCGGATGGGCCAGCGAGCGGATCTCGGAAGCGAGGGCGGCGCCGTCTGGCACACCCGCCGGCGCCGTCACCGGAGCGCCCCGCCACTGCGAGCCCGGAGGTGGCCACGGAACCGAGCGCTCCGCGTCCGGCTCGCCATGGAGGTGAGCGTGGATCTGGGTATCGGGGCCGCGGTCTGCATGGTCAGGTCACCGGGTGAGGGCTGGGGGCGAGGTGTCCGGCGAACCAGTCCCGGGCCAGCTCGGCGGCGGCGGTGAGGGTGCCGGGCTCCTCGAACAGGTGGGTGGCGCCGGGGACCACGGCCAGCTGGTTCTCACAGCGCAGCCCGGCCTGGGCCTGGCGGTTGAGGCCGAGTACCACATCGTCGCGGCCGCCGACGATGAGCAGGGTGGGCGCCGTCACGGACCCGAGGCGGGGGCCGGCGAGATCGGGACGTCCGCCGCGGGACACCACGGCCGCGATGCCGGTGCCGGGTTCGGCCGCGGCCCACAGCGCGGCGGCGGCGCCGGTGCTGGCGCCGAAGTAGCCGACCGGCAGGCCCGCGGCGCCGGGCTGGGCGCGCAGCCATCCGGTCACGCCGGCCAGGCGCCGGGCGAGCAAGGCGATGTCGAACACGTTGGCCCGGTCAACCTCCTCAGCCGGGGTGAGCAGGTCGAACAGCAGCGTGCCCAGGCCCGCCTGGTTCAACACGGCGGCGACGTAACGGTTGCGGGGGCTGTGCCGGCTGCTGCCGCTGCCGTGCGCGAACACCACGATCCCGGCCGCCCGGCCGGGCACCGTCAGATGACCGGCGAGGCGGGCCGCCGCGGCGCTGACCTCAACCTCTTCATCGCGGGCCGGCGGGTCACCCGCGGCCGCTGCGCCGGCGTCCGCCACGGAGCCGGGCGCGGCGGCGCGCTGCAGGCAGGCGACCACTTCGTCGTCGGTTGCCTGGGTGAAGTCAGCGTAGAACTGCCCGATGGCGGAAAACCGCGCCGGGGTCTGCAGGCAGGCGAGCTCGTCGGCGACGGCCCCGATCCGGGCCTGCCACCTGGGCGGCGCGACGGGCACGGCGAGCACCACCCGGGCGGCCCCCTGCAGCCGGGCGACCTGGCAGGCGGCCCGGGCCGTCGACCCGGTGGCGATACCGTCGTCGACCACCACCGCGACCCGGCCGTCCAGGCTCTGGCGCGGCCGGCCGCCGCGGAAGCGCCGGGCGCGGCGTTCCAGCTCGGCACGTTCTCGTGCCTCGACCGCGGCCAGCTCGCCGGCGGAGACCCCGGCGGCGCGGACGACCTCGCGGTTGATGACCCGTACCCCGTCCTCGCCGATGGCGCCCATGGCCAGCTCGGGCTGGAACGGCACCCCCAGCTTGCGGACGATGATGACGTCGAGCGGCGCGCCGAGGGCGCGGGCGACCTCGAAGGCGACCGGGACGCCGCCCCGCGGCAGGCCAAGGACCACCACACGCTTATCCCGCAGGTCCAGCAGCCTCGCGGCCAGCCGCCGTCCCGCATCGGCGCGATTAGCGAAAACCATCGCTACCCCCTTCTGAGGACCTAGCCTTCTCTCAGCCAGGCCAGCGTCACCAGGGCCCATGGCCACCTCCGGCAGACGGCGAGGCGCCTGAGCCGGCGGTAGCGGCGGAAATGGTTCCTTTCTTGCCTCAGGCTGGGAAGGTCCGGTCTGTCATCGCCAGCCGATCTCGGCATCTGGGGGGTGCGGGCCCGCATGGCGCTGGCACGCACGCTGCAGTGACTGCTGCAACACGCCGACCTCACCGGGCTTCGTCTCGCGGCGACCAGCAACTGCATCTCGCAGTCACGCCGGCCGACCCCGGCGGGATGGTGGTGGAGTTCGGGAACCTTCACTGGGCCGCCCCGGACAACATTGGCGGTGGCCCAATACCTCGGCGACAAGCTGTCGGAAGCCGGATCGGCAGCCGCGCAGGATCGGCACCGCGGCACCGAATGCCGCGCTGTAGACAGTCGACCTTGGGAAAGCGTATTCCGCGCTCGCCCTGGCGCATCTACGGCGCGGTGAACTCGACCGGGCGGAAACCTCACTCCGATCGGCTTTCTCCTCGCTCGACCGGGCCGGTTACCGTTCGGGACGAGCCGGGCAGAATTCTACTCCGCCGTTGTGCACGCCCGCCGCGGACGGCTCGATGAGGCTGTCGCCTCACTCCGCTGGGCCGTCGCGGAACTGGAAGCCGCCGACGTCTACCCGACGCTTATTGTGTGCGCGGCCCGGGTACTTGACATCCTCGGCATCGCCGACGAGGCGGTAACCTCCGCCGCGCGCAGAGCGGCGGGCGTGATCCAGCCGCTCGGCACCTGCGGCGAACTCGACACCAGGATGGGCGAATTCGCTGGCAATCTGCTCGGCTCCGGCACCTGGAAGCCGGAAGACCTTTACCGGGAAGACGCGGCACGAACCGACTCTGTATCCGGGTTCTACAACTACAATATCAAACTAGCCACGTGGGCCGGGCCCAGACCTCCGGAAGTCCCTGTGCGAAATGGGCGGGCGTTGCATAGCGTTGTTGATCTTCCATCGGGAGGAAGTTTCCCGCTATGGCACACAGCAGAAAATTCTTCATCATGGAGCACCTATGGATGAAGAATCTTGATGTTACTCATCGGTAGATGATTCGGAGATTTAACAAGCTTCCGCAGAGGCCTCGATCGCGTTCCCGCAGGTACTGGCCTTGCGCATCACGAAACTTCCGGAGTTCTGGGGCCCGTGATAGTCCGTATGCCCATCCCGGACACCGACGTCATGGACCTGGCTATCTGGCAGGAATCCAGCGTATTGCAGGCCATACGCGGCACGGTCACCCACGCGCCCCGCCTGCTGTATGCACACTATTCCCCTCGGTTTCAGGTCCTCGAATTCATCGACGGCGAGCTACTCGACATATCGGCACCGCGCGGCGTTCCCGTTCCCGGGCACGTGATCGGAGACGTGGCGGAAGCGTTCGGCCAGCTTTGCGGAATCCCGCGAGATCGCGTCCCGCCATTGCCCGTGGACTGGCCCGCCGACGGAGAAACGGCAGACTTCGCCCGCCGGCTGTCCGCCGTCACCGCAGCCGTCTACGCGCGTTTCCGGCCGGAGTTCGGCGAACTCTTCACCCGGCTCGGGATCCCTGCCGACCCGGTCGCACCTACCTGCGCACGCTGGACGACGCTGCGCCCGCGCCCGTTCCGGCTCCTCCACACCGACATCCACCGCAAGAACATGATCCTCGCCCGCGGGCGGACGTACTTCCTCGACTGGGAACTTGCGCTGTGGGGAGATCCCGTCTACGACCTCGCCGTCCACCTCCACAAGATGGGCTACTCTCCGGAGGAATACGCCGCCGTGCAAGCCGCATGGCTCGCTGCCGTTCCCGGCCACGCATCCGAAGGCTGGCAACCTGACCTTGACACTTACCTCACACACGAACGGGTCAAGTCGACGATTGTCGACACGGTCCGCTACACCAAGATTATTACCAGCGGGTCAGCTACCGCTGAACGCGAAGCGGAGCTTGCCGGCAAACTCGTTGCCAAACTGGGCGCGGCGAACGCTGCTGGAGGGAACTGGCTTACCCGCAGCCCTCACGACGGGGAAGAGATTATCGCCCTTATCCGGCAATGGGCGGACAGGCGCTCATCATAAGTTTGGCGCCGTACCGGACCTGATGTCGCGAAGCCGCGGCGTATCACCGTGCTGTCGAGTCTTGGGTTGTCTTCCGCACCTCATGGATGTCACGAAGTCGCTACGCTGCGAAAGTCTGACGGGCTGTCTTTAGAGAAGCTGTCTTTAGAGATAGCTCTAGTTTTAGAGCCATGGCGCTAGTCGGGATCAATGAGGTCGCCGAGATGCTCGGCGTGTCACGTACGCGCGCTGACCAGCTTTCCCGACGGCCCAACTTCCCCGAGCCCAAGGTCCGGCATGCGCGCGTGCGGCTATGGGAGGAGACCGACGTAGAGGCGTGGATCGAGGCGAACCGCAGATCGTCCTATTGACGTTGAGCCCCGCCGCAGCGGACCATGTCCCTGCGTGGGTTGCGGCGCGTGGCAGCGGCGCACGCGCTCGGCGGCGTCGTGGACCAAAGGGGCCGGGCGCCTTCGCCTGAACATCCGCGACGTACTGACGGTCGTGGTCACCAACCCGCGACTGCCTTCGGCGAGATCGCCGAGCTGATGGGGCTGGCCGGCCACGGCGCGCACACGTTCTGCGACTGCACCCGCACCGCCGCGACCATCGCCGCCCACACCATCATGCAAGCATGCCTCGCCGGCCAATAGATCAACTCTCATAACACGCCTGAGCGGTCTCGTAGCATTCAGCGTCGCAGTATTAAGGGGTCGTCGGCTGCGGCTTTGCCCTGTTGATGATGACTAGTGCTCGCTTGCAGGTGTCTCGTACTGTTGCCGCCAGGCGGCGCAACGTTTGAGGTAGCCGGTGAGGTGGTCTCGCTCGAAGGTGTCGATGTCCCAGTCGTGGGGGGCGGCGTCGGTGTGGTGGGCGCAGACGTAGGCCCAGCCGTACCGGCCGTCGGTGAGCGTGAGGCGGCGCAATTCGTACACGTCGTCTTCGAATGCGTCGAGGAGCCGCCACTCAGGCGGCGTGAGGTCCGTAAGGAGCTGGCCTTTGGCGAGCGCCTCGCCGGAGACGAAAGCGGGGTAGACGCGTCCCGGGAGCGCGGCGACACGCCAGCCTGCAACCGAGGCGGGGACGCTCGCAGGCACCCGGCCGAGCAGGACGCGCATGACCTCAGGGAAGAGCAGGCTTCCGTAGACGAAGAGCGCCTCCGGCTCCGCCGATAGGCGGTCCGGCTGGCCAGAGGGCGGCGAGGTCATCTGGTGTAAGTGGCTCTCGGTAGGCGGCGCGTAGTACTTCCGGGGCAACTGTAGCGGCACAGTCGGCGAGTGCGGCGAACCAGTCGAAACCGGCGGGATAAGACCACAGGTAGGAGCGCAGCAGCGGGTTCGAGCCCCGGTCGGCCAGCAGGTCGGCGATCGTGGCGCCAGTCCAGAAGGGCACGCGGAACTGCGCATGCGCTGCGCAGTTCTCAATAGCCGCGCCCGAGTTCAGCGCGAGGTGGAGTTCGGCCCGGACGAGCTGGAGATAGTGATCCAGGCGGACTCTGGTAATCAGCGCCTCGTCCTCCGGGGCGACGAACAGGGGTAGTGCTTGCGCGAGTCCTTCGCTGGTGACTTGCTGGGGCGCATGCACCGACAGGGCTCGCACCCACGGCACCTCCCCGGCGGCGCACCGGGCGGCGTAGCAGGCGCATTGCAGCGCATGTCCGAGGATCTCATGGAGGGCGAACTGCCGCACGCGCACCTTGGTGAAGCCCGCCCGGCGGGTGTTGATCCGCAGGCGGATGCGCCGCCCGGCGCCGTCGAGCCAGTACGACCAGTACACGTCCTCCTCCACGGTCTCGATGCTCAGGTCGCAGGCGGCGGCCGCCCCGGTGGCCGCGCGCACGGCGGGCTCCATCTCGGCTGCGGCGCCGCGGATCGCCTGTGCCGCTTCGGCAACGTCGATGACGCCTTCTGCCTGTTTAAGCTCCTGTTCGGTGCCTGGCCCCCAGCTGATGCCGAGCGCCGCCAGGCGTGCGCGCGCCAGCTCGCCTCGTTCGGTCACATGGCCGTCCGGCCATCCGGCGGCCGGGCAGCCCTGGGTCGCGCGCACGTAGTCATCGAGCGGGGTCCGCTGGCCCATCAGCTCACGCAGGAAGGCAAGGTGCGCGCTGATCTCCTGCGCAAGCCGGGACTCGCCGGCGCGGTCCGCCGCGTCCCGCAGCGCGCCGAGCGACCGGTAGACGTCGAGCCGGCTCGCGGCAGCCGCGGCAGGGGCCAGTGGCGGGCAGCAGTCGAAGTCGATGACGGGTGCGGCGCCCCGGCCGGTCTCGTGAGCGTCCCAGGATCGCAGGACGGCCTCGATGTCGTCACGCAGGCTCATTGCTGACGGCCCAGCGCAGCGTGACGGCCTGGTTCGGGCCCAGGTAGTCGCGGGTCAGCGTGATCACTACATCGTCGCCGTCGTAGTCCCACATCAGCTCTTCGGTCGCGGAGTTCTCTGACCCATCCGCGTGCTCCTCGACCGCGGTGCAGACGGTCAGTTGCTCGCCGTGGCGGTGACGCAGCTGAATGGTCAGATGGCGCGTGTACCGTCTCAGCGCTTCGCGCCAGTAGTGATCGTCAAGGAACTGTCCGCCCTCGCACGTGTAGCCGACGACGCCGGCCTCGCCCGGCCGGATCGCGGGCGAGATCTGGCAGCCGAACGTGGCCAAGGTCGCGGTGTCGTGGACCCGCTGAATGGCGACGCGGCGGTGCGGATTGCTCGCCGGTGTGATGACCAGCGGGCCGGTCATGTGCTCAAACCACAGTTCCCTCGCGAGCTTGGTCAGCGGCCGGTCGCTCATGTTCAGCAGCTCGTGGCGATACGACACCACTACCCGGCCGTTGCCATCGACGTCGAACTGGATCTCGAGGTCGAGTTCGATGATGTTGCCCGCCAGGCCGGCGAGCTGCTCGATCTCGGAAGGGGGGAGCCGCCGGACTTTCCCGAGCGTTAGCAAGCGCTGCCCAAGTTCCCTGGTAGCGGTGCTCACCCCCGGGGCGGCATGGCTGCTCACGGCGGCCGGGAGCATGTCGCGGCCAGTCTCCGGATGGTCTGCTGGTCGTGTATGAACCGCGCCATCCGGTGTGCCCCAGCCCGGGGGAGCGAGGCCGGGTTCGCTGAGCCCGGTGGCGATGAGGTCGAATAGCTGGGAGATCTCAGCCGGCCCGGACTCTGTGCTGTCGGCCTGCTGGTCGCAGTGCTCGAACAATTGCGCCGCCGTCCAGCCAGGAAACAGCTTCTCAAGCACGCGGCAGTGGTGCGGATAAGGCAGCCCGCTGAGCTCCCCGCACAGCCATCGGTAGAACTGCGCCCGGCTCGGCGCCGTTCCCGCAAGCTCGGCGTCAACGGACTTCGCAGCCTTGTCATATTCACGGCGAAATGTTCCGTACGTCTGTAAGTGCCGCTGCCCTAGTAACAGCTTCAGCCGAACAGGCTGGGCAGCCATCTCGCGCCTCCCTACGTCGCGCCGCGTGCCTCGAAGCTATCAGGGGAGACCCAGACAATCTGCGCGCCCTGCGGGGTCGGCCTGTGCTATAAGATCAGCTTCGGCCCGGGCTTTCAATTCTGCGGGTTGGGCCGCCTAGGAACTGACGATGGACTCGCCGGGCAGGGGTCGAGCACTATTGGTGCATAGGCATAAGGGTGGGAGGCATGCGGCTGCCAATATCGTCGGTGGCGGTCACTGCGGACGGGTCCCGGGCGGTCAGCGGCGGCGTGGACGGCACGGTGCGGGTGTGGAACCTGGCCACCGGCCACCAGGCGGCGGAGCTGACCCGCCACTCCGGCGGCACGTGGGCCGTGGCGGTCACCGCAGACGGATCCCGGGCGGTCAGCGGGAGCGAGGACGGCACGGTGCGGGCGTGGGACCTGGCCACCGGCCGACAGCAGGCGAAGCGGCACTGTTGCGTTGGTCGATCCTGGACACTGGTTGGGTGGCTGCATCTGGTACGAGCTCGGTCTTTGCTGGCTTCCGGTTCCCGCGCGAGGTGATCTCGGTCGCGGTCCGGTGGTACCTGCGGTACGGCCTGTCCTACCGGGACGTCGAGGAGCTTTTGGCCGAACGCGGTGTCACCGTCGATCACGTCACCATCTACCGGTGGGTGCAGCGGTTCGCCCCGGAGTTCATCGAGGCTGCCCGGCCGTGCCGCCGCGCTCCCGGTGACCGGTGGTTCGCCGATGAGACCTACGTGAAGGTCGCGGGCCAGTGGACGTATCTCTACCGGGCGATCGATCAGCACGGGCAGGTCATCGATGTCCTGCTATCAGCAAGGCGCGACCTGGCGGCCGCGCGGCGGTTCTTCGCCTCGGCAATGAGGGCGGGCACGATCCCGGTGGAGGTCACGACCGGCCGTGCGCCCGTTTACCCACGGGTGCTCGATGAGCTGGTGCCCTCGGCATTGCACGTCGCTGAGCAGTATGCGAACAACCCGGTCGAGGCGGATCACGGTCGGCTGAAGGCGCGATTGCGGCCGATGCGCGGGCTGAAGCGGCACCGGTCAGCGCGGATCCTGGCCGCCGGTCATGCCTTCATTCAGAACCTGCGCCGCGGCCACTACGAGATCGCCACCGACGTCCCTGCCCGCCACCGGCTCCAGATCGCCTTTCTGAGCTTTCCCCCGGATCGAGGAGGCATCGGCTATAAGGGGTAGCCATGCCGGAGAAGCGAAGGACATTCGATCCGGAGTTCCGCGAGGGCGCGGTCCGGATCGTTCGGGAGACCGGGAAGCCGATCGCCCAGGTGGCGCGTGACCTTGGAATCAACGAGGGCACGCTGGGCAACTGGGTCGCCCGCGACCGGGTCGAGCGGGGCGAGGCGGAGGGCCTGTCCCGCGACGAGCGCGCTGAGCTGGTTCAGCTGCGCCGCGAGAATGCCGAGCTCCGGATGGAGCGCGATGTCCTCAAGCGAGGGGTGGTCTTCTGGGTGAGGGAGGCGACGCGTTGAGCCGGGCCGCGTTCATTGCCGACCAGAAGGCCAGCCACCGCGTGCCGTACGCGGTGTCGTGCCGGGCTCTGGGCGTGTCGGAGTCGTGGTTCCACAAGTGGCGCGACCGGCCGTGCACGCCGTCCCAGCAGCGGCGCGCCGAGGTGGACCAGGCGGTGGCTGCTGCGTTCAAAGCGTCCGGGCAGACCTACGGATCGCCGCGCATTCACCGTGACCTGGTCGAGGAAGGATGGCGGATCAGCGAGAAGACGGTCGCTAAGTCGATGGCCCGCCAGGGCCTGGTGGGGCGGTCAAAGAAACGCCGCAAGGGGCTGACCCGTCCGGACAAAAAGAAGCGGCCGTTCCCGGATCTGCTGAAACGCGGCTTCACCGCGCCGGCGCCGAATGTGAAATGGTGCGGGGATATCACCGAGATACCCACAGACGAGGGGAAGCTCTATCTGGCTACCGCCCTCGACTTGTTCTCCCGCCGCCTGCTGGGGTATGCCACCAGCGCCCATCCCGACGCTGACCTGGCAGGCCAGGCCATCAAGATGGCGGTGGCGGCCCGTGGCGGGAACGTCGCCGGAGTGATCTTCCACACGGACCGGGGTTCCACCTACACCGCCGATGAGTTCACCGGCCTGTGCGCGAAGCTTGGGATCCGCCAGTCGATGGGCCGTGTGGGGTCGTGTTTCGATAATGCAGCAGCGGAATCGTTCTTCTCGACTCTGGAATGGGAGGTGCTATCGCGTCATCACTTTAGCACACGGAATGAGGCGAGGGAAATCGTGGTGGGCTGGGTATGTGACTTCTATAATAGCCGCAGGCGTCACAGTTCTTGTGGCATGAAATCGCCCATCGACTACGAGAATTCCGCTAAAGTAGAGGCAGCATAGGGAGTCCTCCACGGTTCGGGGGGAACCTCATTTTCACAGCCTCGCAGCCACCATCTGACCCGCAGAGCATGCGGATCATTCTCCGACGCTGCCCAGGAATGGCACAACGCAACAGTGCCCATCAGAGCCTCTCTCTAGACTCCCAAGCACGACGGGGCGCAGCGGCGGCATCCGGCGGCGAGAGAGGTGGGCGGGAGTCTCCGCGGATCACGTCCAGGATCACGATGTGGGAGTAGCGGGCACTGCGGGAAACGCGGACGGCGCGCGCCCAGCACGCGGAGCGGAGGAGATCGCGGACGGATTCGAAGTCCTCTTCGCTTGTTCCGGCCCGGCACCAGAGGTGTACTTGCTCACCGAACGGCTTCGGGCTGGCGAAAAGGATGATGGGCAGTTTTCCCTGCCGGGAGTGGATCCAGGCTTGCGCGCATCCGGTGCGCACGCGGTGCGTCGTGATCACGCAGCGGGCGTGGGCGATGGTCCACGATCGGGCACGCGGCCATGCTGCGAACATCGCGATCAGTGCCCCGATCCCGCTGAGGCTCCAGAACCACCCAAGGCCGCTGACCAGCGCGATCATCCCAACGGGCACGCCGACGAGGAGCATCGACTCGTAGCGCCACCGCCAGAGGATGACGACGAGATTGGGTCGCGCGACCGTGCTGAAGGCTCTCCCAATCTCGGCGAGGAGGGGGGCTTGGCCGCGCCTGTGCAAAGATCGCCTTGTGGTCATGCCGATCGCCTTCGCGCTGGCTCGGCGGGCGGATCGAAATGGATTCGGCCAGTACCGTTGCAGGTCTGGCACGCGCTTCCCGAAGGGTTGGCGCCGCGGCCCTGGCAGCGGCAGCACGGCGCTAAGGTGTCGAAGCGCGGATCGCGGTAGCGGCGGCCGAGGCCAGCCTGGGTAGCGGTGATCTCCCAGCCGTGATGGCGTGCGCGTGTGTCAGTCGCGGCGAAGATCCGCTTCCCTAAGCGGACCATTTGGGTCCGCAGCCAGGCAAAGAAAAGGTTATAGATCTTGCAATGGTCGGTACGGGTGGTATCGTCTTTCACGTCCACCAAGTCCCTTCAGGTCTCTGTGGAGAGCCGGGATGGTGCGATACGGCTGGGCCGGTGCGTGCAACATCGGTCCAGCATTTGGTGTTGGCCCCACGCGGGCTGTCAGCCAACTGGAGCCTTATCGAGGGATGCAGCGCCAGCTTGTGTGCGCGAGCGCGCTGGCGGTAGTGACTCAACTCCTAGGGGGTGAGCTGGTAGGCCTCCTCACTGTCGGCGGCCCCTGCCGGGCATACCGACCGCTTCCGTGGCTTCGGTTGAGCGAAAAGTCGAACCGAAGCCCGGTAAGTCCTTGATTCTTGACTGCGCCTCTGCTCTGATAGTGAGCCGCGAAATCGCGTTCCGCAAGTGCGATTTTTGGTTGCGACTCGCCCATGCAATACGCGATGGCGCGAATGGGGCGGAAAGCATCTCCAGGGAGGAATGGGGTCAAAGTGATGCGCGGGCCCAGCCCGACGGTTCGGCGCCGGGAACTAGGCGTGCTGCTCCGGCAGCTTCGCACGGAGCGCGGGCTGAGCGTAGAGGACGTCAGTGCGAGGCTCTTGTTCTCTGCGACCAAATTGAGTCGCATCGAGACGGGGCACACCAGCGCGAGCCCGCGAGACATACGCGATCTTTGCGACCTCTACAGCGTGACCGATCCAGCCGAGCGCGAGCATCTCATGGTTCTCGCTCGGGAGGGCAAGCAGCGGGCATGGTGGCAGAGTTACGGCCTACCCTACGCTACCTACGTCGGCCTGGAAGCCGAGGCAATCTCCATCCGTGTCTATCAGTCCTGCGTGGTGCCCGGTCTCCTTCAGACGGAGGACTACGCACGGGCGATGCTGTGGTCCACCGTGCCGCCGTTGAGCACGCACGAGCTCGAGCAGCGCCTCCAGGCACGCCTAAGGCGACAGGCTCTCCTGACGCAAAGCGCTGCCCCCCAGTATCACGCCATCCTGGACGAGGCGGCGCTGCACCGGAGAGTCGGCGGACCCGCGGTGATGCGTGCCCAACTAGAGCGACTTAATGAGTCAGCGCAACTGCCGAATGTAACAGTTCAGGTCATCTCTAACGATACCGGAGCCCACCCGGCGATGGAGAGTGTCTTCTGTATTCTGGAGTTCGGTCGGCATCTCGTGTCTGACGTAGTCTACGTCGAGGGCCTGGTGGGGAACCTTTACTTAGAACGTGCCGCTGACCTAGAGAGATATCATGCAGTATTCGATCACTTGCTTACCATCGCGTCGAATCCACAGGACTCGGCGGCGCTAATTGCAGATATAATTGCGAGATTCAAATAGGTGGATGACTGCTTGACAAATTTCAGGTATGCCGCCTGCCGACTGCTTGGCCGGACAATTATCCATATCAGGCAACTCCGGTTAAAACCGGATGGTCGAAGAATCAAAGGTGTCAAAATGTCAGAAAAAATGTCCTTGACCGATTCGGAGTACCGGACGCTCGTTTGGCGCAAAGCGCGACGCAGCACTAATAGCGGATCCTGCGTGGAGGTGGCGTCTGTCATGGGCAAGATTGCCCTGCGGGACTCGAAAGATCCCGACGGCCCCATGCTTCTTTACACGCCGCCCGAATGGATGGCTTTCCTCGACGGCGCCAAACTGGGCGAGTTTGACGATCTGATCTTCTGAACACTTGCCCGTCAGGCCGGATCCAACTCGAAGCGCTACCGTGCAGCGCTCGAATACCTGCGGGACATGGCGCCGAGCCCACGAGACTCGCGGGTGATGGGAGCACAGTTCGGCAAGACAGGACCAGGTCCTGGGCACCGTGTGGGGTTCCAGAACTCGGCCAGGAGTCTTGACCTGGGCCTCCTAACTATGCTTCCGCCGAACGCAGTCGACCCGACCAGGCCCGTCAGGACGCCAGCGATGATCGCCATGGCCCATCCGGTGAGTGTCTCTACGCCCGGCCCGCCGGTCCGAAGCTCCCACCAGTTAACGTCCTCCACCCCAAGTTATGAGCGAGGTGAACGAGCGAGGTTTCTGCGCGGCCAGCCAGCCCTCTGTGTCGTCGTCCCGGTGCTTCACGGGTGTCCCGATAGGCAGCTGGGACGAACCCGTCGAACAGCCTGGATTCAACTGCCCCACGGTCAGGCAACGAGCCACTGATCAATTCAGACGGGTCAGGTAGCGTTCCGGTCAGCTCGCCTGGACGCGCGTTGTAGATCACCCGGGCCAGGCTGAGCATCAGCGGCGTTGTCGGCGCTTGGCCGGCAGGTGCCTGGGTCCCCAGAACAGCCAGGATCGGTTCCCAGCGGGCCCGGGCTGCCGGGCCGCCCGCGTCCTCGCGGAGGTAATCCCTGGCGGCAGCAGTGTCAAGCGGGCGCAGTTCGATAACGGCCGCGCTGTGAATAGTCACCTCAGGACCGATGCGCGGGCGCAGGGCATCCCGGAACTCCTCGCCGCGGCAGGTGAGCACTGGGGGCCACCCGGGCCGCAGCGCATCGTTGATCTTGGCGATCGCTGACCCGCGGACTGTGCTAGAAATTTCGTCGAGACCGTCCAGGATCGGCAACACGAGGCCGGCACTCAGCAGTGCGGCGGCCCGGCTAGGCTCCCGCTTACCCGGCCCTGGCGCCGCCAGGGCCGGGTAAGTGATAAGTAGCTGCCTGGTCAGCCACTCGATGAGATCCTGTTCGTGTGCGTCCCAGGAGCTGAGTGACGCCAGAACCGGGACTGGCCCGCCGGATTGGCGGCGTCTCAGTAGGTCGAGCACCAAGCGGACCATCAGCATCGTCTTGCCTGCCCCGGGTTCCCCGAGAACCACGAGCCTGCCGGTCGGGAGGCGGACAAGCACGTCCGGTAGTTCGCTATCAGCCCCGCCCAGATCCTCTGGGCCTGAGGCCCACTTATCTACTGCTGCATGCCCTGGCCACCCCGCACCGATGCTGGCCAGCTTGACGAGGGTGTCCCAGGAACCGGTCAGCGAAGGATCCGCAGCTTCCCACGAAACCGGGAGCGGGAACGGATCGTTAAGGCGCCGGACAGCCGCCTCGGCTTCCCACTGAGCGCCGACAGCCAGGGCTAGCTCATCCGCTATCTCGGGCAGGCTCAGCTCGCTGCCCACGGAATCTGATCTGCGCGATTCTCGATACGCTGCCCATGCCAGCCAGATCACCGGGAGGCCCATCGCTAGTGTCCCGCGCCGTAAGTTCGCCGAATATTTCTAGCAGGGACTTCGCCCGATTGTAAGGTCTTCACCAGTGCTGATGATCTCTGATTTATGTGAACGATTTCAGGCGCGGGACACTAGTGTGCCGCGCCTGAAATCCGCTGAAGATATCGTGCCAGGGAGTCGAGGATCTGGTCGGCGGTCTTTTTCCACACAAACGGCTTGGGGTCGTCATTCCAGTGTTTGATCCAGGTGCGGATGTCGGCTTCCAGGACCTGGACGGTTTTGTGCGCGCCGCGGCGGATCATCTGGTCGGTCGGGAACCCGAACCACCGTTCGACCTGGTTGATCCATGACGATCCGGTCGGCGTGAAGTGCATTTTCACCCGGGGATGCCGGGCCAGCCAAGCCTTGATCGCGGGGGTCTTGTGGGTGCCGTAGTTGTCGCATAAGTCCGATGTTGGACTTATGCGACTAATCCCGACCCCGGGATAATCCCGACAAGTCCGTGCCGTGGGAGGAGGGGCCTTGTGAGCACGGGCCTTTCGTGCGTGACGGCGCCGGCGAGGTCGGGATAATCACAGGCTCTCGAGGAAGGCGAGCAGCCTGTCCGGGGGGCCGGTAGCGGCCGGGTTTGGAGGTGATTGGTGTCGTTCGGGCCAGCGCTCGTTCTTTGATGGTCAGGTCGGCGTGGAGGTATGCGTCGGTCGAGCGGATGTCAGCGTGACCCAGCCATAGCGCGATCACCGCGACGTCAACGCCCGCGTGAAGGAGGGACATAGCGCTCGTGTGCCTCAGGACGTGGGGTGTCAGTTTCTTCGACCGGAGGGAGGGGCAGCGGTGGCTGGCGAGCGCCTTGTGGGTGGCGACTCGGCGCTCGACCGCGTCATCGCTGAGGCGTCGGCCGGTGCGGGTCGGGAACAGCGGTTCGTCACTACGTCCGGCTCGTTCTTGCAACCAGACGCGCGGGACCGCCACGGTTGTGGTGGTCAAGGGGACGCACCGCTCCTTTCTGCCCTTGCCGGTGCAGTGCACGTGGGGGGAGGCGCCCAGCTCGACGTCGCCACAGTTGAGGCCGATCAGTTCGGAGAGCCGCAAGCCGGTTTGCACGGCCAGCGCCATCAGGGCCCGGTCGCGGCGACCTTCCCAGCGGCCCAGGTCAGGTGCGCCGAGTAGGGCGCTCACCTCCTCAGGGGTCAAGAACGGCACCGTTGTCTTGTCGAAGCGCTTCTGGGGGATGGCCAGCACCTGGCGGATTAGTTCGGCGTGCTCAGGGTGGCGCAGGGCGGCGTAGCCAAACAGCGAACGCAGCGCAGCCAGCCGGGTGTTGCGGCTGCGGGCGCTGTTGTGCCGGTCCACTTCGAGGTGGTCCAGGAAGGCGGAGATCATCTCGGCATCGACGTCCTGCCACCCTAGGGCTGGGGGAGCTTTGCCGGTGCGGTCGGCCACGAAGCGGAGCAAGAGTCGGCAGGTGTCGCGGTAGGACACGACCGTGCGCGGGCTCGCCTGGAGTTGCTTGACCATCCGTTCGGTGAAGAACAACTGCAACGTCGGCGTAATCGAGCTCATGGCCGTCCCTCCGGGTCAGCTTCCAGGCGCCCGGCAGCCAGGGCCAGCAGCTCCGGTGCGGCCGAGAGATACCAGAAGGTGGAGCACACGTCCCGGTGACCCAAATACGTAGCCAGCCGCGGCATGAGCGCGCCGACGTCCTCGCCGGCGCGATACCACCTGACCAGGGTGTGCACAGCAAAGCTGTGGCGCATGTCGTGAACTCTGGGACGGTGTGGTGCCCCGGCCCCGACGTAGGTCACCTGGAGCAGCCTCCGGAACGTCTTGCCGAAGTCCGCGTCGAAGAGCCGGGTGCCGGCGGTCGAGACGAAGAAGGTCGTGCTTGCCGGCCTGGGCAAGAGCCGATCCCGCATCTGGGCGTAGGAGCCCAGGGCGGCGAGGGTGCTGACGTGGAGGGGGACCAGGCGGGACTTTCCGAACTTCGAGTGGCGCAGGGTGATCACGCCTTCGGCCGTGTCGAGGTCGCCCCGCTGAAACCCGATGGCCTCGCCGGCCCGCATGCCTGTTGTGGCGAGGAGTCCGATGATCGTCTCGACGGTCGCTGCCCGCAGCGGGGTGGGGATGGTGCGGCGGGCAGCCGACATCAACGAGGTGATGTCAGCGGCGGAGTAGATGAACGGCGGGCGCCTACGCTGTCGGAACCTGACCAGTCCCAGCGGCGGGATCTCGGTGTTCGGGTCGACGCCAGTCATATGGCGGGCGAAGCCGCGGGCCACAGTCATCCGCCGCGCCCACACCGAGGTGGTGGGGCCGGCGTTGGGTCGTTGAGC
>CAWGAE010000004.1:0-53386 GCA_963820395.1 uncultured Actinomycetota bacterium | reverse complement strand
TTTGAATCGTACGCATCTCGTGACGCAACGCGAAACTGGCGCCGTGCCCTAGCGGGATGGCTGTCCCGCAGCCCCGATATACCGCGCATCGCCGGATAGTAGCGGATGAGGCGGCGCGCAAGTGATATTGTCCGCTGCCGCATCCGCGGTCGCATCAGGGCTTGCGGCCAATTCCGCCATAGTTGGGTAGGTCGCCCGTGGGCACCTTCTCACCTGTGCCGATCCCCCAGCGGTGCACTTGCACGAGGCCCGGCTCCATCATGTCCAGGCCCTCGAAGAAACCCAGCGGGCCCAGCCCAGCCGGGTCATGGCGTCGGGGTCGCCGTCCAGGCGTACCCGTGCGGCCGAGGTGCGGCCGAGAGCCCAGAGCGTCAGTTCACCCGGCGCGCCTGTGACGGTCACCGCCGGCGTCCCCCGCTTCGCCGTAATCGCCCGTGCCTTCGGTGATTCGGCCCGCAGCACGACGCCACAGGGTGCCTTGCGAAGCGGCATCCTGGCCATACCGAGCCTGTGCCACAGCATGTCCTCCGTGACCGGGTCGAGTCGCCGCGGCTCCCAGCCGGGCGCCGCGCGGCGCACATCCTCGTGGTGCGCGAAGTACTCGACCGCATTGGCACGCTCGTCCATGCCCGGGATCCCGAAGACGGAAAGCCGCGGTGGGCCCTGCCGGATCATTTCAATGAGCCGCGGGTAGTCATACCGCTGCGCGATATCGTGCCGGACGTGGACGGTGTAGCCGGCGAACGGGCCGCCGAGGATCCCGATCGCGGCGTCGGGGCGGTGCTCACGCAGCACCAGATGGGCTGCGAGGTCGCGGGTCGCCCAGCCTTCGCAGAGCGTCGGCGCGTGCGGTCCCTTCTCGCTGAGCAGCCCGCACAGCGCATCCCGTTCATCGCGGGAGAAACTCACACGTTGATCTTAGCCGGGTCGGCGGTAACGGGAGTCAATGCGTACACGGGCCCGTTCCGCTGGGAAGATGGATGAAACGAGGCGGGGCCGCCGGGCACGCCACTAGCCGCCCGGTCTCCCGAGGTAATCGCAGCGCTCGGCAGTGGGGTCAGGCAGTGGGCTCGGCAGAGCGCGATGGCACGAGCGCGCGAGGAAGAGCGCCTGAGCTAGGAGTAGGAGCAAGCCGTGATGCTGGACCCGGGGATTGCCGCCAGGCTCAAGCGCGACGAGCATGGGCTGTTCGCGGCCATCGCCCAGCAGCACGACACGGGTGAGGTGCTGATGCTGGCGTGGATGGACGACGAGGCGCTGCACCGGACCCTCACCACCGGGCGGTGCACCTACTGGTCGCGCAGCCGCAGCGAGTACTGGGTGAAGGGGGAGACCTCCGGTCACCTGCAGCTGGTCAAGTCAGTCGCGCTGGACTGTGATGGTGATGCCGTGCTCGTCCAGGTCGACCAGGTGGGCCCGGCATGCCACACGGGGAACAGGACCTGCTTCGAAGTGGGGAACCTTGACGCGGTCGCCGGTGAGCGCCCGGCGCCTGGGTGACGCGATGCCGCCGCCCGCCCCGAACCTGGCGCGCCGCGAGCTTAGCGTTGCGCTCGCCGTCGGCGCGGCGGGCGCGGGGATCGTGCTGCTCGCCGTGCAGCAGCCATGGGCGCGTGCGTCTTTCGCGTCGGCGCCGCCGCCGCTGCCGACGTCCAGCATCACCGTGACTGGGCACGCACTGTTGCCCGCGGCGAACGCGCTCGGGCTCGCGGCGCTCGCCTGCCTCGCCGCCGTCATCGCCACGCGCGGCGTGGTCAGGCGCGTGGTCGGCATGCTGCTTGCGTTGCTTGGCATGCTCATCGCGGTCCCTGCCACGATGTCGGTCAGGCCCGCGCACGTGGCAGCGGCCGCAGCCGCCCGTTCGCTGGCGACGGCCGGTGCGCCGCGCCTGACGATGGCGCTGTTCCCGTGGTGGGCGGCCGCGGCTGTGGGCGGCCTGCTCATCGTTGCTGCGGGGATGCTGGCTGCCTGGCGCGGGACCCGATGGCCAGGCATGTCAGCCAAGTATGACCGTCCTGGTGGACCGCCGCAGGCCACGGGCGACCCGGCTGCCGCCTGGGACGCACTCGACAGCGGCGCCGATCCGACGGTGCCACGTGGGCGCCAGTGAGGTCATTTCGGCATGCGGAGTTACGCTGAAATGGACGCGGTCGTCAGCTGCGGTGCGGGCATGCCCTGGCGGCGGTCAGGGACGGGCCTGGTGCGGAGGTGAGCGTGAACAGCAGAGGGTCGCGGCGGCGAACTCCGTCTCGCGTGGCCGGGTCGGCGCGCGAACAAATACGCCTGATCACCAGGTTGCTGCTCGCACAGGCAGGTGCCGCTGCCGCGGTCGGCCTCCTATTCAGCCGCAGGAGCACGTCGGTCATCGTGACGACGCTGATGCTCGTCGCGGCGCTGTGCGTGCTCGCCGCCCTTGCGCATACGGGCACGCATGTGGCGCGCACCGTCGTGCTTGGATTTGAGACCGCCCTGATCGTGTTCGGCCTCTACCGCTTCCTTTTCGAGCGCTACATGGGCGGCACGCTCTTCGCCATCGTGATCGCGTCGGCGCTGCTCCATCCCTCCGTCGTCCGCGCCTACGGTGCGATGCCATCGGTCGCGGAACCATCCGACATGCCGCGCGGCCACGGGCCCGCCGGGCGGGGAATGCCCGGTACGTCGGCGATTCGCGATCCAGCGGGCGGAGCGCTCGGTGAGTCCACCGGGCGATGACGCGGACCGCAAGCCTGGCCTGGTACTCATCGTCGAGCACGAGGCCGCCGTCGCGGAGCTTGCCCGTAGGTACCTGGAGCGGGACGGCTTGATGGTGCGCGTCGCGGGTACCCCGGCGGATGCGGCAGCCGCGCTGCGGGGCGGCCCGCCGGCTGTCGTGATCCTCGACCTGACCATGCCCGGGCTAACCCCCGGTGTGGTGCGCCGCAGGCTGCCCTTGCGCGGCCACGCCGCCGCAACGGAATTGATCTGCCTCGAAGGCCCGGGCGGACTGCGTCCGCGCCACGTCGGGGTCGCAGGAGAGGGCGACCGGCGCTCCCTCAGCCGCCCCTTCAGCCCTCGGGTTCTCGTCGCGCGCGTCCGTGCCGCGATGCGCCAGTCAGCATATGTGACGGCGGGCGCCGTCGCCGGGCGCGTTCCCGCGGGTAGCCAAGCACTCGGTGAGCTGATCCTCAATGCCGGGGCACGGCGGGTAAGCGTGGCCGGGGCCGACATCTGCCTCACCACGACGGAATTCGCGCTTCTGGCGTTCCTTGTCGGCAACGCGGGCCGGGTGTTCAGCAGGCAGCAGTTGCTCGCAGTGGCCCGGGGCGCGGGTGCAACGGCCAGCGCGAGGGCCATCGACGTGCATGTCGCGCAACTGCGCGCCAAACTCGGCAAGCACAGCCCGATCCGCACGGTGCGGGGCGTCGGTTACGCTGCCGATGCGCCCGCTGAACTGAACTGCCCGTGTCGGAATGACCGGTGTGAGTGCGCGGTGTGAGTGCCCGGTGTGTGGGTTCTCGGTCTTCTTGTCCGTGGCTAGGACGCTGACGTGCGCTGTCGCAGCCGTTCTCATCGATCTGTCCGCGCGTTTTCCTCACGGACTTGTCCTTTTCTCTTGGCCGGGGCTATCTGATCTTCCGCCGTCGCCCGCACATCAGCACCTTCTCGCCGACATGTCCTGGCCCACGGCCAGATAAGCGAGGCGTTCGGTTACAACGCCCTCACGATGGCGCTGCTGCCGGTGCTCGCCTGCCTGTGGTTGAGATGGCTGCTCGCCGCCCTGGGGCGGTGGCCGGGACGACCGTCACGGCCAGTCGCCGCGCACCCGGCCTGGACGTGGGGGTTTGCCGCGCTTGTGGGCGTCTTCTGGCTGGTGCGGAACCTGCCATTCGGGCACATGCTTGCCCCGGTGCGCAGTAGCTGAGCCCGGCGGACAGGCCCGCTGCGCATCCTGGCCCGGTTGCGTTACGCTGCGCGGTCATGAGCTACGGGAATTCACCTGACAGCACCGGCGAGGGCCGTGCTGGCCAGGAGCCGCAAGGTGAATACGGCGGGCGGCCATACTGGGGACCGGCCGGATTTCCGCAGGGTTATGACGCACCCCCGGCCCACCCGGGCGCGCAGTCGCAGGGTTACGGCGCCCCGCTCGGTTCGTACGGTGACGCGCCGCCGCCGACGTATCTGCCCTGGGGAGTTGTCGCCATCGTCGGCGGACTACTGTTCTGCCTGATCGGCGGCGTCCCGAGCGGCCTCGTGTGCACGCACTTCGCGCGCCAGGTCATCCAGAAATGGCGGGCGGGAGATCAGCAGGGTGCCCGAGAAGCGTCAAAGAAGGCACGTACCTGGGCCATCGTCTCGACCGTGC
The DNA here is from genome assembly GCA_963820395.1 of uncultured Actinomycetota bacterium. Taxonomy (GTDB): domain Bacteria; phylum Actinomycetota; class Actinomycetes; order Streptosporangiales; family Streptosporangiaceae; genus DATFVJ01. Next base: position 49,044 of record CAWGAE010000004.1, on the reverse strand, counting down.
TGGATGTGCTCGGCCTCGTCTTCGTCATCTTCTACCTCTCGAAGTCCAGGATCCCGGTTGTCGGCTGAAGGTCTGACTTATACGAGTCAGCCTCGTGACGGTCGCGTCAGCCTCGTGACGGGTCGAGTCAGCCTCGTGACGGGTCGAGTCAGCCTCCTCGTGACGCGTCGAGTCAGCCTCGTGACCGGTCGAGTCAGCCTCCTCGTGACGCGTCGCGTCAGCCTCATGACCGGTCGCGACGCGGTCCCGTGCGGTCAGCGTGCCCTCCGGTCTGCCGCCGCACCAGCCTCCGCCTCCGGTCCGTCACCGGCCTCGCACCGGGGCCGGAGTATCGGCGGGCCGACCGTCCAGATAGCATCGGGGCGCATGGCAACCGACCGGAGGGGGCCCGTATCGGCGTGAGCGTTCTGGACGAGATTCTGGCCTGCGTGCGTGCGGATCTCGCCGAGCGGCAGCGGCGCACCAGCCTGGATCTCCTGAAGGAGATGGCCCGCGATGCACCGTCGACGCGGCATGCGCTGGCCGCTCTCAACGGCGACGATGTCGCAGTGATCGCCGAGGTGAAACGAGCGAGCCCGTCCAAGGGCGAGCTCGCGGCGATCGAGGATCCGGCGGCGCTCGCCCGTGATTATGCGGGCGGGGGAGCGCGGATCATCAGTGTGCTTACCGAGCCGCGCAGATTTGGCGGCAGCCTGGCAGACCTGGCCGCCGTGCGCGGCTCCGTCGAGGTACCCGTGCTGCGCAAGGACTTCATCATCAGCTCATACCAGCTCTGGGAGGCGCGGGCGCATGGTGCCGACGTGGCACTGCTCATCGTCGCGGCGCTCGACCAGAACGCGCTGATTTCCCTCGTCGAGCGGGCCGAGTCCATCGGCCTGCTGCCGCTCGTCGAGGCGCACACCGCGGACGAGACCAGGCGGGCCGTTGACGCGGGCGCGAAGGTCATCGGCGTCAATGCGCGGAACCTGGCGACGCTCGAAGTAGATCGCACGATCTTCGCGCGCTTCGCGCCGCTGATCCCCGACTCCATCGTGAAGGTGGCGGAATCGGGCGTGCGCGGACCGCACGACCTGCTCGCTTACGCCGCAGCCGGCGCCGACGCGGTACTTGTCGGCGAGAGCCTGGTCACCGGCAAGGACCCGCGCAGTGCGGTGGCCGACCTGGTGACGGCGGGTTCTCACCCGGCGCTGCGTGGTGACCGCGGATGACGGATAAGAGTGTGGCGTCCTGGCCCGTCGGGACGCCGGACCCGGCGCTGGACGCGGTGCCTGATTCAACGGGTCACTTCGGGCCCTATGGCGGGCGCTTCGCGCCGGAGGCGCTGATACCCGTGCTCGACGAGCTAGCCGCCGCCTACCGTGACGCGAAGGCGGACCAGCGGTTCCAGGCCGAGCTCGATCATCTCCTCCGCACCTACGCGGGCAGGCCGACTGCGCTCACCGAGGCGCCGCGATTCGCCGCCCACGCCGGCGGCTGCCAGGTCCTGCTCAAGCGTGAGGATCTCGCGCACACCGGATCACACAAGATCAATAACGTGCTTGGGCAGGCTCTTCTCGCCCGCAGGATGGGCAAGAGGCGCGTGATCGCGGAAACCGGCGCGGGTCAGCACGGCGTCGCGACCGCCACCGCCTGCGCGCTGCTCGGCCTTGAGTGCGTGGTCTACATGGGTGAGGTGGACACGAGGCGGCAGGCGCTGAACGTCGTGCGGATGCAGATGCTCGGCGCCGAGGTCGTCCCGGTGCGGATCGGCAGCGCAACCCTGAAGGACGCCATCAACGAGGCATTCAGGGACTGGGTGACGACGGCGCAGCGCACCCACTACTGCATCGGCTCCGTTATGGGCCCGCACCCATTCCCTGTCATGGTGCGCGACTTCCAGCGGGTGATCGGCGTCGAGGCACGCCGCCAGGTGCTCGAGCTGACCGGGCGACTGCCCGACGCGGTGGTCGCCTGTGTGGGCGGCGGTTCCAACGCCATCGGCGCGTTCTATGCGTTCATTCCCGACGCCGCGGTCCAGCTGATCGGCTGCGAGGCGGGCGGTGACGGCGTGCAGACCGGCCACCACGCCGCGACCCTCGTCGGCGGATCGGCCGGGATCATCCACGGCATGCGTACGTACCTGCTCCAAGACAGCGAAGGGCAGACGCTGGAAACCCACTCGCTGTCCGCGGGCTTGGACTACCCAGGAGTGGGCCCGGAGCACGCCTGGCTGCGTGATACCGGCCGCGCCAGCTACCGCGCCGTCACCGACCGGCAGGCGATGGACGCGTTCCTATTGCTGTGCAGGACCGAAGGGATAATCCCAGCACTCGAGTCCGCGCACGCTCTCGCAGGGGCACTCGAGATCGGCCGAGAGCTCGGGCCGGACGGGATCCTGCTGGTGAACCTGTCCGGGCGGGGCGACAAAGACGTAGACACTGCTGCGCGCTGGCTGGGCATGACCGCGGATTCAGCGCCAGGCGGTACGGTCGAACAGGCTGACGCGGCCGCACGCGGCACGGCGGCACGCGGCACGGCAGACCCGGCGGCACGCGGCACGGCAGACCCGGCGGCACGCGGCACGGCAGACCCGGCGGCACGCGGCACGGCAGACCCGGCGGCACGCGGCACGGCAGACCCGGCGGCACGCGGCACGGCAGACCCGGCGGCACGCGGCACGGCAGACCCGGCGGCACGCGGCACGGCAGACCCGGCGGCACGCGGCACGGCAGACCCGGCGGCAGCAGGAGCCGGGTCGTGAGCGCGGTTTCGAGTGTCTTCGAGAAGGCCGCCGCCGATGGGCGGGCCGCGCTGATCGGCTACCTGCCCGCCGGTTTCCCCTCGGTCGAGGGCGCCATCGCAGCGGCGACCGCGATGGCCGAGGCGGGCGCCGACATGATCGAGATTGGCCTGCCGTACACCGATCCGCTGATCGATGGGCCGGTAATCCAGGAGGCGGTGCACCGCGCCCTCACCGGTGGTGTGCGGATCGCCGACGTGCTCCACACCGTACGGGCGCTCGCGTTGGATGGCGTGCCCGTGCTCGTCATGACCTACTGGAATCCCGTGGACAGGTACGGTGTGGACGCCTTCGCCCGTGACCTCGCCGCGGCCGGGGGAGCCGGCATGATCACGCCGGACCTCAACCCGGAGGAGGCCGGGCCGTGGCTAAGCGCCGCGGACGCGCACGGGCTCGATCCAGTATTTGTGGTCGCGCCGAGCTCAACCGGCGAGCGGCTAGCCAAGGTGGCCTCGGTGTGCCGCGGGTTCGTGTACGCCGCGTCGGTCATGGGGGTGACAGGCGAGCGCGACGCGGTAAGCGAGGCGGCGGCCGGCCTTGTCGCCCGGGTGCGGGCGCATACAACGCTGCCGGTCGGCGTCGGGCTTGGCATCAAGGACGCGGCGCAGGCGGCGCGCGTGGCACAGTTCGCTGACGGGGTCATCGTCGGCTCGGCGTTCGTGCAGTGCCTGCTCCGCGCTCCGGACACAAATGCCGGCGTGGCCGCCGTGGCGGGCCTCGCCGCCGACCTGACCCGCGGCGTGCGGGCCGCAGATAAAAACAATGCTGTGGAAAACGCCGGCTCGGCTGACGATGCGCCATCGGGCGGCGATAGCGGGTAACGTCCAAAACCATGTTCATCGCGTTCGTCCCCAGCCCGTCGAAGGGCGTATGGCATTTGGGACCCGTCCCCATACGCGCCTATGCGCTCTGCATCATCGTCGGCGTCATAGTGGCGGTCTGGGTCGCAGAGCGCCGCTACCAGGCGATCGGCGGCCGCCCCGGGCTGATCCTGGATGTCGCTACCTGGGCAGTGCCGTTCGGCTTGGTCGGCGCCCGCATCTACCACGTGATCACGGACTACGAACTGTACTTCGGCCCGGGCAAGGATCCATGGAACATGATCAAGATCTGGGATGGCGGGATCGGCATCCCAGGTGCGATCGCGCTCGGTGCGGTGGGCGCCTTGATAGCCTGCCGCCGCGGCGGCGTCAAGCTGGCGCCGGTGGCAGGTGCCGCCGCGCCCGGCATCGCCCTTGCACAGGCGATCGGCCGCTGGGGTAACTGGTTCAACCAGGAGCTCTATGGCCGCCCGTCCACACTGCCCTGGGCGCTGGAAATCTCGCCGCAGCACCGCATTGCCGGGTTCGAGGACATTGCCACCTACCAGCCGGCCTTCCTGTACGAGTCGGTGTGGGACCTGTGTGTCGCGCTGCTGCTCATCTGGGCGGCGCGTAGGTTCCTGCTGACCGGAGACCGTATCTTCGCCCTCTACGTCGCGGCGTACGGCGTTGGCCGGTTGATGGTCGAGTCAGTGCGGATCGACTTCGCGCACCACTTCTTCGGCCTGCGCGTCAATCAGTGGATGGCGATAGTCATCATCGCCGGTGGCGTGATCTACCTCTACCGCACTCGCGGCAAGGTCGGCCCCGACGTTCTCGAACAACCCGCGGTCGTGTTGGAATCCCAGGCAGGCGGGACCGCCCCGGGCAGCCCGGCCGCAGCTGACGTGGGTCCGCCCGCGGTGGCGCAGACTCCGGACGAGGACGTCGGCTCGCGGCCGGGGACCGAAGATGGCGAGGCCGTAACAGGCCACGGCACGGTGGCGAAGACAGAGGACGCCAACAGGTGACAGGTCCGTGGCGACCTGGCGTACCAACTGCACCCGCGGCACCAGTTGCACCGGGAGGGTATCAGCTTCACCTACGGCACCGATCTCACTCGCGCACTGGTTGTGCCGCATGACGCTGATTTTCACTCGGGCGCTAACCCGACCCACAACCATACCGACTCATGGTTCGCCGGGTGCGGCTATTTGGCGTCCAATGGGGCCATCACGTCCAAAGAGTGTTCCATGATCCGCAACCTGTTAACCCTCCGGCCCGATTTGCGGAATAGTTCACATAGGGATCATCAATGCGATCAACGCCACGTAGGCCATGTTGGTGCCATCACGCAAACGGTGGGCCGTCGACCGGACGGACTTCGGCACCAGTGCAGCTCGCCGTCGCCAGCATCACCCGCTCCACTGGTACCACGAGCATCACCAGCTTTAGCGGCATCCCGGCATCGCCCTGCTGTGCGACGTTATGAAGCCGAGTCCATGATCATAATGTGCAACCCGCCCCCAGGCAAGGCAGAGGTTACACACCACGATCACGAAGCGCACCGGGCGTGATCAGTGACATCAGCCCTCGCGGTCGGCCTCGCCCTCGATCTCGATCTTGACCTTTTTGCCCACCACGAAGCCGCCGGCTTCGAGCGCCATGTTATACGTCATGCCCCAGTCCTCGCGGTCTATCTCGCCGGTGATGCTGAACCCGATGACTTGCTTGCGGCCCATCGCGGCCGGCGAGGTAATCACACCCTCGATTTCCACCGTGAGCTCGACCGGGTGGGTTACGTTCTTGACGGTTAGGTCGCCGACGACGGTGAACACCGGGCCGTCATGGCTGCTGACGCGCGTGGTGCGGAAAGTGATCTCCGGATACTTCTCCACGTTGAGGAAGTTCTCGCTCTTGAGGTCGGCATCCCTGGCGGATACGCCCGTGTCGATGCTCGCGGCGTTGATCACCAGTTCGGCCGACGACTGTAGCGGGTCTTCGGCCACGATGATCTTTCCGGAGAACTCGCCGAGCCGGCCGCGGACGCGGCTCACCATCAGGTGCCTGGCGGCGAAGCCGATCCTGGTGTGGTACGGGTCAAGGACGAACGTTCCCGGCGTCGGGATCGTCAGTCCGTCGAACGTGCGGGTGTTTGCGTCGCTCACGGCAGAGACCTCCTGGGCAGATGTTTGAAGCTCCGACACTTGACGAAGCAAGTGTTGCAAGTAAAGTATTCCCACGTCAACTAACTTTGGAGCAGTCAAGTGATCACTGACGACCCACGGCTCACCGCGATGGGCCTGCTCGCCGAGACGTTCGCTGGGCTGCAAGCGAAGCTCGCGCCGACATTCGCCGCGCACGGTATCGCGCCGATCGAGTTCGAGGTGCTCCTGCGGCTCGCCAGGTCACCGCGGTGCCGTCTGCGGATGAACGATCTCGCCGCACAGGCCGACCTGTCCACCAGTGGCGTCACGCGGGTAGTGGACCGGCTCGAGCGGTCAGGGGGAGTGCGCCGCGAGACATGCCCATCCGACCGCAGGGGTTCATTCGCCGTGCTGACAGACGAGGGCGCAGGACGCCTATTGGATGTGGTGTCAGACCACCTGGCTGATATTGACCGATGGCTCACCGGTGCCCTCAGCCCCGGCCAGCTTTCCGGATTCCTCGACGCCCTGCAGGCGATCAGGGACAACGTACGTCCGGGGGCCACAGCAGGTGCTAGCGGCCCGGTTCGCACCGTTAACGACGTTTCGGGATCGGCCGGAGCCGGGGATGATACGGCTGGTGAGGTATCCTCGAACGGATAGCACGAGCAGGGCCAGTGTAGTCCCGGCTGCAGTTGAGCAGGATCCGCAGGCGAGACGGCAGGAGGTTAGATGGCTCGTGCCAGCGCACAGCAGGCTGGGGCGTTCCGGGGGGTCGCCCGCCCGGATCAGCGCCGCGGCCTCTACGACAGCAGCTACGAACACGACGCATGCGGCGTCGGCTTCGTGGCCGACCTTTCCGGCCGCCGCAGTCACGACACCGTGGCCAAGGGCCTGGCTGTGCTCAGGAACCTTGAGCATCGTGGCGCGAAGGGCAGCGACCCGGACACCGGGGACGGCGCCGGCATCCTGACCCAGATCCCCGATCGGTTCTTCCGCGAGGTCACCGGGTTTGCGCTGCCTGAGCCCGGAGCCTACGCGGCAGGAACAGTCTTCCTCAGCCGGTCTGCGCCTGACCGTGCCGCGGCCATCGAGGCCATCGAGCGGATCGCCGCGCAGGAGGGCCTTACCGTCCTCGGCTGGCGTGACGTCCCGGTCGACCCGTCATTTTGCGGCCTGGGAGCGCGCGCCGTGATGCCGCACCTGGCGCAGTTGTTCGTTGCTGGGGTCGGCGGGGTCCTTGGCGGCCAAGCTGCGAGCCCGGCCGGGTCCGCGGGTGGCGTGGCCGGCCCGGCTGCCGCCCGCGCGGAGCTTCCGGTGGTCCCCACGGGGATCGACCTGGACCGCCGCGCCTTCTGCCTGCGCAAGCGGGCCGAGCACGAGGCCGGGGTGTATTTCGCCAGCCTTTCCGCGCGGACCATCACCTACAAGGGGATGCTGACCGCGCCGCAGCTCGAGCCGTTCTACCCGGACCTGTCCGACCGCCGCTACGCGAGCGGACTCGCCCTTGTCCACTCCAGGTTCTCCACGAACACGTTCCCCTCTTGGCCGCTCGCGCATCCGTACCGGTACGTTGCGCACAACGGCGAGATCAACACGCTCAGGGGCAACCGCAACTGGATGCGGGCGCGCGAGGCGATGCTCGCCGAGGACCTCATCCCCGATGGCACAAGCGGCCGCGGCATCGAGCGGCTCTTCCCCATCCTGGACCCCGATGCGAGCGACTCGGCCAGCTTCGACGAGTGCCTCGAACTGCTACACATGGGCGGCCGCTCCCTGCCGCACGCGGTGCTGATGATGATCCCGGAACCGTGGGAGAACCACGCGGAGATGGACCCGGCGCGAAAGGCGTTCTACCAGTTCCACAGCACGCTGATGGAACCGTGGGACGGTCCGGCCTGCGTGGCCTTCACCGATGGCACGGTGATCGGCGCCGTCCTCGACCGCAACGGGCTGCGTCCAGGCCGTTACTGGGTTACGGATGACGGCCTCGTGGTGCTCGCAAGCGAGGTCGGGGTGCTCGACATCGATCCGGCGACCGTGATCCGCAAGGGACGGCTTCAGCCGGGCCGCATCTTCCTCGCTGACACCAGCGTCGGCCGCATCGTCGAGGACGAGGAGGTCAAGGCCGGGCTTTCCGCGGCGTTCCCGTACGAGGACTGGCTGCACGCCGGTCTGCTGCACCTGGACGAGCTGCCCGACAGGGAACGGAGCGTGCCGGCCCACGACGAACTGCTCACCCAGCAGCGACGGCACGGGTACACCGAGGAGGAGCTGCGCGTCATCCTGACCCCGATGGCCCGGACCGGCGCCGAGCCGATCGGGTCGATGGGCTCCGATACCCCGATTGCCGTGCTCTCCGAGAAGCCGCGCCTCGTGTTCGACTACTTCGCTCAGTTGTTCGCCCAGGTGACGAACCCGCCGCTCGATGCCATCAGGGAAGAGCTCGTCACCTCACTCGCGTCCACCATCGGGCCGGAGGGCAACCTGCTGCGGCCCGGGCCTGCCTCCTGCAGGCAGATCGTGCTGCCCTTCCCGGTGATCAGCAACTCCGACCTGGCGAAGATCGTCCACATCAATGAGGACGGCAACCTGCCTGGCTTCGCCGCGTACGTGGTCGACGGCCGTTATCGGCTGGTCGGCGGAGGCGACGCGCTGGCCGCCCGGCTGGCCGAGATCTGCGCGGACGTGTCCGCGGCGATCGCCCGCGGCGCCCGGATCATCGTTCTCTCCGACCGAACGGCTGCCGGGACCTGGTCCGGCCGCGACCGTGCGCCGATTCCGTCGCTGCTGCTCACCGGCGCGGTGCACCATCATCTGATCAGGGAGCGCACCCGCACCAAGGTGGGCCTGGTGGTCGAGGCTGGTGATGTCAGGGAGAGCCATCACGTAGCGCTGCTCATCGGCTACGGCGCCGCGGCGGTAAACCCGTACCTGGCCCTCGAGACTGTGGCGGACCTGGTCCGCAGCGGTGTGCTCGACGGCCTCACCGCGAGGAAGGCTGAGGCCAACCTGATCAAGGCCCTGGGCAAGGGCGTGCTGAAGATCATGTCCAAGATGGGCGTGTCCACCGTCGCCTCCTATAGCGGCGCGCAGATCTTCGAGGCGGTGGGGCTCGGCGAGGAGGTCATCCAGCGCTGCTTTACCGGCACGACGTCGCGGCTCGGCGGGGTGGGCTTCGACGTGCTCGCCCGCGAGGCCGCGCGGCGCCACGCGGACGCGTTCCCGGCGTCTGGCGTGATACGCCCGCACCGCGGTTTGGAAACCGGCGGTGAGTACCAATGGCGGCGGGATGGCGAACCGCACCTGTTCAACCCTGAGACGGTGTTCAAGCTGCAGCACGCCACCCGTAGCCGCCGTTACGAGATCTTCAAGGAATACACGAACCTGATCGACGACCAGGCACGGCAGCTGATGACGTTGCGCGGGCTGCTTCGAGTCCGCGGCATTGACGCCGACGACGCCGACAACGAAGTCGGCGCCGCCGGTCCCGCTGGTGCTGCCCGCCCGCCGGTGCCGATAGAAGAGGTCGAGCCGGTCAGCGAGATCGTCAAGCGATTCGCCACCGGCGCGATGTCCTACGGGTCGATCTCGGCGGAGGCTCACGAGACCCTCGCGATCGCGATGAACCGGCTCGGTGGCAAGTCCAACACGGGGGAGGGCGGTGAGGACGCCGACAGGTACGCGCCTGACCCGAACGGTGACCTGCGCCGGTCGGCGGTCAAGCAGGTGGCGAGCGGCAGGTTCGGCGTCACAAGCGAATACCTGGTGAACTCCGACGACCTGCAGATCAAGATAGCCCAGGGCGCCAAGCCCGGCGAGGGCGGCCAGCTACCCGGCCACAAGGTGTACCCATGGATCGCGAAGACGAGGTTCTCCACCCCCGGAGTAGGGCTGATCTCGCCGCCGCCGCACCACGACATCTACTCCATCGAGGACCTGGCGCAGCTCATCCACGACCTGAAGAACTCCAACCCCGCCGCGCGGGTGCACGTCAAGCTCGTCGCCGAGGTCGGGGTGGGCACGGTCGCGGCCGGGGTGAGCAAGGCACACGCCGATGTCGTGCTTATCTCCGGGCACGATGGCGGTACCGGCGCGTCGCCGCTGACCAGCATCAAGCACGCGGGCGCGCCGTGGGAGCTTGGCCTGGCCGAGACCCAGCAGACCCTGCTGGGCAACGGGCTGCGTGACCGCATCGTGGTGCAAGTGGACGGCCAGCTGAAGACGGGCCGCGACGTGCTCATCGCGGCGCTGCTCGGCGCGGAGGAGTTCGGTTTCTCCACCGCGCCGCTTGTGGTGTCTGGCTGCGTGATGATGCGGGTCTGCCACCTGGACACCTGTCCGGTCGGCGTGGCCACGCAGAACCCCGAGCTGCGCAAGCGCTTCACCGGCAAGCCGGAGTTTGTGGTGAACTTCTTCGAGTTCATCGCGCAGGAGGTCCGCGAGTACCTGGCCGCGCTCGGCTTCCGTACGCTCGGCGAGGCGGTCGGGCAGGTGGAGTTGCTCGACGTCGCCGCCGCCGTGAACTATTGGAAGGCGTCCGGCCTTGACCTCGCGCCGGTGCTGCAGGTGCCCGAGCTGGCGGCCCGCGGCGGCCAGGACCCGCCCAGGCGCCGGGTGACGCAGCAGGACCACGGCCTGGAGAAGGCACTGGACAATACGCTGATCCAGCTTGCCGAGGGCGCGCTGGCCGACGCTACGCCGGTCCGGCTGGAGCTTCCCGTGCGTAACGTCAACCGAACCGTCGGCACCATGCTCGGCTTCGAGGTGACACGCCGTTGGGGCGGTGAGGGCCTGCCCGCAGGGACGCTGGACATCTCCCTGACCGGCAGTGCGGGACAGTCGTTCGGTGCCTTCCTGCCGCGGGGCATCACGCTCCGGCTTGCCGGGGATGCGAACGACTACCTCGGCAAGGGCCTTTCGGGTGGGCGGATTATCGCCGCGCCCGATCCGGCGGCGCCCTTTGCTGCCGAGGAACAGATCATCGCGGGCAATGTGATCCTTTACGGTGCGACGGCCGGAGAGGTGTTCCTGCGCGGCGTGGTGGGTGAGCGGTTCTGCGTGCGAAACTCCGGCGCGATCGCGGTGGCAGAGGGCGCCGGAGATCACGGGTGTGAGTACATGACAGGCGGGCGAGTGGTGGTACTCGGCCCGGTCGGGCGTAACTTCGCGGCGGGCATGTCGGGTGGCATCGCCTACCTTCTCGACCTTGACCCCCGGCGGGTGAACACCGAGATGGTGGACATTGATCCGCTCGACGACGCCGATCGTGGGTTCCTCCAGGAGACTGTCCAGCGGCACTATGCGGAGACGGATTCCGCGGTCGCCCGCCGGCTGCTCGCCGACTGGGACCTGGCGGTCGAGCGGTTCGGCAAGGTCATGCCCAAGGACTACAAGCGGGTGCTCACCGCGGCACGCCGGGCGGAGCGCGAGGGCCGCGACGTGAACGAGGCGGTGATGGCCGAGGCCATGGCCGCGGCGCACGGTTGACCCCATACCTCACCTTCAGGAGATAGCAGCTCTATGGCGGACCCCAAGGGATTCCTCACCACGCCGCGCGAGACCCCGGTGCGGCGGCCGGTTGACGTGCGCATCCACGACTGGCGCGAGGTCTACACGGACTTCGCCCGGGGTAAGCTAGAGCGGCAGGCCGGCCGGTGCATGGACTGCGGCATCCCCTTCTGCCACCACGGCTGCCCGCTCGGGAACCTGATCCCGGAGTGGAACGACCTGGTCTGGCGGCACGACTGGCATGAGGCCGCGGAGCGGTTGCACGCTACCAACAATTTCCCCGAGTTCACCGGGCGGCTCTGCCCGGCTCCGTGTGAGGCCGCGTGCGTTCTCGGCATCAACGCCGATCCGGTCACGATCAAGCAGGTCGAGGTCGAGATAGTGAACCGGGCCTGGCACGAGGGCTGGGTACAGCCTTGCCCGCCGATGGTCTCGACGGGCAAGCGGGTCGCGGTGATCGGCTCCGGGCAGGCCGGGCTCGCCGCCGCGCAGCAGTTGACCCGCAACGGGCACTTGGTGACCGTGTTCGAGCGGGACGACCGCCCAGGCGGCCTGCTCCGCTACGGCATCCCCGAGTTCAAGATGGAGAAGCGGCACCTGGACCGGCGGCTCGCGCAGATGCGCGCGGAAGGCACCGAATTCTGCTGCGGCGTGACCGCGGGGGAGGATGTCTCCGCTGCCGAGCTTCGTGCCACTTACGAGGCGATCGTGCTCGCGGGTGGCGCCACGGCGTCACGCGACCTGCCCGTGCCAGGCAGGGAACTTGACGGCGTGCACCAGGCAATGGAGTACCTGCCGCTCGCCAACCGGGTGACCGAGGGCGACCTGGCCGTTTCGCCGATCACTGCACAAGGCAAGAACGTGGTGATCATCGGCGGTGGCGACACCGGCGCGGACTGCCTGGGCACCGCGTTGCGGCAGGGCGCGGCGTCGGTGACGCAGCTGGAGATCATGCCACGCCCGCCGGGGTCGCGGCCGGACAGTCAGCCGTGGCCGACCTACCCGATGATCTACCGCGTCTCCAGCGCCCACGAGGAGGGCTGCGAGCGCGTCTACTCAGTGTCGACTCAAGAGTTCCTCGGCACTGGTGCTGACGGTTCTTCCGGTGCTGACGGTGCCGCCCGGGTGCGTGCGCTGCGCCTCGTCGACGTCGAACTGGCCGGTGGCCGGTTCCAGCCCGTCAGCGGTACCGAGCGTGACCTCCCCTGCGAGCTCGTGCTGCTCGCGATGGGGTTTACCGGGCCCGAGCGCGGCCCGCTTCTTACCGGGCTCGGCGTCGAGTTCGACGCGCGCGGGAACGTGGCGAGGGACGACTCGTACGCGACTTCGGTGCCAGGTGTGTTCGCCGCGGGTGACGTGGGCCGCGGTCAGTCGCTGATCGTCTGGGCGATCGCGGAGGGCCGAAGTGCGGCGGCGGGGGTCGACAGGTACCTAAGTGGTACGACCACACTGCCTTCGCCGATCCCGCCGACCGCCCGGTCGCTGTCCTGACACACGATGGACCCCGAACGATCCGGTGGTGGGCCCGGGTCGTCGCGGTCCGGGATGTCTATGGGAGGCAGTCTCCCCCGGGTCGCCACCATGGGGGGCTGCCCCGTGACGTGGCGCCGAGTGCCCGGATCCTGGTCGATGACGGTCGGCTGCTGCTCGAGGTCAGCGAGGTATCTGGCGGCGAGTTACGCAGGCGGGTGGTCGTCGGCGGCCTGCTCTCCGATCACAAGGGCCTGAACCTTCCCGGAGTGCCGCTCAGCGTACCCGCCCTGACGGAGAAGGACACCAGCGACCTGCGCTAGGTACGTGGCCTGCGCGCGGACATGATTGCGCTGTCGCTTGTCCCCGGTCCCACGGGTTCAGCTGGCCCGCCGGCCCGAGGTTCGGCTGGCCCGCCGGCCCGAGGTTCGGCTGGCCCGCCGGCCCGAGGTTCGGCTGGCCCGCCGGCCCGAGGTTCGGCTGGCCCGCCCGGCCCGGGGTTCACCTGCCCCGCCCGGCCCGGGGTTCACCTGCCCCGCCCGGCCCGGGGTTCACCTGCCCCGCCCGGCCCGGGGTTCACCTGCCCCGCCCGGCCCGGGGTTCACCTGCCCCGCCCGGCCCGGGGTTCACCTGCCCCGCCCGGCCCGGGAATAATTGTCACCTGACCGGTATACGAAAATCGAAAGTCATGGTGATGCTCGGACCCATAGCCTCCCTCCAGTCCCAACCGCCGTCAACACCCCCGACAGGAGTTGGGGATCTCAATCTTGGACGCCCTCCTTGATCAGTGGCGTCGGCCGCGGTGGCGGCGTATCCATTCGAGAGCCCCGAAGGCCTCCGGTGTTAGCCGGGCTCGGCAGCGTGAACAGCGGCATCTTCAAGCTCCGAGCCGCGAGGGGGAGCGGACGCGCCGCCGAGGTGCCCGGGACCGACCCTCGGCCGGCTCAGTCCGCCAAGAGGTCCTTGAGGCCCTGATCGATGAACGCGGTGTCCGCCGGGTTGGCGCCACCGCCCGCGAAATGGCCCCATACACCCTGAATGACGCGCAGCTCGGCGTTGGGTATGCGTTCGGCCTCCCAGGCGTTGTCCTCCGGCGGAAAGTACAGGTCCTTCTCGGCAGGCATCACGATCGCGCGCGCCTGGATGGAGCGGAGCGCGCGCTCGGTGTCACCGTCGAACCCATCCGTCAGGCCGACGTCCCCATGCTGCCAGGTCCACAACATTGTGAGGAGGTTGTTGGCGTCGCGCTCGTCCAGGAAGAACCCCTCCCAGAAGCCCACGAGGAAGTCTTCGAGCGACGTGTAGCCCAGTTGCTCGTAGACCTCATCCCAGTAGAAGGCCTGCGAGAAGCCCCAGCCGGAGTAGACGCGCGCGGCGGCGCGCAGTCCCCGCCAGGGTTGCTCGCCGTACCAGCCGTCCTTCCACGCCGCGTCGGCCGTGAGCGCCGCCTTGACCCCTTCGAGGAAGACGATGTTGTGTCGGCTAGTCCGTGCCGAGCCGCAGAACGGCATTATGCGCGGCACCATCTCCGGATAGCTGACCGCCCACTGGAAGGTCTGGCCGGCGCCCATCGACCAGCCGGTCACGGCGACTAGCCGCTCGATCCCGAAGCGCTCGGTCACGAGCTTGTGCTGGGCGCGCACGTTGTCCTGGACTCGGACATCGGGGAATCGCGGCCCGTTGTACGGCGGGGGCGTGTTGCTCGGCGACGATGACAGTCCGTTTCCGAGCATGTTCGGGACGACGACGAAGTAGCGCGCAGGATCGAGGGCCATGCCGTCGCCAATGAGCCATTCGTTCTCCCAGTGGCGCCCCGAGTACCACGTCGGGTAGACGATCGCGTTGTCGCGGTTCTCGCTGAGCGTCCCGTAGGTCTTGTACGCGAGGCGGGCGCCGCGAAGCGTTGCGCCGCCGCTGAGCGTGAAGTCGCCCAGGTCGAAGATCTCGTAGTCGGTGCGGGAGGTCATGACAGGACTTCACCCTCTCCTACAGGAGGACGAACTAGCTTCAACGCCGGCGGCAAGTCTTCAGCTGAAACTATTGTCGGCATTGTGCGATCGCAAGCGATGCCGCCCGGGGTCGGCGCAGCTTCTGGGAAAGATCGCGTCCCCACGGAAGGTATCCGCGAGAGTTCAAGACAGCCGTCCACGCTCCACTTGAGCGCTGTCGGGAAGCCGCCAGGGCCTTGACAGTCCCCGGACATGAGTTATGCCACAGCCTCATATTGCCGCGCGGCTACCGCGGCCAGGCGGGTGTGATGGCAACCTGAACATGTCGTGTAACGTCGCCGCGGACGTGATATAAATCACGGATCCGTCGCGGCGCTGACATTGGGCGGGTGCCCCGGGTGGGATTCGAACCCACACTGCACGGTGTTTGAGACCGCGGACTCTGCCTGTTGGTCTACCGGGGCCTTCTTGCGTTCGATCAGACGGTTCGATTCTCAGGTGTCAGGTCCGGCTAAGCGACAATCTACCGCTTCCGGGTACGCTCTTGCAGGTGAGCGAGACCCAGCGCCGTGTCGTGATCGCCGAGGATGAGGCACTGATCCGCCTCGACCTGAAGGAGATGCTGGAGGAAGAGGGCTACGTCGTCGCCGGCGAGGCCGGCGACGGCGGGACCGCCGTCGAGCTGGCCAGCAGCCTGCAGCCGGACCTGGTGATCCTGGACATCAAGATGCCGGTCCTGGACGGCATCTCCGCCGCCGAGCAGATCGCGGCCCTGCGGCTCACTCCGGTGGTCATCCTCACCGCCTTCTCACAGCGCGATCTCGTTGAGCGCGCACGCGACGCGGGAGCGATGGCCTACCTGGTGAAGCCGTTCACAAAGGCTGACCTGTTGCCCGCGATCGAGATGGCCGTCACCAGGTTCACCGAGATCCGCGCGCTGGAGTCTGAAGTGCAGAGCCTGCAGGAGCGGCTCGAGGCACGCAAGCTGCTGGATCGTGCGAAGGGTCTGCTGCAGGCACAGTACGGACTGACCGAGGCCCAGGCGTTCCGCTGGATCCAGAAGGCATCCATGGACCGGCGGATGACCATGCGGAATGTCGCTCTGGCCGTGCTCGAAGGTGGCACCGGGCCAGGTGATTCCGCCCCTGGCCCTGAAACTCCGCAACCTCCTGGACGTCCTGCTCCGGATGCAGACCGGGGAGCGGCGTCACCGCCTGACCGGTAGCTCGCCGCCGGAGCCGTCCGAGTGCATGGCGGCCCGCGGTGAGGTGCAAGCTGGGAGCCCGGGGGGCCTTTGGTGCCGTGCTGACCTTCCCCGGGCCAACACGTTATCTACTCGGCCGCCCCGGGCTCTCTGGTTAACGGTAGCGATGCGCTGGCTCGGCGCGCAAAGCTTGGCTACTACAGATGCATAACGTCGTAAACGATTAGCTGCCCGATGTTTGACCTGATTGCTGCCAGTTGAGGAAGCCTTGCGCCGGATCGCACAAAATGGCCGAATATCGCAAACCGAACGCATGCCGTTACATGGCGAACACGGGTCTGCGAAGCGGGAAGCGCGGGTCACATGAACCCGCACGCAGCGGCATGCGAGACGGCAGGACCGTGACGGAGCGCAGGTCACGGGCGGTCACAGGCGCGGGCGGCCCGGCCCGGCCCTTTCCGCAAGCGGCCCATTGGTCGAGACGTTCGCAGTCATTCGCGCAGGTCACAGGCGTGAGCGGGCGCCTTTCCGCAAGCGCCCCCCATGGTCCAAACTTTGCGGTCATTCGCGCAGGTCATCCGATGTTCTGCCGCCAGGAACGGCAGGGAAACCGATAACAATGGCTGTTCTGGGCGCAGTGCAAAGCGTGTTGATCCATTTTCCGAGGCTATTTGCCTAAAATAAGGCGACGACGCGCGATGGGGGGATCACGATGTTTGTCACTGGGATCCGACCAGTTCCGCACAGGGAGTGGCAGCGAGAGCTCATGCGTATTGCTTAACGCAGGGGGGCGGTACGTGCGCCGCGGCGGCCGTTGTCGGCGCGGCGGGCGTGGCAGGTCCCGTGCCGCAGCGGCGAGGCAGCCGGCGTAGTACCCGGTTTCAAGACGCAGTCTCAACACCCATTTTCAAGACCCAGTTTCAAGACTTCGAAGGATTCGGTCACCGGTACCCGGTCCGGCCAGTTCGCCGTGTACGTCACCTACCTAGCGATGCGCGCGGGTGCCGCACGCCGCGGCGACGATGCACGCGGTGTCACACCCCGCGTCTAGGATTTCGGTGTGGCGACCGTGACCAAGACGCAGACGAAGACCGAGGCAGTGACCAGGGACCGGTTGCTCCTGCTCGACGGGCACTCCCTTGCGTATCGGGCGTTCTTCGCCCTCCCGGTGGAGAACTTCTCCACGACCACCGGCCAGCCAACCAACGCGGTCTACGGTTTCACCGCGATGCTCATCAACGTCCTGCGGGACGAGCAGCCCACGCATGTCGCGGTCGCGTTCGACCGCAGCGAACCGACTTTCAGGCACGAGCAGTACGTCGAGTACAAGGCCAACCGGCGCGATACGCCTGCTGACTTCCGCGGCCAGCTCAGCCTCATTCACGAGGTACTGGCGGCGCTCGGCATCGAGCAGCTTTCTGTGGCCGGTTACGAGGCAGACGACGTGATCGCGACGCTGGCCACGCAGGCCGCGGCGGAAGGTATGGACGTGCTCATCGTCACAGGGGACCGTGACGCGCTGCAGCTGGTGACCGAACAGGTGACGGTCCTGATGACCAGGCGTGGTATCAGCGACATGACCAGGTTCACCCCCGGAGCCGTTAAGGATAAATACGGTCTTACGCCCGAGCAGTACCCGGACTTTGCCGCGGTCCGTGGCGATCCGAGCGACAACCTGCCGAGCGTCCCTGGCGTGGGGGAGAAGACCGCCATCAAGTGGGTCAGCGAGTTCGGCTCGCTCGCCGCGCTTGTTGACCGGGTCGGCGAGGTCAAGGGCAAGGCGGGCGACGCGCTGCGCGAGCATCTTGGCTCGGTGCTGCGTAACCGCCAGCTCACCGAGCTCGCGCGCGACGTGCCGCTTGACCAGGGCCCGCACGATCTGCGACCCGGCGCGTGGGATCGCGAGGCGATCCACCAGCTCTTCGACACCCTCCAGTTCCGTGTGCTGCGGGACCGGCTCTACGCCACCCTCTCGTCCGCGCTGCCCGAGGCGGAGGAGGGCTTCGACGTGGACCTCACCATCCCGGGCGCCGACGAGCTCGCGGGCTGGCTTGCCGAGAACGCCGGCGGCGACCGGGCCGTGGGTGTCGCGCTTACCGGCCGCTGGGGCCGCGGCACCGGTACGTTCGCGGGGCTCGCGATCGCGAGCCCAGAGGGGCCGGCCGCGTACGTGGACCCGGTGGAGCTGACCGAGGGCGACGAGCTGGCGCTGGCCGCCTGGCTCGCCGACCCCGCCAGGCCGAAGGTCCTGCACGACGCGAAGGGGCCCATGCTCGCCCTCGCCGCCCGCGGCCTGCGGCTTGACGGCCTGGCCAGCGACACCGCACTCGCCGCCTACCTGGCGCTGCCCGGGCAGCGCTCCTTTGACCTGGCCGACCTCGCGCTGCGCTATCTGCACCGTGAGCTGCGCACTGACGCTGGGGACGGTGGCCAGCTCACCCTTGACGGCACCGGCGAGCGGGAAGCCGCGCGCGATCTCGCGTTGCGGGCGCGCGCCACCGTCGAGCTTGCCGACGCGCTCAACACCGACCTTGAGCGCCGCGGCGCCACCCGGCTCCTGCAGGAGGTGGAGCTTCCGCTCGTCGCCGTGCTGGCCGAGATGGAGCGCACCGGGATCGCGGCGGACACCGGTCACTTCGCGGACATGTCGGCGACTCTCGGTGGCCAGGTCAAGGACGCTGAGCAGGCGGCGTACGCCGTTGTCGGGCACGAGTTCAACCTGGGCTCGCCCAAACAGCTGCAGCAGGTGCTGTTCACCGAGCTGGGCTTGCCGAAGACCAAGCGGATAAAAACCGGCTACACCACCGACTCCGAGGCGCTGACCGCCCTGCTCGCCCAGACCGGTCACCCAGTGCTCGAGTACCTGCTCAGGCACCGCGACGTGACGCGGCTGAAGAGCATTGTGGACTCGCTCATCCCGATGGCCGACGATCAGGGGCGTATTCACACCACCTACAACCAGATGATCGCGGCGACCGGCCGGCTCTCCTCCACCGATCCCAACCTCCAGAACATACCTATCCGTACCGAGGAGGGACGCCGGATACGGGAGGGTTTCATGGTCGGCGAGGGGTTCGACTGCCTGCTCACCGCGGACTACAGTCAGATCGAGCTGCGGATCATGGGGCAGATGTCGTCCGACGCCGCGCTGATCGGGGCGTTCGGGTCCGGCTACGACTTCCACGCCGCAACCGCGTCCCGGGTCTTCGGCGTGCCTCCCGACCAGGTGAGCCCGGACCTGCGCGCCCGGATCAAAGCGATGAACTACGGCCTGGCCTACGGCCTGTCCGCCTACGGCCTGTCGCAGCAGCTGCGGATCACTCCCGAAGAGGCGCGCGGGCTCATGGCCGAGTACTTCGAGAGGTTCGGCGGGGTCAGGGATTACCTGCACACGATCGTCGAGCAGGCGCGTAAGGACGGGTACACGGAGACGATCCTCGGCCGCCGCCGGTATCTGCCCGACCTGCTTTCGGACAATAGGCAGCGCCGTGAGATGGCCGAACGGATGGCCCTGAACGCACCCATCCAGGGGTCTGCGGCCGATATCATCAAGGTCGCCATGCTTGCGGTGGATCGTGCGCTGCGCGAGCAGGGGCTGCGTTCGCGGATGCTGCTACAGGTGCACGATGAGCTTGTCTTCGAGGTTGCGCCCGGCGAGCTTGACGCGCTGCGCGCCCTGGTCACCTTGAGCATGTGCGGTGCCGCCGAGCTGCGCGTGCCGCTGCAGGTCTCGATCGGTACCGGCCGTACCTGGGCGGAAGCAGCACACTAGTGAGACGCTAACGTGACCGGGTTCGATTGACCGGCCCGCCCTGCTCTCATATCCTGATCGCTGCGCTCTGGCCGCGAGTAGCCACCATACGCTGTCGGCCAAATCTTGGCGCCCAAGAAGAATCCAATGTCCGTATCCGGAGCCAACCACCACATGACGAGCAGCACCGAGGCAACCTCAACGCCCAAGGTAGCGGTCAACGACATCGGGTCCGAGGAAGCCTTCCTCGCAGCGATCGACGAGACCATCAAGTATTTCAATGACGGCGACATAGTTGAAGGGACCGTCGTCAAGGTCGATCGAGACGAGGTCTTGCTCGACATCGGTTACAAGACCGAAGGAGTGATCCCGTCCCGCGAGCTGTCGATCAAGCATGACGTCGACCCGCATGACGTGGTCAAGGTCGGCGAGCACATCGAGGCGCTTGTCCTGCAGAAGGAGGACAAGGAAGGCCGCCTGATCCTGTCCAAGAAGCGCGCACAGTACGAGCGCGCCTGGGGCACGATCGAAAAGATCAAGGAAGAGGACGGCGTCGTCACCGGCACGGTGATCGAGGTCGTGAAGGGCGGGCTGATACTGGACATCGGCCTGCGCGGCTTCCTGCCCGCCTCCCTCGTCGAGATGCGCCGCGTGCGTGACCTGCAGCCCTACGTCGGCAAAGAGCTTGAGGCGAAGATTATCGAGCTGGACAAGAACCGGAATAATGTGGTGCTGTCCCGTCGCGCGTGGCTTGAGCAGACCCAGTCCGAGGTGCGTCAGACCTTCCTCAACACGTTGCAGAAGGGCCAGATACGCAAGGGTGTTGTCTCGTCCATCGTCAACTTCGGCGCATTCGTCGACCTCGGCGGCGTGGACGGGCTGGTGCACGTCTCGGAGCTGTCCTGGAAGCACATCGATCACCCGAGCGAAGTGGTCGAGGTCGGCCAGGAGGTCACGGTCGAGGTGCTCGACGTGGACATGGACCGCGAACGCGTGTCGCTGTCACTCAAGTCCACGCAGGAAGACCCGTGGCAACAGTTCGCCCGCACGCATCAGATCGGCCAGGTCGTGCCCGGCCGGGTGACCAAGCTGGTACCGTTCGGCGCGTTCGTCCGTGTCGAGGAGGGCATCGAGGGTCTGGTCCACATCTCCGAGCTTGCGGACCGGCACGTCGAGATTCCCGAGCAGGTCGTCCAGGTCGGTGACGAGATCTTCGTCAAGATCATTGACATCGATCTCGACCGACGGCGGATCAGCCTGTCGCTTAAGCAGGCCAACGAGGGCACGATCGCAGAGGCGGTGGGCGACGACTTCGACCCCACGCTGTACGGCATGCCCGCCACCTACGACGAGCAGGGCAACTACGTCTATCCGGACGGTTTCGACTCCGACACCGGCGAGTGGCTCGAAGGCTACGACCAGCAGCGCGAGGAATGGGAGCGTCAGTACGGCGAGGCGCGCTCGCGTTACGAGGCGCACCAGCGGCAGGTCGAGGAGGCCCGCAAGGCCGACGCGGCGGCGACGGCCGACGCGAGCACCCAGTCTTCGCCGTCGGGGTCGAGCGGCGGGGGTGAGCGTGAGAGCAGCAGCAGCGGCGCGCTCGCGTCCGACGAGGCACTCGCGGCGCTCAGGGAGAGGCTCTCCGGTGGCCAGAGCTAGCAGACGGGGAAACCCAGCGAATCGATGCTCCGGGTCGGGCTGACCGGGGGGATTGGCAGCGGCAAGAGTGAGGTGTCGCGGCGGCTCGCGGCCTATGGCGCCGTGCTCGTCGACGCGGACGCAATCGCGCGTGAGGTCGTCGAGCCGGGCACGCCGGGGCTCGCGGCGGTGGCCGCCGAGTTCGGTCCGGGAGTGTTGCACGCGGACGGCAGCCTGGACAGGGAGGCCTTGTCTCGGCTCGTCTTTGCCGACGCCAGCCTGCGGACCAGGCTGAACGCGATCCTGCATCCCCTGATCGCCGACCGGATGGCCGAACTTGAGCGGGCGGCGCCCGCCGGTGCGGTCGTGGTGCTCGACGTGCCGCTGATCGCGGAGAACGACCTGGCGGCCACATTTGACCTGGTCGTTGTCGTGGACGTGTCGCGGCACACGCAGCTGGACCGACTGGTCCGCCTGCGCGGCATGACCAGGGAGCAGGCCGAGGCCAGGGTCGCCGCGCAGGCTAGTCGCGACCATCGGCTCTCGATCGTGGGCGAGGGAGACATAGTGATCGACAACTGCGGATCACTGGCCGAGCTCGACCGTCAGGTCGGTGATCTGTGGGCCGAGCTGCGCCGCCGGGCGAAGGACGTCTGAGCGCCGCGGCCATTGGTGTTCCGGGGCGGTCTGCGGGCAGGCGCGGTCCGAACTCCTGCCGCTCGCTGGCGCGTGCAGCGGTCACGAAGCTCGCTGACTCAAGGGTCATCCGCTCGCGCGCGCCGGTGCGCGGCGTTCTGCCGGGCGGTCCGCGGCGGGGTGGTCCGTGGCGTTCCGCGGGGCGGCCAGCGTTCCGCGTGCCGGTCCGCGGCGTTCTGGGGGGCGGCCAGCGTTCCGCGGGCCGGTCCGCTGCGGCGTTCTCCGGGCGCCGGAAACAGCGCCACGAATGCCGCTTTCATGATCCGGTATTTTTTGCCGAATACATCCAAGAAGTTACCGTGATCATGAAAGTGAGCCGCGCCGGGGGACGTGATCGCCGCCCAAGTCGCCGGATCGGGCGCGCGGTCGCCAGCACGCCGTTGCGGCGCCGCGTTGGGCTGTCGGATCCCCGCCGTACAGTTGAAGAAACCCACCGCCAAGAGGAGTGAGCGCCGTGCGCCCTGTCACTGACCTGCAGCGCAAGGTCGCCCCGTTTGACGTTGTCACCGACATGGTGCCGTCCGGGGACCAGCCGCAGGCGATCGCCGACCTTGAGCGGCGCATCAGGCGTGGTGACGAGCACGCGGTGCTGCTCGGCGCGACCGGCACTGGCAAGACCGCGACGGTCGCGTGGCTGGTGGAGCGGCTGCAGCGGCCCACGCTGGTTATGCTGCCGAACAAGACGCTCGCCGCGCAGTTCGCCAATGAACTTCGTGAGATGCTGCCCAAGAACGCCGTCGAGTACTTCGTCTCCTACTATGACTACTACCAGCCGGAGGCGTACATCCCGCATACCGACACCTACATCGAGAAGGACTCCTCGATCAACGACGAGGTCGACAGGCTGCGGCACTCCGCGACGAACTCGCTGCTGACCCGGCGGGACACGATCGTTGTCGCATCCGTCTCGTGCATCTATGGGCTTGGCACGCCGCAGGAGTACGTGGACCGCATGGTCCCGCTCCGGGTCGGTGACATGATCGAGCGCGACACGCTGCTGCGCAAGCTCGTCGGCATGCAGTACAGCCGCAACGATATGGCGTTCACGCGGGGGACGTTCCGGGTGCGTGGCGACACCATCGAGGTGATTCCCGTCTATGAGGAACTCGCAGTCCGGATCGAGATGTTCGGAGACGAGATCGAGCGCCTGATGACGCTTCATCCCCTCACCGGCGAGGTCCTCACCGAGGACAAGGAGCTGTACGTTTTCCCCGCGTCACACTACGTGGCCGGGCCGGAGCGGATGGAGCGGGCGATCGCGGGGATCGAGGCGGAGCTTGCCTGGCGGCTCACCGAGCTCGAGCGTCAGGGCAAGCTGCTCGAGGCGCAACGGCTACGCATGCGCACCACCTACGACATCGAGATGATGCGGCAGGTTGGCACCTGCGCGGGCATCGAGAACTACTCGCGCCACATCGACGGCCGCGAGCCCGGCAGCCCGCCGAACACGCTGCTGGACTACTTCCCTGAGGACTTCATGCTCGTCGTCGACGAATCACACAACACCGTGCCCCAGATCGGCGCCATGTATGAGGGCGACGTTTCGCGCAAGCGTACTCTCGTCGACCACGGGTTCCGGCTGCCGAGCGCGGTCGACAACCGGCCACTGAAATGGGAGGAGTTCGCCGAGCGGATTGGCCAGACCGTGTATCTGTCCGCGACGCCAGGCCCCTACGAGCTGCAGCAGGCCGCGGGTGACGTCGTCGAGCAGGTGATCCGGCCGACTGGCCTTATCGACCCCGAGGTGATCATTAAGCCCACCAAGGGTCAGATCGACGATCTCGTGCACGAGATCAGGGAGCGGGCCGGCCTGCATGAGCGGGTGCTTGTCACGACGCTCACCAAGAAGATGGCTGAAGATCTCACCGACTACATGCTTGAGCTTGGCATCCGGGCCCGCTACCTGCACAGCGAGGTGGACACCTTGCGCCGGGTGGAGTTGCTGCGCGAGCTGCGGCTCGGCGAGTACGACGTACTCGTCGGCATCAACCTCCTCCGCGAGGGCCTGGACCTGCCCGAGGTGTCGCTGGTCTCGATCCTGGACGCGGACAAGGAGGGTTTCCTCAGGTCGGGTACTTCGCTAATCCAGACGATCGGCCGCGCGGCACGGAACGTCTCCGGTCAGGTGCACATGTACGCGGACCAGATGACTCCGTCGATGCAGCGGGCGATCGACGAGACCAACAGGCGGCGCGCCAAGCAGGTCGCCTACAACACCGAGCACGGGATCGATCCGACGCCGCTTCGCAAGCGGATCGCCGATATCCTCGATCAGCTTGTCCGCGAGGACGCGGACACCGCGAAGCTGATCGGCGGTTCCGGGCGGCAGCAGAGCCGCGGCAAGGCGCCCGTGCCCGGGCTGTCGTCACGTGGTGGGCCGGCGGATGCCGCGGGTGCGCGCGGCGAGGCGGGCGGGATGCCACGCGGCGAGCTTGTCGCGCTCATCGAGCAGCTCTCCGACCAGATGCACGCGGCCGCGGCCGACCTGCAGTTCGAGCTCGCAGCGCGTTACCGGGACGAGATCAAGGAACTCAAGCGGGAGCTGCGCGGCATGCAGGCCGCGGGCATCTGACCATCGCTGCTGCTTCCGTTGCAGGGCCGCGAGCGCCCGTTCGGTATCTCCGGGAGGACGCGCATGACGTGGGTGATGTTCGACTACGGCGGTGTTATCTGCTCGCCGCAGCCAGAGCGGGACATTGCCGCGATGGCGGCCGTGGCCGGCAGCCGGGTACCGGAGTTCCGGCACGCGTACTGGGCTCGCCGCCTTGCGTATGATCTCGCCGAGCTGACCGCTGAGGAGTACTGGCGGGCCACCCTGGAGCAGGTGGGCCGGGGGTGGGATCGCGCACTGACCGCTGAGCTCAGCTCGCTGGACACCGCCAGCTGGATGCACCTCCAGCCCGGTACGCTTCGCCTGATCGAGGATCTGGCCGCCCGCGGGACCCGACTGGCCGTGCTGTCCAACGCACCATGCGATGTCGCGGAATCGGTCGCCGCACTGCCCGTCTCCCCCCACTTCGAGCATCTGCTGTTCAGCTGTTACCTGCGGGCGGCCAAGCCAGACCCGCTCTGCTTCCGCAAGGCCCTGGCCAGGCTGGGCGCGGACCCTGCGGATGTGATCTTCACCGATGACCGCGCCGACAACGTCGATGCCGCGGCCCGGCTGGGCATCCACGCGATCCGCTTCACCGGCGCTGGCGCGGTGCGGGCCCAGCTCCCCGATCATCTCATCTAGCTTGCCCCTGGCCCGTCCGGCGGCGCCTGCACGCGTCGATGGGCCCGTCGATGGGCCCATCGATGGGCGCAGTCGTGTATTCCGCCCGGATCTGGCTCCGCAGAAGGTGCGTCATCCGAAGATCAGGACGGCCGGGATGCCAGCCGCGCGGGCAGGTGGTCCGCGCCACGCGGCGATCAGGGCAGGGCCGTCGAACTCGGCCCAGCCGCCCACAGCCCCGGCCGCCTATAGTCCCGGCCACCCGCAGTCCCGGCCACCCGCAGTCCTGGCCACCCGCAGTCCTGGCCACCCGCAGTCCCGGCCACCCGCAGTCCCGGCCACCCGCAGTCCCGGCCACCCGCAGTCCCGGCCACCCGCAGTCCCGGCCACCCGCAGTCCCGGCCACCCGCAGTCCCGGCCAGCCGCAGTCCCGGCTGTTGGACGCGTCAGCTGTTAAGGCCGATGCGGGTAAGCGCGAGGGAGAGGGCGTTCTCCCAGTCGGCGGCGGACCTGGTGGCCCCGGCTCGGCTCGGTTTGGCACGGTCAAGCGCGGCGAGGGCCCCGCGGACGACATCAACCGGGCGGGCGGTTGTCACGCTCGCGTCACCCAGCTCCAATTCGTGCAGCAGGTTCTCGCGGCCGTGCCCGGGTACGACATCGAGCAGCAGCACATGACGCCCCACGACCCGGGCCTCTGCGCACGTGTCGCCCGAGCTCGTGATGACCAGGTCTGCGGCGGCCATCAGCTCGGCAACCCGGTCGGTGAAGCCGAACCCGCGCAGTCGCGGCTCACGCGCTGCGCTGGCACGGAGCCTGGCCTCGAGCTTCCTGTTATGCCCCGCGACCGCGAGCACATACAGACCTGCCCGGCCAAGGGCCGAGGCTGTTGCTGCGAGCGGCCCGAGCCCCCAAGCGCCGGACATGAGCAGCACGCAGCGCTCGCTCGCGGGTACGCCGAGCCGTGCGCGCGCTTCCTGCTGCGCGGGCGGCTGGTAGAAGCCCGGCCGCACCGGAGCTGGCACCACCGCCACCTGGGCCTCCGGCTGGAACCGCAGCACGGCGCATTCGGCTGCCCGCGAGGTAACCAGGTACAGGTCGGTGTGCGGGTGGACCCATAGCCGGTGCGGCGTGACGTCGGTGCAGAAGACCACGTGGGCCATGTCGCGGTAGCGATCGTTGACGGCACCGAGCGCACGGAGCCGGCTGACGGCGGAGGCCGCGGTGGCGAAGACGGAGATGACCATGTCGGCGGGATCGGCATCGAGACGCCGCCGCAGCCTCGGGACCATCGGGCCGCGCGCCACCGCATCGGTCAGCAGCGCCAGGCGGTTACCCGTGCGGAGCGCGGCGAAATGGTAGCCGTCATAGAGTCCGGGAACCGACAGCATTGACCGGAATACCGCCTCGCCGGCGGGTCCGCCGGTGCGCCCGAGCAGCCGCATGGCGTCCAGGGTGAGCGTCGACCAGCCGCGCGCCTGGAGCGAATCAGCACACGCCCGGGCCGTGACGTCGTGGCCCAGGCCGAGCGAACCCGACAGCAGCAGGGCGTTTCTCATGAGGGCCCGGCCCCAGTCGGCGAATCACTCGTCCGGCACCAGTCCAGGTAGCGCCGCACCCCATCCGTGAAGGACGTGCTCGGCGACCAGCCGAGTACCTCCTTCGCCAGCGCGTTCGACACGCTGCGCCCGTTATAGTCCGCGGGCCGCGCCTTAACGTGCTCAACAGGCACCGGGCCGGCCAGGCGGCGCACCGTGTCAGCGACTTCGCGAACAGACACCGGCGTGTCGCCCTCGAGCGCCAGCGTCTGGTCCTCGGCCGCCGGGGATAGCGCGCGGACGTGGGCGTCCGCGAGATCTTCGACGTAGATGTAGTTGCGCTGCTGCTCACCCGTGCCTGCGATGGTGATCGGCCGGCCAGCCAGCGCGGCACGCGCGAACCGCGCCACGACGAGCGCGTCGCGCATCCGTGGCCCGTACGGGATCCCGTAGCGCAAGATGGTAAAGCGCTGGCCGTACATCTGCCGATAACTGTGCGCGAGCAATTCGGTGGCCAGCTTGGTGGATACGTAGACATGGCCGGCCCTCGGCAGCTCGATCGGTGCCTCCTCGGAAAGCTCACCGTTGCCCGCGGCCGCTCCGTACACCCAGACCGTGCTGGCGAGCAGCACCCGCCCGCAGTCCTGCCGCCGCGCCGCCTCGAGGACGCACGCGGTGCCGTCGACGTTCACCCGCACCGCGCCAAGCGGATCGGCCGCGATCAGGTCCACGTCGCTCGCACCCGCCAGGTGGAAGACGGCGTCGCTGCCCCGGACCGCTGCCTCGAGCGCCGCCTGGTCGAGAATGTCGACCCTGCGGTAGCTGGCCCGCGGGTTCAGCGGGTGCAGGAGAATGTCGATCACGATGACCTCGTGGTCGGCCTTGATCAGGTTGTCGACGACGTGCGATCCAATAAACCCACAGCCTCCCGTCACGACGACTCGCATGCTCACCCCTCAGACTCCCGCAAAGGAGCTGTAAGCGCGTGACACGGCGGCCAGCACGTGATCCACCTCGTCGTCGCGCATATCCGAGTGCAGAGGCAGGCAGACATGCCTCGTGCACAGATCTTCGGCCACTGGCAGTGGTCTCCCGGCGTAGCAGGTAAACACCGGTTGCTTATGCAAGGGGAGATCATAGACCTCGCCCGGCAACCGGACGCTGTGCCGGTCCGCGAGTTCGCGCTTGAAGCGCGCCCGGTCGATGCCGGGCGGCAGGACCGCGATGTACTTATAGAAGTTGCTGCGGCAGCCGGGCGGCTCAGGCAGTGGCTGCGGGCCACCCGCCTGTGTGAGCAACTCCGTATAGCGGGCTGCCACGCTCCGGCGGCAGGCAATTGAGGAGTCCATCCGGCTCATGTGCACCAGGCCGGTCACGGCGTGCAGTTCGCTCATCCGCATCGCCGAGCCGAGCCGCACATGGTGATTGGCTGTGAATGCCCCCTTGCCCTGGTCGCGATAAATTCGCGCTTCGTCCCGCACGTGCGCAGAGGCCGTCAGCACCATCCCGCCTTCACCGCTGGTCACGACCTTGGTGGGGTAGAAGGAGAATGCCGCCGCGAGCCCGAAAGAGCCCGCGAAGCGACCCTCGTAACTGCTGCCGTGAGCATGCGCGGCGTCCTCAATGAGCGCGACGCCGCGTTCGCTACACAGGCGCCTTAGCGCGTCCACCTCGGGCGTGATGAGCCCTCCGATGTGCACGAGCACCACCGCTGCGGTCGCGGGCGTAAGGGCCTCCTCCACCGTGGCTGGGCTGAGCGAGAGCGTCGCGGGGTCGATGTCGGCGAATACCGGCCTGCCCTTGGCCTGAATCACCGCGGCGGCGGTGGCGAAGAATGTGTTCGCCGGCACGATTACATCACGTCCGGCAACCCCGGCCGTCCGCAGGATGATGTCGAGCGCCGCGGTGCCGCTTGACGTGGCGACCGCGTGTGGTGCGCTGTGTGCGGCCCCGAAGGCCGTTTCGAAACGCTCGGTATAGCGGCCGAGCGTCAACGCGCCACTGGCCAGGATTTCCATAATGGCCGCCGCGATTTCCGCCCGGTCCTGCTCGGGGAACACCACGCGCGCTGCTGGCACTTCCACCCAGTACCTCCTGTATCAGATGCGGTGCGTCGGCCATGGCATGATCCCATGAAGAGAAGACGGGAAGGAAATGGACAAGGGGAACGGGTGGGTCGGCTGCGCCGGTAATGCCGCTACCTCAGCCTCTAACGCCGCCGTTACCGCCGCGACGGCCGGGGCTGCGGCGGCGGTAACGGCCCTTGCTGTCGCCGCGATCGCGCACGCGGGGCCTGGCGTGACGGCGATCGGCCCGGTTCGCCGCAGGTGCTTTCCCGCGCTCGCGGGTTTTGGCACCCCCGACCACGTCGCGCTCACCTTCGACGATGGGCCCGATCCGGGCTCGACCCCGCGCTTCCTTGACTTGCTGAGCGCCCGTGCGACCCGCGCGACTTTCTTCCTGCTCGGATCGATGGTCGCGAGGTCGCCCGGGCTCGCGGCGGAGCTTACCGCGGCCGGTCATGAGGTCGGAGTGCACGGCTGGGATCACCGCTGTGTGCTGCTGCGCGGTCCCAGGGCCGTCTACGACGACGTCGCCAGGGCCACCGCCGCCGTGGCCGAGGCCACCGGCTCGGTGCCTGCGTTCTATCGGCCGCCGCACGGTGTGCTGAGCGGTGCGGCGATTTCCGCCGCACTGCGCCTTGGCATGACGCCGCTGCTGTGGACCAGTTGGGGCAGGGAGTGGGTGGCGGGCGCAACCACCCGGTCGGTACTCGCCACGATCCGCAGGGATCTCACCGGCGGTGCGACGTTACTCCTGCACGATTCCGACTGCACCTCACCGCCGGGATCCTGGCGGTCCGCGCTTGGCGCGCTGCCCGCCCTGCTCGACGATTGCGCGGAAAAGAGCTTGCGGGTCGGCACCGCTGCCGCTCATGGCCTCCGGTGAAGGGCCGTGGGTGCAGGTGTGAACGAGTAGCTCGGTCGACATTGCTTGCCGGTCGGCTTGTTTCGTGCGCCGATAAGGGCGAGGCTTGACAGAATGTGGTGGAGCCTCGTTAGTGCCCTCCTGGCCGCGTGCTGTTACGGCGTCGCGTCCGTCATGCAGGGCCTTTCGGCCCGCGCCGCATCGGACGGCTCGGCGAGCATCGACCCGCGGCTGCTCGTCCGCATGCTAGGGCAGTGGCGCTTCATCGCGAGTCTCGGGCTGGACCTCGCCGGCTTCATTGCCCAGTTGATCGCGCTCCGGCGGCTGCCGCTGTTCGTTGTCCAGGCGGCGATCGCCGCGAGTCTCGCGGTAACCGCGGTCACCGCCGCGTGGCTCGCTCATCACATGCTCGCCCGCCGTGAGTGGCTGGCGGTGATCGCGGTCACCGTCGGCGTCACGATGCTCGGCTCCTCGGCAGGCGTAAGCGGCGCTGTGAACCCGGGCGTCGAGTTCCGCTTCGGCCTGATCATCGCGATCGCTCTGCTCGGGCTGGCGGGTGTCGCGGCCGCCCGGCTACGTGGGCGAGGACGGACGCTTGCGCTCGGCATGATCGCCGGGCTCGGCTACGGCGTGGTCGGCGTCGCGGCGCGCATTCTCGTCGGCTTCTCGCCCACTGACCTGGTCCGCGACCCGGCCGCGTATGCGCTCGCCGCGGCCGGGGTGATGTCGTTCATGTTCTACGCGTCGGCGCTCGAGCACGGCAACGTCACGACCGCGACCGCGGCCACTGTGGTGACAGAAACGGTGCTGCCCGCGATGATCGGCGTCATTTTCCTCGGCGACACCACCCGCCACGGGTTGGTCGGCGTCGCGGTCGCTGGATTCGCGCTCGCCGTTGCCGGTGCGCTTACCCTGGCCCGGTTCGGTGAGACGGAGCCTGCGCCAGTTCCGGCAGGAAAAGGGGACGGCACCCGGCCGCTGCCGGATACGCGAAGCGCGTGCTGAGTCGCCCGTGCTGGGTCGCCCGTGCTGGGTCGCCCGTGCTGGGTCGCCCGTGCTGGGTCGCCCGTGCTGGGTCACCAGCGTGCGGTGGCCCGCTGGTTTCGGTATTGCTGCGGGCTGCATAACGGTCGGCTGTTATCCTGGTAGCCCGTGGGGAGCACAGCGCGGGCTCGGTCGAAGCGGGACTGTCGAAGCAAGCACCGCCGGCCCGTCATCGCATCGATCACGGGAGCCCTATTTTGGCTGCGTCACCGCTCGTATCAAGATCAACTACCACCAAGTACGTGTTTGTCACCGGGGGAGTCGCTTCAAGTCTCGGCAAGGGCTTGACGGCGTCCAGCCTGGGCAGGCTGCTCAAGCTCCGCGGTCTGCGGGTAACCATGCAGAAGCTGGACCCGTACCTGAACGTCGACCCCGGTACGATGAACCCATTCCAGCATGG
Organism: uncultured Actinomycetota bacterium; assembly: GCA_963820395.1. Classification (GTDB taxonomy): domain Bacteria; phylum Actinomycetota; class Actinomycetes; order Streptosporangiales; family Streptosporangiaceae; genus DATFVJ01. Next base: position 17,978 of record CAWGAE010000004.1, on the reverse strand, counting down.
CGAGGTCTTCGTCACCGACGACGGGGCCGAGACCGACCTCGACGTCGGGCACTATGAGCGTTTCCTTGACACCGAGCTCAAGGGCTCGGCCAATGTCACCACCGGCCAGATCTACTCGAGTGTGATCGCCAAGGAGCGCCGCGGCGCGTATCTGGGCGACACTGTCCAGGTCATCCCGCACATTACCAACGAGATCAAATCGCGAATCAGGGAGATGGCGGGACCTGATGTGGACGTCGTCATCACCGAGGTTGGCGGCACCGTCGGGGACATCGAGTCGCAGCCGTTCCTCGAGGCGATCCGCCAGATCCGCCACGAGATCGGCCGTGACCACTGTTTCTTCCTGCACATCTCGCTGCTGCCCTACATCAGGCCATCCGGTGAGCTGAAGACCAAGCCGACCCAGCATTCGGTGGCGGCGCTGCGGAGCATCGGTATCCAGCCGGACGCGATCGTCTGCAGGTCGGACCGGGCGATCACTGCGGAGCTCAAGCGGAAGATCAGCCTGATGTGTGACGTCGATGAAGAGGCGGTCGTGTCCGCGGTCGATGCTGTGTCGATCTATGACATCCCGAAGGTGCTGCATTCCGAGGGACTCGACGCCTACGTGGTGCGCAGGCTCGGGCTTCCGTTCCGCGATGTCGACTGGACCGACTGGGACGAGTTGCTCCGCCGGGCGCACCGGCCCGCCCGCACCGTTACGATCGCCCTGGTCGGCAAGTATGTCGATCTGCCCGACGCCTATCTCTCCGTTACCGAGGCGCTTCGCGCGGGCGGCTTCGCGTGCGACGCCCGGGTCAACATCCGGTGGGTGACGAGCGATGACTGCGGCACGCGGGAAGGCGCGGCGCGGCGGCTCGACGGCGTGGACGGGGTCGTCATCCCTGGCGGGTTCGGCGTCCGCGGCATTGAGGGGAAGATCGGGGCCGTCCACTACGCACGTACGCATGGCATCCCGCTGCTCGGCCTCTGCCTCGGCCTGCAGTGCATGGTGATCGAGGCCGCGCGCGGGCTCGCGGGCCTTGCCGACGCAAACAGCGCGGAGTTCGAACCGGATACCACGCATCCGGTCATCGCCACCATGGACGAACAGCGAGATGTGGTCGCGGGCGAGCGGGACATGGGCGGCACCATGCGACTCGGCCTGTTTCCGGCGGCGCTGAGGGAGGGAACGATCGTCCGCGAGCTCTATGGCAGCGACCTTGTGCAGGAGCGGCACCGGCACAGGTACGAGGTCAACAATGATTACCGCGAGCCCCTCACGCGGGCGGGGCTGGTCTTCTCCGGGCTCTCGCCGGATGGGCGGCTGGTCGAATTCGCCGAACTGCCGCGCAGCGTCCACCCGTTCTTCGTGGCCACTCAGGCACACCCCGAGCTGCGTTCCCGCCCCACCAGGCCGCACCCGCTGTTCGCCGGTCTGGTGACCGCGGCCCTGGAGCACGCAAAGGGCTCGGGGCACCCGGCCGGGGGCCGGGCAGGAACCAACTCCATACTGACCAGCGCATGACCGTTCCGCCGATCAGCGACGCTGCTGAATGCTGGCCGGTGCTGTCCTCGATTCTCCGGTACCGGGGCAGCGTGTTCAGCCTGCGGACCGACTTGGTCGCCATGCCGGACGGCGAGGCGGTCGGCCGCGACGTGGTCGAGCACCCGGGCGCGGTGGCCGTGGTCGCCATCGGCGACGGTGATCGGGTGCTGATGGTCCGGCAGTACCGTCACCCGGTGGGCCGGTTTCTCTGGGAGCTCCCGGCCGGGCTGCGGGACGTCGAGGGCGAGCTGCCGCTGGCCGCCGCCAGGCGTGAACTGGTCGAGGAGACCGGCTACCGCGCCTCCGGCTGGCTTACCCTGGTGGATTTCTTCACCACGCCCGGGATGAGCAGCGAGCGGATCCGGATCTTCCTCGCGCGAGGGCTGACTAAGGTGCCGATCTCCGAGCGGGACTTCGCGCCGCGGCACGAGGAGGCAAGGATGCGGGTCGCATGGGTGCCGCTCGTGGAGGCCCTCCACGGCATCTTCGCCGGTCAGCTCCACAATCCGACGGCTGTGGTGGGTATCTTGTCGGCGTACGCCGCCCGGTCTGACGGGTTCGCGTCGCTGCGGAGCGCGGAGGCGCCAGAGGGCTGATCGGCACGATCTGAGAGAGGTCTGATGGCCATGAAGATGGGCGTCCCCAAAGAGGTCAAGGATAACGAGTACCGGGTCGCGATCACGCCGGCTGGTGTGCACGAGCTTGTGCGCGGCGGTCACCAGGTCTTCATCGAGGCCGATGCGGGCGCGGGTTCCGCCATCCCCGATTCCGATTTCACCGCGGCGGGCGCGGCGATACTCGCCGCCACCGACGCGGTTTGGGAAAACGGCGACCTGATCCTCAAGGTGAAGGAGCCCGTGGCCGAGGAATACCACCGCATGCGCAAGGGCCAGGTCCTTTTCACCTACCTGCATCTGGCTGCCTCCCGGCCGTGCACCGACGCGCTGCTTGGCGCCGGGATCACGTCGATCGCCTACGAAACGGTCCAGTTGCCTGACGGCTCGCTGCCGCTGCTCGCGCCGATGTCCGAGGTCGCTGGCCGGATGGCGCCCCAGGTCGGCGCGCATCACCTGCAGCGCGACGGCGGCGGCCGCGGCGTGCTGATGGGCGGGGTTTCCGGCGTGTACGCGGCCAAGGTCGTGGTTCTCGGCGCCGGAGTGTCGGGCATGAACGCTGCCGCGATCGCGGTTGGCATGCAGGCCGAGGTGCTCCTGGTCGACAAGAACGTGGCCAGGCTGCGTTCGGCAGACGCCATCTATCAGGGTCACTGCCAGACGGTCGCTTCCAACGCGTACGAGGTCGAACGGGCAGCGATCGACGCGGATCTCGTCATCGGCGCGGTCCTCGTGCCCGGGGCGAAGGCTCCCACGCTCATCTCCGACGAGCTGGTCAGCCGGATGAAGCCCGGCTCGGTCCTGGTGGACATCTCCATCGACCAGGGCGGCTGCTTCGAGAGCTCGCGCCCGACCACCCACGCCGAGCCCACCTACCGCGTGCACGACTCCGTCTTCTACTGCGTCGCCAACATGCCGGGCGCGGTCCCCCACACCTCCACCTACGCCCTCACCAACGTGACGCTGCCTTACGTCGTGGAGATCGCGAACCGCGGCTGGCGCGAAGCGCTGCGGTCCGACCCATCACTCGCGCTCGGGCTCAACACGCACGAGGGAATGCTCACCTGCCGGCCCGTTGCTGAGGCGCACGGCTTGCCCGTCTACGGCGCTGGCGGCGTGGCCGGGCTCGAGGAGGTGCTTGGCTGACGGCTACCTGCGAGCTCGACCGAGAGGTGCACGGCTACCTCCAGCACCTCACCGTCGAGCGCGGCCTTGCGAGGAACACCCTCGAGTCCTATCGGCGGGACCTGCTGCGGTACCTGGACGCGATGGCAGCCCGGGGCAAAACAAGCCTGGCGGCGGTCGCGGAGGAGGACGTCGCGGCATTCCTTGCCGGGCTTCGCCAGGGCGGCGACGACCACCCGCCGCTCTCGGCGGGATCGGCGGCCCGCGCGGTGGTCGCCGTGCGCGGCCTGCACGCGTTCGCGCTCCGCGAGGGCCTGGCCGCCACCAACCCGGCGCGGGAGGTGCGCCCGCCGGCGCCGCCCAGGCGGCTGCCCAAGGCGATCTCCATCTCCCACGTGGAACGCCTGCTCGCCGCGGCTCCGGGTGCGCCGGGTGCTACGGACACCGCCACCGAACCCGCCCAGCTGCGCGACCGCGCCCTGCTCGAACTGCTGTACGGTACCGGAGCGCGGATCTCCGAGGCGGTCGGCCTCGACGTCGATGACCTCGACCTCGGGCGCGATCGTGACACCCCGGGCGCCGTTCGGCTGGCCGGAAAGGGTGGTAAGCAGCGGGTCGTGCCGGTGGGCAGCTACGCGCGCGCGGCGCTCGACGCCTACCTCGTCCGGGGAAGGCCCTCGCTCGCGGGCCTGCCGGCGGCGACCCGCGAGCATTTCGTCGGTACCGGGGGCGGTGCGGTGTTCCTTAACGTGCGTGGCGGCAGGCTCACCAGGCAGGGCGCGTGGATGGTGCTCCGTGCGGCGGCCGGCCGGGCCGGGCTCGCCGACGTCTCACCGCACACGCTGCGGCACTCGTTCGCCACCCACCTGCTGGACGGTGGCGCGGACGTCCGGGTCGTCCAGGAGCTTCTCGGGCACGCGTCCGTCACCACGACCCAGGTCTACACGCTGGTGACAGTGGATCACCTGCGCGAGGTGTACGCCGCCGCGCATCCGCGCGCGCTCGGCTGAGCGGGGATTCTGCACGCAAATCCGGCGCAATCGGTGAGTCGGCTTGCCGCTCGCCTGCGCAGGCCCTAATGTCGCCAGCCAGAAGGTCCCAGGGTCGTCTGCCGGGGAGGTCGCAACTGATGGCAGCAACCCATACAACCGCGCCGACAACCGGGCGGACAGAGCAGCAGGTGCCAGAGCGGGCAATGTCCGAGCGTGTGCCAGCGTCCGAGCGTGTGCCGGGGCACGGTCCTACCGGGCGGCCCACGCCTGCGCTGCCCGAGCCCGAACCGCTCATAACGCATGGCCCCGCGCGCGTGATGGCTGTCTGCAACCAAAAGGGCGGGGTCGGCAAGACCACCACCACTATCAACCTCGGCGCCGCGCTCGCCGAGTACGGCCGCAGGGTCCTGCTTGTGGACTTTGACCCGCAGGGCGCACTGTCGGTCGGCCTCGGCATTCACCCCTTGCAGCTCGATTACACGGTCTACAACCTGCTCATGGGGCGCGGTGTGACCCCGGCGGACGTGGTGCTGAAGTCCGGTGTGGACGGAATGGACCTGCTGCCGAGCAACATCGACCTGTCCGGTGCCGAGGTCCAGCTCGTACACGAGGTCGGCCGCGAGTATGTGCTCGGCGGCGTCCTCGAGCCCGTGCTGCCCGAGTACGACATTGTGCTCATCGACTGCCAGCCGTCACTCGGGCTGCTTACCATCAACGCCCTGACCTGTGCGGATGGCGTTCTGATACCACTGGAGTGTGAGTACTTCGCCATGCGCGGCGTAGCGCTGCTGATGGAGACGATCGACAAGGTCAAGCGCAGGCTGAACCAGAAGCTCGCGATCGAGGGCCTGCTCGCGACAATGTACGACTCCCGGACGCTGCACTCGCGCGAGGTGCTGTCCAGCATGGTCGCCGGGTTCGGCGACGCGGTCTTCCACACCGTAATCAATCGCACGGTACGTTTCCCCGACGCCACAGTCGCCGGGGAGCCCATCACCCGGTTTGATTCCGCGTCCTTGGGCGCGTCCGCGTACCGCGATCTCGCCAAGGAGGTGCTTGAGCGGTGGCGGAAGGCCGGTCCAGGCGATTAGCACTGCCTGGAGCTGCCGAGCTAATCCCCTCCACCTGGCTCAGCCCGCGTGACGACGGGGCGCCGACGCAGGATCGGGGAGCCGCCACTGGCGGTGCCTGCGCGAAGACGGCGATCGCGGATGGCACCCCGGCGAAATGGTCTGGACGCGCGGTCACGGCTCCACGAGGAATAGCTGCGGAACGCGGCGCGCCCTGCGGCAAGGTCTGGGTTCGGCTAACGTCGGACCCGTGAGCGGCGCGGCTACCGGCGACCTGGTCGGCGACGAGGCAGTCGGCGACGACGGCTTCCATGTGCACCTCGACGTCTTCGAGGGCCCCTTTGACCTGCTGCTCGCGCTCATCTCCAGGCACAAGCTGGACATCACGGAGATCGCGCTGTCACAGGTGACCGATGAGTTCATCGCCTTCATCTCCGCGCACGGCGGCGCGTGGGACCTCGACCAGACGAGCCACTTCCTGCTCGTCGCGGCCACGCTGCTGGACCTCAAGGCGGCGCGGCTGCTACCTGCCGGTGAGGTGGAGGACGAGGAGGACCTGGCGCTGCTTGAGGCGCGGGACCTGCTGTTCGCGCGGCTGCTGCAGTACCGGGCCTACAAGGAGGTGGCGGCAGTTCTGGCGGCAAGGATGGCGCAGCAGGCCCGCTGTTTCCCGCGCAGCGTGCTGATGGAGCCCGCTTTCGCCGAGATGCTCCCAGAAGTGCTTGTCGGCCTCGGCGCGGTGGAATTCGCCGCGTTGGCCGCGAAGGTTCTCGCGCCCAAATCGGTCCCCACGGTGTCGCTCGAGCACATCCACGCTCCAAGGACCAGCGTGCGCGAGCAGGCCGAACTGCTGGCCGGGCGGCTCGCGGCGCTGCGCCGCGCCACGTTCCGCGCACTGACCGCCGATTGCGCGGGCACCTACGAGGTGGTGGCGCGGTTCCTCGCGCTGCTCGAGCTCTACCGTGTGCAGGCGGTCTCGTTCGAGCAGATGCAGGCCCTCGGCGAGCTGCACGTGACCTGGACAGGCCCGGACACCGACGAGCCGGTCAATATCGAGAGCGACGAATAATGGACGAGCAGGGATGAGCGCGGACATAAATGATCCTGACCGGCTGCCGCGGCTGCGGGCATGCCTTGAAGCGATCCTCCTGGTCGTGGACGAGCCGGTGGCCGAGGTGGTGCTTGCCCAGGTCCTCGAGCGCCCCCGCCACGAGGTCGCGGGCGCGCTGCGCGAGCTTGCCGCCGAATACACTGCCCAGGGCCGCGGGTTTGACCTGCGTGAGGTCGCAGGAGGCTGGCGATTCTACACCAGGGCGGAGTGCGCGCCGGTGGTGGAGCGGTTCGTCCGCGATGGGCAGGAGGTGCGGCTCACCCAGGCGGCGCTGGAGACCCTGGCGGTGGTGGCCTACCGCCAGCCGGTGAGCCGGTCCCGGGTGTCGGCGGTGCGCGGCGTCAACTGCGACGGCGTCATGCGGACGCTGGTGCTGCGGGGCCTGGTCGACGAGGCGGGCACCGACCCGGAGACGGGCGCGATCCTCTACCGCACGACCAGCTACTTTCTTGAGCGTATCGGCCTGCGGGACCTTGACCAGCTGCCGGACCTGGCCCCGTTCCTGCCAGACGACGTCGAGGACATCGAGCGTGAGCAAACTGGAAACTGAGACCGGGCAAGCTGGGCCCGGGACTGAGCATGAGCGCGAGCCTGGCGTTCGGCTGCAGAAGATTCTGGCCGCTGCCGGGCTGGGCAGCCGAAGGCACTGCGAGGAGCTGATCGGCGAGGGCAGGGTCGAGGTGGACGGCGAGGTCGTCCGGCGGTTCGGCGCCAGGGTAGATCCCACCTGCCAGATCATCCGGGTGGACGGCAGGCGCATCCCGGCCCGCCAGGACCTGGCGTACCTGGCCCTGAACAAGCCGCCGGGCGTGCTTGCCGCGATGACGGACCCGCGCGGCAGGCGCACGCTCGCGGACTTCGTCGGCGACCGGCAGGAGCGGCTGTTCCACGTGGGCAGGCTCGACTACGACACGGAGGGCCTGCTGTTGCTCACCAACGACGGTGAGCTCGCCCACCGGCTAGCCCATCCGCGCTACGGGATGCTCAAGACCTACCTCGCCGACGTCCCTGGCCCGCTGCCCCGCGGTCTCGGGCGGCGGCTGCAGAACGGGATCATGCTGGATGACGGCATTGTCATGGTCGACCGATTCCGCGTGGTGGACCAGGCGGGTGTGCGCGCGCTCGTCGAGGTGACACTGCACGAGGGCCGAAAGCACATCGTCAGGCGGCTGCTAGCCGAGGTCGGCCACCCGGTGAGCAGGCTCGTGCGCACCAGCGTCGGCCCGGTACGGCTCGGCTCGCTGAAGCCGGGTACCGTCCGGGCACTGACCACGGCGGAGATAGGCGAGCTGTACTTCGCTGTTGGCCTCTGAGTAACTGCCGCTAACCTGGGACTGTGGTGAGAGCGATACGAGGTGCCATCCAGGTTGCCGGCAGCGACCGCGAGTCGATCCTGGACGGCACGACCGAGCTTGTGACCGAGGTACTCACTCGTAACGGCCTGACCACCGACGATGTGATCAGCGTCATCTTCACCGCGACCCCCGACCTCACCGCCGAGTTCCCCGCCCACGCCGCCCGTAAGATCGGCTTCGACGACGTGCCGCTGCTGTGCGCCACCGAGATCGACGTACCCGGCGCACTGCCCCGGGTGGTCCGGCTGCTCATGCATGTCGACACGAGCAGGCCACGATCGGAGATCCAGCACGTGTACCTGCGCGGCGCGATCATGCTCCGGCTGGACATCGCGCAGTGACGTCCACGACGTCGCTCGGCGGTCAGCGGCTTGTCGTGGTCGGCGCCGGGCTGATGGGCACGTCGGTTGCGCTCGCCGCGCGCGAGCAGGGCGCGCGGGTGTGGCTCTCCGACTCCGACATTGGCGCGCAGCAGCTCGCCGCAGATCTCGGGGCAGGGCAGATCCTGCCCGTCGGAGGGCTTCCTGACGGCTGCGCCGACCTTGCCGTGCTTGCGATGCCGCCCGCGGCGGTGGCGCCGGCGCTCGCCAGTGCCCAGGCCCGCGATCTCGCTCGCGTCTACACCGACCTGGCAAGCGTGAAGGTGCTCCCGGTTGCGCAGGCGCGGCGGCTTGGCTGCGATCTGACCTCGTATGTGGCGGGTCACCCGCTGGCGGGCCGCGAGCGATCCGGGCCTGCCGCCGCGCGTGCCGATCTGTTCCTCGGCCGTCCCTGGGCGCTCTGCCCGCTGCCGGAGACCTCGCCGGAAGCGCTCGCCGCGGTGCGCGCGCTCGTGCACGCCTGCGGCGCCGAGCCCGCCGAGGTGGACACTGCGCGGCACGACCGTTTCGTCGCCCTCGTCTCGCACCTGCCGCACCTGGTGTCAGCCGCCATGGCGGCCAGGCTGACCGGTGCGGAGCCCGGTGCGCTGGGGCTGGCCGGCCAGGGGCTACGCGACGTTACCAGGATCGCGGCGGGCGACGCGCGGCTTTGGACATCGATCCTCACCGCGAACGCCGGACCTGTCGCGAGCCTGCTTGACGCGACGGCTGCCGATCTCGCCGCGGCCGCGGAGGCGCTTCGCGAGGTCGCGGGCGGCGACGAGCCTTCGGGTAAGAGGGTCACCGACCTGCTCGCACGCGCGGCCACCGGTGTGGCGAGGATCCCGGGTAAGCGTGGCGGGCCCGCGCCCGCCTACGTCGTCCTGCAGGTCGTGATCGCCGACCGGCCCGGCGAGCTGACTCGCCTTTTCCAGGCGGCGGGCGATGCGGACGTGAACATCGAGGATGTCTCGATCGAGCACTCGACCGGCCTTCCCGTGGGCGTGGCGGAACTGTCGGTGCGGCCGGAGGCCGCGGGACGGCTGGCCGCCGCGCTCCGCGAGCATGGCTGGCCGGTCCACGACTGACTGGCCGACCGGGCCGGGTGCCACCGTCGGCAGCGTCGATGGCGACGACGTCGGCGGGCATGTCCGGGGGCGGGACGGCGTGCCACCGAGGAGTAGCGCTCCTCATGACTGCCAGCGAAGCGGAGGTTGGTAATCCCGCTGCTGTGACCCTGCGCCCGCACGGCCGGGCCGGGCGCACTCGGTTGGGTGCTCCACGGACATGGCGCCGCCGTGCGCGTATAGCATCACGGCGTGACCGTTACAGACCTAGCCGGGTTCCTGATCGCACCGGAGTGGTCGTCGTCCGGACCGGGGCAGCGGGGCGCCGCCCCTGGCGCGGCGCGTGCCCTCGGGCTTCGCTACCCCGACACCTGGGCGAAAGACTGGATCGACCTGACCGGGCCGGGCCGCACGCGCGAAGCGGGCATAGTCAAGATCGGCACCGCCCAGATCGGCCGGGGTGAGGTAATCGCACTGATCGCCGACCGGGCAAAGCAGCGGACCGTGTCCGGGTGAGTACCGGAGATGGCGTGAGCGCGGCAGAGGATGCAGGCGCAGCGGACGACGTTGGCACAGGGGACGACGTGCGGGCAGAAGAACAGGTCCGCACACCGGTGCTCGCCGTCGTCGGGCGACCCAACGTTGGCAAGTCGACGCTGGTCAACCGGATTCTAGGACGCCGCCAGGCGGTGGTGGAGGACACCCCGGGGGTGACACGCGACCGGGTGGCCTACGACGCGAACTGGCGCGGCCGCTCTTTCACCGTGGTCGACACGGGCGGCTGGGAGCCTTCCGCATCCGGCCTGGCCGCACGGGTTGCCGCGCAGGCTCAGCTGGCCGCGGAGACGGCCGATGCCGTGCTCTTCGTGGTGGACGCCGCCGTCGGTGTGACCGATACCGATGCCGCGACGGCGGGGGTGCTGCTCAAGTCCGGCAAGCCGGTCGTGCTCGCGGCGAACAAGGCGGACGACGCCAGGGCCGAGCCGGATGTGGCCGCCCTCTGGTCGCTCGGGCTCGGCGAGCCGTTGCCGGTCAGCGCACTACATGGACGGGGCAGTGGCGATCTCCTCGACGCGGTGCTCGAGGCCCTGCCGCAGACACCACCGGAGCCGTTCGGGATCGAGGGTGGCCCGCGGCGGGTGGCGCTCGTCGGCCTGCCGAACGTGGGGAAGTCCAGCCTGCTGAACCGGCTGGCGGGGAAGCAGCGCGCGGTCGTCGACGAAGTCGCGGGCACCACCCGTGACCCAGTGGACGAACTGGTCACGCTCGGCGGCAAGCAGTGGCGGTTCGTGGACACGGCGGGGATACGCCGCCGGTTCAGGGAGAGCCAGGGCGCCGACTACTTCGCGACGCTTCGCGCCGCGGCGGCGCTCGAGCGCGCCGAGGTGGGCGTCGTGCTCGTGGACGCCAGCCAGCCGCTCACCGAACAGGACCTGCGCATCGCGTCCATGGTGATCGACGCGGGGCGCGCGCTGGTCATCGCCTACAACAAGTGGGACCTTGTCGACGCTGAGCGGCACCGCTACCTGGAACGCGAGATCGACCGTCAGCTTCACACAGCGCGCTGGGCACCGCGGGTGAACATATCGGCGGCCAGCGGCCGGCACGCCGAGCGGCTGGTGCCCGCGCTTGAGGCGGCGCTGGCCGGATGGGAAACGCGGGTGCCGACCGGGCGGCTCAACGCCTGGCTGGCCGATCTCGTGGCGGCGAACCCGCCGCCTGCCCGTGGCGGCCGCGCACCGAAAATCCTGTTTGCCACCCAGGCAGGGGTGCGGCCGCCGCACTTCGTGCTGTTCACGACTGGTTTCCTTGAAGCCGGCTACCGCCGGTTCCTTGAGCGGAAGCTGCGCGAGGAGTTCGGTTTCGTCGGCAGCCCGGTGCACGTGTCGATGCGCCTGCGCGAGAAGCGCCGCGAGCGGACCGCGCGGGCCGGGGGTTCGTAGGCTGCGGCCGGTTTAGTGTGCGCATTCAGCGGGTGGGGCGCAGCATTCCGCGGGTTGGCGGTCACGCGCCACTGGTCCCGCGAGGGCGCGCCACGGTTTGGTGGGCATGTGCCACTGGGCCCGCGGCGCGCCACCAGTTTGGCGGGCGCGCCATGGGTTCGTCAACCGCCACAGCGTGGTTCCCGTCGGCACCGCGGCACCGTGAGTCCATGATCCCCGTAACCTTTTGGAAGCATTCGCACAAGAGTTACCGAGACCATGTCAGTGGTGAGTCCGCACCGGTACGTGCCGCCGTGCCGTACCGCTCACCTGCTGAAACGTCAGATCGACGTCGGCGACGGGGCGCTCGTCTTCCCGGGCCCGTCCGGGGCGGCGGCCCTGACCAACCCGCAGCTCGCCAGCGCGCTGGCGGCGCTGGTGGAGGCGGCCGGGCTGGGCCACGTCGGCGTCACCCCCTACGGGCTGCGCCACACGGCGCGGATGGTGCTGCAGGAGCTCGGCGTGCCGCACGCCTGCGACGACGTGCTCGGCCACACGCACGGGGGTACCGGCGGTCAGGTCTACGGCGCGCACGAGATGAGCCAGCCGCTGACCGCGGGCAAGATCGCGATCGACGCGTGGCTGGCCGGGACCTAACGGATTGGATGCTGCCACGCCTGCAGGGGACACTCTGTCGGCTCGCCGCACTCAAGCCCCGGCCTGCACATGTACTTGATGCAGAGGGGAGTTGTGCGGCACCGCGTCCAGCTCATCGAGTGTTCTGCGCCGGCCGCATGCGTCACATTCCCGGGTGGTGTTGTCGTCCACGCTCATCCAACACCACCCGGGCCGGAAAATAATTCTTTGCCGTCGAGCATGGCCTGCAGCTCGCGGTCCACGCCGCGTTCCGCGCTCTCGGCGATCACCGGGGTTGACTGACCCGCGTGGTCCTGGTAGGCGAGCACGCTCTCGATCTCCTGGCGGGCGACGATGTAGTCCTGCTCACCCCACACGCAGAAGACCTGCGCGGCGCGGACGACGAAGGTGGCGGTGCGGTAGGCGGTGACGGCCTCGTAGGCCTCGATCTCGGCCGCGTCGTACGCGTCGGACAGCTCCTGCGGGCACCGGTCGCCGTCCTCGGCGCCGGCGAGCCTCCCGCATGCGGGCGGCCTTGAGCTGGGCGTGGTAGTGGTGCCATCGGGTTCGGGCCTGGTGGCGTCGCCGCCATCGTGACCAGGCGCAGCCGAGGTCGCGGGCGGCGCGGCTCATGCGCGGTGGCCAGGCGGGCCAGGCGGCGGGCCTCGGGGGCGCTGACCTTGACCAGGCCGGGGTCATCGCCGGGGGGCTGGTCATCGGCGCTGGCGGGCAGCTTCCCGGTGTCGCGCCAGGCTGCGGGCTGGGCGGCGGCGGGGGGTCATCATCGTCCCGGCCGGGCGGGGCCGGGCGCTCGGCGGCGACGGCCAGCAGCGCCTGGGCGCACATGGACAGGACGGTGTGGCGGTGGAAGGAGTGCCACAGCCGGACCTGGTGCTGGTCCAGGCCGCCGCCCCTTGCCCAGCTGGAAGCATTCCTCTACTGGCCATCTCTTCCCGGCGACCCGGATCAGGATGGGCAGGGACACCGGTCGGCCGGCGGGTGCCTGGCAGTAGTAGAACGCCAGGTCATCGGAGTCGGACAGGCTGCGGCGGCCAACCTGCTCGCCTGCCTCGACTACGCCACCCGCACCGGCCAGCATGCCCGGGTCGTCGCCCTCACCGCCGCCCTGGCCGCTCTCCTGCAACACGACGGCCCATGGACCGACGCGATCACCCGCAATACCACCGCCGTACACGCCGCCCGGCACCTCGGCGACCGGCCCGGTGAGGCCAGCGCCCTCAACGACCTGGGGGCGGTGCGGCTGCTGACCGGGGACTACCCGGGCGCGGCCGGGGCGCTGGAGACGGCGCTGGGCATCTACCGCGACCTCGGCGTGCGGGGGAGTGAGGCTGCGGCGCTCAACGAGGTCGGGACGCTGCACCGGGCCCGCGGCGACGCGAACCGGGCCGGGGCGTGTCACGGCCCGGGAATTACGAACTGTCTGGGTAGTGCCGGATATCCCGTTGTGGCCTGAATTTTCGACTCTGCGCGGGGATATGTCCATGGCATCCGGGTCAGCCAGGTCCAGGTTGCCGAGAACGGCGGCTACATGGCTGGCACGGGGACAGCGCAGCCTCGAAAAACTCTGGCTCATCGGCCACGGTTGCTAGTGGGGTGCCCCGCCCACGGCGTCGCTCCTCGATGGCGCCAGCGCCATCCTTGAGCACTGATCTTCCTCGGCAAAATCGCGGCGCCTGCAAGGCAGGACGACTAAACTCGAGACCGAAACACAAGGTTGCGAGTAACCATCTGGTCTGTAATCCACTCGGGCACCTTGTCAATAGTTAAGTCAGGCCAGTCGGGCCGCCCCATGCGCATTTGTCGCCACCGTATACCCGCCACCGCCTGACATCACCCCTGAATGGACACCCTTCTGCTGTGTCATGCGGAAACTCGCGGCCGATCTCAATGACAGCTAAATCTATCCTTTTCAATCGATGGTTGAGAGGAGAGGCCAATCGGCCCCCTTCATATGTGCGGCAAAATAACCGCGACATTAATTGTACCATCATGATTATTCGTGGCGATGTTAGGCGTGGATGTAACATCGCGTATTTTTTGGCCCAATCGAATCCCCGTTACACGCAGGTTCATCACACAGCGGGAAAACCACGTGGCCCACATCTGTGTTCGCTCTAGGCGGTACCGCTCTCGCTGACATCGGCACGATTCTTAATCCGCAGGACTGTAGTCTTTGCCAGGCCAGTGATACGAGTAATCTCGTTGACACCGATTCCCGCTTCTAGCGCGGCTGTGACAAGTTCATCCCGGCGGCCGTACATGTCGGTCCACGCTCGAAGTGCTGTTACGGCACGAGTCATGGTAGCGAACGATTCCACTCCTCGAGGCGAAGCAGCAAACGCTACCTTCGGACCGATTGCCGCTTCTAGCGCGGCTGTGACAAGTTCATCCCGGCGGCCGTACATGTCGGCCCACTCCCGGAGTGCTGTTAGGGCATCAGTCATGGTAGCGAAAGATACCACTCCTAGGGCAAAGTAGCAAACGCTACCACCCTACACGCCTGACACACGCAAGTGTGTAGATACGGCAGATAGCTGGCCGAGCGGGTGGTGGCGACGGTGGTGTCGCGTGCCTTGGGGAAAGCGCGCTCCTGGAAGGTGGTCCGCCGTAGGGCGGGCCGGGTTCCCGGGGTCTCGGTGTTGCGGGGCGGCAGTCTGCCGCTTCCTTTGGGCCGCAACCCACGTCGCGGCACTGCCGCCGCGCCGTTCCCCGCATCCGGCCGTCAAGCGGTCCCCACCGTCAACGCTCCCGCGCGAGTCAACGACAAGCGGGCCGATGAGGTCACGGGTGAACGCGCGCGGTTCTCCTCGGCGATCCTGCCCCCGTGGTGCCGCAAATCCGGCAGAGCGCCTTCACCAATCACAAGAGCGAGAGAGTGTACACTAAACTATTCTGCACCAAAGGGGTTTCCTGGACGAGTCGGAGTGGAAGTTGATAGGAGGAACGGCCCCAACCTGCACTGCACCAAGTGCACGGACTGTGGTGCCCCCGACCAGCCGGTGCTGCGCTGCCTGCGGCTGCACCGCCGGGTGACACCGATGGTCCCAGGTGAGATGCGGGCCGAACTGGTGCTCGGCGACGAACTCGCCGGCTACCGGGTCGAGTCCTGCCTGGCCCGCGGCGGGATGGCTATTGTGTATCGCGCCCGCGATGTCGCGCTGGGGCGGCCGGTCGCGCTGAAGCTGATCGCGCCGGAGCTGGCGATGAACGAGAAGTTCCGGTTGCGCTTCATGCGGGAGTCCTTACTCGCGGCGGCGATTGACCATCCCAACATCATCCCGATCTACCGGGCCGGGGAGGAGGATGGCCGCCTTTACATCGCGATGCGTTTCGTCGACGGCGAGGACCTCGGCGCCGTGCTGGACGAGAGGGTGCGCTGCCAATCGACCAGCTGCTGCCGCTGTTCACCCAGATAGCAAGCGCCCTCGATGCAGCGCACACCGCCGGTCTGGTACATCGCGACGTCAAGCCGGGCAACGTCTTGTTGACCGGGCACGCGGGCGACCTGTCCACCCGGCACGTCTACCTCACCGACTTCGGCCTGACCAAGCGGTCGGCCTCCCTGACCGGTCTGACCACGGTCGGCCGCTTCCTCGGCACCATCCAGTACGTCGCGCCGGAGCAGATCACCGGCGGCACCGTCGGCGGCACCGCCGACGTCTACTCGCTGGGCTGCATGTTGTATCAGGCGCTCACCGGAGAGCTGCCGTTCCCGGCGGAGCACGACGCCGCCATGCTGTGGGCGCACATGACCGGCCCGATACCGTCCGTGAGCGGCCGCCGGCCGGATCTCCCGCCAGCGGTCGACGACGTGCTGGCGCGGGCCATGGCCAAGAAGCCCACCGACCGGCCACCCACGTGCCTTTTCCTCATGGCGGATCTGCGAGCGGCACTCGCTGGTCGCGCCCCCGCACACGGCAGCGTTCGCGTCGAGCAGGCGGACCCGGGTGATGCTGGGCCCGAACCGCACGCCGCGCCGTCCACCGACCTGCACCGGGCGCCCACCGACCAGGCTGCCCCAGCAGTCACAGCTCTCGCCCCGCCACCTGCACAGACCGGCCCGCCCACAGGGCCACCACCGCCCCCACGCGAAACATCATCGACACGGCGACGGCGGCTTGTCATCGGGACGCTCGTCGTTACTATTCTTGTCATCATCTTTGGCGGCGCCGGAATCTGGCACGTCATCGCAAACCGGCACATACTCCGAACGGCCGACTTCCCCCGTCCCCGCGTATCGGCCGTCCGGCTCAGCGCCAGCCTCCCGGTACCGGTCGTGCGTGGCACCATCAGGGTCGGTAACGGGCCTCGGGGAGCTGCGGTCTCTCCGGACGGACGCCGCGTCTATATCGCCGACCTACCCGAACGCCGTCTCCGTCATCGACACCGCGACGAACCGGGTCATCGCGACCACACCCGTGTCCGCCCCGCCCCAATACGTCGCCATCGCGCCGAACGGTCAGCGGGCATATGTCACCACCTACAACGACGCTGACGGAACCGGACATGCGGTGCAAGTGATGAACACCGCCACGAACACCGTCATGGCCACCATTCCAGTGGGCAGCAACCCCTACGCTGCCGCGGTCACCCCCGACGGCCAGCGCCTGTACGTCCCCGACCACATGTCCCAGGACCTGAGCGTGATCAACACGCGCACCAACTCGGTGACCACGATCATCGTCGTGCCACCGAACCCGCACTGGGTGGCGTTCACGCCGGACGGCCGGCGCGCGTACGTGGCCGACCACGAATCCAACCTGGTTTCGGTGGTCGACACGGCCAGCAACACCGTCATCGCCAAGATTCCCGTCGGGCGAAGCCCGCACAGCATCGCGGTGAGCCCGAACGGGCGCGAAGCGTTCGTCGCCGACTACGACGCCAAATCGGTCTCAGTCATCGACACCAGTAGTGACACCGTGACCGCCACGATTGCGGTCGGAGCCAACCCGCAGTGCGTCGCTGTCGCCCCCGACGGACGCCACGCCTACGTCACCAACAACGGCTCCGGCAGCCTGTCCGTCATCGACACCGCGAACAACCACGTGACAGCGACGGTGCCCGTCGGTCACGGTCCCTGGGTCGTGGCCGTCGCTCCCGACGGACGCCACGCCTACGTCACCAACAACGGATCGAACACCGTCTCCGTCCTGCAAACCGCTTCGGGCGGTTAGACGGCTTGGACGGCCGGGCGTCATGATCGAGTCGGATATGGCGTTCGGATCGTTCCGCATCGGGGTTGGGGTACGAGTCCCTGCCAGTGTGCGTAGCGGCAGGCCATCGATCAGGCCTCGCACTGAGGGCTCACCGGCGCCGACGCGGCGCTGGTCACACTCAGCTCCACCGTCATCGACTCCACCGGCAACTGGATGTCCGAGATCGCGCCGGCCGCACGCGCCTTGAGCAGCTCATCGCGCAGCAATCCGAGCGCCTCAGACAATCCCAGATCCGATGTCGGCGCGGCATCCCGTTCGGACATTCCGGCGTCCACAGCATGATCCGGACCGGACGGCACCGATGCGGCGAAACCCGGTCAGCGTGAACGAACGCTCACCCTGCTCATACGCTACCGCAGCAGCGAAGTCCACGAGCAGAGATCAATAGCACGGCGCGAGTAGTCACATGATGCTGACGACTGCATAACTATGCATCGAGGCCTGCGCTGAGAACGCCGCTTCTGCCGCATAGGGCACGCGCCACGGTCAACAGATACGCAGCCAGCGGCCGGGCCGCTCGTTCGCAGCATCGAGGGGCACCTCGCCCGGCGGTGACCTCAAGGCCAAGTCACGGCGCACCGAGTGGGCCTTCTGCGCTAAGCGCACGGCGCTCGTGCCGGCGAATGCTCACCCTCCGTGACAGCCGCTGCTGCCCCGACTTCACGGTTGTCAGCGGGCGGGGCCCGATAGCCACCATGTTCACGGAGCTGTCGTTCGCCGACCGGTGAGATTTTCCGGTCGTCCTGTTCAAAATGTGTGACGCCGGATGTTCATAGCCACGCACAGTTAAGACGCGTAACCGCCCAGGGCAGGTTGACTCGGGCGGTGGTCTTTGCGAGCGCTAGAGCCCGTGCCGAACTGAACGCGCCAGGCAGCCGCGAGAGTGGACACCCTGCTCCACGGCGGGCAGCAGCGCCGACCTGGGCACTCACCGTCCACGACCGCTGATGGCGCCGAGGAAG
>CAWGAE010000003.1:0-33652 GCA_963820395.1 uncultured Actinomycetota bacterium | reverse complement strand
CGCGCGGGCCGCGTCGTGCAGCAGCAGCACGCCGAGGTCGGAGGGGATGGAGTCGACACCGCAGCAATGCACGATGCGCGCGCCTGTCGCCGCGGCGACGTGGTGGCAACGGTCGATGCTCTGCCGCATGAACAACACCTCGCCGGCCAGGTCCGCGTAGTCGGTGCCCGCCGTGGCGCACGCCTCGACCAGCGCGAGCCCGTGCGGACGGTAGGGGCCCGCCGTGGTCGTCACGACCCGGGCGGCGCGCGCAAGTGCCGCAACGGAGGCGGCGTCGGTGAGGTCCGCCTCCAGCAGCGGCCACGACGCCGCCGCCGCGCCGAGCCGCGCGCGGATACCGGCGAGTCGTTCCCCGGAGCGCCCGGCAAGCCCGATCCGCACGCCGTCCGGCGCGTGGCCAGCGAGGTAGCCTGCCACCAATCGCCCGGCAAAGCCGGTAGCCCCCAGTAGCACAACATCCAGGTCGCGTTCGCTCACCGTTTCACGCTAGTGACACGGGCCAGGCCCAGCAACGAAATCCACCCTGGCCATCAGCCTGCCCGGGGCCCCGCCTTACCTGGCGAAGTGGCAGCGAGAACTCGCCGGTGGCTTCCACGGTCAGCTCGCCCCGCTCGTTGAGAATCCGGCCGTCCACTATGGTGGTGCGGCGGTCCACGCCCCTGATCCAGGCCTCGGCGACGAGCGGTGCGAGCACCGGCGTCGGGCGCAGGTAGCGCAGGGTCAGCTGCGCCGTCATGCCCGGCCGATCCCCCGCGGCGGCGGCGGACCCGAGCAGGGAATCAAGGATGGCCGCGCAGACGCCACCATGCACGGCATCAGGTGGCCCCTCGTAGACGTGTCCAAGGATGAACTCGGCGCGTGCGGTTCCCTCCGGCGTGGTCACGATCCTGATCGGCGGCGCAAGCGGATTCGCCTCGCCTGCCACCGGGCTATGCGGCTGGCGCCGCCGCCCATCGGCCGGATCGACCACGGACCGGATGGGCGCTGGCCGGCGCCGCGCGCCGAGCCGCGCGGCCAGGTTCCCGATCTCGGCCGCCGCCGCATCGAGCTCAGCGATGGGCGCGTCGCTGAGCACGACAGCCTCGACGAGCTCGCGCGTCCGCACGGCGAGGGAGTTGAGCGCGGTCAGCAGCGCGGCATCCGGGTGCGTTCCGAACGGGCCGCCACCCGCACCGGTACCGGCAGCGCCGCTTGCACGGCCGACGTCGATCATCTCCGCGGCGCCCCTATCCCTTTCATCCCGATCATCCGGGCTCAACAGGCGGCCCTCCCAGCGCACAGCCGTCACCGAACATAACTCGGTCCGCTCCGCAGCTTGCCCATCAGCGCAACGCGGGTCAAATCGGTGCCCGCACGCGGGGATCAGCCACCCGGCACGATCGTGTCACGCCGCGTGAGCCTGGGCCTGTGTGCCGGCCTGTGTGCCTAGTCTTCACGCGATCGGGCCGCTGACTGAACCGATCAGCGACCTGCGCGGCGCCAGGGTGCGCTCGCCAGGGTGTGGCGCCAGGGCGGCGCGTGCACGCCGGATCCGGGCCGTGGTGGGGCGCGTCCGGGGGCGGGTGTACTTTTGCAGGTGTACGCACGTCGTGATGTCGGAAACGCCCTATGCGTCTTGGACGAATCGGAGGACTTGCGGCGAAGCGCGCCTTGAGCGTTGCGGCATGTCCAATGGCGGGGACCCGCCCGAACACGCGACGGCCGCTCGCCGTTGTTCCTCCCGCGGAAGACCGGTGAGTCTGGTGGAGCCTGTCGCTGGGCCAGAGCCTGACTTCCGGGCGCTGTTCGAGGCGGTGCCTGGCCTGTACCTGGTCTTGGATCCCGGTCTGCGTGTTGTCGCGGCTAGTGACGCCTACCTGCGGGCCACCATGACCGACCGCGACGCGATCCTGGGTCGGCGTTTGTTCGACGTCTTCCCGGACAACCCCGGCGATCCCGAGTCGGTCGGCGTCCGTAACCTGAGTGCGTCGCTGACCCGGGTGATCCGTGACGGTGTGACCGATGCCATGTCCGTGCAGCGATACGACATCCGGCGGCCGGAGTCCGAAGGCGGCGGATTCGAGGAGCGATTCTGGAGTCCCGTCAACTCGCCCGTGTTCGGGAGCGACGGGAGCGTGAACTACGTCATCCACCGTGTCGAGGATGTCACCGACTTCCTGCACTTGAAGCAGGCCGGTGACGCGCAGCATCAGCTTGCCGAGGATCTGCGGTCTCACGCCGCGGCCATGGAAACCGAGGTTTTCAAGCGGGCGCGGGAGGTGGCAGAGACTAGCCGGCGGCTCAAGGAGGCCAATACCGAGCTTGCCGTCCTGTACGAGAGGTCGAGGGAGCTCGACGACCTCAAGACCCAGTTCTTCGCCAACGTGAGCCACGAGCTTCGCACGCCGCTGACGCTGATCCTCGGCCCCGCCCAGAAGATGCTTGCCCAGTGCGCCGCCGATGACCCGCGCCGTCAGGACCTGGAATTTGTTGTCCGCAACGCTCGTCTGCTGCTGAGCCATGTCAACGACTTGCTCGACGCCTCCAAGCTCGAAGCGGGCAAGGTCGAACTCGACTACGCCGACGTCGATCTGGCTCATCTGGTGCGGCTGGTGGCGGCGCAGTTTGAGACCGTCACGCCTGACCGCGGGATCACCTTCACGGTGCGGGCTGATGAGCGTGTGCCCGCCCAGCTTGATCCTGGACGCGTGCAACAGGTTCTGCTCAACCTCTTGTCGAATGCCGCCAAGTTCACGCCCGACAAGGGGGCGATCCGCATCGAACTCAAGCACGCGCCGGGCTCCCCGTTCGCCGTCGTCGAGGTCGCGGACAGCGGCCCCGGCATCGCCCCACAGCATCGCACCGGCGTGTTCGAGCGATTCCGCCAGATCGACGGCGGGCCAGCACGGCGGTTCAGCGGCACCGGACTCGGTCTTAGCATCACCCGCGACCTGGTTGGGCTGCATGGCGGGACCATGACCGTCGCGGACGCCCCCGAGGGCGGCGCGCTGCTCCTCGTCGACCTGCCGTTGGCGGCGCCGCCGGCTGCCCAGGTGCGCCCCGGAGTGCGGGTGGCCGATGACATTCCGGCGAAGCCCGGGCTCGATGAGCACGCCGGTACTGCCGAAATTGCCGCGAACCAGGCCACCGACCGCGCCGGGTGGCCTCTGGTGGTCGTGGTCGAGGACAACCCGGACATGAATCGGTTCGTGTGCGATGCCCTGGCCACCAGCTACCGGGTCGAGGCCGCGCTCAACGGGCGGGATGGACTTGACAAGGCCAGGACGCTCCGGCCGGATTTGATCGTGTGCGACATCATGATGCCCGGCCTGAGCGGTGCGGAACTGGTGCGCGCGGCTCGACGGGACCCCTATCTGGAGGGGACGCCGATCTTGATTCTGAGCGCCCGGACCGACGACGCGCTGCGGATCGGGCTGCTCCGTGGGGGAGCCAGCGACTACCTGCTGAAGCCCCTCTCAGTAGAAGAACTGAGGGCCCGGGCCGACAACCTGGTGAAGGTCAAGGTGGCCGCGGAGCAGATGCGGGAGCTGCGGGCGGTCAGCGACCGCGATCGCATTGCCACCGATCTGCACGACCAGGTCATCGGGCGGCTATCCGCGCTCGGCATGCGCGTCGCGTCGCTGCGCGTCCTGGTGCCAGGCTCCGTCGCCGGGCGGATCGACGAGGCAATCGGCGACCTGGATTACGTCATTACCAACATCCGCGCGACGATCTTCGATCTCCGGCATCGTTCTCGCCCCACCGAGCCGAACAAGGGCGTCACGGCCACTTTGCGCCAGCAGGTGGTGGCGCTCGCCGCCGAAGTCGGCGAGCGAATGGGGTTCGCGCCACGAATAGGTTTCGATGGTGACGTCGACGCGCTCGTCACCCCCGAAATCGCCTGCCAGATGCTGGCCGTCCTCCGTGAGTCGCTGTCCAACGTGCTGCGTCACGCCGGGGCGACCGCCGTGGACGTGACGGTAGTCGCCGGCCCCGAACTGGTCCTGAAGGTGGCTGACGACGGCATGGGGCCACCAACGGCGCCGGGCGCCGGGAATGGTCTGCGCAACATGTCTATCCGAGCCGAGGCCCTGGGTGGGCACTGTAGCGTGCGTTCCCGCGCTCCCCGCGGGACGGTAGTGGAGTGGCGGGTCCCGCTGCGACAAGGCGGAACCTGATTGTCCAAAGCCGTGGTCGGGCGGAGGCCGGGACAGTGGACCGAGGTAGGTTATCTGCAAAGTACCCCATAATCAGGGGTGAATGCAGTATGAGAATAGATCAGACACTACATTCTCCCCTGGAGGAAGGGTATATTGCAGGAGTGGTAAGGTCGGCGACGCTCCGTCGCATCGCGGCTGTTGCCGAGGACCAGTGGGGACTCGTCACGCGCAGGCAACTCGAGCTTGTCGGCGTCCCGCAGACGACGCTTGAGCGTCTGACCGCTCCGGGCTCAGTTCTTGAGCGGGTGGCGCACGGCGTGTACCGGCTGGCCGGGGCGCCGGTACCGGATTACCTGGAACTGCGGGCAGCGTGGCTGCAGCTGGCACCCGGAGTCCGGGGGTGGGAGCGCACCCCGGTGCAGGGGGTCGTGTCCCACAGGTCCGCCGCCGCGCTGTACGGCCTCGGACACCTGCCAGCTGACCGCCATGAGTTCACGCTCCCCAGCCGGAAACAGACCCGGCGACCGGAGGTCCGCCTCCATCGCCGCTCGCTCACCGAGGCGGACTGGGTCCGTCACCGCGGCCTGCCGGTGACACGGCCCGCGTGCATCGCATCCGACCTGCTCCATGACCGCGAGGATCCCGGGGCTGTCGCGCACATCGTCGCGGATGCCATCCGAGGGTCCTACGATTACCCGGGTACGTTCGCGGACAGCCTCGCCGCTCATGCGGCGCGATTCGGCCTGCGCCGAGATGATGGCCTCGGGCTCCTGCGCTGGCTGCTGGATCTCGTGGGTGATCCTGGCATGCCACGGTGGCTCGACGAGGCGAGGGCGTATCTCGACGGCGCGGCACGCTGCAACGAGGCCGGGATGGTTCCCCGGTGAGGGACCGCCGCGGCTACACCGGTCCCGCAGCGTTCCGCCGGGCGCTCACTGACAAGCTCAAGGCACTCGCCGCGGACAACCGGTGGCCGCTTGCTCAGCTCCAGCGCCAGATCGCATACGACCGCCTCCTGGAGCGCCTGTACCTGGTGGACGACCAATGGATCGTGAAGGGAGCCATCGCCCTGCTGGCGCGCGATCTAGGGGTCAGGGCAACGATTGACGTAGACATCTACCGCCCGCAGCCGCTGCGGACCGCCGAGGCGCTGCTCCGCGAAGCGCTGCGGCGCGACATCGGTGACTGGTTCCGCTTCGAGACCGGCCCGAGCCTGCCGGTTACCGACGGGGCGGCAGCGATCCGCCTTCCCACCACAGCGTTAGTGGGCGCCACGGCGTGGGTGTCCTTCCACGTCGACCTCGCCGGGGAGGACCTGCGAATGACCGGACAGCCCGACCACGTCCCGCCGCTGCCCCGCGTCCTGATGCCGGACGTCGAGCAACACGGGTACCGTGCATACCCGCTCGTCGACCATATTGCTGACAAGCTCACGGCGACGTTCGGCCGGTACGGGGAGCTTCGCGCACCATCGACCCGCTACAAGGACCTAGTCGATCTGGTGGCGATCGTGACCGGCGCATCAGTCCAAGCCCACCCGCAGCGCAGCGCACTGCTTTCTGAAGCGGAGCGACGGCGCGTCATCCTGCCCGGCCGGTTCACCGTCCCGGACACGCGGCTGTGGGAAAGCGGATACGGGGCCGAGGCGCGGCGCTCGTTCCTCCCCATCGCGCGCACCCTCGGCGAGGCAATCGACGTCGTGCGTCCCTTCGCTGACCCGCTCCTCGGCGGGACCGCTTCGGGCCGGTGGGAGCCGGCCGGCGGCAACTGGTCGGGTTGATCAGTGCCCTGCCGTGCCGCCGCCGACCGGGTGCCCGCCCGCGCGGAAACTCGTTCGCCCCCCGGGATTGGCCGGGCCAGTTGGGCGGTAGGGCGTACCTCAGATCCGGGGCCGGTTTCGAGACGAGCGAGCGCGCCGTCGCGGCGCCGGCGAGTGGCTCCCCGGCCTGGGCGAAATGTTGGTGGCGGCTGGTAGTGTCCGCTCCGTGGATGCGGCACGGCGTGGGCTGTTCTGGGACTGGCAGGCAGGGCGGATCCCGCCGCCGCCGTCGGCGGTGATGTTTGGCTGGGAGCTGGTTTCGGTCGACGCCGATCAAGGAACTATCGAGGTTGCCTTCTCGGCCGGTGAGCAGTTTGTGAACCCCGCCGGGGTGATTCAGGGCGGTTTCCTTGCGGCGATGCTGGATGAAACCCTGGGGCCCGCACTTGTCGCGACCTTGCCCGAGGGTCAGTTCGCGCCGACACTCGACCTGCATGTGCAGTTTCTCCGTCCGGCCCGCCCCGGGAGACTCTACGGGCGGGGGCGGGTTGTCCAGCGCGGCGAACACGTGTGCTTCGTCGCCGGCGAGCTCCTCGACCCCGTCGGCAGGCTGGTGGCCGTAGCGACGGCGACCGCCCGAATCCAGGCCATGGTCCGCCGATAAGGCGGGCGGCGGTCGCTCGGGGGCAGCACTCGCGGGGCAGCGTGCCGCGCTTGTGCTCGCGGCCGGTCAGGCCCGTCGCCGTGTCTCCCTCAGCCGCAGGATGAGCGGGGTGAAGATCAGCTGCATGGCCAGCTCCATCTTCCCGCCCGGGACGACGATGATGTTTGGCCGTGACATGAACGAGTCGTGCAGCATCGACAGCAGGTAGGGAAAGTCGATGCCCCTCGGGTTGGCGAACCGGATCACGACGAAGCTCTCATCGGCGGTCGGGATGAAGCGGGCGATGAACGGATTCGACGTGTCCACCGTCGGCACCCGCTGGAAATTCACGTGTGTCCGGGAGAACTGCGGGCAGATGTAGTTCACGTAGTCCGGCATGCGCCGCAGCACCGTGTCGACCACGGCCTCGCTGCTGTAGCCGCGTGCGGTCCTGTCCCGGTACAGCTTCTGGATCCACTCGAGGTTGATGATCGGGACAACTCCGACCAGCAGGTCCGCGTGCTGGGCGATGTTCGCCTCGTCGGTGACCGCGGCGCCGTGCAATCCCTCGTAGTAGAGCAGGTCACTGTCAGGGTTGACGTCGACCCACGGCGTGAACGTCCCAGGCTGCTGACCGTAACGGCTGGCCTCCTCCCCGTCGTGCAGGTACTTGCGGATCTTGCCGCCGCCGTGCTCGCCGTACTCGCGAAACAGCGTCTCGAGCTCCTGAAGCAGGTTCGCCTCTGGCGAGAAGTGGCAGAAATGGTGGTTGCCGTCCCGCGCGGCCTCCGCGGTGGCATCCTTCATCTCGGCCCGGTCGAAGCGATGGTACGAGTCGCCCTCCACGATCGTCGCCTTGATCCTCTCTCGCTGGAAGATGTGCTGGAAGGTCCTGGTCACGGAAGACGTGCCTGCGCCGGACGAGCCGGTGATGGCGACGACGGGATGTTTGGCCGACACCTGTTCTCCTGCCAGTTAAGGGATCCGGAAGAGGGAACGGCTGTTGAAGAGCGAGTCGTCAAAGGTGGATTCCTGTCCGGCCTGCTCGCGGTGGTAGCGCTCGATCCGCCCGACCTCGTTCCTGGATCCGAAGATCAGCGGCGTGCGCTGGTGCAGGCTCTCAGGCTGGAGTTCCATGACCCGCTCACGTCCAGTGCTAGCGCCACCGCCGGCCTGCTCGATGATCATAGAGATCGGATTGCACTCGTACATGAGCCGGAGCCGCCCCGGCTTGGCCGGTTCCTTGCTGTCCTTCGGGTACAGGCAGATGCCGCCGCGGGTGAGGATGCGGTACGTCTCCGCCACGAGCGAGGCTATCCAGCGCATGTTGAAGTCCCGGCCGCGCGGGCCGGTCCCGCCCGCCAGGCACTCCTGGATGTAGCGGCGCACCGGCGGCTCCCAGAAGCGCTCGTTGGACGCGTTGATCGCGAACTCCTCACAGTCCTCGGGAATGCGTAGCTTCGGATGGGTGAGGATGAACGCCCCGATGTCGCGATCGAGCGTGAATCCGTCGACGCCGTCGCCGGTGGTGAGGATCAGCATCGTGGATGGCCCGTACAGCGCGAAGCCCGCGCATACCTGAGCGACGCCCGGCTGGAGGAAGTGCTCGACCCGCGGCTGCGCATCCGGGTCGGGGCTGCGCAGGATCGAGAAGATTGTGCCGACCGAGATGTTGGCGTCAATGTTGCTCGAGCCGTCCAGCGGGTCGAATACCAGCAAGTATTTCCCGCGCCGGTCGGTTGCCGGGACGGGGAGGATGTCTTCCATCTCTTCCGACGCCATCGCGGCCAGGTGCCCGGTCCATTCCGTCTCGCCGATCATCACTTCGTTGCTGATGAGGTCGAGCTTCTTCTGCACCTCGCCCTGGACGTTCTCCACGCCAGCGCCGCCCAGCGCGCCGACAAGCGCGCCGCGGCCGACCTGGTTGCTGATGATCTTCACGGCCGTTGCCACCGAGTTGAGCAGCCCCGAAAAGGTACCTGTCGAGCCGGGATGACGGTGTTCGGACTCGATGGTGTAGCGGGTCAGTGTCTTACGCTCTTCACGCACGGCTGGTCCGCCTCTCGCGGGATATGGGCAACGCTGCGGGAACGTCGCTGTGCCGGATCCGGCCGTTCACCTGCGGAGCGGGCGATGGTCCTGCGGTCCGCAGCAGCCCCGGGCGCGGCGGTGCCCGGGTTCCCGCGCAGACCGAGACCCGTGGACGACGCCCCGCGCGCGTGTCGGCAGCTGGCAGCGAGCTCGTCCCGGGTGTCGTCGATGGGTGGCACCGCTTGCGGCACGGTCGCAGTCCCCGGGGTGGTGAGCAGCAGCCGCTCACGGCGCGTGTCCGCGCTCGGCGCGCCATCCACTGCCTCGAGCGGCTCGGACGCTGCCGCCAGGCTTTCGTCCGCGGCGAGAATGCCCCTACCCGCAGACACGAGGGCGGTGGCAACCATGTCCAGTCCCAGCAAGTCTGACCTCCTACTTCAGGCCACGACCGTGGCGTCAATCGCCCCGTCAGGGTATGCCGACCGCGCTCAGGCCGCCTCACCCGTGAGAGCGGTCGGCCGGGTGAGGTTACCCACCCGCCGTCCCGGCGCGCTACGCCAGCGTGGCGGTGCGGCAATCCCCATCCCGAACGGCTGCGCGGACTGACGCCTATCGCCGCCGCACCCCGCAGCGTTATGGGTGCGCGTACGGCGGGCAATTAGTGACTTGAGGTTAACTACCGGCGCCATGGAGGTCCACGCGGCCATCGGCGTCATCCAGTCCGTCCTCTTCTACTGGAACGGACTCGCAGCCGATCAGCTCACCGCGCTCATCGCGTCGGTCGCCGAGGCCGCCCTCTTCGCCGACCGGAGCATCGGTTGACCCGTTGTCGCCTACCCGGCGAGCACCCGCCAATACCTGAAGGGTCATCAGCCAGTGGACTTCAGTGACGACACCTACCACACCGCGCTGCGGGAGGCCGTCGCCGCGGTCACCCGGTCGTTCGGAGGCGCTTATTTCGCCGAGCACGCTGCGCGGAACCAGCCCACCGACGAGCTGTGGCGGGCCCTCGGCAAGCAAGGCTTCATCGGCGTCAACATTCCCGAACGCTTCGGTGGCGGGGGAGCGGGGCTCAGCGAACTCGCAATCGTCTGCGAACAGACCGCGGCCGAAGGGTGCCCGCTGTTGTTACTGCTGGTGTCGAGCGCGATCTCGGGAGAGATCATCGGGCGCTACGGCACCGCTCCGCAGCAGGAGACCTGGCTGCCACGAATGGCCAGCGGTCAGAGCAAGGTCGTGTTCGCGATCACCGAGCCCGATGCCGGATCCAACATGCACCAGCTCTCGACGACCGCAACCCGAAGCGGTGACGGCTGGGCACTCAACGGCAGCAAGTACTACATCTCCGGCGCGCAGAACCCGCCGCAGCAGGCGGGCAACGAAGAAATGGCCAAACGGGCCGGGGCGCGCCTGATCTCGATAGGGTAACGCGCATGCCCACAGACATGCCGGACGTGTTCGACGCGACGGCGGACGAGTTCGCCGCCTGGACGAAGGAGACCGCCGCGGCGATCGGGACCGCCGGGGCCGCCGCCGATCCAGCTGAGGCCCGGCTGCTCCTGCAGTTGATGCGGGATTACCTGGGTGTCGCCGATCCCTTCGATCTCGGACCGGTTGACCTGCGCGCGCTGCTGCTCGATATCTACCCGCGCAAGGTCACGGTGCTCAGCCGGGAGGACGCCGTCGGCACAATCCCGGCCGCGCGCGACCTGTTGAGGTTTATGGCCGAGACTGGCCGGGCTAGCTCGGTGGCCAGGCTGGAGAGCGAACTCGACGAGATCGAGCCGGGCTTTCCCGATGCGGTGATGGACTCGGCCAACTGGGGAATTGCCCGCTCATTCGTTCAGGGAATGGCCTCGGACGGCGTCGATTTCAGCGACCAGGGTGCCGTCGACCGGTGGATCGCCGGTCACAACCTGCGCCGGCAACTGGGCTTGCTTGGGGACGAGGATCCCTTCTCGGATAACAGTGAGCCTGATGAGGATGCCTTAATTAAGGCGGCGTTCGGGCTGCCGGACCGGCTGCCCGCGTTGCGGCTCCCCGGCCAGGCGGAGCTTGCGGCCGCCGCCCGGGAGAGCCGGCTGCTTGCCTGCGCCCGGGCACTCGCGGTCTGGGCCGACGGCAGGGGGCTGACCGACGAAGGTGACCTGATCCCAGCCGAACTGGCTGCTGCGGCGCAGCTACTTGGCATCGAGGTGCCGGCCGCGGCGACCAGCATCGCCGACGTGCCCGAGTTGCGCCAGACGTGGCACCTGGCGTGCTGCACCTATTTCATTGATAACGACGGCAGCCGGGCCACGGTGGATGACGCGGTTGATGAATGGCCGGACGGCAGCGACGAGAACGTGCTCGACATCTGGGCTGCGGCATTCAGCCATCAGTGTGGTCACAGCCTGCTGATCGACGGGCAGGGCGACGAGTTGCCGGCCTGCTCAGCCTCGGGGGCGCCGGAGCCGGCCTGGTCATGGCCCTGTTCCTGGCCAGGGGCGAGGGCATGCGGCGCGGCGAATGCAGGTCGCTGATGAATGAGCTTGCCACCGTCGACCTCACTCCCGCGGACGCGGCGAAGGCGGCCGCCTGGTTTCGGGCGCATGGCGAGATGGCCGATCTACTGCTGGACCGGTTGTCCCACCATGGGGCGGTCGAGGTCGACGGCGATGTGGCCCGGCTGACGCCGCTTGCCATATGGCAGCTGCGTGAGGAACTCGCGGACACCGTGGATATCCCGCTGTTGCCGGCGGCCACGCAGATGACGGCTGCGGATCTGGTGGCCTTCGGCGTCGACGCACCCAAGGATGAGCTGGCGCGGGAGCAGCAGGCCTGGCTGGCTGTGCGGCCTGCGGCGGAGGCCGCACGCGAACTGCTCAGGGTTGCCGCCGATGGCGGCCCGGCCGAGCGGATGACGGGCGCCAGCCTGGCCACGGCCGTTGGCGTGGCCGCCGAGCCGTTGTGGCGGGAGGCCCTCGACGATCCGGTGCTCGGGGTTTACGCGAAGGTCGCGCTGAACCAGATCGCCGGGCATGACCCGACGGCCGATCCGCTGCCCAGCCTCGAGATCGGGCCCGATGAGGCGGCCTCGATGCTCGGCGACACCCTGATGGCCATGTCCGAGGTGATCGAGGGTGAGGAACTCGCGCGCGTAGTGCGCCAGGCTGTCCGGCCGGGGCGCGAGGAACAGTTGTTTGAGCTGATGTGGCGGTCGCCGAATCCGGCGGCTCGGCTATCGCTCGACGTCCTGGGCCGGCTTCATCCCGACAAGAAAATCGCGAAAGCGGCCCGTAAGGCTGCGCACAAGGCGCGTTCGCGGGTGGGTCCGCGTTAGGGCGTGTCGGCGCGCGTCTGCGGCAGCGCGCGGACCTGGCTGTGAGCAGGCAGCTCGCCGAGCCGGCACCGCTAGCCGGAGTGGCGTTACCGCTAGCCGGAGTGGCGTTGCAGGAATGCGAGGGTTCGCTGGTTGAACTCGTCGACGTTCTCGTAGATCGGGGCGTGCGCGCACTGCTCGAACACGACGAGTTCGGAGTCCGGGATCTCATCCTGCAGCGGGCCGGCGAAACGGGTCGACGTCACTACGTCGCGCTGCCCGAAGGTGATCAGGGTCGGCGCCTCGATCGAGCCGAGCATCTCCCGGGCATCGTGGGTCAAGACCGCCTCCGACTGGCGGAGGAAGGCGTCCACCGGCGGCATCGGACGGCTGCGCACGAACTCGGCGAGCGACTCGATGTAGTCGGGCCGTGAGGCATACAGCTCCGGAGTGAAGCACCAGGGGAAGATCCCCTTGATCGCCATGTCCGTCACGCTGCCAAGAGCCTGCGCCATGATCCGCCATCCCTCCACCACCACGCGCAGGAAAGGATCAGAGCTGGCCCAGGCGCTGTGCAGCGACAAGGATTTCACCCGGGCCGGGTGCTTGGCGGCCAGCCACATGCCAGTGGCCGCGCCGAGGGACAAGCCCGCGACGTGAGCGCGGTCAATGTGAGCAGCCCGCATGAACGCGGCGATGTCGTCGGCCAGCAGCTCGGTGGTGTAGGTGCCCGGTGGCTTGCCGGACCGGCCGGCACCGCGAAGGTCCACGGTGAAGCAGGTGAAGTGCTTGGCGTAATCCGCTGTCTGGAAGGCGTAGCAAGCCTGGTCGGCGGCCAGGTACGGGATGAGGACGAGGGGCTCACCCTCGCCGTGGACCTCGTAGTAGATGTCGATGCCGTTCGCCTGCACGGTTGGCATCCCTGACCCCTTCCCGAATCCGGCTGGCCGCACCCGCCTGACGCTGAGTCGATGGTGCCCGGTGCTGAGGCGTTACGCCAGGGCGCAAGCGCGCCACGCAAACCTTAACGCTACGGCGACCCGGCCGCCATGGCGCTGCGACGGCACCGCCGGTCGATCGATGCTCTTGCCGCCAGCGGATGAGCCGCCCTGGGCGCTAGTGTGCCCAACATGTGCGCAAGCTCCAACGGACTGGCCGGTCATCCACACCGGCTCAGGTGAGATATGCCAGGTACGAGGACGGTTTCGTCGCGTTGTCCGCCGCTTGTCCGCTGGCGGTGCGGGCCGGTCAGGGGCGGATGCGTGGATCAGCTGAGCCTCGAAGTCATGTCGCGATCCCGGACGAGCCTCCGGGGCGCAGACTCGTGAGGCGAACTAGTCTTCGCTCAGAAGGAGGGTAGACGTGCAACCGGAGCTACGACCCGAGAGACGGCCGCTGAAGCGGCACGAGAGCCATGTCGCCGAGCAGATGATGGAGCGAGCCGCGGAGCTTGCCAAGGATTCGCACGCAAGGACCAGGCATGCCGCCGTTCTGGTGGTGGATGGAAGCCTCCTCGCATGGGGCATCAACGGGGTGCCATGGCCTGGGGAAGACCATTGCTACTGCAAGTTTGGAGAGGTTGGCCACCACGACAACTGCCGGACCCATGCTGAGCAACGAGCGATATCGCTTGGACGCGAAGGCGATGGCTGGCAAATGCTGCAGGGATCGCAGTTGCTGTATGTCCGGCTCGAGGCGGACGACTCAGTCCGCTTGAACGAGCCCCATTTCTGCGCCCGCTGCAGCCGCCTGGCATTGTCCCTCGGTGTGGCGGAATGGATCTTCGCCTTGTCGGACGGACTGGCCGGATATTCCTCGGTTGAATACGACCGGATCGCTCAGCTGATGTGGTAGCGGCAAGCTGGTAAGCGACACATGCGCGGGCGGCCCGATCGCGGCGCTGGCCGTGCGCCGGGGGGCTTAGCGGCTTAAGGCTGCTGGACGCGGTGCGCGCGGAAGTCGGCCGGGCGGGGCCCGGATCCCGGCCGCGGTGCTCGCGGTCACGCGAGGCGCTCATCTCGGTCACCCATCTCGGTGGCGCATCTGGGCGGCGCATCTGGGCGGCGCATCTGGCCGCCCATCTCGGGCGGGGCAGCCGAGCATGATCCCTAACGGTTGCCGGGGAGTGTCGCGAGCGCTGCCCCGTGTGCCCGGCCAGCGGATCGCCCAGGTCCGCAGCGCTGTGCACGGCGGTGACCTGGCACGACGCCCGCGGCGCAAGCGCAGGCGCGTGAGTGTCACTGAACACGCGCGGGGCAACGGCCCCCTATGATCACGCATGGTAAATCGGTGACCACAAGATTGGAATTCAGCGGCAATGTCCGTGTTGCGCTGGCATTCGATCTTCATTCCCGCCAGCATGTGACTCGGCGGAGATGAGCCGTTGCCCCAGATATGGCAACGGCTCCCTGCAGTCACAGGAAGCCGTCACCATCTCATTCCCAAACCTCGCAAGGGGGTTCGAGTAACCATGACTCTACGCCGCGGTCGCGATCCAGGCCAGGGGTCTAAACCCCGGAAAGTAACGAGGCTCGGCCCGTAGGGCCGTCCTCTATGACGCTCCGGACCGCCGTCACCACGGGCGCATCGCTGTCATCGCTCGCGGGCGGCGGGCTGACTTCCGTCAGCGACGACGACCTGCCCGCAGCTGGTTCGGCCGTCGGCGCCACCGTCGCCGCAGCGGTCACGTTCCTCGACCGCACTGTTGCGATCTGAGACACCGGCAGCCGCACGTGGCGTGTCCACGGGTGGCCGATGGCGCGACGACGTCGGCCACCCCGCAGGCTCAGGGCGCCCCGGGCGCCGCTTCCGGCACAAGCACCAAGCCTGACGCTCCCGTGGCTGCGGCATATCCCCGACGGCCCATTTGTCCCGACGGCCCCATTGTCCCGGCGGCCCCATTGTCCCGGCGGCCCCAATATCCCGGCGGTACGGCGAAGGCCGTATCGCCCACATGCCAGACGAAGGAACGACCAAACCAATGACCTTGATCCAAGCCCGGGACCCGGTACAAGCCAGCTGCCGTGGCGACGGGCCGAGTGACGAGCCGTCCGCGAACAGTCAGCCAGCCCGGTGCCCGGGACCAGCGCGGCTTCGGGGGCCGGAGGCCATTCCCGGCGTGTCGTCCGGCCGCGCAGGGACGGCCTACCGCCTCGGCGACAACTGCGAGCGTCTTGGCGATCTCGAGGGCGCCATCACCTGGTTTCGCCGGGCCGCCGAAGCGGATCACACGGATGCCGCCATGCGCCTGGGCAGCCTCCTCGGCCGGTTCATCGACCAGCGCGCTCTGCGCGACGTCACGGAGGAGCATCACCAGGCACGCCGGACCGACCGCACGCTCATGGCCGAGGCAACCCGATGGCTCGCCGCGGCGCAGGGCAGCCGTCGGCCCGAGATGGTCGAGCTGGTTGTCTCGATGCTGCACCGTCAGCAGTTCCTCGCCGCTGGGCACCCGCCGTGCGAGCCGGCATCCCGATCAGGTCCGTGCCTATGATGACAACGCCTTGCCGCACACCGAACCCGCCGTCCATGGCGGCCGGGGGGATCCCGAACGGTTACGCGACCTGGCGCGCTATTGCGCGGCTGGCGGCGCGGCGGGCGATGACGCCCAGGCGCCGCCTTGCCGCGCGGCCAGCTCAGTGGTTCGACAACGGGCCGCTATTGCTGGTTTCGGCCTTTGGTGGTGATGCCGAGCAGACGTGATCTCCCCGCACCCGGCCCGCGGCTGATGACCCACAGCGACCTGACGAAGGAAAGCCTCGTCGGCGAGCTTAAAAGTCAATCCTAGGTTAGCCCTGATAATTCCGCCGCCTTATATCCATCTTATCAAAAGACTCACGAGTGGTAGCCTGACACAATGCAACTCACCAGCCTGGCGGAAATGAACTGCTCGATTGCCAAGACGCTTGACGTGGTGGGCGAGTGGTGGACGCTGCTGATCTTGCGGGACGCCCTCCGGGGGACGCGGCGCTTCGATGACTTCCAGGCCAGCCTGGGCATGGCCCGCAGTGTGCTCACGGCCAGGCTGCGGCGCTTGGCCGAGCACGGCATCCTCGAGCGGCGCGCCTACTGTGAGCATCCGCCCCGGTACGAGTACCTGCTCACGGAGAAGGGCTGGGCGCTGTTTCCTGTTGTCGCGACCCTGCTTCACTGGGGCGACAGCTGGGCGCCTTGCCCAGACGGCCCGCCGGTCGTGCTCGTCCACGATGCCTGCGGGAAGATCACGCAGCCGGTGCTGAGCTGCCCGCACTGCCACGGCGAGGTCGCCGCCGCCAACACCCACTCCGAGCCGGGCCCGGGACGCAGGCCCGCCGCTCAG
This sequence comes from uncultured Actinomycetota bacterium, assembly GCA_963820395.1. Classification (GTDB taxonomy): domain Bacteria; phylum Actinomycetota; class Actinomycetes; order Streptosporangiales; family Streptosporangiaceae; genus DATFVJ01. Next base: position 17,461 of record CAWGAE010000003.1, on the reverse strand, counting down.
GAACCACCCCGTGCGCAGCCCGCGCCCGGACGGCCGGCTTCGGGTGAGGGATCGCTTTCATGATCCCGGCATTTTCCTGAAAATGCTTCCAACAGATGACCGGGATCATGAACGAGTCGGCGTCCAGGTGTCGGCGCGGGCTGGACCGCCCGCCTGCCGGCCATGGGGTCGCCCCCGGCTGGCCGGGCTTCCAGTTTGTAGCCGGCCGCTGTGGCCCAGCGGCAAGAGCGGTAGTCAGGAAGCGTCGAACGGGCGCAGGTACGGCGTGGGTTTGTAACGGAGAAAGGCTGGCCGGGTGGCGACCGGCTGGCTACCAGATACGAAGACGTTGTAGCTGGGTCCGAGCGCCGCCGCGGCCGCGTTCAGGGCCGTGGGATCCGTTGCGCCGCCTCCCCACCGTCCGGTGGCGAGGCGGCTCAGCAGGTCCCGTGCGGCCGTAATCGTCTCCGCGGGCGTGAACGCGCAGTGGCCGGCCCGGTTCACGAAAACCTGCCGTAGCAGGCGCGTGACCCCTGCTTTATCGACAACGCTCCGGTAGGCCTGCTCGTTCTGCGGGACCACGAGCCCGTCGCCCGTCGTGTGCATGGTCAGTACCGGGATGTCCAGGCGCCCGTTAAAGGTGATGTTGTGCTCCAGGTAGCTGACCGCTGCCGGGTTCGCGCTGATACGTGTCGCTTTGTTCAGCGTCCTCAGGTCGGTGCCGAGGTCGAGTCCTGCCGCGCGGTACAGCGCACGCACCTCCGGCGCGTCGGCCGACCAGGCCAGGTCGCGGGTGTAGTCGACACCGGTGTTCCACGATGGGTTACCGCCCGCGCGGCCTTCAATCTCGGCCCGCAGTTGGAAAGCGAAGGGAAAGCCGACCTGCGTGGCCCAGCGGAACTGGTTGGCCTCCTGGCCCGTGAAGTCCGTACTCGCGGGCCCCGGTGACAGGGGCGTGAACCAGCCTGGCGTGTCGCCGAGCGCCACCGCGAGTGCGAGCCGCGCCCGGCCCTGCGGGGTGTGCTGCGCGGCCGCGGCCGCGGTTCGCGCTGCGGCCAGATTGCCGGACGGATTGGTGATGCCAGTCAGCACCACCGACGGCGCGAGCAGTGTCTTGACGGCGAAGGCCGAGTCCAGTGCGGTATTCCACGACGCCACCGCGCCGGAAAGCACCCCGCACATTGGCAGGGCCGCGTTGAACCTGCCGGGATAACGCTGGATGAGACCGGCAGTGATAATGCCACCGAGCGAGTGACCCCACGCGATCGTCGTGGTCGGGCGGCCGACCAACTGGTCGAAGACGTTGAGCGTGCCGATCTGATCAGGCAGGGCCTGCTGGATGGCCCAACCGGTGGTCGCATACGAGGAGCCGCCGAGCGCGTAGCCATGGCCGAGCAGCCAGGCACCGGTGACTGGGTCCCCGGCATCCTGGGCCGGGTTGGACGAACCCGGGGCAACATAGCCATGGCTGTAAAGGAACAGGGTGCGATTCCAGTTGGCCGGGACCTCGATCCGGTAGGTCGCCCCGTCCGGCAGCCTCCCCGTCAGCAGTCGGAGGCCGTGGGCAGCCGACGCCGACGCGGACGACAGGGCAGGCCCTATCCCGCTCCGGCCGAGCCAGGTGGCCAGCAGCGTGACGACGAAGGCTGATCGGGAAGGCCAACGTCTCCAGGACACGATCACGCTCCAAGGTCAGGTCCGCGCAGGCCGGACTTTCAGACTGGACTCTAACCCTGCTCTTACCGGGCGGCCACCCGTTCTGACGGTGCGGGCACTGCGGCATGAGGGTGGCTGAGACCCGCTAAATTCAACCGCGATGGAAAGTGCCCGGGTGCGTAAGTGCGGCGACAGTGGCTTCGGTGCCCGAACGTTTGCTCGGGGTGGCGACACCTTTTCGCGTAAAAGGGAATTCGAGGAACCGCCGAACCTCGGGTGAAAGGGTTATTCGCCTACTATGGCGCTGGGCAGCTGCCGGTTAGCGCCACCCGTACCGGGTGAGCTCAGGTTATGGAAGTCAGGGTGAGCGAGCGGACGCGGCTTGCTGCCGCCGATGAGGCTTTAGCTGGCGCGGGCGGTTGTCGGCGACGACCGCCACCGAGTGGGTGGCGGCGCCGAAGCGCCGCGCCGCCGCGCGCTTCAGCGCCGCCGCGCGCTTCGCCACTTCACCAGTGGCGGGCGTCTCGCCTGCGGTCGTAGCGCGTTGCCGCGGCGCGGGCTGCCGTCCCCCGGCCGGTCCTGGGCGGCCCGGTGCTGCCCGGTCGGCCGCTGGGCGGCCGGCTGCTGGGCGGCCGGCTGCTGGCCGACGCTGGCTGGCTGGGCGGCCGGCTGCTGGCCGGCACTGGGTAGCTGGGTCTGGTCGCTACGGTGCGGCGCCCGGTAGGCGGCGACCAGGCGGGCCACCAGCGTCGCCAGGAAAATCTGACCGCCCAGGGCCTCCATAACGGCTACCGCACGGCCGGCGTTCGTGCCAGCGGTGAAGTCGCCGTAGCCGAGGGTCGTCAACGTGGTGAAGCTGAAATACTGGAATGTCCTGGTGTCGGCCGGGGACCCGGTCGCGAAGAACGGCGCGGATTCCAGCTTGGACATCGCGGCGTAGACGGATGCGAACATCAGCCCGATGATCATGTAGGCGCTCACGGCGCCAAAAATGCTCTGCAGCGACGCGGTGCCCATCGTCAGGACCCGTCGCAGGATGACACCGACGGTGAGCAGCAGGATGAGCGCAGTCCATATGCTCACAATGCCGCCGCCGATGTCGGTGGCGTGCCCGATCGCGAGCGCGGCCGCGGTCACCGAGCCGACCAGAGCGATACCCATGATCAGGTGAATGGTCCGCCGGCGAACCCGGGACGTCCGCAACGCAAGCAGCAGCGTCACTATGAAAAGGAGGCTCTCGAAGCCACCGGCGTACCTGCCGGTGGTGAACGCCGATAGCACGTAGCTGCAGACCAGCAGGAGCAGCAGCAGCCCGTAGCGGTCGCCGCGCTTGGCCAGCAGGGGGCGGAAGCGAGCGGGGCGCTCACCCGTCTGCGCGGCCACGCCTGGTCAGCGCCGGTGCAGACGCGGCCCACCCGGCTGCGCGCCGGGGAACCGAGGCCTGCCTCACAGCGCTGTCCCTCCGTTCGCTTCTTCGAGCGTCGGCGGCCCGGCGCCGGTCCGGTGTCTAAGCGTCGGCGGCGCGGCGCCGGTCCGGCGTCACCCATCAGGGGTGATCCAACCACGGCCGATCCGCCGCAGTACTGTAATACGACCATCCCCTGCGGGTGGCGTGCCCGGCCCGCATTCGGGCGAGTGTCGGGGGGATACGAACAAGCCCTCCGGGGGCACCCCCTGACCATAGGTGATCGAGAGGAATCTGATCATGACCACCGACGCAGCCGACGTTGACAAGGCCACCCAGGACGCGCTGGCCAGCCTGGCCTTGGGAGACCCGAGCGTGCTCGAGGAAGCCCTGGAACTTCGCGAGATCGCGCTGGAGCGGAGCGGCCTGGATGCGCGCACATTCTCGCTCGTGAAGATTGCCGCTCTCATCGCAGTCGACGCGCCGCCCGCCTCGTATCTCTGGCAGGTGCCGAACGCCCTGGACGCCGGGGCGACACCCGGCGATATCCTCGGCGTGCTGCGCGCCGTCGCGCCGCAGGTCGGCGGGCCCCGCGTGGTTGGCGCTGTACCCGAGATCATGCTCGCCCTCGGGTTGTCCCTGCCGGAAGGCGACATCTGACCGGCCCGGCAAGACCGAGAGGAGACAGCCATGTTCCGACGACGTCCGCTCATGCGTGCCGCAGTAATCGGAGGCGGCGCATATGTCGCGGGTAAGCATGTGGCGAACAAGTCTGCGCAGCAGGCCCAGGCCGATGCCGATCAGGACGCGCGCATCGGCGATCTCGAACAGCAACAGCAGCAACCGGATGCCGCTCCGGCCGCGCCAGCAGCTCCGGCGGCAGCCGAGCCGTCCATGCTTGACCAGCTGAACCAGCTCGCGACGCTGCACGAGCAGGGCGTGCTGAGCGACGACGAATTCAGCGCGGCGAAGGCGAAGGTTCTCGGCGGCTGAACGGTGCTCGTGAAACCGTGCTCGTGAAACCGTGCTCGCGGCCAGCCGCGACGGGCCACGGCGCCGGATCCCGGCGACGTGGCCCGTCCCGCGAAGGCGATACGTCCTTCTTAGGCCGCCGGCTCGGAATCGCCGTGCAGCGCGTCCTGCAGCTCCTTCTCGCCTTCCTTGGACAGGGAGGTCTTCAGCACGGTGCCGCCGAACTTGCTGAGGGCTTCGGTCGCTTTGTCCGGTGTGACCTTCTCGACCATCAGGAACAGCGCTGAGGTGCCGGGCTTGAGCAGATCGCGGACCTGGTCCTGGAACGCACGGTCGATGCCGGATTTGGTGACCTTGCCCATGAGTGCGCCGAGGCCGGCGCCGATGGCCAAGCCGAAGAACGGGACGAAGAACAGCACACCGAACAGTACGCCCCAGAACATGCCCCAGGTGGCGCCGGTGCTGACCGGGTGGTGACTGGTGTGGACGTGGAACTTGCCCTCTTTGTCGCGGACGATGGCGGCGATGGCGTCGGGTTCGATGATGAGGTCGCGGGCGAGCCTGCGCGCTTCCTCGGCGGCCAACCCCGCGGTGGTCTCGTCGGGGTAGCCGATGGCGATCAGGTCTGCCATAGGGGGTTGTCTCCTTTGTGTGCGTCCGGGCTTGGGTGAATTTGGCCAGCTTGAGCCCACCAAGTGCCGGGGCCGCCGCGCCCCGCCCGCAGCGGGTGAAACAGCCCCGCCACGCTTGCGGCCGCGGCAGCCGCCACTGATGACGCTAGCGGCCGCGGCGCCGCGCCCCCACCCCTGGGGGGCTCTGGTAGCGCTAGCTGCGCGCCGCCGCGCGGCTGCCGTGGACACAGAGCGCGTACAGCGCGACCACATCGATGGCGATGATCACCAGGGACCACAGGGGATAAGACGCGAGGAAGAACATTTGGCCGATCGCGTTGAGCCCGACCACCACGACCCCGAACCAGCGCGCCGCTTGATTGCCCGTGACGACGCCGGCCGCGGCGACCAGCTGAAGGATCCCGAAAATCAGGATGATCCATCCCCACGTGCGCAAGCTGCCGTATACGTAATATGCATTGGCGACGAAGACATGTGACCTGGAGATGGCCGCGATGCCGTCCAGAAGGTTGAAGAAGCCGAGCACTGCCAGGACTACGCACGCGAAGATCACCAGGCCCTGGCCGTGGCCTCCCGAATATTCGTCGCCCGCTCCGGCGCCCGGTTTTATCGTTGGTGCCGACGTCATATTGGCCTCCCGTTCAGAAATCCTGGAAACCCCGTGTTGCTATCAGGCTGCGCCGAAGATGCGGGCTTACGCGTCACCCGAGTGGGGTGACCCCGCCGTCCGGCCCGGCGGCAAGATCGCCGCAGCCGCCCGCTGCGGCGGCCCGTAACGGCATACGAGGATGACGGGCTCGGCGGAGGAGGTGACCCGATGACAGGGCTGAGCCAAGGACGCCGGATCAGGCGTCACGGCCGATCAGGCGTCACCGCCGCGGGGTGGCGCCGCGGCGGGCGCGCCGGCGGTCCCCGGATCGGCCGGGTGCGCTTCAGCGGTCGGCGAACCGGCGGGCCGCGCGTGGGCGGTCGGCGGTTCGGCGGTGGTCGGTGCGTCGGCCGTTGCTGGCTCGTACACGTCACGGACGAGGCCGACCTCGTGGGTGGTGAAGGTACGCTCGCGGCGGGCGTCGCGGGTGAAGGCGAACCACCAGGTGAGGATGGCGCCGAAGCGGTTGCGGAATCCGGTCAGGAACGCGATGTGGATGAACAGCCAGCCGATCCAGCCGATGAAGCCGCCGAGGTGCAGCCGGCCGGCGGAGATGACCGCGCGGCCGCGGGAGATGTAGGCGGCCGAGCCGAGGTCGTGGTAGCGGAACGGCCTGACGGGTTTGCCGGCGGCCTGGTGGCGGATGCGGCGGGCGGCGTACAGCCCTGATTGCATGGCGACTTCGGCGACCCCGGGCAGGTTGTCATGGCTCATCAGGTCGCCGAGGACGGAGATCTCGGGGTGGCCGGGGATGGTCAGGTTGTCATCGACGATGATGCGCCCGGCGCGGTCACGCTCGGCGCCGGTGGCCGCTGCGATGATCCCGGCGACGGCGGGTGCCTCGACTCCGGCGGTCCACAGCACGGTGCCGGCGTCGTAGCGGGTGCTGGTGCCGGACTGGTCACCCACCAGCAGCCCCTGGCCGTCGACTTGGGTGACGCGGGTGTGCATGTGCAGCTCGACGCCCAGCGCTTGCAGGGTGCGGGCCGCCTTGGCGGATAGCTGCGGGCCGAAGGCGGCCAGCGGCGCGCCGCCGCCGTCGAACAGCAGGACGCGGGCGTCTTCGGGTTTGACGTGGCGGAACTCGGCGCGCAGCGTCTTGGTGGCGAGCTCGCGGATCTGGCCGGCGAGCTCGACGCCGGTGGGGCCGGCGCCGACGAGCGCGAAGGTCAGCCAGTGCGCCCGTTCGGCTTGATCGGCGGCGGTTTCGGCCATCTCGAACGCGCCGAGCACCCGGCGGCGGATCCTCAGCGCGTCGGAGATCGTTTTCATGCCCGGCGCCCACCGGGCGTACTCGTCGTGGCCGAAGTAGGACTGCTGCACGCCGGCGGCGACGATGAGGTCGTCATAGCCGAATTCGATGCGGCTGCAGCCGGGGCGGATGGCGTGGACCCGCCGGCCCGCGGGGTCGATGCCGATCACCTCGGCTAGCACGCACTCGACGTTCTTGTAGCGGGTGAGTACCTTGCGCAGCGGGGCGGCGATCTGCCCCTCGGACAGGATGCCGGTGGCGCACTGGTACAGCAGCGGCTGGAACAGGTGGTGCCCGTCGCGGTCGATGAGGGTGACCGCGTGCCCCTTCAGCCGGCGTGCGGCGAACAGCCCGGCGAAGCCGCCGCCCACGATCACCACCCGGTACGGTTCGGCCTTTTCGTTCATCTGAGCGCTCCCTGGCCCTGCCGCCGGTCACGCCGGGTCGTGCCAGCTGTCGCCGTCCGGCAGCAGCCGGCCGGCTTCGGCGGGGCCCCAGCTGCCCTTGGCGTAGGGGCGGGCGGGCACCACGTCGCCGAGCACGGGGTCGACCACCCGCCAGGCGGCCTCGACGGTGTCCTGGCGGGCGAACAGCCAGCGGTCCCCGTCCAGCGCGGCGCCGATGAGCCGGTCATAGGGCCGCATGTCCGACCCGGGCTGCTGGGCGAACGTCAGGTCCTCGTGTACCGCCTGCCATCCGGGGCCGGGTTTCTTACCGGCCAGGGTCAGGCTCACCGCGGTCTCCGGCCAGACCCGGAACCGCAGCGCGTTCGCGGCCGGCGCGGGCTCCGGGCCGAAGACGTTGTGCGGGGCGGGCCGGAAGTGAATGGTGACCTCGGTGGCGGTGACCGGCATGCACTTGCCGGCGCGGATCGCGATCGGCACCCCGGCCCACCGCCACGAGTCGGCGGCCAGCCGGACCGCGACGTAGGTCTCGGTGGCCGAGGCCGGGTCGACGCCCGCCACATCATGGTAGCCGTCGTACTGGCCGCGCACCGTGTCCTGCGGGGTCAGCGGCCGCAGCGAGGCGACCACCCGGGATTTGGCGTCCCGCCAGGAGCCGAGGCCGGTCCCGTCCGGCGGGTCGGCGAGCACGGTGGCCAGCACCTGCAGCATGTGGTTTTGCACCACGTCGCGGATGGCGCCGGTCTTGTCGTAGAACCGGCCGCGGTCGGACACGTCGAAGGCTTCGGCCATGGTGATCTCGATGCTCTCGACGTGGGTGCGGTTCAGCAGCGGCTCGAGCACCGAGTTGGCGAACCGGGCGAACAGCACGTTCTCCACCGGGTCCAGGCCTAGCCAGTGGTCGACCCGGTAGATGGCGTCCTCGGGGAAGTACTGGTGCATCGTGGTGTTGAGCTGCTGCGCGCTGGCCAGGTCGGTGCCGAACGGTTTTTCCACCATCACCCGCGCGCCCTGCGCGCGGCCGGCGGCCGAGATCCCCTCGGCGATCCGCCCGAACAGCGGCGGCGGCACCTCCAGGTAGAACAGCGCCTGGCCGGGGCCCATCTCCTTGGACATCGCGGTGTAGGTGGCCGCGTCGCCGAGGTCACCGTCGACGTAGCGCAGCAGCCCGAGCATCTTGGTGGCGGCCGGGGCAGCCGGGTCCATCCCGTTCAGCTTCAGCGAGGCGGCCGCGTAGTCGCGGAACTGCGAAAGTCCCCAGCCGCTTTTGGCCACCCCGATCACCGGAACGTCCAGCACCCCTCGCCCGACCAGCCCGACCAGCGCCGGGAAGGTCTCCAGTTTCGCCAGGTCACCTGTGGCGCCGAAGATGACCAGCGCGTCCACTCGATCAGTCATAGCTGTCTGTCCTTCCTGCGGCAGCAGGTTCGTGCCTCAGGCCGGAGGCCCGGGGTCCGGGGATGTCACCATGGCGCTGCCCGGTGCGCGCGGCGCCGCGAACTCGTCCCGGCTGAGGCGCCGCCGGAAGACGTAGTAGGTCCATGTCTGGTAGGCGAGCACGAACGGCAGGAAGATGACCACCACGACGGTCATCACCTTCAGCCCGTAGTTGCCGGCGGCGGTGTTGCTCACGGTCAGGTCATACGCGCTGTTGGTGCTCGACACCATGACCCGGGGATAAAGGTCGACGAAGATCGAAATTACCGTGGTGGCCATCGCGAACGTGGTCGCCGCGAACGCCCAGCCTTCCCGGTGGTCGTGCGCCAGCCAGGAGGCGGCGAAGACGGCCAGCACCGCGGCGATCTCCGGCAGGTCCGGGAAGACTCCCCGCCCCGCGGTGACGTGGGTCCAGACCGCGAACGCGAGCACGATGATCCCGGTCACCGGCGCCGCCCGGCGGGCCAGGGCGCCGGCCCGCTCGCGCATGTCTCCGGTTGTCTTCAGCGCCAGGAAGGTGGCGCCGTGCAGTACGCACAGGGCGACCAGGGTGACGCCGGTGAAGATCCCGTACGGCTGCAGCAGGTTCCAGAACGACCCGGTGTATTCCTGTTTGGCGTTGATCGGCAGGCCGTGCAGCAGGTCTCCGAGCGCGACCCCGATCAGCAGCGGGGCGAGCAGGCTCCCGGCGGCCAGCAGGGTGCTCCAGGTGCCGCGCCAGCGCGGACTGTCCCGCTTGCCGCGGTACTCGAACGACACGCCGCGCACGATCAGCGCGACAAGCAGCAGCACCAGCGCGAGGTAGAAGCCGGAGAACATGGTGGCGTACCAGCCGGGGAACGCGGCGAACATGGCCGCACCCGCCACGATCAGCCAGACCTCGTTGCCGTCCCACAGCGGCCCGATCGTGTTGATCGCGGCGCGCCGGCCGGCCTCGTCCCGGCCGACCGGCCCGTGCAGCATGCCGACACCGAAGTCGAAGCCCTCCAGCACGAAGAACCCCGTCCACAGCACGGTGATGACGATGAACCAGAACGTGACCAGTGTCGTCGCCTCCTCAGTACTGGACGGCCGGGACGGGCAGGCCGGCGTCGCCGCCGGCCGCCGTGGCGGGGATCTCCTTGCGTGCGTACCTGCGCATCAGCACAAAATCGACGACGCCGAGGACGCCGTAGAGCACGACGAACACGGCCAGGCTGATCGCGACGCTGAGGGCGCTGACCGAGGGGGACACCCCGTTCTTGGTCAGCTGCACGCCCTGCACGATCCACGGCTGGCGGCCGCTCTCGGTGAGCAGCCAGCCGGCCGTGTTCATCAGGAACGGCAGCACCGCCGTCCAGATCGCCGCCCGCAGGAACCACCGCGACGTGGCGATCTTCTTCCGCCGGATCAGCCACAGTCCCCACACCCCCAGCAGGAACACCAGCACCGCCGAATAGGCCATCACCCGCATCGCCCAGTACTGGATGAATACGTTCGGCACGTAGTAGCCGGGTCCGTACTGGCTCTGGTACTGCGACTTGCAGCGGGTTCAGCCCGATCACCTGGCCGTTCCAATGATTGGTCGCCAGCAGCGACAGCAGGTGCGGGATCGCGATGATCTGCGTCGGGGTCTGGTCGTTGTTGCCACCGCCGATCTGGAACACCGAAAACGAGCACGGCTGGCAGGTGGTCCACTGCGCCTCCGCGGCGGCGATCTTCATCGGCTGGTACCTGGCCTCCACCACGCCGAGCTCGCTGCCCACGAACATGGCGAAAATCAGCGCCGGCACCAGCACCACGACGGCGAGCCGGGCGGACCGGCTGAAGATCTCCTTTTCGGCGCGATGGCGCAGCTGCCACGCGGACACCGCCAGCATAACTGCCGCCCCGGTCACCGCCGAGGCCAGCAGCACGTGGGTGTACCCCCACAAGAACACCGGGTTGGTCAGCACCGCCCAGATATTGCTCAGCTGCGCATACCCCGCCGGCTTGGTCAGCGTGTAGCCGACCGGATGCTGCATCCACGAGTTGGCGGCCATGATGAACGCCGCCGACAGCACGGTGCCCAGCGCCACCGCCCAGATCGTCAGCAGATGCACCCGCCGCGACAGCCGGTCCCACCCGAACAGCCAGAGGCCTAGGAACGTCGATTCGAGAAAGAACGCGAGCAGCCCTTCCATCGCCAGCGGCGCGCCGAAGACGCCGCCGACCGTCCGTGAGTACTGTGACCAGTTCATCCCGAACTGGAACTCCTGCACCAGGCCCGTCACCACGCCAATGGCGATGTTGATCACAAGTAGCGTGCCGAAAAACCTGGTCAACCGCAGATACTCGTCGCCCTTGCCCCGGTACCACGCGGTCTGCAGCAGCGCGGTCAAGAATGCCAGCCCGATCGTCACCGGAACGAACAGGAAGTGATAGATCGTCGTGGCCGCGAACTGCCATCGCGCGAGATCGAGCTGGCTCATCCGCTCCTCCCGTCAAGCGATCCCCTGATCGCTGTCGCCGGGGTTGACCCGGCTGGCACACCACGGAAAATGGTTCCCGCCGCCGTTTCGCCGGGCATCACACCTTGCGGGTGATCTCTCAGCTGCCGGGCAGCTGTCCGAGCGTGACCTTGATGGTGGCGGTACTGCCGTCCTGGCGGGTGACCGCGACGGTGACCGTCTGGCCCGGGCGCAACCCGGCGAGGACTCCAGACAGGGTCGCGACGTCGGGTGTGGCCGTGCCGTTGATCGCGGTGATCACATCGCCCTGCTTCAGGCCGGCTTTCGCGGCCTGGCCGCCCGGGGTCACCGACACGACGCCCACCCCTGCGGGCTGGCCATTGGTGTCGACGACCGTGGTAACCGTCGCACCGAGCGCGGCCCGGTGCGAGAGGGTCACATGGCCGGTCTTCACTAGCTGCCCGGCGATGTCGGTCACGGTATTCGAGGAGATCGCGAAGCCGATGCCCGGTGCGGCGCCGCCTTCCTGCTGGTCGACGGCCGCCAAGGTGGGGATGCCCACGACCTCGGCGGCGAGGTTGACCAGGGCGCCGCCACTGTTGCCGGGGTTGATCGCGGCCGAGGTCTGGATGGTGTCAGGCAGCGTAGCGCCGGGTGCCTCTGACGTCGCGGGCTCGGAGACGGTCCGCCCCACGGCGGACACAATGCCATCGGTCACGCTGCTTTGCAGTCCGAGCGGATTGCCGATGGCGAGCACTAGGTCGCCGACCTGGAGATTGGCGGAGTTGCCGAAAGTGGCGGGGTGCAGGTTCTTGGCGCCCGTGACTCTTACCACCGCGAGGTCGTCAGCCGGATAACTGCCGACCAACGTCGCCGACAGTGGCGCGGTGGAGCTGGACATGAGTACCTGGAAGGTCTTCGCATTCCCGACGACGTGCGCGTTGGTCACAATGTCGCCCGCGGCGTCGAAGACGACGCCCGAGCCGAGTCCGGTGCTCGTGCGGATCTCCACGACAGAGGGCAAGACCTGCTGGATGACACGCACGAACGCCTGCTGCTGTGCCATCGCGGCCGGCGGGGGGGTGCCCACCGCGTGAGCACTCGCCGGGGCCGAACTTGTGGCCGGGGTGGAGCCGGTGGCCGACGCGCCGGTTGAGGCAGAGCCCGCGGAGCCCGAACTCAAGCACGCCGCGAGCGCAGGCAACGCCGCCGCGAGCATGATCACGCACCGGCGCCTGAGCTTGCGCCGTGGCGGTGGGCCCGTTTGGGCCGTGCCCGGTAGCGGGCGGTCGCGGCACCGATCGCTGCCGGATACCGGCCCGGTGTTCGCCGTCATGGCAGTCACCAACCCCCGTTGGGTCTTGGCGGTACCATCTCGCGATTGTCCGCGCCATCCGCCCCGGGACCCTCCAGATGAGCAGGTCAGTCGTCAGTGGCTCCGGATGACGGTACCTGCTGTATCTGCTGCCCGTTTCGCCAGGCGCCGACTCCTGCCGCGGTCGCTGACCTGGCCCGGGCCCAGTGCTGCTTCGCGAGCTCGCCTGGAGGCGTTTCCATCTGCTGCACCCATCGCCGGGTCGCCGCGATCACGGCCGAGGTGCCGAGCACGAAGCCGGTCAGGCCGATTGCGCCACCGATTCCCATCAGCACAGCTCCGCCGAACAGGAGCCTGGTGTTGAGCCCTGGGCCGGTCTGCACCAGCTGTCGAAGGCCTGGCGGCAACCTGCCTCCGCTACGGATCTGGGCTGTTGTCTGGCTGTCTGTCATAGCACCATCCCTCGACGTCACGGGTCAATGGTACTTTCGCCGGGGGTCAGCCAGAAGGGCATCGCCCTCGCCGGGTGATTGACCACAGGCGCGCTCAGCCGCCCATGGTCGCGAGCATGATCGCCTTGATCGTGTGCATCCGGTTCTCCGCCTGGTCGAATACGACCGAGAACTGGGACTCGAATACTTCGTCCGTGACCTCGAGCGCGTCCAGTCCCGTCTGCTCGAAGACGTCCTCGCCGACCTTTGTGTTGCGGTCGTGGAACGCCGGCAGGCAGTGCATGAACCTGACGTCCGCGTTCCCGGTCGCGCGGATCATGTCCATGTTGACCTGATATTCGCGGAGCAACGCGATTCGCTGATCCCACACCGCCTTCGGCTCGCCCATCGACACCCACACGTCGGTGTACAGGAAATCGGTGCCACGCACGCCCTCTTGGACGTCCTCGGTGTGCGTGATCCGCGCGCCTGTCCCGTCCGCGATCCGCCGGGCCTCCTTGATCACCTTGTCGTCGTTCCACAGCGACCTCGGTGCGACCATGCGCACGTCCATGCCCATCATCGCGCCGGCCACCAGTAGTGAGTTGCCCACGTTGTTGCGGGCATCGCCACAGAACGCGAACGCGATCTCGGTGTCCTGCTTGGGGCTGTGCTCACGCATCGTCAGCATGTCGCACAGGGACTGGGTCGGATGCCATTCGTCGGTGAGCCCGTTCCACACGGGCACTCCTGCGTGGCGTCCCAGGATCTCGACGCTCTCGTGGGCCGCGCCGCGGTACTCGATGCCGTCGTAGATCCGTCCGAGCACGCGCGCGGTGTCCTTGATCGATTCCTTGTGGCCGAGCTGTGATCCTCCCGGGTCGAGGTAGGTAACGTGTGCACCCTGGTCGTACGCTGCGACCTCGAACGAGCAGCGGGTGCGCGTCGAGGTCTTCTCGAAGATCAGGGCGATGTTCTTGCCCCGCAGTCGCGGCCGCTCCGTGCCCGCGTACTTCGCCTGCTTCAGCTCGGCGGATACCTCAAGCAGGAACCTCCACTCGGCGGGAGTGAAGTCGAGTTCCTTGAGGAAGTTGTGGTTGCGCAAGTTGAGCGGCATCGGTTCTCTCCTCTCCTGGATCACGCTGGCCGATCCGGCATCACGGCACACGGGCGAGGCACTTCGATTCAAGCGCAGGCCGGCGGGCCGGGTCACGGCCGTGCCGGCTTGCCTTGCTGCCCACCGTGTGCTCGATCGTTTGGCCGCCTGTCCCCGGTGAGCGGCGGGGCGCCCCGGCGCCGGGCGGGCGCGACGGCGAACGAGAGCACTGCCATCAGCCCGGCAACCACGGCGGTTAGGCCGAAGATCGCTGACAGGCTCAATCCGGCCTTCTGCAGTGGGCCTACGCCGAAGGCGGCTATACCGTACCCGAGCTGGTAGAACGCGATGACAGCGCCGGTGGCGGCAGCCGACATCGTGGCAAGGTCCTCCTCCCCGAAACTGATCGTCAAGGGCAGCAGCGCCGAGCACCCCAGCCCGGCCAGCCCGAAAACGACGATCCCGGCGCTGGCGTGGTGCTGCGGCAGGACATCGACCAGGATGAAGGTGGCCACCAGAATGAGCGGGAGGATGTGATACGTGATTTCCTCGGGCAGCCAGCGCCCGATGGCCGCGAACAGCACCCGCCCGACGGTTACCATCCCCCAGAACGCCGCGAGTGCCGAGGATGCCTGTGTGGCGGACGCGCCAAGCTGCGTGGTCATGTCCAGCTGGGACCAGTTTCCGTTCATAGTTTCGCAGATGCCGTAGGTGATGGCGAATGCCGCGAAGAACCAGAACCGCGCGGGCAGATGCGGCCTTGCCTGGCCTGCCGTACGGCGGTTACCGAGGTCCCCGGCCCGTAGCGGCAGTCGCAGGCTGACGATCAGCAGCGCCACGAGCATCGCCGCGGACAGGACCGGAAGGCCCCACCAGAACCCAAGGCCGACGAACCCGGCCACGAATACCGGCGCCAGCGCGGTACCGAGCCCGAGCAGGGCGTTCAAGATCAGGACCGAGCGGTCGACGCTCGCCGGGTGAAAGACCGAGGAATAGGTGTTAAGCACGGGGACCGTCAGGCCGAACCCGGCCCCCAGGAATGCGGTCGCGACCAGCAGCAGCGGATAGGCGACGGACTGGTCAGTCTTGACGAACGTGCTGGTGATCAGCAGCCCCATCGACACCAGGCTAAAGACCAGGCCGAGCAGGTAGACCCGTTTGGTGCTGATCCGCCGGGCGAGCCCGGCGCCAAGCAGCGATGCCGCGATGGCCGTCGTCACCTGCGGCAGAAACATGCTGCCGTACTGGGTGCTTGACAGCCCGTACTCGCTCTTTGCGGTGAAGATTGTGCTGGCCGCGGGGAACGTGACCAGCACGACACCCTGCACCAGACCGGCTACGTTGACGACGCTGCTCTCGGTCCTCGAGGCCAATCGGTCACCCCCAGCGGGTCCGGCCCACAGCGGTCAGGCCTCGTCGGCAACGTGGGACGCGAGGCCGGGACGCCCAGCGTCCCACCTGGCAAGGCGAGCCGCCGTCACCTGCGCAGGATGATTGGCAGACGGCGAGTTCACGCCGGCGGGCGCAGGCCCGCTCTGGGAGGCCTCGAACCCCGCCATCGATACTTGAGGCTAGCCGGACATCGGCCTCCTCGATCAGTCGCATGAACACGACACGCTGCGACTGCATTCGTTGCCGTGTCCAGCAAGGCATCCGCTGTTTGCCCAGCGCCCGATAGGCCCTGCACGGGGAGGCAAGCACCCAAGCGGCGGTTTCACTCCCCGGGGGTGACGCCGCCGGGCCTTTCCGAGGCTGATTGTCAGGCACGCGCGCTGCCGCGGCCCAGGCCGCCGGTCCACCGGGCGGGGGAGGAGAATGCCGTGGCCAGCTATCCCAATATCGGTGATCACGGGCTGATCGGCGACCTGCAGACGGCCGCGCTGGGAGCTAGCGGGAGTTTCCCCCTTAGCGTGATCTTGAAGCATTTCGGGACCTGGCGGCCCGACTGGGTTGTGCTGTGAGCTGCTGAATCAGGCGTGTCGTGATCGATATTGAGCGGCTGAAGGTGTATTACCTAGAAGTATGGCGAGCTTGGTGGCGAAGAAGCAGGGCCAGCGGACCTACTACTACCTGGTGGAGCCGGCCAGGGTCGGCGGCAAGCCGCGGATCGTCTCCCAGCGTTATCTCGGGTCGGCGGAGGAGGTCGCGGCCCGGCTCAGCGAGGCCGGGCCGGGCGAGCCGGAACGGACCCGGCACCTGGCGTTTGGCGACCTGGCCGCCGTGTGGGGAGTGCTGGAGCGGCTGGGGTATGCCGCAATCATCGATGAGGCAGCCGGGCAGCGGCGGGCGGACGCCTCCGCATCGGTGGGCACCTACCTGGCGCTGGCGTGCGCGAACCGGGTGGTGGCGCCGTGCTCGAAGCTGGCGTTCGCGGACTGGTGGGCCACGACGGCCGGAGACCGGCTGGCGCGGGTGCCATCGGCGGCGCTGGATCACCGGCGGTTCTGGGACGCGATGGACGCGCTGGATCAGGCGGCACTGACCGTCATCGAGCGGCGGCTGGCGGCCGCGATGGCGGCCGAGTTCGGCCTGGGCCTTTCCGGGATGGCGCTGGACATGACCAACTTCGCCACGTTCATCGATTCCGGCAACGACAGGGCGCCGATCGCCCAGCGCGGGCACGCCAAGCAGAAGCGCACCGACCTGCGGCTGGCCGGGCTGGGCCTGGTGGTCACCCGCGACGGCGGGATCCCGCTGGTGGGCCACGCCTACCCGGGCAACCGCAACGACGTGACGATCTTCCCCGAGGTGGTCGATGAACTGGTGACCCGCTACCGGGCGATCGCCGCCGACGACCAAGACCTCACCGTCGTGTTCGACGCCGGGCAGAGCTCGTCGGGCAACTTGGCCCACCTCACCGAGGCCGGGCTGCAGTTCGTCGGGTCGCTGCCGCCCTCGGACTACCCGGACCTGCTCGCCCTCCCGGCCCGCCGCCTCGCCGTGATCGACGCCGAGCGGTTCCCGGGGCTGACCGGGCACGAGACAACAGCCGAAGCGCTGGGGGCCCGGCGGCGGGTGCTGCTCACCCACTCCGACACCCTGCACGCCAGGCAGTCCCGCGGCTCCGGCCAGACCACCGGCAAAGCCACCCGCAAGCTCGCCGAGCTGGCCGCCCGCCTGGAACGCGGCCGCACCCGCCGCGATCGCGCCGCCGTAGAAGCCGACATCGCCAAGATCACCCGGCCCCGCTGGCTGAACCGGGTCCTCACCACCACCCTGACCGGCGACAAGCCCAGCCAGCTGCGGCTGACCTGGACCGTGGACGAGCCGGCCCGCCACGAGCTGGAGACCGAGCTGTTCGGTAAACGGATCCTGGTCACCAGCCGAGACGACTGGCCGGTACCCGAGGTGGTCGCCGGCTACCGCTCCCAGTCCGACGCCGAAGCCGGGTTCCGCCAGCTCAAAGACCCGCGCGTGGTGTCCTTCTCCCCGATGCGCCACCGGACCGACCAGAAAATCCGGGTGCACGTCTCCTACTGCGTCACCGCCCTGGCCGTCGCCCACCTGATGCGCCGCCAAGCCCGCCAGCACCGTCTTGACCTGTCAGTCCGGGTCCTGCTCAGCGAACTCGCCGGTATCCAGGAAACCGTGCTGCTCTACCCCTCCACCGGAGGCCGGCCCCGCGCCCGGCGCATGCTCACCGAGATGACCTCGACCCAGCAGCGCCTCTACGAGATCTTCGGACTGGACCGCTACGCGCCAGCGCGGTGAGACCAGTTAGGTAATACACCCATCCACCCGCTGCACACCAGCTGACCTGGGCAAACACAATCAAGATCAAACTACGGGGGAAACTCGCGCTAG
>CAWGAE010000002.1:0-230826 GCA_963820395.1 uncultured Actinomycetota bacterium | reverse complement strand
CGGCGCCAGATGCGCGTGACGCATCGTCGGGGCGTAGTCCTCGTGGCCGAGGAGGGCCTGCACGTCATACAGCTGCACCCGTCCTGCACCAGCGACGCGGCCGTGTGCCGCATGATGCGAAGCGGGAACCGGCGGATCCTCGCGGCCGCCACCGCAGGGTTCCACACCAGCTGACGGAAATGCCCATGGGTGACCGGGCCGCCGCCCACCGCGGTGAACACCAGGCCCTCACGTGGCCGACCGGTCATTAGTGCCGCCATGCCTTCCATGACGTGCCCGGGCACCGGGACGGAGCGGTGGGATTTCTTGCTCTTCGGCCACTGCCGCAGCCCGGCGCGGGTCATCACATCCCTGCTCCTCAGCGACCGGCAGGTCGCCGCTGCGCGCGCGGCGCAGTCGAAGCAGTTCATGGGGCGGCCTCCTCGGCAGGATAGAAGCGGCGGCGGGCCCACAGCGCGACGTAGACCAGCCCTACCATGACGGGTACCTCGATGAGCGGCCCGACGACACCGGCGAGTGCCTGCCCGCTGGTCACCCCGAACACGCCGATCGCGACCGCGATCGCCAGCTCGAAGTCGTTGCTGGCCGCGGAGAACGCGAGCGCGGCGGTGCGCGGGTAGGACAGGTGCAGCCGGAGGGCGATGGCGAACGCTCCGAACCACATGATCGCGAAGTAGGCGAGCAGCGGCAGCGCGATCCTGGCGACGTCCAGCGGCTCGGAGGTGATCTTCTTCCCCTGCAAGGCGAACAGGATCACCACGGTGAACAGCAGCCCGTACAGCGCGATCGGCCCGATCTTGGGCAGAAACCGGGTCTCGTACCATTCCCGGCCCTTGGCCCGCTCGCCGAGGGTGCGGGTGAGGTACCCGGCGACCAGCGGGATGCCGAGGAATATTGACACCGTGCCGGCGATCTCGGCGATGGACACGTGCAGGTTGGTGGTCTGCAGGCCCAGCCAGCCGGGCAGCACCTGCAGGTAGAAGAAGGCGAGCGCGGAATACAGCAGGACCTGGAAGGCCGCGTTCAGGGCGACCAGCACGGTGGCCATCTCGCGGTCGCCGCACGCCAGGTCGGTCCAGATCAGCACCATCGCGATGCACCGGGCCAGCCCGACCAAGATGACGCCGGTCCGGTAGGCGGGCTGGTCCGCCAGCAGCAGCCAGGCCAGCGCGAACATCACCGCCGGGCCGATCACCCAGTTGAGCAGCAGCGAGGCGGTCATCATCCGCCGGTCCGCAGTGATCCGCCCGATCTCGGTGTAACGGACCTTCGCCAGCACCGGGTACATCATCAGCAGCAGCCCGAGCGCGATCGGCAGGCTGGTGCCGTGGATCGCGACCCGGTTCAGCGCGCTGTTCAGGCCAGGGACGAGCCGTCCCAGCAGCAGGCCGCCGGCCATCGCCGCGCCGATCCACACCGGCAGGAACCGGTCCAGCACCGGCAGCCGGGCCATCACCGCCCGCTGCCCGACCGGGCCGGTGACCTCGCTAGTCCTCATGTCGGTCACTGCGGCACCTCCTCCTCCTGGTCGTCGTCGCACGCCGACCCACACCGCTCGGTGATGACGCGATCGCCGGGCAGCGGCACGCCAGCGGCGGACGCCTGCGCCCACAGCGCGGCGAACCCGTCTGGGTCGAGCCGGTAGTCGATCCACCGGCCGCGGCGGGTCGCGGCCACCAGGCCCGCGTCGCGCAGCACCCGAAGGTGGTAGGAGAGCAGATTCGCCGCCACCGGCACTTCCTCGCGCAGGTCGCACACGCACCGGCCACCACCAGCCAGCACCCCCACGATGCGAAGGCGCACCGGGTCGGCCAGCGCCCCGAGACCGCAGGTAAGTACAGCCAGATTTGATGCAACGGTCATTGAAGTGATCACACGATGAGAGTATGTCGGGTGGGCCACGCCGTGACCGGGCCATTCGTCCCCGACCCGCGGGTTGTCAGTCCCGGATCGCGTCCACGCCCACCTGCTCACAGGGCCTGCCTGTCCCTGCCCGGGTGACGCCGCACGCGGAGCGCCCAGGGGTCCGGCAGCCCGCGCGCCGGGCGGCACGAGGGGTTCACCTCATCCTGCTGCTGGCCGCGAGCTTGCCGTAAGCGCTGGTCCCGGGTGTGCTGCCCGGTGCGTCAGATGCCACTGGCGCAGCGCCGCATCCGCAGCGCCGATACGCGCTCAACCGGAAATTGGAGCCGAGTCCTGCGCGCGGCTCGATCGCGGCAGTTGCTGTCACGGAGCGGTCACGTGGGCGGGGGTTGATAGGAGCGCGGCCATGCGTTCCAGCGCGGAGGGGACGAGCCAGTAGTAGACCCAGGTCCCGCGACGCTCGCAGCCGATGATTCCGGCATTCCGCAGGACTTTCAGGTGGTGGCTGACGGCGGTCGCCCAGGGTGGGACGGGCTCGTGTTGCGGGGATAACTCCGGCTGCCGCGATGAACAGGGCCCCGGCAGTGAGCTGTATTCGCCCGGTGAGCGGGCGTGCTGCCCGATGCGGCGGTGGCGCCAGCCTGGGCTGTGGCAACCCGATCGCGGTCGCGCAGCTGCGGGCGGGCGAGACGGTGCTCGACCTTGGCTCGGGCGGCGGGATCGACGTGCTGCTGTCGGCCCGGCGGGTGGGCCCGTCCGGGAAGGCCTTCGGGCTCGACATGACCGATCAGATGCTTGATCTCGCCCCGGGCTAACGCGCAGGCAGCCGGGGCCGGGAACGCCGGGTTCCTCAAGGGGCAGATCGAGGCCATCCCGCTGCCTGCGGGCAGTGTGGACGTGGTGATCTCCAACTGCGTGATCAACCTGTCGGCGGACAAGGACGCGGTGTTCGCCGAGATTTTCCGCGTGCTGCGGCAGGCTCGGCGTCACCGATGTGATCGCCGAAGACCACCTCAGCCCAGGTGAACGCGCGGAGCGCGGGGATTGCGCCGGGTGCATCGCCGGGGCGTTGTCCTTCGCCCGGTACCGTGAGAAGCTGGCGGACGCCGGGTTCACTGGTATCGAGATAACGGCGACTCACGCTGTCGCCGACGGCATGCACTCGGCGATCATCCAGGCCATCAAGCCGCCCGCCGCCGGGCGCGTGTGACACGGCGTCCGGGCCCTCCGGTGAACGACGTGGTGTTGTGGCGGCGGCTGCTGGCCGAGCTGCTGGACAGTGCTTTCCTGGCGGCCGTGGTGATCGGCTCGGGCATCGCCGCCCAGATTTCTGTCCCCCGGCAACGTGGGACTCCAGCTACTGGAGAACGCGGCGGCGACCGCGGCCGGGCTGTTCCCATCATCTTGATGTTCGGGCCATTGTCCGGCCACTTCAACCCGGTGGTGTCCTTTGTCGACGCCGCTTTCGGCGGGCCGCGCTGGCGCTGACGCGGCGGCCTACCTTCCCGGCGCGGGTGGCCGGGTGCATCGGCGGCGCCGTGGCGGCGAACCTGATGTTCACCCAGGCGGCGGTCGGTATCTGGACGAAGCACCGGGCCTCGCCTGCCCACTTCCTGTCCGAGGTCATTGCCAACCTCGGGCTCATCCTGGTTCTCGATCTGCGGTATCCCCGTCTCCTACTACTACGTCTCCGGAGAGGTCGCCCACTGGCGGAACCTCGCCCACTGGCGGGGACGCGTGCGCGATCACGCTGATGTAACGCTTGCGGGGTGCGGCCGCGAGCGCGAGGGGAGAGCCAAAGAAATGCGCAGCGTGGCTCCTCAGCGTCGACCACCCGCAGCACAGCGGCGCAGGCCGCGACGGGATCCCCTACACAGCCGGCTGGCGCGCAAGTTCGCGGCCTGCTCCCGGAGATTGGAGGATGCCCGCAATTTCTTGGCCGCACGCGTCTTCAGGCGCCGCTGCTGTGCCAGGTGACGGAGAAGGCGTTGCCGCCGGTCAGCGCGGAAGGCGTGGCCTCGGTGACGCCGTCGGCGGAGACCATGGTGAGCGAGCTCGGGTTGGCGTTCCCGATCGGGGCGCCGTTGACCGTGGCCGCGGTGAAGTTCACCGTGCCGAAGTCGGACAGCGGCAGGACTGTGTTAGTACTCGGCGCCTCGGCGATGACTTCCGCCGAACCAAGCTGCGCCGTCGCCGAGGTTTGCGTGGTGACCTGGTTCCACCCCTGCGTCTGGTCTGTGAGGGTCAAAGCGAACGTGCCGGTGCCCGATGTGGTCACCGACGCGGTCATGGCGTCACCCGGCCGCACCGGGTTGTCATAGACCACCTTGGCGGCGGGGAACATCTCGAACCATCCCGAGTACGCCGGGGTGCCGCCGTTGCATTCTGCTTGTGTACCGGTCTGTTCCGCCGACTGGGTCCCTACACCGTCCAGGCCCACCCAGAAGCCGGACAAGGTGTCCTGTGCCGTGCAGGTGACGGCCGGCTGAGTCCAGGCGGCCGACACGCTGGTGAAGCTGCCGCCGGTGGCGGCGTATCCGGACCAGTTCCCGCTGACCGCAGCCGCGCTGGCGGCCTCAGCGGCTGCGGCGCTGCCTTGCGCAAGGCCGGGCATCATCCGCAAACGGTCCCGCCCCCACCGCCTGGTTCTCGCCGGCGCGCCCCGGACAGCGGTGCCGGTGCGGACATCATCGGAGCTGAGGCGTGCGCCATCTCCCGGCGAATGGATGAGAACCGGGGTCGCGGTCCACACCGTGCCGATACTCAGCAGTAAGGCGCCTAACAGCATCGGCCATCGATATTTACCCACGGAACCTCCTCGCATGGGTTCGGATCCGGGACTTCGGCCCGGGCGAGGGACACGTAATACGTGATCATCGTGTTCCGCAATCTGCTCCGGTGCGCAGGGACAAGAAAATGTCGGCATGCAATGCCCTGGCAGGCGCCGCGCAGTGCCCGGCGCCGGGTCAGGCGGCTAGCGCGGATACGGCCCTTACTGTGCCGCCACGGAGACCTCCACCGATCGTCCGCAGCCGGGCCGCTCCTCAGCGGATCCCCGGCACCGTGGCACGCCGTGATCGGTGATCTGGTCACGCAGGCCGCTCCCCGACGCCGGCTCTTGTCCATGACGAAAGGTTACGGGCGCCAGCCGTAGTGCCGTGTGTCGTGATTGTGGCACGTAAGGCATTCGTAACCTGGTACATGACGGCGCGCCGCGTGCCGTTCCTGAGCCGCCGCCCACCGTGGCCCGCTGATCCCCTCCACCGGCAGGCCCTTGATCTCCGGCAGGAACCGGCCCACGCAGGCAATGACGGCGCGCGCCGCTGTCGATCACGGAAGACTTCCAGGACAAGGGCGGCGAGGTGGCGGTGCCTGAGGTGCTGTGGCCTTACGGAGCACCCCAGGACGCTCGGCGAGGACTGAAACCTCCGGTTGCCCGCCTATGATCCGTAGTCGCGTTAACTCACCGGCCGTGTGTGCAGAAGACTTAACACGGAAAGGGATCATGGCCAGCCGGGTGCGAACGCGGCGGGCCCGGACGCCTCTGGTTGGACGTCCTTCGTCGCCGCCCTGATTCCCGCCGAGGACGAAGTGCACGGCCAGCCGCATCTCGAGTGCCACCCGGGACACCCCTTGCGCGCAGGTACGGCGATCGGCAATTCATCGAGCTGTGCATGCTGGTCGGGAAAAAACACCTGACGGCCCTCGCGTTCAACTCCCTCGTGTCCAGCGGGAGCCCGGCGTCGGCGGTCTCCCGCGGTTATTGCGGAACTCTCCTGGGAAGGCGCGTCCGGCTACGACGCAGCGGGTGTTGCTTCGGGTGTCTGGCGGTAGAGCGCGAGGGAGACAGTGATGCCCGCGCCAGCCGCAAGCATCAGAGTGTTCTCCGCCTCAGCGAGCCGGCCGGTCCTGAGCGCGGCCTCCACGGCGGCGATGGGTCCGGCGCTGTAGGCATCGACAAGGTTTTCCGCCACATACGCGACCCGGTCGCCGGGAACGCCCAGCCTTACCCTCAGGCTGTCCAGGAAGTCCGGGACGGACGGGGCCGGGACGAGGAGGTCGATATCTTCGATGCCCATTCCCAGGCGGCCAAGGAAACGCCGCGTCGCCGCCACCGCGCAATCGACGCTACGGGCCTGATACCCGGGCTTCTGGTCAATTATCAGCTGGCTCTGGCCGTACGGGCGGCCCGGGCCATGCGGCCCGTGTACTGCCTTCCAGTGCTGCCGGCTCTCGAGCATGTCTTGATACTCGGTAAAGGTCTCGGTGTAGAAGTCCGTGAACCCGGCGATGCCGTCATCCCAGCCGAGGAGGATCGCGCCGCCGGTCGGCCGGAAGGGGTGAGCTCCCCGCTGCTTCGGATTCGGGTGGACATCGCTCGTTACGATCAGGCCGTGCTGGATAACCCGGGAACGGAGAAACCCCGCCTGGAGCTGAATGGCGTTCATCACGCCGCAGGCGCCATTCATGACGTCGAACGAGAAGGTGCCGTGCCCTCCGATCGGCGGCTGGCCCAGGTTGGCGCCAATGTCCTCTTGTATGAGTGCGGCGAGCGCGGGCTCACCCAGGTTGTCTTCCCGGTAGATGCCGGCGTTGATCAGCATATCGACGTCGCCTGGCGACGTTTTGGCATGCGCGAGACAGGCTTTGGCGGCGTCGTTAGCAAGGCGCAAGGCGCTTGCCTTGCGCAAACCGTGGCTGGTCAGCGCGCTAGCGGCATCAATGCGTGCGCCCATAGCGTTCCACCTGAGTGTCGATGGTGAATATGGCCATGCCGATCTCCACGCCGGAGGCCAGGGCCAGCAGCATCACCCGGTCTCCCTTCTGCAGTCGCCCCTCCTGCAGATACTTGTGCAGGGCAACGAACAACGTCGTCGACGACGTGTTGCCGTACTCTTCGAGGTTGACAACCATGTGCTTCGGCCTGGCGCCGAGGCGCCGGGCGAACTCTTCCGTACCTTTGCGGATGGCCCGGGCCGAGGTCTGATGGGGAATCAGGTAGTCGATGTCGGACAGGTCGATGCCAGCTTCGCCGAGCACATCGGCAACCAGCGGCGCCATGTCCTCGATCGCCACCTTCTGCAGCTTCCTGGCCTCGGTGTACATCTGGGCGCCCGGGCCCACCTTGCTGGGGAAGGCGAGGCACAGCCGGCTGTGCTCGGCGAGGGTGGTGAAGCCGATGACGTCGATGCCAGGAGCGCCGTCGGGCGCCCGTTCCACGATGACAGCGGCACCCGCGTCACCCAGCGTGAGCGATGAGAGCTGCTTGCTGAGCACAGAGCGGACCTGCTTCGCCGCGTTCCAGCTCAGGTGGGAGATGTACTCTCCGGAAACCACCATGCCGCATTTGATCTCACCACGCGTGACGAGGTCTTGCAGGAGGAACACCCCTGTCAGCATGCCGGCGCACGCGTTCGAGATATCGAAGTTCACTGCGTGCGTGGCGCCGATCGCCTGCTTGATGTACAGGCTGAGCGGGGGCTCGAAGGTCTGCGCGGCCCCGCCCTTGGACCGGGTGATGCTGGTGCTGATCACCATCTCGATGTCTGGCGCCTCGTGCTGCGAATGAGCCAGGCAGTCGCGGGCAGCCCCGACGCCGAGGGTGTAGGAGTTCTCGCCCGGCCCGACGACGTGGCGTTCGTGGATCCCGGTCAGTCGCTCCAGCTGTATGTGCGTGTTGTGTTTGGTCTGGCTCATCAGATCTTTGGTCGTCAGCCTGCGCGACGGCAGCTTCGTGCCGACGCTCTCGATCCGGCACCCCCAGGAGGCGCCGGAGCCGGGCTTCTCGAGTGCCAGCCAATGATCCGGCTGCTCTTGATGGGTTTCAGCCACCACTGCTCCTCCTTGGGCAGATCAGGCACGTCACCTATGCAGAATGTGCTGCGCTGGATGCCGCCGGATAGGGGCGAACGTCATGCGCCGCAAGCCATCCGACCCAGGGATCGCGCACCCATGAATGATCGCACACGCCCGACTACGGGCGGCCATGCCGGGACGGCAGCCCCGTCTCCTTCTGGCACACCGTCGGCGTCGCGTCCCGAGATCGGGCATACCCTGGTCACTCCTGGCGGATCACTCCTGGCGGACGGGCCGCCTGTCCGGCCTGGGCGTGGATCGCGTCCAGATTGGCACGAAGGACTGCGGCGCTCCGCAGGACCCGGGATTAGCAAAGGGCCGATGGACCCTAGTCAGCCAGCATCAGCGAGGCACTATACCTATGTGAGCGCTATACCCAAGCACAATCGGGACGCAAGCATCGATGGCGCCAGGTACACACTTCGTTACGGTAAGTACCGGCTGGCCTACGAGGTCCACGGGTCGGGTGACCGTGTCCTCGTCTGGTTGCACGGTTTGTTACTCGATTCCAACCTGAGCCGTCACCTGGCCCGGGCGCTGGCGGCCAAGGGTAACCGGGTCGTGCTGCTCGACCTCCTCGGTCATGGCCACAGCGACAAACCTCGGCATGCTGGCCCCCTTCGGGCGGACCTCTACGCGGAGCAGGTGTTGTGCCTGCTGGACGAGCTCGCCGTCGATCAGGCGGTACTCGGAGGCGTTTCGCTGGGTACCAATGTCAGCCTGATGACCGCGGTAAGAGCGCCTGAGCGGGTCTGCGGCCTGGTCCTGGAGATGCCGGTGCTCGAGTCGGCCGTGCCCGCGGCGATAAGCGTGTTCCTGCCGCTCCTGCTCGTGGTCCACTACGGCCGGGCCCCGATGCGATTGCTCTCCTGGGCGGCCTCGCGCATGCCTGCGTCCGGCCTTGGTGCGCTCGACACGTTCGTCATGGCCATTGCGTCCGATCCAGACGAGACCGCCGCCGTGTTGCATGGCGTCGCAGTGGGGCCCATCGCCCCGACTCCGGACGAGCGCCGGTCCATTACCTCGCCAGCGCTGGTACTTGGACATGGGATCGACTTGATCCACTCATTCACCGACGCGGAAAGGCTGGCGCGTCAGCTGCCCGACGCCAGGCTGATCCGGACCCGCACGTTCGCCGAGCTGTGGGTGCAGCCCGCCCGCCTGACCGCCGAGATCGCCGAGTTCCTTGACAAGGTCTGGACGGGCGTGGAAGAGCGCGGCTTGCCGAGGCGTGACAGCGACGGCCATCAAAAAGGCACACCCGGCGGGGCTGTAATCGGCCCGCAGCGCTGACGTCACTTTCCGTGGGCGGCACTTGCGGTGGACGTCACTCAGGGTAGGAGGTGTTGACGGTAAACGTCACTCTCCGTGTTCAGTGTGTAGCTTGCGTGCCGCCCGCGTCATCGCCGGGAGCTTGCGGAATGCGGCATCACGCGGCAGATACCTCATTCCGCAGTCGGGGGGCCAGAAGGAGCCGGTCGGGCGGCACGTATTTCAGCGCCCGCCGCACCCGGGCCGCCACTTGGCGTGGGGTCTCGACGGTGGCGTCGGACAGGTCCAGAACGCCCAGGATGTTGGCGGGAATCGAGCGAGGGCGGCAGCGGGAACATCGAAAAGCGGGAATATCGAGCGAGGGCGTTGGCGGGAACATCGAGAGGGCGTTGCGGGAATATCGAGCTGGAGCACCGGTTGGAGGTATGCTGACGTGCTGGCCGCTGCCTTGTCGGCGGTGGCCGGGCGCTCAGGCGGCGGCGCCCAGGCGGCGGAGTAGCTCAGTCAGGCAGAGCAAGCGGCTCATAATCGCTGTGTCGCCGGTTCAAGTCCGGCCTCCGCTACGAGTTCGGCGGTTTCCTGCTGGATTCCGGCGAACTGCAGGTCCCACCATCCAACCCAGTAGGAGGGCACCCCATCGTGGCTGCCACCGACGTCAGGCCGAAGATCACTTTGGCCTGCCAGGAATGCAAGCACCGCAACTACATCACCCGCAAGAACCGGCGCAACGACCCGGACCGGATGGAGATCAAGAAGTACTGCCCGAACTGCCGTAAGCACCAGTCGCACCGCGAGACCCGCTAACCCGGGCGCCTTGTCAGGCAAGGCCGAACCGCGTTCTGTTACGGTCGCATGGTGCCGCGCTGGGCGCCTGCCGTGCCGCGGACAATGAGCACCTGGCGCCACATTCGCCGGACGATGGCACGCACGTAATCGCCATACCCGGAGCACGCCGGGTCAACTGGTCTCGCGGAGGGCTGCATGGGAATCAACCGGGACTACCTCGGCCGGACGTACCCGCCGACCGAGCCGTACGAGGTGAGCCGGGTGAAGATCGCCGAATTCGCCAGCGCGATCGGCGACCCCAATCCGCTCTACCGCGACCGAGAGGCGGCGCAGGCAGCGGGTCACAGGGATGTGCCCGCGCCGCCGACCTTCGCCATCGTGATCACGATGGCTGGCAGTGCGCGGGCGGTCATGGATCCGGGCCTCGGCGTCAACTACGCCATGGTCGTGCACGGGGAGCAGGGCTTCGAGTACAGCCGCCCGCTCTACGCGGGCGACGTCGTCACCTGCCAGTCCACGATCTCCGATATCCGTGACGCGGGCCGCAACGTGCTGCTCACGACTGAGACCGAGATCAGGACCGTCGAGGGCGAGCTCGTATGTACCGCGCATTCCACGCTCGTGGAGCGCGGCGGGGCCGGGAACTGAGAAGGGGCGCCAGCGAGATGACCGCGCAAGTCAAGTACGACGACGTCGAAGTCGGCGAGCAGCTGGAGCCGCGAAGCTACCGTGCGCAGCGGGTCGACCTCGTCAGGTATGCGGGTGCCTCGGGCGATTTCAACGTGATCCACTGGAACGAGCGGATCGCCAAGTCGGTCGGGCTCCCGGACGTGATCGCGCACGGGATGTTCACCATGGCGCAGGTGGGCAGGTATGTGACCGACTGGGTCGGTGATCCCGGTGCCGTGCTGGACTTCAGCGTCAGGTTCTCGGCTCCCGTCGTGGTGCCGGACGACGGCAATGGCGCCACGATCAACGTCGGCGGGAAGATCGGGGAGAAGCTGGACGGCAACCGCGTGGCACTGGCGCTGACTGCCAGGTCGGGCGAGGCGAAGGTGCTCAGTCGCGCCCGCGCGGTCGTCAAACTGGCGTGACCGAGGTGACCGTGACTGGAGCAGGCGGCGAAGCGGCTGCCCAGGTCGGCGGTGAACAGCCCGCGGAGGCGCCGGGCGCCCGGGCTGGCGAGCGGGTGATGCTGGCCGGCTACACGACCCTGCTGCTTGGCGGCCCGGCCGGCAGGTTCGTCGAGGCGCCGAACGAGCGGGACGTGGTGGACGCGGTCCGCGGCGCCGACGCAGCGGGTGAGCCGGTCCTCATTCTCGGCCGCGGCTCCAACCTCGTCGTTTCCGATGCGGGTTTCCCCGGCACGGTCGTGCGCATCGCTACCTGCGGCGTTGAGGTCCGATGGGATCAGCATGATCGCGGTGCGGCGTTGCTGCGTGCCGCCGCGGGCGAGGACTGGGACAAGATCGTCGCGCGCTGCGTGGCGGACGGGCTGGCCGGCGTGGAGTGCCTCGCCGGAATCCCTGGCCTGGCCGGTGCCACCCCCATCCAGAACGTCGGTGCCTACGGACAGGAGGTGGCAGAGACGATCATCCGCGTGCGGGCCCTCGACCGGACATCGGGGCGGGTGGTGACTCTGGACGGCGCCGCGTGCGGGTTTGGCTACCGGATGAGCATGTTCAAACGCCTGCCTGGCCGGTTCGTGATTCTCGACGCGACGTTCAAGCTGGATCCCGGACGGCTGTCGCGGCCGATCCGCTATGCCGAACTGGCATCGTCGCTCGGGGTCGCTGCCGGGCAGCGGGTGCCCCTCGGCGAGGTCCGTGACGCGGTCCTTGAACTGCGTAGGGGCAAGGCGATGGTGCTCGATCCGGCTGAGCCGGACAGCCGCAGCGCGGGCTCGTTCTTCACCAACCCCGTGCTCGAGCCTGATCAGCTCGCGGCGTTCGAGGACGCCGTGCGCCGTCGGCTCGGCCCCGGCACCATGTTCCCGCGATTCCCAGCGCCTGGCGGCAGCGTCAAGGTGCCGGCGGCGTGGCTGATCGAGCACGCAGGCTTCGGCAAGGGGTATGCGGCATGGGGCGCTCGGATCTCGTCCAGGCACACGCTCGCGCTCACCAATCCGGGTGGTGGCACCACGGCAGGGCTGGTTGCCCTAGCACGTGAAATCAGAGATGCGGTCCTGGACGCGTTCGGTGTGACGCTCGTCGCCGAGCCCGTGCTCGTGGGCGTGGAGCTATAGCCCTCTGCTGGCGGCTGTTGCAGGATCGAGTCGACGCCTCGCATCGTGAGATTGATCTTTCAGACTAGCCACGGATGGCTCGTTCGAAATCCCGTGACCTGCGGAGATGTCGACAGATCCGCCGACAGTGTGGCGGTCTCCCACAGGTCACATGTTTCACCACAGCTCACATGTTTCACCACAGGTCACATGGTTCACCACAGGTCACATATTTCACCACAGGTCACATGTTTCACCACAGCTCACATGTTTCACCACAGCCGAACGGCATTCGGCGGTGTGCCGTCACTCAGCGGGCCTCGGCGAGTAGTTTGGCCATGCGGGTGATCCCCTCCACGAGGTCGTCGTCGCCGAGCGCGCACGACAACCGGAAATAGCCCGGAGTACCGAACGCCTCGCCGGGAACTACCGCGACCTCCGCTTCCTCCAGGATCAACCCGGCGAGGGCGACGCTGCTCTCCACCTGCGTGCCGCGAATCTCCTTGCCGATCAGGTCCTTGACGGACGGATAGCAGTAGAAGGCGCCCTTCGGCTCGGGGCAGGTGACACCGGGAATGTCATTAAGCATCCGGGCCATAACGCGCCTGCGCCGGTCGAACGCCTCGCGCATGCTTGCTGTCGCGGAGAGATCACCAGTGACCGCGGCGAGCGCCGCCGCCTGCGCGACGTTGCACACGTTCGATGTCGCGTGTGACTGAAGGTTCACGGCCGCCTTGACGACGTCCGGTGGCCCGATCAACCAGCCGACCCGCCAGCCCGTCATTGCGTATGTCTTCGCGACACCGTTGATCACGACGCAGCGATCACTGAGCTCGGGGACCTCGACCGGCATCGAAGTGAACCGCGCGTCGTCGTAAACCAGGTGCTCGTAAATCTCGTCGGTGACCACCCAGATCCCGTTGGCCACGGCCCAGCGGCCGATCTCGGCGACGAGCGCAGCCGGGTAGACCGCTCCGGTCGGGTTGGACGGTGACACGAAGAGCAGCACCTTGGTGCGGTCCGTACGGGCGGCCTCGAGCTTGGAGACCGACGTGAGGTAGCCGGCCCGCTCGTCGGTAAGTACCGGCACCGGATTCCCGCCCGCAAGCTTGATCGATTCCGGGTAGGTGGTCCAGTAGGGCGCGGGCATGAGTACCTCGTCGCCTGGGTCGAGCAATGCTTCGAACGCCTCGTACACCGCATGCTTGCCGCCGTTGGTGACGAGCACCTGGCTGGCCTCGACCTCGTAACCGGAGTCGCGCGCGGTCTTCGCCGCGATCGCGTCTCTCAGCTCTGGCAGGCCTCCCGATGGAGTGTACTTGTGGAAGCGTGGCTGTGAGCAAGCCTGTTGTGCGGCCGCCACGATGTGACCGGGAGTCGGAAAGTCGGGCTCGCCTGCGCCGAACCCGATTACCGGCCGCCCCGCTGCCTTTAGCGCCTTGGCCTTGGCATCGACGGCGAGCGTCGCGGATTCCGAGATCGCGGATACCCGTGCTGATATACGGGAAGGCAGCGTTCGCATGTCACCCATCGTGTCATCTCGCCCGGGCGCTTCGCGAGCCTTCCCCAGGTTAAGCGGTAACACGCCCGGTCGGCACCGCAGCCGGCACGGCGGCGGGCGAGGTGAAGGGCACCGTGTCGATCATGGTGGCGTGCATGCTATATCACACCATATGCCGGGTGCCACGCGGCGCAAGCCGTGCAGCGCTTGCACGGGGTGGTCCCCCCGTAACCACCCGTCGCTGCCCTGGCTCGGGGGGACGCGGCCCAGGCGGCGGACGCCCCGTACCCCAGCGGCGCGGGATTCCCCGCAGACTCGCTGATGGTGCGCACCGCGCAGCCGTTAAGGATCATGCTGAGCCCCGCTGGTTCGACGGCGTGCGGCTGCACAACGTACACTTGCGCCGCTGGAGTCCACTGCACGGCCGACGCATGTCCGCGATCGGCTCAGGCAGGGCTCCGGGCGCGGCCGCCTGTACAGTTGCGGGCGGTCGTCGGTACGTTGAGGGTGGCGCGCGCTGACAGCAGGTGTGCGCAGACAGCAGAGGGCAGTAGCTCAATTGGTAGAGTCCCGGTCTCCAAAACCGGCGGTTGGGGGTTCGAGTCCCTCCTGCCCTGCGAGTGCGGCTCGGGTGTGAAGTTCAGGCTCAGTTCGGTGCGGCTCAGGTGAGGACATGGCGACTCAGATACGCGGTTCGGCTGGCGGAGCGGCGGGGTGGTTCGGGACCCAAGAAGGGTTCCCGCACGACGCCTGCGCTGTTTTTCCGTCAGGTTGTCGCCGAGCTCCGCAGGGTAATCTGGCCGACCCGCCGTGAGCTGATTACCTACACGACCGTGGCCCTGGTCTTCGTGCTTGTCATGGTCGGGATAGTGACGGGCCTGGACTACGTGTTCACGAAGCTCGTGCTCGGACTCTTCGGCTGAGCCGCGCTCCTTGGCCGCAGGCGGGGTACTGAGGCACGATCGCAGGGAACAAGCTAGAACTCGCCGGCGCCGCCGACGGCGAAACGACAGAGCCAACCGGGCCGGTCCCGGCCGGTCCGGCCACGGACCATGTCGGCGCGGCTGATGAGGTCCTGACCACGTCGGCCACCGCCGGCAACCACAACGAGAGAGAAAGAGTCACCGTGTCCGAGTCCCAGCTGCATGCGGGCGAGAGCGAAGCCGCCGAGCAGGCTCTCGATTCCGGCGTGCCCGAGGGTCGTGCCGGAGACGTGCTTGACGAGCCAGAACCGGATGCGCCCGACACGGCGCCCGGCTCTGCGCCGGATGGTGCCGAGCCGGAAAGCGACCCGGTAGCAGAGTTCAAGCGGCAGCTGCGGCTGCTTCCGGGTGACTGGTATGTCGTGCACTCGTACGCCGGTTATGAGAACCGGGTCAAGACCAACCTGGAGAGCCGCACCCAGTCGCTGAACATGGAGGACTACATCTTCCAGATCGAGGTGCCGACACACCAGGTGACCGAGATCAAGGGCGGTAAGCGTCAGCAGGTCTCCGAGAAGGTGCTGCCCGGATACATCCTGGTCCGGATGGAGCTGAGCGACGAATCGTGGGCTGCGGTCCGCAACACCCCAGGCGTGACCGGTTTCGTCGGGCTGTCGAGCAGACCGTCGCCGCTCAGTCTCGATGAGGTGGCGCAGCTCCTTGCCCCGGAGCCGGAGGAGCAGGCGAAGAGGAAGGACGAAGAGCGAACGGTCGTGGACTTCACAGTCGGCGAGTCGGTTACCGTGATGGACGGCCCGTTTGCAACGCTGCCTGCCACGGTCAACGAGATCAACGCCGACACCCAGAAGCTCAAGGTGCTGGTGTCGATCTTCGGCAGGGAGACGCCGGTCGAGCTCTCCTTCGATCAAGTGGCGAAGATCTGAAAGGTTAGGATTCTGCTGACATGCCTCCCAGGAAGAGGATCGCGGCGGTTGTCAAGGTACAGCTGCCGGCCGGGCAGGCCACACCGGCGCCGCCGGTGGGCACCGCGCTCGGGCCGCACGGCGTCAACATCATGGACTTCTGCAGGCAGTACAACGCCGCGACAGAAGCCCAGCGCGGGAACGTGATCCCGGTTGAGATCACCATCTTCGAGGACCGCTCGTTCACGTTCATCACGAAGACACCGCCGGCGCCCGAGCTGATCAAGAAGGCCGCCGGTGTTGAAAAGGGCAGCGGCGAGCCCCATAAGACGAAGGTCGGTTCGATCACCGCCGCACAGGTCCGTGAGATCGCACAGACGAAGATGCCCGATCTGACCGCGACCACCGTGGAGGCCGCCGAGAAGATTATCGCCGGTACGGCGCGTTCCATGGGCATCACGGTCGAGGGCGAACCGCCGCGGCGGGCCTGACCGGCGGCCGCCGCCAACGACAGTGGCAGGGCCTGGCGCTGGCCCGCAGACCACGTCCTCCAAGGTAGTGCGAAGGGGATATCACATGAAGCGCAGCAAGGCATACCGTAAGGCGGCCGAGATGATCGACCGCAGCAAGCTTTACAGCCCCGCTGAGGCAGCGGCGCTGGCCAAGAAGACCGCGACGACGAAATTCGACCCCACCGTCGAGGTGGCGCTGCGGCTCGGGGTTGACCCGCGCCGGGCCGATCAGATGGTGCGTGGCACGGTCATCCTCCCCAACGGCACCGGCAAGACAGCCCGCGTCCTGGTCTTCGCGACTGGCGAGCGAGCCGAGGAGGCGCGTGAGGCGGGCGCCGATTACGTCGGCACGGACGACCTTATCGAGCGGATCCAGGGCGGCTTCCTTGACTTCGACGCCGTCGTGGCGACCCCCGACCTGATGGGCAAGGTGGGCCGCCTTGGCCGGGTGCTCGGCCCGCGGGGCCTGATGCCCAACCCGAAGACGGGAACGGTCACCAATGACGTCGCCAAGGCCGTGAGCGAAATCAAGGGTGGCAAGATCGAATTTCGGGTGGATCGGCACGGCAACCTGCACTTCGTGATCGGCAAGGTGTCGTTCCCCGAGCTGGCTCTCCTGCAAAATTATGCGGCAGCGGTCGACGAGGTTCTGCGGCTCAAGCCGGCCGCGGCCAAGGGCCGCTACCTGAAGAAGGCGGCGTTCACCACCAGCATGGGCCCGAGCGTCCCGGTCGACCCGAACAAGACGCGCGGCCTGACCGACGAGCTTGAGCAGTCCGCAGCCAGCTGAGCCTGCTGTGGCCGGTCCGGTGCCGCCGCGCCACTCTCTGGTCCGGCCAGCCGATTTGGCTAGCATTCCGGCCGGAGCGTAGACTGCGATCTGCCAAAGACCGCTGGTTGTTATTTTGAGGCCCGCCGAGGGGTCAAAGTAACCGAAGGTCCCGCGTGAGCGGGCGGCCCGCGCAGGTGAGTTGTGAGCTGATCTTCCGTCGTGGGCGCTTGGTGCCATGACCGGCTGATACGCTCCGGCCGACCTGCGCCGGGGCGTTTTATTTTACCTGTGTGACCTTCTCCGGCGTCCCAATCGGCAGCCGGGGGTCGCCCCCGGGCAAGCAGACCGGGTCCGGGGGTCGTCCCCGGACTGGCAGGGAGGAAGGAGGCCCATGGCGAGAGCCGACAAGGTGGCCGCGGCCGCCGAGCTCACTGAGAGATTCCAGAGCTCCAACGGCGCCATGTTGACTGAGTACCGCGGGCTCACCGTGGCCCAGCTAGCTGAGCTGCGCCGCTCACTTGGTGACAGCGCCACGTTCACCGTGGTGAAAAACACGCTCACCAAGATCGCCGCCAGAGATGCCGGGCTCGAGGAGCAGATCTCCAGCCTCCTGAGCGGACCCTCGGCGATCGCGTTCGTCGAGGGTGATGTGGTCGAGACCGCCAAGGGACTGCGCGACTTCTCGCGGGCGCACCCGCTGCTTGTCATCAAGGGCGGGGTCCTCGATGGTGCCTCGCTGACTGCCGCGGAGATCACGAAGCTGGCTGATCTGGAGTCACGCGACGTGCTCCTCGCGAAGATCGCGAGCGGGATAAAGGCATCGATGGCGCGTGCCGCGGCAACGTTCAATGCCCTGCCGACGCAGTTTGCTCAGCTCGCCGAGGCGCTGCGTGCCAAGCGCGAGCAGCAGGGCGGGGAAGCTGCCGACGCTTCACCGGCCGTAGCGGAGCCCCCCGGGGCATGACTCGGCATCACCCGGCATGACCAGTGGCCGCTCATCACCCGGGCGAGCCAGTCAAATTCGAAGATCCGCTGGTGACCGACGGTCGCCGGTGGGACCTGGCGCACACGAAGGAATTACTACGATGGCGAAACTCAGCACCGACGACCTGCTCGACGCGTTCAAGGAGATGACCCTCCTGGAGCTGTCGGAGTTCGTCAAGCAGTTCGAGGAGACGTTCGACGTCAAGGCCGTCGCCCCAGTCGCGGCTGTCGCCGCCGCGCCCGCTGGCGCGACTGGCGCGGAGGCCGCGGAAGAGGAGCAGGACGAGTTCGACGTCATCATCGAAGCCGCGGGCGAGAAGAAGATCCAGGTCATCAAGGAGGTCCGCAGCCTCACGAGCCTTGGCCTCAAGGAGGCCAAGGACCTGGTCGACAGCGCGCCGAAGGCGCTGCTCGAGAAGGTCAACAAGGAGGCTGCGCAGAAGGCCAAGGCTGCCCTCGAGGGCGCCGGGGCGACGGTCACCGTCAAGTAGCGGCCGATCTCGCCGCATTCGCGGGGGGCGGCCAACCGATCGAGTGGCCGCCCCCGCGTCTTGCATGATCCCGGTATTTTTTCTGCGAATAGTTCCAAGTAGTTACCGGGATCATGAGGGTCACGCGTGGCGTCCCACACCGTAGGTGCCGTCACGAAGTCGCTCAAGCTCGCGCCCGCCTTCCCCGCCCGCACCACGCCTGGTGAACCAGGGCCCGCGGTCGGCGGCCGCCCGCCCGATGTGCTGCGGTGCTGTGGGGAAGGCGTGCTGGGTGTGGGCGTCCGATCTCGGTCGCGGCCTTGTAGGGGGACCCGCAGTGGCACTGACCCGGGACTGACCCGGGACTGACCCGGGACTGACCCGGGACTGACCCGGGACTGACCCGGGACTGACCCGGGACTGACCCGGGGACCGCGCCCTGGCCTGCACGTTCTGCCGGTCTCCGCA
Organism: uncultured Actinomycetota bacterium; assembly: GCA_963820395.1. GTDB lineage: Bacteria > Actinomycetota > Actinomycetes > Streptosporangiales > Streptosporangiaceae > DATFVJ01. Next base: position 212,272 of record CAWGAE010000002.1, on the reverse strand, counting down.
GCGTGCCCGCCTGACTGACGCGGGACTGACGGACGGCACTAACCCGGCACTACCACGTCTTTAACGCCTTGTGGCCGGGCTGGCGCGGGACTGACACACGGCCATGCGGCGCCGCGCGGCGCCGTGAGCCGCGCCACATGACCCATGCGGCGGCGTGCTGGCACGGCGCGGCACGGCGCGGCACACCGCGGGTAGGGGCGCAGGGCCCGGCCGCCGTCAGAGAGAAATGACTTCCCTACCCGTCTGATCGCGCGGTACACCTGCCGGGCCCTGTGGCGTCCCTCACGCCCCTGAGATGCCCGTATATCGGTGTCCGGGCTTGACGTACGCTCGCTGACGAGCGATGCTGCGGAGCAACCGTGAATCTCATAGTGGCGTACAGTTGGACAGCAGTGTAGCGTTCGGCTACACTGCCCTTTTGCGCTGCACTCTAACGTCCTCGGCCCTCCTCGAACTCCTGCGGCGAGCCCGCTGGGCGTTTTGCGTGCGTGCGGTGATTGTCCGCCACAAGCTTGGAAGGACCCCTGTTGGCAGCCTCGCGCAGCGCTTCAGCTAACACTCTCGGTCCGCGTCGCGTCTCCTTCGCGCGCATCAAGGAGCCTCTCGAGGTTCCGGATCTTCTTGCTCTGCAGACCGAGTCATTCGACTGGCTTCTCGGCAACGAGAACTGGAAGGCCCGGGTCGCAGAGGCCAAGAAGACCAGCCGCAAGGATATCCCGGAGCAATCCGGCCTAGAGGAGATCTTCGAGGAGATAAGCCCCATCGAGGACTTCTCTGGGACCATGTCACTCTCGTTCCGAGATCATAGGTTCGAGCCGCCCAAGTACTCCGTCGAGGAGTGCAAGGACAAGGACATGACCTTTTCCGCCCCCATGTTCGTGACGGCGGAGTTCATCAACAACAGCACCGGCGAGATCAAGAGCCAGACGGTGTTCATGGGTGACTTCCCCCTCATGACGCCAAAGGGCACGTTCATCATCAACGGCACCGAGCGTGTCGTCGTGTCGCAACTCGTCCGCTCGCCAGGCGTGTACTTCGACCGCCAGGTCGACAAGACCTCCGACAAGGACGTCTACAGCTGCAAGGTCATCCCGTCCCGTGGCGCGTGGCTGGAGTTCGAGGTCGATAAGCGGGACAGCGTCGGCGTCCGCATCGACCGCAAGCGCAAGCAGGGCGTCACCGTCCTGCTGAAGGCGCTTGGCTGGGACGAGGCGAAGATCCTCGCCCGCTTCGGCGACTACGAGTCCATGCGCACCACGCTGGAGAAGGACCACACTTCCGGCCAGGACGACGCGCTGCTCGACATCTACCGCAAGCTGCGCCCGGGTGAACCGCCGACCCGAGAGTCCGCGCAGACCCTGCTCGAGAACCTGTACTTCAACCCGAAGCGGTACGACCTCGCCAAGGTCGGCAGGTACAAGGTCAACAAGAAGCTCGGCCTCGACGCGCCGATCGCCCGGGGAACGCTGTCCGAGGATGACATCGTCGCCACGATCGAGTACCTCGTCCGGCTGCACGCGGGCGAGGAGGAGATCACCGTCGGCGACGTTGCGGTCCCTGTCGAGACCGACGATATCGACCACTTCGGCAACCGGCGGCTGCGTACCGTCGGCGAGCTCATCCAGAACCAGGTGCGACTTGGCCTCGCGCGCATGGAGCGCGTGGTCAGGGAGCGGATGACCACCCAGGACGTCGAGGCGATCACGCCGCAGACGCTGATCAACATCCGGCCGGTCGTGGCGTCCATCAAGGAGTTCTTCGGTACCAGCCAGCTCTCGCAGTTCATGGACCAGACCAACCCGCTAGCCGGGCTCACGCACAAGCGCCGCCTTTCCGCGCTCGGGCCGGGCGGCCTCTCCCGCGAGCGGGCCGGCTTCGAGGTGCGTGACGTGCACCCGTCGCACTACGGCCGGATGTGCCCGATCGAGACGCCTGAAGGCCCGAACATCGGCCTCATCGGCTCGCTGTCCTCGTATGGGCGGGTGAACTCATTCGGTTTCGTCGAAACCCCGTACCGCAAGGTTCAGAGCGGCAGCGTCACCGAGCAGATCGACTACCTGACCGCGGACGAGGAGGACAGGCACGTCATCGCGCAGGCGAACACACCGCTTTCCGCCGACGGATCGTTCGCCGAGGACCGCGTGCTCGTCAGGCGGAAGGGCGGCGAGGTCGACTACATCCAGCCCGATGACGTCGACTACATGGACGTCTCGCCGCGGCAGATGGTTTCGGTCGCGACCGCGATGATCCCGTTCCTGGAGCACGATGACGCGAACCGTGCGCTGATGGGCTCCAACATGCAGCGCCAGTCGGTGCCGCTGCTGCGCAGCGAGGCACCGCTCGTGGGCACCGGCATGGAGTACCGCGCGGCGACCGATGCCGGCGATGTGATCGTCGCAGAGAAGGCGGGTGTGGCCGAGGAGGTCTCGGCGGACTACGTGACGATCGCGGCCGATGATGGTACCAGGACGACCTACCGCGTGGCCAAGTTCCGGCGCTCCAACCAGGGCACGTGCTTCAACCAGAAGCCGATCGTGGATGAGGGCCAGCGGGTGGAGGCCGGTCAGGTCATCGCGGATGGCCCGTGCACGTCCGGCGGCGAGATGGCTCTCGGCAAGAACCTCCTCGTGGCGTTCATGCCCTGGGAGGGCCACAACTACGAGGACGCCATCATCCTGTCTCAGCGGCTCGTCCGCGACGACGTCCTCTCCTCCATCCATATCGAGGAGTATGAGGTCGACGCCCGCGACACCAAGCTCGGGCCCGAGGAGATCACCAGAGACATCCCAAACGTCTCCGATGACGTGCTCGCCGACCTCGACGAACGCGGCATCATCCGGATCGGCGCTGAGGTCGTCACCGGCGACATCCTCGTGGGCAAGGTGACGCCGAAGGGGGAGACCGAGCTCACCCCGGAGGAGCGGCTGCTGCGTGCCATCTTCGGTGAGAAGGCCCGTGAGGTCCGCGACACGTCGCTGAAGGTGCCGCACGGCGAGGAGGGCAAGGTCATCGGTGTCCGCGTCTTCACCAGGGAGGACGGCGACGAGCTGCCTCCGGGCGTGAACGAGCTCGTACGCGTCTACGTGGCGCAGAAGCGGAAGATCACCGATGGTGACAAGCTGGCGGGCCGGCACGGTAACAAGGGCGTCATCGCCAAGATCCTGCCCGCGGAAGACATGCCGTTCCTTGAGGACGGCACGCCGGTGGACATCGTGCTCAACCCGCTCGGCGTGCCCGGCCGGATGAACGTAGGCCAGGTGCTCGAGACCCACCTCGGGTGGGTGGCGCAGGCCGGTTGGAAGATCTCTGGCGATGATGCGTGGCACAAGCGGCTGCACCAGATCGGCGCTGATGAGGCGCCAGCGGGAACTTCGGTGGCCACGCCCGTGTTCGACGGTGCACGCGAGGAGGAGATCACCGGCCTGCTCGGCTCCGCGCTGCCCAACCGCGACGGCGAGCGCCTGGTCGGCGGCGGCGGTAAGGCGCGGATGTTCGATGGCAGGACCGGTGAGCCGTTCCGGGACCCGATTGCGGTCGGCTACATCTACATCCTCAAGCTGCTGCACCTGGTCGATGACAAGATCCACGCTCGGTCGACGGGCCCGTACTCAATGATCACTCAGCAGCCGCTTGGTGGTAAGGCGCAGTTCGGCGGCCAGCGGTTCGGTGAGATGGAGGTCTGGGCGCTCGAGGCCTACGGCGCTGCCTACGCTCTGCAGGAGCTTCTCACCATCAAGTCCGACGACGTTCTCGGCCGGGTCAAGGTGTACGAGGCGATCGTCAAGGGCGAGAACATCCCGGAGCCGGGCATACCTGAGTCCTTCAAGGTGCTGATCAAAGAGATGCAGTCGCTCTGCCTCAACGTCGAGGTGCTCTCGAGTGACGGCGTCTCCATCGAGATGCGTGATACGGACGAGGACGTCTTCCGCGCAGCGGAGGAGCTCGGCATCGACCTGTCCCGGCGCGAGCCGAGCAGCGTTGAAGAGGTCTGAAGCGTGTCTGGCAGGCACGCTCCAGAAGCCGCGAACTACCCAGGGGATGACTAAGTGCTCGACGTCAACTTCTTCGACGACCTGCGTATCGGCCTAGCCACCGCTGACGACATCCGGCAGTGGTCGCACGGCGAGGTCAAGAAGCCGGAAACCATCAACTACCGCACCCTCAAGCCGGAGAAGGACGGGCTCTTCTGCGAGAAGATCTTCGGCCCGACCCGGGACTGGGAGTGCTACTGCGGTAAGTACAAGCGGGTCAGGTTCAAGGGCATCATCTGCGAGCGCTGCGGCGTGGAGGTCACCCGCGCCAAGGTGCGGCGCGAGCGGATGGGTCACATTGAGCTAGCCGCGCCGGTCACCCACATCTGGTACTTCAAGGGCGTGCCAAGCCGGCTCGGTTACCTGCTCGACCTGGCGCCGAAGGACCTGGAGAAGGTCATCTACTTCGCCGCTTACATGATCACGTATGTGGACGAGGACGCCCGGGGCCGTGACCTGCCCTCGCTCGAGGCGAGGATCTCGGTGGAGCGGCAGCAGCTCGAACAGCGCCGCGACAATGACGTCGAGGCCCGGCAGGCGAAGCTCGAGTCCGATCTCGCCGAGCTTGAGGCGTCAGGCGCCAAGGGCGACGCGCGGCGCAAGGTCCGTGAGAGCTCCGATCGGGAGTGCAGGCAGATCCGTGACCGCGTGCAGAAGGAACTGGACAGGCTCGAGGAGGTCTGGAACCGGTTCAAGGGCCTGAAGGTCCAGGACCTCGAGGGTGACGAGTTGCTCTACCGCGAGATGCGGGACAGGTTCGGCAGGTACTTCCGCGGCGGGATGGGCGCGCAGGCAATTCAGGAGCGGCTGGCAGGCTTCGACCTGGAGGAGGAGGCGCAGAAGCTGCGGGACACCATCCGCACGGGCAAGGGCCAGAAGAAGGCACGGGCGCTGAAGCGGCTTAAGGTCGTGTCGGCGTTCCTGAACACCCGCAACACCCCGATGGGCATGGTGCTCGACTGCATTCCGGTGATCCCGCCGGACCTGCGGCCGATGGTGCAGCTCGACGGCGGGCGTTTCGCCACCTCGGACCTGAACGACCTGTACCGCCGGGTCATTAACCGGAACAACCGGCTCAAGCGGCTGCTCGACCTCGGCGCGCCCGAGATCATCGTGAACAACGAGAAGCGGATGCTGCAAGAGGCCGTCGACTCGCTATTCGACAACGGCCGCCGCGGCAGGCCGGTCACCGGCCCGGGCAACCGCCCGCTCAAGTCGCTGTCTGACATGCTCAAGGGCAAGCAGGGCCGGTTCAGGCAGAACCTGCTCGGCAAGCGTGTCGACTACTCGGGCCGGTCGGTCATCGTGGTCGGGCCACAGCTCAAGCTGCACCAGTGCGGCCTGCCGAAGCAGATGGCGCTCGAGCTGTTCAAGCCGTTCGTGATGAAGCGGCTTGTGGACCTCAACCACGCGCAGAACATCAAGTCCGCCAAGCGGATGGTAGAGCGTGCCCGCGCTGTCGTGTGGGACGTGCTCGAAGAGGTCATCACCGAGCACCCGGTGCTGCTCAACCGCGCGCCGACCCTGCACAGGCTCGGCATCCAGGCGTTCGAGCCGCAACTGGTCGAGGGCAAGGCCATCCAGATCCACCCGCTGGTCTGCACCGCGTTCAACGCGGACTTCGACGGTGACCAGATGGCGGTTCACCTGCCGCTGTCGGCCGAGGCTCAGGCCGAGGCCCGGATCCTGATGCTGTCCACCAACAACATCCTCAAGCCGGCCGACGGCAAGCCGGTCACCATGCCGACCCAGGACATGGTGATCGGGCTGTACTGGCTGACCGCGGAATCCCCGGGCGCCGAGGGGGAGGGGCGCGCGTTCGCCTCGCCGTCCGAGGCGATCATGGCCTATGACCGTGGGGAGATCGATGTCCGCGCGAAGGTCGAGGTGCGGCTGAACGGCGTGACCCCGCCCCTCGGCTTCGAGCCACCGGAAGGCTGGGTGCCAGGTGAGCCGATCAGGATCCCGACCACGCTCGGCCGGTGCATCTTCAACGAGACGCTGCCCGCGGACTTCCCGTTCGTGAACTACGAGGTCGGCAAGAAGCAGCTTTCCGCGATCGTCAACGAGCTTGCGGAGAGCTACCCGAAGGTGCAGGTGGCCGCGGCGCTCGACGCGCTCAAGGACGCCGGCTTCCACTGGGCGACCCGGGCCGGCCTGACCATCGCCATCGAGGATGTGGTGGCGCCGCCGCACAAGCGGGAGATCCTGGAGTCCTACGACAAGCGTGCCGACAAGGTGCAGCGCGAGTACGAGCGCGGCCTGATCACCGACGAGGAGCGCCGTCAGGAGCTCATCGAGATCTGGACGCACGCGACTGCGGCCGTGGCGCAGGACATGGAAGCGGCCTTCCCGCAGACCAACTCGGTCTGGATGATGGTCAACTCCGGCGCCCGCGGTAACCCGATGCAGGTGCGGCAGATCGCAGGCATGCGTGGCCTGGTCTCCAACCCGAAGGGCGAGACCATCCCGACGCCGATCAAGTCCAGCTTCCGCGAGGGGCTTTCCGTCGTGGAGTACTTCATCTCCACCCACGGTGCCCGCAAGGGCCTGGCTGACACCGCGCTGCGTACCGCGGACTCCGGGTACCTCACCCGGCGCCTGGTCGATGTGGCGCAGGACGTGATCGTGCGGCAGGAGGACTGCGGCACGGACAGGTCGATACCGATGCGGATCGCGGAGAAGGGCGCCGACGGCACGCTGCGCAAGGTCGTCAATGTCGAGAACACGGGAACCGGCCGTACCCTCGCAGCCGATGTCGAAGCCGAGGGCAGGGTGCTCGCGAAGGCCGGGACGGACACGACAGAGGTGATGATCGACAAGCTGACAGCCGCAGGGGTGGAGACGGTCCGCACCTACAGCGTGCTCGTCTGCGAGTCCAGGATCGGCGTCTGCGCCAAGTGCTATGGGCGCTCGCTGGCAACGGGCAAGCGGGTCGACGTCGGCGAGGCGGTCGGCATCGTCGCGGCACAGTCGATTGGTGAGCCGGGTACGCAGCTGACTATGCGGACCTTCCACACCGGAGGTGTGGCTGGTCAGGACATCACCCACGGCCTGCCGAGGATCCAGGAGCTCTTCGAGGCCCGGATCCCGAAGGGCATGGCGCCGATCAGCGAGGCCGAGGGCCGTGTCCGGATCGAGGAGACCGAGAAGACACGCAAGATCGTCATCGTCCCGGACAACGGCACGGACGAGCTGGCCTACCAGGTGCCGATGCGGTCGCGCCTGATGGTGAGCGAGGGTGAGCACGTTCAGGTGGGCCAGCAGCTCATCCAGGGCGCGGTCAACCCGCACGAGGTACTGAGGATCCTCGGCGCCCGTGAGCTTCAGCTGCACCTGGTGCACGAGGTGCAGGAGGTGTACCGGTCTCAGGGCGTGTCGATCCACGACAAGCACATCGAGATCATCGTCAGGCAGATGCTCAAGCGGGTGAACGTGCTTGAGTCGGGCGACACCGAGTTGCTTCCCGGCGAGCTCGTCGACCGGCCCAGGTTCGAGGAGGTCAACCGGTCGGTGGTGGCCGAGGGCGGCCAGCCGGCGTCCGGCCGGCCTGTGCTGATGGGCATCACCAAGGCGTCGCTGGCGACCGAGTCGTGGCTTTCCGCGGCGTCCTTCCAGGAGACGACGCGGGTGCTCACCGACGCGGCGATCAACGCCAAGTCGGACTCGCTGCTCGGCCTCAAGGAGAATGTCATTATCGGGAAGCTCATCCCGGCAGGTACCGGCATGCCGCTGTACCGGAACATCCGGGTGGAGCCCACCGAGGACGCGCGCTCCGCCGTGTACCCGGTCGGCGTCTACGACGACACCAGCGACTACTCGTTCGGGCAGGGCAGCGGAGAAGCCGTGCCGCTCGAGGAGTACGACTTCGGCACCTACAACAGGTAAACGGCGTCACAGCTCACCCGCCTCCGTCTCCCGCGGCGGCGTCACAGACGGCGGGCGCCCCTTTTCCGGGGCGCCCGCCGTCGCGTTCCACGGCCGCCCGCAGCGTCGCGTTTGATGTGCCGCACCTGCTGGTCCAGAGGCGGGGGCGCCCGCGAAATGGTGCGGACGCGCCGCGCGTGGTGTTCGGCCGCACGGGCAGGATTGGCTAGCCTGCATTGTGCCTGCATCCAGCGGCCGTTCGGGATTATCTGGTGTGTCCGGGGCGTTAAATCGACGACAGTGAGCCGCCGTTTTGACCTGCGGCCGGGGCGGCGGTAATCTCTGTCTCCGTGCCCGGTGAGACTACGGGCACGTGGGGCGCGCCATTCGGGCTTCCGGACCCGGGAAGTACCGGGCCGGGGTACGCGGTGCGTTCGGACTTCCTCTTCCTCGACGGCCAGGCCTCTTGTGGCCCGGTGTGCCCCGGAACCGGCGACACGCCCGACTACGTGGGTCGGTGGGACAGGGGAACCTGCAGGTGAGATGGCTGGGGACCGCCGCCTGCGGGGTCCGTGGCAGGGAGAAAGGCGTGCCGTAGGTACGCAGAGAAAAGAGCGTGCCGTAGGTACGCAGAGAACAAGAGCGTGCCGGAGGCGCGCACAGAGGACGGAGACGCGGTGCCCACTATCCAGCAGCTGGTCCGCAAGGGCCGCCAGGACAAGGTGGCCAAGAACAAGACTCCGGCGCTGAAAGGTAGCCCGCAGCGCCGCGGGGTCTGCACGCGCGTCTACACGACCACGCCCAAGAAGCCGAACTCGGCACTCCGTAAGGTCGCCAGGGTGCGGCTGACCAGCCAGATCGAGGTCACGGCCTACATCCCGGGAGTCGGCCACAACTTGCAAGAGCATTCCATCGTCCTGGTGCGGGGCGGCAGGGTGAAGGACCTCCCCGGCGTTCGTTACAAGATCATCCGCGGTTCACTCGATACCCAGGGCGTGCGGAACCGCAAGCAGGCCCGTAGCCGCTATGGCGCGAAGAAGGAGAAGAGCTGACATGCCGCGCAAGGGCCCCGCGACCAAACGGCCGCTCGTCACCGACCCCGTCTACGGCTCACCGCTCGTTACCGCGCTTGTCAACAAGGTGCTACTCGACGGCAAGCGGTCACTGGCGGAGCGGATCGTGTACGGGGCGCTCGAGGGCTGCAGGGACAAGTCGGGCAACGACCCGGTCGTCACGCTCAAGCGGGCTCTCGACAACGTCAAACCGACTCTCGAGGTGAAGAGCCGCCGTGTCGGCGGTGCGACCTACCAGGTGCCTGTGGAGGTGCGAGCTTCCCGCAGCACCACCCTGGCGCTGCGGTGGATCGTGACGTACTCGCGTCAGCGCAGGGAGAAGACGATGACCGACCGGCTGATGAACGAGCTTCTCGATGCGAGCAACGGCCTCGGGGCCAGCGTCAAGCGGCGCGAGGATACCCACAAGATGGCCGAGTCCAACAAGGCGTTCGCGCACTACCGCTGGTAACAGAGTTGGGACTCCGGCCCCTTACCGGCCCGGCGCGAGCCCGGCCAAATACAGAAAACCTGACGACTTAGCAAGAACGAGGAAAGCAGGAAGTGGCCACTCAGACCGCCGTGGAACTCGCCAAGGTCCGCAACATCGGGATCATGGCGCATATCGACGCGGGCAAGACCACGACAACCGAACGGATCCTTTTCTACACCGGCATCAACTACAAGATCGGTGAGGTCCACGAGGGCGCGGCCACGATGGACTGGATGGAGCAGGAGCAGGAACGCGGCATCACGATTACGTCCGCCGCGACCACCTGCAGCTGGCGTGACCACACGATCAACATCATCGATACGCCTGGCCACGTGGACTTCACCGTCGAGGTAGAGCGCTCGCTGCGGGTGCTCGACGGTGCGGTCGCGGTATTCGACGCGGTCGCCGGTGTCGAGCCGCAGTCCGAGACGGTATGGCGGCAAGCGGACCGTTATGGCGTGCCGCGGATCTGTTTCGTCAACAAGATGGACCGGGTGGGCGCCGAGTTCCACCGCTGCGTGGATATGATCGTCGACCGGCTTGGTGGTACCCCGCTGGTGATCCAGCTCCCATGGGGCGTCGAGTCCGACTTCAAGGGCGTCATTGACCTGGTAGAGATGCGCGCGCTGCTCTGGCAAACCGAGGGCAAGGGCGACAAGTACGACGTGGTCGCGATCCCCGATAACCACCTTGAGGCCGCCAGGGAATGGCGTGACCGGCTGCTCGAAACCATCTCCGAGCGCGACGAGGAGATGATGGAGCTGTACCTGGAGGGCACCGAGCCGGGCCCGGATCAGCTCATCGCCGCGATCCGCCGTGCCACCATCGCTGGAGTCGTCACCCCAGTGCTTTGCGGCAGCGCTTTCAAGAACAAGGGCGTCCAGCCGATGCTCGACGCGATTGTGGACCTGCTGCCGAGCCCGGTCGACATTCCGTCCGTCAAGGGCCACGCCGTTGGCCGCGAGGATGAGGTCATCGAGCGGCACCCCGATCCCGATGAGCCGTTCGCGGCGCTCGCGTTCAAGATCATGTCCGACCAGCACCTGGGCAAGCTGACCTACATCCGGGTGTACTCGGGGACGCTGCGAACCGGCTCGCAGGTGCTCAACTCCGCGAAGGGCCGCAAGGAGCGGATCGGCAAGATCTACCAGATGCACGCGAACAAGCGTGAGGAGCGCCCGACCGCGATCGCCGGCCAGATCGTCGCGGTGATGGGCCTGAAGGACACCACCACCGGTGACACCCTCTCCGACCTGGTGCGACCGGTGATCCTGGAGTCGATGACGTTCCCCGCGCCGGTAATCAATGTGGCGATCGAGCCGAGGACAAAGAGCGACCAGGAGAGGCTGGGCACCGCCATCCAGCGCCTCGCCGACGAGGACCCGACCTTCCAGGTCCGCACTGACGAGGAAACCGGCCAGACGATCATCTCGGGCATGGGCGAACTGCACCTCGAGGTGCTCGTCGACCGGATGAAGCGGGAGTTCAGGGTCGAGGCGAACATCGGCCGGCCGCAGGTCGCCTACCGAGAGACCATCCGCAAGAAGGTCACGAAGGTCGAGTACACGCACAAGAAGCAGACGGGTGGCTCGGGCCAGTACGCCCGGGTGCTCATCGAGCTGGCACCGACCGGCGGCGACGGCGGCGGCTACGAGTTCGAGAACAAGATCACGGGGGGCCGTATCCCACGTGAGTTCATTCCCTCTGTGGACGCCGGGTGCCAGGAGGCCGCCGAGTTCGGCGTGCTTGCCGGTTACCCGATGGTGGACGTCAAGGTGACGCTGACCGATGGTGCTTATCACGAGGTTGACTCCTCCGAGCTTGCGTTCAAGATCGCTGGCTCGATGGCGTTCAAGAAGGCGGCCGCCCAGGCGGGCCCCGTGCTGCTTGAACCGGTCATGGCGGTCGAGGTCAGGACGCCCGATGACTACATGGGTGACGTCATCGGCGACCTGAACAGCCGACGGGGCCAGATCCAGGCAATGGAGGACATCTCCGGCGCCCGGGTCGTGAAGGCACTCGTGCCGCTATCGGAGATGTTCGGCTACGTCGGTGATCTGCGCAGCCGGACACAGGGCAGGGCGGACTACACCATGCAGTTCGACTCCTATGCCGAGGTCCCGCCAAGTATCGCCAAGGAAATCGTCGCAAAGGCAAGAGGTGAGTGACATCGGACATAGACCGAGGTCGCCTAGCGACGCGAGATCAGTGAAGTACGTACGCCTCACGGCTCAGAATCTGTAGGAGACACCAGTGGCGAAGGCCAAGTTCGAGCGGACCAAGCCGCACGTGAACATCGGCACCATCGGGCACATCGACCACGGTAAGACCACGCTCACCGCGGCGATCACCCGGGTGCTGCACGACAAGTATCCCGATCTCAATCCGTTCACGCCATTCGACCAGATCGACAAGGCACCGGAGGAGCGGGAGCGCGGCATCACCATCTCGATCGCGCATGTCGAGTACCAGACCGAGAAGCGGCATTATGCGCACGTGGACTGCCCCGGTCACGCGGACTACATCAAGAACATGATCACCGGCGCCGCGCAGATGGACGGTGCCATCCTCGTGGTGGCGGCGACCGATGGCCCGATGCCGCAGACCCGTGAGCATGTGCTGCTCGCCCGCCAGGTAGGGGTGCCTTACATCGTGGTGGCGCTCAACAAGGCGGACATGGTCGACGACGAGGAGATCCTCGAGCTCGTCGAGCTCGAGGTCCGCGAACTGCTCACCGACTACGAGTTCCCAGGCGACGACCTCCCGGTGATCCGGGTGTCCGCGCTCAAGGCGCTCGAGGGCGACACGGAGTGGAGTGAAAAGGTCGTCGAGCTGCTCGACGCCTGCGACGAGAGCATCCCTGAGCCGGTGCGCGAGGTCGAAAAGCCGTTCCTCATGCCGATCGAAGACGTCTTCTCGATCACCGGCCGCGGCACCGTGGTGACCGGCAGGATCGAGCGTGGCGTGATCCACACCGGCAACGAGGTCGAGATCATCGGCATCAAAGAGAAGGCGATGAAGACGACCATCACCGGCGTCGAGATGTTCCGCAAGATCCTCGACGAGGGTCAGGCGGGCGACAACGTCGGCCTGCTGCTGCGCGGCATCAAGCGCGAGGATGTCGAGCGCGGCCAGGTCGTCATCAAGCCGGGCACGAACACCCCGCACACCGAGTTTGAGGCCCAGGTCTACGTCCTTTCCAAGGACGAGGGCGGCCGGCACACGCCGTTCTTCAATAACTATCGCCCGCAGTTCTACTTCCGCACCACGGACGTCACCGGCGTCGTCTATCTGCCCGAGGGCACGGAGATGGTCATGCCGGGCGACAACACCGAGATGCGGGTCGAGCTGATCCAGCCCATTGCGATGGAGGAAGGCCTCAGGTTCGCGATCCGCGAGGGCGGCCGGACCGTCGCCTCGGGACGGGTTACAAAGATCCTCAAATGACGGTCGTAGGGGCGGCGGCCGGTCCGCTGACACAGCGGCCCGGCCGCCGCCCCACGTAACGCCATCCGATGGCACCATCCGGGCAAACGCGGTAACGCAGCACAACACAGCGGCACACTCAAGCGAAGGACACCGAAGCCACATGGCGGGACAGAAGATCCGCATCCGGCTCAAGGCATATGATCACGAGGTCATCGACAGCTCAGCACGCAAGATAGTCGAGACGGTGACGCGCACCGGTGCACGGGTCGCCGGGCCGGTGCCGCTGCCCACCGAGAAGAACGTGTACTGCGTCATCCGCTCGCCGCACAAGTACAAGGATTCGCGCGAGCACTTCGAGATGCGCACGCACAAGCGCCTGATCGACATCATCGACCCGACACCCAAGACGGTTGACTCGCTGATGCGGCTCGACCTGCCCGCGGGCGTCGACATCGAGATCAAGCTTTGAGGACTACTGACATGGCTGCGCCAGCTAGGCAGATCAAGGGAGTGCTGGGCGAGAAGCTCGGCATGAGCCAGGTCTTCGACGACTTGGGCCGCATGGTGCCTGTTACCGTCGTCAAGGCCGGTCCCTGCGTGGTGACGGCGGTGCGGACGCCGGCCGTTGACGGTTACTCGGCCGTACAGCTCGGGTATGGCGAGATCAATCCCGCTAAGGTCAGCAAGCCGGTCGCGGGACACTTCACCCGGGCCGGCGTCACGCCGCGCCGCTACCTGGTGGAGCTGCGTACCGACGATGCGGCCGAATACACCCTCGGCCAGCAGGTCGCGCTCGATGTGTTCGAGGCGGGCCAGCGGGTCGATGTGACGGGCCGTAGCAAGGGCAAGGGCACCGCGGGCGTGATGAAACGGCACGGCTTCCGCGGCCTCGGCGCTTCCCACGGCACGCAGCGCAAGCATCGCGCGCCCGGGTCGATCGGGGCTTGCGCCACCCCTGCCCGGGTGTTCAAGGGTCTGCGCATGGCGGGCCGCGCGGGCGCCACCCGCACGACCGCGCAGAACCTCCTCGTCCACGCGGTCGACACGGACCGGGGGCTACTGCTGATCAAGGGTGCTGTCCCGGGCCCGAAGGGCACGCTCGTGCTCGTCCGTAGTGCGGCCAAGGCCCCGGTTGCGCTGTCATCTCCGTCGGTTCCGTCGTCCACGACCGGGCAGCCAGGGAAGGCGAGGTAGCCGATGAGCGCTGTCGTCAGCGTCATCTCACCGGCAGGCGTTACGGGCCAGACCGTCGAACTGCCTGATGAGATCTTCGACGCCAAGGTGAACGTCCCCCTGATTCATCAGGTGGTCGTCGCGCAGCAGGCCGCGGCACGGCAGGGCACGCACGACACCAAGACCCGCGGTGAGGTCAGGGGCGGCGGTAAGAAGCCGTACCGGCAGAAGGGCACCGGCCGGGCCCGTCAGGGTTCCATCCGTGCGCCGCAATACACGGGTGGCGGCGTCGTGCACGGGCCGACGCCCCGCTCGTATGGCCAGCGGACACCGAAGAAGATGAAGGCCGCGGCGCTGCGTGGCGCGTTGTCCGACCGGGCGCGCGCCGGCCGGGTGCACGTGGTCAGCTACTTCGTCGAGGGCGACACGCCCGGAACGAAGGCGGCGCTGCAAGTGCTGCGGATCATCACCACCGCGCCCCGCGCGCTCGTGGTGGTCGGCGGCGCGGACGAGCTCACCTGGAAGAGCCTGCGCAACGCGGCAGGCGTGCGGGTGCTCGAGGTCGGCCAGTTGAACACCTATGACGTGGTGGCCAGTGACGACGTGGTCTTCACCGAGGAGGCGCTGGCCGAGTTCGCCGCCAGGCCCATCCCCCGGCCACGGCAGAAGGAGGCAGGGCTGTGAACAAGATCAGTGATCCACGGGACATCCTGATCCGTCCGGTGGTCTCGGAGAAGAGTTACGGCCTGAGCGACATCGGCAAGTACACGTTCATCGTCGCGCCTGACGCCAACAAGTCCGCGATCAAGCAGGCGGTGGAGGCCGTGTTCCGCGTCAAGGTGACCCAGGTCAACACGGTCAACCGGCCCGGCAAACGCAAGCGCACCCGGTACGGCTGGGGCAAGCGCCGTGATACCAAACGGGCCATCGTGAGCCTGGCCGAGGGTGACCGGATCGATATCTTCGGCCCGGTCAGTTAGCCGCCGGCCGATCCACAGGAGCGAGAACCCCAATGGGCATCCGTAAGTACAAGCCGACAACGCCGGGGCGGCGTGGCGCCAGCGGCGCTGACTTCGTCGAAGTCACCCGCGACGAGCCGGAGAAGTCGCTGGTCCGGCCGCTGCATTCGAAGGGCGGCAGGAACGTGCACGGCCGGATTACCACGCGGCACCAGGGCGGTGGCCACAAGCGTGCCTACCGGCTCATCGACTTCCGCCGCGACGACAAGGACGGTGTGCCCGCCAAGGTGGCGCACATCGAGTACGATCCGAACCGCACGGCACGCATCGCGCTGCTGCACTACGCCGATGGCGAGAAGCGGTACATTCTTTGCCCGCATGGTCTCGGCCAGGGGGATCAGGTGGAGAGCGGCCCCCGGGCCGACATCAAGCCCGGCAACTGCCTGCCGCTGCGCCACGTGCCGACCGGGACGGTCGTGCACGCCATCGAACTGCGCCCGGGCGGCGGCGCGAAGATCGCCCGCTCTGCGGGCGCTGGCGTCCAGTTGCTGGCCAAGGAGGGCGCCAGCGCGCACCTGCGCATGCCCTCCGGCGAGATCCGGCTCGTTGACGTTCGCTGCCGCGCCACGGTCGGTGAGGTGGGCAACGCCGAGCAGGGCAACATCAAGCTCGGCAAGGCGGGCCGCAACCGGTGGAAGGGGCGGCGCCCGAGCGTGCGTGGTGTCGCCATGAACCCGGTCGACCACCCGCTTGGCGGCGGCGAGGGCAAGAGCTCCGGTGGCCGTCACCCGGTGAGCCCCTGGGGTAAGCCGGAAGGACGTACCCGTAAGGCCCACAAGCCAAGCGACCGGCTCATTACCCGCCGACGCGGCAAGAAGAAGCGGTAGGCCTCAATGCGTGACAATGCAGAAGCGGTAGGAGCACCCAGCGATGCCTCGTAGCCTGAAGAAGGGCCCTTTCGTCGATGACCACCTGATGAAGAAGGTGGACACGCAGAACGAGAAGGGCGCCAAGAACGTGATCAAGACGTGGTCGCGGCGCTCCATGATCGTTCCGGAGATGCTCGGCCACACGATCGCGGTTCACGACGGCCGCAAGCACGTCCCCGTGTTCATCACTGAGGCGATGGTCGGCCACAAACTCGGAGAGTTCGCGCCAACGCGGACCTTCCGCAGCCACGTCAGAGACGACCGGCGCAGTCGGCGCTGAGTGCCGTGGCGCCGACCGCGGTAGCGCAGACGCGAACCTGCGGGAACCACCCGACACCACATTCCGCTGTTACGAAGTAAGCGAGGGAAGCGATGGAAGCCAGGGCCCAGGCGCGGTATGTCCGCGTCACGCCCCGGAAGGCCCGCCGCGTGGTGGACCTCATTCGCGGACTGCCTGCTAGCCAGGCGCAGGCGGTGCTCGCCTTCGCGCCGCAGGCCGCGAGCGACCCGGTCGGCAAGGTGCTCGCGAGCGCCATCGCCAATGCGGAGACGACTGGCCGTCAGGACCGCGAGACGCTCGTGGTGAGCCGTGCGTGGGTCGACGAGGGACCGACGCTGAAGCGGTTCCGCCCCCGCGCACAGGGTCGGGCATACCGGATCAACAAGCGCACCAGCCACATCACGGTGATCATCACCGAAAAGGAAGCACCCGCTGCGAGCCCGGCGGCCTCGCGCGGCCAGAGCGGCCGGGCCCGATCAAAGCAGGCTCAGCCAGAGCAGGCGCGCCAGCGGCCATCGGGCACGACTGCGGCCGAGGCTGAGAGCGCCGGCGGGCCGAACGGCGGCGCGGGCGCTGACAATTCGGAGGCCGGAAACGGCGACGCCGTGACCGGTGGCACTGGCAAGGCAGAGACCACGCCGAAGGAAAGGACCCGCTAGTGGGGCAGAAGGTGAACCCGCACGGGTTCCGGCTTGGCATCACGACCGACTTCAAGAGCCGGTGGTACGCGGAGAAGCTGTACAAGGACTACGTCGCCGAGGATGTGGCGATCCGCCGGATGCTGCAGCGTGGCATGGAACGGGCCGGCATCTCCAAGGTTGAGATCGAGCGGACCCGCGACCGGGTGCGCGTTGACATCTACACAGCACGGCCCGGGATCGTCATCGGCCGGCGCGGCGCTGAGGCCGACCGGATCCGAGGTGACCTCGAGAAGCTGACGAGCAAGCAGATCCAGCTGAACATCCTTGAGGTGAAGAATCCGGAGACCGACGCCCAGCTTGTCGCGCTCGGTGTAGCCGAGCAGCTTTCCAGCCGCGTGTCGTTCCGCCGTGCGATGCGAAAGGCGATCCAGACGTCCATGAAGGGCGGTGCGAAGGGGATCCGCGTGCAGTGTTCCGGCCGCCTGGGTGGCGCGGAGATGTCGCGGTCGGAGTTCTACCGCGAGGGCCGGGTACCGCTGCACACGCTGCGGGCCGACATCGACTATGGCTTCCACGAGGCACGTACGACCTTCGGCCGGATCGGCGTGAAGGTGTGGATCTACCGTGGCGAGGCGGCGCAGAGCCGCGCCGAGCGGGAGGCGGCACAGGTGGCACAGCGGGCCGGGCAGCGGCGCGAGCGCCCGCAGCGACGTAGCCGCCGCCCGGGCGGTCCTGAGCGGCCGCCCGAGCGCGTTGGCGCCGAGCGTGCCGGGGGACGCGCGAACCCCGGGGCAGCGGAGCAGCCGGAACGTGTGGCCGCGACGACCGCAGACAGCGGTTCCGTGGGCGCCGGAGCCGGGGCCGCGGGAAATGCGGGCGAGGAGGGCTGATCAATGCTTATCCCACGCAGGGTAAAGCACCGTAAGCAGCACCGGCCTGGCCGGTCGGGGATGGCCAAGGGCGGCACCAGGGTGGCGTTCGGTGAGTACGGCATCCAGGCGGTCGAGCACTCGTATGTCACCAACCGGCAGATCGAGGCGGCCCGAATCGCGATGACCCGCCATATCCGCCGTGGCGGGAAGGTGTGGATCAACATCTACCCGGACCGTCCGCTGACCAAGAAGCCCGCGGAGACCCGGATGGGTTCGGGCAAGGGCTCGCCGGAGTGGTGGATCGCCAACGTGAAGCCGGGACGGGTGATGTTCGAGCTGTCGGGTGTGCCGGAACCTGTCGCAAGGGAGGCGCTGCGGCGCGCCATGCACAAGCTTCCAATGAAATGCCGGTTCGTAAGGCGTGAAGTGGGTGAGGCGTGATGGCGAAGGGCCTTACCGCCGCCGAGCTGCGGACATCGACAGAAGACCAGCTGGTCAGCAAGCTGCGGGAAGCGAAGGAGGAGTTGTTCAACCTCCGCTTCCAGGCTGCCACCGGCCAGCTGGAGAGTCACGGCCGCCTGCATGGCGTCCGCAAGGAGATCGCGCGCATCTACACGGTGATGCGGGAGCGCGAGCTTGGCATCGTCACGTTGGCCGAGGAGTCAGGTCCCGCCCTGGCGCAGCAGCCGGGCCACGCCCCGGCGAAGGAGCCGGGCAATGAGTGAGCAGCAGAAGACAGTCGCTGCGGCCCCGTCCCGTGGCTACCGCAAGGCACGTGAGGGCTACGTCGTCAGCGACAAGATGGACAAGACCGTCGTGGTGATTGTCGAGGATCGGGTGATGCACCCGAAGTACGGCAAGGTCATCCGCCGTACCAAGAAGTACCGGGCGCATGACGAGGCCAACGCGTGTGGCGTGGGTGATCGTGTGCTGCTGATGGAGACCCGGCCGATCTCCGCGACCAAGCGGTGGCGTGTCGCGGAAATCCTGGAGAAGGCGAAGTAGACCCCAAGAGCCGCCAGGCCCCCGATGTGGCCGGCGTGATGAAGCAGGAGTTGACGTGATCCAGCAGGAGTCGCGACTCAGAGTCGCCGACAACACGGGTGCGAAGGAGATTCTGTGCATCCGGGTTCTCGGCGGGTCGGGTCGGCGCTACGCGGGCATCGGCGACGTCATCGTGGCGACCGTCAAGGACGCCCTGCCCGGTGCGGGGGTGAAGAAGGGTGACGTGGTCAAGGCCGTGGTCGTGCGTACCCGCAAGGAGCGCCGCCGTAGCGACGGCTCCTACATACGCTTCGACGAGAACGCGGCGGTGCTCATCAGGGATGGTGGCGACCCGCGCGGTACGCGCATCTTCGGCCCAGTCGGCCGCGAGCTGCGCGAGAAGCGTTTCATGCGCATCATCTCGCTAGCCCCGGAGGTCTTGTGATGGCGAGGCAGGCCCGGCAAGGGAAGACGGCGAAGGTACCCAAAATGAAGATCAAGAAGGGTGACCGCGTGGTGGTCGTGGCCGGCAAGGACCGCGGTCGTGAAGGGCACGTGATCGCGGCCTATCCCGCGGTGCAGAAGGTCGTCGTCGAAGGCGTCAACATGATCAAGAAGAACACGAAGGTGACGCACCAGGGCCCGCGCGGTACCAAGCAGGGCGGCATCATCAACCAAGAGGCCCCGCTCGACGTGAGCAACGTGCAGATCGTCGATCCGGATACCAAGCAATCCGCTCGCCTCGGCTACCGGCTCGATGACGCGGGCAACAAGATCCGTGTCACCCGCCCAGGCGGTAAGGACATCTGATGGCAGCACCGACAGCACCGACGAGGCAGGCAGCCCCAGCCGAGGCCGTGGCTGTACCCATACCGCGGCTCAAGGTCCGGTACACCGAGGAGATCGCGCCCGCGCTGCGCGGCGAGTTCCGCTACAGCAACGTCATGCAGGTGCCCCGGCTGACCAAGATCGTCGTGAACATGGGCGTTGGCGAGGCCGCAAGGGACGCGAAGCTCATCGACGGCGCGGTCCGGGACCTTGCCGTGATCACCGGTCAGAAGGCAGCGATCGCGCGCGCGAAGAAGTCGATCGCACAGTTCAAGCTGCGCGAGGGGATGCCCATCGGCGCGCACGTGACGCTCCGTGGTGATCGGATGTGGGAGTTCTGCGACCGGCTGCTCACCATCGCCTTGCCGCGGATCCGCGACTTCCGTGGTCTCAGTGACCGGCAGTTCGACGGCCGGGGCAACTATACGTTCGGCCTCAACGAGCAGCTCATGTTCCATGAGATCGACCCGGACCGGGTGGACAGGCAGCGCGGCATGGACATCACCGTCGTGACCTCCGCCCCTACTGATGACGAGGGCCGCTCGCTACTGCGGCGGCTCGGATTCCCGTTCAAGGAGAGCTGACCGTGGCGAAGAAGTCGCTGATCGCGAAGGCGAAGCGGACGCCCAAATTCAAGGTGCGAGGCTATACCAGGTGCTCCCGCTGCGGGCGGCCGCGTGCCGTGTACCGCAGATTCGGGCTGTGCCGCATCTGCTTCCGCGAGATGGCGCACCGCGGCGAGTTGCCCGGCATCACCAAGTCCAGCTGGTAACGGGCGAGCACGTCCGTGAGCCTCGCGGCGACGCGGCAGTGCCTGTCCACGATCCTTGTTCACAAGACGATGAACCGATTGACGACCACCTGGGTGCGACCGCACCCACCGACCACGCCGTAGGTCCCCGGCATCCAGCTCAACGGAACCCGGGGAAACCGCAGCGAGGAGGGCCACCAGGCCATGACGATGACCGACCCGATCGCAGACATGCTGACCCGTCTGCGCAACGCCAACGCGGCATATCACGACAGCGTCGGGATGCCGTATTCAAGGATCAAGGTGCACATCGCCGAGATACTCCAGCAGGAGGGCTACATCGCGGGATGGCGCGTCGAGGATGCTGATGTCGGCAAGGACCTCGTGGTCGCCCTCAAGTACGGGCCGACCCGTGAAAGGTCGATTGCCGGGATGAAGCGCGTGTCCAAGCCCGGCCTTCGGGTGTACGCGAAGAAGGATGGCCTGCCCCGCGTGCTCGGCGGCCTCGGCATCGCGATCATCTCGACGTCGGCGGGGCTGATGACCGACCGGCAGGCTCACAAACGTGGCGTGGGCGGGGAAGTCCTCGCCTTCGTCTGGTAAGGAGGAGCAGCGATGTCACGCATTGGACGGCTGCCGATCCAGGTGCCGAGCGGTGTCGAGGTCGCGATCGACGGCCGGGCGGTCACGGTGACGGGCCCGAAGGGTACGCTCAGCCACGTCGTGGTGGCGCCGATCACGGTAGCGCAGAAGGACGGGGTTGTTACGGTCACGAGGCCGGACGACGAGGGAATCAACCGCGCCCTGCACGGTCTTTCCAGGTCGCTGATCGCGAACATGGTGGGAGGCGTGACCCAGGGATACCGCAAGACCCTGGAGATCGTCGGTGTCGGCTACCGCGTCCAGGCGAGAGGGCGCAACCTGGAGTTCTCTCTCGGGTACAGTCACCCGATTACGGTCGAGCCGCCGGACGGGATCAAGTTCGCTGTCGAGACGCCCACCAGGTTCACTGTCGAGGGGATCGACAAACAGCAGGTGGGCGAGGTAGCGGCCAACATTCGTAAGCTCCGCAAGCCTGACCCCTACAAGGGCAAGGGCGTGCGGTACCAAGGCGAGCAGATCCGCCGCAAGGTCGGAAAGGCTGGGAAGTAAGGATGGCTGGCGGCATTACGCGCAAGAAGCGCGCAGGCAAGCGCACGTCGGCGCGGGCCGCTGCGCGCGCGCGCCGGCACCTTCGGGTACGCAAGACAGTCAGCGGCGCAGCGGCGAGGCCACGTCTGGTCGTCAGCCGCTCGGCACGCCACATGGTCGCCCAGCTGGTCGACGACACGGCGGGCCGCACGCTCGTGTCGGCGTCCACCATGGACGAGAGCATCCGTGGCGCCGAGGGCGATAAGACGGCGAAGGCGCGGCGGGTCGGCCGGCTTCTGGCCGAGCGCGCGGTCGGCGCGGGCATCGCTGCCGCGGTGTTTGACCGCGCTGGCTACCGCTATCACGGCCGCGTCGCCGCGCTCGCGGATGGCGCACGCGAAGGCGGTCTGGCCCTCTAAATGACACGAACAGACGAGATGAGGAATCAGTAATGGCAGCAGCTCCGCGGCGCGGCGCCGGCGGTGAGCGGCGAGATCGCCGCGACGATCGCCGCGGCGGCGGCGCCGCCGACAAGCAGGCCGCCTACCTCGAGCGCGTGGTGGCCATCAACCGGGTCGCAAAGGTCGTCAAGGGCGGCAGGCGCTTCAGCTTCACCGCGCTCGTCGTGGTGGGCGACGGTAACGGCATGGTCGGCGTCGGATACGGCAAGGCGAAAGAGGTACCCGCGGCGATCGCCAAGGGTGTGGAGGAGGCCAAGAAGCACTTCTTCAAGGTTCCCCGCATCGCCGGTACCATCCCGCACACGGTGCAGGGCGAAGACGCGGCCGGCGTCGTGCTGCTCAAGCCGGCCAGCCCAGGTACCGGCGTCATCGCCGGCGGCCCGGTCCGCGCGGTGCTTGAATGCGCCGGGATCCACGACGTGCTCTCGCGGTCGCTCGGGTCCTCGAACCCGATCAACGTCGTGCACGCCACAGTCGCCGCGCTGAAGGGCCTGAACCGCCCCGAGGAGATCGCGGCAAAGCGCGGCCTGGCGCTGGAGGACGTCGCTCCGGCGGCGATGCTGCGCGCCCGCGCCGCGGCGGCCAGCAACTGAGCGGGAGCTGACGAATGGCACAGTTGAAGGTGACCCAGACCCGTTCGAGGATCGGCGGCACGCGGGCCCAGCGGGAGTCTTTGCGTTCGCTCGGACTGAAGCGGATCCGCGACGTGGTCGTCAAGGAAGACAGGCCCGAGATCCGCGGCATGATCCAGACGGTGCGCCACCTGGTCACCGTCGAGGAGGTCGACTGATATGGCAGACGCTGACAACGCGACGACGCCGTCGGTACCGGCTACGGACAAGACGTCCAGCGAGCCCGAAGCGAGCACGGCTGGTACCGGTGGCACCGGCGAGCCAACGGCCCAGCCGCAGGCCAAGGCCGAGGCCCCGCAGGCGGCTGAGCAGCAGGACTCAGCCGCTGCGCCGGCCGAGCCAAGGGCCGAGGCGTACCCGGCTGGCGCGGGAGAAGGTGCCGCCGCGGCGTCCGGGCCGGCGGGCCTCAAGCTGCACCATCTCCGCCCGGCGCCCGGTGCGCGCCGGGCCAAGACCCGGGTGGGCCGTGGCGAGGCATCCAAGGGCAAGACCGCGGGGCGCGGCACCAAGGGCACGAAGGCACGTGGCACCGTGCCTGCTAGGTTCGAAGGTGGCCAGATGCCACTGCACCGCCGGGTGCCGAAGCTGAAGGGCTTCTCCAACAGCATGTTCAAGACCACCTACCAGGTCGTGAACACCAGCCGGCTGGCCGAACTGTATCCGCAGGGCGGCGAGGTGACCCCGGCCGATCTGGTCGCCAGGGGCGCTGTCCGCAAGGGCGAGCTGGTCAAGGTTCTCGGTGCCGGAGATCTGGGCATCGCGCTTCGCGTGACCGCGCACGCGTTCTCCGCATCGGCGAAGGAGAAGATTACGGCGGCTGGCGGAACCGCCACCGAGGCATGAGCGGGACCACCACTGGACTGACCGCAGGTTGCGCGCTCTCGGTATTCCGGTCCGCTCCTGTTAGAGTGCAGCGAATGCACTACGCCGCGCGCGGCCGAACACCTTGACCCCACAATACGAGGACGGCGCATGCTTACCGCGTTCATACGGGCGTTCCGGACGCCTGACCTGCGCAGGAAGCTGCTGTTTACGCTTTTCATCATCGCCGTGTTCCGGCTCGGCTCCGCGCTGCCCGCGCCGGGCATCTCGGAGAAGTCCATCAACGCCTGCATCGGCCTTGAGTCCGGAAGTAGCCAGGCGGGCGTCTACCAGCTGGTGAACCTGTTCAGTGGCGGGGCGCTGCTGCGGCTGTCAGTGTTCGCCCTGGGCATCATGCCCTACATCACGGCAAGTATCATCTTGCAACTGCTGACCGTGGTGATCCCGCGCCTCGAGGCGCTTAAGGACGAGGGTCAGGCCGGCCAGGCGAAGATCACCCAGTACACCAGGTACCTGACGATCGGCCTGGCGATTCTGCAGTCGACCGGCATCGTGGCGCTCGCCAAGAGCGGCAAGCTTTTCACCAACTGCACCAGCCCGCTGCTGGTGAACTCCTCGATCTTCACACAGGGCACGATCGTGATCTGCATGACCGCCGGGACGGCGGTGATCATGTGGCTGGGTGAGCTGATCACCGACCGTGGCGTCGGCAACGGCATGTCCATCCTGATCTTCACTCAGATCATCGCGGTCATCCCAGCCGAGATGGTCAACATCGGCCAGGTGAAGGGCCTGTTCGTCCTCGGTGTCGTGATCGTGATCGGGGTCGCGATCATCGCGGGTGTCGTGTTCGTCGAGCAGGCGCAGCGCCGCATCCCGGTTCAGTACGCGAAGCGTATGGTGGGCCGCCGGATGTATGGTGGTACATCCACATATATTCCGCTCAAGGTGAACCAGGCGGGCGTCATCCCGGTCATCTTCGCCTCGTCGCTGCTGTACATACCGCAGCTCGCGGCGCAGCTACTCGGCAACCCCAACCATCCAAACGGCTGGGTGAACTGGGTCAATAGCAACATGGCCAAGAGCGATCATCCGCTTTACATGCTCACGTTCTTCGCGCTGATCATCTTCTTCACGTACTTCTACGTGGCGATCACATTCAACCCAGTCGAGGTCGCCGACAACATGAAGAAGGTCGGCGGGTTCATTCCTGGCATCCGGCCAGGAAGGCCTACTGCCGAATACCTGAACTACGTGCTGACGCGTCTCACCGCGGCGGGCGCGCCCTACCTAGGTCTCATCGCCCTGATACCGATGGTGGCACTTGCCATCGTCAGCGCCAGCCAGCAGTTCCCGTTCGGCGGCACCAGCCTTCTGATCACCGTGGGCGTAGGGTTGGACACGGTGAAACAGATCGAAAGCCAGCTGCAACAGCGCAACTATGAGGGTTTCCTGCGATAGTGCGCATCGTCCTCGTCGGGCCCCCCGGTGCGGGTAAGGGGACACAGGCCCAGTTCATCTCGTCGCACCTGGCGATCCCGAAAATCTCGACAGGTGACATATTTCGTTACAACGTGAGCAACGGCACCGCGCTCGGCCGTCAGGCGAAGTCGTACATGGACCGTGGCGATCTGGTGCCTGACGAGGTGACCATCGCGATGGTCCGGGACCGCCTGACTGAGGACGACGCCCAGGAGGGCTTCCTGCTCGACGGGTTTCCACGGACTGTCCCGCAGGCCGAGACGCTGAAGAAGATGCTGACCGAGTGGGACACCCGGCTGGAACTCGTGCTCGAACTCGTGGTAGACGATGACGAGGTAGTACGGAGGCTGTCCGGCAGGCGCACCTGCCGCCGGTGCGGGCGGGCCTGTCATGTGCTCTTCGATCCGCCCGCGCGGCCGGACGCCTGCGATGACTGTGGCGGCACGCTGTTCCAGCGGGACGATGACCGGGAAGAGACTATCCGGCACCGGCTCGAGGTCTATCAGGAACAAACCTCGCCGCTGATTGCCTTCTACGCAGATGAGGGAACCTTGCTCGGTATCGACGCCACCGGGCCGGTGGAGGAGATCACCGCGCGGGCGATCGGTGCGCTGCGTCCTTATGTAAGCTGAGCGGCTAACGCTCCGGCCGATGGGTGCGCTGGCGGCGAACTTAGGAGGGTAGCCTCGATCCCGACAGAGGGGGATCTGTGTGGAGAAGCCATAAGCAAGCGATTCAGCTCAAGACACCAGCACAGATCGCCAAGATGCGCGAGGCTGGCGTGCTCGTGGCGGAGACGCTGCAGATGCTGGCTGCGGCCGCCGAGCCTGGCGTCACGACCGCCGACCTTGACGCGCTCGCCGAGGAGCGCATCCGCGCCGCAGGCGGCATCCCCTCGTTCAAGGGCTACCACGGGTTCCCCGCGACCATCTGTACGTCGGTGGACGAGGAGATTGTGCATGGCATCCCCAGCGATACCAAGCGGCTGCGCGAGGGTTCGGTAATCTCGATCGACTGCGGCGCGATCGTCGCTGGCTGGCATGCGGACGCCGCGCTCACGGTGGGAGTCGGTGAGATTGCGGCGGAAGTGTCCCGGCTGCTTCAGGTGTGTGAGGAGGCGCTCTGGCATGGGCTCGCGCAGGCCCGGGCCGGCCGTCGGCTTACCGACATCTCCCACGCCATCGAGGACAGCGTCCGGTCCAGCGGCGGATATGGCATCGTCGAGGAATATGTGGGGCATGGCATAGGTACGGAGATGCATATGCCGCCTTCCGTGCCGAACTATGGCCCACCGGGACGCGGCCCCTTGCTTCAGCAGGGGATGGCGCTCGCGGTTGAGCCGATGGTGACCGCGGGCAGTCCCGCCACGGAACTGCTCGCTGACGACTGGACCGTGGTGACTGCGGACGGCTCGTGGTCGGCGCACTTCGAGCACACAGTTGCGATCACGGCTGCCGGGCCATGGGTGCTGACCGCGGCCGACGGCGGCGCGGGCCGGCTCCGCAGCCTAGCGTCGGCGGCTGGCGCCGCTGCGGGTTCGAAAAGCTGAGGTGGGTTTCGATGCCCTCCGATCCGCGGATCCGTGCCTCCGACGCTGACCGCGACCGCGCCGCGGAGGCGTTGCGCGAGCACCACGCGACGGGCCGGCTGACCGTGGAGGAGTTCCAGGAACGCCTGGACCGTGTCTACGCCGCCAAGACGCTCGGGGAACTTGACGAGCTGATGGCTGACCTGCCCGCGATCGACTTGTATCAGCTGCCGATCCCGGTCGGCCAGCGGTTCGTCCCGCCGCCGCGCCCGCTGGCCATCCGGCCGCAAGGCCGGATGTCCCCAGCCTGGCGCGCCGCCTGGGGGGCCTGGGCGTCTGTCAGCCTGATCCTCACCGTGATCTGGCTAATCACCGTGGGCATCGGCTCAGGGGGTGACGCCTATTTCTGGCCCGTCTGGGTGATCGGGCCCTGGGGCGCGCTGATGCTGGGGCGCTGGATCTTCCGTTCGGGACCGCCAGGACCGCGGGGACCACGTGGCCGGGGTCATGGTCGGGACGAGTTGCGGGCGCGGCGCCATGACCTGGGCGATTAGTCGGGGTATCCCGTGGATCTTGGTCAGTCGGCAGACCCCAACCGGGAGGCCCGCTGACCCGGCTGCCTGTGCGGGTCGGCGGTGGTCGGCCGGATTCGCGTTAGCCCCCCCTGTCGCGTAAACTCTGCTCGGTGCTCTGGGACGGGGCTGCGGCATGCCCGACGGCCGCGCAGCGCATGGCACCGAACCATCACGACCATCACCAGGCCGGACACGGCCCATCAGCGAAACGCGGAGCATATGCCCAAGAAGGACGGTGCCATCGAGATTGAGGGCACGGTTGTCGAGTCACTCCCGAACGCATTCTTCCGGGTCGAACTCGACAATGGGCATAAGGTTCTTGCCCACATCAGCGGCAAGATGCGGATGCACTACATTCGCATCCTGCCGGATGACCGGGTAGTCGTCGAGCTGAGCCCCTACGATCTGAGTCGCGGGCGGATCGTGTACCGCTACAAGTAATGAAAGGAGCTGCCCGGACACCCGGTCCTGGCGGACCGGGAAATCCGAGGACACCACTATGAAGGTCAAGCCAAGCGTCAAGAAGATATGCAGCAAGTGCCGGGTCATCCGCAGGCATGGCCGCGTCATGGTCATCTGCGCGGACCCGCGGCACAAGCAGCGCCAGGGCTGACCGGCGCCGCTGGCGCCGCCGAGCCGGCAGCGTCCCGCTGATCCGCGGCCCCGCTCATCGCGCGGCCCGCCGATCCGCGGCCTGTGGTCGGTGGTGGCACGTCACGTCAGCCATTGCGCCTGCTCTGTAACTGGAGCGGGCGGCCTAACAGAAGACACGTTCCGCAGCTCCGGCCAGCGCGGCCGGATGCAGCCCCCGGTTCGGAGGCCGGGGCTCCGCCCGGGCAGTGGCGGAGACGCGGCGCGCAGGACCTCCGTAACCAGAAGGAGAGCTGCCCAGGATGGCACGCCTCGTTGGCGTCGACCTCCCCCGCGACAAGCGGCTTGAGGTGGCGCTTACCTACATCTACGGTGTCGGCGCCGCCCGCGCCAGGCAGACACTTGCCGCCACCGGCGTCAGCCCGGACATGCGGGTCCACCAGCTCGGCGACGACGAGCTGGTCCGACTGCGCGACTGGATCGATGCGAACTACAAGGTGGAAGGTGACCTGCGCCGCGAGGTGCAGGCGGACATCCGCCGGAAGGTTGAGATCGGCTGCTACCAGGGCATCAGGCACCGTCGGGGGTTGCCCGTGCATGGTCAGCGCACGCAGACCAACGCCCGCACCCGCAAGGGCAAGAAGAAGACCGTGGCCGGCAAGAAGAAGGTCGGCAAGAAGTAACAAGTAGTCCGCTCGTGGGATGCGGCATAGCGTCGCCGCGGACCGATGACCTCCGGGAGTTTGGGAGCAGATGCCTCCGAAGAGCAGCCGTACGGCGACCAAGAAGGTACGCCGCAAGGAACGGAAGAACGTCGCTCACGGGCATGCCCACATCAAGAGCACGTTCAACAACACGATCGTCTCCATCACCGACCCGATGGGCAATGTCATCTCGTGGGCATCGTCCGGTCAGGTCGGCTTCAAGGGTTCGCGCAAGTCGACGCCGTTCGCCGCGCAGATGGCCGCCGAGGCCGCAGCGCGGCGCGCGATGGAGCATGGCATGCGCAAGGTCGACGTCTTCGTCAAAGGCCCCGGCTCGGGCCGGGAGACCGCGATCCGGTCGCTGCAGGCGACCGGTCTCGAGGTTGGCTCGATCCAGGACATGACCCCGGTCCCGCACAACGGCTGCCGTCCGCCGAAGCGGCGCCGGGTCTGAGACTTGACAGGAGTTTTTGACAGATGGCTCGTTACACCGGCGCGGATTGCAAGCTCTGCCGCCGCGAGAAGATGAAGCTCTTCCTCAAGGGCGCCAAGTGCGATTCGCCGAAGTGCCCGATTGAGATCCGGCCCTACCCGCCCGGCGAGCATGGCCGTGGACGGCCCAAGGAGAGCGAGTACCTGGTTCAGGTCCGGGAGAAGCAGAAGGCACGCCGGATTTACGGGGTGCTTGAGCGGCAGTTCCGCAACTACTACCAGGAGGCGTCCCGCCGGCGCGGCAAGACCGGTGAGAACCTGCTCCAGATCCTGGAAAGCCGGTTGGACAACGTGGTCTACCGCGCGGGTTTCGCCAAGAGCCGCGACATGGCCCGCCAGCTGGTGCGGCACGGCCACTTCCTGGTCAACGGCAAGAAGGTGGATATCCCGTCCTACCTGGTTTCCGACAACGACATCATCGACGTGCGGGAAAGCTCACGTGAGCTCACGCCGTTCGTCGTCGCGCGGGCCGAGGCCGGTGAGCGGCAGGTGCCCGGTTGGCTCGACGTTGTCTCGGAAAAGATGCGTGTGCTTGTGCACACGCTCCCGGGCCGTGCCCAGATCGACACCCAGGTTCAAGAGCAGCTCATCGTCGAATATTACTCGAAATAGTACGCGGGTGGCGGCCCAGTGCCGCACTCCGTGTTCGGTACGTTTCATGGTTCGGTGCGTTTCATGGGAAATCGCGACTGTCAAATAGCGGGCGTCGCGGAAAGGAAGAGAAATGCTCATCGCTCAGCGTCCGGCTCTCACCGAGGAGCAGGTAGACGAGTCCCGGTCAAGGTTCGTGATCGAGCCGCTGGAGCCAGGATTCGGCTACACGATCGGCAACTCGCTTCGCCGTACCTTGCTGTCGTCAATCCCCGGAGCAGCGGTCACCAGCATCCGGATCGATGGGGTGCTGCACGAGTTCTCGACAGTTCCGGGGGTCAAGGAGGATGTAACCGACATCATCCTGAACCTCAAGGAGCTCGTGGTCTCCTCGGAGCATGACGAGCCCGTGGTGATGTACCTGCGCAAGCAGGGTCCTGGCGAGGTGAGCGCCGCTGACATCGCGCCGCCCGCGGGCGTCGAGGTGCACAACCCGGACCTTCATGTCGCGACCCTGAACGGCAAGGGCAAGCTGGAGATGGAGCTAACGGTCGAGCGCGGCCGTGGGTACGTCTCCGCGACGCAGAACAAGCAGCCCGGCCAGGAGATCGGGCGCATCCCGATCGACTCGATCTACTCGCCGGTGATGCGGGTGACCTACAAGGTCGAAGCCACCCGTGTCGAGCAGCGTACCGACTTCGACAAGCTCATCCTCGACGTGGAGACCAAGCCCTGCCTGCGGCCGCGTGATGCGGTGGCGAGCGCGGGCAAGACACTTGTTGAGCTGTTCGGCCTCGCACGCGAGCTCAATGTCGACGCGGAAGGCATCGACATGGGACCCTCACCGACGGACGCGGCGCTCGCCGCGGACCTCGCGCTGCCGATCGAGGAGCTGAACCTTACTGTCCGCTCGTACAACTGCCTGAAGCGCGAGGGCATCCACACGGTAGGTGAACTGGTCGCCCGCAGCGAGCAGGATCTGCTCGACATCCGCAACTTCGGCGCCAAGTCCATCGAGGAAGTCAAGCAGAAGCTGATCGACATGGGGCTCGCGCTCAAGGACTCCCCGCCCGGGTTCGATCCGGGCACGGCGGCGGACAGCTACGGCGCGGACGACGACCAGAGCTACGTCGAGACAGAGCAGTACTAGCAGACAGCAGCAGCTACTAGAGTGTCCGCTGCTGGGCCCCGGCGCGGCCGGGGCCCAGCAGCGGAGGCGAACGAAGCAGCCGCGGCGCGGCCTGGCAGGCGGCAGACGAGGAGTAGGACAACATGCCCACGCCCACCAAGGGCCCACGGCTGGGTGGCAGTTCTTCCCACCAGCGGCACATCCTGGCGAACCTCGCCACTGCGCTGTTCGAGCACGGGCGCATCACGACTACCGAGGCGAAGGCGCGCAGGCTCCGTCCGGTCGCGGAACGGCTGATCACTTTCGCCAAGCGTGGTGACCTGCACGCACGCCGGAGAGTCCTCACCCTGGTGACGGACAAGAGCGTCGTGCACACCCTCTTCACGGAGATCGGCCCGACTTTCGCCACCAGGCCCGGCGGCTATACCCGGATCACGAAGATCGGCCCGCGCAAGGGCGACAACGCGCCGATGGCCGTGATCGAGCTTGTCTCGGACCAGGCCCAGGCAGCCACCTCACGGCGGCGCAGGCTCCGCAGGACCGCGGCGCCGACCGCCACACCAGAGGCCAGGGAGGCCGTGACCACCGAGTCGGCGGACGCCGGCGTGGCAGCGGACGCTACTGCCGGTGCGGTCGGCGCCGCCGGCGGGCCGGCGGACGCGACCGCCGGGGCGGCAAAGTACGCGGCCGACGAGGGGGCGGACATGACTGCCGGGGCGGCAGGCCACACGACCGGCGGGGGGGCCGACGCGACCGCCGGGACGGCAGGCCGCGCGACCGGTGTGGCAGCGGACGTTACCAATGAGGCAGCCACTGATCGTCCCCTAGCGGGCGAGTCTGTGCAAGACCAAGCAGCAGCGGCGGACGACGACGAGCCGGGGGATGGCCAGCACGTCCTGATCCACCGGCTGCGGCGGCCGTTCGGCTCCGGCTTGACCTGAGCTATGACGGTGCGGGCTTTTCCGGCTGGGCACGGCAGCCCGGACGGCGGACAGTGCAGGGTGCCCTCGAGGAGGGCATGGCTCGGCTGCTCCGCTTGCCGGAGCCCCGGCGGCTGACGGTTGCCGGACGGACCGATGCGGGAGTGCACGCGCGGGGTCAGGTAGCGCACTTCGATGTGCCCGGCGAGGCGTGGGCTTGCGTATCAGGCCAGGCTGTTTGGCGCCTTGCGCGGCTGCTGCCAGCCGGATGTCCGGGTGCACGAGGCGCGTACCGTTCCGGCATGTTTTGACGCGCGCTTTTCCGCGCTCTGGCGCCGGTACTCATACCGCGTATGCGACGATCCCATCGGTGTCGACCCGTTGCGCAGGCACCACACGGTGGCATACCGGCGCCCGCTGGACGTGGCCTTGATGAACGCAGCCGCCTCCGCGCTCGTGGGCGAGCACGATTTCGCCGCTTTCTGCCGGCGGCGCGAGGGTGCCTCGTCCGTCCGCCGGCTCATCCGCATCGAATGGGCACGCGAGAGCAAGGCGGTGGCGGTCGCGACCGTCATTGCGAACGCCTTCTGCCACAACATGGTCCGTGCGCTCGTCGGTGCGATGTTCGCAGTCGGTGATGGCCGCAGGCCGGTCGTATGGCCGGGCGAGGTGCTGGCGAGGGGGGTACGGGATCCCGCGGTAAATGTGGCGCCGCCGCACGGGCTCTGCCTTGAGGAGGTGCGGTTACCCGCCCGACAGCGAACTGGCGGCTTGTCGCCGCTACCAGCATGTCTGCTGACATAACCGGCCACCACCAGCGGGTCTGCGGGGACCGTGCAGGGCCCGGGGCCGACCCCAGGCCCTCCGATGGGCCAGCGCCGGCCCCTGGAATCGCTGGATCCATCGTGCTCCAGCACGGGGGGCCGACGCCAGCCGTGAGCTCAGCCGCTGTCAGCGGAGTCCGCGCCTTAGTTCCGGTTAGCTGCTTGCCGCACCCTCGATGCTCAGGGCGTCAGGGGTTTCCCGGTCACCATCCGCCGGGTCAGGCTCTGGTTGACGGTTGCCTGGTAGAGATCGTTGGCAACTTGCAGGAGAGCCTTGCGGTCCCGCGACATGGCGGGACTGTGCAGGCTCGCATACTGTGCCCACATCAAGATCAGATAGTGTCCCTTGGTCACGCCCCAGACCACGCCGGTGCCCATACCCAGGTTTCCTGGTCGCACCATGGAGCCCGGGGAGTGGCCGAATGAACTGCCGGGGTGCCGTGACGACCTTGCCGGCTTTCGCCGCGGCGCTCGCCGTCGCCAGACTCAGCACGCCGATCGTGCCCATGCGCTCACCGTTCGCTGACACATAACTCGCCCGCAGCGCCTGGCTGCAGCCCTTGTGGACAGCGGCCGCCAGTCGCGAGCCGAACACCGCGCTGCGGCAACTGTGACCAGCCCGCTGCGCCGTCCGGAGATAGCTTCTCGGACCGGCGGAAACCTGCGCGGGAAAAAGCTCCGCGAGCGTCAGGGCAACGGGATCATCCGCCCGGCTGGTGATGTACTGCCACTTGCCGAGATGTGGTGACGGGGTCGGGGCGGGCGGCGACGGCTGAGTCTTTGCCGGCATGGCGCTGGATGCCGCGGCAGTCTTGTGCGTGATGGTGAAGGCGTAGACAGCCGTGGCGGCGAGTGCCACCGCCATCACGACGGCGGCGCAGATCAGTAATACGCGGTGCCGGCCACGCCGCCGTGCCCGCGCTCGACGCGCCAGGCGCTGGCGCGCGGGCGCAGCCGCTGCGGTTGCGGCCCCGCCGGACCGATCCTGCTCCCGCCCGGTGCGCGCGCCGCGGCCATCTTGACCGTGGCTGGGCAGGTACTCTGGGTCGCGCGCGTCCCGGGTGGGGGGGAATCCGCGCACCGGGTCCCGGTGCCGTGGCGCCGTCATCCGGTAACCGGGGCGGCGCCGCTGCCAGCTTCTGGCTGCGGGCATCCTGCTCGCCCGGGTGACCCATAGGGGGAGCGTAGCGTCCCGTCCCGCTGCCACGCCGGCGTCAGCGGATATTGCCAGGTCATGACAGACTGGGACGCTGAGGGAGGCGGCAAAACGGCTGTCGCTGCCGGCCCCGCTTTGACCCGCACCGACAGCGCCCGGTATCCTGCGTTGACGTCCGTGTGCACCGGTGTGCCGATGGCGCATGCTCAGCAGACGGCGCAGTGTGGATGGCGCAGATGTGGCCATCCGGGCCGGCGGACCCCGCGCGGCGCGCGGCAGCCCGAGCTGGGCTGATCCCAAGATCAGGAACTACACGCGAAGGCTTTATGACTGTGCGCACATTTAGCCCGAAGGCTGGGGACATCCAGCCCCAGTGGCACGTGGTGGACGCGTCCGATGTGATCCTGGGGCGCCTGGCAAGCTCACGTCGCGACGCTGCTCAGAGGAAAGCACAAGCCGATCTTCGCGCCGCATGTGGACACCGGTGACTTCGTCATCGTTGTCAACGCGGAGAAGGTCGCGCTCAGCGGGAACAAGCTCGAGCAGAAGAGGGCCTACCGGCATTCGGGGTACCCGGGCGGGCTGCACTCGATCGCCTACCGGGATCTGCTTGACAAGCATCCCGAGAAGGTGGTCGAGAAGGCCGTCAAGGGGATGCTGCCGAAGAACTCGCTGGGCAGGAGGATGCACCGCAAGCTGAAGGTGTATGCGGGCCCCGACCATCCGCATCAGGCGCAGCAGCCCGTCCCCTACGAGATCACCCAGATCGTCCAGTAGGCGCCACCAGGCGCACAGCCGAGCAAGGGGCACAGCCCATAAGCGCACCGCCCATAAGGCGCACAGAGGAAGCACGAGGAAGATACCGTGGCTGAGCCCACCGGCGCCGAGACACCCACCGCGGACGTCGAGGCGAGCACTGACGGATTTCGCTCGGGGACGCCGATGGCGGCGTTCCTGACGACGCCGACTACCCAGCGGAGTACGGGTCGGATTACACCACAGAGACTCCGGCGCGAGCCGCGGGCGCCGTAGCGCGGCCCGTGCTGACCGGGCGCGGGCGGCGCCACCGGCCGCCGCAAGGAGGCCATCGCGCGGGTCCGCGTCATGCCCGGGTCGGGACAGTGGACGATCAATGGACGTGCGCTTGGCGAGTACTTTCCGAACAAGGTCCATCAGCAGCTCATCAATGAGCCGTTTGTCACGCTTGGCGCCGAGAGCCAGTTCGACGTGATCGCCCGTATCTCCGGCGGCGGCGTCACCGGGCAGGCCGGCGCCTTGCGCCTGGGCATTGCGCGTGCCCTGACGGAAATCGATCCGGAGAACCGCCCTGCGCTGAAGAAGGCGGGCTTCCTGACCCGCGATGCCCGGGTCAAGGAGCGCAAGAAGTACGGCCTGAAGAAGGCGCGTAAGGCGCCACAGTACTCGAAGCGCTGATTTGGCGGGCGCCGGAAAGCACCAGGATCCCCTGGAGCGAGATCATATGGGCCGTCTATTCGGTACTGATGGTGTCCGTGGCGTCGCGGGTCGTGATCTCACGGCCCGGCTCGCCATGGATCTCGCCTCGGCTGCGGCTTCCGTGCTCGGCGATGCCGGTGAGTTCGCCGCGGCGGCACGGGCAGGCCGGCGTCCCGCCGCGGTGGTCGGCCGTGATCCGCGCGCATCGGGAGAGTTCCTGGAGGCCGCTGTCGTCGCGGGCCTGGCCGGCTGGGGCGTGGACGTGCTGCGGCTCGGCGTCATACCCACCCCGGCGGTGGCCTATCTGACCGGCGCGCTCGGCGCGGATTTGGGCGTGATGCTGTCGGCGAGCCACAATCCCGCTCCGGACAACGGGATCAAGTTTTTCTCGCGCGGCGGGTTCAAGCTTCCCGACTCCGTCGAGGATGCGATCGAGCGCCGGCTTGGCGACATGGCGCAAGACGCGCCGCCCGCGGCCGGGTTCGGCCGGGTCACGGACCAACCGTGCGCGCGTGAGCGCTACCTGGCGCATCTGGTCTCGTCCCTGCAGGGCAGCGGGGCGGACGGTCCGAACACTGCAGTGCACGGCACGGGCCAGCGGGCCAGTCGGAGGGCATCAGCCCACTGGCAGGCCTTCGGGTTGTGGTGGACTGCGCGCACGGGGCGGCGCACGACGCCGCGCCAGCGGCGCTGCGCAAGGCCGGCGCGGACGTCATCGTGATCGGTGCGCAGCCCGACGGCCTGAACATCAACGAGGGCTGCGGATCCACTCACCTGGACATGCTCATCGCGGCGGTTATCACACACGGTGCCGATGCGGGCATCGCGCATGACGGCGACGCCGACCGGTGCCTGGCGGTCACCTCCGACGGTCAGGTGGTGGATGGTGACCAGATCCTGGCGATCCTCGCGCTGGAGCTGAAGGAAGCACGGCGGCTGACCGGTGACACTGTGGTTGCGACGGTGATGTCGAACCTGGGCTTCCGCCGCGCCATGGAGGACGCCGGAATCCGGGTGGTCGAGACCGCGGTGGGCGACCGGTACGTGCTGGAGGCCATGAAGGCCGGCGGCTACGTTCTCGGCGGCGAGCAATCCGGGCACATCATCATGCTGGAGTACGCGACGACCGGCGACGGCGTGCTGACCGCGCTGCATCTGCTGGCCGCCGCAGCCAGGCGTGGCCTGGCGCTGGGTGAGCTTGCCAAGGTCATGCACAGGTTTCCCCAGGTGCTCATCAACGTGCCTGACGTGGACAAATCCCGGGTGAGTTCCTCGGCCGCGCTCGCTGCCGCGGTGGCCAGCGCCGAGGCCGAACTCGGCGACAGCGGCAGGATTCTCATCCGGCCGAGCGGGACCGAGCCTGCGGTCCGTGTGATGGTGGAGGCGGCCGAGCAGGAGCAGGCGCACCGGATCGCGGTGCGGCTTGCCGAGGTCGTCCGAACCGATCTTGGCTGACCGTCCCGCCTGACGCGGGCGGCCACCGGGCCCGGCCGCGCGGAGCCGCATGAACGGCGGGGCGAGCGCGGCACGTCGCAGTCGGGCACGGCGGAACAGGCAGCCTGCGAACACCGCGCTGGCGTGCCCGTGACAGGCTGGGAACGTGATCGCTGGCATCGGCAGGGCACTTGTGGCACCCGGCGGTTCCACGCGGCGGCGCGCCGCACCTGTTGGACCGGTTCGCCCGCTGTTCGCCGAGAGCGAACGCGGCAGGCGCCACGAGCGCGGTCGACCCGCGGCGGGCCAGGGCGCAGCGCGAGCAGCCGGACCAGCGACACGACCGGCAGGCAGTGGCCAGGACACGAGCCGCAAGCAGTGGCGATGACAGGGACGCGAGCATGAGGTACGCACACGAGGTCGCGAAGGTTCGCGCTGCCGAGCAGGCGCTGATGGCGCGCCTGCCTGAGGGTGCGCTCATGCAGCGGGCGGCGGCCGGCCTCGCCGCGACCTGTGCGCGCCTGCTTGGCCGGGTGTACGGGGCGCGAGTGGTGGTGCTGGCCGGTAGCGGCGATAACGGCGGTGATGCCCTTTATGCCGCCGAACGGCTTACCCGCCGTGGCGCACGCACTCACGCCGTGCTCGCCGGGTCGCGGCTCCACCCGGGCGGTGCCGCGGCCCTGCGGCGTGCGGGCGGGCGGCTGGTCGCCGCGACCGATCAGGCCGCGGCGCGGCTCATCGGCGACGCGGATCTGATCATCGACGGGATGCTCGGCATTGGTGGCCGCGGCGGGCTGCGCGACCCGCAGTCGTCTCTTGCGGAATTGGCTGCGTGCGCTGGCGCCGTGGTCGTCGCCGCGGACCTGCCGAGCGGGATCGATGCCGACACCGGCTTCGTGGCGGGTAAGGCGGTCCAGGCGGATGTCACCGTCACCTTCGGCACCTACAAGCCTGGCCTGCTGATCGATCCGGGCGCATCACATTCGGGCGTGACCGAGCTTGTGGACATCGGCCTGGGCGGCGACCTGGCCGCGCCGGACGTGGTCGCGCTGCAGTCCGAGGATGTCGCCGCGATGTTGCCGCGCCCGTCTGCCGGATCGGACAAGTACCGCCGCGGGGTCCTCGGTGTCCTCGCGGGAAGTGACACACTTCACTGGGGCCGCGGTGCTCTCGGTCGGCGGCGCGGTGCGCGGCGGTGCCGGGATGGTGCGGCACCTGGCGTCATCGCCCGTTGTCGCGGGCCTGGTCCGCGAGCGCTGGCCGGAGGCCGTGATAACGGTCGCGTGGCCATACGGAGATGCGGCGGAAGCGGCGGATGTGATCAGCGAGGTGGGCCGCGTGCAGGCCTGGGTCGCCGGGCCGGGGATGGGCACCAGCGCCGACGCCGGTCACCTGCTCACCGCGGTGCTGGCGACGGATCTGCCGGTCCTCGTGGACGCGGACGGGCTCACCTTGCTTGCCGCCGGGCCCCTGCCCCTGCGCCGCACCGCACCGACGTTGCTCACGCCACATGCTGGCGAGCTCGCGCGGCTGCTTGGCGCCAGCAGGGAGGACGTGGAGGCGCGGCGCCTGGAGCACGCAAGGCGGGCCGCCGCGGAGCTCGGCGCAACGGTGCTGTTGAAAGGCTCGACGACGGTGATCGCCGGCCAGGACGGACCGGCCTGGGTGAACACCATGAAGACCGGATGGCTGGCGACCGCTGGCACGGGCGATGTACTTTCCGGGCTGGCAGGCGCGCTGATCGCGCAGGGCCTGGAGGTGCCTGCCGCCGCCGCGACCGCCGCCTACCTGCACGGCCTGGCGGCGCGGCTCGCGTCGGGCGGCGCTCCGATCGGCGCGGGCGACGTGATCGGTGCCCTGCAGGAAGCGTTCCGTGCGCGCAGGCGCGAAGGCGCCGTGACCGTCATGTCGGTGCTGCGTTCGCTCGGGCTGTTCGTCGTCGCCGCGATCGCTGAGATCGGCGGCGCATGGCTTGTCTGGCAGGGGATCCGCGAGCACAGGGGCATCGCGTGGCTGGGAGGTGGGGTTGCCGCGCTTGGCGTCTACGGTCTTGTCGCGACGTCGCAGCCTGACGCGCATTTCGGCCGCATTCTCGCCGCGTACGGCGGCATCTTCGTGGCTGGGTATGTGGACGTATGGGAATGGGCGCACGCCGCCGCTACGGACCGTTTGCGGCGCGGCGAGGCAGACCTGCGGGATCGCCCGGCCAAGTTACGATTTGTCTCGATTCACAATGCGTGTCGTGTGCTCGTCTGCTGATCGTTCATCGCGTTTACAGTGCGAGGTGAACGGTGAAGGGAGAAGTCCGATGGAGCCGCGGTCCGAAGATGGCACAGGCAGCGCGGGCGACCTCGACGGTGCGGACACCACAGACGGGCCAGGCGGCCCTGGCGGACCGGCCGGTGCTGTCGGGCCGGGCAGCACCGTACCGGTCCCGCAGCTACAGGTACCCCCCGCTCTACCGTCCACCGGACCGCTGATCCGCGCATCCGATCGGGAGCGGGACGACGTTCTCCGCGGGCTTCAGGACGCATTCGCGGCGGGCAGGCTCGGTGACGAGGAGTTCGACGAGCGCATGCGCGCGGCGCTCGCCGCGCGCGGGCGAGCGGAGCTGGACCAGTTGCTCGCCGATCTGCCCGAGGCCGGCCGCGGGAGGCAGGTGAAGCCCGCGGGAGACCGGCCGGCCGAGGGCCGGTTCGCGATCGCGATCAAGGGTGCGGTGCGCCGCGGCGGGCGCTGGCGGGTGCCACACCGGCTGACGACCTTCGCATATAAGGGAGGCTCCCAGCTTGACCTCCGCGCGGCCGAGCTGACCGCGCCCGTCACCGCCATCCGCGCGCTGGGCTACAAGTCGGACATAGAAATCATCGTTCCGCCCGGCGTCCGCGTGGTGACCGGCGGCTTCGGTGTGTCGCGAGGCCTGCCCGACGACGAGCAGGAAGCTGATCTTCCGCAGGACGCTCCCGTGCTTCATGTGCGAGCCTTCACATACAAAGGGCGTATCGAGATCCGCACCAGGCCACGGTCACGGTGATCGGGGGGCGGCTGGCTCAGCGCAGCCGCTGCGGATCAGCTGGGATTCGGCGGCGATGCATGGGAGCCGAGGTGTTCGGGCTCCGTGAGTAGCCTCACCCCACCGCCGGGCGCACCGTCCACCGCTACCGCGTGGGCAGCCTACGGCTGCCCACGGAGCTTGGCGGCATCGTCACGGCTGTGCTCGGCCTTGACGACAGGCGTTTCTCCCGGCGCGACTGCGGCTGGCCTGCGTGACATCACAGCGGCAACGGTGCGTACGCGGCCGGGCCCGGCTGGGACGCCCGCACCGGCCTCGGCGTTCCTGATGGCACCGCGCTGCTCGCCAGCCTGCGAGCCTGACCAGGCAGCAGACGCCGCGGCGGGCGGCCCGCGCGGCTGGCAGACAAAGACACTGGCAGACTGAGACCGATGGAGACTCCGGCCTGGGCCGTCGTCGAACTGGCCGCGGTCAGGCACAACGTCGCCTTGCTGCGGGAAAGGGCCGCGGGCGCCCAGCTGATGACGGTTGTCAAGGCCGACGCGTACGGGCATGGCATGGTGCCATGCGCCGCTGCCGCGCTTGAGGCCGGCGCAGACTGGCTTGGCGTGGTGCAGGTAGGCGAGGCGCTGCGGCTGCGGGCGGCCGGGATCGCCGCGCCGGTGCTGTGCATGATGGCCATCCCCGGCGAGCCCTATGAGGAGGCCATCAAGGCCGGCGTCGACGTGTCCGCAGCGAGCACCGCGATGGTGACCGAGATCGCCGGGGCGGCCACGCGGGTCGGCCGGCCAGCGAGGCTGCAGCTGAAGGCAGATACCGGCCTGTCCCGCGGCGGCGCGACCGCCAGCGAGTGGCCGGCTGTCGTGGACGCGGCCATGGCCGAGCAGGCCGTCGGCCATGTTCGTGTCACCGGGCTCTGGTCCCACTTCGCGAGCGCTGACCTGCCCGGCCACCCGTCGACGGGGCGCCAGCTCGATGCCTTCACCTCCGCGCTCGAGGGCGCGGAGAAGGCGGGCGTTAGGCCGGAGGTTCGCCACATTGCCAATACGGCTGCCGCGCTGACCCTGCCAGCGGCAAGGTTCGACCTGGTCAGGCCGGGGGGCGCCGTTTACGGGCTGTCGACGCTGCCTGGCGGCGCGCCACCTGAGTTCAGGCCCGCGATGACGCTGCGCACCAGGCTCGCTCAGGTCAAACGGGTGGCAGCGGGCACCGGGGTTTCCTATGGGCACCGGTACGTGACGACCAAGGAGGCGACACTCGGCCTGCTACCGCTCGGCTACGCCGACGGCGTGCCACGCACCGCGGCCGGCCGCGCCCTGGTGCAGGCGCGAGGGCGGCGGCGGACGGTCGCTGGCACCGTGTGCATGGATCAATTCGTCGTCGACTTCGGCCCCGAGCTCGCAGCGGCCGGAGACGAGGTCGTGCTGTTCGGCCCCGGCGACGACGGCGAGCCAACCGCGCAGGAGTGGGCGGACACGCTCGGAACGATCTCTTATGACATCGTCACAGGCATCGGAAACCGTATCCGGCGCGTTTACTCTTGAGTAACATCGATTACACCTGCGCTAGGTGGGAGGGTGCGCCGATGGGGTGTGGCGCGTCCGGCGTGCTGGGAGGCGCGGACGGCACTGTGCGCTGCGGTCTCCCCTGGCGCTGTGGTGTCCGGTGGCGCAGCGGTCCTGGTGGCGCAGGCGACGCGCGAACGGCGGAGAGGAATTTGACCGAAACAATCAAAGAGACCACTACCGTGCGGACGGCTGCGCAGATGCGCGCACTCGGGCGCAGGCTCGCGAGCCGCCTCCGCGCTGGGGATGTCGTGGTGCTCACCGGGCCGCTGGGGGCCGGCAAGACCACGCTTACCCAGGGCATCGGCGACGGCCTCGGCGTCAGGGGCCCTGTCACCTCGCCCACGTTCGTCATCGCCCGCGTCCACCCTCCGCTCGGTGCGGGACCCGCGCTCGTGCATGTGGACGCCTACCGTCTTGGTGACGCCGCGGAGGTGGATGATCTCGACCTGGATGCCGATCTGGATAGCGCGGTGACCGTGGTGGAGTGGGGTGAAGGCCTGGTGGAACGGCTCGCCGAGGACCGGCTGGAGATCAGGATCGGGCGGCCGCCCGGCGGTCGGCTTGATGACGAGAGCCGTACGGTACGGCTAACCGGCAAGGGCGCACGGTGGGCATCGGCGCTGACTCCCGCCGCCTCAGGCGGTGCCGGGTGGCGCTCCCCCGCTCGCCCGGGCATGCTGGTCGGGTCACGGACCGGCGCGGCCAGATCTACGCATCTGCCACGAAACCGTGCGCACGGAGGCTCTATAGTCCTTGGACAGTTCCTGCCTCGCCGCTGCCCCCGTACGTTCGCGCGCGGTCGATCCCCTCCCCCCGGAGGCGTGCCGTGACCTATCAGGGGCCCCCTGATGAGTCCGCGAAAACGGCCACGATGAGCCCGCTCATGAATACGCCGAGGGGACGCCACCTGACGCCACGGCGGGTGACCGCCGGACGTCCGAGGCGCGGTCGGCGTTCGCACTGGTTCTGGCCCGCCGTGGGGCTGGCCGCGCGGGCGCCGTGGTCGCGCGGTGGCGGTGGTGCAAGGCGGCCCAGAGCAGGCGGGTCCCGCGCCGGGTGCCCTTGTCACGACGTTCATGCCGGGCGAGATCAAGCAGGTGCCCGCCGCCTGCACCGCCATCACAGGCGCCGTGCTTGACCAGTACCTGCCTGGCAGTTCGAAGGCCGCAGCAGCGCAGCCGTTGGAGGGTAAGGCGGCCAGCCAGTGTTCGTGGACGCTTGATCAGCCGCAGACGTACCGGTTCATGGAACTAGAAGTGGAGGCGTACGGCCCAAGCGGCCTGGCCAGTGGCGACGGCAGCGCCACCCAGGCGGCGCAGGACGCCTTTGCCGGGGTGAAAGAGGCCAAGCAGTTTCCGTCGAGCGAAGTCCCAGGACCCGAAGGCGGTCGTGACCGCTGTAGCCGGGCTGGGCCAGGACGCATTCGCGGCACGTCAGCTGTTCATGCGCGGCGCACCCTTGACATGATCACGTTGGTCGCCCGCTACCGCAACGTCCTCGTCACGGTTATCTTCGAGGCGCGCACGGGCGGTAATTTCGGCGCCGACCCTGTTAGCCTGCTGACCGCCGGTGCGCAGGCCGCTGCGCGCGACGCGGTGGCCAAACTCGGGTGACTCCGCCCTGGCCGCGCTGCCCCAGCTTAACGGCACCAAGCCTTTGCGGCCAGGCCTAATCGCGCTAGCCGCGACAACCAGCACGGCCTTGTGCCGCCCACCGGTGCCGCGCTCAAAGACCATCCTTTGCGCACTACTAGGCTGGTCATCCGTGCTCTTGCTTGCCTTCGACACGGCGACCCCGGCCATCACGGTCGCCCTGCACGACGGTGCACGCGTGCTTGCCGAGATGACGAGCGTCGATGCCCGGCGCCACGGCGAACTGCTCGCGCCCTCGATCGCCGGTGTCCTCGCCGAGGCGGGTTAGGGACTGGATGCGGTGACCGCGGTGGCCGCCGGAACTGGCCCAGGTCCCTACACGGGCTTGCGTGTCGGGGTCATGACCGCCCGCGCGCTCGGTGCCGCACTTGGCGTACCCGTCCATGGCGTGTGCACGCTCGACGCCATCGCTTACGCCGTGGCGGACGACGGCGCCGCGTCAGACCCACCACGCGGCCCCTTCCTCGTGGCCACCGACGCCAGGCGCAAGGAGGTCTACTGGGCTGAGTACTCCGCCACGGGCGACCGACTGTCCGGCCCCGCGGTGAACCGGCCGGCCGATCTGCCGCCAGGGCGGCAGGCCGCGGGACAGGGCGCGTGGCTCTATCCGGAGTCGTTCAGTGGGCTGCTCGAGCCGCATCACCCGACGGCGGCCGCGCTCGCTGCGCTCGCCGTCCGGCATCTGGCTGAAGGCACCCCGCTGCTTGCGCCGCAACCCATCTACCTGCGCCTGCCAGACGCCAGAATCCCGGGCCCGCCCAAGGCGGTGACGCCGCGATGACGGTCACCATCCGCCGGATGCGCGCCAGCGACCTGCATGAGGTGCTCGACATCGAGCGGAAGCTCTTCCCTGAAGACGCGTGGACTGAGCAGATGTTCGCCAGCGAGCTTGGAGAGCCGGCCACGCGCTACTACATCGTGGCCGACGAGGACGGGACGGTCGCCGGCTACGCGGGCCTGAGCGCCGCCGCGCGGCGATCAGGGCGACGTCCAGACGATCGCGGTGCGGGCCGATCGCCAGGGCGAGGGCATCGGGACAGCATTGCTCGCCGATCTCATTACTACCGCGGCGGCACGCAAGTGCCGCGAGGTCTTCCTCGAAGTACGCGCCGACAACGACCGCGCCCGGCTGCTCTACCTGCGTACCGGATTCACCGAGGTCGGCGTGCGCCACGCCTACTACCAGCCATCCGGCGTGGACGCCATCGTGATGCGACTGCGCATCCCGCGCGGCGACGAGCCAGCCAGAGGCGGCGCGACGGCGATGACCTCGGGCCGCTGGTGCTCGGCATCGAGACCTCATGTGACGAGACCGGCGTCGGGATCGTGCGTGGCCGCACCCTGCTCGCTGACGCGGTCGCCTCGAGCGTCGAAGAGCATGCCCGGTTCGGTGGGGTGGTCCCCGAGGTGGCGAGCCGTGCGCATCTGGAGGCCATGATCCCGTCAGTGGACCGCGCCCTGCGGCGTGCGGGCGTGCGGCTTGCGCAGATCGACGCGTTCGCGGTCACCGCGGGGCCCGGGCTGGCGGGCGCGCTGCTCGTCGGCGTGGCCGCGGCCAAGGCCTACGCGCTCGCGCTCGGCAAGCCGCTCTACGGCGTGAACCACCTGGCCGCGCACATCGCCGTTGACCAGCTGGAACATGGCCCGTTGCCGCGGCCGTGCGTCGCGCTGCTCGTCTCCGGCGGGCACTCGTCCCTGCTGTTCGTGCCCGACATCGCCGGTGACATCGTGCCGCTCGGCGCCACCATCGACGATGCGGCCGGTGAGGCGTACGACAAGGTGGCACGGCTGCTCGGGCTGCCCTTCCCCGGTGGCCCGCCGATCGACGCGGCGGCCCGCGGCGGGGATCCGAAGGCGATCGCCTTCCCGCGCGGCAAGTACCACGACGGCACGAGCGACTTCTCCTTCGCCGGGCTGAAGACGGCCGTGGCACGCTGGGTCGAGGCTCGCACCGCGGCCGGGCTCACGGTGCCGGTCGCTGATGTGGCCGCCTCGTTCCAGGAGGCTGTCGCGGACGTGCTGACCAGGAAGGCGGTGGACGCCTGCCGCGCGAACGGTGCCTCGCATCTGCTGATCGGCGGCGGGGTGGCGGCGAATTCGCGGCTGCGCGGGCTGGCGGAACAGCGGTGCGCTGCGGCAGGCATCGTGCTGCGGGTGCCGCGGCCCGGACTGTGCACCGACAACGGCGCCATGGTCGCCGCCCTCGGCGCCGAACTGGCGGCACGCGGAGTTCCTGCGTCTCCGCTCGACCTGCCCGCGGATTCGTCGCTCGCCGGTCACCACGGTCGTGGCCGGGCACCCAGCGGGCCGAGAGTAGGCCCGTAGCGAGTGGTCAACGCTGGCGGCCGGGTATCGACCGCCCCCGGTGCGGCCGCGAGGACCTCGGATGCCCGGCCGGGCCCGGCATCCGCGGCACTCCTCGGTATCATGCCGTTGCGGTCTTTGA
This sequence comes from uncultured Actinomycetota bacterium, assembly GCA_963820395.1. Lineage (GTDB taxonomy): Bacteria > Actinomycetota > Actinomycetes > Streptosporangiales > Streptosporangiaceae > DATFVJ01. Next base: position 167,377 of record CAWGAE010000002.1, on the reverse strand, counting down.
TTACCATCTCGGCGTCGCACTTGGGCACTCCAGCGTTTGCCTACCTCGTGTAATCGGTTGTCCCGTAGACAGTCACATCGTCTCATCGGAGTAATAGCATTTCTACAGTTACGCTCCCATTGCCTGGCATGCATAACGTTCATATAACTTATGCGGCTGGGTTCCGCATCTCGCGTGGCGGTGACCTGGGCACTCTGGGGCGACGCCCGGGCGACCGCCAGCAGGCGCAAACCGCGCTGAGTTCATGCCTGTGGCGACCAGCGGTCTGTGCCCGGTTGCGCCACGGCGTCGGACGCTACCCGAGCGCGGCGACCAGGCAGCCACGAATGGCAAGCCCCACGGGCCGTTCGGCCACGCTTGCCCGGGCGCAGTAGAACACTGTCCACTGGCCGGTTCGTGATTGCTGCGACTCCTGGGTGGCGTGCCGATGAGCCCGCCGGATCGCCTCGCGCCTCGTCTGCCTCTGCTTAACCGGCCGCGGCCCACCACGTATAGTTCATGCTCCAGTGGCAGCCTCGAACTGCTGCTGCCCTGGCGGGCTTGAGCCCGTAGGTGACCTGCCAGGGGCCGCGGGCGTGACTCGCCGCATGCTCATGTTGACGAGTTACCGCGGTCCGGATACTGTTCAGAACTGGCACTCTCAAGAGTAGAGTGCTAATGCGACGAGGTTGGTCTGACACCCGCGACGGCAGGCCGCCGTGTTCGCCCTATCTAGCAAACTCTCTTCATCCCTTTCGGAGGGGGAGGTCTGAACGTGACGACCGCCACCAAGGTAGTTCTTAAGCCGCTCGAGGATCGCATTGTGGTCCGGCCGCTTGAGGCCGAGCAGACCACGGCGTCGGGTCTAGTCATCCCGGACACCGCCAAGGAGAAGCCGCAGGAGGGCGAGGTCCTTGCGGTGGGCCCGGGGCGCTGGGATGAGGCCGGCTCCAAGCGGGTCCCTCTCGACGTCAAGGTCGGTGACATCGTGCTTTACAGCAAGTACGGCGGCACCGAGGTGAAGTACAGCGGGGAAGAGTACCTAGTGCTCTCTGCCCGCGACGTGCTCGCCACCATCGACAAGTAAGCCGGAGCCGCCCCGGACCCGGTCCGGGCCGCCAAGGTCGCCTCGGCGCGCTGGCGGCGATTCCGGATCCGGCGTCCGGGGCGGTTGCATGTGCGGACAGGCGTTCGCGGTCATGCCGCGTGCCTCAGGCGGTGTGGCCCGACCGTGGGCCCACTCGAACGGCCATGGAACCCCGGTCGTAGAACACGGACCACAACGCGAGGAGCGCCGCCGCGTCAGCACGTAGCTACAACGCGAGCGGCGCCGCCGCGCAGCACCCGCCACACGCGAACGGCGGCCACAGCGGAACTCTGACCAGCGCAGAAACACTGGCGCCGGAAACGTCAGCGCAGAAACACCAACGCAGAAACACTGACCCAACGCAGAAACACTGACCCACCGTAGTTTGGGGTTTTTCATGGCGAAAATTCTGGAGTTCGACGAGGACGCCAGGCGCGCGCTTGAGCGCGGCGTGGACCGGCTCGCGAACACCGTAAAGGTGACGCTGGGGCCACGCGGCCGCAACGTCGTCATCGACAAGAAGTGGGGCGCTCCCACCATCACGAACGACGGTGTCACCGTCGCGCGCGAAATTGAGTTGCAGGACCCTTATGAGAACCTTGGCGCCCAGCTCGCCAAGGAGGTCGCCACCAAGACGAACGACGTGGCGGGCGACGGCACCACGACGGCGACAGTCCTGGCCCAGGCGATGGTTCATCAAGGCCTGCGCCGGGTGGCGGCTGGCGCGAATCCCGCGGCTCTCAAGCGCGGCATCGACGCCGCCGCGGCGGCGGTTTCCGACCAGCTGCTCGCAAACGCGCGTGACGTGGGTGAGCAGGACGACATTGCCCACGTGGCGACGGTCTCCGCGCAGGACGCCAAGATCGGCGAGCTGATCGCGGAAGCGTTCGCCAAGGTTGGCAAGGACGGCGTCATCACCGTCGAGGAAGCGACCACCATGGGCCTCGAACTGGAGTTCACCGAGGGACTCCAGTTCGACAAGGGCTACGTCTCCCCGTACTTCGTGACCGACCCCGAGCGGATGGAGGCCGCCCTCGAGGACGGCTACATCCTCATTCACGCAGGGAAGATCTCCTCGATGACGGAGTTCCTCCCGCTGCTCGAGAAGGTCGCGCAGACCAAGAAGCCGCTGCTGGTGATCGCCGAGGAAGTCGACGGTGAGGCTCTGTCCACCCTGGTGGTGAACAAGATCCGTGGCCTGCTGCAGGTCGCCGCGGTGAAGGCGCCTGGGTTTGGCGACCGGCGCAAGGCGATGCTTGGCGACATAGCGGTGCTCACCGGCGGCCAGGTTGTCAGTGAGGAACTTGGCCTCAAGCTCGACACCATCGACCTCGACGCGCTCGGGCGGGCACGCAGGATCGTGGTCGACAAGGACACCACCACGATCGTGGACGGTGCCGGCGACGAGACCGCTGTTCAGGACCGGATCAGGCAGATCCGCAACGAGATCGAGAACACCGACTCGGACTGGGACCGCGAGAAGCTGCAGGAGCGGCTGGCCAAGCTTTCCGGCGGTGTCTCCGTGGTCCGGGCCGGGGCGGCGACCGAGGTCGAGCTCAAGGAGAAGAAGCACCGGCTCGAGGACGCCATCTCCGCGACGCGCGCGGCCATCGAGGAAGGCATCATTGCCGGTGGCGGGAGCGTGCTCGTGCATGTCGCGGCGGAGCTCGGTCACCTCGGCAAGACCGATGACGAGGCGACGGGTGTGGACGTGGTGCGGCACGCGCTCTCCGAACCGGCCCGCTGGATTGCCGAGAATGCTGGTTACGAAGGCTCCGTGACGGTCGCCAGGATCAGGGAACTCGGCCCGGGCAATGGCTTCAACGCGGCGACGGGCGAGTACGGCGACCTGGTGGCCCAGGGGGTCATCGACCCGGTCAAGGTAACCCGGTCGGCCGTGCAGAACGCCGCTTCGATCGCCGGGATGCTGCTCACCACCGAGGTGCTCGTCGTGGAAAAGCCCGAGGAGGAGAAGGACAACGGCGCCGCGGGTCACGGCCACAGTCACGGTCCCGGCGGTCACATGCACTGATCACGGTCGTGACGGCGTTCTGTCATGGCTACCCTTGCGGCTGCAGCCAGCGGCTGATCCAGATCAGACGGCCCTGTCCCGCCAGCTGGCGGGACAGGGCCGTTTTCTGCCCCCGGGCGGCGGCGGAAACGGGAAGGCGGGCTCCTGACCTTCGCGCCCTGGTGGCGCACGGCGTCGGCTTGCAGGTGCGGGCGACGCAGCGCCCGACGCGGGGACGAATCGGGTTGTCCGTCGAGTAAGAAAATGCTTGCTTTGTCGATACGATTAGGGCACTTCGCTCTACCAAGCCCCGAATGCGTTTGGTACTTTCAGTGACCAGCGCATTGCAGATGGTGGGGTTTCGGGGGCGTGCAACATCACGGTGACCATTCCGTTGCCATGGACAGTGGCAATACTTGGCCGTGTGCCGGGCATCATGCTGACGTGACGGAGGGATGCACCGCCCGTACGGCGGGTGACGGGGCTGCGGGGGAAACGCCGGGCTTCGCGGCGCGAGCGGACGAAATCGATCTAAGGGATCTTACCGACCTTGCCGTGCAAGGACATCCGGCTGCGATCGAATCGCTGATTGAGCAGCTGCGGCCGATGATCGTCCGATACTGCCGCGCGCGCCTTGGCCGCGTCACGGGTCACTACCACATCGCTGACGATGTCGCCCAGGAAGTGTGCATCGCGGTGTTCTCCGCGCTTCCCAGGTACCGTGACATGGGGCGTCCTTTCGTTTCATTTGTCTTCGGGATCGCGGCACACAAGGTGGCGGATGCCCTGCGCAGCGCCGGCCGGCTGGCCGTACCCACCGAGGACCTGCCTGACGGCCCGGACGAGGGGCCTGGGCCGGAAGAAACCGTGGTCAGGTACATCGAGGCCGAACGTGCTCGCGCCCTGCTCTCCCGGCTGCCCGACCATCAGCGCGAATTACTAACGCTCCGCGTAGTGGCAGGCCTTTCCGCGGAAGAGACGGGTAATGTACTTGGCATGTCAGCGGGGGCAGTGCGGGTAGCGCAGCACCGGGCTCTTGCCCGGCTGAGGGCGCTCGCCGTCGAGGAGTCGATTGCGTGACCACGGGGCGCGACCCGACTGCGCCCGGCGGGACACCTCGCTCGCCGCGAAGCAGCGGGCGAGATTCGCGGCGTCGGAAACGACCGGGTGAATCGGGCGAGGAAATCGCCGATATCGGTGCGATATGTCGCACCGAGGCGATCCTGAATGCGCTCGCGGCCCGGCGGGCTCGCGAGCGGGAGCCCGCCGCCGGCCAGTCCGGCGCCGCTGGCAAGCCTGTTTCCGAGGCGCCCGGCGTCCCGGAACGCGGCGTGGGCGATTCCTGTGCGGGAGGTCCAGGCGCCGGACGTCCTCGCGTGGCGGAGGCTCATGAGGGGGACTCCGGAACCGGCGGCGTGAGCGGTTGCGGCGCGGGAAGCCCGGGCGCAAGAGATCGCGGCATGCCGGAGCCTGCGAAGGGAGAGTCAGGCGCGGCGGCGTCTGCACCAGAGGCCACAGTGGCTAAAGGGGCTAAAAAACCTGGAGAGACTGGAGACACTGGAGAGAAAAAAGAGACTGCAGAAACTGCAGGGACTGCAGGGATCGTCGTGCCTGAGGTGTCCGGTGGCGTCATGCCTGAGGGCGGCGTGCCGGGTGGCGTCATGCCGGGCGGTGCCGTGGGCGGTAGCGGCGTGTCCGGTGGCGACCCCGCGCTTGCTGTGCTTGCCGCACTCGCGTCCGATGTCGATGAACACGCAGAGCCACCCTGTCTCCATGACCCGTGGCAGGACGACGCTTTCCTCTGCCAGATCCGCGCAGTCTGCGGCGACAGCGGGGTCCAGGGCAAGGCGGGCTTGACGTGCGGCACAATGCTCACATCCTGCCGTGCGGGGATGCGTGCCGCGGTGGCGGTTGGCGTCACCGCCGCCGCCCTCACCATCCCGGGTGCGGCCGGGATGCACGGTCGGCTCCCGTGGCTTGCCGCGACCTCCCGGCCGGCCATGGCGGTACCACGGCAGCGAAGCAACGCACCGGACGATGCGATGGGCCCGCCGCAGGCCGCAGCAGGAATCGACGGCAGGTCACTTGGCGGCGCATCAGTCACCGGACCGGGAGCCAGCGGCGCCGCGTCAAGCGGTCCGACCTCGGCGCGCAGAGGAGCGCACGGAGGGGCGCACGGAGGAGCACGCAGAGGAGCGGTGTCTGGGCAGGCAGGCGGACGCGGGCAGCATGGGCCGGGCCGGGCGTCTTCTGCACGCTCATTGGGCGACGGCCTGGCGTCGGACCGGGGAGGTAATGGCCGCGCTGGTATCAACCCGCCCGTTCGTGCTGGCCGGCCTGCGAACCACCCGGCCGCGCAGGCGACGAGCGAAGCGGACGAGCACCGCGCCAGCCCACTCCGGCAGCAGCGCCTGCGGCCCGCGGCGCCGTGGCGGGCCCAGCCTGCGGACGAGGTTTCGCAGCCGATCAGGGTCACCCCTCATCACGGGACGAGCCGGCCGCGCCGGGGACAGCTCCGATGGCGCCCGGGACGGAGCCGGCCGCACCCCGGACGGCGCCGACCGCACCCCGGCACGGAGCCGACCGCAGCTGGGACGGGGCCACCCGGGACGGAGCCGGCCGCGCCCGGGACAGCGCCGGCCGCACCCGGGACGAGCCGGCCGCACCCGGGACAGCGCGGGCCGCACCCGGCGAGCGGGACAGCGCCGGCCGCGCCCGGGACAGCGCCGGCCGCGCCCGGGACAGCGCCGGCCGCGCCCGGCATCTCCGGCACACCGCGCGCATCGTCGAGCACGGACCAGAACCACTTACGTGCCGATCCGTCACAGGCATCGGTCTGAACACGTCCCGCCACAGAGCCCCGACGTGCCGGGTCCGCCGCACCCATAGCCCGGCTAACGGCCCGCAGCGGCCGCTAGCATGGGCAGTGCTGTCTTGTTACCTCATTACCTCTTTACCTCGCGGATTTCCCTCGCTGCGATCAGGTGCTGCCGTCAGAAGGTGCTATGACCGACGATGTCAAGTTTTTCCCTCCGGGCTTGACCTTCGACGATGTCCTGTTGCTACCCGCGCACTCCGCGGTCCTGCCGAGCGAGGCGGACACCGCCGCGCGGCTTAGCCGCAACATCGCCCTGCGCATACCACTCGTTTCCTCGGCCATGGACACGGTTACAGAGGCCAGGATGGCGGTGGCGATGGCGCGCCAGGGAGGTGCGGGGGTGCTGCACCGCAACCTGTCCATCGAGGCCCAGGCGCAGCAGGTCGACACGGTCAAGCGGTCCGAGGCCGGGATGATCACGAATCCGGTGACCTGCGGCCCGGACGCGACAGTGGCGGACGTGGAGGGACTGTGCGCGCGGTTTCGGATCTCCGGCGTTCCCGTCACCGGCCGCCGACGGCACATTGGTCGGGATCGTGACCAACAGGGACTTCCGCTTCGAGCAGGACTCCGGCCGCGCCGTCGCCGAGATCATGACCCACATGCCGTTGGTCACGGCGCCGGTCGGGGTGACGAGGGAGGAGGCGTTCACCCTCCTGAAGCGGAACAAGGTGGAAAAACTGCCCCTCGTCGACGGACACGGCAGGCTCCGCGGCCTGATTACCGTGAAGGATTTCACCAAAAGCGAACAGTTCCCGAGTGCCACCAAGGACCCGGCGGGCCGTCTCGTTGTCGGCGCGGCGGTTGGCACCGGCGAGGACGGTAAGCACCGCGCGCAGGCGCTCACCGACGCGGGCGCCGACTTCCTCGTGGTGGATACCGCGCACGGCCATCACTCGGCAGTCCTCGAGATGGTGGGCGAACTGAAGGCCAATACCCAGGTGGACGTGATCGGCGGCAACGTAGCCACTCGCGCGGGCGCCCAGGCGCTGATCGACGCGGGTGCGGACGGCGTGAAGGTGGGCGTGGGGCCCGGGTCGATCTGCACCACCCGGGTGGTGGCCGGTGTAGGGGTTCCGCAGGTCACCGCGATCTACGAGGCCGCGAGGGCATGCCGGGCCGCGGGTGTGCCGTTGATCGGTGATGGCGGCCTGCAGCACTCGGGCGACATCGCCAAGGCGATCGCAGCGGGCGCGGACACGGTCATGCTCGGCGGCCTGCTCGCGGGCTGCGAGGAGAGCCCTGGCGAGCTTGTTTTCATCAACGGCAAGCAGTACAAGCTTTACCGGGGGATGGGATCGCTCGGTGCGATGCGCGGCAGGGGTGCCGGATCGGCGGACCGTTCCTACTCCAGGGACAGGTACTTCCAGGACGACGTGCTGAGTGAGGACAAGCTGGTACCGCAGGGGGTGGAGGGTCAGGTTCCCTACCGGGGCCCGCTCGCCGCGGTCGCCTACCAGCTCATCGGCGGCGTGCGCGCCGCGATGGGCTACTGCGGCGCCGCAACCATCGCCGAGCTACAGGGTGCAGCGTTCGTCCAGGTCACCGTCGCAGGCCTGGAGGAGAGCCACCCGCACGACATCCATCTCACGGCCCCGGCGCCGAACTACACGGGTCAGTAGGAGATTTCCATGGATCTTGGTCGTCGCGCGGCGGGCGAAAGATCCATAGGGTGCCCCCTCGCCGCTCCCAAACGGCTGCCGCGTAATCCACGCCCCGGGTACGTGTCACCGGGCCTCGGAGTGCCAGCGGGCGGCAGCCGTTATGGCTGCGCTGCGTGTACCGCCCACGGGGAGCGCCGTGCATTCCGGGGCAGCTAGCGGTTCGATGGCCCGCAGCCCCCGCCGCGGCCTGCAGTCCCACGATCGGTGCGCCACGCGTCAGCCGTGATGGATGATGGACTGGAAGGGTTGGTGGGAGACAGTGACGCAAGTGGAGATCGGGCGGGGGAAGATCGGCCGCCAGGCTTACGGCCTGGACGAAATCGGCATCGTGCCATCCCGCCGTACCCGGGACCCCGAGGAGGTGTCGATCGCCTGGCAGATCGACGCGTACCGGTTTAGCCTGCCGCTCGTAGTGTGCCCGATGGACAGCGTGGTGTCACCCGCCACGGCGATCCAGATCGGCCAGCTGGGCGGGCTGGCGGTGCTCGACCTCGAGGGCCTGTGGACCCGGTACGAGGATCCGGAGCCGCTGCTTGCGGAGGTGGCGTCGCTCGACGACGCGGCCGCCACCAGGAGGTTGCAGCAGATCTACGCGCAGCCCGTCAAGGAGGATCTGATCGGCCGCAGGATCAAGGAGATCCGCGACTCGGGGGTCACCGCTGCCGCGGCGCTTTCGCCGCAGCGCACGGTGGAGCATCACGAGACCGTCATCGACGCCGGCGTGCACATATTCGTGATCCGCGGTACCACTGTCTCTGCCGAGCACGTGTCCGGGCGGGCCGAGCCGCTGAACCTCAAGCAGTTCATCTACGAACTCGACGTGCCGGTGATCGTGGGCGGCTGCGCCACCTACACGGCGGCGCTGCACCTGATGCGCACGGGCGCCGCCGGGGTGCTTGTCGGGTTCGGCGGTGGTTCCGGTCACACCACCCGCGCGGTGCTCGGCGTGGCCGTGCCGATGGCGACCGCGATCGCGGATGTGGCCGCTGCCCGCCGCGAGTACCTGGACGAGTCCGGCGGCAGGTACGTGCACGTGATCGCCGACGGCGGGATGACCAGAAGCGGCGACATCGCGAAGGCGCTGGCCTGCGGTGCCGACGCGGTGATGGTAGGTTCACCGCTCGCCCGTGCGTCGGAGGCGCCCGGCCGTGGTCATCACTGGGGTAGGGAGGCGCATCACCTCGAGTTGCCCCGCGGTGCCCGCGTACCCGTGGGCACCGTCGGCAGCATCGAGCAGATCCTGCATGGCCCGTCCACCACACCGGACGGTTCGATGAACCTGATGGGGGCGCTGCGCCGGACGATGGCCACCGCCGGGTACTCCGACCTCAAGGAGTTCCAGCGCGTCGAGGTGGTCGTCGCGCCGCAGGGGTAGACCACTAGAGAGGCGATGACCGGGGATGAACATGGCCCGGCTGGGCGGTGACCAGCGGTCGTCGGCGCTTGCGGCGCTGGCAGCGGCCGAGCATCAGGTCGTGGTGGTCGGCGGCGGCGTGGTGGGAGCGGGCATCGCCCTCGACGCGGCGACCCGCGGCCTGTCGGTCGGGCTGGTCGAGGCCAGGGACTTCGCCTCTGGCACGTCGTCCAGATCGAGCAAGCTCATCCACGGCGGCCTGCGGTACCTTGAGCAGCTCAACTTCGGCCTCGTGCGCGAGGCGCTCATCGAGCGTTCCCTGCTGCTCCGCCTGATCGCGCCGCACCTTGTCCGGCCGGTTCCGTTCCTGTTCCCGCTCACCCACCACGTGTGGGAGCGGGCCTACGCAGCCGCGGGTGTGGGCCTGTACGACACACTCGCCTTCTCGCTCGGCGGGCCGCGTGGGCTCCCTGCGCACCGGCACCTGACTAGGAGGGCCGCGCTGCGGCTGGCGCCGGCACTGCGCAAATCCGCGTTCACCGGTGCCGTCCAGTACTGGGATGCGCAGGTCGACGATGCGCGGTTTGTCATCACGCTGGTCCGCACCGCGGCCACGTATGGCGCGCATGTGGCGCCCCGCACCCAGGTGGTCGGTTTCCTCCGCGAAGGCGCGCGGGTCACCGGCGTGCGCGCCCGCGACCTTGAGACCGGAGCCGAGCTTGACATCCGCGCTCAGCAGGTCGTGAACGCGACGGGAGTCTGGAGCGACGAGATCCAGGCGCTGGTCGGCGGGCGCGGGATGATCAACGTCCGGGCGTCCAAGGGCGTGCACCTGGTCGTGCCGAGGGACCGTATCCACGCCTCCACCGGGATCATCACGCGCACCGCGCTGAGCGTGCTTTTCATCATCCCCTGGGGACGGCACTGGATCATCGGCACCACCGACACCGACTGGTCACTTGACAAGTCGCATCCCACCGCGAGCCGCGCCGACATCAACTACCTGCTCGGGCAGGCCAACCGGCTGCTTACGGTGCCGCTCACGCATGAAGATGTGGAAGGCGTCTACGCCGGGCTGCGCCCGTTGCTCTCCGGTGAATCGGACGTCACGTCCAGGCTGTCCAGGGAGCACACGGTCGCGCAGGCCGTGCCCGGGCTTGTGATGATCGCGGGCGGCAAGTACACCACGTACCGGGTGATGGCGCGCGATGCGGTCGACGCGGTGGCACACGGCCTCGACGGCAAGGTCCCTCCGTCCTGCACGGACGCGGTGCCCCTCGTCGGCGCTGACGGTTACCCGGCGCTGTGGAACTCGCGTGCGCGGCTCGCCGCCGCGTCCGGGTTGCACGTGGCGCGGATCGAGCATCTGCTGCGGCGGTTCGGCTCGCTGGCGCAGGAGGTGCTCGCGCTGATCGCGGACCGCGGCGACCTGGGCCGCCCGCTTTCCGGCGCGGACGACTACCTGCGCGCGGAGGTGGTCTACGCCTGCACCCATGAGGCCGCAAGGCACCTGGACGACGTGCTCGCCCGGCGCACCCATATATCGATCGAGACGCCCGACCGCGGCCTGTCCGCCGCGCAGGAAGCCGCCGAGTTGATGGCCGGGCCGCTCCGCTGGGATGCCGGGCAGGTGGCGCGCGAAGTCGATTACTACCGCATGCGCATCAAGGCCGAGTGGGCGTCGCAGGAGGCAGAGACCGACCAGGACGCGGTCGCCATCAGGCTCGGTGTGCCCGAGATCGTCCCTGCCGACGACCGCGCCTACCGATAAGGAAGGCAGCCATGATCCCCGCACATCTGGCTGCCCACGACGAGCAGGAGGTAAGCGGATCATGAGTGCCGCCAGCGCGGGCCGGGCGCTCAGGGGATGTCGATGAGCACCTTGCCGACGACACCCGCCTCGACAGCCTCCTGCGCAGCGGCGATTTCTTCCAGCGGGAACCTGTGCACGGGGAGTTCGCTCAATTTCCCCGCGGCAAGCGCGGTGATGATGTCCTGCGCCGCCTGGACAAGGAACTGGCGCGGGACGCCGTAAAGGAGCACGAACCGCAGCACTACGTTGGCCGTCATGCAGGCGCGCACCGGCAGCGTCGGGTCGCTGGCCTCGGCGGCGTAAGTGACGATCACGGTCTCGGGCCCGGCTACCGCGAGATCGAGGCTCAGGTTCGCGCCGAGGGAAACCTCGACCATCCGGTCGAACCGCTCGGCGAACGAGCGAACCTGCCCGACCGCGTCGTTGTCGCGGTAGTTCACAACCATGTCGGCGCCCGCCTTGCTGGCCAGTGCGGCCTTCTCCGGGCCGCTGACGGTGGCGAGCACCTGCGCGCCCGCATACTTGGCAAGTTCGATGGCGAAATGCCCGACAGCGCCGGCACCGCCGGCGACCAGCACGTTCTTCCTGTGCACCGGACCATCGGTGACCAGGCAGCGGTAGGCGGTCATGGCTGGTACCCCCAGGCTCGCGCCCAGATCCAGTGACGTCCCGTCCGGCAGCGGCATCGCCTGTTCGGCTGGCACCACCGTCCACTGGGCCGCGGTGCCCCATGGCTGGCCGAACGCGGCCATCCATATCCACACTCGCTGGCCGATCCGCTCGTGATCGACGCCGGGACCGACCGCGTCGATCTCGCCCGCACCGTCGTGATGCGGAATCTGGAACCCGTCGATCGGGCGCGGGGTGCCGCCGCTGCGCGATTTCCAGTCCGTCGGGTTGACGCCCGACACGCGCAACCGGACTCGCACCTGGCCGGCTCCTGGGTCCGGGCGGTCGACATCGTGTCACCCGCAGCACCTCGCGAGCCGTCCCCGGCCGATCATAGGTCGCAGCCTTCACATCGAACCCCTTCCGTCTGTCCGGCGGCGGCGCCAGTGGCTGGCGATCACGCGGCGCCGCCGCCCTCGGCGCATCGGCGCGAAAATCGTTCCAGCCGTCTACCTGCCGACCCTAGCGGCGGGCGCGCAAACCAATCACAGCTGACAGGCGAATGGTGGTTACTTGCTAGTAGCCAACGCGTCGGCCGGGTTCTACGCTCAGGGTATGACCTCTCAGATAGTTTCCCCGCGAGCGGGCACCAGCCTGGACTCGGCGCTCGTCGCGCGCCTGACGTCCCGGGTCGCCGCGAGTGCTGGCACGGTCACCACGATCGCGCCCTTCACCGGTGAACCGCTGGCAAAGCTGCCCGTGTCGTCGCCGGAGGACGTTGCCATCGCCAATGACCGGGCCCGCGCGGCGCAACGGGAGTGGGCACGCCTTCGCCCGAGCGAGCGGGTCCGGCCGTTCCTGCGGCTGCATGACCTGGTACTCGGTCGGCAGCAGGAGATCCTCGACATCGTGCAACTGGAAACCGGCAAAGCCCGCTGGACCGCGTTCGAGGAGGTCGTCGACGTGGCGGGCTGCTCTCTCTACTACGCCAGGCACGCACCGCAGCTACTGCGGCCACGGCGCCGCGCTGGTGCCCTGCCGCTCGCCACCAGGGTGACCGAACTGCGGCATCCGAAGGGCGTAGCCGCGCTTATTACACCCTGGAACTATCCGCTCGCGCTCGGCGCGACCGACGCGATCCCCGCGCTGCTCGCGGGGAACGCCGTGGTGGCCAAGCCGGACACGCAGACCGCGCTGTCTGTGCTGTGGGCCGTGGACCTGCTCGAAGAGGCCGGGCTGCCGGAGGGCCTGTGGCAGGTGGTACTCGGTCGCGGGTCAGCGATCGGTGACCCGTTGCTCGAGCACGCCGACTACGTCGCGTTCACGGGCTCGACCAGGGGTGGCCGGGTGATCGCGGAGCAGGCCGCGCGCAGGCTGATCGGCTACTCACTGGAGCTTGGCGGAAAGAACCCGATGCTCGTGCTCGACGACGCCGAGCCACGGCGCGCGGCCGCGGGTGCGGTCCGGGCATGCTTTACGAACGCCGGGCAGCTGTGCATCTCCGCTGAGCGGCTGTACGTCCACGAGAAGATCTATGACGCCTTCCTGGATCGCTTCCTGCAGCAGGTTCGCGGAATGCGTCTCGGCAGCGGGCTTGACTGGTCGGCCGACATGGGCTCGCTCACCTCGCAGCGCCAGCTTGATACGGTGGCGCATCACGTGCAGGAGGCGACGTGCGAAGGGCGCGCGGGTGCTTGCAGGCGGGCGGCCACGGCCCGACCTTGGGCCGTTCTTCTACGAGCCCACCGTGCTTTCCGGCGTGACCGAGGAGATGGAGGTGTGCGGCAGCGAAACGTTCGGGCCCGTCGTGTCCGTCTATAAGGTACGGGACGAGGACGAAGCGATCGAGCGTGCCAACGATTCGCCATACGGCCTCAACGCCTGCGTGTGGACGCGGGACGTCGCCCGCGGCCGCCGGGTGGCAGCCAGCATCCAGGCAGGCACGGTCAACATCAACGAGGGATACGGTTCCACGTGGGCGTCCTACGCCGCACCGATGGGCGGCATGAAGGAGTCGGGGGTCGGCCGCAGGCACGGCGCTGAGGGCCTGCTGCGGTACACCAACACGCAGACCGTCGCTAGCCAGCACGTGGTCGGGTTCGACCCGGTGTTCGGGATGAGCCGCCAGGGGTACGCGGCCATGCTGACCAATTCGCTCAAGCTGATGAAGGCGCTGCGCGTGCGCTGACCTTCCCGGCCTCCCTCGCGGGCGGTCGGCCGGGAGGACCGGCGGCCGTGACCTCGTAGACTGGCCGCCTCAGCCGACCCGAGGGAAGGCGGTCGCGTGCACGCCGCTGGTGACTTCGACATCGTCCTTGTCGTCGACTTCGGCGCCCAGTACGCTCAGCTGATCGCCCGCAGGGTCCGCGAGTGCAAGGTGTACTCCGAGATCGTTCCGCACACGATGCCAGTCGCGCAGATGCTGGCGCGCAAGCCGAAGGCGATCATCCTTTCCGGCGGTCCGGCGTCCGTGTACGCCGACGGCGCGCCGCCGGCGCCGCCCGCCGCCCAGGGCAGTCCCCGGCTGCTGGAGGCGGGCGTGCCCGTGCTCGGCATCTGCTACGGCTTCCAGCTCATGGCGGCCGAGCTCGGCGGAACGGTCGCGAGGACCGGGACCGGCGAGTACGGGGGCACTGTGCTCGAAGTGGATGGATGCGAGGGCGCGCTGGGTGGTCTTTTCGCCGGGCTTCCCACCCGCCAGCAGGTCTGGATGTCACATGGCGACTCATGCACCGTGGCCCCGCCGGGATTCGCGGTCACCGCCCGCAGTCCCGGCGCCCCCGTCGCGGCGATGGAGGATCCTGCCCGCCGCCTGTACGGCGTGCAGTTCCACCCTGAGGTGCTGCACTCGCAGTACGGTCGGCAGATCGTTGGCCGCTTCCTTGAGGCGGCCGGCTGCCGGCCCGCCTGGACGATGCTGAACATCGTCGAGGAACAGATCGTGCAGATCAAGGCTCAGGTCGGCGGTGCCCGCGTGATCTGCGGCCTGTCCGGAGGGGTGGACTCCGCGGTCGCCGCGGCCCTAGTCCAGCGTGCCGTCGGCTCACAGCTGACCTGCGTGTTCGTCGACCATGGCCTGCTCAGGAAGGGTGAGGCGGAGCAGGTCGAGAAGGATTTCGTGGACGCGACCGGCGTCGACCTCAAGGTGGTGAACGCGGCGCGACAGTTCCTCGGCGCGCTCGCTGGCGTGACAGACCCGGAACAGAAAAGGAAGATTATCGGCCGGGAGTTCATCCGGGTGTTCGAGCAGGCGGCCCGTGAGATGGTCGCCGACGCCGGCGCGCACGGCGACTCGGTCGACTTCCTTGTCCAGGGCACGCTCTATCCGGACGTGGTGGAGTCAGGCGGCGGTGTCGGCGCCGCGAGTATCAAATCTCATCACAACGTCGGCGGCCTGCCCGACGACCTGCAATTCCGCCTGGTGGAGCCGCTGCGCTGGCTGTTCAAGGATGAGGTCCGCCGGGTCGGCGAGGAACTTGGGCTGCCGCCCGAGATCGTCTGGCGCCAGCCGTTCCCTGGACCGGGGCTGGCGATCCGCGTGGTCGGCGAGGTCACCGCGGACAGGTTGCGCGTGCTGCGTGAGGCGGATGCGATCACCAGGGAGGAACTGACCCGCGCCGGAATGGACCGGGAGATCTGGCAATGCCCTGTCGTGCTGCTTGCCCAGGTCCGGTCGGTGGGCGTGCAGGGAGATGGGCGCACGTATGGGTATCCGGTGGTCCTGCGGCCGGTAACCAGCGAGGACGCGATGACAGCCGACTGGGCGCGGCTGCCGGCCTCCGTCGTGGCGAGGATCTCCACGCGGATCACCAATGAGGTTCCCGAAATCAACCGCGTCGTGCTCGACGTGACGAGCAAGCCGCCAGGCACCATCGAGTGGGAGTGACCGGTCACCATCCGCGACAAGTGGCGCCGTTTCAGTGCACTGGACTCGTCATTCAGCACTGCCGCACACGTTATTTAGTGCTGTCGCAGACTTGTTTACTACTGTCGCGTACGTGACTGGCGGCGATCGCGGTTCAAAATGGGCACCGGCCACCTGTCGTATACGAACGTGACTTAACCATGTAAGTAGGCGCATATCTACTTGACTTGCTGGCAATGGTATTGTCCGGGGTGTTAGCGTCGGGTCGCGGCACACAGGGAGTGCCGCTCCCGTCGAGAATCCCGGGGGACACATGCGCATTTCCCGTATCATGGCGGCTGCGGTAACTTCGTTGAGCATCGCCGCCGTGTCGGCCGTACCCGCCGGTGGCACCGGGGTGGCGGCGATCGCGTCGGCTTCGCCCGCCATCGTCCTTCGGCCTGGCGCTGTGCACGCTCACGGGGTCTCCAAGTCCCCGCCGACGACCGTGTTCTGTGAGCAGAACTTCAAGATCTCGTGCTACGAGCCGGCCCAGATCCAGCGCGCATACAACCTCGGACCCCTGCTGCGCAGGGGAATCGACGGCAGAGGGCAGACGATCGTCATCGTCGACTCATTCGGATCCCCGACGATCCGCCATGACCTGGCGGTCTTCGACAAGACCTTCCATCTGCCCGCCCCGCCATCGCTCAAGGTCATCCAGCCGGCCGGCCCGGTCCCGCGGTACGACCCGACCAGCTCCGCCGTGCTCGGCTGGGCCGGTGAGACCACGCTGGATGTCGAATGGGCGCACACGATGGCCCCTGGTGCCAGGATCCTGTTGGTGGAAACCCCGGTCGCGGAGACCGAGGGCCCGGTCGGCTTCCCGCAGATCGTCACTGCGGAAAAGTACGTGATCAACCACCACCTGGGCGGCGTGATCAGCCAGAGCTTCAGCGCCACCGAGCAGACCTTCCCGTCCGCGGCTTCGCTGCTCGCACTGCGCGGCGCCTACGTCGACGCGGCCCGTAAGGGGGTGACCGTGCTGGCCGCCTCCGGCGACAGCGGCGCAGCGGATCTTGAGTTCAACCAGTCCACGTACTACCTCTACCCGGTGACAACGTGGCCGGACAGCGACCCGCTGGTCACCGGCATCGGCGGCACCCAGCTGCACCTGGACGCCGACGGCGCCCGCACCGCACCTGACAGCGTGTGGAATGACACCTACGACGTGGCCACCAACCAGTTCGCTTCCGGCGACAGCGGCCCGAACCCCCTGGCCGGTGGTGGCGGCAAGTCGGTCATCTTCGCCCGGCCCAGCTACCAGGACGGCGTCAGGGGTGTCGTCGGCGGCCGCCGCGGCGTGCCCGACATCTCGATGAGCGCGGCCTGCAATGGCGGCGTCGACACGTACCAGAGCTTCGGCGGCATGGCGGCGGGCTGGTACCCGACCTGCGGCACGAGCGAGGCGACGCCGCTGTTCGCCGGCGTCGTGGCGCTCGCCGACCAGGTGGCGCGGCACTGGCTCGGCGTGATCAACCCGGCTCTGTACCAGCTGTCGGCGCGGCGCGCTCCCGGCATCGTGGATGTCACGCGCGGCAACAACACCGTCTCGTTCACCGCAGGGCGGCAAGCTGCACACCGTGCACGGTTTCCGCGCCCGCCGTGGGTATGACCTCGCATCTGGCGTTGGCACCGTGAACGCGGCAACGTTCGTCTTTGAGCTAGCGGCCCTCGCCGGGCGCTGAGCTGCAGCCGGCGCCGGGTCATCGCATCCCCGGCCGGCGACGATCCGGGCTATGCGGGAGCCGGCGGGACAACGACGACCATCGTCATGCGCAGCCGTTCTGGACGTTCGTTTGTGTACGTGTGCGTGCAGTCGCCGGGAAACTGCGCGGCCTGCCCGGCCGTGACCTCGTGCCGCTCACCGGCCACGGTCAGGGTTAGCGTGCCCTCCTCCACGGACACAAGCTCCCTGGTGGCCGGCGCGTGCTCCGTCCCGCCGTAGGTCTCGCCCTGCCGAAGCTCCCACCGCCACAGTTCGGCCGCCCACGGCGCGTCGGTGGCGGCGATCAGCGTCCCGGTGCCGCCGGACGGGCCGTGCCACAGCACCGCCGCCCGGCCGGTGACGCGGACCCGCTGCTCACCGGCGGCCTCGAGCAGGCGGGTGACCGGCACGCCGAACGTGTCGCTGATCCGTACGAGCGTGGACAGATTCGGGTTGGATTTGCCCTGCTCGAGCGCGACAAGCACGCCCTTGCTCACGCCGGATCTGGCGGCGAGCTTGTCGAGTGACCAGCCGTGGCCCGCGCGCAGCGCCCGGACGCTGCGGGCGACCGCGCCCGCGGCGGCTTCCTGATCGGTCATCGCCAGGAACCTTCCGGTAGGTCATGGATTACCGAGTTTCAGCCCGGCGCTTACGGTCACTATAATGACCTAAGCATAGCAATATACTGACCGTGATGGCACGCCAAGCCAGGCGCGTCCTGACGTCCGAGGAGGTGGTGCATGGTCACGATCTTGGCACTGGTCTCCGCCATCCTGTACGGAACCGCTGACTTCCTCGGCGGCGCGGGTTCGAGGCGCGCGCCGGTCCTCGCGCTGCTTGTGGTGAGCACGCCGGTCGGGACCGTCCTGATGATCGTCGCGGCGCTGTTCGCGGGTGGCGCGCCGCCGCCCATGCCGCGCTGGCCTGGGGCGCCGCGGGCGGCGTCGCCGGAGGCCTCGGCCTGATCGTGTTCTACGCTGGGCTCGCGGCGGCCCCGATGAGCGTCGTCGCGCCGGTTTCCGCTCTGGCGGCGACCCTCCTGCCGGTGGGCGTCGCGCTATCAGGCGGCGAGCGCCCGGGCCTGCCGGTGCTCGGCGGCGCCGCGGCGTGCCTCGCCGCGATCGTGCTGGTCAGCATGGACCCTAACGGCTCGCGCGGCCCGGGCCTCCCAAGGCGCCTGCGGAGTTTCGCGTGGGGCGCGCCGTGGCAGCGCGCAGGTGCCGCGGCGCACCGGGCGGGCGCCAGTGCCAGCGTGGCGAGAGTCGAGCGCGTTCGGTGACGAGCTCAGCCAGCTCGGCAGGTCCACGTTCGGTGCCGCCCGCGCAGCGCGGCCTGCTGTATGGTCTGGCCGCCGGGGCCGCGTTCGGGCTGTTCTTCGTGCTCGTGCGGAACGCCGAGCACGCCGTCACCGGCTGGGGTGGCCTCTGGCCGCTTGTCGCGGCGCGGGGTGTGGGTACCTTGGTCGCCCTGGCCGCGGCCGCATCGACGCGGGTGAGGCTGCTCCGGTGGCGACGGGACCGCGCGGCCGTGGCGATGGCGCTCGGCTCTGGCGTCTTCGACGCGTCGGCCAACGTGTTCTACGTGCTCGCCACCCGGCACGGCCTGTTTAGCCTGGCCGTGGTGATCACGTCGCTGTATCCGGCTATGACCGTGCTGCTCGCCCGGGTCGTGCTCGGTGAGCGGATGCGCGGTATGCAGCGGGCCGGGCTCGTGCTGGCTGCGCTCGGTGTTGTCCTCGTCGCGGCGTGAGCCAGCCGGCGGCGGGCAGGAGCGCGGTCTCCCGCCGCCGCAAGGTGGACGGGAGCCGATCGGCGGCACGCGGCCGGCGCGCGGCCTACTGGGGCGCAACATCGCGGTGCACAACGGTACCGCCGTAGCCAACGCAGCGAGGCTCGGTGGGCGCGGCGTCGCGCCAGCCATGAATATTCCCGTCGGCTTCGTGCCGTGCCGGCCGATCCGCAAGGCGCGTTGGTCAAAGTGATCAAGCTCGCCGGCAGTCATGAGGAGCGCTACGCCCCGGTGGCACGCCGTCCCGCCCGGGGTTCACGACGCCTTGTGCGCCTTTTTCTTCTGCGGGAGACAAACACGAGGACGACGAGGACCGCCGCGACGAGAACGCCGACGGCCGGAATGCTGCGCCTCATCACGGGCCCGGCGGCGACGCCGAGCAGGTTGATCGTCTCGTCTTCCTTCCTGCGCGGCAGCGCGGCGCTTGACGGCGCGGACACGCCGGACACGGGGGACGCGGGGGATGCGGCGGACGCGGGGGATGCGGCGGACGCGGGGGATGCGGCGGACGCGGCGGCCGCGGCGGTGCGGCTGCGCGGGACGCGGCGGACGTGCCCGCGGCGGCCGCCTCACTGGCACCGGCCCGCGCCGCCGTCCCGCCCGCGGGGGCCGTCTCGCCGGCCGGTGCGGTCTCGCCTGGCGCCGCTTCACCCTGGTCGGTTCGGCGGACAGTTGATCGGCCAGGTTGGCCGCGAACCGCTCGATGAGCTTGCCGCTCACGTCCGCGAGCACGCCCCGGCCCATCTGGGCGGGCCGGCCGGTCACGTTCAGCGTTGTGCTCATGGTGACCGTGGTGTGCCCGGTCCGCCCGGCCTGCCCGTTGTCGTCGCGCAGTGCTGCGCGCACCGTCGCTGAGGCGGTGCCGGTGCCGCGGGATTCCTTGCCGGATGCCTCGAGGGTGACCGTGTGGGCGACAGGGTCACGGTCCACGAACCGGGCGCGACCCGCGTACGTCATCGTGATCGGGCCTACTTTGACCCGGACATGCCCGGCGATGTCGTCGCCATCGACGCTGTCGACGGTGGCGCCAGGCATGCACGGCGCCACCCGCTCGACGTCCAGCAGCACGTCCCAGGCCTTGTCCGGCGGCACCGGGATCGTGAAGGAATGCTCAAAGTCCATTTCCGTCCCTTCGCGTTGCCTGCTGTGTCGCTCACAGCCCGGCTGCCGCGGCGAGCGCCCGGCCGGTGAGCACACGCGCAAGGTGACGCCGGTACTCCGCTGATCCGTGCAGGTCAGCGGGTGGCTGCGCGGCCTCGTCGGCGTGGGACGCCGCCTGCCGTAGTGAGTCGGCCGTGGCGGGGGTTCGCGCCGCCGCCGCCTCGACCGCGGACGCCCTGACCGGGACCATGCCCATGTTCGTCAGGCCGACCCTGGCCTCCGCCACCTGCCCGTTGTCGCGGCGGACCGCCGCGGCCACGCCGACGATGGCCCACGCCTGGGCGGTGCGCTGGAACTTCTCGTACCTGTATCCCCAGCCTGGGCCGAGCTTCGGCACCCGGACCCCGGTCACTATCTCGTCGGCCGCCAGCATCGTGGTCAGGTAGTCGACGAAGAAGTCCGCGGCCGGGATCTCCCGGTCGCCGGACGGTCCCTGGGCGAGCAGCGTGGCGCCGAGCGCCACCGCCACCGCGGGCAGATCGCCGGCCGCGTCCGCGTGCGCGAGCGAACCGCCGAACGTGCCGCGGTGCCGGACCGCGGGGTCGGCGACGGTCGCCGCCGCCTCGGCGATCAAGCCGCAGTGCTCGCGCGATCAGCGGGTCGTGCACTAGCTCGTAGTGGGTGGTGAGCGCGCCGATCCGCAGCGTCGCGCCCTCGTCCAGGACACCACGCAGTTCCGCGAGCTTCCCGATGTCCACCAGCAGCCCCGGGTCGGCGAGCCGCAGCCGCAGCAGCGGTATCAGGCTCTGCCCGCCCGCGATCACCTTGGCCTCCTCGCCGCTGGACGCGAGTGCCGCGACCGCGTCCGCGAGCGAAGCTGGCCGAACGTAGCCGAACTTGGCCGGGATCATCGCGCTGTTCCTTCCTGGATGGCCCGCCAAACCCGCTCCGGGCTGCAGGGCATCGTCACATCCCGCACGCCAGCTGGCCGCAGCGCGTCCACTACCGCGTTCACCACTGCCGGGGTGGACGCGATGGTGCCGCCTCGCCGACGCCCTTGACCCCGAGTGGATTCGTGGTGGAGGGCGTCTCGGTCCGGTCGGTGACGAAGACCGGCAGGTCGGCGGCCGACGGCAGCAGGTAGTCGGCCATGGTGGTCGTCAGCAGGTTCCCGTCCGCGTCGTACACGGCCTCCTCGTAGAGCGCCTGCGCGATGCCCTGCGCGATGCCGCCGTGTACCTGACCTTCGACGATAGTCGGGTTCACCACCCGGCCCACATCATCCACCGCCACATACGACCGGATCTTCACCTGCCCGGTCTCGGTGTCCACCTCGGTCGCGCACAGGTGGGTGCCGTGCGGGAAGGAGAAGTTCTGCGGGTCGAAGGTGGCATCGGCAGTCGAGCGATGGCTCGACGCCGTCAGGCAGGTCGTGCGCCGCGAAGGTGGCGAGCGCGATCTCCTGGATCGTCTTGCCCGGGCCCTCACTTCCCTTGGCCTGGAACACCCCGCCGCTGAACTCCACTTCCTCCGGCGGTACCTCGAGCATCTTTGACGCGATGACCTTCGCCTTGGCCACTACCTTGTCGCAGGCGGAAAGCACCGCCATGCCGCCGACCACGAGCGACCGCGAGCCATAGGTGTCCATGCCCCTGGGCGACACCTGGGTGTCGCCGTGCAGCACCCGCACGTCCTCGAACGGCACGCCGAGCGCGTCCGCGACGATCTGGCTCCATGCGGTCTCGTGCCCCTGCCCGTGCGCGCTCGAGCCGGTGACCACCTCGACCTTGCCCGTGGGCAGCATCCGCACCGAGGCGTGCTCCCAGCCGCCGGCCCCGTAGGAGAGCTGGCCGAGCACCCGCGACGGCGCGAGCCCGCACATCTCGGTGAAGGTGGACACGCCGATGCCAAGCTGGACCTTGTCGCCGCTCGCGCGCCGCTCCATCTGCTCCTTGCGCAGCTCGTCGTAGCCGAAGATCCGGCGGGCCTTCGCCGTCGCCGCCTCGTAGTTCCCCGAGTCGTAGGTGAGACCGGCGATCGTCGTGTAGGGGAACTCCTCGTGGGCGATCCAGTTCCGCTCGCGTAGCTCGAGCGGGTCCATGCCGAGCTCGTTGGCGAGCTCGTCCATGATGCGCTCGATCCCGAACGTCGCCTCAGGGCGGCCGGCGCCACGGTAGGCGTCGGTCGGTACCTTGGTGGTGAAGACGCCGGTGCACCGGAACGCGTAAGCGTCCATCTTGTAGATGCCGTTGAACATGAACGCGCCGAGCAGCGGGACACCGGGCGTGACGAGCATCAGGTAGGCGCCCATGTCGGCGAGGAGGTCGACGGACAGGCCGCGTATCCGGCCGTCACGTTCCGCCGCGATCTTGATGCGCTGCAGCTGGTCGCGCCCGTGGTGCACGGTCATGTTGCCTTCGCTGCGTGACTCGGTCCACTTGACCGGCCGGCGAAGCCGGCGCGCGACCAGCAGAGCGAGCACTTCCTCGGCGGTGACCTGCAGCTTCGAACCGAAGCCGCCCCCGACGTCTGGCGCGATCACACGCAGGTTCTGCTCGGGGATGCCGGTGACAAGAGCGAGCATGACCCGGAGCACGTGCGGGATCTGGGTCGAGGACCAGAGCGTGAACTCCTCGCCATTGGGCGCGCAGACGACGGCTCGCGGTTCCATGGCAGTGGGGATCAGCCGCTGCTGCACGTAGTTGCGCTCGATCACGACAGGGGCGTCGCGGAACGCCGCGTCCAGATCGCCGTTGCTGAAGACCCACTCGAACGAGCGGTTGCCCTGCGTGCTCGCGTGCACCTTCGGCGAGTCGTCGGCGAGCGCGGACCGCATGTCGAGCACCGGGGGCAGCGGCTCATAGTCGACGTCGATGGCCTCGAGCGCGTCGGCCGCGGTGTAACGATCGCGGGCGACCACGCAGGCCACCGCCTCGCCGACGTACCGGACCTCGTCCACGGCCATCGGCGGGTGGTCGGGGATCACGATGTCGTCGGTCACCGGCCAGGCGCAGGGCAGGCTGCCCTGCTCGGCGGCGAAATCGGCGCCGGAGAACGCGGCCACCACGCCGGGTAGCTTGCGTGCGGCGGAGGTGTCGACCCTGGTGATGCGGGCGTGCGCGAGCGGGCTGCGCACGAAGGCCATGTGCAGCATGCCGGGTAGCACGATGTTGTCCGTCCAGTTGGTCTCGCCGGTGACCAGGCGCGCGTCTTCCTTGCGTGCCCGCGGCTTGCCGACTTCCTGGCCGGCCTCCGTTCTGCTTCCAGGGTGGCGGTCATGCCTGGCCTCCCGTCTGTGCTGGTACCTGCGGCGCCCGCCTGCGCGGCCCGCTGGACGGCCCGGACGATGTTCTGGTAGCCGGTACAGCGGCAGAGGTTGCCCTCGAGGCCCTCGCGGATCTCCGCCTCGGTCGGCTGCGGGTTCTCCCGGAGCAGGTCGGCGGCTGCCATGATCATGCCGGGCGTGCAGTAGCCGCACTGCAGCGCATGCTCGTCGTGGAAGGCTTGCTGAAGTGGATGCCATTCGCCGTTGGCGAGGCCCTGGATGGTCGTGATCTCGCTGCCGTCCGCCTGGACGGCGAGCACAGCGCAGCTCTTTACCGACACGCCGTCCATAAGCACCGTGCACGCACCGCAGTTGCTGGTGTCGCAGCCGATCGGCGTGCCCGTCTTGCCGGCGACGTCGCGCAGATAGTGCACAAGCAGCAGCCGGGGTTCCACATCGTCGGCATAGGTAACGGAATCAACGGTCAGGGTGATGTGGGTCATGCGCGACCTCCTCCTTGGGGCAAGTGCGCTCACTGTTTAACTTAGGCGGGCCGCATCAGCCACACCAGTCCCCAGCTGTGGCTGTTGGCCGAGGTAATGCCTGGCCATTGGGCCGACGCGGATGCGGCGGATCATAGTGTCACGGGCCGCGGCTGGTCTGGGCATCGCAGCGAACGAGTAAATTCAAAGATCAATAGAACTGAGCCCAACAGACTTAAACGATCTCGCTCACACTAAAGGTTCCCGGCAGAATAACTGGCCGGCCCTTGCATCGTAACCAGCCACCGGGCACGCCGGATGGGCCCGCAGCACTCAGATGACGCCTGTGCGCACGGCGACGGGTCAGCCGGTTTCAAGAACCTGGAACGCCTCGGCCAGCCGGCCCTCGGGCAGGCCGGCCCCCGCCGCGCCGCGTTCGAGCCAGCCGCGAAGGCGGTCCTCGAGCCCGTCCATGTGCCCGGTCTGGCTCTCGTGCGCCCGCAGAGCGGCGACCTTTTTCCCGAACGTGTCCGTCACGTCGACGTAGCGGTCGGGTGAGGGCCCGCCCATGAGCCACACCTCGCTCACCGTCCAGGGGCTGAGCCCTTCGCCCTCGAGCAGTTCGGGGAATGCGAACGGGTTTCGCGCGTCCGGGTAGACCGCATCGAGAGCCGAGGCGCCGACCGCGCGGTGGTCCGGATGACTCGGGCCGATCCGCACGTAGTTCCGCTCCGGCGTGGGACACGCCAGCCGCTGCGGCCGGATCTGCCTGATCACCCGCGCAAGATCTTTGCGAAGCTCGAGCGTGGCCTCGACGCGGCCGTCCGGATAACCAAGGAACCGCACGTCGTCGACACCTACGTGCTTGGCCGCCGCGGTCTGCTCGGCGCGCCGTATCGACGCCATCTCCGCGCGGCCGACCGCCTCGTCATACCCGCCGGCGTCACCATCGGTAACTAGGCAGTAACTGACCTCGATCCCGGCGTCGGTCCACTTCGCGACCGTGCCCGCTGCGCCGAAGTCGACGTCGTCGGGGTGGGCCGTGATGACCAGGATCCTGCTGACCTCGGAGTCGCTTAGCACATGGTCATCCTAAGAGAGGAGCGCGGATTTCCCGATTTCCGCGCGCCCCGCGTCCCCCGGATCCGCACCCCGCCGCCTGCTGCCGCGCTTGCTTGCCACGACATGTCGGCGCCACCGCCTACGCTTGGCACGTGTCCACCGTGGCGGCAGAATCCCTACTCGACGGCCTGAACCCCCATCAGCGCGCGGCCGTGATGCATGAAGGCTCGCCCCTGCTCATCGTGGCAGGCGCGGGTTCGGGTAAGACCCGCGTGCTCACCTACCGCATCGCGTACCTGCTCGCGAAGCGCCAGGTCAGCCCCGCCGAGATCCTGGCGATCACCTTCACGAACAAAGCGGCAGGTGAGATGGCCAGCCGGGTTGCCGCGCTCGTCGGCGCCAGGGCACGGGCGATGTGGGTGATGACCTTCCACGCGGCCTGCGTCCGCATCCTGCGCCGCGAGGCGAAGCGATTCGGCTATCCGTCCAGCTTCTCCATCTACGACCAGGCCGACTCGCAGCGGCTGATGGCGCTGGTCTGCAGGGAACTCGACCTTGACCCGCGCTGGTTCCCGCCCAAAGCGATGCACGCTCAGGTGTCGAACCTGAAAAACGAGCTTACCGATTACGAGACGTACGCCAGCCGTGCGAACACCCACAAGGAGATGGCGCTCGCCGAGGCCTACAACGCGTACCAGCGCAGGCTCGTGGAGTCGGGCGCGATGGACTTCGATGACCTGATCATGGTGACGGTATGCCTGCTGCAGGCCTTCCCCGAGGTGGCCGAGCACTACCGGCGCCGGTTCAGGCACATTCTGGTCGACGAGTACCAGGACACCAACCACGCGCAGTATGTGCTCGTCCGAGAGTTGGTGGGCCATGACGATCCAGCGGAGCTTTGCGTGGTTGGTGACGCGGACCAGTCCATCTATGCGTTCCGCGGCGCCACGATCCGCAACATCGAGGAGTTCGAGCAGGACTTCCCCGATGCGAAGGTGATCCTGCTCGAGCAGAACTACAGGTCCACCCAGAACATCCTGTCCGCGGCCAACGCGGTGGTGTCGTGCAATGCCGGCCGCAAGCCGAAGAACCTGTGGTCCGATCAGGGCGCTGGTGCGCCGATCACTGGCTACGTCGCGGACAACGAGCATGACGAGGCGGCTTTCGTCGCCGCCGAGGTGGACCGTCTTGCCGACGAAGGCGAGGCGACGCCCGGCCAGGTCGCCGTCTTCTACCGGACCAACGCCCAGTCCCGTGTCTTCGAGGAGATCTTCATCCGCACCGGCCTGCCCTACAAGGTCGTGGGCGGCGTGCGATTTTACGAACGGCGTGAGGTGCGCGACCTGCTCGCCTATCTGAGGCTGCTGGCAAATCCCGAGGACCTGGTGTCACTGCGCCGCATCGTGAATGTGCCGAGGCGCGGTATCGGCGACCGGGCGCAGGCCTGCGTGGAGGCTTTCGCGCGGCGTGAGCGGATCACCTTCGCCGCCGCGCTGGCCCGGTCGGACGAGGTGCCGGCACTGGCCACCCGTTCGGCCCATTCGATCGCCGAGTTCAACGAGCTGGTCAACGGCCTGCGGGCGCTCGCCGACGCGGGTATGGCGCCCTCGCAGATCGCCGAGGCGGTACTCGACCGGTCCGGGTACCTGGTCGAGCTGATCGAATCCGAGGACCCGCAGGACGAGAGCCGGATCGAGAATCTCTCGCAGCTCATCGCGGTGGCGCGCGAGTTCGAGACCACCAACCCGGACGGGACGCTGGTGGCTTTCCTCGAGCAGGTTTCCCTGGTCGCGGATGCGGATCAGATCCCCGAGGGCGCGGACCACGGCGGCTTGGTCACCCTGATGACCCTGCACACCGCCAAGGGCCTGGAGTTTCCCGTGGTGTTCCTCACTGGTCTGGAAGAGGGCGTGTTCCCGCACCAGCGGTCGCTGAGTGATGCGAGGGAGCTCGAGGAGGAGCGGCGGCTCGCCTACGTCGGGATCACTAGGGCCAGGGAGCGGCTGTATCTCACTCGTACCGCGCTGCGCACATGGTGGGGCCGCCCTTCGATGCACCGGGCCTCGAGATTTTTCGCCGAGATTCCCGCCGGGCTTGTCGACTGGCGGCGCAGCGAGGCCTCCGTGACCGTGGCGCCGGCCAGCGAGCAGGTCGCGAGCCGCCCCGGGGTGCGGGTCACGGGGAACAGGGAGGTTCCCGTGCTTGTGCCAGGAGACCGTGTCACCCATGACGCGTTCGGGCTCGGCAGGGTTGTGAGCGTCGGTGGCGCGGGGGAGCGGGCGGAAGCAAAGATCGACTTTGGCGGTGATCAAGGGGTGAAGCACCTGATCCTGCGGTACGCCCCGCTTGAGAAGCTGTAGCGATCCCGGCCCGGGGTGCGTTCGGGGCACATCCCGTCGCGGTCAAGCGGCCGTCGGCCGGTTACGCTTCCGATCAGGTGCCAAATGCCCTTGGTGGGAGGAAGCGATGGGAAGCATCCGCGTCATGGTCGCGAAGGTGGGCCTGGACGGGCACGACCGGGGCGCCAAGGTCGTCTCCCGCGCGCTGCGGGACGCGGGGGTCGAGGTGATTTATACCGGCCTGCACCAGACTCCCGAGCAGGTGGTGGAAGCGGCGCTGCAGGAGGATGCCGACGGTATCGGGATGTCGATCCTGTCTGGCGCGCACATGACGCTCTGTGGCCGGGTCCTCGAACTGCTCCGCGAGCGCGACGCGGGCGATATCACCGTCTTCTTGGGCGGCATCGTCCCTGATGCCGACATTGCCGAGCTTGAGCGGATGGGTGTCGCAATGGTTTTCACGCCGGGTGCCACCACCCACGAGATCGTGGACTGGGTCTACAGCACGTTCGGTGAGCCGGGAGAAGCCGCGGCCAACGGCGCCAGCGTCCCCGCGAGTTCTGCCTGACGCCTGCCCGCTGCTTTGGGCCCGGGCAAGCGCCGAGCGCCGGGCTTCATGATCGCGGTGACGTTTGCACGTTGCACTGCCACGCTGCCGGACCAGTTCCGGCCCCGGCCGGCGACTCATCAGACCCCCGGCTAGGCTGCCTGCAGGACCCGCACCGGGACGCGGGACCACGCAGCCGAATCCAAGGACGGACCTCAGTGGACCTGTTCGAGCACCAGGCGAAGGAACTCTTCGCCGAGTACGGGATACCGGTGCCTGCCGGCAAGGTCGCGCAGACCCTTGCGGAGGCACAGGCGATCGCGGCGGAGTTCGCCGCCGCGGGCAAACCACGGGTCGTGGTGAAGGCCCAGGTCAAGGTCGGAGGCCGGGGCAAGGCGGGCGGTGTGAAGCTGGTCGCGGGACCCGACGAGGCAGCGGCGGCTGCCGCGGCAATCCTCGGCATGGACATCAAGGGCCATACGGTGCGTAAGGTTCTCGTCGAGGAGGCGAGTGACATAGCCGCGGAGTACTACTTGTCTTACCTCCTCGACCGCGCCAACCGCACGTTCCTGGCCATTTGCTCCGCCCAGGGTGGCATGGACATCGAGCAGGTGGCGCGGTCCAGCCCCCAGGCGGTTGCCCGGGTGCCGGTGTCCGCGCTGACCGGAGTCGATTCGGCTAAGGCGATGGAGATCGTCACTGCGGGTGGACTGGCGCCGGAGGCGCGCGAGGGCGCGGCCGAGCTAGCCGAGAAGCTGTGGGCCATGTTCACCGACGAGGACGCCACGCTTGCTGAGATCAACCCCATGATCTTGACTCGCGATGGCCGGGTGGTGGCGCTGGATGCCAAGGTCACCCTGGATGACAACGCCGCGCCGCGGCAGGGCCATGACCGGTTCGCCGATCCGGCGTCCGCCGATCCGCTCGAAGCCAGGGCCAAGGCCAGCCACCTCAACTACGTCAAGCTCGACGGTCAGGCTGGCATCATCGGTAACGGCGCCGGCCTGGTCATGTCCACCCTCGACGTGGTTGCGTACGCGGGTGAATCGTTCGGCGGCGTCCGCCCGGCGAACTTCCTCGACATCGGTGGCGGCGCCTCCGCTGAGGCGATGGCCGACGGCCTGGATATCGTGCTGTCCGATCCCTCGGTCCGCTCGGTCCTGGTGAACGTGTTCGGCGGCATCACCTCGTGTGACGCCGTGGCCAGCGGAATCGTGTCAGCGATCGACCTGCTCACGGAGCGTGGTGAGGTGGTGGGGCGGCCGATCGTGGTGCGACTGGACGGCAACAACGCGGCCGAGGGCCGCCAGATCCTGACCGAGGCCGCAATCGGCGTCGTCGAGCAGGTCCCCACCATGGACGGCGCGGCGCGGCGCGCCGCCGAACTAGCCGCGACCGGAGCATGAGATGGCGATCTTTCTGACTGGGCAGAGCCGGGTGCTCATCCAGGGCATCACCGGGTCCGAGGGCCGAAGGCATGGGCGACGGATGCTAGCGGCCGGCACCAAGCTCGTGGGCGGCACCAATCCGCGCAAGGCTGGCCAGACGGTCGACCTCGGTACCGCGGCCGTGCCGGTGTTCGGTACCGTCGCGGAAACGATGGCGGCAACGGGGGCCGACGTCTCCGTGGTGTTCGTGCCCGCGATGGGTGTCAAGGACGCGGTCTTTGAGGCTATCGACGCCCAGATCCCGCTCGTCGTCGTCATCACTGAGGGAATCCCGGTGCACGATACGACTGCGTTCTGGGCGTACGCCTGCGCCGCAGGCAACAAGACCCGGATCGTCGGCCCCAACTGCCCGGGCGTCGCGTCGCCGGGCAAGTCGAATGCGGGGATCATTCCCGCCGACATCACCACAGAGGGACGCATCGGCCTAGTGTCGAAGTCCGGCACCCTCACGTATCAGATGATGTACGAGCTCCGCGACATCGGATGTTCCACCTGCGTGGGAATCGGCGGCGACCCCGTGATCGGGACGACCCACATCGATTGCCTGCAGGCCTTCCAGGAAGATCCAGAGACCGACTTGATCGTGATGATCGGCGAGATCGGCGGCGATGCCGAGGAGCGGGCAGCCACGTTCATCGAGCAGCACGTAACCAAGCCGGTGGTCGGTTACGTCGCCGGTTTCACCGCGCCCGAGGGTAAGACCATGGGGCACGCGGGTGCGATCGTCTCCGGCTCGGCCGGTACGGCGCAGGCCAAGAAGGAGGCGCTGGAAAAGGTGGGCGTCCGGGTCGGCAAGACCCCGAGCGAAACCGCAAGCATCGCGCGAGAAATCGTGCAGCAGGCGCGCTGACTACGGCCAAGCGCGTCCCGTCTCCGGCGCGCCTCCGTGCTCCGGGGCGGCGCCTTTGCCAGCATGGGCGTTATGTCCCTGCTGGTAGACGGGGCGCAGCGGGCCGCGCCCGAAGGCTCACGGCGGGGCGGCGGCTTGCCCTCGCAGCCGTTGATCGTTATCGGAGCCGTGGCGGCGGGCTGGGCCGCTGCGATCGGTGTCGCCGCCCTGACCACCCTGGTGCTGATCGGCTGGATCGCCGCGCCGCACGCTGGGTTCGGCAGCGGCCTTCCTGGCGTGTTCCGCACCGCCGCCCAGCTATGGCTCGTCGGTCATCACGTCGGGTTCGCGCTCCACGGCGGTGGCCGCATCGGCATGTTTCCGCTGGGCCTTGTCGTGCTGCCCGGTGCGCTGCTCTACCTCGCAGGTCGCTGGGTTGTACGCACCGGGAACGTGGCCAGATTGCGGCATGTGGGGTATGCCGCTGTGGCGCTGGCTGGGCCGTATTCGGCGCTCGCCGGGGCGCTTGCGCTGATTGGCCGCACGCCGCTCGCGGCCCCGTCGCTCTGGCAGGCGGTGCTGGCCGCGTTCCTGCTCGCGGTCGTGGGGGGCGGCATCGGCGGCGCGCGGGCGCTCGCGCCATGGCGGCGGCTGCTCGGGCTGTTGCCCGAGCGGCCGAGATCGCTGGTGGTCGGCGCGCTCGGCACCCTCGCGGTGCTGACCGCGGCTGGCGCCATGCTGGCGGGTGGTTCGGTCGCCGTTCACATCGGTACCTTCCGGTCGATGACTTCCGGGCTCGCTCCCGGGTTTATCGGCGGGCTGCTGCTGCTACTGCTTGAGCTGGCGTTCATCCCCAACGCGATCGCCTGGGCGGTCGCCTATCTGCTCGGCCCGGGCTTCGCCTTCGGCTACGGTACGGTGGTCGCACCCACGGGGAACGCGCTCGGTACGCTGCCGATGTTCCCCATGCTGGCCGCGCTGCCATCTGGTCCCGGGCCCGGCCCGGCGGCTGCGGCGGGCTGGATGGCGTTCGTGGTCCTCGCCATGCCCTACATCGCGGGCGTTTTCGGCGGGCTGCTGATCGTCCGGGTCGGGCCGACACCGCGGGTGGAGGCAGCGCCCTTGTGGGGCTTTACTTGCGGCGGTGCCGTCGGCCTGATTACCGGCGCGGCGGCCGCGTTCGCTGGCGGGCCGCTCGGCGTCGCACGGCTGACCGCCATCGGGCCCTCCGGGTGGCAGGTGGGCCTGGTCACCATGCTGGAGGTCGGCGTCGCGGCGGCTATCTCCGCCGGGATCGCCAACTGGTTTGCCATCGGCCGCGGCCCGATCGAGGACGCAGCGTCCAGTAGTACAAGGCCCGGTGCCGCCGCGTCCGGTGGCGGGTCGCCCGGTGCGGGTGTGGCCGCCGCGGCCGCGGGGACAGCTGACACGGACGGCGACATGGCCGATGATGGCCATCGCATCTACCTGGATCCGTGGGCAGAAACCGACGGCACCGGTACCTGACCCGCGGCTCACGCACCTGACGGGCCCCGCGTGAGATTATGATCCGTAACGGCTGCGCTGCCCGTCCCCGCTGGCGTGCGATGCACCGTCGGTGGCGCCCAGCAGCCGGGGGGACGGTTATCGTGACGGCATGTCAGCTCGCCTGGTCGTGCTCGTATCCGGTGCCGGTACCAATCTCCAGGCGCTTATCGACGCGTCCGCGCGGAAGTCTTATGGTGCACAAGTGGTCGGTGTGGGCGCCGACCGGCGGGGTATCGAGGGTCTCGCGCGGGCTGAGCGGGCCGGTATCCCCGCGTTCGCGCACGGCGTCGGCGACTATCCGGACCGTGGCGCGTGGGATCGGGCGCTGGTGAAGTCCTGCGCCTCTTTGGAGCCCGATCTCGTCGTGTCCGCCGGTTTCATGAAGCTGGTAGGCGCCCCGTTCCTCGACCGGTTCTGCGGACGGTTCCTCAATACCCATCCGTCACTGCTACCCGCTTTTCCCGGCATGCACGGGCCGCGGGAGGCTCTGGCATACGGCGTCAAGGTCACCGGGTGCACGATTTTCCTGGTGGACTCGGGAATCGACGCGGGTCCTGTGGTGGCGCAGGCTGCTGTACCCGTTTTCGACTCCGACGACGAGGATACGCTGCACGAGCGGATAAAGACGGTCGAGAGAGGCCTGCTGGTCGATACCGTTGGCCGCATGGTGCGCGACGGATGGTCGGTGCAGGGCAGGAAGGTGAGGATCGGCCGTTGACCAAGCTAGCGATCAAGCGGGCGTTGATCAGCGTCTACGACAAGACAGGGCTGGACGAACTCGCCCGCGGCCTGCACGAGGCCGGAGTGGAGATCGTCGCCACCGGGACGACCGCAGCCAGAATCGCCGCGGCGGGCGTGCCGGTGAGCAACGTGGAGGATCTCACCGGCTTCCCAGAGTGCCTGGACGGCCGCGTGAAGACGTTGCATCCGCGGGTGCATGCCGGCCTGCTGGCCGATATGGCCAATCCCGCGCACCGCGCCCAGATCAAGGAACTCGGCATCGCCCCGTTCGGATTGCTCGTATCGAACCTGTACCCGTTCGAGGCCGCGGTCGGGTCGGGTGCGGCGCCGCGGGAGTGCGTGGAGCAGATCGACATCGGCGGGCCCGCACTACTGCGCGCGGCAGCCAAGAACCACGCCAGCGTGACGGTAGTAACAGACCCGGCGGCCTACCCGGAACTGCTGGCCGCGGTGCGCGCGGGCGGTTTCACGTTGGAGGAGCGCCGTCGGCTCGCGGCGAGCGCGTTCGCGCATTCGGCGGCATACGACACGGCGGTCGCGGCCTGGTTCGCGAGCGCATATGCCCAAGACGAGACGGCAAGTGAAACGGGCTGGCCCACGGTCGTCGGCGCTCAGTGGAGACGGCGGGATGTTCTGCGCTACGGGGAGAACCCGCATCAGCGGGCGGCCCTCTACGCGTCGGCGGACGGGTCCGGCATCGCGCAGGCCGGGCAGTTGCACGGCAAGCAGATGTCGTACAACAACTACGTCGATGCCGACGCCGCGTGGCGTGCCGCCTGGGACTTCGCACAGCCCTGTGTGGCCATCGTCAAGCATACGAACCCGTGCGGGATCGCGGTCGGGCAGGACGTCGCGCAGGCGTACCGCAAGGCGCACGCCTGCGACCCGCTATCCGCGTACGGCGGCGTCATCGCGGTGAACAGGCCCGTCACCGTGGCGCTCGCCACCCAGGTCGCCGACGTGTTCACCGAGGTGCTCGTCGCCCCGGCCTTCGACGATGACGCGCTTGAGCTACTCACGGCAAGGAAGAGCTTGCGGCTGCTCCGCGGTGCTCCGCCGCCAGGCGGGCCTGGCCTGGATTGGCGGCCGGTAACGGGCGGGATGCTGCTGCAGTCTGCGGATCGGATCGACGCGCCGGGCGACGATCCGGTGACGTGGGAATTGCGTTCGGGTCCGCAAGCGGACCCGAACACGCTGGCCGACCTGGCTTTCGCCTGGCGCGCGTGCCGTGCGGTGAAGTCAAATGCCGTCTTGCTCGCCACCGGCGGGGCCACCGTCGGAGTCGGCATGGGCCAGGTCAACCGGGTGGACTCGGCCAAGCTCGCGGTGGCTCGGGCTGGCGACCGCGCGCGTGGCGCCGTAGCGGCAAGCGATGCGTACTTCCCGTTTCCTGACGGCCTGCAGGTACTGATCAACGTCGGCGTGCGGGCGGTCGTGGAGCCGGGCGGGTCGATACGTGACGAAGAGGTCGTGGCCTGTGCTGATGCTGCGCGCATCAGCTTGTACTTCACTGGCACGCGGCACTTCTTCCACTGATTCAATTGCTTCTGCTGCCACGCCACCCCCTTCTTCGCACCGCTCCGGCTACCGCCGACCCGGCCTGCTCATCGGGGTACGGGCGGGATGTCCGTGCGGGCCAAAGGGCAGGACGTCGGCTGTGCGGGCATGAGGGCCAACAGGGCAGCGGCAGAATTCCGCCTCAAGATACGGCAGATTGGGGTTCAGGTGACCGCACGCATCCTCGACGGGAAGGCGACCGCCGCAGAAGTCCGTGCTGGCCTTGCTGCGCGAGTCGCGGCGCTTGCTGCGCGCGGCGTCATTCCCGGGCTCGGCACGATCCTGGTCGGGGACGACCCGGGAAGCCGCTCATACGTCAGCGGCAAGCACAGGGACTGTGCCGAGGTCGGCATCGGGAGCATCCGCGTGGACCTGCCTGCCACGGCGAGCCAGCAGCAAGTGGAGGCCGCGGTCGACGAGTTCAACGCCGATCCGGCATGCACTGGCTACATCGTGCAGTTGCCGCTACCCGCGGGGATTGACACTCAGCTGGTGCTTGCCCGCATGGACCCGGCGAAGGACGCGGACGGACTGCACCCGGTGAACCTCGGTCGGCTCGTGCTCGGCGAACCCGGGCCGCTGCCGTGCACGCCGCGCGGGATAGTGGAGTTGCTACGCCGTTACGGTGTGCCGATCGCGGGAGCGGACGCGACGCTGATCGGCCGTGGGATAACTGTAGGCAGGCCGCTTGGCCTGCTGCTTACCAGGCGCACCGAGAACGCCACCGTCACGCTATGCCACACGGGGACGAGGGACCTACGTGCGCACACCCGCGGCGCGGACATCGTGGTCGCGGCGGCGGGCATGCCCGGCCTGATCACGGCGGATATGGTCAAGCCGGGCGCGGCCGTGCTCGACGTCGGCATTACGCGGACCGATGCCGGCCTGGTCGGGGATGTGGATCCGGATGTTGCCGGTGTCGCTGGCTACCTTGCCCCTATGCCGGGCGGCGTCGGCCCGATGACGCGGGCGATGCTGCTTGCCAACGTGGTCGAGGCCGTAGAACGCGCCTGATCGCTCGCGAGCGGCTTATCCATGCCCCGATGCACGGCCCGGCGGGCAGTAGCCAGACCTCGAACGCCCGAAGACGGCGCCGGTACTCTGGCCCGGTGCCCAGGCCCGGTGCCCAGGCCCGGTGCCCAGGCCCGGCGCCCAGGCCCGGCGCCCAGGCCCGGCGCCCAGGCCCGGCGCCCAGGCCCGGTGCCGCGGGCCCGCATCAGCTGAGGTGACGGCCGGCTCAGCTGGCGCGGCGACCGGAGGTGTGGGCGGCTTTCATCGGATCTTGGCGGCCGCCGTTGCCCTGGCGGTCACGTGGGTCCTCGGGCACCACACCGCGTGCGGACAAACACGACGCCTTCGTGCTGGATTGTGGCACCGCCGCGCCGTGGCCTCCGCCGCTCGATGATGCCCCGCCGGTGCGCGGACCGGCGCCACCCCGCGTTCCGGTGCCGCGCGGCGCGGTGGTCCCCTGTGGCCCGCTCTCGCGCGGCGCGGTCGCCTTTGGCCCTGTCTGCGGTGACCCGGTTCCCTGCTGGCTTGCGCCTGGCGGAGCTTTACCGCCATGTGCTGCCGTGCCGCCCGGCGAGGCCGCTTCGGCCTTGCCACCACGATCGGCCGGGGGCAGCGGCCGGACCAGGCCGAGCGCCACGACCTCGTTGGCGAGCCGCGTACGCCGGTTGGGTCCTTCTGGAATCCGGAACTTCTGGTAGAGGCGCAGCAGGTGCTGCTTGACCGCGGCCTCGGTCACGACCAGGTCGGCGGCGATCTCCCTGGCCGTGGCCGGCGCGACGAAAGCCTCATCCGACAGTGCCGGGCGGCATAGCGAAGTGAGGACGTCGAGTTCGCGGCGGGTCAGCTCAGGTGCGGCTGATCGGCGCAGCTCCACCTCCGGTGCGATGTCCTCGTGAGGGATGCCACCCACCCGGCATCGAGCAGCGCCGAAGCTGACGACATCACCATCCTCGAGAACGCGGCGGGCAATGGGTCGTCCGTTCACCCGCGTCCCGTTCCGTGATAATCCGAGATCGACAACGTATGTGTATGGACCGCGCCGGATTATCTCTGCGTGCAGCCGCGAGACGCTCGGATCCCCGAGCCGGACATCCACCGCGTTGCCTCGCCCCACCGTCGTGACCTCGCACTGCAGCGGGAAAAGCTCGCCGCTTTCCTCGATCCTTATGAATGGCCCCTCCAAGACCGACCCTCCCGCACTATCGGAGCCGTCACTCATGCCTAACGTGCCAGTTACCCTCCGGAGGGCCCGTCGTACCGCATTCCGCACAGGTATTGATCGGAGGGTCTGGCAGCGGAGGAGATCGGATCAGATGAGACCTGCGGGAAAGACCAAGGGCCAGTCCCGGGTAAGGGTAGCAAGCAAGGCTGCCCGTGCACTGCCGAGCGACCAGTCCGGGAGGAAAGCGCGAAATGACCGATTGATCCAAGGTCCTGACGGGTCCTGACTGACGCGGTCGTCGCCTCGCGGGCACCTGCCCCAGGTCGCGGGCCAACCGCCGACCTAGCCGCGCGCGCGACACCCCCATGGTGCCGGACGAGGATCACGCCATGAATGCGTCCACCTTCGCGGCGACCGAGATGCACGTTGACCGGGTTCGCTTCGTTTTCGTCTGCGCTACGCGCTCTGACCTGCAGTCGGCCGTTGCCTCGGCGCTCGGCACGCTGAAGGGGACGACTGCGGGGCGGCGCCGGCGAGCAGGTCATGCGTACACTCGAGTCGACAAGGAAGGACGCAGACGGCGACGCAGCGGTGAGCGCGGTCGAGCCGTCCGGGACCGGCTGGCGAGAAGGTCTTGGGATTCGGATGCCGCGTCCACCAGGCGGAGGATCCACGTGCACCAGGCGGCGGACCGCGCGCAACGCACCCGCCCCGCTGTCCGCGCAACTCGCGGATTCGTGCGGCGGCAGCAGGCGGTACCGCATGTCAGAGCGGATGGAGGAGATGATATCCGCGGAGCAAGACCGTACCCGAACGTCGACATGTACGCCGCTTCGGTGTACCACTGCTGCGCCATCCAGATGGACCCGCTCACGCCGGTCTTCTTGGTGAGCCGGATGGCTGGCTCGACCGCGCACGTGATGGAACACCGCGCGGACAAACGGTTAATCAGACCGTACCGTCAGGATGCGGGCGAGCGCGGCCCCCAGCTGGGCCCCGCTGGTGGCCAGATGACACCGCCGGAGATTCCCGGGAGCTTCCGTGGGTACGCGCCCGGGTCAGGCGCCGCAGCGAATCGGGAGGAACAAGCGATGTCACCGCCGCAGCCGTCGAGGCCATCCGGAGTCCACCGGCCGGACGGCTCGTTCTCCGAAGCAGGGGGGTGGCGGGTGCGTCGAGGCGGGCATGCGGGCGCGGGCCGGGCGAACCTGCCATACGTGATCGTGCTTGCCGGTGTGTTCGGCGGCCTGCTTTGGGTGTGGCTCAGCAAGACGCATGTCAAGGGCGGAATACTGATGTTTGCAGGCTCGCTCCTGCTGGCAGCTGCTGCGCGGCTTGTGCTGGCCGACGAGCGGGCCGGATTGCTCGTCAGCCGACGCCGTGCAATAGACGTTGCCGCGTTTGCGATCTTGGGATTTGGCCTGCTCCTGGCAGCTCTGCTGATCCCGAACCCGTCGTGATCGGGGACGGGTGCCCTCTGCGGCAGCGGTGTCAGCCGCGATCGGTCCGGCGAAACGTATCGTCGCGCGGCAGATTCTCTGGGCCTTCTGATGGGTCCGCGCGGCGGGAGCGGATCCCGGAGTGCACGGGAATGCCCCGGGCTACGGGCTTCACGAAGAGCGGGCATCGAAGAGCTAGCCCCGGCGGGATGAGCACCGGAAACCCCGGGAACATGCCCCCCGGGGGGAAGTTCCCCGGACCCCCGGGGGAGAACGGCTGGCGTGATGAAGGGAGAGCGGCATGCCCAGGATCAGGGTGGTTAATCCCGTCGTCGAAATTGACGGCGACGAGATGACGCGGGTCATCTGGCAGTTCATCAAGAGTCAGCTCATCTTGCCTTATCTGGATATCGATCTGAAATACTTCGACCTTTCCATCCAGAACCGCGACGCGACCGATGACCAGGTGACGGTGGATGCGGCGAATGCGATCAAGCAATACGGCGTGGGCGTCAAGTGCGCGACGATCACACCGGACGAGGCGCGGGTAACGGAGTTCGGCCTGAAGAAGATGTGGCGATCGCCGAACGGTACTATCCGTAACATTCTCGGCGGCGTCGTTTTCCGCGAGCCGATAGTGATACACAATATTCCGCGTTTGCTGAAGAACTGGTCCAAGCCGATCGTCATCGGCCGCCACGCGCACGGTGACCAGTACCGGGCGAGCGATTTCGTCGTGCCCGGCCCCGGCACGGTGATGATCTCGTACGTGCCCGACGACGGCGGGTTGCCGTTCGAGTTCGAGGTTGCCAAGTTCACCGGTGGCGGCGTCGCGATGGCCATGTACAACTTCGACGACTCGATCCGCGATTTCGCGCGGGCGACGATGCGGTACGCGCTCGACCGCGGCTATCCGCTGTTCCTGTCCACGAAGAACACGATCCTCAAGGCGTACGACGGCCGGTTTAAGGTCTTGTTCGCCGAGGTCTTCGAGTCGGAGTTCAAGGCCGACTTCGAGGCGCACGGGCTCACCTACGAGCACCGGCTGATCGACGACATGGTGGCACAGGTTCTGAAGTGGGAGGGCGGCATCGTCTGGGCAATGAAGAACTACGACGGCGACGTGGAATCTGACGTGGTGGCGCAGGGGTTCGGCTCGCTCGGCCTGATGACGAGCGTGCTCATGACGCCGGACGGGCGTACCGTCGAGGCGGAGGCCGCACACGGCACCGTTACCCGCCACTACCGGGCACACCAGCGGGGCGAGCCCACGTCCACGAACCCGGTTGCTTCCATCTACGCCTGGACGCGCGGCCTGGCGCACCGCGGCAAACTGGACGGAACGCCCGGGCTCACCGCCTTCGCCCGTACGCTCGAGCACGTGTGTGTCGAGACCGTACAGCGCGGCGAAATGACCAAGGACCTGGCGCTCCTCGTCGGCGAGGGCACGCCATATTTGACCACTGAAGA
The DNA here is from genome assembly GCA_963820395.1 of uncultured Actinomycetota bacterium. Taxonomy (GTDB): domain Bacteria; phylum Actinomycetota; class Actinomycetes; order Streptosporangiales; family Streptosporangiaceae; genus DATFVJ01. Next base: position 128,602 of record CAWGAE010000002.1, on the reverse strand, counting down.
GTTCCTCGGCGCGATCGAGGGCAGCCTGAAGAAGAAGTTGGGGATCAGATGACCGGGCAAGGGAAGGTAACCGTCATCGGGGCGGGATTCTACGGCGCCACGACGGCGCAGCGGCTCGCCGAGTACGACGTCTTCGCGGAAGTCGTCCTCACCGACATCATCGAGGGCAGGCCCGAAGGGCTGGCCCTGGACATGAACCAGTCGCGTCCTGTCGAGGGATTTGAGACCAAAGTCACCGGAACTACTACTGGGGCGGACGGGTCTGGTTACGAGGCCATGGCCGGCTCCGGAATTGTGATCATCACGGCTGGCCTGCCGCGTAAGCCAGGCATGAGCCGGATGGATCTGATCGGCGTAAACGCCAAGATCGTGCGCGGCGTCGCCGAGAATGTAGCCAAGTACGCACCGGAAGCGGTGCTGATCGTGGTGTCCAATCCGCTCGACGAGATGACGGCGCTGGCCGCCAAGGTTTCCGGCTTCCCCGCACACCAGGTCATGGGCCAGGCCGGGATGCTGGATACCGCCCGCTTCACGCATTTCGTCGCGGAGCGCCTCGGTGTGCCTGTGGGCTCGGTCCGGACGCTCACCCTCGGGTCGCATGGCGACACTATGGTTCCCGTGCCTTCGGCGTGCTCGGTGGACGGCAAGCCGCTCGCCGACCTGCTGCCCGCGGCGGAGGTCGAGGCGCTGGTCGACCGCACGCGAAAGGGCGGCGCGGAGATTGTCGGCCTGCTCAAGACCGGGTCCGCGTTCTACGCGCCCTCCGCGGCGGCGGCGCGGATGGCCCGTGCGGTCGCCGAGGACTCCGGCGCGGTGTTGCCAGTGTGCGCCTGGGTGGACGGCCAGTACGGGATCTCCGGGGTATATCTCGGCGTGGAGGCGGAGATCGGCGCGGTCGGCGTCCGCAGGATCGTCGAGCGCGACCTGACCGATCATGAACTGGCCGGCCTGCGGGAGGCCGCCGAGGCGGTGCGCGCCAAGCAGGCCGACGTCGCCAATCTCTGAGCCGGATTCGCGGGCGTGGCGCACGCGCAGGGCTGGGTGCGCCACGCTCGGAGGGCGTCCTGGCGAGTGGGTGACACTGGCTTGATCCGCCGCGCCGCAGGACCAGAATCAAGCTGATGCCGACTGCCAGGAGTCCCGGTCCGCCTCCTGACGCGGTCGCGGCCCGGGCTGAGGCTGGTGGGTCGGCACGCGGAGCCACGGGTGGATCGGCCGTCGCAGCGTCCGCGCGCCTCCCAGCTATGCCAAGCGGTGTGCACCGGATTCGGGTGAGGCGGGGATCACCCGCGGCGGTGACCAGCCGCGCTGCCCGAACTCGCCTACGACCGCAGCGTTAATCTCGCCGCACCGGCCGGCCGGGACGAGCGCGATCACCGATCCGCCGAACCCGCCGCCGATCATGCGCGCACCGAGCGCGCCCGCCGCGTTGGCGGTGGCCACCGCCACGTCCGCTTGGGGCCAGGAGATTTCGAAATCGTCCCGCAGTGACTGATGTGACGCGTTGAGCAATGCCCCTATCTCGGTGATGGCGCCCGCACGCAGCAGGCCGACCACCGCCTGCACGCGGTGATTGTCGGTAATGATGTGCCTGGCTCTGCGGCGAAGCACAGGATCATCCAGGCGCCTGAGCGCCGCATCCGGATCCGTCACGTCCCGCAAGGTGGGCACACCCAGCAGCGTAGGCGGCCTCCTCGCAGGCCCGGCGCCTGTCCGCGTACCTACCATCGGTCAGGTCGTGCCGCACCCGTGTGTCCAGGACCACGAGTTCGAGGCCGGCGCTCGCGGGGTCGAACGGGACCTGGCTGGTCGCCAGGGTCCGGCAGTCAAGGAGCAGCGCATGACCCCGGCGGCACAGCAGCGCCGCGAACTGGTCCATGATCCCGCTCGGCACACCGACAAAATCGTTTTCCGCCCGCCGTGCGATGCGGGCCAGCCTCGGCCCACGTATCTCAATCCCGTACAGCCCGGTCAGGGCCGCCGCGACCGCGCACTCGAGCGCAGCCGACGATGACAGGCCGGCGCCCTCGGGTACATCGGAGTCGATGGCAATGAGCGCGCCGCCTACCTTGTGGTCCGCCTCGCGCAGAGCCCACGCCACCCCGGCGGGGTATGCGGCCCAGCCGGTGACGGACCCGGCCACCAGGCCGCCGATTCGGACTGTGACCCGCTCGGTTGGGGCCTGACGTGAGTACAGTTCGAGCACGTCGTCGCTGGCGCGTGCCGCGGCTGCCCGCACCCCGGACCCGAGCGCGAACGGCAGCACGAAGCCCTCGTTGTAGTCGGTGTGCTCGCCGATGAGGTTGACCCGGCCGGGTGCGTGCCACACGCCCTCCGGTTGCTCGCCGTACCGGGCGCGGAAGAAGCCCGCGGCGCCGGCCACCGCCGGGCCCGTACCGCCCGCACTGGTAACCGCTGCCCCATGCCCACTTCCGCGCCGCCCACTTCCGCGCCGCCCACTTCCCCGCTGGCCGTCTTCCGGCATGGCTGGCCAGCCCGCGTGCTCATCGCGGCTCTGCCGAGGTGAACGCCCACGCGTCCGAGACCATCGCGCGCAGGTCCAGGCTTGCGGTCCAGCCGAGTTCCGCCCGGATGCGCGCTGAGGAGGCCACAAGCACGGCCGGATCGCCTGGGCGCCGCGGCGCCACCCGTGCGGGGATGTCGGTGCCGGTGACCGCGCTGCACATGTCGATGACCTCGCGGACAGAAATGCCCGCGCCGTTGCCGAGGTTGTACACACGGTAGGTTCCAGGCACGCATGCGTCGAGCGCACTTAGGTGGGCGCGGGCCAGGTCCGTCACGTGGATGTAATCCCTGATGCAGGTGCCATCCGGTGTCGGGTAGTCGTCGCCGAAGATCTGCACCGCCTCGTCCGCCTGTGCGGCGTCCCCCTGTGCGGCGTTCTCCTGCGCGGCGGCCCCGTGCGCGGCAGCCCCGTGCGCGGCGGCCCCGTGCGCGGCGGCCCCGTGCGCGGCGGCCCCGTGCGCGGCGGCCCCGTGCGCGGCGGCCCCGTGCGCGGCGGCCCCGTGCGCCCCGTGCGCGGCAGGAGCGCGCAGCCGCGCCGCGACCGAGAGGACGTTCGGGATCAGATGCGTCTCGTGTGCGTGCCGCTCGCCGAGCCACCCGGATCCGGGGTCCTTGTACGCGCCCGCCACGTTGAAGTACCGCAGGCTCACCCCACCGAGGCCGTGCAGCCGCGCGAACTCGGCGAGCGCGGTATCGACGGCGATTTTCGACGCGCCGTAGGGGCTGGTCGGCCGGGTGGGGGATGTCTCCTCGATCGGGACGCGTTCCGGGTCGCCGTATACGGCCGCAGTCGAGGAGAAGACGATACTGTGCACGCCCGCGACCCGCATCGCATCGATGAGCGCGAGCGTGCCGCCGAGGTTGTGGTCCCAGTACAGGGCGGGTTCCGCGACCGACTCGCCAACCAGTGATTTGGCGGCGAAGTGCAGCACCGCGTCGATCCCGGTTTCGAGCACGCCGCACGCGTCTTCGCGGAGCGTACCCCTGATGAACTCGGCGCCCTCGGGCACCGCGTCTGGATGCCCGGTGGAAAGATCGTCGAGCACCGCGACCTGGTGGCCTTCGCGCAGCAGCAGGGCCGCAACGACACTGCCGATGTAACCAGCGCCGCCCGTGACCAGCAGTCTCACATGACCTCCCGGAGCTGTCGCGCCGCATAGTCAGGCACGATGTCGTTGATCCAGACACCCATACCGGATTCCGAACCGGCCAGGTACTTGAGCCTGCCGGGTGCCCGCCGCGCCGTCATAACTTGAAGGTGCAGCGCGAATTCCGCCGAGCCAGCAGAGCTGACCCCGCCGGTACCGCCAAGGATGCCCGCACGTCCGGGTGCCTGATGCCAGGCCGCGATATACGGTGCCCGGCTGCCGAAGAGCGTGTCCAGACAGCGCAGCACGTCAAGGTAGATCTGGCAGAAGGCGGCACGTGCCGCGTCAGGCAGGAGCGTCAGGTCGGGCACCCGTTCGGCTGGGAAGATCAGGATCTCGTACGGCCACCGGGCGGCGGCGGGGACGAAAGCGGTCCAGTGGTCGTTGCGCGCCACCACCCGGGAGCCCGCGGCCAGCTCGCCAGCGACCAGATCGTCAAAGAGGTTACCGCCGGTGCGCTCCGCATACCGCCGCGCCTGGTCGAGCATCCGGGCGGTGCGCGGCGTCACGAACGGGTAGCCGTAGATCTGCCCGTGCGGGTGATGAAGGGTGACGCCAATCTCCTCACCGCGGTTCTCGAAGCAGAAAACCTGCTCGACCCCGTCGAGGGCGGAAAGCGACGCGGTCCGGTCCGCCCACGCCTCGACCACGGTGCGCACCCGGGCCGGTGTGAGGTCGGCGAAGGACGCGTCATGATCGGAGGTGAAGCAGACGACTTCACACCGGCCGTAGCCAGGCCGCCGCGCGAACAGGTCCGGCTCCGCTCCACCGGCTGGCCGTTCCTGTCGTGCATGCTGCCTCGGTTCCGTTCCTGACAGCGAAGGAAAGCGATTCTCGAAGGCGACGACGTCGTAACTGCTCGCTGGGATCTCGGTTGGCCGCCCGGGCGCGGAAGGGTCGAGCGGGCACGCCTCGGCCGGCGGCAGGAAGGTGCGGTCCTGGCGCTGCTCGGCGATGATCACCCATTCCCCGGCGAGCGGGTCCCACCGAAGCACCGACGCGGGGCCGTCGGCAACGGAGCCGAGATCGCGGGTGTCCCTGACAGACTCCCTGCCGAGGCCGGGCGATTCGTCAAAGTAGATGATCTCGCGTCCGTCGGCGAGCCGCGTCGCGCATTTCCAAATCGGATAGGGCTCCACAGGACCCACACGTTACTTGCCGCCAGCTCTTATATTCCACGCCCCGGCCGTGTGGCCTCTAGACTGTGCGAACACCATGAACTCAGGTGCCCGAGCTTCAGGAATCGAGCCGTGAGCAACATCGGCCGCGATGCCGCCGTCGTGCTCGCATTCATCCTCATCGGCGGATTCTTCGCGGCGGCCGAGATGGCTCTCGTGTCGCTTCGTGAGGGACAGCTGCGCTCGCTCGCGCACCGGGGCAAGCGTGGGCAGCGGGCCGCCAGGCTGGCGCAAGACCCGAACCGCTTCCTGTCCGCCGTGCAGATCGGCGTGACCACGGCGACGCTGCTTTCTGGCGCATTCGGCGCCGCGACCCTCGCGGCGGAACTTAGGGGACTGCTCCGCCGCAACCACGTGCCCGCCGGGCTCGCCGCCACCTTCTCGCTGGTCGCGGTGACCATTGCGATCTCCTACTTCTCGCTGGTGCTTGGCGAGCTTGTTCCCAAACGGCTCGCGTTGCAGCGTCCCGAGCCTATTGCGCTGGCGGCGGCCCCGGTGCTCGACCGGATCTCGGCGGCAGCCCGCCCGCTGGTCTGGCTCCTGTCCAGGTCGGTGGACCTGGTGGTGCGGGTACTCGGCGGGAATCCGCGGGCCGGCCGGGACGCGATGAGCTCGGAGGAGCTCCGTGACATGGTGACCGCGCACACCGATTTCGGTGCTGACGAGCGGCACATCGTCGGCGAGGTTTTCGACGCGGGGAAGCGGCAGTTGCGGGAGGTGCTGCTGCCGCGGACCGAGGTGGAGTTCATCGATGCGGCGATGCCGATGTACCGGGCCGCCAAGATCGCCGCGTCGGCGACGCACTCGCGCTTCCCCGTGTACAGAGACTCCTACGACGACGTGATCGGTTTCGTGCATCTGCGCGATCTGCTCAACCCCGAACTCGTCAACCGTGAGATGCCGGTGCGGGTGGTGTGCAGGCCGGTGAAGCAGTTGCCGCAGAGTAAGACCGTGCTCGCGGCGCTCACCGAGATGCGCAACGACCGCTCCCACCTGGCCATCGTCGTCGACGAGTATGGCGGGACCGCGGGGATCGTCACTCTCGAGGATCTCCTCGAGGAGTTGATCGGGGACATCAGGGACGAGTACGACGTGGAGGATGAACAGGCCAAGCGGCTGCTCGGCGGCGAGGTGGAAGTGGATGGCCTGCTCAACCTGGACGACTTCGCCGATGAAACGGGGGTCACGCTGCCCGAGGGCCCGTACGAGACCGTCGCGGGCTACGTGATGGCGGCGCTGGGCAAGCTGCCAGAGCCCGGCGACTCGGTGGAGGTGTCCGGGCACCGGCTCACGGTGACCGAGATGGACGGCAGGCGGATCGCCCGGATCCGGGTGGCACCGGCTGGCGACGACCGGCTGGACCAGCCGCCGGAAGACCAGGCGGATGCTGCCTCTGGCGAGCGGCCGACGGTAGCCAAGGATGGGCGTCCGGCAATCGCGGATGGTGGCCGGGCAGGTTCCGAGGGTGGCCGGGCGACCGCTGAAGGCGGGGGGGTTGGCGCTGATGGTGGCCACGCGGGTTCCGACGGTGGCCGCGCGGGTGCTGAAGGCGGGCGGGCTGGCGCGGATGGTGGCCGCCCGGGTTCCGGGGGCGGGAGCGCCGCTGCCGCGCCTGACAACGGGGAGCCACCCGGCGCGGCGCTTTCGTGATCGTGGTGACCGTTACGAACCCGCCCGTGGCGAGCGGTCCCGGCCGCCCGCTAACTCCGCCTCCGCCAGACTTTGGCTTCTGCGGTTACCACTCCACCCATAGTATCCGCATTTATGATCTTCAAGTAAATGATGCGGTCGGCCGCCAAACTCGACGCACAATTGCATGCCGTTCTGGATCACGTCTTGACCGCTGCCCGCGTTTGTCGTTGCCCACTGACGGCATTGCGCATAGCTGGGCGGGCTTGCGGCAGTCCAAATCGCCTCACTGGCCCCAGTGCTGGCCGAGAGGATTCCGCCGGCCATGGTCCCACCGCTCTCGTAATCCAGAGTGTACGGAGCGCCCGATGTCAGATCGACAGCCTTAGGAGGATTGACATCGAAGTTGATATCAGAGAACGACACCTGATCGTCAAAGATCACTGGCGGGGTAGCGGGCGGGGGAGCGCCCGGTGAGGAAGACGCTGTCGCGGCCGATGGCGCGACGGCAGTCGTCGTCGCGACTGGTGGCGTCGACAGTGGTGACGGTGACGGGGTTGGGCTGAGGTGCTGCGACCCGGTTGCGTGGATCACAGCACCGGTGCCGCCGACGGTCACGAGTAAGGTGACTACGCCTAGCACGACCTGCAGCCAGCCGGGCAGGTCCCTAAATAACTGCAACCCGGGCTCGCCTCTTCGGCCGCCCCTTTCCGCCACAACGACAGCGTATGCCTAGCGTGAGATACAAAGACATGAAACCGAACGACATTGGCAGGAGGCTCCGCAACGTTGCGGGCACCTGCTGGCCGCATGCCGATGTCCGCCACGACGATACGCTAGTAACCGTCCACGTGCAGTCCCCGGCAGCTCGCGATCTGCCACCACCTTCCTTCGAGGAATGCCCGCATGCCCGACGCCGCACCCACCGCCAGGCCACGTGTGCTGTCTGGTATCCAGCCCACCGCCGATTCATTCCACCTTGGCAACTACCTCGGTGCGATCCGCCAGTGGGTCGCGCTGCAGGACTCACGCGACGCGTTCTACTGCGTCGTCGACCTGCACGCGATCACTGCGCCTTTTGACCCGGCGCTCCTTCGCCGTCGTACCCGGGTCGCGGCCGCTCAGCTGTTCGCGGTCGGCCTGGATCCGGACCGCTGCACCGTGTTCGTGCAAAGCCACGTACCCGAGCACACCGAGCTTGCCTGGATCCTGAGCTGCGTAACCGGGTTCGGTGAGGCGAGCCGGATGACCCAGTTCAAGGACAAGACGGCCAAGGGGGACGCGGACCTGGCGAGCGTCGGGCTCTTCACCTACCCGATCCTGCAGGCCGCTGACATCCTCATTTACCAGGCCAATGAGGTTCCCGTCGGCGAGGACCAGCGTCAGCACCTGGAACTGAGCCGCGACCTAGCGCGGCGATTCAACCACCGGTTCGGTGAGACGTTCGCGGTCCCAGGCCCGTCCATCCTCCCTGGCGTGGCCAAGATCGCAGATCTGCAGGACCCGACGACGAAGATGAGCAAATCGTCGTCGTCCGGGCAGGGCCTTTTGGCCGTGCTCGATGATCCGGCCGCACTCCGCAAGAAGATCATGCGCGCGGTCACCGATCCCGGCAGCGAAATACGTTCCGACGAGGAAGCCAAGCCGGGGATCACTAACCTGCTGCGGATCTATTCGGCGCTGACCGGGACCAGCGTGGCGGACCTGGAGGCACAGTACGCCGACGACGGGTATGGCCGGTTTAAAAAGGAGCTGGCTGAGGTCGTGGTGCAGGCGTTTGCCCTGATCAGGGACCGCACGGAGAAATTGCTGGCGGACGAGGCAGAGCTAGACCGGCTGCTTGCCCAGGGCGCTGCGCGGGCGTCCACCGTGGCACAGCGGACGATGGCATTGGTCAGGGACCGGATCGGGCTGCTGCCGCCATGCCGCTGAGGTCCCCTGGGAGGCCGGGCTAACGAATCGGCACCCGTGCCACGCGGTCCCGGACTTGGACCACGACGCCGCGAAGAACATTCTGGCCGGCGGGTTGCTGCGGCTGCCCGCGGAGGCGGTGTAAACGGGTGGGGTGAAGCCGGCGCCAGTCGCGTGAAACAGGTACCCCAATGGGTGACCACTGCAATCCCTGTCCGGTGGGGCGGAAGAATGTCAAGGACCATGGCACGCATCGCAGACCGGGTACGGGGCGCGGGTATGGCTGCCCGCGACAAAATCCAGAGCCGCGGAAACACCATCCGCGGCCGGGTCACTGATGCGTATCTCTCAGTGCGGAAGCGATGGCGGTGGTTCGATCATCTTGCCCTGGCGTACGACCGTTACCAGGAGAAGCGGGGTGGCCCCCTCGCCGGGGCTACGACGTTCTTTGCCTTTCTGTCCTTCTTCCCGCTGGTGGCGCTCGCGTTCTCGGTAGCCGGTTACGCGGCGGCGATCAGCCCGCACGCCGCCGACTGGCTGCGGACGGCCATCCAGTCCGTGCTACCGGGCTGGCAAGCCAGCTTCCGCTCGATTCCATCGCCAGCGCAAGGGCAGACGTGGGAATAGCAGGTCTGATCAGCCTCCTGATCGCCGGTCTAGGCGGCGTGAGCTCCGTCCGCCAGGGGCTGCACGTCATCTGGGAGCCGATGTGGCCGGCGGCAGGGTCGGCGGAGTCGTCTCCGAAAGACGGCAACGTGCTGGTACAGAAGGCCTGGGACACCGCGGTGCTCGTGGCGCTCGGCCTCTGCCTCATCTTGTCGGCCGCCGCCACCACGCTCGCTGTGCCCGCTGCCCGCGGCGTGCTTGGGTGGGCGGGACTCGGTGGCTCCGTCATCGCCCAGGTCACGCTCAGGCTGCTCGCGGTCGCTGTAGCGGTGATCTTCGATGTTGTCATATTCGCGCTTCTGTTTTCCCGGCTGAGTGGAGCGGATGTGCCGAGGCAGCGCCTGCTGCCCGGTGCGCTGCTTGCCGCTGTCGGATTCGAGGCACTCAAGCTGGCCGGGGTGGTCCTGGTTGCGCGCACAACGCGCAACCCCATCTACGCATCGTTTGCCGTCATGGTCGGACTGCTCGTGTGGATCAATCTGGTGGCGAGGCTGACCTACCTCGCGGCGGCCTGGACGGCCTCGTCACAGCGCGGACCGGCGCCGCCTGGCGAGCCCGCAAGCGCCGAGCGCGAGCGCGGTAAGGGCCATGCAGGCCACGATGAACGGCCTGGGGAGCCCGCCTGACGACGACGCCTGCACCCGGCGGGCCGCATGCCGCGAAGCACCTCGCTGGCCGGAGCCGCGCCATCGACGGCAGCGCGCTCACCAGCCAGCCAGCCGGACTGATCTTGCCATCCATGCGGAAGCCCCAGTTGAGCATCGCCGTGGCCGAAGTGAACAGCGTCCCAGGCACCGCGTGCAGCAGCGTGACGATGAGCGTGTGCCCATTCCGCCTGGCCATGGCGACATAAGTGGCCATGGCCGGGGTCGTCCACCCAGTCTTGCCGCCGATGAAGCCGCGGTAGGTGGTGAGCAGCCGGTCTTCGTTGAACAGCTCGATCCGGTCCCGTAGCGTGATCGGGAACCAGGTGCTCCGCGTCTCGTCGTAGTTCAGGAATGCGGGAATCCGCAGCGCCCGCCGCGCGATCAGTGTCTCGTCGTAGGCGGACACGTGCTGGCCGCGCGCGTCGAGCCCGTTGGGCTGCCTGGCCACCGTGTCGTTTGCCTGCAACTGGTGCGCCTCCGCGTTCATCAATGCCATGCCCTTGCTGAATGAGCCCGTGGCCTCCGCGAGCGCGATCGCCGCGTCATTGCCCGAGATGAGCAGCAGCGCACGGAAAAGGTCGGCGATCTTGTACGGGTGCCCCAGTTTCAGTCCGACGACATCTGGCTCCGCGCTGACGGCCCGCTTGGAGGCTACGACGGTCGCGCCGGCGTTGAGCACCGGAATGAGCGAGACGGCTGTCAGGATCTTGAGCGTGCTCGCGGGCCCGTACCGCGCGTGTGGTCTCCGTGCGGCCAGAATCTGCCCGGTGGTGGCGTCCGCGACGACGAACGCGCTGGCGGGAACGTTGGGGACCCGCGGCGAGCGTGGTGATGGGTAATTGACGACGATGCCCGGCCTGGCCAGCTCGGGACCGCCCTCGGCGTTGTGTGCGCCGCCCCCGGCCGTAACGGCCCGGGGACCGGTCAGCGCCGGCTTGCCTGCGGCGGTCGCCGCGCCGACGGCAGCCGGGCCCGTCGCCGCCAGAGCAGCGGTGATTACTGTGATGATGGCTGCGGCGCATTGGCCAGATTTCCTCATGGCGCGGCACACATTACCGTCCGCGCTGGTAGCGGGGTGCGCGTTGCGTCGCGCCACGCTGTCGCCTCGATCGTTTGAGCAGTTGCGGCGGATACGCGAAGAAAGTCCGCGGATGTGTGGGCGTACCCTGAGGCCATGACGAGCGTGAGAAGCGAGTCGGAGACCGGGCTGTCCATCGAGCCTGTGTACGGGCCTGAAGCGCTCAGGGGTTTCGACCCTGCGCACAACCTGGGTGAGCCTGGTAGCTACCCGTTCACCCGCGGCATCTATCCGGGGATGTACACCGGGCGGCCCTGGACCATGCGCCAGTATGCGGGGTTCGGGACCGCCGCGGAGTCGAACCGCCGATATAAGCAGTTGATCGAGGCGGGCACGACCGGCCTGTCCGTGGCCTTCGATCTGCCCACCCAGATGGGCTTCGATTCTGATGCGCCATTGGCCCAGGGCGAGGTCGGCAAGGTCGGAGTGGCGATCGACTCGATCGAGGACATGCGGGTTCTGTTTGGCGGCATCCCGCTTGCCAAGGTCTCCACCTCGATGACGATCAACGCGCCCGCGGCGGTGCTGCTGCTGCTCTACCAGCTCGTGGCCGAGGATCAAGGGGTGAGCGCGAGCACGCTCGCAGGTACGATCCAGAACGACATTCTCAAGGAGTACATCGCCCGCGGCACCTACATTTATCCACCGCAAGCCTCACTCCGGCTGGTCGCGGACACCTTCGCCTACTGTGGCAAAGAGATGCCGAAGTGGAATACCATTTCGATCTCCGGCTACCACATGGCGGAGGCGGGCGCGACCGCTGTGCAGGAGATCGCGTTCACGTTCGCCAACGCCAAGGCGTATCTGCGGGCGGCAATCGGCGCGGGCCTCGCGGTTGACGACTTCGCGCCGCGGCTGTCGTTCTTCTTCGTAGCGCGAGCTACCCTCCTCGAGGAGGTGGCGAAATTCCGCGCGGCCCGGCGCCTGTGGGCCCGTATCATGCGCGACGAGTTCGGCGCCCGCAATCCCCGCTCGCAGATGCTACGGTTTCACACCCAGACGGCTGGTGTCGAGCTGACGGCGCAGCAGCCCGAGGTGAACATGGCCAGGGTCACTATCCAGGCGCTGGCGGCGGTACTCGGCGGCACGCAGTCGCTGCACACCAACTCCTATGACGAGGCGATCGCGCTGCCCAGCGAGAAAGCGGCCCGGCTCGCGCTACGCACTCAGCAGGTGATCGCCTACGAATCCGACCTCACCTCGACCGTTGATCCGTTCGCCGGGTCGTATGTGATCGAGTCGATGACCGACGATGTCGAGAACAAGGCCGCCGAGCTTATCGATCAGATCGGCGACCTCGGTGGCGCGGTCGCCGGGATCGAGCAGGGCTTCCAGAAGGCCGGGATCGAGCGCTCCGCGTACCGGGTGATGCGGGAGGTGGAGGCGGGCAGGCGTGTGGTCGTCGGTGTGAACAAGTTCCGCACCGAGGGCGACGAGGCGTATCCGGCTTTCCGGCTCGATCCCGCGATCGAGCAGGAGCAGGGGGAGCGGCTTGCACGGCTGCGCCGCTCGCGTGACGCGGGCGCCCACCGGCGCGCGATCGACGATTTGAAGAATGCAGCGGAAGGCACCCAGAACGTGCTCTATCCGCTGCGCGTGGCGCTCGAGGCGCGCGCCACCGTTGGCGAGGTGTGTGATGCGCTCCGCGACGTCTGGGGCGTCTACCAGCCAGAGGGCACCTCGTAGCGGCCATGTAGGGAATTGCCAACCGCATACGAGCGAATCATCAAGTATGTGGTTCATAAGTGACAAATTTCAAATTTAAGGTTCCGGGGGTGGGCCCTCCGAACGACAATGCCCGGGCCTGGGAGTCCTGGGCCGAGTCTTCGGCCCCTAGCTGCTCCCAGACAGCCTGTACCATCCTGACCTGGCGTGACGCCGGAGATGTCGGCGCCGGATGCCGTAACGGCCCGAGCACAAGCGGTGACGACGGGACCGTCGCGGTGACGACGGGACCTCTCTTTTGGCCCGCACACGCCCGCTTGCCGGCGCGCTCGTTCTGCCAGTTCGGCCAGTTCCGCCCGCTGCGCGAGTTATGGGCATGGCGAAGGTTGTCACCTAGAGTTTTTGGCCATTTACGCTTCATTTCAACGGCTTGTCTTCCGATTTTAACCGCCGGCCTTCGCCCACCTGGAAAGATTCAGGCACCTCGCTCTGGAAAAGATTAAAGCTGGAGGTTGAGTAGTGGTCATCGCGTGGAACGCGTCCCGTGGGGCAACACTGGGCGTCGAATGGGAGCTTCAGCTCATCGACGCGCAGAGCGGGTTGCTGCGGCAGGACGCGAGTGAGGTGCTGGCCCTGCTGCCTGGGCTTAATGAAGACGGGGAGCATCCCAAGATCCGGCATGAGCTCATGCAGTCAACGGTAGAAGTGGTCACCGGCATCTGCTCTAACCCGCGGGAGGCCAGGGCGGACCTTGCTGCGACCATACGCGAACTCCAGCGGATTACCGGTAGGCGAGGTACGATGCTGGCCTGCGCCGGGACGCATCCCGCCAGTGACTGGCGTGACGCGAAGATGGCGCCGATTCAGCGGTATGTGGAGCTCGTCGAGCAAATGCAGTGGCTCGCCCGCCGGATTCAGACCTTCGGTGTGCACGTCCACGTGGGCCTGCGTGATGGGAGCAAGGCGATTCCGATCGTCAATGCTCTCGCCGCGTATCTTCCGCACTTTCTCGCCCTTACCGCCTCCAGCCCGTACTGGTGCGGGCAGGACACCGGGCTGGCGTCCAGCCGGTCGGTGGTATTCGGCGCGCTACCCACGGCAGGGCCGCCGCACCAACTCGCAAAGTGGAGTGAGTTCGAGGACTATATGGACACGTTGCTTCGTGCCGGGACCATCCGGAGCATCAAAGAGGTCTGGTGGGACATCCGGCCGCACCCCGATTTCGGCACCGTGGAGATCCGCATGTTCGACGGCCTGCCCACCCTCCGCGAGATCGGAATGGTCGCGGCACTCTCACAGTGCCTGGTCCAGCTTTTCGATTTGCAGCTCGACCGCGGGTACACCCTGCCGAACCCCCCGGCCTGGGTGATCAGGGACAATAAGTGGAGGGCCACCAGGTACGGGCTCGATGCGATGGTGATCACCGACGACACGGGTGCGACCGCGCCGCTCAGGGACGAGCTATATGAGCTCATCCGCGAGCTTGAGCCCGTCGCCGAGAGGATGGGTTGCGCAGACGACCTCTGCGTGGCGTCGGACGTGCTCGAATACGGTGCCTCTTATGAGCGGCAACGCGCGATCATCACCGGCGGCGGCGAGCTGACGGACGTGGTGGATGCTCTTGTCACGGAGTTCGCGGAGGACAGGTTCGTCGCACCCGGGGAGGTGACGTATGCAGGAACATGACCTGCTCGGCGGGCTCGACGCGTTCCTGTCCACCCACTCGGACGAGCTTGTCGCGTTGCGCAGGGACCTGCATGCCCATCCCGAGCTTGGGTACCACGAGCACCGGACGACACGCCTGGTTGCCGCCAGGCTGACCGCAGCCGGGCTGCGGCCCGCTATCCTCCCGAAGGGCACCGGCATGGTCGCGGACATCGGCGACGCGGCGGGGCCGGTGGTTGCGCTGCGCGCCGACCTCGACGCGCTCCCGATATCAGACGAGAAGAACGTGCCGTACCGCTCGACCGTGCGCAACACCTGCCACGCGTGCGGGCACGACGTGCACACCGCGATCCTGGCCGGTGCCGGCCTTTTCTTCGCGCGGCTGGCCGCGGCGGGCGGGCTGCTTGGACGGGTCCGGCTGATTTTCCAGCCTGCCGAGGAGGTCCCTGGTGGTGCCCTGGACGTCCTCGCCGCGGGCGGGATCGCGTCCGCTGACCGGATCTTCGCGCTCCATTGCGACCCGCGGCTCGATGCCGGCAAGGTCGGTCTGCGTACCGGTCCGATCACCGCGGCCTGTGACAAGATCGTCGTCCGTGTCGCGGGGCCGGGCGGTCACACGGCGCGGCCGCATCTCACCGCGGACCTCGTGTACGCACTCGGCAAGATCGTGACCGAGCTTCCCGCGGCGCTGTCCCGGCGGGTGGATCCGCGGTCGAGCCTGAGCCTTGTCTGGGGACGGGTGAGCGCGGGCTCGGCGCCCAACGCCATACCCGACGACGGAATCGCCGAGGGGACCGTGCGCTGCCTCGACGACGAGGCCTGGCATGCGGCGCCTGACCTGCTCAAGGCCCTGATCGATTCGGTGGCCAGCGCCTATGGCGTGCTTGCCGAGCTTAGCTACCAGCGCAACGTGCCGCCTACCGTGAACGAGGCGGCCAGCGTGCAGATGCTTGCCAGCGCCGTCGAGAAGGTGCTCGGCGGCGGCGCGGCTGCCCCGGCGCCTCAGAGCCTGGGTGGCGAGGACTTCGCTTGGTACCTGGAGTCGATCCCGGGTGCGCTCGCGCGGCTCGGTACGCGCGGCACGGATATGGCAGCCGACCTGGACCTGCACCAGGGCGGATTCGACATCGACGAGCGGGCGATCGGGATGGGCGTCAAGGTCATGGTGGCGACCGCGCTCGAGGCGCTCGGTGGTGGCCGGGCGTCATCGGGGTCGGCACGTTCGGCTGGACACAGTGCTGGGGCTGGCCAGGGTCCGGGGACTGACCACCGCCGCGCGGCCAGCCACCGCGCCGGGCTGACTACCGCGGTGGGCCGACCCACCGCACCGGGTTACCACCGCACGGGGACCGGGCAGTAGCCTGGCTGGCAATGACGTACCAGCCGGTGCCTGACGAGATCAGACGCGCGCCCAAGGTATTGCTGCACGACCATCTCGATGGCGGGCTACGGCCTGAGACCCTCATCGAACTTGCCCGCGACGCCGGTTATGGCCATCTGCCCACGGGCAATGCGGATGAGCTTGCCGAGTGGTTCAGGCAGATAGCGGATTCGGGCTCGCTGGAAAGATACCTGCAATCGTTCGAGCACACCGTGGCCGTGATGCAGACCCGCGAAGGGCTTGCGAGAGTCGCGGCGGAGTGTGCTGAAGATCTGGCGGCCGACGGGGTCGTGTACGCCGAGGTGCGGTTCGCGCCCGAGTTGCACACCGACGGCGGGCTGAGCCTGAACCAGGTGGTCGAGGCCGTGCTTGAAGGCTTCGCGGCGGGGACCCAGACCGGTGCCATCCGGATCGGCGCTTTGCTCACCGCGATTAGGCATGCCGCGCGATCGATGGAGATCGCCGAGCTGATGGTCCGGTACCGTGACGCCGGCGTCGCCGGGTTCGACATCGCCGGGCCGGAGGCAGGCTACCCGCCGACCCGTCACCTGGATGCCTTCGAATACCTACAGCGGGAGAACGCGCACTTCACGATCCACGCGGGCGAGGGCTTCGGGTTGCCGTCCATCTGGCAGGCGATCCAGTGGTGTGGCGCGGACCGGCTTGGCCACGGTGTCCGAATCATCGACGACATCGCCGAGGGCCACGACTGCGAGCCCCCGAAGCTGGGACGGTTGGCCGCGTACGTACGTGACAAGCGGATCCCGCTGGAGATGTGCCCGACATCCAACGTGCACACCGGGGCCGCGCGTTCGGTCGCCGAGCACCCGATCGGGCTGCTGAGGCGGCTATATTTCCGCGTCACCGTGAACACCGACAACCGGCTGATGAGCGCGACCAGCCTGTCGGGGGAGTTCGCCAGGCTGGCGGCGGCGTTCGATTACGGCTGGGACGACCTGGAGTGGTTCACCATCAATGCCATGAAGTCGGCGTTCCTGCCTTTCGACGAGCGCCTGGAGCTCATCAACGGCGTCATCAAGCCAGGATTCGAACAGCTCAAGTGGCGGGGAAGCAAGCCACTCGCCTGACGTGCCCGCCACGGCCGATCCGATAGCCGACATCCGGCTGCCCTTGGGCGCCGCGGTCACCAGCATCGACCCGCATGAGGGACCGGGACGGAAAGCGGACCTGGACGGAACACGGGTGGCGCGGGTCCCGGGCCGGAGATCCTCGTGCCCGCAGCTCAGTCTAGGCGACTAGCGCGAGCAGCCGGGCGAGCAGCCCGCCGATCCTGGCAGCTGCGGCGTGGCCCGCCGCTAGGACCTCGGTGTGCGCCAGGGGTTCGCCGGACAGGCCCGCCGCCAAGTTCGTGACCAGGGAGAAAGCGAGCACCTCCAGCCCTGCCTCGCGCGCGGCGATGGCTTCGAGCACGGTAGACATGCCAGCCAGGTCGGCACCGAGCGTCCGCGCCATCCGGATCTCGGCCGGCGTCTCGTAGTGCGGGCCCGGGAAGCACGCGTAAACCCCTTCGACGAGAGCCGGATCTTCCCGCCGGGCCAGGGCCCGCAGCCGTGGCGTGTAAAGCTCCGTCAGGTCCACGAATCGCGGGCCGGTGAGTGGTGAGCGCCCGGTGAGGTTGATGTGATCACTGATGAGCACCGGCTGGCCGACCGAGAGCTCCGGGCAGATCGCGCCCGCCGCGTTGGTCAGCACCACCGTGCGCGCGCCTGCCGCGGCAGCCGTTCGGATGCTATGTACCGTCGCGTCCGGTCCGTGGCCCTCGTACAAGTGGGTTCTCCCGACGAAGATCAGCAGTTGGTGATGGCCGGCCCGTACGGAACGGATCCTGCCCGCATGGCCGGTCGTCAAGGGTGCGGCGAAGCCGGGAAGATCGGCGGCGGACAGCTCATGGCTGGGCGGCCCGAACGCGTCCGCGGCGTCGCTCCAGCCCGATCCGAGCACGACTGCCGCCGTGTGCGTGTCGGCGCCGGTCCGCTCACGCAGGGCGGCGGCGGCGGCGCGCGCGGCCTGGTAGGGGTCGTCGGTCACGTAGGCCGAGCGTACGCGGCGCGTCGCGCCCTAGGTGGCCCGGGTTCACCGGTGAGGGCTGGTCCGGGGTGTGAGGACGCGCCGTCTCTCAGTGGGTTGGGTGCCCAAGATCCGGATCATCCGGAACGGGCAGGCCGTGCTGGCGTAGCCGTGCCGCGCGGATGTCGTCCGCGTACACCGTCACCGTGAACACACTCCCCGCGAGCGCCAGTGCCGGAACCATCACGCGCAGCCAGATCGGTCCCGGCAGCAGTGCGAGGAGCAGGCAGACCGGGATCATGATCGTGAGGTGGCGCGCCACGACACGGCCCCGCCAGCCGGCGTCGATGAGTTCGTGGCGCACCCATTCCTTGTTCTCGGCAGGCAGCCGCAGCCCGCACGCGAACCGCAACCGGCCAGCCATGTTCGGGTCGCCAGGCAGCCTCGTCAGCTCGCACCGCCTCGAGCGCTCATGATCTCGTCTGGTCTTGATCGCGTGGTCAATCGCTGAGCTTGCAGATGGGGTCGCCACTTGAGACACTCTGCCCGACCGTGACTGCGAGCCCGGTAACGGTGCCGCTCTTGTGCGCGGCGAGCGGCTGTTCCATCTTCATCGCCTCGAGCACGACGATCGTGTCGCCGGCCGATACCTGCTGGCCCTCGGCCGCGACGAGCTTGACGATTGTGCCCTGCATTGGGCTGACGAGCGTGTCGCCACCGACGGCCGCGGCCTTACGCCCTCGACCCGAGGTGCGCTGCGCCCCACGTGCAGCCCGGCCAACAGCGCCCGCGGACCCAGTCGTCCGGCCCGCAGTGTCATCCGTGAGGAGGAACCCCGTCGGCAGCACCACCTCCAGCCGTCTGCCGCCGACCTCGACCGTGATCCGCTCGCGGGAGCCGACGCCAGGGTCATCGCCATCGGCCTCACCGGTGAACGGCTCGATGGGACCCTCGAACTCTGTCTCGATCCAACGGGTGTGGACGGCGAACGGCTGCGCGGTGAAGGCCGGGTCCGCCGTTACGGCGCGGTGGAAGGGAAGCACGGTCGGCATCCCGCCGATCTCGAACTCGGCCAGGGCCCGCCTGGCCCGTTCGATCGCCTGGCGCCGGTCGGCGCCGGTCACGATGATCTTGGCGATCAGGGAGTCGAATGCCTGCGGTACCGTCATGCCCTCGCGATAGCCAGCGTCGAGGCGGACGCCCGGCCCGGACGGCGGCCGCCAGTGCGTGATCTTTCCGGGTGCGGGCAGGAAGTTGCGCCCCGGATCCTCAGCGTTGATCCGGAACTCGATCGAGTGAGCCCGTGGTGCCGGGTCGTCGTAGCCGATCCGCTCGCCGTCCGCGATCCGGAACATCTCCCGCACCAGGTCAATCCCGGTGACCTCCTCGGTGACCGGATGCTCGACCTGCAGCCGGGTGTTCACTTCGAGGAAGGAGACGGTGCCGTCCTGGCCGATGAGGTACTCGCAGGTGCCAGCGCCCACGTACCCGGCCGCACGAAGGATCGCCTTGGACGACTCATAGAGCACCCGGCTCTGCTCGGGATCCAGGAACGGCGCCGGTGCCTCCTCGACCAGTTTCTGGTGGCGGCGCTGCAGCGAGCAGTCGCGCGTCGAGACCACCACGACGCCGCCGCGGGTGTCGGCCAGGCACTGGGTCTCCACGTGCCGCGGCCGGTCCAGATACCGTTCGGCGAAGCACTCGCCGCGGCCGAACGCCGCCACAGCCTCGCGGACCGCCGATTCGTACTGCTGCGTGATCTCGTCGAGCGTGCGCGCGACCTTGAGACCGCGCCCGCCGCCGCCGAAGGCGGCCTTGATCGCGACGGGCAGGCCGTGCTCACGGGCGAACTCGACCACCTCGGCGGCACCGGCCACAGGATCGGCCGTACCAGCGGCGAGTGGCGCGCCCGCGGCCATCGCAATGTGCCTGGCGCTCACCTTGTCGCCAAGCGCCCGGATGGCGGCAGGTGGCGGGCCGATCCAGGTCAGGCCCACGTCGAGGACGGTCTGCGCGAAGTCCGCGTTTTCTGCGAGGAAGCCGTAGCCGGGGTGGATCGCGTCCGCGCCTGACTGCGCTGCCACCTGGATAATCTTCTCGATGTCCAGGTAGGAGTCGGCCGCGGTCTTCCCGCCGAGTGCGTATGCCTCATCCGCCATTGTGACGTGCAGCCCATCGACGTCGGGCTCCGCGTAGACGGCAACGCTGGCCAAACCCGCATCGCGGCAGGCACGAGCGATGCGGATCGCAATCTCGCCGCGGTTAGCGATGAGGACTTTGTGCACGGGACGCCTCCTCTAGGCCGCGGAAGCAGAGTCTAAAGGGTGCCGAGTGTCCGCCCGCCAGGTGGTCCGGCCCTCGAGTGGGTGGACGCGCCGTACATGGGCCGGCCGCCTTAGCTGGGTGGGCCGCCGTAGCTGGGTGGGCCGCCGTCGCTGGACGGCCGCAGATGGGCCGGGCGATCGGATCAGCGGGGCAGCGCGCTCGTCCGCCAGGCGCCCGGCCCGTGCGGTATTGGCGCCCGCAACATGCGTGCCCGGTCGCACCAGCCGGACCCGGCGCGGCTGTCCGCCGACCCGCGGTGTGCCCGGGCCCTGGCCGTGCCGCGGGTGGTCGCGAGCGCTGCCACCAAGGCCGCGATCTCCTCAGCGGTCGCGTCGCCCCGCACCACGCGCAGCAGCGGCCGCGTTTCCTTCGTCAGTCACGGACGAACCTCCAGATAGCTCCAGTATTCGAGGTACCTCGGGTACGCAAGAGCCCTTACTTGCGTGTCTTGCCGGTGCCGATGCCGAACTCACGGTGGACGCGCTCCCAGAATGCGTCCCGCAGCCACTCCCTGGCCTCCTGGTACGGACGCAGCGACAGGCCGAGTTGCTTCTCCGCCTCGACCAGCAGTTCCTTGTCGATGACCGGCGGCAGAATCGGCCCGGGGAGCAGATCGCGAATGTTATCCCTGCCCCGGGTCAGGATCCACTTCTGCGCCACGTGCTCGCCCGCCTCCTCGACCCGATCGCGGTCCGGGCCGAGGCGGGTCGCCGTCGCGTTCATCACGCTATGCCCGGAGACCCGGGCGCGCGGCGCTGGCCGGTCGCCGAAGAGTTGCGCGGGTGAAGGTGCCGCGTGCGCGGCGACAGCGTCCGGCCGGATCGGCTCGGGCACGGCGATCTGGTGCTTGGTGAAGTACGTCTTGAGAAACCCGGCGTCAAGCACGTCGACGGTGTCCGACTCCCAGACCAGGCGCTCCGCCTGATTTGTGCCGTACGGTGGCTCGACTCCCCACAGGTGGACCCGGACTCCGAACGCCTGCGCGGCCTCAACGGCCGGAACCATGTCCTCGTCACCGGCGACGAGTATGGCGTCCGTGATCGCCCGGTGCCGGGCAAGCGCCTCCATGTCGGCGCGGATCTGCGCGTCCACGCCCTTCTGCTGTCCGCGCGCATTGAGGTTGCCAAGACGCAGCTTGACCCATGACATCTGGGCGATGACGCGCTGGTCGATCGTCGGCACCCGGTCCTTCGCCGCGTCGTACCAGTACACCCGGAGCAGCTCGCCGCGAAGCTGGCTGGCGGCGAGCTGTGTCAGTGCCTTGATGAGCCTATCGGCGTCGACACGGTACTCGCGCCGCGACTTCGCGTCGAAAAGGAGCTCTGCGGCCGCTGCGTAGATATATCCGACATCAACCATGATGGCATAGCGGGCGACGATCGGCAGCGGGCTCGCGAACTCTGTCATGGTGCCTTCGACTCTATGGCAGCACATCCTGTCCCGGTGACGTCACAACGGGATGTTGCCGTGTTTCTTGGGTGGCAGCACCTGCCTTTTGGTGCGCAGTGCGCGCAGCGCGCGGACTACTTGATCACGGGTTTCGGCCGGCCTGATTACCGCGTCGACGTAGCCGCGTTCGGCGGCGATATAGGGATTGGCCAGTGTGTCCTCATATTCGGTGATCCGCTCCGCGCGCAGGCTGTCCGGGTCATCCGCTTCGGCAAGCTCGCGCCGGTAGAGGATGTTGACTGCGCCCTGGGCGCCAATCACGGCGATCTGCGCGGTGGGCCAGGCCAGGTTGATGTCGCCGCCGAGGTGCTTTGACCCCATGACGACGTAGGCGCCACCGTAGGCCTTGCGGGTGATCACGGTGATCTTGGGCACGGTGGCCTCGGAGTAGGCGTAAATGAGCTTGGCGCCGCGCCGGATGATGCCACCCCATTCCTGGCCGGTGCCCGGAAGAAATCCGGGCACGTCCACGAAGGTGAGTACGGGAATGTTGAACGCGTCGCAGGTACGCACGAATCTGGCGGCTTTCTCGGCCGCGTCGATGTCGAGGCAGCCCGCGAAGTGCATGGGCTGGTTGGCGACCACACCGACGCTCGTGCCGTCCGCCCGTCCGAACCCGACGATCAAGTTGGCCGCGAATCCGGCATGCACTTCGAGGAACTCGCCGCCGTCGAGTACGTGCTCGATCACCTTATGCATGTCGTATGGCTGGTTCGCGGAATCGGGGATAAGGGTGTCGAGTTCGACGTCCGCGTCGGTGATCCCGGTGTCCGCGCGCCAGTCGGTGGTGGGCGGGTCCTCCAGGTTGTTCGACGGCAGGTAAGAGAGCAGTGCGCGAGCGTAGTCCAGGCAGTCGGTCTCGTCGGCGGCCTGGTAGTGGGCCACGCCGGACTTGGTGTTGTGCGCGTGCGCGCCGCCGAGGTCCTCGAAGCTGACCTCCTCGCCAGTCACGGTCTTGATGACATCGGGCCCCGTGATGAACATGTGCGAGGTCTGATCCACCATGAGCGTGAAGTCGGTGATGGCGGGCGAGTAGACCGCACCGCCCGCGCACGGTCCCATGATCAGAGAGATCTGCGGGATCACCCCGGACGCGATCACGTTCCGGTAGAAGATCTCGCCGAACAGGCCGAGCGCGACCACCCCCTCCTGGATGCGCGCGCCGCCGCCGTCGTTCATCCCGATGAAGGGGCAGCCGGTCTTGAGTGCGTGATCCATCACCTTGACGATCTTCGCGCCGTAGACCTCGCCGAGCGAGCCGCCGAAGACCGTGAAGTCCTGGCTGAACACGCAGACGGGACGCCCGTCGACCGTGCCGAAACCGGTCACCACACCGTCGCCGTAAGGCCGGTTCTCCTCGACGCCGAAATCGGTGGCGCGATGCCTGGCCAGTTCTTCGAACTCGGTGAACGAGCCCGGGTCAAGAAACGCGTCGATCCGCTCGCGTGCCGTCATCTTGCCCTTGTCATGCTGTTTGGCGACGGCTCGCTGTGATCCGCGTGGATGGCCTCGTTCCTGCGCCGCTCAAGATCGGCGATCTTCCCTGCCGTCGTGTGCGGTTCAGGCTCGGCAACGTCGCTAGGCTTAGGTGACTCGCCCGGGGCGGGTCGTGGTCCCCGGCTGGAGCCGGGCGCCTGGCCTGAGGTGAGTCCTACAAGGGTGGTGTCGCTGCTTATGGGCGCTTCGCTAGGCATGGGCACAGGGTAACCGCGTCCCGGTTGTCCGCCGCCCGCAGCTCGCGATGTCAAGCTCGGCATATCAATAGTGACATCTCGAATTAGAGATACCATGGAGCGCATGGATAGCGTGACACCGGAGGTGCGGCGGGCACAAGATACACGGGGTCCGCTTCCTGCCCCAGTGGGATCAACTACCCCGGAGACAGTTCAGTCACCGGGAATCCCAGCACCGGAAAACCCAGCACCGGAAAACCCCGCGACGCCCAGGCAGCTGCCTCTGCTGCCCGGCTTCCGTGAAATCGCGATGCGACGCATGTCGGAAGACCGGCGCAAGCTGATCGCCGACCTGGCGATGCAGCGGCAGGCGGCCCGGCTCTCGCAGACCGAGGTCGCCGCGCGGATGGGAACCTCGCAATCCGCCGTGGCGCGGCTGGAGGCCGGCGAGGGTGACGTGCGTGCCTCCACCCTGGAACGCTACGCGGCCGCGATTGGCCGCCAGATCACCTGGCAACTGCGGGGTTGAACAACACGGGCAGGCGAAGCAATGATGAACATCCGGATGGACCATCTGTCCCCGCCACAGTCGCGCGGCTGGCCAGGCACGCAGGTGAAGGGTTCCGCGACGTGGCCGGGCAGATCGGCGCGGCGGCCCTGCGCGCCTACCGCGACTTGGCCGGGTGGTCGGCGACGATGCCGTCCGCGGGCTGAGCGTCGGCATCTGGCCGGCCCGTGCCGCGAACGAACGCGAGCCCGGCGGCAATGCAGGCGACGGGCACGGCGGGAACCACGTATCGCAGGTCGAAGTCGGCCGTTGCCACCGGGACCAGCAGCAGGCCGACCGCCGTGAGCCACGGCAGCAGAGCCGGCCCGCCCCAGTCGCGCAGCCGCCGGATGCCACCGCCGAGCCAGGATCTGACGATCGCGGCGAAGCCGATGAGCAGGATGATCCCTAGCAGCGTGCCGCGCAGGTAGATGAAACGCTGGTACCCGCGCATGAATCCGGCATAGGGCTCATGCGCCTTGGTGGCAGCGGACGCCGAGGTCGCGTAGATGTGCTGGCCTGCGCTCAGGGTGCCGGCGAAGGTGCGCAAGCTGGGCGACGCCCAGACCCGTTCCGCCGCCGCGAACTGGTACTTGTCCGCGGCGTAAGCGCTTGGGTGCTGCGGACGGTTCCAGTAGAAGCTCAGCATGAAATCATGCAGCACGCTCCCCGCGTAATCGCCCGGCTGCGCGGCGATCGCCCGCAGGGCGAAACCCTGCGCCAGGTCGTTCTTCTTGGCGCTGAACCTCGCGCCAGGGACCTTGCTCAGCGGGGACTGGGCGATCCAGATATAGGTGGACGCGGCCATCCGGTGACCGCTGGTCGGGCAGAGCGCTACCTCGTCAGCTGGTGGCTTGATCACTGAGCAGTTGGCGAAGCTCATGGTCCGCGACCACAGGAAGATCCCGCTGCTCCTGGTGAAGTTGACCATGTGATACTGCGCGCTGAACCAGCCGAGGTACAGCACGAGCGGCAGCACCGAGGCGATCAGAGTCACGCCGACAACCCGCCACCGGACCCGGCGCAGCAGCAGATAGCAGAGGTAAAGCGCAAGCAGCGGCAGCCCGATGGACCGCACGGTCGCCGAGAGCGCGAGCAGCAGGCCCGCGGTGACGTCCGCCCAAGCCGGACGATCGGCACGCCACCACGTCGCGACCACGACTGCGGCCACGACCAGGGACTCGAAGACGACGTCGGAAAGAATCTCCTGCTCGAGCTGGATCTGGTAGGCGTCGAAGAGCACCGGCACGGCGGCGAGCGTCGCTCCCCACCCGGGCAGCCCGAAGCGCTGCCGCAGCAATACGTAAATGGCGAGCCCCATGAGCAGGCCAAGCACGTGCTGAACCCCCACCGACCAGCATGAAGCTGTGGAACGGGCGGAGGATCGCCAAGAACAACCCGTAGCCGGATACTCGGGTGACATCGGGCTTGTGCCGTAGCGCGACGGCGACATATGTCGCCGAGTCCCCGCCGAACCAGATCGCGGGCCGGAATGCGAGCATGGTAACGACCCGAACGGCCGCCGCGAGCAGCAACGTGACCATGAAGATGCGGTTGTGACCGGGAAATGCCCGGATCGCCTGCAAACCCTTCATCAGCTCCCACCGTGCCGTGCAAGTATCGAGCAGGCCGGTCGCCGCGTCGGCCGCGCCTGCGGGGATAGCGTGCGGCGGTCGAGCACGCGGGCGGGCCGGACCGAGTAAATCGTATGTCCAGATGGTGCTACGGCGCTGGATACCCAGTCCTTATGTCGGCCTGGCGTCGTCGAGCTCGGCGGGGCCCCGCGGCCCGGTGGAGCCTTCCGGCTGGTCCGCGCCGCCCGAGCCAGGCGGTACGGGCGCGGGCAAATCGCGCCGGATACGTGCCGATACGCTCGCGAGGCCTGCCGCGATGCAGGAGCAAGGAATAGCGGCGAGGACGTATCGGTAGCTGAATCCCGCGGTGGCCGATGGGACGACGATGAGCGTGACCGCGATGCACCACGGCAGCAGGCCTGGCACGCCGCGCCGCCGGCCGGCCACCACCCAGGCCGCGCCGATCAGCAGCGTAAGGAGCAGCAGAGACCCACGGAAGTAGAAATACCGCTGGTACCCGACGAGAAATGTCGAGTACGGCCGGTAGACGTGGGTGGTCAGATCACCTGGCTGGTAACTGCGCAGGTCCGTGATCGGCGCCCAGCCAGGCAGCTGCGTGTTCGTGCTGGAGAACTGGTACTGGATGGCCGTTGCCGGATCAGGGAACCGCCCGGAGCGGCTCCAGGCGAAGGTGCGTCCTACGTCCTTCGCCACCACATGCAGGTAGTCCACTGGCTGCTGGCGTACCGCGAGCCACGCGAACTGGTCCGCGAGGCTGCTCGCCGTCGGGTTCCAGGGATCTCCTGTGTAGGTGCGCAGCGGGTTCGATTCCCAGATGTAGTCGGCCGAGGGTGGCCGTTTCGACGGCGGCCGGCTGTCGCACAGCGGCCGCAGCTTCGCGGGCGGGTTCATCTTCGCGCAGTCCGCGAAGGCCATCGCCCGGCTGTAGAGGAACGCGCCGTCGGCCTCGGTCATCGCGTAGGGCCCACGCGCCACATGAAACCAGCCCATGTAGGCGGCAATCGGCAGCGATCCGGCCACGACCAGAGCGGTGACCGGGCGCCATCCGGCTCGCCGCACGATCAGGCAGACGGCGGCCACCACCAGCAGCGGCCGTCCATCCGTACGGACGATTGCGGACGCCCCGAGCAGCAGCCCAGCCGCTGCGGCAAACATCAGTCCGGGCTGGTTACGGAGGCATAGCAGCACGACGGCGGCGGTGATCAGGAACATGAACAAGGTGTCGGCCATCACCAGGTGCTCGAGCTGGATCTCGTAGGCATCGAACAGCACCGGCACGGCCGCGAGCGTCGCCAGCCACGCCGCCGCGCCCCTTACCCGCAGCACCGCGTACACACCAGCGCCTGTGGCGAGCCCGAGCAGATGCTGGACCACCGCCACCATCGTGAAACTGTGCAGCGGTTCCAGCGCGGCAAGAAGCAGCGCATAGCCGCTCGGCCGGATCATCTCGGGGATATGATGTACCGTGGCCGTGACGTAGCTGTAGGAGTCGTTGAACCACTCCACCGGCTGGTACGCGAGGACGGCAACCCCGCGCAGGGCTGCGGCCAGCGCAAGCACCACGGCGAACAGCCAGTGGCGGGCGGCGAACGCGCGCAGGCGACCCTGCGACTGCAGCTGAGCAACCGCAGCCACCTGCGCGGCGTCCTCCGGCACGGGCTTCCTCCGCAGTGAGCTTCCCGGTCACACTTGGATTGCGACAACGCTACTAGAGCCGGGCCCGAGGACTCCGGCCTGAGGGTGACAATGGCGAAAAAGGGAGCCAGCCATGGGCAGCGACCCGGTGGACGTCGAGCCGCATGAAGTAGAGTCGCCACCACTGGCGGCGGCGGATCTGAAGCATGCGCTCGTCCGGCCTGGTGGGCTGTGGCGTGAGGTCCAGGTTGTGGCCGCGACTGGCTCAACCAATACGGACCTGCTCAAGGCCGCCGAGGCGGGGGCTCCCGAGGGAACGGTCCTCGCGGCCGAGGTGCAGACCGCCGGCCGCGGGCGGATGGGCCGGAGCTGGTTGGGCCCGCCCGGGGCAGCTCTGACCTTCTCGGTGCTGCTGCGCCCGGCGGACGTTCCGGCGAGCCGCCGTGGGTGGGTGCCGTTGCTCACGGGCGTGGCGGCGGTCTGCGCGCTGCGGGGGGTGGCGGCGCTGGACGCGGTCCTGAAATGGCCCAACGACGTCCTCGTGGGACAACGGAAGCTGGCCGGGATCCTCGCGGAGCAGGCTGGCGACGCGATCGTCGCAGGCATCGGCATCAACGTCTCCGCGCTGCCGCCAGGTGAGGCGGGTGCTACCTCGCTCCAAGCGGAGGGAGCCGCGCCGTTGTCCAGGGGCCGCCTGCTCGTGGCCGTGCTGGGCGAGATCGAACACAGGTACCGCCACTGGATGGCCGATCCAGACGAGCCAGGGTTGCGGCGCCAGTACCAGAACATGTGCGACACGATCGGGCGCGCGGTGCGGGTGGAGCTGCCCGGAGGGCGGGTGCTCACCGGAACCGCGGCCGAGATAGACCACTTCGGACGGCTTGTCGTGCGGACTGGGCAGTCTGTCAACACGGTAAGCGCCGGGGACGTTGTGCACGTGCGTTGATTCCATCACGTTCCATCAGGCTTCGTGTCAACATGAGATGCCTCACGACAGCTCGCTGAGACACGCTGTACTGGCTGGTCGAGGAACGGGCAGCGGCTGACGGCCGTGCCCGCGAACGCCGAGGGCCAGTCAGCCGAGGCCGGAACCTGGACAGATATGCCCGCGTGACGCCTGGGTGCCGGGTGCCGCCAAGGAGGTGAGCGCGACGGACGCCGGGGAGCTGCCGATGCCGGGGCGGATCGAGGAGTTGCTGCTCGGCGCCAGGCCCCGCTACACCCGCAAGGAGCAGGCCGCGCTGGCCGGCCTGGACTTAGAGTTCGCTAGGCGGCTCTGGCGCGCGCTCGGGCTCGCTGAGCTTCCCGACGATGCCGTCGCCTTCACCGAGAACGACGTCGCGGCCGCGCGCATCACGGCTGAGCTGCGAACGTGCGGCGAGCTGGATGACGAGACCGCGATCCGGCTTGCCCGCGCCATGGGCCAGACCACGGCGAGGCTTGCCGAGTGGCAGGTCGACATCATTACCGCGACAGTGCTCGATCCTCGGCAGCCGCCGACGGCCGGACAGGCAGAGCGGGTGCTGCGCCTCGCCGAGCTGCTCATGCCGCGGATGGAGGCGCTGATCGGCCACGCATGGCGGCGGCAGGTCGCGGCCGCGGGTACCCGCGCCCTCACGGTCGCAGCGGGTGGCGAAGGGGTGATTCCAAGCCGGGTGCCGATGGCGGTCGGTTTCGCCGATCTGGTGTCGTTTACGGAGCTCAGCAGGGAACTCGACGAGGTTGAGCTCGCCGCGCTCGTGGAGGGCTTCGAGGCGACCTCGGCGGACATCGCGACCGAGAACGGTGGCCGGCTGGTCAAGGCACTCGGTGACGAGGTGCTTTTCATCGCGGACGAGCCGAGGAGCGCGGCGCGCATCGCGCTGCGGCTCGCCGGCGCGTACGGCGGGGAGCTTGGCCCGGATGTGCGGTCGGGAGTCGCACACGGTCCGGTGCTCCCGGTCATGGGTGACGTATTCGGGACCACCGTGAACCTGGCGAGCCGGCTCACCGCGCTGGCTCGGCCAGGCACCGTGCTCGTGGACCAGGAGATGGCGGTGGCGCTGGCCGGCGATGACGACTTTCGGCTAACCCAGATCCTGCGCAGGCCTGCCCGCGGCCTCGGCCTGGTCCAGCCCTTTGTGCTCCGCGCCAGGATGAGCTGACACACCCCGTCCTGGCTCGGGCTCAGGATCCGGCGATTATTCCTCGCTGGCCGGCCCGGTTGCCCGTGGTGCGGCGGCCCATCTGGTCTCGACCTTCGCGAACCTCCAGTAGCCGAGGGCTACGGCCCATACGACGATGAACAGCCCGGCAATGCCAAACCCTGCCTTATTGATGTTGAAATTGGCCATGAAGTCCCAGAACGTGCCGTGGATGTGCAGCTCGGCGGATAGCAGACCAAAGATCTCGATGGTGCCGATGAAGAACGCCACGGCGATGGAGAGGCCGGTGATGACCAGGTTGTAGTAGACCTTGCGGACAGGACGGGCGAACGCCCACCCGTACGCGAAGTTCATGAAGCACCCATCGGCGGTGTCGAACAGGGTCATCCCTCCGGCGAACAACAGCGGCAACGAAAGCACCGCGTACCACGGCAGGCCCTCGGTGGCGGCCGCGGCGGTGGCGGCCAGGAGAAGCACCTCGGTGGCGGTGTCGAACCCGATGCCGAAGACGACCCCGACGAAGAACATGTGCCAGGTCTTGGTGATGGAGCGCATGAACCGTCCGAAGAACCGGTGCATCAGCCCCCGGGCCTGGAGCTGGTGCTCGAGTTCTTCCTCCCCGAGCTGCCCTCGGCGCATTCCACGGAAGACCTTGAGGATGCCAGCGAGGACGAGGAGGTTGAGCGCGGCGATCAGGTAGAGGAAGGTGGCGGCGAGCGCGGTGCCGACGACCCCGCCGAGCGTCTCGTAACCGGAGTGCGGGTCAACGACGGCACCAAAGACCGCGCGGGCGGCGACGGCCAGCCCGACACCGACGACGATGATGATGGACGAGTGCCCGAGCGCGAAGAAGAACCCGGTCCCTAGCGGGCGCCGCCCGTCGGCCATGAGCTTGCGGGTGGTGTTATCGATGGCAGAGATGTGATCGGCGTCGAAGGCGTGCCGGGCGCCCAGGGTCCAGGCGGTGAGCGCGACGCCGAGGCCCAGCCCGAGTCCCTTGAACTGGAAGTGCCGGGGTGTGATCGCGAAGAGGAAGATGCCCCAGCCCAGGGCGTTGAGAGCCAGCACCACCAGGCTCATGGCGCCGAGCCGCCCCCACTCGTCTCGGGTCAGCGCGTCGCGGTTCACCTGCGGCTGTGCGGTCGGGCTCGCCATGGGGTGGTCCTTCTCGTGGTCGGAGAAGGATCGGCATCGGCGGCCGGACCCGGCACCGAACGAACCACCCTTCCTCCGCGGGCTGGTCACGTCGACGTCACAGCCAGGCGACCGGGCTCGCCCCTCACAGGGGGCATGACCGTTGCGGGACAGCGCCGGGCTCTCACCGGACTTCGCTGGGCTGAGCGCCGCCCCGGGTTTCCCGGGGCCAAGATGGAACCTACGGCAGACGGCCAACAACGTCAAGCCTGATCAGTTGATCAGATGTTTGGCTAGCCGTCTGGCAGACTTATGGACATGCACCTGGTTCCAGCGGAGCGGGCCCAGCGCCGGATCATCGACAAAGAGAAGGTCTGCGAAGCGATCGAAGGCATCGGCGACCTTGCGGCGGGACGGATTTGGGCTCAGCGGTTTGCCGTGCTAGGCGACCCCACCCGCCTGCGCCTACTGCTCTGCGTCAAAGCGGCGGGCCCGATTAGCGTCTCCGACCTCGCCGTAGCGGCAGACCTCAACGACGACACCGTCTCCCAGACCCTAAGGTTCCTGCGCGCCCACCAGATTGTCAGCGCCGAGCGCGACGGCAGGGTGATCCGCTACCAGCTCACGGACGCCGTCATCGAGGAGCTTCTCGGCCGGGTCACGTCCCTTCGCTGACCGCTCGGTCCCGATCCCCCTGAGCGTCCGGCACCCCGGTGACCGGCTCGGCCAGACGGCCTCGACCGGCACGGTATCCCTGATCTCGCCCACATGGTTGCCGCGCTCGCTCACCAGAGAACGACTCCCCGGAATGACCGCCACGTAACACCTGGACGGCGTCCAGACGCACGGCTACCCGAAGCCCGTCGCGACGCTTCACAGCGGGACCGTCCGTGTCCGCGGCCCGGCGCGCAGCACCTGGGACGGCAGCTTGTGCCCGACGATCCGCTCCGCCTCGGCGGCCACGCCGATCAGCCGCTCGAGATCCACGCCGGTGGCCACACCCATGTCCTCGACCATGTGCACGAGTTCCTCGGTGGCGATGTTCCCGGTGGCGCCCGGCGCGTAGGGGCAGCCGCCGAGCCCGCCCACGGAGGCGTCGAAGTCGGCCACCCCCATGTCGAGCGCGGCGAGAACATTGGCGAGACCGGCCCCGCGGGTGTTGTGGAAGTGCAGGTTGAGCGGCATCTCCGGGTGCTTCGACCGGAACGTCCCGACCAGCGCCCGCACCCGGCACGGTGTCGCCATCCCTGTCGTGTCACCAAACGACGCCGAATCCGCGCCGTCCGCCACCGCCCGCCCGGCCACCGCGGCGACCCGCTCGACCGGGACGTCACCCTCGTACGGGCAGCCCCACGCGGTGGAGACGATCACCTGGCAGGTCGCGCCGCGACCGTGCGCCAGGTCGATGATCTCCGAGATCTCGTCGAGCGACTGCGCGGTGGACCGGTTCACGTTCTTGCGGTTATGCGTGTCGGACGCGGACACGACCGCTTCTAGCTCGGTGAATCCCGCGTCGAGTGCGCGGTGCGCGCCGCGCAGGTTCGGCACCAGGGCGGAGTAGGCGACCTGGCCCGCCCGGCTGACCCGCTGCCACACGTCCTCGGCGTCGGCCATTTGCGGAATCGCACGCGGATGCACGAACGACACCGCCTCGATCCGGCGTATGCCGGTCGCGGAAAGCGCGTCGATCAGCGCCACCTTCGCGCCGGTGCCCACCGGATCCTCGTTCTGCAGGCCATCCCGCGGCCCGACCTCGCGCAGCGAGATCCGGGCGGGAAGATCACTCACAGTGTCACTCTCCTGGCCAGTTCGGGCGCCTCTTTTCAGTGAACGCCGCGATGCCCTCTTTTCTGTCCGCGGAAAGCGCGGCGGTCCGCCAGGCGGCATCCTCGATGTCGAGGCCGGCTTCCAGTCCGGCACCCCACGCATGCCTAAGGGCACGCTTAGCGGCCTTAACGGCTATCGCGGAGTTACCCGCGATCTGCCCCGCGAGGTCGAGCGCGGCGGTGCGCGCCGTCCCGGCTGGCACCCGCCTGTCCACCAGGCCGAGCCGCTCGGCCTCGGCGATATCCAGTCTGCGGCCGGTGAATATCAGGTCGGCGGCCCGTGCCGGGCCGAGCCTGCGCAGCGCCAGCTGGGTGCCGCCGCCGCCGGGGACCAGGCCGACCGTCGTTTCCGGCAGGCCGAACACGGCTGTCTCGTCCGCCACGATGAGGTCACAGGAGAGGGCGATCTCGCACCCGCCGCCGAGCGCGTAGCCGCTGATGGCGGCCACGGCCGGCTGCGGCAGGCCGAGCACGGCGCCGAACATCGCGCGCAGCACCGTACGCTGCGCCATGATCTGCCGGTTGCTCATGGCGTTTCGTTCCCTGAGATCGGCGCCCACGCAGAACGCCCGGTCACCTGCGGCGCTGAGCACAACGGCACGGGTCCTCAGCGCACCGTGGGCGTCGTGGGCACCGCTGCCACCGCTGCCACCGCTGCCACCGTGTTCGCCGGCCACCTGCGAGCACGCATCGACGAGCTGGTTCGCCATCTCGGTGTTGATCGCGTTGAGCGCGTCCGGCCTGTTGAGGACGATCTCGGTGACGCCTGGACGATCGTCGTTAGGGCCGGTGGCGTGCCGCCGGATGGTGACGAGAGCCATGGCCGCAGGTTATAAGAAGCGCGGCCCTGACCCTGCCAGCAGCCGCGGCAGCGACCGCCCGCCAGTCCGCTTGAGATCACGCCAGTCCGCGCCATTCTTTCCGCTGCGGATGGCTCCCGGAATGGTTCCCATCACCCGGTTAGAAGGCGGGCCGCCGCATGCGCGGGAACGCGTGCGACGGCCCTTGGCAACCCACGTGGACCACCAGGAGGTCACCCAAATGGAAGCTACGATGACGGATTCGATCTCGTACATATGGACGGCGATGACGGCTCGCTACCGAGGCCGAGATCCGCCAGATGCTGGCGGATCTCGGGGTCTGGCGTGATCTTTGACTGGGCGGTTGTGCCACCATGCCAAGAGGACAAACACCGCGGCGGCAAGAACCATCACCCCGACGGCTATGAGCACAATCATTCGCCGTCGTCCCTTCTGGCCTGCCGTTCCCATTCTCGGCGCTACGACCGGACCGTCCGGTGGACCGGCCTCGACCCCACCCGCCCTCGACCCCAGCTTCTGGCGGCGGCCCAGGTTCTTACACGTCGGGCACCGGGGGCACGCGGTGAACGGCTCCACGTACAGCGACACCACCCACACTACGACCGCGGCGAACACGGCCAGGATGAACGGGACCATGACGCTCCCGGCCATCCTGCGAGGCGCAGGCAGTCCTCCCGGTCGAGGCCGAGGGAGTCAGGCAGCGCGCGCGCCCGGCCTCGGCGTGGGCCCGCCAGCCGTCCTGTGCGCCGAACCGGCATTCGGCTATCAGACGCGCTCAGGTGCGGAGAAGCGGCAGACTGGCACGGTTGCCCGCCGTGACGTGACGGTCGAGGCGATTGTGCGGCAGCTGCTCGAGCACCCGCGCACGACGTGGCGCCGCAGGTCACGCGTGGCGGCCGCGGTGGGCGCAGGCTATGGCGCGCCTAGTGCCGGTCCGTGGTGCTCGGGTTCCGCATCTCGGCCGGCGGCCGAGGGGGCCGCAGTC
Organism: uncultured Actinomycetota bacterium; assembly: GCA_963820395.1. Classification (GTDB taxonomy): domain Bacteria; phylum Actinomycetota; class Actinomycetes; order Streptosporangiales; family Streptosporangiaceae; genus DATFVJ01. The sequence goes on along the minus strand of CAWGAE010000002.1, from coordinate 94,946 downwards.
CCGCGCTCGGTACGCTCGCCATCGTGGACGACGACGAGCGCGGTCCCCAGGCGACCGACCAGCCGGGCCGCCATCCGCATCTGGCAGAACTCCGTGAGCAGATCGAGCGCGGTGGCGCGCCCAAGTATCACGAGACCGCCGCCGCGCGCGGCAAGATGTTCGCCCGTGACCGCATCGCGCTGCTTGTGGACGAGGGCAGCTTGACCGAGGACGGCAGGTATGCGAACGCTGCCGCAGGCGACCTGCCCGCCGACGGCGTGGTGACGGGGACAGCCACCATCGATGGCCGGCCCGTCGCGCTGATGGCGAACGATTCCACGGTCAAGGCGGGCTCGTGGGGCGCCCGCACCGTCGAGAAGATCATCCGTATTATCGAGAGGGCGTACGCCAACGGGATCCCCATGGTCTACCTGGTGGACTCGGCCGGCGCCCGGATCACCGACCAGGTGGAGATGTTCCCCGGGCGGCGCGGCGCGGGGAAGATTTTCCACAGTCAGGTGCGGGCCTCGGGTTCCGTGCCGCAGGCCTGCGCGCTGTTCGGCCCGTCCGCGGCCGGCGGCGCCTACATCCCGGCCTTCTGCGACTTCGTCGCGATGGTGGACGGCAACGCCTCCATGTACCTGGGCAGCCCTCGCATGGTGGAGATGGTGGTCAAGGAGAAGACCACGCTTGAGGAGATGGGCGGCGCCCGGATGCACTGCTCGGTCTCCGGCTGCGGCCACTACCTGGCGAAGGACGAACCCGACGCGATCGCCGCGGTGCGGCGTTTCCTTGCCTACCTGCCGGCCAACTGGGAAGGCCGGCCGCCTGGCGCCGCGGCGCGCGAGCCGAAGCCCGCCGACCTGCGTGCGCTCGTGCCCGTCAGCGAGCGGCAGGCCTACGATATGCGCAGGTACATCGCGGGACTTGTGGACGCCGAATCGCTCTTCGAGGTGCACGCGCTCTGGGCGAAGGAGCTTGTGACCGGATTCGCCAGGCTCGCCGGTGAGGTCGTCGGCATCGTGGCCAACAACCCGATGTTCAAGGGCGGCGTGCTGTTCGTCGACTCGGCCGACAAGGCCACGAGGTTCATCCAGATATGCGACGCGTTCAATGTGCCGCTGATCTTCCTCGCCGACGTTCCCGGGTTCATGGTCGGTACCGCGGTGGAGAAACAGGGCATCATCAGGCACGGCGCGAAAATGATCAGTGCGGTGTCCGAGGCGACGGTGCCGAAGTTCTGCGTGGTGGTGCGCAAGGCGTACGGCGCGGGTCTGTACGCGATGGCCGGGCCCGGTTTCGAGCCGGACGCGACCCTGGCCCTGCCCACCGCGAAGATCGCGGTGATGGGCGCCGAGGCCGCGATCAACGCGGTGTACTACAACAAGCTGGCCGCGCTGCCCGGCGAGGCCGAACGCGAAGAGGAGACGCAGCGGCTTCGCGCCGAGTACGAGGAGGATATCGACGTGCTCAGGCTTGCCAGTGAGCTCGTCGTTGACGACGTGGTGGAGCCCGCGGATCTGCGCGGCGAGCTGGTCAGGCGGCTGGCCGCCGCGCGCGGGAAGAGCAGGGAGTTCTCCAGGCGCAGGCACGGCGTTACCCCGGTGTGAACCACCGGAGCGAGAATAGCGGATGGGTGGTCGATGGCCAGCATGCGTTACGAGGGGTGGCGGAGCCAATCCTGGAGCCAACCGGTGAAATGTGAGACGGATCCGCTCAGACGGGCTTGGATTAGGGGAGCTGGCGGCGCCGGACGGTGCGGACTTGTGCGGGCTGGCTCACACGGGCGGGCAATAGTATCTGGCCATGACATCCGTTCTGCTGGCCGAGGACGACACCTCAATCTCCGAGCCGCTCGCTCGCGCCCTGAGGCGTGAGGGATACTGCGTCGACGTCGCGCCCGATGGCCCGCACACGCTGGACCGGGCGCTGGGCGGCGGCGTCGACCTGATCGTACTCGACATCGGCCTACCAGACCTGGACGGGCTCGAAGTGTGCCGCCGTATCCGCGCCGAGGGCCATGGCGTGCCGGTGCTGATCCTAACCGCCCGGGCCGACGAAGTAGACACCGTTGTCGGCCTTGACGCCGGTGCTGACGACTATGTGACAAAGCCGTTCCGGCTCGCCGAGTTGCTGGCCCGCGTGCGTGCGCTGCTGCGCCGTGGAACCTCGGAGACACCAGTTGTTCAGGGGGTGCGCATCGACGCGGACTCCCGCCGCGCCTGGCTGGAAGGCGAGGAGCTCCAGCTCACCACCAAGGAGTTCGACCTGCTCCGGGTGCTTGTGCGTGACGCCGGAAAGGTGATCACCCGTGAGCAGATCATGCGGGAGGTGTGGGATACCAACTGGTGGGGGTCGACCAAGACGCTCGATATGCACATCTCGTGGCTGCGACGCAAGCTCGGTGATGACGCCAACGACCCGCACTTCATCACGACCGTGCGCGGCGTCGGCTTCCGTTTCGAACGCAGCGACTGAGTCACCCTGGACCGGGAAACTCCGCCACTCAGGCATCACGGAGGCTAAGGCATGCGGCGCCGCCTGCTGTTCTCAACGCTGGCCGTGGCGGTCGGCGCGGTGCTGCTGCTCGGCCTGCCGCTTGCGGTGGTGCTGAGCCGCTTGGAGCTGAATGAGGCCGGGCAGCAACTTGAGCGGGACGCGACCATGGTCGGCGAGGGCATGCAATATCGCCAGCAGGCGGGCAAACCAACCGATCCGAAGGAGATCGCGAAGACGCTGCCTGACCGTTATGTCATAATTCGCCGCTCCGGCGTGCCGACCGTCACGCTCGGCCGCGAGCCCCCGGGCGACGACACCATTAGATCGCGCGCCGCCACGGGAGATTACGACGTCACAGTGGAGGCGGACGGTGCTATCACCGGCGACAGGCTGACCTCGGCACTGGCGCTGATCGGCGCACTGGCGACGCTCGCGATCGGGGTGGCGGTCGGCCTCGCGTTCATTCAGGCGCGCAGGCTTTCCATGCCGCTGGTGGAACTCGCCGAGGCCGCCGAGCGGATCGGGTCGGGCGATGCGCGCCGGGTCGGCCGCAGGTATGGAGTGCGCGAGCTCGACCAGGTTGCGGAGGGCCTGGACCGTTCCGTCCGGCGCGTCGCCGACCTGCTCGCTGCCGAGCGAGAATTCGCCATGGACGCCTCGCATCAGCTGCGTACCCCGCTGACGGCGCTGTCGATGCGGCTGGAGGAGATGATCGGGGCGGCGGACGACCCGGAGGTGGTCCGCGAAGAGGGCGCGGCGGCCCTCGCCCAGACCGAACGGCTTGCCAGCGTGGTGAGCCAGCTACTCGGCCGTACGGTGCCGAAGGAGCCAGGCACAGCCGAGCTAACCAGCATCGATGACATCGTCGCCCAGCAGGTCGCCGAGTGGGACCCCGCGTTTCGCCGTGCCAACCGCAAGCTCGAGGTAATCGGCACGAAGGGGCTGTATGCGCTCGCCACCCCTGGAAGCGTCGCCCAGGTGATCGCGACCCTGGTGGACAACGCGCTCGTGCACGGCGCGGGAACGGTCGCGATCCGGACGTGGCAGACACCGAAGTCGGTGGTAGTGGAGATACGCGACGAGGGTCGCGGCGTCCCGGCCGAGCTTGTGCCGGAGATCTTCGAGCGCAACGTTAGCGGCCGCCCAGGCGGGACCGGCCTGGGGCTGGCACTGGCGCGTGACATGGCGGCCGCGGACGGCGGCCACGTCGTGCTCGTTCGCCCGCGGCCCGCGGCCTTCGCAGTCTTCCTGCCGCGGCCACGGCAGGCGGGCGGGGAAGATACGCGTGCGGTCAGCGGACCCGCGTGAAGCCGCGCAGCCGCTCGTTCGCAACCGGGTCGCGTCGGCTGCGGCCCGCGCAGCAGGACCGCCCGGCGAGGCCGGCGGAGGACCGCCATCCCGGGCGCGGTTCTTCCGCGACGCCACCGCAGCGACCGCTCGTTCTTCATCGTAAGCTTGCTGGCCGTGACGGGACAGCGCGCCTTCGCGCCGGTAGTTGGCATGGTCGGCGGCGGCCAGCTGGCACGGATGACCCACCAGGCGGCGGCCAGCCTTGGCGTCCGGTTGCGCGTCCTTGCCGCGTCGCGCGACGATAGCGCCGCGCAGGTCTGCCCCGACGTCTCGGTCGGCGATCATAGATCCCTCGCTGACCTGCGGGACTTCGCTGCCAGCTGCGACGTCCTTACGTTCGACCACGAGCATGTGCCGAGCGAGCATGTGGCAGCGCTCGAGCAAGCTGGCGTCAGGGTCCGCCCGGGTGCCTGGGCGCTGCGCCACGCGCAGGACAAGCTGGCGATGCGCGAGCGGCTTGCCGCGCTCGGCCTGCCGTGCCCGCGGTACCGCCCGGTGCGCACCCTGGACGAGGTGCGGGAGTTCGCCGGCCGAGGCGGCTGGCCGGTGGTGCTCAAGGCGGCCCTTGGAGGCTACGACGGCAGGGGTGTGTGGGTGTGTCACTCGCCCGGCGAAGCTGCTGAGATCCTCGCCCATGACATCCCGTTGATCGCGGAGGAGCACGTGCAGTTCCGGCGGGAGCTGGCCGCCGTGGTCGCGTGCTCGCCACACCGGCAGGGTGCCGCCTTTCCCGTCGTGCAGACGGTGCAACGGGACGGCATCTGCCACGAGGTACTCGCGCCCGCCCCTGGCCTCCGACCCGGTGCGGCGGCCCGGATCCAGGAACTGGCCCTGCGGATCGCTGCCGATCTTGGTGTGACCGGACTGCTCGCGGTGGAGCTATTCGAGATCGCCGACGGGCTGCTTGTGAACGAACTGGCGATGCGGCCGCATAACAGCGGGCACTGGACGATCGAGGGCGCGCGGACGTCGCAGTTTGAGCAGCACGTGCGTGCCGTGCTCGACCTGCCGCTCGGCACGCCGCGGATCGCGGCGCCAAAGGTCGCGATGGCGAACGTGTTCGGCGGCAGCGGCCGTGACGCGATCGGCGACGTGTTCGCCAGGTATGGCCACGTGATGGCCTCCGATCCCGGCGCGAAGGTGCACTTCTACGGTAAGGAGCCGCGTCCGGGCCGGAAGATCGGGCATGTCACTGTGCTCGGCGACGCCGGCGACGACATGGCGGCGCTGCGCCAGCGGGCCCGCCGTGTGGCCGGCTACCTGGGCAGCGGGCGGGAAGACGAATGACAGCGCTGATCGGCATCATGCTGGGGAGCGCCGGGCCGGCCGGGGGGCCGGCGCACCGCAACCCCCCGGCGGCGCTGCGTGGCAGAGGAGGGCGAAGTGCTGACGGCGCTGATCGGCATCGTAATGGGGAGCGACTCGGACTGGCCGGTCATGCGCGCCGCCGCCGAGGCCGTGGCCGAGTTCGGGGTTGCATACGAGGTGGACGTGGTGTCGGCGCATCGGATGCCGCACGAGATGCTCGCGTACGGTTCGGGGGCGGCGGCCCGGGGGCTGCGGGTGATCATCGCGGGAGCGGGTGGAGCCGCGCACCTGCCTGGCATGCTCGCCTCGGTCACCCCGCTGCCGGTGATCGGCGTGCCGGTGCCGCTCAAGAACCTCGACGGGCTGGACTCGCTGCTTTCGATCGTGCAGATGCCCGCCGGCGTGCCCGTGGCGGCGGTCGCGGTCGGTGGTGCACGGAATGCCGGGTTGCTCGCGATCCGCATTCTTGCTGCCGGTGATGTGGCGCTACGTGACCAGATGACCCGTTTCCAGGCGCGGCTGAAGGAACAGGCGATGGCTAAGGGAGCCGCGCTGCGTGATGTGGTTGGGGGCTCGCCCCTCGAAGAGCCGGGCGATAGCTGAGAGGGCCCGGTGGCCGGCGCGTTTGTGCGAGTGCCATCTATCCGGCGTGCGATGCACCGGGCCGGTCGGGGTCGGGGACCGGCGGGCGGCTGCGGCGGGCACTTTTCCTTAACGGCTGCGCGCGGCGCGACCCGCAGAAGGTGCGTTTGAAGGCGGCGGCGCAGCGTGGCGGCGGTGCGGCGCAGCCGTGGCTCAGGGGCGGCCAAGGGCGCGGTAGTGCCAGCTCGCCGCCCGCCAGCGCTCCGGATCCAGGGCGCCGCGGCCATCGACCATGTTCCGCTTCGTCACCACTTTGCCGAGCACCTCCGGATCGGCGTTGGCGAATTCGGGCCACTCGGTGAGCAGCAGCACGATATGCGCCGCCCGGGCGGCGTCGAGGGCCGAGGTCGCGTACTCCAGTTCCGGGTGCGCCTTCCTGGCGTTCTCCACCGCGGCCGGGTCGTAGACGGTGACCTGCCCGCCGAGACTGTGGATGGTCTGCGCGACATCGAGCGCGGGCGAGTCGCGGATGTCGTCGGAATTGGGCTTGAACGCGGCGCCGAGCACGCCAACGACGCGGCCCTCGAACCCGCCGCCAGCTAGTTCCCTGGCGAGATCCACCGTGCGCGCGCGACGGCGCATGTTGATCGCGTCAACCTCACGCAGGAAGGAGAGCGCCTGGTCAACGCCGAGTTCGTCGGCACGGGCCATGAAGGCCCTGATGTCCTTGGGCAAGCAGCCGCCGCCGAAGCCGAGCCCGGGGCGCAGGAACCTGCCGCCAATCCGGTCGTCATAGGACAGCGCCTTGGACAGCATTGTCACATCCGCCCCTGTGGCCTCGCACACCTCGGCCATCGCGTTGATAAACGAGATCTTGGTTGCCAGGAACGCGTTCGCGGCAACCTTCACAAGCTCCGCGGTGGCGAAGTCGGTGACAAGAAAAGGGATATCGTCCGCCAGCGGCCGTGCGTAGATCTGACGCAACACCTCAGCGGCCCGGAGCGATTGAGTCCCTACCACGATCCGGTCCGGGTGCAGCGTGTCACGGACCGCGTACCCTTCGCGGAGGAACTCCGGGTTCCAGGCAAGCTCCGCAGCTGATCCGGCGGGTGACAGTTGCGCTAGCCGTTCGGAAACCTGCTCCGCGGTACCGACGGGGACCGTGCACTTGCCCACGACGATGCAGGCCGAGCGCAGCAGCGGTGCGAGCGCGTCGATGCAGGCGTGCAGTTGGGAGAGGTCGGCGCCGTTGCCATCGCTACGCTGCGGCGTGCCGACACACACGAAATGCGTGTCGCCGAAGGCCGCCGCCTCTTCGTAGGAACTCGTGAAGCGGAGCCGCCCGGAATTCAGGCCGGCGCGCAACAGCTCTTCCAGTTCGGGCTCGAAGAACGGCAGCCTGCCCGCGTCCAGCCGGCCGATCCGCACCGGGTCGATGTCCAGGCCGAGGACGTCGAAACCGAGTTCGGCGAGGCATGCCGCTTGTGTCGTGCCCAGGTACCCAGTGCCGAGAACTGTGAGGCGGCGGGCCACGGCGTCTCCTTTCTCGGTCAGCGCTCCCTGATCGGCGTTTGCTGGTCGGCGTTGTGCGTCACCGGCGGCGGCTGGCCCGGCCCTCGAATTCCCGCCCTTCGCTCTCGCCGGGGAGCACGGTGCTCCGTGGGTGCGCGCCGTCGCCGACGACAAGATCGCTCTCCCAGCCGTTGAGGTGCGATAAGACCGGGGAGTTCCGCTGGGATGCGTGTGGCGCGCCTGCGCGCGCTGACCTGCACGCCGTACACGTTCCGTAGCGGCACGGCGGCGCAAGTTGCTGATGCGATCGCCACCGCGATTTCGTCGAGGAGGTCGCCGGGGCATGCGCCGCCTCGTCGCTCATCCCGGTCGCGAGCAAACCCGGCTCGTTGCCGTTGCTGATCGCTTGGTCGGATGAGCTTAAGCAACGTTACCTTCCCCGGCTCGCACCGGGCGAGGGGATGTTCACTTGCGCCCTGCCGGAACCCGGGGCCGGGGCACGCCCTAGCTGCTCGAGCCCTGCGGCCAGGACACCGCCACCTGACCAGCCCACCGCCCGGTGCCCGGGCTCTCGGCCGATTTCCGTGGATTCGGGGGCTCGCGGGGCCGGCGGGGCGGGCCGGCACGACCACCACCGGGCAGCTGGGATGCTGCGTTGCTTAGGTGCGATGGTCCTGCTCACCACGGCTGTCGGCCCCTTGCCGGGCCGGCTACGGTGACAAGCCCGCGATGCGGGACGCGGTCCTCGCCGGTGGGCTGCCGCCGCGGTCGCGCCTGTTCGCCGTACCCGTCGCCGCGGACTCCCACGATGTCACCTGATCATCATCGCAAACGGCCGCTGGCCACGTCAGCGCTGGACAAGCGCTGGCACCGAAACGGAATCCAGATGTCCATGATCGAGACTGAGCTATCTGGCCGGGCGCACGTGCGGACGCCGGACGCGGTCGTCGTCGGTTCTGGCCCGAACGGCCTGGCGGCTGCGCTGACGCTTGCCCGCGCGGGTCTGGCGGTCGATGTCCTGGAGGGGGCGGCCACGGCGGGCGGCGGCTGCAGGACGGCGGAGCTGACGCTGCCGGGTTTCCTGCATGACGTGTGTTCGGCGGTCCACCCGCTGGCCGCAATGTCCCCGTTCTTCCGGCGAGCGTCGCTGACGGCGCGTGGGGTCAGCTTGCGCGTGCCGACGGTGGCGTTCGCTCATCCGCTTGACGGCGGGCGGGCCGCGGCGGTCGTGGGCTCGGTGGACGAGACTGCCCGCGGGCTGGGCGGCGATGCTGGTGCCTACCGGCGGCTGCTGTCGCCGCTGGTCCGCGATACCGACCTGATCATGCCAGAGATTCTCGCGCCGTTGCGGTCGATGCCAGCTCATCCTGTCGCCCTGGCGCGCTTCGGTGCAGCAGGGCTGCTGCCCGCGGCGACGCTCGCCAGGCGATTTCGGACCGACAAGGCCAAGGCACTGCTAGCGGGTGTGGCCGCCCACGCCGTACTGCCGCTAAGCGCGCCGCTCACAGGTGCCTTCGGGCTTTTGCTCACGATGGCGGCCCACGCGGCCGGATGGCCGGTCGTGCGGGGAGGCAGTGCCCGGATAGCCGCAGCGCTCATCGAGGAGCTCTTGTCCCTCGGCGGCAGGGTCATGACCGGCCGCTGGATACGTACGCTCGGGGATCTCCCATCGGCCCGCGCGGTCCTGCTCGACGTGTCGCCGCGCCAGTTCCTGCGGCTCGCGGGTGACCGGCTCCCCGCCAGGCACCGCAAGGCGCTCCAGCGCTTCAGGTACGGGCCCGGCGCGTGCAAGGTCGACTGGGCGCTCGCTGGCCCGGTCCCATGGCAGGCCCGGGTCTGCGGACAGGCAGGAACTGTGCATCTCGGCGGCACCCTGGGTGAGGTCTCGCGCAGCGAGGCAGACGTGGCGGCGGGCCGCCATCCGGAGCGCCCGTACTGCATTGTGACGCAGCCTGGTGTCGTGGACCCGACGCGCGCTCCCGCGGGGCAGCAGACGCTATGGGCCTACTGCCATGTGCCGGCCGGCTCGGCCGCGGACATGACCGACCGCATAGAAGCCCAGATAGAGCGCTTCGCGCCAGGATTCCGCGACCTGGTACTAGCACGGGCCACCACAACCGCAGCCGACCAGGAGCGACACAATCCGAACTACGTCGGCGGGGACATCAACGGCGGCCTGGCAACCCTTCGCCAGACGATCTTCCGGCCGACTGCCAGATGGAACCCGTATCGTACCGCGCTGCGTGGGGTCTACCTGTGCTCGGCGTCCACGCCGCCCGGCGGCGGCGTGCACGGCATGTGCGGCCACGGGGCCGCCCTCGCCGCCCTCGCCGACCTTGGCCTGGCCGGGTCGCGGTAGCGGGCCGCACCGCCTTCAACTGATGCTGGGCGACCGGCTGGCAGCGACAGCCGCGCGAGCGGGCGCTGGATTACGTAGGAGATGTCGGCGCAGACGAGCGCCGCTTTGCGGCCCGGGTAATGCCCGTCATTGGTATGCACACCTGGCCATAGCCTGGCCGGCGGCCTCGCGCGCTGGGCGGGTAGCTGACCTGCGTGGCCAGCAGTAGCCTTCGCCTAATGAGTCGCGCAGGTAGTTCTCCAGGCGCGGCCGGGATGCGAGGGTTGGGGCGCGGTGACGGTAACAGAGGCCGAGATCGAGGCGCGTGCCGCAGGGTTCGATCCAGACCGGCTGGCCCGGATCGACCGCTACTTCATGAGGTACGTGGACGACGGCCGGCTGGCTGGTGCTCGTGAGCCGACACGGGCGCATCCTCCACACCTCGACGTACGGCTGGCGTGACGTGGAGGCACGGCTTCCCGCCGAGCCTGACACGCTCTTCCGCATCCACTCGATGACCAAGCCGGTCACCTCGGTAGCGGCCATGATGCTTTACGAGGAGGGCGCCTTCGAGCTGTCTGATCCGGTCAGCCACTTCGTGCCGGCGTTCGCGGACATGCGGGTCTACCTCGGGGGGTCGGCGGGGCGGCCAAACTGGTCACGGTGCCGGCCGCGTCGCCGGTGACGGACCCACACGTCGGGGCTGACGTACGGATTCCACCGCGTGCATGTGGTCGGGCCGCTCGTGCCCGCGGGCACGCGAGTAAACCGACCACGGGCAGCAACCGCGAGATCTCCACGCGGGCCGCCTGCGGTGAACCCCGCCCCAGCGCGATGGCCACGCCGACAACAGGCACCGCCGTCACGGCCGCCGGTAACCACGGGGCCTGACGACGGCGCCGCTTGGTACCAGCAGCAGCAGGAGGATCGAGACGCCCTCTGCTATCGCGTTTCCTGGCAGCACCCGACCCGGGCTCGGCAGACGCGCTCAGCTGGACGGGAGGTTTTCATTCGCAGTTGCGCGCACGGTGGCCTCGGGGTCGGCCGTGCTGGTCTTCGAGGTGCGCCGGGCCCTGCGCAGCTCTAGCACCAGCGGGATTAGCGAAACGACGATGATCACCGCCACGATCGGCAGTAGGTACGTGTCGATCCCGGGGATGGAAGAACCAAGTACGTAGCCGGCCACCGTGACCCCGATGGACCAGACCAGGCCGCCGACCACCTGCCACACGGTGAATGTGCGCGTGGACACGCTGAGGCTCCCGGCCATGGGGTTGAGCACGGTGCGGACCACAGGGATGAACCGCGCGAGAACGATCGCCTTGGCGTGCCCGTAACGGGCCAGAAGTTGGTCCGCCCGGGCGGCCCCGTTCACCAGATACCTGTTATTGGTGCGGGCGAGCGTCGCCGTCCCGGCCCGCCGGCCGATCAGGAAGCCGACCTGCGCACCGAGCAGGGCACCTGCCGCAGCGGCGAGCAGCACCACCGGCAGCGACAGGTGGACGGTGGCGCTTGCGCCGGTCGTGCAGAACAGGCCGGCGGTGAACAGCAGCGAATCACCGGGCAGGAAGAAGCCGATGAGCAGCCCGGTCTCGGCGAAGAGGACGAGGAATACGCCGAGCGCGCCGAGGCCGCTGAGCACGGACGTAGGGCTGAGCGGGTTCAGGGCCAGCCCACCCAGAGCATGCGCGACAGGCACCGCGCCCGCGGCCGGAAAAGCAGAGACCACCTGCGGCAGTGCCGCATGGAGCACCGTCAACCCGTCCTCCTCGACGGCTCATACCGCCCGCGCGCCGGTGATGGCACACTGGATCCGGCGAGGTTCCACCCGCCCGCAGGCCGTTGCAGAGTCGAGTCGACGCCTCGCATCCTGCGATCAATCTCTTAGGCTAGAGCCTCGGATGGCTCGTTCGAAATATCGATGACCTGCGGCAATGCCGACAGATCCGCCGCCGGCGCGGCATCCCGCAATCTGAGACGCTCATTCAATTGTGAAACAGCCCGCCGTGGAACTTATCTAGCGTTCCAGAGAATAGGCGTGCAGGTGCGCGATCGCAAAAACAGTACGTGCCGATGGGGCGACCCGCTGGAACCCTCGCATGTGATGGAGCGGCACGCCGCCGCGCGCACGGCAGGCGGATGCCCAGGGCACGGCAGGCGGCGATGCCGAGGGCGCTGGGTCCGGCCGCCCGGCGGATGCGCCAGGTGCTTGATGGCGAGTTCGACCGCGAAGCCGTGCTGGAGCAAGGATCACGATCGGTAGTTACCTGCAACTATGTCGTGAAAATGTGATCTATTTCACATAAATGGTGTCAACGGTGACACAGCTTTCCCGGCCGAATCGGTTGCGGACCCCTCCCACGGCTCTGGCAACGTGGGGCGCCGACGTCACGTACTGGACGGGGACATCGCACCGGCAGGTTGCCCTACCGCGCGCTGTCATCCGAGCTCTGGCCCGCAGCCGTTCGGACCTGCTGCCTCCCACCGCAGCGGTCCGTGCACCGGTGGTCTCGCGGGCACGTTCGGCCGACGGAAGGAACAGCCTTGTCACCACGCCCGGAACGGGTCACGGGGGGGAGGCACGCGCACCGGCGCCGGGGGTCTGGTGCCAGAGCTGTGACCGTGCCGGTGGGTGCGGTCGCTGGTGTCGTCGCCGTTGCCGTGGGGGCATACGTCCTCATGTCGGCCACCGGGCCATCCGGCCGCTCGGCGCAGGCCGCGACCGTGTCGGTCGCGGCTCGCCACGCTGTCGCGATGCTGGAGCAGGAGCGGCAGCAGATGATCGCCGTGGATGAGGCGTCGCGCTCGACGGAGGTTCTTGCCGCGCCGAAGCTTGCGAGTATGGCCGCACCGGTCCCGCCGCGGGGCACCGGCGGACCTGATGCGCCGGAGGGCACCGGCGGACCTGTCGCGCCGGGGGCCGCCGGCGCATCTGTCCCGCTGGGGGCCGCCGGCGGCCGGTCCTCGTCCGCTCCAGTCCGTGCGCTCGGCGCGGTGGATCCGGGTACTGCGCGGGCAGCCGCGGAGAACCTGTTGGCGAGCTTCGGCTGGAGCCCGGACAGCTACTTCGGCTGCCTGGACAACCTGTGGTCCAGGGAGAGCGAGTGGCGGTCTGACGCCGCGAACCCCAGCGGCGCTTATGGGATCCCGCAGGCGCTGCCCGGCTCCAAGATGGCAAGCGCTGGCGCGGACTGGCAGACGGATCCAGTCACTCAGATCAGGTGGGGTCTTAGCTATATCCAGGCCAGATACGGCGATCCGTGCTCCGCGTGGTCGTACTGGCAGGCGAACGGGTCCTACTAGTGTCCCGCACCTGAAATATTCGCGATATATTTGGCTAGGAATCGAGGATTTCCTCGGCGGTCTTTGTCCAGTTGAATGGCCGCGGGTCGTCGTTCCAGGTGGCGATCCAGGCCTGGATGTCGGCCTCGAGTGCCTGGACGCTCTTGTGCACGCTGCGGCGGATCATCTGATCGGTCAGGAAGCCGGACCACCGTCCGGCCTGGTTGATCCACGACGAGCCGGTCGGGGTGAAGTGCATGCGGAACCGTGGGTGGCGCTGCAGCCAGGCCTGGATCTGCGGGGTCTGATGCGTTCCGTAGTCGTCGCAGACCAGGTGCACCTCCAGCTCGGCGGGCACATTCTTGTCGATCTTGTGGAGGAAGCGCAGGAACTCCTGGTGCCGGTGGCGGCGGTGCACTGAGGAGATGACCTTCCCGGTGGCCATGTCGGGCGCCGCGAACAGGCTGGTGGTGCCGTTGCGGACATAGTCGTGGCTGCGCCGCGCCGGGGTGGCAGGCGGCACCGGCAGGCACGGCGCGGTGCGGTTCAGCGCCTGCATCTGCGACTTCTCGTCGGCGCACAGCACCAGCGCATGCTCGGGTTGAGTCGGCCTGGGGCGCGGTGCCGGGGTTGCCCCCGGTCCGTTTCAACTAAATAACCCCAGAGTTCCCTGAGGTGTCTCTCGCCTCTGTAACCCCAGGACCTGGGTGTTCTTCCGTGACCCATGCTGCTGCTGCTGTCAGCTGAGGGTTTCTCGGGGTTCTTGAGGGTCTATCGTCTCCAGTGCTGGTCTTCTTGGATCAGTGAAGCCGAGGAGGCCCGGGTTGAGCTTGGCGGCCGTGCGGGATCTGCGTGAGGCGCGTGCGCCTGCCGGGCCGGATGAGCTGGCGGCGTTCGAGACTGACGTGCTGGCCGGGTTCGTCCTGGCCCGGGCGGCCGCCGGGCTGGCCGATGCCACGATCGCTTCGGACGTGGTCAATCTTGAGCAGATGCGGGTGTGGTTCGGCCGGCCGTTGTGGGAGATGGAGCCCGCTGACGCAGATGCCTACTTCGGCAAGGTGCTGAGGGGCGCCGCCAAGGGCACGCGGCTGGCCCGCTCGCGGGCGCTGCGGGTCTATTTCTTGTTTTTGGAGATCCGGCACAAGGCCGAGATCCATCAGATGACCGGCCGGGTGGTGGAATGCCCGATCGATGAGATGAACCGGCCGCGGGGAGCGGGCCGGGCGGCGTTGCGGATCCCGCCCTCGGCCCCGCAGGTGGATGCGCTGTTCGCCGGATGGAGGCAGGAGCTGGTGACCTGCCGGAAGTTCGCCCCGGCCGCCCGAAACTACGCCGCGGCCCGGCTGATGGCCGAGGTCGGGCTGCGCGTCAACGAGACAAGCCACCTCGACCTGGCCGACGTCAAGTGGAACCTGGGACGCTTCGGCAAGCTGCACGTCCGCAAGGGCAAGGGTGCCCGGGGGTCCGGGCCGCGCGAACGCATGGTGCCGTTGATCAACAACGCCGGCGCGGCCCTGCGGTGGTCCGTTGAGGACGTGTGGTGCCGTATCGATGACGATCACACCCGGCCCGGTGCCCCGCTGTTTTGTTCCGAGCGCCGCAACGCCGACGGGACGGCGGCCCGGGTAGGCAATGAGACATTGCGGTCGACGCTGGCCGCTGCGGCGGCCACGCATCTGCCGGACTGGCCGGACCGGGTCACCCCGCATGTTCTGCGGCATTTCTGCGCCTCGCAGCTGTATCTGGGTGGGATGGATCTGGCCGCAATTCAGCAGACCCTCGGCCATGCCTGGGTCGCCACGACCATGAATTACATTCACGTCCAGGCCACCCATGTCGAAGATGCCTGGGTCACCGGCCAGCAGCGGGCGGCCGATCGGTTGAAGGGGCTCGGTCCGTGAAGTGGAACCTGCGGCTGACAGCCGCCAACCGGAGCATCTGGAAGGCCAGCGAGCTGCAGCGGATGCTCGCCGAGGCGGGCCTGGTGATCAGCGCCGGGAAGATGTCCGGGCTGTGGTCGGGCAGCCCGGCCAGCGTCAAGCTCGACGACCTGGACGTCATCTGCGCCGTCCTGGGATGCGGGGTGGAGGAGCTGCTGATCGCCGAACCGGCCGGGACCGCCAGGACGGCCTGCGACCGGCAACCCACTGCGGTGTCCTCCCAGCCCTCCGGGCAGGCCGGGCCGCAGGTCACGCCCAAGCGCCGGGACGGGCGCTCGCTCCCGCCCGCCTGATGGCCAGGCGGATCCGGGCCGGCACCCCGATCGTCAGCTGCCCGGACTGTCTATCCTGGGGATCGTCTTACGGATCGCAGTCGTATTGCCGGGCCTGCTATGACTTCGTCCGCCGCTACCGCCCCGGCGAGTGCGCCGGCTGCCGGAGGATCATCGCGGTCAAGAAAGGGCACTGCCGGCTGTGCTGGCTGCAGGCCGGCATCGCCGCCGCGGGCAGGCGCAGGATCACTCCTGCGGATTTCGAGCCCACAGGCTGCTGGCAGCTGTCGCTGGCGGGCATGAACCGCCTCGGGAACACCGGTCCGGCCCCCGCCATCCCGGCGGCCAGACTTACTCAGCCGGCCCGGCCGCCTGGACGCAGTTGGAGCTGCGCGCCCCGGGTGAATCGCGGCACTTCGACGCACGCCACTGGGTCGCGTCCAGAATCGGCGGCGAGGCCCTGGACCTGACCAGGCGCATCGCTTCCGAACTCGCCGAGACCCGCGGCTGGAACGCCCGGATCGTCATCGAAACCGGCCGGGCGCTGGCCGTCGTACTGGCCGATCACACACCCGGAGACATGATCGCCTGGTCCGGGCTGTTACCGGCCCTGCACTCACGGGACCTGAGCGTCACCCGAACCGCCGAGATCCTGGATCTCGCCGGGCTCCTGCACGACGACCGGGTCCCCTCCTTCGCCTGCCTGATGCGGGCCCGGCTCGCGCTGCTGCCCCCGCCGATGGCCGCCGACGTCGGGCACTGGCTGCGCACCCGCAGCAAGGGCGGGCCCCGCAGCCGTCCCCGCGACGAGCACACCGTCCGGATGAATCTCAACCGGGTGCACCCGCTGCTGCTGAAGTGGGCCGGGCACTACATCCACCTGCGCGAGGTCACCGCCGCCGACGTCATCACCGCCACCGACCTCCTGTCCGAAAGCCTGCGCCGCCAGACCCTCACCGCGCTGCGCTCACTGTTCGGCCACTGCAAGAAGACCGGCAGGATCTTCCGCGACCCGACCAGCGGCGTCCACGACGGCCAGCGGCCCCTGATCCTCATCCAGCCGCTGCAGCCTGCCGAGATAGACCAGGCCACGGCCGCCGCCATCACACCTGCCGCCCGGCTCGCGATCGCACTGGCCGCCATCCACGCTGCCAGGCCCAAGACCATCCGGGAGCTTCATCTCGACGACATCGATCTCGGCAACCGGCGGCTGGTCATTGCGGGCCGGGCCCGCCCGCTCGGCGACCTGACCAGAAGCCTGCTCCTGGCCTGGCTGCAGCACCGCGGCCGCCGCTGGCCCGGCACCGCCAACCCGCACCTGATCGTCAACCAGCAGACCGCCATGACCACCCGGGCGGTCAGCGAGAACTGGCTGACCGAGACATGCCGCGGCCTCACCGCCACCCTCGAACGGCTTCGCGTCGACCGGCAACTCGAGGAAGCCCTCACCCACGGCGCCGACCCCCTGCACCTCGCCGCCATGTTCGGGATCGACGACACCACCGCCATCAAGTACGCGACCATCGCTCGCCAGCTCCTGCAGACCGCCGCCGAGCAGCACGACCCCTCCGGTTCCCGCGAACCCAAGGGTCAGCGCAGCACATAGAGCGTGAAGACCCCTAAGTTCATGCCGGGGAACCTTCAGTTCGCCTGAACTCTGGGCAAAGCCCAGGCCGCTCGCCGAACCCGGCGTGCGGCTCTCACCGCACCGGGCTCTCCACGGTCGCTGCCGTTAGGTGTGGTTGAGCGTCCAGGGATTGGGAATCGTGTTGCCCCGGTAGCGGTAGCGGGTGACCGGCACCGTTTCCAGGCGGAACAGCTCGATCCCGCCCGCCGTGATCGGCTTCCACCGCCCGTCGGGGGTGGTGAAGGCCCGGCGGACGTCCTTCCACCTCCAGCGATGCAATGCCCGCAGCCACCGGATCACCCGCCACCACACGAAGTGGGACAGGCGGCTGAGGGTGCGTTTGCAGGCAGCATGCTTGAAGTAGTTAGCATCCTCCGCTAAATTAACTATGTTTGTGCGAGATGGTTGCCTACGGTTGTGGTATGGGACAACTGGTGGTGGATGAGGAGCGGTTCTCGGAGATGCTCACGGAGGTGCGCCCCCATCTGAACGAGCTGCAGTGGCGGCTGCTGCTGGGGGCGCAGGCGCGGTCGCTGGGCCGGGGCGGGATCAAGCGGGTGGCGGTGTTGGCCGGGGTTCATCCGGACACGGTGGGCCGGGGAGCCCGGGAACTGGAGCGGGGCATTGAACCGGATGGCCGGGTTCGGCGGGGCGGGGCTGGGCGGCCAAGGGCCGAGGTGGATGCGGGGCTGGTGCCGGCGTTGCGCCGGCTGGTGGATCCGGCCACCCGCGGTGACCCGGAGTCGCCGCTGCGGTGGACGACCAAGTCGACGGAGAAGCTGGCTGGCGAGCTGGCGTCCGCGGGCCATCGGGTGTCTGCTGACACTGTCGGGCGGCTGCTGAAAGAGGACGGCTACAGCCTGCAGGGCAACGCCAAGACGGTGGAGGGCCGCCAGCACCCGGACCGGGACGGCCAGTTCCGGCTCATCAACACGCTGGTGCGGGCGTTCCAGGCGGCCGGCGAGCCGGTGATCAGCGTGGACACCAAGAAGAAAGAGCTGGTCGGCAACTACCGGAACGGCGGGAAGGAATGGCATCCGGGCGGCCAGCCTGAACGGGTGCAGGTGCACGACTTCAAGGGCGAACTGGGCCGCGCTGTCCCCTACGGCGTCTATGACATGACAGCCAACGCCGGCTGGGTGAACGTCGGCACCGACGCCGACACCGGTGCTTTCGCGGTCGAGTCGATCCGCCGCTGGTGGGAGAACATCGGCAAGGCCGCCTACCCGCACGCCACCAGGCTGCTCATCACCGCTGACGCGGGCGGCTCCAACGGCAGCCGGCTGCGGCTGTGGAAGGTGGAACTGGCCAGGCTCGCGCAACAACTCGGCCTGCAGATCAGCGTGTCCCACTTCCCGCCGGGGACCTCGAAATGGAACCGGATCGAGCACCGGCTCTTCGCCCAGATCTCCATGAACTGGCGCGGCAGGCCGCTGACCAGCCACGAAGTCATCGTCGAGACGATCGCCGCGACCACAACCAAGACCGGGCTGACCGTCCAGGCCGCCCTGGACACCGGCATCTACCAGAAGGGCATCAAGATCTCCGACAAGGAGATGAAGGCCCTGGAGCAAAACTCGATCAGACGCCACGACTTCCACGGCGAGTGGAACTACACCCTCTTCCCCGCCCCGCTGCCGACACTCCCGGCATCACGGGAAGTTAATTCTCGGTGAGCCCTTAGCCCAGCCGCGCATGATCTGGCCCAGCCGGATCAGCACGGTGCCCGGGTGCTGCTGCGATCTCCTGTTCGTCAGCGCACGGATCTTGGCCTTCACCGACCGGATCGGCCGGTCGGCGATGAAGGTGTAGACGTGCCACTTGTCCGTTCCCCGCTTGCGTTTCCACCGGATGTGAAAGCCGGGGAAGTCGAACCCGTCGCTCATGTGCACCACCTGGGTCTTGGCGGCAGATAGCCGCAAGCCCATCGGCGCCAGCACCCGGGCGACGTCTTCGCGCAGGTTCTCGACGTCGGCCTTGGCGCCGTGCACGAGCACGACGAAATCGTCCGCGTAGCGGACGAGCCGCCATCTCGGCAGGCCCTTGACCCGGCGCCTGCTGCGCAGGTAGCCGGTGTGCATCGAGCCGCCGGGCCTCCACGGCCGGTGCAGGTGCTCATCGAGCGCCGACATGGCAACGTTGAAGATCAGCGGAGACGTCACGCCCCCAACGCAATTGGCAATTTCTGCTTCGACGTCACGCTGGGTTACCGGCGGCTGGAACGGCCTCGGCGCGGCGCGGCCGGGTAATGACATGCCGGGTAGTACGTTTATAACATGGCTCGTGCTCGTGCTCGTGCTCCTGGCGGCGGTGAGTACGCGGTGCGCATCAACGCGGCCGCTGAGCTGGTGGAGGCTGGTGTCCCTGTGGCCGAGGCCGCCCGTGAGCTGGCCGGCCGGTTCGGCTGCTCGCAGCGGCAGGCCCGCCGGTACGCGGACCAGGCGGTGGCATCGGGCCGGGTCAGGGTTCCCGAGACGGCCACGGTGTTCACGGTCAAGCTGCCGGTGCGGCTGGCGGCCGCGGTTCGCGAGCATGCCCAGGCGTCGGGACGCACGATCTCCGCCGTGGTGGCCCAGGCGCTGGAGGAGTTCCTGGAGCGGGGCCGCAGAAACCGTCCCCGCAGGTGAGCGACCGGGCGGTCGAGACGGAGTTCGTCTTCGGCCGCCACGCGGCCACGGATCTGTCGGTGGCCTACGCAATTCTGGTACCGCAGCGGCGGGCCCGTATCCGGCCGGCCAGGAAGGAAGGCCGTCCCGTGACGAGCGCGGCGATCTACGCCCGGGTATCGAGCGCCCGGCAGAAGAAGGACCAGACGATCGGGTCGCAGACAGCGGCGTTGCGCGATCACGCCAGGCAGCTGGGGGCTGACCTGCCCGGGGAGTGGGTATTCGAGGACGAGGGGCACTCGGGCGCGACGCTGGTCCGCCCGGCCCTGGAGGCGCTGCGCGACCTGATCGCCCAGGGATGCGTGGACGTGGTGCTGTGCTACTCGCCGGACCGGCTGGCCCGCAAGTTCGCCTACCAGGCGCTGCTGATCGAGGAGTTCGCCCGCGCCGGGGTGCGGGTGGAGTTCGTCAAGGGCCCTCGCGGCGATACGCCTGAAGACCAGCTGCTGGTGCAGTTCCAGGGCATGTTCGCCGAATACGAGAAAGCCCAGCTGATGGAGCGCTACCGGCGCGGCAAGGCCCACCGCGCCCGGACCGGGTCGGTGAACGTGCTGTCGGGTGCCCCGTTCGGCTACCGGTACGTCCGCAAGAGCGACCACGCCGGGGCCGCCTACGAGATCATCGAGCATGAGGCGGTCCTGGTGGCGGAGATGTTCCGCCGCTACGCCGACGACGGCGCCGCGATCGCCGACCTGGCCCGCTGGCTGGCCAGCCAGGACGTCCCCACCCGCACCGGCAAGCACCGCTGGGACCGGTCGGTGATCTGGGGCATGCTGCGCAACCCCGCCTACGCCGGGAAGGCGGTATTCGGCAAGACCCAGATCGTGCATGAGCAGCCGGGACTGAACCGCATCGCCCGCCTGCAGGGACGCTCGGTGCCGCGCCCGGTCAAGGCAGTGGACCGGCCCCGCGAAGAATGGCTCGAGATCGCCGTTCCGCCAATCGTGACCCAGGACACCTTCGCCCGCGCCGGGCAGCGCCTGGAAGACAACAAGCGCTACGCCGCCCGCAACACTAAGGTCCCCTCCCTGCTACAGAGCCTGGCCGCCTGCTCGGCCTGCGGATACGGCTACTACCGCACCTCCACCCGGACCACAAGCAAGAAGATCTACTACTACCGGTGCCTGGGCTCCGACGACTACCGCTACGAAGGCGGCCGGGTCTGCCACAACCAGCCGGTCCGCGCCGACTACCTCGACCAGGTCGTCTGGGACCACATCACCGGCCTGCTCGCCGACCCGGCGCTGATCCGCGCCGAGATCAGCAAGCGCCTCCAGCAGGCCCGCACCTCCGACCCGGTCACCAGCCAGCGCAAACGCCTGGAGACCGAGCTCGCCAGGGCCGCCACCTCCATCACCGCCATGATCGAGGCGTACTCCGAGCAGCTGATCACCATCGACGAGCTGCGCGCCCGGATGCCGCACCTGCGGGCCAAAGAAGCCAGCCTGCGCGGGCAGATAGACGCCCTCGACGCCCAGCTCGCCGACCACGACGCCTACCTCAAGCTCGCCGACAGCCTCGAAGGCTTCCTCACCCAGCTGCACGGCAACGTCGCCACCGCCGACACCGGACAACGCCAGCGCGTACTGCGCCTGATCGTCAAGGACATCCTCATCGGCCCCGAGAAGATCACCATCCGGCACCGCATCCCCACCCGCGCAGCCAGCACCGGCCGACCCGAGACCGAGCCCGACACGGAGAGTGACCATCGCGCAGGTTATCTATTGCGTTGGGGGCGTGAGGATGCCACCCTGCGGGGTGCCGGTGTGGGTGTCCTCGCGGCCGCCGGTCTCGGTGAGAACCCCGGCTTTGAGGAACGCCTTAACCAGCGCGAGCACGCGCTTGTCCTTGACTCTCGCCCGCACCCGGTCCATGAGAGCGGAGTGTGAGAGGTTGTCGAAGGCCGCCTCGATGTCCGCGTCCAGCACCCACCGATACCCTTGGGTGCCGTACCGGTGGATCTCGGCGATCGCGTCGTGCGCCCGCCGCATCGGCCGGAACCCGTAGGAGACCGGCTCGAAGTCAGCCTCGAAGATTGGTTCCAGCACCAGCTTCAGCGCCGCCTGCACGACCCTATCCGCGATGCAAGGGACGTGTGCTTCATACTGCTTTCCTTTCCAGGCGTTGTATGGCTTGGGTTTTGATTGCTTCGGGGAGCTTGTATGAGCTGGCGATTCGCTGGAGGCATGCCTGCTCGACGGCGGGGGTGAAGTGGATCCACAGCCGTCCGGCGGGGCCGCGGCGGGCGGGCAGGTGGCCCCATTCTGCCCAGGCGTAGACGACGTCGGGCTTGACGCCCAGGCGGCGGGCGACCTCGGCGATGCTGAGCTCGCCGCCGGCCGGCGGGGTGGGGTCGGTGTCGGGGTGCTGGTGGGCGGAGCCGGTGGCGCGGTCGCGGCAGGCGGCCTCGATGTCGGGCGGGAAGGGGATGGCCCACCGGCCGGCGGGGCCGCGGCGGGCTGGCAGGTGCCCGGCGTTGATCCAGTAGTGGATGGTGCCGGTGGACACGCCGGTGCGCCCGGCGGCCTGGCGGGGGGTGAGCTCGCCGTCGTCGAGCAGGCCGGGGTAGGGGATGTGGTGGTAGTTGCGCAGGTCGGCGGCGGCGACGCCGTCGAAGGGCTGCCCGGTGCCGGTGCGGTGGCCGGCGTTGTTGAGCGCGGCGGCCAGGGCGTTGTTGTCCAGGCTGGGGCCGATCCGGCAGGCGAGCTCGATGGCGGCCGGGTCGGTGGCGCGCAACTGGGTGGCGTTCTTGCGGCGGGTCAGGCAGATCTGCTGGCTGGCTCCCGATTTCCAGCGCAGCCCGACGGTGAGCTGGGCGGGGTCGCTGGCGGAGGGGGTGATGGTGACGTCGCCGAGCAGGGTGGGCAGCAGGCGCTTGCGGTCTTTGTCGCTGGTGGTGGGCGCCGACCACAGGGCGGGCAGGTCGGCGACGGTGGCGGCCAGCTGGCCGGGGCTGGGCAGCTCGGGCTGGGTGGACAGCTGGGTGGCGAGTGCGGCCTGGGTTTCGGCGAGGTCGGTGAGCCTGGTTTCCCAGCGGGCTTCCAGGCTGCGGGCGACCAGCCGGTTCTCCGGCTCGCAGGCGAGGAAGGCGCGTTCGGCCCGGTCGGCGTCGTATCGGGCGCGCTCGACGGCCAGCTCGGCGGCGCGGTCGGCGCGGCGGCGGCGGGCGGTGACTTCGTCGGCGGCGGCCAGCGCCAGGGCGAGCTGGCCGGGCTCGACCGCGGCCAGCAGCGCGGCGGTGACGGCCTCATCGACGGTGTCGGCGCGGACCGACCCGCACAACGGGGTGGCGACATGGTCGGCGCGGGAGTGGGAGCACTCGTAGCGGGGGTAGCGGTCCTGGTAGCGGACCTGCACCGAGCGGCCGCAGGCGCCGCAGAACACGATGCCCTGGCACAGCGCCGTGCCCTCCCGCGGCGGGCGCGCCCCGGCGTTGGTCCGGTTGGCTGCCAGCTTCGCCTCGTTCGCCAGGTAGTCCCCGAAGGTGATGTAGCCGGCGTGGTGGCCGCGGATCAGCACTTCCCACTGGTCGCGGGGCAGCTGGGTGGTGGCTGAGCGCACTGACCCGTCGGGGCGGACGATCTGGCGGGTGCGGCGCCGGCCGAACACGTACGCCCCGGCGTAGACCGGGTTCCGCAAGATCCCGGCGGCGCGGGCGTGGGTGAGCCGGCCCCACCGCACCTGCCCGGCCCACGCCCCGCCGTAGGCACGGCGCGGGAACCGCCGGCCGGCGAACGCGCCGGCCACCCCGTAAGCCGACCCGGTGGCGGTGAACGCGGCGAACACGTCGGCGACCGCAGCGGCGACCTCCTGGTCCGGGTCGATGACCACGGCGCCGTCGTCGTCGTGGACGAACCCGACGGGCAGCGGGACGCGCAGTTCGCCGCGGCGGGCCGCGGCCCGCTTCGACTCGTTCAGCCGGCTGGTCAGCCAGTGCAGCTCTGCCTCTTATGCGGACTCCGCCGTTATGCGGACCAGCGGCGGTGAGCAGGCGGCGGTGAGCGTTCCCGGCTGCGAATGTTCGGCATAATCACAGGTTGTCGAGGAAGGCCAGCACGACGTCGGGCGGCTGGTAGCGGCCGGGCGGAGCGTCTTGCGGCGCGGTCCGGGCTATTGCCCGTTCCTTCAGAGCCAGGTCGGCATGGATGTAGACCTGGGTGGTAGCCACGTTCTCGTGCCCCATCCACAATGCGATAACCGAGGTGTCCACGCCGGCGTTGAGCAACCGCATTGCCGCGGAGTGACGTAAAACGTGGGGTGAAACCTTCTTTTCGCGCAGGGTTGGGCAGGACAGCGCGGCGGTGGCCGTGTGCTTGGCGATGCGCCGTTCCAGGGCGTCGCGGCTCAGCGGGGTGCCACGGCGGGTGATGAACAGCGGGTCGGCGGGAAGTCCGGCGCGTTCGGCGAGCCAGGCGTTTAAGACCGCCACGGTGGCGGTGGTGAGCGGGGTGATCCGCTGCCTGCGGCCTTTACCGAGGCAGCTGACGTGCGCTCCGGTTCCCAGGTGCACATCGCCCACGGTCAAGTGGGTGAGCTCGGTGGCGCGCAGCCCGGTCTGGCAGCCCAGCACCAGCAGGGCGTGGTCGCGTCGCCCGGTCCAGGTGGCCTGGTCGGGGGCGGCCAGCAGGGCTGTGATCTCCTCCTCGGTGAGGTAGGTGATCAGGGCCCGGTCGAAGCGTTTGGGTGGGATCGCCAGCACCCGCTGGATGACCGCGGCGTCTTCGGGGTGGCGTAGCGCGGCGTAACGGAACAGCGAGTGGATGGCCGCCAGCCGGGCGTTGCGGGTCCGGGTACTGTTGCCCCGGCCGGTTTCCAGATGGTTCAGGAACGCCCCGATCAGTGGTGCGTCGAGATCGGCGATGTCCAGGCGGGAGGGAGGTTTGCCGGTCTGCTGCCCGGCGAACACCAGCAGCAGCTTGAACGTGTCCCGGTAGGCGGTGATCGTGTGGCCGCTGACCTGCCGCTGCCGCGCCAGCCGGTCGGTGAAGAACGCCTGCAGGGTGGGGGCGAGGGTGTTCACACCTCACCTCCCAGGTGCGTTTCCAGCCGCTGGCCGGCCAGTGCCATCAGCTCCGGCGCGGCGGACAGGTACCAGAACGTGTGTCGCGGATCGGAGTGGCCAAGATATGTGGACAGTCGCGGCATCAGGGCCGGTATGTCGGCGTCGTCGCGGTACCAGCCCAGTACGGTAGCCACCGCGAAGGAATGTCTTAGGTCATGGATTCTTGGCCGGCAGGACGCCGAGCGCCGGGTGAGCCCGATCCGCTCGGCCAGGCCGGCGAAGGTCAGGCTGATGTTGCTGTGCAACAGCCGGGTCCCTGCGGTGGAGACAAACAATGCCGGGCTGCGCCGGCCGTGGATGCGCTTGCCGCCGAAGCTCAACATAGCGGGCCAGGGCCCGCACCGCGCTTGGGTGCAGCGGCACCAGACGGTGCTTGCCGAACTTGGCATGACGTACCACCAGCAACTCGCGGCCGGTGTCGAAGTCCTCGTCGTCAAGGCCGATCGCCTCCCCGATCCGGATCCCGCTGATCGCGAGCAGGCTGATCAAGTTCTGGTAGGTGGCCGCGTAGCCGGGGCCGCAGTGTGGCCGCCGCCGCGATGAGCGAGCGGATCTCGGCCGGGGAGTACAGATACGGCGTGGCCCGGCACACTCCAGGACGGAACTGGCCTGCCGGGACAACCTCGGCCGAGGGATCGAGGCTGTGCAGGTAGGCGGCGAAGCCGCGCACCACGCTGAGGCGGATCGCCTGCCAGTGCGCCGACGCCCCGGCAGGCCGCGCGGCCCAGGCCGGTGCATACTCGGTGGTGACGGTGTCCATGCCATGTTGTTCGAGGTAGCCGACGAACTGCTCGAGCAGCCGGCCGGCGTTGGCGAGCTGGAACCCCAGCGCCCGGCGCAGGCTCAGGTAGTCGCTCAGCGCACCGCGCAGCGGTGCTCGTGACGCCGTCATGCCGTCTCACCTGGCCAGGGCCGGGCCAGCTGGCGCAGCGCCTCGAGGTCGACCTTGGCGTAAATCGCCGTGGTGAGCGGGCGGACGTGCCGCAGCGTCTGCCCGATCTCGGTGAGCGACCCACCGGAGCGCAGCATGGCGGTGGCCGCGGAGTGCCGCAGCCGGTGAGCGCCGATGACACCCAGGCCGGCCCGCCGCGCCGCACAGACCACCACCGTGGTGACGGCGTTGGAGGTCAGCGCCCGGTAGGGGGCCTGCGCGCGGACGAACACCGCCCGGCCCTGAGCCGCCCCGGGGCGCCCATCTTGCAGATAGGCGACGATCCTTTGGCCGACATCGGCTGGCAGCGGCAGCCGGTCATGCCGATTCCCCTTACCCCGCACCGTGATCTCACCGCGCCGCCAGTCGATGTCGTCCAGCCTCAGCGCGGCCACCTCACCGGCGCGCAGCCCAAGCCGCACCAGCAAGGTGAGGATCGCCAGGTCCCGCCGCCCTGTCCGGGTGCCGGGATCGCAGGCGGCCAGCAGCGCAGCCACCTGATCGCCGTCCAACGCCTTGGGCAGGCCTGCCTGCGTCCACCCGGCCGCCGAGGGCACCGCCGTGGCCAGCGGCTGGCCGATGATGCCCTCCACGTGCAGGAAGCCGAGCAGGGACCGCAGCGCGGTCACCATCCGCTTGACTGACCGGGGCCGCTGCCGGGACTGTGCCACCACGAACGCGGCCACCTCGCCCGCCCTCAGATGCTCCAGGTCAAGGCCGCCGTCCGTCGCTTCCGCACGGCCCGCCAGGAACGGGCGCACCATCCGCACGTTCAGATCAGCCGTCGTCCCGGTCAGCCCGCGCTCGACGATCAGGTAGTCCCGGTACCGGGCGAGCAGCCGTTCCCCCGGACTCGTCACGGCCACCGGCACCGCAGGCGGAACCACCCCCAGCCGCCGCAGATAGCCGGCCAGCGGCTGCAACGCCCGGCCAGTGACGTGCCCGGCATAGCCGGCCGCCCGGCGTTCGGCGAAGTACGCATCCACCGTCGCCGGGGTTAACCCCAGCGCATCCGCACCTTCCCGCGCCATCCACCGGCTCAGATGCGCCATCAGCCGCACATGCGTCGCCGCCGTCAGCGGCGTGTAACCCAGCCGCTCCAGCTCACCCCGGAAACCATCGGCATACGGTTCCAGCGGTCCACGCACCCGGGCCCACGACGGGTTGGTCATGGCTGCCATGATCTTCTCCTCTCCTTCGGGAATGAGAGAGGAGACGCCAGATCAAAGTCCGGGATTATGCCGAACCTTCGCAGCCGGGAACGCTCACCGCCGCCTGCTCACCGCCGCTGGTCCGCATAACGGCGGAGTCCGCATAAGAGGCATTATGCCGAGTTCGGCATAATGCCTCCGACATCTGGCTCTTAAGGCCCAGCAGGAGCCGGTCGTTAATGTCGGACAGCTCATAGACGCCGTCGCTGTCGATGACCAGGGTGTCGGTGAGGCGGGCCAGTTCCAGCAGGCGGGCCGGGTCCGCGTTGGAGCGGGCAAGACGGGACACCTCCAGCCCGAACACCGCCCCCACCTCGCCCATGCACACCCGGGCGACCAGCTCCTTGAACCCTTCCCGGTAGGTGGCGCTGCGCCCCGACAGACCCAGATCGCAGTCGATCACCTCGATACGTGCGGTGGGCCAGCCCAGCTGGGCCGCCAGGGCGGCCAGGCCGTACTGGCGCGCGGTGGACTCGGTGTGCTCGCGGACCTGCACCAGGCTGGACTGGCGGATGTAGCAGATCGCAGTGCGGTCCCGATGGGAGCTGGTCACCTTCGGCTCGCCGCGCATCACCGCACGCCTCCGCCGGCCCGGCCGCAAGCGCGGACTCGGCCATGTTGGCCAGCGGCGCGACCATCTCCGCCCACGCCTCCGCGCTCACCGGCGACGGTGAGCGCGCGGACCGGGAGGCGACGGGCACCGGCTACTCCAGCTCCCGCCGGGCCAGCAGCTCGAGGTTGACCTGCGAGATCTCCCCGAGCACCTCGCGGAGCCGGCGTGAGATCTCCACCCGCGAGCGGACCGCGTCGGCCAGCGCCGCGGGCACATACATCAGACGGCCGGCGACCTGCAGATACACATACGGCCCGTGCGGCTCGCCTCGCGTGCACCTGCATCCCTCCTTCCCGCAGTTGCGGTGCTGCTCGACCAGCGCGCCCGGCAGCAGCACGTCTGCCCGCGGCAATGCGGCCACCAGCCGGTCGCGGCGCGCGCGCAGCTCGGCCGTGCTGAGCCGGGCAAGCTCGTTCTTGTGTGTATTCATCACACAAGACGATGACAGGGACGATCCCGGAGGTCAACGACATCACCGCCCGTGTCGCGACTGCACAGCCGAGATCGCCACGGCAAGCTCGGCAAGGACCTCGCAGGTCAGCGGCGCGTCTGCCGCAGCCGGGCCGCGGTCGGTCCACGCCAGCGGCATCATCAGCGAGCCGAGCGGCCCGCCCTCACAGCTGACCGCCAGCCCTCCGGCCAGTTTCCGCTCGAACAGCACCCGCAGCCGCTGGCCCGCCAAAGGATGGAACGGGTGGGTGACCGTGACGAAGGATTCCGAAACCTCACCAGACGAGCGCGACCGCGCAGTATGCGGTGACCGTCGGAATGCCTAACTTGCGGAGTTTCCCCGACCCTCCCGGCTTGGGGATCTTTCGTTCCCGCACCGGCAGCGGCCGGAACGTGCCCGTCTTCAGCTGGGCACGCAGGTCGTCCAGGAACCCGGGCACGCCCACGGCCTCCTCGACGTAGGCGGCCGTCAGGCCATCCACGCCGGGAGTGTTCGCGCCGTGGTTGCCCGCGACCCGGCCGAACGCTACGACCAGCGTCGCCGGGTCGTGCACGAAGTTGAACAGGTCATCGAACCGGCGGCCAGGATCGGCCGCCGGTTCGACGGTGAAGCTTGGCCTGCATCCCCGCTACCCGAGACCACGACCCCGCCGGGGCCGGATCCGGAGCGCTGCCATTCAGCGGCGCGTCTTGCGGCATTGCAGCCTCCTTCCCCTCTCGTAACCGATGCCGCCCTTCCCCATGTGCCGGGCTCTCCCCGGCTCGGAGTACTACGGCGGCTCCGCCCCGTCCCGGGCCGGTCAGCCGACGGCGGGCTCAGCCCGCCACCCCCGCGCTGGCAGCGCGAGGGACCGGGCAGGACCGGGAGGTTCCCGTGTTCACTGCGATTCGCTCGACGGAGGAGGAGCCCAGCTCTACCCCTGCGGCATCGCCACGGCTACCCCGCAGCACTTCACCGTGGCCTCCCGGGCCGGCACCCACTCGCCTGCCCGGAAGTTCCCCGCCCCCTGATCGGGCGGGTGCGCACCGCGCCCGGCCCGTATCCGCCAGATTTGAGCCGGTTTACCTTTCGAGGGGCGTAATCACGCTGATTCCTCGCGTACTCCTCTCCGTCACGCTCGCCGGACCCACACCATCTGGCAGTACTGGCGCGTCCCGGCTTTGTCAGGGCTGCTCCCGCCCTCCCCGGCACCTCCCGGATCAGGCTGCCCCCAGCTCCAGCCGCCCTACTGCGATAGGGACGGCGGTGAAGGTCTCTCACCTCCACTCGAATCGTCAGCGCCGCACGGCGCACGCGGGTTGTGGTACAGGCCGGCGACGTCGACCACCTTCTCGATGAACAGCGGGTCAGATGACAGCTTGAACCCGTCGCTCACGTGCGGCTTGAGGTCGAAGCGCCGCCAGATCCGCCCGATCGTGGATTTGGACAGGCCGCTGCGCTTTGCCATCGAGGCCCGCGACCAGTGCGTGGCGTCCTTCGGGGTTTCCTCCAGCGTCGCCACCACGACGTCCTCGACCTGATCGCGTCGCGGCGGCCGGCCGCGGCTCATCGGCCAGCCCCTCCAGCCGCCGCTCGACGAACCGGCGCCGCCACCGGGCTACCGTGCCCGGCGTCACCCGCAGCTCGGCCGCGGCCTGCTTGTTGCTCAGCCCCCGTGCGCAGGCCAGCACGATCTTCGACCGCAGCGCCAGCGCCTGCGCGCTGTTGGCCCGCCGTGCCCAGCGGGTGAGCTGATCACGCTCGTCATCGGTCAGCGTCATTCCGGCTTTCGGCCGCCCCGGGCGCTCACCATCGGCCAGCCCGGCCAGCCCGGCCTCCGCGAACCGCCGCCGCCACTTGCCCACCGTCACCGTGGTCACCCCGAGCTCGGCGGCGACCCGCTCGTTCACCGCGCCCGGCTCGGCGCACGCCAGCACGATCCGCGCCCGCGCCGCACGCCGGCCCGGCCCGCGCGACCAGGCGGCAAGCTGCTCGCGTTCCTCCTCAGCCAGCGCCAGGCTGGCGGCATGACGTCCCACACCGATAATCATACTAAATTAATACGCAGATTTCAGGCGCATCACACTAGCGTGACGTGAGAATGTAATCACTTTAAGAAGCTGTCGAGAACAAGCCGTTGCTTGTGGTTTGTTCTGTCATTTTGTGGTGGCGGGGTCTGCGGCGTGCTGGTGGCGTGCGGTTAGCCACCCTCGCGGACCTCGCGGACCTCGCGGACCTCGCGGACCGACGCAGCGGACGCGAGCCGCGGCATCACTGCGAAGATCAAACCTGCGTGTTGGTCATTTGAGGGCGCTAAGTTGGTAACAGAAAGATATAGGTGAGAGTCAGGCAAGTAGCTAACGTGTCACAAATGGTTACCGTCGGCGACTATCCATACGATATCCGTCAAAATGTGGTCTGCCTCACTTTTTTGTTACAGAAGGGACGTCCAAGCAATAAGTCCCAGGTCAGGTTGGGGCACCACCCGACCCACGGTCGGCACGGCCGAAAATGTGATTTAGGTTACACCTCATTGTGGGTGCGGTGCCGCCGATGGTTGTGCAGCCTGGGTAGCCGTTGGCACCCGGCGTGCGTGGTGATTACTGAAAGTGATTTCGGGCCGCCTTGACCCGCGGCACACGCGCACGCCACCTTCTTGCTGGCTGCAGCGGCAGCGAGAAGGTCGTCCCGGGTGGAAACCGTCGCGCACCGCGTGACCGACCGAAGGCTTAACTTGTCTCGTTACCGGATTTCGTTCCGGCAAACATTCCGGCTGGCCGCGGCGGCGGTCAGCAAGTCCGTCTCCGCTTCGTTCCACCAGATCCAGTTCCACAGGCCGTCCAGAGCTACGGCGCTCGTCATGGTCACCGCCGTGGTGGCCGCGATCAGCTTGGGAACCGCTCTGTGGTGGTCGGCCAGCGCCGCTCCGAATCCCAAGGCTGCTTCGCATCGCTCGCGAACGATCACGCAGACTGCCGAGGCGTTCACGGTCACTGACGCGGGCCTGGATGCGCGCCGGGCGCGCCCGGCGGAGCTTGTGGCGAGTGATCGTGCGGCAAGGCTGAGTTTCATCAAGGCCGAGAAGGCGCAGATGGCGGCCGAGAGGAGGGCCGCGGCGGCACGCGCGGCCGCGCGGGAACGTGCCCAGCAGCGAGCTGCCGCGAGTTCGCGGGCGGCTCAGCCGGGTTCTGCTGGCTTGTCGGTGCAGCTCTCTGGCTCACCCGAGGGGATCGCCAGTGCGATGCTCGGGACTTTCGGCTGGGGACAGGACCAGTTCCAGTGCCTGGTCTCGCTCTGGAGCCAGGAGAGTGGATGGAATCCCGGCGCTGCCAATCCAAGCTCGGGCGCATATGGGATCCCGCAGGCGCTCCCCGGTTCCAAGATGGCCAACGCCGGTGCGGATTGGGAGACGGATCCGGCTACGCAGATCCGCTGGGGCCTTGGCTACATCCAAGGGTCGTACGGATCGCCATGTGGGGCATGGTCCCACGAGCAGACGAGCGGCTGGTATTGATCGGCGGCTGGCTGGATCCTCATCCCGATTCGCCAACGGGCAGCGCCTGGCATGAGCCTGACACGGAGTGGCGGGCGCTGAGCGACGCTGATCATTTCCGTCCAGGCGCTACTCAGGCTCGTGATCACCGAGGGCTTCCCGTCCGGGTAGATAGGAGGCCAGGCCGACCCGTACGGCCAGCCGGCGGATGTCGATCAGGGCAGTGTCGACGTGGTTCGTGGCATGCTCGAGCACAATGTGGTTGTCGGTGTGCGGCAGTCGCGCGCGTACGCTGGCCAGATCGAGCCCGGCGCTGATCAGGTGGTCCACAACGTTCCCGAGTAGCTGCGCGATGCGGCGCTGTGAGTCGGTCGGAGAGGCTTGCCCGCCAGGAGGCTTGTCCGCCTCAGGCGGCTCAGGACCCATATCGGACCGCTCTGGGAGCTTCGCGGGCAGGGCGGAATCCCCGCCATGGGGCGTACCGACGACGGGCCGGGCGGGATCCACCCTGGGCGGGGCGGGCGGCGGGGCGGGGCGCCGGCCCGTGTGGCCGCTGTTTGTCATGGTGTTGTTCCGCTGTCTGCCCGATCACGGCTATATTGGCCGGACCGGGACGGCGGGGCGCCAGCTGCCTGGCCCGCGGGCGAAACGTGACGTGGTCCGCGCGGCATCGCGCTGCGCCGGTACGTCAGCGGGCCACCCTCAAACGGCAGGTTGAGCCCGTGCCGCAACTCATCAGTAGCGGTCACAAGTTCGAAGAAACATGCCAGCGCATCGCCTGCCTGGCCGTGGCGACCCGGCCGCACGTTCTCTAATCTGACACGCATTACCTATTGCGACAAGTGAAATGTTGCCACTTCGGCGCCCGCCTCGTAGCCGATGAACCGGTTCAGCGCGGTCACGCTGGACACGGACGACTCGGCGTACCGCCGGAGCCGCTCCAGATGAGCCTGGATACCGGCCACACAGCGGTCGGCGAGCGGCGGCGCGACACTGGCGAGCAGCCGGACGGATTCGAGCAGATTCCGTGCGAGCACCGGTATCATCACGTTGAGCTCGAAGTTCCCCGCCGTACCGCAGAACGCCACCGTGGCATCGTTCCCGATGACCTGCGCCGCCACCCGGTACCGACCGCGGTGCCCCCGAACGGTAGCTCGCCCACCTGCGGAAGCACTGCCGAGATACGCTCCGCGCCGCGGCGGACCGCGGCCGCGTAGCCGCCGAACTCCTGGCCCAGCGTCACCGGGGTGGCGTCCATGAGGTGGGTGCGGCCAGCCTTGACCACGTCGGCGAACTCGACCGCCTTCGCTTCGAGCGCCTTCGCCAGGTGCCCGAGTGCGGGAGCAATGCCTCCTGCATGCCCCGCGCCACCGCGATGTGGATCGCGGAGGGGAACACGTCGTTGGAGGACTGTGCGGCGTTGACCTGATCGTTCGGGTGAACCTCGCGGCCGAGGCGTCTGGCAGCGATCGCGGCGATTACTTCGCGTTCATGTTGCTCGAGGTGCCAGAACCCGTCTGGAACACGTCCACCGGAAAGTGCGCGTCGTGCGCGCCCTCCGCCACCTCGGCGGCGGCTGCTATGGCCGCCGCCATATCGGCGTCGAGCAGCCCGAGCTCGGCATTGATCGTTGCCGCCGCGGCCTTGATCTGGCCAAGCGCGGCGATCAGGTCGCGGTCGATGCGCAGCCCCGACACCGGCAGGTTCGCCGCCGCTCGCTGAGTCTGTGTGCCCCACAACGCGTCCGCGGGGACCCGGACCTCGCCCATCGAGTCGTGCTCGATGCGAAAGCCAGGGTCGCCCGCCATCAAGATCCCGCAGAGTTGTGCGTGATACTCACTGGAAAGCCTCCGGCATCATGGAGCTTTGCTCCCGATGGATAGCAGCGGTGCGGCCAAACCCGCGAAGAAGTCGTTGCCCTTATCGTCGACGATGATGAACGCGGGGAAGTCGCGTACCTCGATCTTCCATACGGCCTCCATCCCAAGCTCCGGGTACTCGACGACCGACACCGAGGTGATGCAGTCACGCGCCAGCTTGGCCGCCGCGCCGCCGATGGAACCCAGATAGAACCCGCCGTGCTTCTTGCAGGCGTCGGTCACCACACGCGACCTGTTCCCCTTGGCGAGCATGATCAGGGAGCCGCCCGGCTGCCTGGAACCGCTCGACGTAGGAGTCCATGCGCCCCGCCGTGGTCGGCCCGAACGACCCGGAGGCGAAACCGTCGGGTGTCTTCGCGGGACCGGCGTAGTACACCGCGTGATCGCGCAGGTACGCAGGCAGGGGCTCGCCCGCGTCCAGCCGTTCGGCAATCTTGGCATGCGCGATGTCCCTGGCGACGACGAGCGGGCCCGACAGGGACAGCCGGGTCTTGACGGGGTACTTGGAAAGATCGGCGAGAATCTCGCGCATCGGCCGGTTCAGGTCGATCAACGCGACGTCGCCACCGAGCTCGGCCGACGTCGTGTCGGGCAGGTACCGCGCCGGATCGGTCTCGAGCCGCTCGAGGAACACGCCGTCGCGCGTGATCTTGGCGAGGGCCTGGCGGTCGGCGGAGCACGAGACCGCGATCGCGACCGGGCATGACGCCCCATGCCTGGGCAGCCGGATCACCCGGACATCGTGGCAGAAGTACTTGCCGCCGAACTGTGCCCCGATGCCGAGCTGCTGGGTCAGCTCGAACACCTGCTGCTCGAAGTCGAGATCGCGGAACCCGTGCCCGGCCGCGGAGCCTGTTACCGGAAGCGTGTCCAGGTAGTGCGCGGACGCGTACTTGGCGGTCTTGAGCGCGTACTCGGCGCTGGTCCCGCCGACAACGATGGCCAGGTGGTACGGCGGGCAAGCCGCGGTGCCGAGTGAGCGGATCTTCTCCTCGAGGAAGGTGAGCATCCGCTGCGGGCTGAGCACCGCCTTGGTCTCCTGGTAGAGGAACGACTTGTTCGCCGAACCGCCGCCCTTGGCCATGAACAGGAACTTGTACGCGCTGCCCGAGTCCGCGTAGATCTCGACCTGGGCGGGCAGGTTGGTGCCCGTGTCCCGCTCCGACCACATGGTCAGCGGCGCGAGCTGTGAATACCGCAGGTTCAGCTCTGTGTAGGCGTCGTACACCCCACGGCTGATGTGCTCCTCGTCACGGCCGTCGGTGAGCACCTGCTGGCCGCGCTTGCCCATGACGATCGCCGTCCCGGTGTCCTGGCACATCGGCAGCACCCGGCCAGCCGCGATGCACGCGTTCTGCAGCAGGTCGAGCGCCACGAAGCGATCGTTCGGACTCGCCTCAGGGTCATCGAGGATACGGCCGAGCTGCGCCAGATGGGCCGGCCGCAGCAGATGGGAGATGTCCGCGATGGCGCGTGTGGTCAGTGCGGTGAGCACGCTGGGATCGACGTCGAGAAATTCCCTCCCGAACGACTGCCGTGAGGTGACACCCCCGGACGCGAGCGGTTGGTAGTCTGTGGTGTCCTCGCCAAGCGGGAGCAGTTCGGTGTAGGTGAATTCAGCCATTGCAGCACATCCTCCGTCGGCCGGGGATCGGCCCCTTCAAGCTTAGGGTCGCTTGCCAGGGCGATCAGCGAGGGGTAAGGAGGCGCCGCCCGTCGGCTCCTGGCCTGCCGGCCAGCTGGCTCCGGCCCCGGCCAAATGCCCGACAGCGGTGTGACTTACGCCTCTGGCCGCCACAAGCTGCGGATTCATGCTCGGAACATGGAAGGTGTGGCCGAGTCCGCGGCTCGTGAGCGGGCGGCCCAGCCGACGGCCCGAGTAACGCTGAATATGCCCGCTGAACAGCAACGCAGAAGGTGCTGTGAAAATGGCTGCTGAGCAAGTTCGCCGCCGGGGTTGATGCCTTTGCACGTGGCAGGGCCAGTGAATGCACCCGCACCTGACTTGCAACCGAACGGAGCCTGGTGATGCCCGGACCAATCTTGGTCGCGGTGGATGGATCGCAACCCTCCATGCACGCGGTCGACTGGGCTGCCGAGGAGGCGGCACTTCGCCAGGTGCCGCTTCAGATCACGCACGTGGCGCTGAAATGGTCGTATCAGGCGCCCGCCACGCCGGACGAGGCGGGCGCGGTGCCGGACGAGGCAGGCCTGCGGCTGCTCGACGCCGCCGCGCAGCGTGCCACGGACCGGTCGCCGGGCATCGATGTCGAGACCAGGATGCTGGTCGGGTCTGCTGCGGCGATGCTGTTGTCAGAGGCCGAGAATGCGTGCCTGGTGGTGCTCGGCCGCCGCGGGGCAACGGGTTTCGCGGGTCACCTGCTCGGCTCCGTCAGTCATCAGGTCGCGGCGCACGCGAAATGCCCGGTCGCCGTCATTCCGGATCGGGCGGACGCGGGCCGGGATCAGGCAGCACGGGGAGCACATCCGGAACAGGAAGAGATCGTCCTTGGCGTGGACGGCGCGAAGAAGGCCGCCGAGTCGGTGGCGTTCGCTTTCAGGGAGGCGGCACTGCGCGGTGTGCAGCTCCGCGCGATCCATAGCTGGACGCATGCGCTCACGGCAGGCGCGGGCGGCCTGCTGCCGGTCCACGACGCGGACACGATGGCCGCGGAGGGCGCACGGCTGCTCGCCGCGTCGGTGGCCGGCTGGCGGGAGAGGTTCCGGGATGTCCGGGTGACCGAGCAGGTCGAGCGTGGGCACGCCGCGAAGATCCTTGCCGACGCCTCCGCGAAGGCCGGCCTTCTCGTGGTCGGAGCACAGGGCCAGGGCGGCTTTCCCGGGCTCACTCTCGGTTCGGTCACCCACGGGGTTCTCCACCACGCGCGCTGCCCGGTCGTGGTGGTGCACCCGCTGCGGTGATGGGCGCGCCCATGGTGCCGTCCGGGCTGGCCGCTCCCGCGGCGGCGGCGTCATCCGCGCTGGTGTGCCGCGCGACGCTGTTATCACCCGGGCCGGCAACCGCGGCCGGGCCGGCTGCGCCGGACCTCATCCCGGCGTCTTCCTCGTACACGTACCTGCCGCCGCGCAGCAGCGACACGGCGGCGGCGATCAAGAGCACGGTTATCGCCATGCTGAAGACGATGACCAGGCCATCGTGGAAGGGGTGCGAGATCAGCTGCGGGAAAAACTTCTTGCCGGTCAGCAGGGCGGCGTGGTCGGCCGGAAGATGGCTGAGCACCCCGGTAGGCGCGAGCAGTTGCTCGACCGGGTTGTAGCCGAGGAATGCGGCGAAGAGGCTGCCCACAGGTGGCAGCGAGGCTATCTTGTGTGCGATCTCATACGGCACCCCCTGAGCGGTGAGGCCGCTGGTCATCGTCGTGGGCAGGCTGCTGGCCAGTCCGGCGATCATCAGGGAGAAGAAGATGCCGATGGACAGCACGAAGCCGGAATTCTGGAAGGTGGCGAGCATTCCGGACGCGGCGCCGCGCTGACGGGCCGGCACACTGTTCATGATCGCGGTAGTGTTCGGCGCCGCGAACAGTCCCATTCCCGCGCCCGCGAGGAAGATGAGTACCGCGAATGCCTGATACCTGAAGTCAGTGGGCACGCGCAGCAGGCCGAAGAACGCGGCAGCGGATAGCAGCAGCCCGCCGGAAGCGAAGGCGCGCGCGCCGTGCTTGTCGGAGAGCCAGCCCGACAGCGGCCCGGAGACGATGAAGCCGGCCGTCAGCGGCAGCAGGTAGATGCCCGACCACAGTGGCGTGTCCTCAAAGCTGTATCCGTGCAGCGGCAGCCAGATGCCCTGCAGCCAGATGATCAGCATGAACTGCAGGCCGCCACGGGCGATCGAGGCGAGCAGGGTGGCGGCATTGCCGGCGGCGAACGCACGAATCCGCAGCAACCTCAGGTCGAACATCGGCTGGGCGACCCGTGTTTCGATGAGGCAGAAAATGGCCAGCAGCGCGACTCCGCCGATCAGGCCGGTCAGCACCATCGGATTGGTCCAGCCCATCACGTGCCCGCCGTAGGGCTGGATGCCGTAGGTTATGCCGACGAGCAGCCCGATCAGGCCGACGGCGAAGGTGATGTTGCCGAGCCAGTCGATGCGCGCCTTGGTCCGGATCCCGATCTCGCGCAGGCTCAAATGCGACCAGACCGTACCGACGAGCCCGACTGGGACCGAGACAAAGAACACGAGCCGCCAGTCGATAGCCGCGAGCACACCGCCGAGCACGAGGCCGAGGAACGAGCCCGCGATACCCGCCACCTGGCTGATGCCGAGTGCCATGCCACGCTGGTTGGAGGGGAACGCGTCGGTCAGGATCGCAGGTGAGTTAGCCATTAGCATGGCCCCGCCGGTGGCCTGGAACACCCGCCAGCCGATCAGCCACAGTGCCCCGGACGGCCCGGTAAAAGGATCGAACGGCAGCGCGAGTGCGCCCACGGTGAACACGGCGAAACCCAGGTTGTACATCCGCACGCGGCCGTAGATGTCACCGAGCCTGCCGAGCGTCACCACAAGCACGGCCGAGACGAGCAGATAGCCCATCAGCATCCACAGCAGGTAGCTGACGTTGCCTGGCGTCAGCGGGTCGAGGCGGATCCCGCGGAAGATCGCGGGAAGAGCGATGATCACAATCGAGGCGTTGACCGTCGCGGACAGCATGCCAAGGGTCGTGTTCGACAGGGCCACCCACTTGTAATGGGTTCCGCCCCCCGGTCCTGCCGCCCGTACCCGACCGCCGAGGCGTCCGGACCCGCCCGCCCCAGGCGGGCTGGCGCCATCCCCGGATCCAGCAGCGCGTGGCGCTCGTTCGCTCACGATGACCTTCCGCAGACGCAGGCCCAAATCGCGCACTCGGGCCAAACGGATACTTGCTATCAGCAAACTAACTGATCAGGTCATTCCATGGGAGGCCGGGGAGCCGGGGCCGCCCCCACGACGTGACAGCGCGGCACGGGTTATGGTCGGGACGTGGAACGCCGACCCCCGCCCCGCAGCCTGCGCGCGTCCGACGCCGACCGGGAACGCGTGGTCGCGGTACTCGCCGCCGCGGCCGCCGATGGCCGGCTGACCCTCGAAGAACACGCCGAACGGGTAGCCCGGGCTTATTCCGCCCGCACTCTGGGAGACCTGGCGGAGCTGACGGCCGATCTTGCCGAGCCGGCGGCGCAGCCGCTGCGCCTTACGTCGAAACCACCCGTCGGGATCTTCGGCACCGAGATCAGGACCGGCCGGTGGGTGGTGCCGGAGAACTTCGCCGCCACAGCGATCTTCGGTGAGGTCAATCTCGACCTCACCGAGGCACTCCTCCGGGGGCCACGCGTGATCCTGCGCGCGACCGCCATCTTCGGCAGCGTGCATGTGCTCGTCCCCGAGGGTGTCCATGTCGAGATGAGCGGGACCTCGGTGGTCGGCACCAAGGTGAACTACGTGCGGGCCTTGGGCGGCGGACCGGTTGTGGACATTCACGCGTTCACCGTGTGCGGGCTCGTCACCGCCCGCAGCCCGAAGCGCCGCAAGTGGCGCGGCCCGCGTTTCGGTGTCGGGATCGGCAGAGCCAGCCGCCGTGCGCTAGGTGGCAGCTGAACAGCGATCGGGTCGTGCAAGGGTCAGTTCGCGATGCCCTCCGTTGTCCGCCGCTCGTGCGATCCTGATTCCCCTGTTGGCGGGCGTAGTCTGAGCAGCGGACGTCCCCGGGACCGTGAGGAGTACCGCGACCGCGCATGACACAGCAGGCACACACCGCCGTCCGGATCTCGGAACGTGGTGCCGCGACCAGGACCGGCCTGCTCGCGGCGGCGCGTGAAATCTTCACCTCGGTCGGTTTCGCCCAGGCCGGGGTGACGGACATTGTGACGAGGGCAGGTGCGAGCGTTGGTAGCCTGTACCACCATTTCAGCGGTAAGGCCGATCTCTATCTCATGCTCTACGAGGACTTCCAGCGTGAGCTAGCCGAACGAACGCGGCGCGCGGTGCACCGGGCGCGCGGAAGTGGGGTCACCGACCCGAAGCAGCTGTTCCTCGCCGGTGCGAGCGCATACCTGGACGCCTGCATCGAGGAACGTGATCTGGCCCGGCTGTTCGTGTCCGGCGACGGCCCGCCCGGTTTTGATCTGATCATGCGACGCCGGATGCATGACTGGGCCATGAAGAATGTCGAGTTTTTCGCTCGCAGCGCCGAGCCCGTCGACGAGGCGGTCGCGGTCGTGCTTACCGGGGCGATGGTGATGGCGGTGGCCGAGGTTTCGCTCGGCGAGGATGCCGGCCGGATGAGGCGGCTGGCCGACGGCGTGCTCCAGGTCATGTCGCGAATAGAGAACCCGTGATCAGTGCCGGTGGCACAGTGCTATTGCGGGGTCATGGGCCGTTGCGGGGTCATGGGCTGTTGCGGGGTCATCGTGGGAGTTCGTTGCTTGCCGCTGCGCTTACCTGCCTGGTCCTGACGGCCGTGATCATCGTGGCGACCCCGCGGCCGACGACCCAGATCGCGGTGCCCGTGAATTACCAGAACGATCTGGTCAGGTTCCGCCGGGTCGCGCCGTATCCGGTGCTCGCGCCCCGTGGGCTGCTTTCCGGCTGGCAGCCGGTAAGCTCGCGCTTCACCGTGGTGCCTGGCGGTGCGGTCAGCTGGCATCTCGGTTTCGTCACTCCGTCCGGCGGGATGGCGTCGCTGGAGGAGAGCAATGAGCGCCCCGCTAGCTTCATCCTGCGGATGACCAGCAACGGCAACATCATGCCGGGGGTGTGGTCCGGCGGCGCGTGGTGGGCCCGCCGCTGGCGGCCAGACAAAGATCAGCGGTCGATGTACCGGTCAGCGCCGGGCGCGTTCACGATCGTCGTGACCGGCACCAGCGGCTGGCGGGAACTGTCCGTCCTGGCCGATTCCCTCAGCCAGAAACCCTGAGGAACCCGCACGGTTCGCATCGTGCCATCGTCATTTGACCGGTTATTTCCTCCCGGCCGGCAACGTCGCCT
Organism: uncultured Actinomycetota bacterium; assembly: GCA_963820395.1. Taxonomy (GTDB): domain Bacteria; phylum Actinomycetota; class Actinomycetes; order Streptosporangiales; family Streptosporangiaceae; genus DATFVJ01. The sequence continues at coordinate 54,989 of CAWGAE010000002.1, read as the reverse complement.
ACCAGTCCAACGCGTCTATCGTCGCGGCCAGCGGCGAAGGAGCTTTGCGCCTCGGCGGGAACCGGGCCGCAGGCGGCGGACCTTGACGGCTACTACGAGGGTGCCGGGGATGAGGGTGCCGGGCCCGGCGCTTGGAGTGACGTGCGGCTGACAGGGGAGCTGCCGTTCGGCCCGGCCACCACCGCCTGGTGAAGCGCACTAAAGTGGAGCACCTGCGACCAGGACAGGAACCAGTCGGTCCACCCGTCGTCGAACGTCCCGTTCAGCGGGCTGCCCGTGACGACCACAGGATCGCCAGGGACCTCCATCTGGTAGTAGATGGGCGCGTAGGAGGGCCCGAGGTTTACGCATCCATGACTGACGTTGGCGTAGCCTTGGTTGCCGACCGACCACGGCGCCGAGTGAATGTAGTCGCCGCTCCAGGTGAACCGGACCGACCAGTACACCTCGGTGTCGTAGTAGCCGGGCGCGCCCCGAGCGATGTCGGCGGGCTTCATCTCCACCGGGTTGCCTTTGTCGATAGTCAGGAAACTTCCGTTGGGGGTGTCGTCACCGGGCTCCCCGCTGCTGATGGGCCAGGTGTAGATGTGCTGGCCATTCTTGTACACCGCCATGTAATGGCCGGACGTGCTGACGTGCGCGATCAGTGAATCCCCGATGTTAAAGCTCTGGTTCAGGTCGGAGGTCCCGTAGACGCCGGGCGCGCCCTCGACTCCGTCCAGGCGCCCGAAGAAGCTGATTGCCGTGTTCGTCGGCCAGTATCTTTGCGGCCGGAAGTCAAGAGTCTGGTCACCGTCCCACCACCAGGCGCCGACGACGCGCTTGGATGTCCGCACCTCGAGCGCGCGCTCGACGCTGACTTTGTCGGTGATCGGCTCGCTGAACGTGAGCTTGATCGGCATGCCGACGCCGTAGGTCTGGCCGCTGCCCTCGAAGATCTGGGTCTGAAAGGTCGCGTGCGGGGTGAGCGTGCCGAACGAGCTTGTCGCGGTGATCGTTTTTCCCGCACTGTCGACAGCGGCAGCGGTCACCATGAACCGCTGCGACGTGCCTAGCGGCCAATTGCTGTGCCAGACTTTCCCGTCCGGGCTGAGGCTGCCGGTGACCTGGGTGCCCGACGTGCTGACAGCGACGTTCGTCACCTTGCCTTGTACGGCGGTGACAGTGATCCCGTCACCGGGATTTACGTGCGTGCTGCCGTTAGCAGGGGTGATTGTCAGCTCCCGCGCCGAGGACCGTGCCGAGTCGGACTTCGACGCGGCAAGCACACCGCCCGAGCACGCGGCGACAAGGAGCAGCGCCGCAGCCGCCACGACGGCCGCGACCGCCCTGGCCGTTTGCCGACGGTGCCGCCGCTCCCACTTCGTACCGTCGCTGCCGCGCACGCTGAACCTCCCGTTACCCGACCCTGAGGTTTAGGCTCGATAGCTGTAGAACGACACATCCAGCTGTAGGTTATGCGGTCCCACCGACAGGCCCGGGCTGTGATCGCTGTCCTGTCGCCGCAAAGAGCCCGGACCGTACTGGGGCATACCCACCTAACGTTGCTCGCACCAGCGATGGTTCGATCCCGCTAGTAAATCCGCGGCAAAGGCGGGCCCGCGGGCGCTATTAGAAAGGCGCGCCGGGGTCTGTCTGTCTCGTCTTTTCGGTGGTCTCCGCCGCCATCACGGTCGCCAGCCGCGCCCGGGCCCCTTCGAGCCATTCGGTGCAGATCCTCGCGAGCCGCTCGCCGCGTTCCCAGAGCTCCAGGGAGTCCTGGAGGGTGAGGCCCCCGGCCTCGAGACGTTTGACGACCGTCGCCAGCTCGTCCCGGGCCTTTTCGTACGAGAGAACCTCCGCCTGTTCGTCCGCCACCGGCTTACCCTACGTGACCGCGTGCCGCGCGCGGCAGCTTTCTACCCCAGTTCGGGGCTAGCTGGTGCGTGATCCGGCCAGGGCTCCCGGATTTGGCTCCGGCTTGCGCCGCTCCGGCTCCGGTTCGGGTTCCTGCAGGGATGCCGCTCCGGCTCTGGCTCTTGCGGATGTCGCTCGGGTTCCGGGTTCTGCGGAGCCGCTCGGGTTCCGGCTCCTGCGAATGCCGCTTCGGCAAAGGCCCCGCGGCTTCGGTTGCGGCTATGGCTCCGGCGGCTCCGGTTGTGGCTCCTGCCCCTGCCCCTGCTCCGGCGGGCGCTCGGCTGCGCCAGCGGTCACCGCGAGCTGGTCGTCCGCGAACCTGATGAGCAGCCTGTCGCCTTCGCCAACCTGAGCGGCGCTGCGCACGATGACGAGATCGTGGGGATCGTGGAGAGCACTGTGTTGCACGATCGCGTAGCCGCGGCGGAGGGTTGCCGCGGGGGAGAGGGCGAGCAGGCGTGCCCGGGTGTGGGAGATGTCGTCGGCCGCCCGGGTGAGCGTGGCGCTCAGGCAGCGGCGGGATCGCTCGGCCAGCTCGTCCACCTGCTGCGCGCGCCGCTCGACCTCACGTACGGGGTCGGCGAGTGCTGGCCGTGAGCGGATGCCTCCCAGCCAGGCCGTCTCCCTTTCAAGCCGCCCGGCGATGCACCGTCGCGCACGGTCCCGCAGCCCACCGATGATCGCGATCTGCTCGCCGACGTCGGGGACCGCCCGTTTCGCGGCGTCCGTTGGCGTAGCGGCCCGCACGTCCGCGACGTGGTCGAGCAGGGGCACATCCTGTTCGTGGCCGATCGCGCTGACCACGGGCGTCGCGCATGCGGCCACCGCGCGGACGAGGGTCTCGTCGGAGAACGGCAGCAGGTCCTCGATGCTGCCGCCGCCCCGGGCGATGATGATCACATCGACGTTGCGGTCGGCATCGAGCCGCTGCAGGGCCTCGACGATTTCGGCGAGGGCATACTGCCCCTGCACGGGAACCTCCTCGACGGCAAACGTCGTGGCGGGCCAGCGCCGGTACGCGACCTCCTGAACATCGTGGCGTGCGGCCGAGTCCCGCCCGCAAATGAGCCCGATCTGGCGTGGCAGGAATGGCAGCGGGCGCTTGCGTTCGGCGGCGAAAAGGCCTTCCGCGGCGAGCATACGGCGCAGCCGCTCCAGCCGGGCGAGGAGCTCGCCGACGCCGACGGCGCGGATCTCGAGCGCGGTCAGCGCGAATGAGCCGCGATTGGCGTTGAAATCCGGACGAGCCCACACAACGATACGGGCGCCCTCTTGCGGCGCTGGGTCGGCGGCGTCGAACACCTGCCTGGTGCAGATCACCCGGACGGAGACCGCGGCGAGGGGATCGCGCAAAGTCAGGAAGACCGCGCCGCGGCCACCTCGCGTATTCAGCTCGGCGATCTGTCCCTCGACCCAGATGCGGCCGAGGCGCGCGATCCATCCGCCGACCATCTGCAGGACGGTGCGGACCGGCGCGGGCGACTCGGGCGATGTCTCCAGTGGCATGGCGGTAACGGTTAGGCTGGCCCGCGCGGGTCAGCCGTCAGTCTCCGTGAGCTTCGCGATTCTGCGCTCGTACATCGTTATGACGTTCGAACGGCTGCCGCGCGCCTTCTCGTAACTGAGCAACTGGCGCACCTGCGCGACGTCGCGGCCGCGCAGCCGGGCCCGCAGCGACGCGAGGGAAAGCTCGTCGTAGTTCGGGATCGGTGGCTCGGTAGGTGTCTCCGCCGACGCGGCAGGCTTGACGCCGGTGGCAGCTTTGGCGGCCCGTTTGGCTGCGGGCGCTGCGGTTGCCTTGGCCGGGGCTTGCCCGACTGCATTGGCGGCGGGCACCGGGGCGGGTCTGGCGGCCGGTTCGACAGGGTTCTCTGCGGCCGTTTTGACGACCGTTAGCCTCGTGACCGGGATCCGGGCAGCGTCGGGCGTGGCCTGCTGCGGCGCACCGTCCGCGCCCGGTGCGCTGTTGAGCCTGCGGCGCGCCCGATCCGACACAAGCAGTGCCTGGCCGATCCCGGCGAACACCGCGCGCAACGTGCGCGCTGACGCCTCTTTGACGCGTTCAGACACGTTCGGGAAGCGCGTCATCGATCTCTCCCTTCGGCTTGGTGCCTGGGCTCCAAGCCTGCCGGACGCCGCGGTACAGCGCCAATGCCGCGGCAGCGCGGTAGCGCAGTAGTCGTATCCAGGATATGGAGCCGGTCACCTCCGGCGCGGGCAGGGGCAATCGGCCCCTTACCATGGGGACATGCCCGGACGTGTCCTGCTCGCCAAGCCCCGTGGTTACTGCGCGGGCGTCGACCGCGCGGTCCAGACCGTCGAGAAGGCGCTGGAGCGCTACGGAGCCCCCGTGTACGTGCGTAAGCAGATCGTGCACAACACGCATGTCGTGCGTTCTCTGCAGGGCCGCGGAGCGATCTTCGTGGAAGAGGCAGACGAGGTTCCAGGTGGCGCGGTCGTGGTGTTCTCCGCGCACGGAGTGGCGCCTGAGGTGCACGAGGACGCCGAGCGTCGCGGCCTGCATACGATCGATGCCACCTGCCCCCTGGTCACGAAGGTCCACAAAGAGGCCAGGCGCTTCGCCGCACAGGACTACGACATCATGCTGATCGGGCACGAGGGGCACGAGGAGGTCGTCGGCACGACGGGCGAGGCACCCGCCAATATCCGCATCGTGGGCGGCCCGGGCGAGGCAGCCGGCATTGCCGTGCGCGACCCGTCCAAGGTGGCGTGGCTGTCGCAGACGACCCTGTCCGTGGACGAGACCGACGAGACCGTGACCGCGCTGCGGGCGCGTTTCCCGCTTCTCGCGGATCCACCGAGCGATGACATCTGCTATGCGACGCAGAACCGTCAGGCAGCGGTGAAGCAGATTGCTCAGCAGTCGGATGTTGTCATCGTGGTGGGCTCGCGGAACTCGTCCAACTCGGTGCGGCTCGTCGAGGTGGCGCTCGACGCGGGTGCCACGGCTGCGCACCTGGTAGATGACGCGTCGGCGATCGACCCGAAGTGGCTCGAAGACGTCCATGTGGTGGGTGTAACCAGCGGGGCGTCAGTGCCGGAGAGCCTGGTAAGTGGAGTGCTCGACCATCTCAACGATCGCGGCTTCACCACGGTCGAAGAGGTCGAGGCCGTCGAGGAGAGCCTCGTCTTCGCGCTACCGCGTGAGCTGCGCCGCTGACCCTGCGCACCCCCGCGGCCGGAGCGATCGCCCCCGGTGCCGCGATATTGAACTTTGGGTGCGTTTGGCGACAGGTGCGCACACCGTACCCAGCCGACGGTCGCCGTCGACGCGGCCGATGCGGTGGCGGGGGGAGGTCGCCTGCAGGCCCGGCGCAAGCCAGAATGCGGCGAGCGGCAGTGCTAGGCGAGGGCCTTCCGCGGCAGTTTCATGTTTGCTCGTTTCTCATGCGATGACCGGCCTCCCCAGCCGGTTCGAGATCGCGATGCCTTGATGGCTATAGATCGACCACGGGGGGTCATCCGCGCGTGCCCAGCAGCCCGAGCGGGCTGGGCGCGCCGAAGTCGATGCGCAGTACGGGCCGGCCGCCTGCAGGCCGTAGCACCTTCGCCAGCATCGGGCGATTGGGAGGCACCTGTGCCCGCGAGAACCTGAGAATCGGCGCGAGCTCGGCCGCCCCGCTGTTTCCAGCTCCCACGATGTCTATGGAGCGCAGTGGGACGTCGGGGCTTGCGCCTGGGGCGGAGCCCCCGAACGCCACGATGCGCACGGGATACCGGGCAGCGACCGCCGCGAGCGTGATAAGGAGCCGCGAGTCCACCTGGCCGTCGGCGAGTTCCCGCCCGGCCGGGGCCGGTACGGTGATCATCCCGTTGAGCCGCAACTGGGCCCCGGCGTCCTGGCGGGCAATCCGGTCCGAGCGGAGCTTGGCCCGGTAGGCGGCTATTCCGTCGGGCGCGACCGAGCGTACGTCGATCCGCGGCGTGCCCGATCCGAAGCTCGCGATCACCGTCGGGGCGTACACGCTGGCCAATCGGCTGCCGAACTCACTGCGCACCGCCGCTGTCGCTACCACGACATCGGAGCTGGGGGGGTCGGACGCTGACGGCTGAAGCGTAAGCAGGTTCCGCGCCACGAAACCGCGCGCCTGCAGCGAGGCGCACATCACCGGGTCGCAGGCCACGATCGCGCTCGGGCTTACCTGCCGGGCAATCCATGCCGCGGCCTGCGCGCGGATGTTCGCTATCGCGCCTAACCCGCCCATGCCGCCCGGTGACTTGCCGGTCCGGGAGCTGGCCGGTTCCGTCGTCGCAACGTGCCTGGGCAGCACGACGATGAGTCCAATGGCCACCATTATGGTGATGGCGCCAACGATCAGGCCAAGGACGAAGTTGCGCCGCCCGGCTGTCTCGCGCTTGACGCGTAGGTGCCGCCGCGCCCACAGCCGCGCGGTGGTGCCGATGACCCGCGGCCATGATGGCTTGGCCCGTTGCTTCTGGAGTCCCGGCCCGGACTGCCGCCTGGCTCCGGCGGCATCCCCGGGTGCAGGCTCACCGGGCCTGGCGCCCGCGGTCCCATTGTGCCCAGGCTCCCCGGGCTTGGCTCCGGCGGTCTGCTTTCGGTTGCGCCTATCGGCCATGCCGGGCCTAGCCCCGGTGGCCTTACCGTGCCTCGCCCGGCCGGCCTTACCGTGCCTCGCTCGGGTCGCGTCCCGGGATCCGTCTGGTGATGCTGGTGCGTCCGAATCCGCGCTGTCGAAACGCGGCTCGGCCGTCCGGAGCAGCCCCGCCGACATCGAAGGCGGAATCTGGCCTCTGAGCGCCTGCTGGCGTCCCGGAGCGCCGTTGCTTTCCTGGCCCATCCGAACGTACCCCCCGGAGGCACGCCGACAAGGGGATGCGCCTCCAATTGAATAGATCAGCACAGGTTGGGATGGTTTTCAACCGAAATGGGCAATTACTACTGACCGATTACGCCCTGTCTCAAACCGGCTAGCCGGTGTGAGACAGCAGAAGACGGCCGCGCTCCGGTCCCGGCCGATCGGCTCGTCGCTTGGGTTCAGCGCGGTGATGCGTGGCAGGTTCTGGCCGTTCTGATCAGGCATCGGACGCCCCCCATTAGCGGTGTACCGGCAGGGTCTTCAGTGCGGCCTGCGAGTGCCGCGCACATCGCCGCGCAGTGACTCGCGCAGCGCATGGACATTCCCGGTGAGGCCGCGTGCCAGCGCGATGAGGGTGCCGGCTGCGGTGCCGGCGAAGAGCCAGGGCGCGAGGTTGCCGAGCGTCACGAGGGTTCCCCCGGCAGCCGAGAGTGCGCCTCCGCTCGCCGTGACAGCCTGCACACACACCACGGCGGCCGCCAGCAGCATCGGCGGCGTCACCACTACCGGGAGCAGCTGAGTGGGCCGAACTGTCCAAACCACCAAGACGCAGGCCACCACGTAGCAGATTCCGGCAAGCCAGCCAACGTGTGACACGCTGGTGGCGAACGCCCCGGCGAACGACAGTGCGAAGATGGCAAGCATTCCGCCGCGCCCGGTTAGCCGCACCGGCGGATTGGCGAGGACGCCCCTGGACGTTACAGCTGAACCCGTCGCCTTACGCCGCAGTTCGCGCCCAGCTGTGTTACCAGCCGTGTCACCGGACTCCTCACCAGCCACGTCCCACCGCATGGTGCCCTCGTCACGAGCGACCCGCCCGGCGACATCCCGGGTCAGGTCGCCGGGCATCGCCCCTCGTCCCGGACGTGACGACGGGTCCGATGGCCTCGCGGCGCCGCGCCGCCGCGACCCGGGTTGGCTCGTGGTCGCCGCCTTTCCTCGAAGCGTGCTGATCGTGCCGTTCCAGGACTCCGGCATCCGGATCGCGGGCAACTCTTCCCTCTCGGTCGTAATCATTCCCGGTGGGCCGCCGCGGATGCCGCCGCAGCGGGGACATCTGCTTGCCCGGCCCTCACCCCGCGGCACCGGCCCGCCGCGATGAGGCGAGCACCGCAGGTGCCTCCGTGACGAGTTCCGGGCCCGATTCCGTAACGAGTTCAGCTGCGCTGATTGCCCGGGTGGTCTCCTCGACCGGCCGGGGCGGCTCAAGTTCCGCCTCCACGACGCCAAGTTCGTTCAGCTTGCGCGCGCTCACGAGTACCCGGCTTTCCAGCGAGCCGACGGCCTGGTTGTAGGTCGAAACCGCGTTGGTCAGTGCCCGGCCGAGCCTGTCCACGTGCCGGCCCATCCCGCCGATCCGGTCGTAAAGCTCCCTGCCCAGGTCGAACACGGCGCGGGCGTTCTCCGAGAGGGCGGCCTGCTGCCAGGCGTAGTGCGCCGTCCGCAGCATCGTGACCAAAGTGGTCGGCGTGGCGATGTGCACTCTTTTGGCCATCGCGTGTTCAAGCAAGCCGGGATCTCGTTCAAGCGCTGGGGCCAGGAATGCCTCGCCGGGGATGAACAGCACAACGAACTCGGGTGCCGGGCTGAGCGAGGTCCAATACGCCTTGGCCGCGAGCCTGTCCACGTGTTCCCTGAGATGGCGTGCGTGCGCTCCGAGCCTCGCCTCCCGCACGCTGGCATCCCCGGCCTCCGCGGCCTCCAGATACGCGGCGAGCGAGACCTTGGAGTCGACGACGATGTTCTTGCCGCCGGCCAGGCGGACGACAAGGTCGGGCCGCTGCGCACCGTCCGCTGTGCTAACGGCTACCTGTTCGTCGAAGTCGCACCGCGCGGTCATGCCCGCCAGTTCCACCACCCGGCGGAGCTGCATTTCTCCCCAGCGCCCCCGCGCCTCAGGCCGCCGCAGCGCGGTCACCAGGGACTGTGTCTGCTCGCGCAACTGGTCGGAACCTGCCCGGGCGATCTCGACATGCCTCGCAAGCTCGGCGTGCGAAGCGCGGCGGTCCGCATCGGACTCGCGCAACTGGATCTCGACCCGGGCGAGGGTCTCCTTCAGCGGGCCGACCAGGTGCTCGACCGCGGCGCGCCTGCTTTCGAGTTCACTCGTGGCCTTGACGCCGAATGACTGCATCCGTATCTCGGCGAGATCGAGGAACTGCCGGCTGTTGGCGTCAAGCGCTTCGGCGGAAAGCGCGCGTATCCGCTCGGCAAGCTGGCCCTCGACTAGGGCGGCCTTTTCCCGTGCCGCGCGCTCGACCAGGTTTGTCTTGTCTTCGGCCGCGCGCAACTGAGCGGAAAGGCGCGCTACCTCGGCGACTTGGCGGGCACGCGCGATCAGGAAACCAATGGCCGCTCCGACGATGGCGCCGGCCACGAGCCAGGCAAACAGCGAGATCGCGTCCATGCTTCGCAATGGTGGCAGCCATCACCGGCACGGCGGCGCCTGACACGCCAGGCGGGTGCGGATTCGTCTACCGACCTAACGATTCGTAGACTCCGGCGAGTGAGCTTGTCGATCGGGATCACCGGCCTGCCCAATGTGGGCAAATCAACCCTTTTCAATGCGCTGACCCGGGCCGGGGCGCTCGCTTCCAACTATCCCTTCGCGACCATCGAGCCGAACGTGGGGGTCGTGGGTGTGCCCGATCCGCGGCTCGCCGAGCTCGCGCGCCTGTACAACTCGGTCCGGATCATGCCCGCCACCGTGCGGTTCGTCGATATCGCCGGGCTGGTACGCGGCGCGTCGCAGGGCCAGGGCCTCGGCAATCAGTTTCTCGCGCACATCCGCGAGACCGATGCGATCTGCCAGGTGGTACGCGTCTTCGCCGGCCCAGATGTTACCCACGTCGATGGCGACGTCAGCCCGCAGCGCGACGTTGAGACGGTCAATACCGAGCTGATCCTCGCCGACCTGCAGACGCTGGAAAAGGCCCTCCCGCGTCTCACCAAGGAAGCAAAGACCCATAAGAATCCGCAACGGCTGCGTGCGGCGGAGGCCGCGGCTCGCGCTGCCAAGCTGCTGGACGGCGGCCAGGCGCTGTACGCTCAGGCGGCCGCCAGTGGGATCAGCCTCGCTGACCTCGGTGACCTTCACCTGCTGACCGCCAAGCCGTTTGTTTATGTCTTCAACCTCGACGACACCGAGCTTGCCGACGACGGCCTGCGGGAGCGCCTGACCGGGCTGGTGGCGCCGTCACCGGCCGTGTTTCTCGACGCGAGGACTGAGGCCGAGCTCACTGAGCTTCCCGATGAGGACGCGGCCGAACTGCTCGCCGAGATCGGCCAGGATGAGCCGGGGCTCGCCCAGCTCGCCCGGGCGGGCTTCGACGCGCTCGGGTTGCAGACCTTCCTTACCGCCGGACCGAAGGAGGCGCGGGCCTGGACGATCAAGGCCGGCGCGACTGCGCCCGAGGCCGCGGGCGTGATCCACACCGATTTCCAGCGCGGTTTTATCAAGGCCGAAGTTGTTTCGTATGAGGATCTGATGGCGGCGGGTTCGCTGACGGCGGCGCGCGCAGCAGGCAAGGTGCGCATCGAGGGCAAGGACTACGTAATGCGAGAAGGCGACGTTGTGGAGTTCCGGTTCAACGTGTGAGCAGTGGTGCTTCTGACCGGAATTACGGTCCGCAGTCATGGGGACACGAACCAGTGGCCTTCCGGCGAGCAAGGGACACGCGGCCGCCACTGGGAGAATAGACGCCGCTACTGGGGTCTTATGCCTCACAATGGACCGCAGGACCGGCGCGACTGGCGATGGCCGGTTACTGCTGCGCCCGGGATGGAATGGCACGACTCGGAGGTGCGATGGCCCGCAGGTCAACCGTCGAACGCGGTCCGCAGCCGCCTGTGCACAGCGGCAGATCCACGGCGGCGGACGCGCCTGATGACCCGGCAGGAACGCCGCATGGCGCTGCGGGGAACTGGCGTGGTGCGGGCGGGCGCTGGGGGGTATGGATTGGGCGTGCCATCCTGTGGGCGGTTTTGATCGTCGTTGCTGTCAATGGCGTGCGCGCGATCTTCGTCCGGGTGGTCCGGGCACCGGTTCCCGCGAGCACATCGGCCCAGCAGCCGAGCCAGGCGGCGGGTTTCCCCGCGAGCCTCGCGCAAGCCTTTGCTTTGCAGTTCGGCCAGGTCTACCTGAATTTCGATCAGGCGCAAGCCATCCAGCGCGCCCAGCAGCTCGCGGCTTTTATCCCGTCGGGCGCCGGGCAGCAGTTCGGCTGGAACGGCGCGGGTCGCATGCAGCTGGAGTCTGAGCAGTTCGCGGGCATAACCGTGCAGGACGCGCATAATGCCCTGGTGAAGCTGCTCGTCCGGGTGAATGGCCAACCAATGGAGTTCTCGGTGCCGATCTATGCGGCGTCCGGTGGGATGGTCGTCTCCGGCCAGCCTGCGCTGCTCCCGCCACCTGCCCAGATCAGCCCGCCATCGGCACCGTCAGGTGGCAGCTCGGATCCGACCGCACAGAATCAATTCGAGAACTTCCTCCCTTCGTTCCTGCAGGCATATGCGGCAAGTGACGCCGCGACGCTCGGCCGGTACATCACCAAAGGTTTCTCCATCACCGGGCTCGGCGGTGTGGTGAGCTATAACTCGATCCAGAGCTTGACGGTGCCGCAAGGAGGCTCGAAGCGGGACATTACCGTTACGGTTCGCTGGCAGCTTCCGAGTCAGCGGGAAACTGCGCCGGCCACCCTTGATGTGACCTACGAGATGACGTGGGTATACCAGGGCGGAACCTGGTCCGTCGAAACCATCACTGGCTCGACACAGCAGGCAGGGCAGACATGATGGCCAGACGCGCATCTGAGGAACGGCTCGCCGGTACGTGCATGTCCCCGGAAGTCTCACCTGCCCCGGAAAGAGTAAGTTGATGTGGTCCCAAAGCTTCGTCACCGTCTCCCCTATGGCGGCCACCCTGAACTCGCAGGGCCTGGTGACGTACCTTCAGCAGCTATTCGGCCCGCTCTTCCTCGGGATCGTTGGGATAGTCGCGATATTCTTCCTGTTCACGCGGGAGATCACCAGATTTGTTCAGTTTCTCGTCCTCGCAATAGGGATCGCTGTCATCTTCTATACGCCTAGCATCGTGCAGACGCTCGCTACCGGCATCGCCAACGCACTCGGTGTCCACTAGGCCGCGAGCACCGGCGGAAGGAGAGCACCCGCGTGGATCTTCCCACGTACACCAACATCTGGCGCATCGAGAAACGGCTCTACAAGATCTACGATTTTCGCCTGCCGATCCCGTTGCCGATTGGCCAGATTGTGGTGTTCGTGGCCATCACGGTGCCGTATGTAATGGCCCTCACATTGGTCGGTCTGCCGTTTGACCACAGCCTGTTCTGGCTCTACATTCTGCCACCCGGAGTGGCGACGTGGCTCGCCACCAGGCCCGTGCTCGAGAACAAACGACTGCCGGAGTTGCTCGGCTCGCAGATCCGTTATCTGGCCGAGCCGCGCATGTGGTGCCGCATGATGCCGGCCGGGGAGCCGGACGAGATCGTGATTGTGGGCCGCGTATGGCATCGTGCGCCGCGGACGTTGATGCCCCGGGCGAGGCCTGCCGCGGCCACGGTGACGGCAGCGCACGCGACAAGCCCGGGTACGGATCGCCCGGGTACGGATCGCCCGGGCACCGATCGCCAGGGCACCGATCGCCCGGGCACCGATGGCAGGGTCGCGCAGCGGCGGGTATCACCATGGCCATCGAGGCCTGCCCGTAGGGCGGTGCCCTCGGGCGCCCGGCCGGTGGGGAGGGCTGTTGCCGGGGGACCCGCGGCAAGCGGCGTCGCAGGTCTACCCGGCGGGGGAGGCATGGCAGGCGTGGTTCACGGGGCGGGTGTGGCCCTCCCCGCTGGTGCAAACACCGGGCCGAACCTGGGCACGCCGAACTCGGGCACCGCGAACGTGGGCACTAGGGGCATATGCGCAGAAAGCCCCTCGGGTAGTAGAGGCAGCGGTGCGGCGGGCAGTGCCGGGAGCGGTGCGGCGGGCAGTGCCGGGAGCGGTGCGGCGGGCAGTGCCGGGAGCGGTGCGGCGGGCAGTGCCGGGAGCGGTGCGGCGGGCAGTGCCGGGAGCCGTGCGGCGGCCACACTCGCAGGCATGGCGCCAGGGCCAGTCCCGGGACCGTCGCCTACAGACCGCCCGACACCGCTGGAGCTCGCCCATTCCGACCAGGCGGACAAGGTTACTCACGTACGTGGCGCAGTCCCCGAGTCCGGCCGTCCAGGTGAGGCCAGCGGTTCCGGACAGGTCTGGGTGGGACAGGCGCGGCATGCGAAGGACCCGGTGGATCGTCGCCAGCGCTACCCGCAAAGCGATCCCGGGCTGCTGCCGCGCTCGCAGCCGCGGGCCCAACCGCTACGGCCGCTGTGGCAACCCTCGCAGGGCGGGTCATCGCTGTCTGCGCAGTGGGCCCAAGCCGTCCCGCAGCCGGGCCGGTCAGCGCGGCCGGGCCAGCCGGTCGAGCTAGCGCAGCCGGGCCAGCCGGGCAAGTCAGCACAGCCCCCCCAGCCGGTCGAGCCAGCGCAGCCGGGCAAGTCGGCACAGCCCCCCCAGCCGGTCGAGCCAGCGCGATCGGGCCAGCCGGTCGAGCCAGCGCGATCGGGCCAGCCGGTCGAGCCAGCGCGATCGGGCCAGCCGGTCGAGCCAGCGCGATCGGGCCAGCCGGTCGAGCCAGCGCGGCCGGGCCAGCCGGGCAAGTTGCGATCACAGCTGCCGCGGTTCCCAGGGCGGGCACCACAGCCGCCGCAGGCAAGCCAAGTCGCCCAGCTGGTCCAGCCGCCGGAGTCGGCCCAGACCCCCCCACCGTCGACCCAGGCATCACTTCACGCCAGGGGATCACCACCCCAACCGACAGGACTGTCACAAGAGCTTCGAGCGGCAAGCCAGTCTCGGACGGAATCTCTGGCGGATGCGGCGCCGACCGCCCAGGCGCCGGCCGGAGCTGTGGCTCCGTCCACAGCGGCTGCGTCGACTCCGCTGGACCCTGCCCGCCAAACGCCCCCTCCACATCCACCGATTCCCCAGGTCTCGAAGACGCCGCCCGCACCTGCCGCACCCGTGGCCCGTGCGGTCGAAGGCCCGGACGTATCGGGCACCATGGTGCTGGAACCCCGGGAATCGCCGCGGTCCGTCGAACGGGTGGTCCACCGGTCCAGGGACGAACGCGGCCCGGGTTGGCATCGGCGGGCGAAGGTAGTGGTGGGCGGCCTGGGTCCCGGGCGGGCAGACCCCGAGGAGCAGGACAAGGCGCGCTGCCGGATGCCGCTGCCCGGGCCACGCAGGATTGTCGTGCTTGGCTGCACGAGCGGCGCTGGCCAGACCGCGACGGCGCTGATGCTCGGCCGGTCGCTCGCCAGCTTGCGCGCTGAAGCGGTCGCCGCACTAGATCTCAATCCAGGCGAAGGCTCGCTTATCCGCCAGCTCGGGGCCAGGCCCGCCGCGACTGTCGGCGGATTGCTCGCCGACAGCTTTTCCGGTTCCCTGTCCGGCTGCGGCGTATCAGTCTCCGCGGATCCTCAGCTCGAGGTCATCACAATGGGCGAGGACTGGATCGCGGTACCTGCGCTTGACGATCACGATTACGTGCAGCTCGCTGGCCTGCTCGCACGGCGTTACGAGCTGACCATCGTTGACCCGGCCGCGACGACGGTGGCCCGGGCGCTGCGGATCGCTGATCAGCTTGTGCTCGTCGCCCCGGCCAGCACCGACGCCCCCCGCGCGGTAGCGATGACCTACGAATGGCTGGAGGCGCACAGTTACACCGAGCTAGCCGCGCGTGCGGTCACCGTGGTCAACGGGGTAAGCAAGCGGAGCATGCCCGATGTGCTGCAGGCCGAAAGCGTGGCGCGGGGTCGTTGCCGGGCAATCGTCCGGGTGCCATGGGACGAACAGCTGGACGCCGAGCGCGGCCAGGAACCGGGGCCACGCTCAGTGCGCCCGCATACCCGCCACGCCTACACGGCTCTCGCGGGGGTTACCGTCGCCGGTCTCGCGGTGGCGGAGGACGCTGCCGAGGCCGCCCGATGAGACCCGCGCCGCTGGCCAGCGCGGCCGGGTGCCCGCGACGGAGGAGAGCAGGATGAGCAGCCGCACGAGGGAGCGGCGCAGGTTGTCGATCCGGTATTTCGATGACCGGATCGTGCTTACGGACACGCATGCGTGGGCGTATTACCGGATCCCCACGGTGCCATATGAGTTCACCACGCCGGAAGAACGTGCTGCCCTGGCCACCAACACGACGATCGCGCTGGCGGCCATCCGGATGCCAGATGCGGAGGTGCACCTGCGCATCGTGCACCGTTCTTATCCGGCCGCCGAATGGGCGCGCCGCCTGGATTCCACCTCCGACGGTGGGGCGGGCTGGCTCGACTACCTGGACGAGATGTACCGGCACGTCTGGGCGAAAGACTTCTGGGGCAAGGAGGTTTATCTCGGCGTCCGGCTTGGCCAGCGCAGCATGCGAGTCCAGCTTTCCGGCGGCGTATTCGCACAGTTCATCTCGCTCTACCAGCGCAGTGAGAAGGCACTGGGCCTGGACGACGAGGCCGTCGACGAAGGCGAGATCGCGAAGTGGACCGAGCAGAGCGAGCGGCTCGGCCGCGCGCTCGCGGCGAGCGCGCTCGGCGCACGGTACGCGACGTCAGACGAGATCGCCTGGCTGTTCAGGCATACCCTGTCGGGCCCGATCGGCGACCCGCCACCCTCTGCCACTCCGCGCCGTACCTGGGGCTCGGGCGAGATCGAAGGCCTGCTCGAAGGTCAGGTGCACAACGGGCGGACCTTACTGCGACTGGAGCACCATGCCGGAGAATCCTTTGCCGCGTTCCTGTCGTTCTCCCGTTTCCCAGACGTGATGGCATTCCCTGATGGAGAGCCGTGGCTGCACTTCGCGGACTCGCTGCCGTTCCCTGTTGAGATCAGTTGCCGGATGAAGCTGATCCCGCCGGCCAAGGCGAGCAAGGATGTGAGCCACAAGCTCGCTCACGCCCGCGACATGGACATTCACATCCGTGAGGCGGGTGCGGAGGCGCCCATCGCGCTCGCCGAGCAACTCGAGGCGGCGCGGATGCTCGAGCACGGCATCACCAAGGAGCGGCTGCCATTCGTCTACGGCTGGCACCGGCTCATCATCGCCGCGCCGACGCGCCAGATGTGCGTCCGCCGGGTGGAGGCCGCGATCGAGCACTACCGCGACATCGGCATCGACATCGTCAACTCCACCGGCGACCAGTTCTCCCTGCTGTGCGAGTCGCTGCCAGGAGATCAGATAAGGCTCAACGCATACGTGCAGCGCCAGCCGCTTTACACGATCGCCGGCGGTGTGCCGACGGCGA
Source organism: uncultured Actinomycetota bacterium (assembly GCA_963820395.1). GTDB lineage: Bacteria > Actinomycetota > Actinomycetes > Streptosporangiales > Streptosporangiaceae > DATFVJ01. The sequence goes on along the minus strand of CAWGAE010000002.1, from coordinate 38,908 downwards.
CCGTCGGCCTCGGCGACCGGGCGGTGGACGGTTCCTGGATCGGCCCCTACATCGGCGAGACCCTCGGCCGCGCGAGGTCCGTTGTGCACTTCGACCCGCTTGCCGCTGCCGCGCGCAACCGGCCCACCGCGATCGCCATTACCGGGGAGCCCGGCGGCGGCAAGACCACCCTGGCCCTCCTGCTGATCTACCAACTCGCTCTCCGCGGCGTGACGGTCGCCGTGATCGACCCGAAGGGAGACGCGGAGTCACTGGTGCGCCTGCTGCAGACGCGTGGCCGCCGGGCACGAGTACTGCCGCTCGGCTCGGCGTCGCCTGGCCTGCTCGATCCGTTCTCGTTCGGGGACGACCTGGCGGCCAGACGGACGATGGCCACCGAGACGCTCCGGTTGCTGCTGCCGCGGATGAGCGAGGAGCGTGAGAGCGCGATGATCCAGGCAGTCGGCACCGTCGCCGGGCGGGAAGAGCCCAGCCTCGGCAAGGTTGTCGATCACCTTGAGCAGTCCGCCGACGCCGCGTCCAAGAATCTTGGCGCCGTGTTGCGGTCGATGTCCGAGATGCGGCTCGCGCTGTTGTGCTTCCACCCCTCGGGAGGCGACCAGATCGACGCGGCCGGGTGGACCACCGTGTTCACGCTCAGCGGGCTCAGCCTGCCCGACGCTGCCGTCAAACGCGACGACTACTCCTACGAGCAGCGGCTGTCGGTAGCACTGCTCTACCTCGTGTCCCAGTTCGCCCGGCGGCTGCTCAATGGCATGGACCGCGGCCTGCCGAAGGCGATCTTCCTTGACGAGGCGTGGGCGATCACGTCCACGCCCGAAGGTGCGAAGCTCGTGCCCGAGGTGTCGAGGATGGGCCGGTCACGCAACACCGCCCTGATCCTCGTCTCGCAGAACGCGGGTGACCTGCTGAGCGAGCAGGTGACCAACTGCATCTCCGGGGTCTTCGCATTCCGTTCCACCGAGCGGGTCGAGGTCGGCAACGTGATTTCCCTGCTAGGCGTGGAGGCGTCGGACGACCATAAGGCCGTGCTGCGCAGCCTGGGAAATGGCGAGTGCGTCTTCCGTGATCTAGACGGCAGGGCCGGCCGGATCGGGGTCGACCTGATGTCGGAGGACCTTGCCCGCTGGCTCGACACCAACCCGACACGGACCAGGCCCGAGGAGCCGGATGCGCCGCGGTCCCGGTCGGCTGGTGAGCGGCATCCCGAACCCGGGGCAAGCCCGGGACAGCACTGAGACGACCGGAGACCGATCCCCAGGAGCGCCGATGGCGAGAGTGACACTGGCCGCCCGCCGGGCTGCGGGCGTGATCATAGTCATAGCCGCCGTATCCGGCATTCCGGCCGCCGCGAGCACAGCCGGCACGTCGAGCACAGCGAGCACGCAGGTGCGCGCCACGAACACGGTGCGCACCACGGCGGACGCCGCGGACACCGTCCGCGCTCTGTCTCCCGCGGCCACACCGGGATCACCCCCTGCTGATCCCGGTGTGCCTGCCATGTCAGCCACATCTGGCACCGGGCCGCAGGGCGCGATCTGTGACGGGCTGACGATCGTCGGGCTCGGCGGGCTGTGCGAGGCGGGGTCGGCGGCGGTCGGTTCACTCAACGATCTGTGCTCGCCCGGCCCGCCGTCGCCCGAGCCCGCGGGCACCGGCATCGACGCGATGATCATGCCGCCGGAGGCGCCGACCGCATCGCCGACCGCATCGTCGACCGCATCGTCGACCGCATCGTCGGCGGGGGCGCCGTCGAAGCTCACCCTCTACCAGAGCTATGGCATGGCCGGCCAGATCTGGGCGCCGTACGACCTCAAGTGCTCCGACATGACATCCATGATCGGAAACAGCGTCTCGAACACTGTCTTCGACGCGGCCAAGGCCGTCGACAGGATCACCATCACGACTTACCAGTCGGCCGCGGGAGAAGGCCTGCTCAGCTGGCTCAAGCAGCGCGTTGACCAGCTCATATCGCAGATCGGCAACGCGGTCTACTTCCCCTACCTGGCCCCGGTCGTGCTGCTCGGCGCGGTCTGGCTGGCGTGGCAGGGCCTGATCCGCAAGCGTGCGACCCGCACCATCGAAGGCACTATCTGGATGGTGGCGGCCTGCGCCGCGGCTATTTGGCTGATCGGCCGCCCCGCCGACTTCACCGGGCTCGGGCAGAAGGTGTCCGACGGCATCAGCCAGGTTCTCGACGCCGCATTCAGCAGGCTGCCAGTCTCCGGCGGTACCAGTTGTGTGCCCGTTGGCAAGGGCGACCCACAGAGCACGGGCGAGAACTACGCCTACACCGGCGGCAACGAGGTGGTCAGCCAGAACGCGGATGAGCTCTGGGCCGTCCTCGTGTGCAAACCGTGGCTGGCCGGCGAATTCGGCACGATGTCCACCGCAACCGGCAACGGCGCGAACCCGGTCGACCAGTACGGCCGCGCGCTGCTCTGGTCGCAGGCATACGCCGTGAACGAGCGGCCCACGGTGCAACTGGCCACCCAGAAACAGGACGTCTACCAGGGGATCGCCAGCAATCTGCAACAGGACCCGGCGGTGTACCCGCTGTTCCAGGGCAAGCAGTGGGCAACCAGGCTGGAGGTGGCGTTCAGTGCGCTCTTCGCGGCACTCGTTGCGGGGGCGCTGATACTGCTGATCGCGATCACGCTCATCGTCCTGAAGCTGGGGTTCCTGCTGCTGCTCGTTGCCGGGCCCTTCTTCCTGATCATCGGGACACATCCCGGGTTCGGCCGGGTTGTCGCGATCCGGTGGTTCGAGATGCTCGTGGGCGTGCTGATGAAACAGGCCGCCGTGGCCCTAACCCTGAGCATCCTGTTGTACTGCTATGCCCTGGTGATGGCCGTGAGCGACTACGCGCTGCCCTGGGTCTTCAAGATCATGATGATCGCCCTCCTTACGGTCGCGGTGTTCATCTACCGCAGGCCCTTCCAGCATCTGTTCACTTCTGTCGGCTATGACATGGTCGGTGCGCGTGAGCGGGCCGAGGCATACCGCGAACAGTCGCGGTATGGTTTCCGCGGCCAGACGGCGCGCACAGCAGGCGCCACTGTCCCCGGCTACGACACCTACAGAGCGGGCAAGTGGGCGCGCCAGAACCCCGATCAGGCGGATCAGTCGGTCTTCCTCGCCCAGAGCATCGTGCGGGCGGCCGGCGCGGCAGGCACTGGTGGCGTCGGCACTGCCGTCGCGGCGGGAGCGGCGGGCGTCGCGGGGCGTCGCGTCGGCAATGGGCCCGACGGGCCGGACCCACAGGACATCTCGCCCGACGGTGACGGCCCGGACCGCAGCGGGCCGGCCGGTGGTGGGTCCAGGCCCGGGAGTCCAGCACTGCGGCCCGACCTCAGTGGCGGGAACGGCAACGGTCGCAGGGAACCGCCGCCGCTCGACCTAGGGCGGCGCCCGCGCACCGGGCCACCTCGCTGGCAGCCAGGGCCCTACCCGCCGCGGCGCGGCAATGGCTCGGTTTCGCCGCCAGCGGCGGGAGCTCCGTTCGGCGAGGCCGCCACGCCCACCAGGCGCCAGGCGCCGCGGCAGGCGCCCGCTCCGCCACGATCAGCGATGGCGCAGCCGCGGCAGGCACCGGGGCAGCGGCGATCAGCGACGGCTTCGCCGCGTCAGGCCTCGGCGCCAGCCAGGTCGGCACCGGCCCCGCCGCCCGTTCCGCCGCGCACCGCGGACGACCGGGCAGGTGAGCGCAAGACGTCCGGCAAGAGCTGGGTCAGGCCGATCAGGCGTGACAGGTAGCGGGAGCCGTGATGGAGCTGAACCCGCGTCAGCAGAAACTGGCGTTCGCTGTGATCGTCGTGATTCTCGTCGGCCTGGGCGTCTACCTGGTCCTGCCGGACACTACGGCCGCGCCGCGTGCCACGAGCGCATCGGTGACGCCCGCTGCCCCGGACGCCGCCACGCCCGCGCCGCGGCCGCTCGCGACGCCGGCGCCGGCGGCCAGCTCGGCGGTGAACATCTACCAGTGGCTGCCGTTCTCGCGGCATGACCTGGCCAGCGCGGCCACCGCCACCGCGCAGGCGGCGGGGTACTACGACACCTTCAGCTACACCGAGAACGGCGCCTCCTATGCGAACCGGATGTCCAATCTGGTAACCGGGCAGTTCCTGCAGGTGCTTGAGGGGGACTACAACACCTACGGGGTGGCGAAGCAGCGGACCGAGGACAAACAGATCTCCACCGCGACCGCGGTGATCAACTCCTTGCGGTCCTTCGGTACGTCCAGCCTCACCTTCATAGTGACGATCAGCCAGCACATCCAGCAGGTGAGCGGGACCAGTTCCTCGACCGGCCAGTACGCGGTCACGGTGGTCAACATGGGCGGCAAATGGCAAGTGAGTCAGATCCAGCCGGCGTCGGCGGGCAACCAGTAGCCGGTGAGCAGAACGATGGGGCGCGATCTCGGCTCGGTCGTCCGAGAGGTCGGCCGTGACTCCCCCGAGGCGGGCGGGTCGACCGGGCGGGGCAGTTCGTTTGTCCGGGTCGGCTCGTCCAGCCTTGACGGTTCGCATGTCGGGTCAAGCAGGGTCGGCAAAGGTGGCTCGGCCGGCGGTTCGGGCGGCCGGGGCCCGGTTTTCCTGCTGCTTGCCGGTTTCGGCGTGGTCGCGCTCGGGGTGGGCCTGACCGTGATCCCGATCGCGATGTCAGGAGGATTGTTCGGGCTGCCCGGGTTCGGCCCGCAATCCTGCATGCAGCAGACGAGCCAGCTGCCCGCGAGCACGCAGGCGAAGGACTCGATTCCCGAAAACTACCTCGCGACATACCAGAAGGTGGGGAGGGAGTACGGGATCCCTTGGGAGGTGCTCGCGGGCATCGGCGAGGTCGAGTCCAACCAAGGCCGGGCGAACATGCCGGGCGTGCGCAGCGACCAGAACGGATTCGGCGCCGCGGGCCCGATGCAGATCGGCATCGGTGGCGCGGCTGGAGACGAGTGGGGTGGCCCGGCGATTCACTCGGCCAACCAGAGTTTCGGCGGGTACGCGACCGATGGCGACGGCGATGGCATCGACAACGTGTACGATCCGGCTGACGCGATCCACGGTGCCGCGAAGTACCTGGTCGCGCACGGTGCTCCGGGTGACCTGCCAGGTGCGATCTTCGCCTACAACCACCTCCAGTCGTATGTGCAGGACGTGCTGTCTTGGGCGAACACGTACACCCAGGGCGGCTTCACCGTGACCGCGGCGAACATGGACAACGGCGCGTCATGCACGGACACCACCACGGCCCATGCACCGAACGAGGTGGTCTCGGCCGCGATCTCGTACGCGCAGCAGCAGCTCGGCAAGCCGTATGTGTGGGGTGGCACCGGGCCGGATAGCTTCGACTGCTCTGGCCTGGTGATGATGGCCTACCGCGCGGCCGGGATCACGATCCCCCGGACGTCGGAGCAGCAGTGGACGTGGGGCCCGCGGATTCAACCGGGTCATGAGGAGCCAGGGGACCTGGTGTTCTTCGCCGGGTCGGATGGCACGCCGACCTCGCCTGGCCACGTTGCCATGGTGCTGGGTAAGGGCATGATGATCGAGGCCGAGGAGGCTGGCGTGCCGATCCACATCGTGAGCTACTCCGGCAGGGGGGCGATTGGGTTCACCCGCCCCTCGGCGCGCGCGGGTGTGGTTCTCCACGGTACAAACTGACACCCGGTGATCACACGGTGCAGAGCCATACGGCGGTGTCAGGTGGTAGCAGCCGACCGTCGTCCGGACTGCCGTCGAGCGGGGCGCTGGCAAGGAGTACCTCGCTGTGACGCGGCAGCGTGGTCAACTTCTCGGGATGGCCGGAGAGGTTGACCGCGCACGCCAGTCCGCCAGGCCGACTGAAGGCGAGCGCGCCGGGCTCTGTTTCGAGCCATGTCAGCGGCCCGCTGCCGAGCCTAGCTTCGGCCCGGATGCGCAGCGCGTCACGGTACAGGCTGAGGGTCGAGGCCGGGTCCGGGTCCTGCGCCGCCACCGTGAGGTCGCGCCAGGCTGCGGGCTGCGGCAGCCCCGGCTCCGCCGCACCATCAGGGCTGAACCCGAACGGCGCGCCAGCCCCGAAAGACCTCGTGGGAGGCCGCCTGCCCGCGCTGCGGGCTTGGCGCACCAGCAGGCACGGCCGCCATGTCGGGCAGGGCCGGATCCTTTACCAGCGTGTCTGCGGCGTCGATACGGAAGCCATCGACGTCCCGGTCGAGCCAGAACCGCAGGATGTCGTGGAACTCCGCCCGCACCTCGGGGTTCTCCCAGTTGAAGTCGGGCTGATCGGCAGCGAACACGCGTAGGTACCGTTCGCCCGGCCTGGAGTCCACCTCGGTCACCTGGGTCCAGGCCGGACCGCCGAAGCCGGACACCCAGTCGTTCGGCGGCAGTTCGCCGTTCGTGCCCTTGCCGGGGCGGAAGATGAAGCGCGCCCGCTCGGCGGAGCCCGGACCGGCCGCGAGCGCGGCACGAAATCACGGGTGACTGCTCGAGCAGTGGTTCGGGACCATATCGACGATCACGCGAAGCCGATGGCCGTGCGCTTCCCTGATTTAGTCCTCGGCGTCGGCGAGCGTGCCGAAGACCGGGTCGATGTCACGGTAGTCGGCGACGTCGTACCCGCCGTCCACCATGGGGGAGACATACCAGGGGTTGATCCACACAGCGTCGACGCCGATGTCCCGCAGATAGCCGTGGCGGGCGCGCATGCCAGCGATGTCAACAACGCCGTCACCGCCGGAGTCGGCGAAGCTCCGGATGTAGACCTGGTAGATCGCAGCGCTCCGCCACCACGGATCGCTCATTACAGCGGCGCTGAGTAGCCGGCGATCCAGTGCTGCAGTGAGCCGATCGCGTCCGTCCAGACACCAGTCACCTGCGCCGCCCCGACGAGGACGAGCATGGCGCCGCCCACCTGCATGATGAGCCGGGCGTGGCGCCGGGCAAAGCCGAACGCGCGCAGGCCACGCTGTACGCCGAAGGCGGCGATCAGGAACGGGATGCCGAGGCCCAGGGCGTAGACGAAGGCGAGGAACGCGCCCTTGGTGGCGGTTCCCGTGGTCACCGACATGGTCATCACCGCGGTCAGGGTCGGCCCGATGCATGGTGTCCAGCCGAGCCCGAACATCACGCCGAGCAGCGGCGCACCTGCCAGGCCCGCGCGCGGCCGGAAATTGGGCCGCACGCTGCGGCTGGCCGGCCAGAAGCGCTCGAACACGCCCATGAATAGCAGGCCGAGCACAATCGTGACGGCGCCGAGCACCTGGGTGAGGGCGCGCTGGTGCGCGCCTAGCGTGGCGCCAAGCCCGCCGAAAAGCGCGCCGTAGGTCGCGAACAGCGTGGCGAATCCGAGCACGAACAGCGCCGCTCCGGCGAGCGTCCGCCCGCGGCCTGTCACTGCTCCGGCTGACGGCGCGCCACCTGACTGCCCAGCGGACGGCGGCTCTGCCGACCTGGCCGGCCCCGCCGGATGGGCCGAACTGGCCGGTCCCGCCGGATCCGACGGCCTGGCCGGCCCAGCCGGATGCGACGGCCTGGCCCGCCCAGCCGGACGCGACGGCCTGGCCGACCCAGCCGGATCTGCCAGCTCGGCATCATCGGCCGCGCCAGCAGCCCCGACCGCCACGAGCGTCCCAGTGCGGCTGCGAGCCGCGCGCTGCTGCAGGTCCGCTCCTGACATGCCGGTGATGTACGAAACGTATCCGGGCACGAGCGGCAGGCAGCACGGCGACAGAAACGAGACCGCGCCCGCGGCGGCTGCTACCGGGACCGCGAGCAACAGCGGCCCGGAGAAGACCAGCTGCCCCACTCCGCTCATTGGTGGCTGATGACCTCCGTCAGGTTTCCGGCCGATCCAACATATCCCCGTTCGCGTGGCTCGCGCCGGCCAGGTGTCCGGTGCCGGTCAGCCGCGGGCAACCAGGTTTCCGGGGTGTCGTCTTACGGGAAGGCCCGCGCCCGCCTGAGCTGTGGCGCCGTTTCAGCGCAACACCCTCGGTGAGCACGGCACGGCTAAGCCGGAGCGCATACTGATCATGGATTTGCGTGGCACCAGCTGCGCTGCTGGATGCGATCATTGGGGTGGCGCCGGAGCGCCGGCCTGCTGGCCGGCCAGGTACGCCCCGTGCACGCCCGCGAGGAACCCGGCTGCGGCCTCCACCGCGCGGGCGCAGCGATGCGAGGGAAATACGTCGAAGGCGTGCTGCGCGCCCGCGAGCTCGGCGTAGACCACGGCCTGGGTGGAGATCTCCCGGAGCGCAGACACGAACGCCCGCGCCTCAGCCACCGGCGCTAGGGTGTCGATATCCCCATGCACGACAAGGAACGGCGGCGCGTCCGGGCGCAGCCGGTCGAGCGGCGACGCCCTGGCGAAGTCGGCGGGATGGTCGGCGAGTGCGCGCTGCATGACGACCCGTTCAAGCATCAGCATCTCGTGGCGCTGCCAGGTGCCGAGCCGGTTGGTGAAGTCGTAGACGCCGTACCAGACCACGGCGGCGCGCAGGTGGGTGTCCACCTCTTCGAACCCGGGCTGGTACTCGGCATCGTTAGGGCTGAGTGCGGCGAGCGCGGCCAGATGCGCACCTGCCGAGCCGCCGGTAATGCAGAGAAAATCCGGATCCGCGCCGAACTCCGCGGCGTGATCGCGGTACCAGGCGATGGCCCGCTTCACATCCTCGAGGTGAACGGGGAAAGCGACCTTCGGGCTCAGCCGGTAGTTGACGTTGATGCCGACCCAGCCACTCGCCGCCAGGTGACCGAGTAGCGGTATGCCTTCCGCGCGCTTGTCACCGAAGCTCCAATCTCCGCCGTGGAGCTGAAGTATGCCAGGCCGGGGGAACGTATGCGTGCCGTGCGCCACATCCGCATCGCCGTTTGGGAGGTAAATGTCGAGCCTCAGCCGTTCACCTTCCACCTCGGCGAACACGATGTTCTTCAGCCGCGCGGCGCCGCGCCGGTGCGTCAGCAGGAACGGGAGGAGCACCTGGCTGCGGGGGAACCGGACCGGGCCGCCGGGTGGCGCACCCGCGGCCCGAAGCTCCGCCGAAGTCCGGCCGGTCATCACGATGAGCCCGCCGAGCGCCGCCCAGGTTACCGCGATCATCACGAGCCCGGCCCAGCCGGCCCAGCCGCGCAGTGCCCCGGCCGCGGCCAGCCCCGCGACCGAGGCCACCTCGAGCACCAGCCACCAGCCGGCCAGTTCGATGACGATCCAGGAGAAGAAGAAGCTCGGGTCTCGCCCGAAGCGCAGCCGGGTCGGGCGATAGGCGTTGACCGTTGCGCCAAGAGCCACGACGGCGAGCACGAACAGGACCGTCGGCATGGTGTATATCTAGCTGAATCACTGTTCACTTACAACCGGACGTCGCCATCGGAGCACCCGATGGACGTTGAGCTATCCGCCGGGCAGCGGCTTTTCCGTGACACGGTGCGGGCCTTCGCCGACGACGAGATCCGGCCCGTCGCCCGGGCGAAGGAGGCGTCAGGCGAATACCCGGAGCGCGCCGCTGATGGCCATCGGCGAAGGTACGAACGACATCCTGCGCACCGTGATCGCGCGGGCGCTCGCCAGCGGCGGGGAAGAATTGGATAAGCCATTACGTCTGCCGCCCCTAACGCCTGCCGTGGCGCCGCTTCCCGTCAGAACGTGTTCGAGCGCGGAGCTTCTCATGATCCATTTACCTGCTCGGCACGGGTCTATCTGTGCCCGAAGAGTAAGCCATGATCGTGTGCCCGGCTGGGACAGGGTGGCCCGACAGCACTCCTTCCGCTGGTCACTGAGCTGAGGCCGGTGGTCACTGCCTGATCGGGGCGGAGTTCTTCAGGAACCGCTAGCTGATCCGGGCGCGGTGCTTGAGGAACTGCCCATGCCGGGAGTGACCCTGCTGCCCGAGGAACGCGCGGAATGTGCCCAGCCGGTACGCGGGGCAATGCCCGCGCCCGGCGATCTCGACCTCGAAGTCGCGGCTGAGATGGCTGAAGTGGCGCTCGACAGCAGGCGGATCCAGGTACTCACCGCGGTCCAGCGATACCGCGTCGGCGATCTGCTCCGCCGAAAGGAAGCCGCCGTTGGCCCGCAACGCCAGAACACCGGATCGTGCACGGGCTCGGTGTCCTCGACCAACGGGCGCGGCTCGCCGTCATGATTGAGTGCCTGTCGGATCGACGCGCCGACGGAGCGGGCGACCGGCGGCGGGAACGCGTTGCCGATCTGCCCAGCAGCCGCCATTGCGCGATGTAGCCGAGTTGCCGCAGCCGTTTGAGCACGTGCTGCCGGTAGGCGGCGAAACGGCCGGTACTCAGCCCTCGCACGTTCTCCAACAGGAGCGCACGGGGCAGGACCGTGCCACACAGTTCCACCGCCCAGGCGAACCGGTCGCGCTCTCCGCCGCCCCGAGTTGCTTGCCCGCTACCGTGAATGGCGGGCACGGAACGCCCCTGGCGAGCAGCGCCACGCCCTCGTAGCTGGCCGGCTGCCACACCGCCGCGTCGGCCACGTCACCTACGGCGACCTTCCACGCTGGCCGGTTCGCCCGCAGCGTGTTGCACGCGTGGCCGTCAAGTTCGACGGCGAGCGCGTGCTCGAAGCCCGCCTGCTCCAGGCCGAGGGCCTGGCCGCCCGCGCCAGCGCAGATCTCGACCGCTTCGAGCACCCGGCCTCCCTTCGGCGGCTGTGTTCGGCCGCGAAGCACCGGCGGACCCGCCCGCCGTCCTCCCGTGCCGCGACCGGAAGCCGTCGGACGGCGCCGCAAACGGCATGATCGTGTCGCTGGTCTCAGCAGGGAACCGTACCGGCAGCGGCAACATTCAGACGTCAGGGAGCGGCGGGGCTGGCTCGACGGGGTCCGCCGGCCCGGCGGCCATCCACTCGCCGTCGCGGAGCCGCACCCACGGCCGCCCGCTTCCGTCGCCGCGGTCGGCGCGCCGCGCCAGCCGGGCGCTGACGAACTCGCCGGGGTCTGGCGGTGGAAGGCCGAGCGCGGCAGCGGTTTCCCGGTGGCTTCCGTAGCCACCGAAGATCACGATTCCCTCGGCGCGCAGCTGGTCACGGGCGCCGCCGCCCGCACGGACGCGTTTCATGTAGTCGTCCTGCTGCGCGACTGTGGCGATCACGGCCCGGGTGATCCGCCTGCGCTGCGCGCGGCGGAAAAGATCGTTCACCCGCTGCTGTCCCGAGGGCAGCGCAGGTGCAGCCATGGATCCCCGGGCCGGGGCATCGCATTGCATGTGGCAGGGTGGAAAGAGAGTGGAGGCGTGGCTTGCCCCGAGCCGGATCTCACGCGTGATCGGCTAGCAAGAGCGACGAAGGAGGGCCGCCCGATGATCCGTGCCCGTGACGATGGCTTGCGGCCAGAGGCGGTACCGCTCACCGAGCAGGATGCTATAGCGCACCTTCACGGCATCTGCTTCAAGACGGGACCACCCGAGCGAGTGGGCGTCGAGCTGGAATGGCTGGTCTGTGACGCGCGCGATCCTGCTCTGCCGGTCAGGCCGGCACAGGTAAGGGCCGCGCTGGCCGGCCTCGACAGGCCTGGTGCGCTGCCCGCCAAGGGCTGTCTGACCACCGAACCGGGTGGCCAGCTCGAACTCAGCTCGTTGCCGGCCGCGAGCATCGGAGATTGCCTCGCAAACGCGGCCCGCGACATGGCCGCTTTGACCGAAGCCATGCAGGCAGCGGGTCTCTTCCTTTCCGGTCACGGCCTCGATCCCTTCCGCCCGCCCCTCCGAGTCCTCGACTCGCCGCGTTACGCGGCTATGGAGGAGTTCTTCGACCGGTCCGGTCCCGCCGGGCGGATCATGATGTGCAGTACCGCCTCCGTACAGGTGTGCCTGGATGCCGGGGAGGACGGCGCAGGCCAGCAGAGTTACCGTAGGCGCTGGCACCTGCTGCACACGATAGGGCCCGTACTTGTCGCCGCTTTCGCGAACTCGCCGCTGCGGCAGGGCCGTCCGACCGGCTGGCGCTCCACCCGCCAGGCCGTGTGGGCCAAGCTGGATCCGGGCCGCACCAGGCCACCGCAGGGAACGGGCCAACCAGGAGTCAGCACCGATCTCAGGTCCCAGTGGGCGGAGTACGCCTTGGATGCGGAGCTGATGTGCATCAGGCGCCACGGTACGGATTCGTGGGCTGCGCCCCCGGGCCTGACCTTCCGCAACTGGCTACTCGGTGCGGGCGTCAACGCAAGGCTGCCCGGCGGTGCCAGTAGCGTCAGCAGCGCTCGTGCTGCCAGCAGTGATGTAAGCAGCGCTGGTGATGACAGCAACGGTGCTGGGGCCAGCGGTGCTTGCGGCGGCGAGAGCAACGGTCGTGGCGCCAGCAACGGTCGTGATGCCAAGACCGGTTGTGATGCCGGTGGCACGCACCGAGCGGCCGGTCCCCACCGCGTTCGCCAGGCCGCCCGCTCCTCCCACGATGCTGAGCGCCGTCCCACGCTGGACGACCTCGATTATCACGTGTCGACCCTCTTCCCGCCAATCCGCCCGCGTGGTCATCTCGAGCTCCGCATGATCGACGCGCAGCCCGGAGACGGATGGGTTGTGCCGACCGCCGTCGTCTGGGCACTGCTCAATGATTCCCTGGCGGGAGACGCGGCGCTGGCGGCAGCGGAGCCGCTGTGGGATGGGCATTGCGATCCCTGGTCGCACGCGGCGCGGCACGGCCCCGCCGACGAATGCATCGCCGGTGCCATCCGGGCCTGTTTCGAAGCCGCCTACGCCGCGTTGCGGCGCAGTGGTGCGCCTGCCCCGTTGCTCCGGTCGGTGGCCGATTTCGCCGCACGCTATGTCCAGCGTGACCGATGCCCCGCCGATGACCTGCTGGAGGAGCGCGCATGAACCGGCCGGCGAGCGACGAAGGCCTGCGCGAGCGAATAGCCGTTGAGCTACTGGCCGCCCGGGAACGCACCCGTGGCCTCACCGACTGCGTTGACGACGACGATCTGATTCGCCAGCACTCCCGCCTGATGTCGCCGCTGGTGTGGGATCTCGCGCACGTGGGCAATCAGGAGGAGCTATGGCTGTTGCGGGCCGTGGGCGGTCGCGAGCCGATGCACCCGGAGATCGATCCGCTGTATGACGCATTCGAGCATCCGCGCGCCGAGCGCCCGACCCTGCCACTGCTACCCCCGGCGCAGGCGCGGTGGTACGTCGGTGAGGTGCGGGGCCGGGTCCTGGACCTGCTGGAACGTGCGCCGCTGGCCGGGGTACCGCTGGTGGCGGACGGGTTCGCGTTCGGCATGATCGCCCAGCATGAGCAGCAGCACGACGAGACGATGCTCATCACGCATCAGCTTCGGGCGGGCGCGCCGGTGCTGCGGGCGCCCCCGCCCGTTGTCGCACCTCCCGATGCCGTGGCTGGCCTGCCCGCCGAGGTGCTTGTTCCAGCGGGCCCGTTCACCATGGGCACCTCCACTGAGCCATGGGCCCTGGACAACGAGCGGCCCGCGCACAAGGTCGAGCTTGACTCCTTCTACATCGACACCACCCCCGTCACCAATGCTGCCTACGCGGAGTTCATTGCCGACGGCGGCTACCACGAACCTCGATGGTGGAGCGGCGCGGGCTGGCAGCACCGGCAGCGGTCCGGGTTGACGGCGCCGCAGTTCTGGCACCTCGATGGCGGCCAGTGGATACGGCGCCGGTTCGGTGCGATCGAGCCGGTCCCAGCCGAGGAGCCGGTCCTGCATGTCTGCTGGCATGAGGCCGACGCGTACGCGCGCTGGGCCGGACGCCGGCTGCCCACCGAGGCCGAGTGGGAGAAGGCCGCGAGGTTCGACCCGGCTTCCGGCCGGTCGCGCCGGTATCCCTGGGGCGATGACGAGCCGGCCCTCCAGCACGCCAACCTGGGTCAGCGGCACCTGCAGCCCGCGCAGGCCGGCTGCTATCCGGCCGGGCAGGCGCCGTGCGGCGCCCGTCAGCTGATCGGCGACGTGTGGGAATGGACGGCGAGCGATTTCCTGCCGTACCCGGGCTTTACCGCCTGGCCGTACCGCGAGTATTCGGAAGTATTCTTCGGCAGCACTTACAAGGTGCTACGGGGTGGCTCGTTCGCGGTAGACTCGGTCGCCTGCCGTGCGACGTTCCGTAACTGGGACTATCCGATCCGCCGTCAGATCTTCGCCGGGTTCCGCACGGCGCGGTCCACCACGCCGGGGCACCGCTGATGTGCCGCCACCTGGCGTACCTCGGTCCGCCCACGACGCTGCGTGAGCTGATCATCGAGCCACCGCACGGGCTGTACCGGCAGTCCTGGGCACCGCGGCGCCAGCAGCATGGCACGGTGAACGCAGACGGGTTCGGCGTCGGCTGGTATGCGTGCGGCGACCCGCTCCCGGCCAGGTACCGGCGCGGCCAGCCGATCTGGGCAGACCCCTCATTCACCGACGTCGCCCGGGTGACAAGGACGACGGCCGTGCTCGCCGCGGTCAGGTGCGCCACCGTGGGGACCGAAGCGGGCGAGGCCGCTGCCGCTCCTTATACGTCGGGCCGCTGGTTGTTCAGCCACAACGGCGCGGTCAGCGGCTGGCCCGAAGCGGCGGCGGGACTCGCGGGGGCGTTGCCGGCCGCGGACCTGATTGCGCTCGAGGCTCGCTCGGACTCGGCCCTGCTGTGGGCCCTCGTGCTGCACCAGTTGCGCGCAGGGGCCGGACCGGCCGCCGCCTTGGCCGCCACGGTAACCCTGCTTCATGCCGAACGCGTGCCCGGCAGGTTCAACTTCCTGCTCACCGACGGCGACGTGATCGCGGCGACCGCGGCCGGGGACACGCTGTGCTACCGGCGCGGTGACGGCCAGCTGATGGTCGCCTCTGAGCCATGCGACGATGCGCCCGGCTGGACCTGGGTTCCCGACGGCTCGGTGCTGACGGCAGCGGCCGGGGCCGTCGACGTCCGCCCACTTGTCCCCGATGGAAGGACAGTGACCCGATGACCGCGCCCGAAATTGTCCGCCTGCTGCCTCCCGGCTTCTTGGAGGAGGCACTGCGTATCGACGCGCTGGCCGGCCTGACGAGCTCACCCAAGCGGCTGCCGCCGAAGTGGTTCTACGACGACCGGGGCAGCGAGCTCTTCGAGGAGATCACGCGGTTGCCCGAGTATTACCTGACCCGGGCCGAGCGGGAGATACTGCGCGGGCGCGCCGGTGAGATCGCCTCCGCGAGCGGTGCGGCCACCCTGGTGGAACTTGGCTCGGGATCGGCGGAGAAGACCGGGCTGCTGCTCGATGCGCTGCGGCACCGCGGAACGCTGCGGCGCTATGTCCCCGTCGACGTGAGCGAAGCGGCGTTGGTTGCCGCGGGCCGCCGCGTGCGGGCCGCATACCCGGATCTGGCCGTGCAGGCGGTGGTGTCAGATTTCGAGGAGCACCTGGGCTTGCCCACGGTAGACGGTCCGCGATTGGTCGCCTTTCTCGGTAGTACGATCGGGAACCTGGTACCGGCCCAGCGGGCGGAGTTCCTCGCGTCGCTTCGCGTCGGCGTCCGCAGCGGCGACACGCTGCTGCTCGGCACCGACCTGGTCAAGGACCCGGGCACGCTGGTGGCCGCTTACGATGACGCGGCCGGCGTGACTGCGGCGTTCAACAAGAACGTTCTCAACGTGCTCAACAGGGAACTGGACGGCGACTTCGACCTGCCCGCATTCGAGCACGTCGCGGCGTGGGACAACGCCAACGAGTGGATCGAGATGCGGCTGCGTTCGCTCACTGAGCAGAACGTCAAGCTCGCTGCCCCTGACCTCTCGGTGACCTTCGGCGAGGGCGAGGAGATGCGCACGGAGGTGTCTGCCAAGTTCCGTGCCGAAGGCGTGCGCGCCGAACTGGCCGAGTCCGGGTTCGAGATGCGGGCCTGGTGGACCGACGCGGAGGGCAGGTTCGCGCTTTCCGTGTCCGTCCCGGTGTGATCAGTCGTGACTCCACCGATCTTGCTTGTGATGGGTGTCTCCGGCACCGGCAAGACGACCGTGGGCGCGATGCTGGCAGGGACGCTGCACTGGACCTACGCCGAGGCCGATGATTTCCACCCGGCGGCGAACGTGGCGAAGATGCAGGCTGGGGTTCACCTCGACGACGAGGATCGCTGGCCCTGGCTGTGCGCAATCGCCGCGTGGATTGACGAGCGCGCCGCAGCCGGGGAGCCTGCCGTGGTTACCTGCTCCGCGCTCAAGCGGCGTTACCGGGACGTGCTCCGTGCGGGCAGGGCGCAGGTCCGCCTGATCTACCTGGACGCGGACCCGGAGCTCATCGCCAGGCGGTTGGCGGCGCGGCACGGCCATTTCTTCCCCGCCGGATTGCTGGACAGCCAGTTCTCCGAACTCGAGCCGCCCGGACGCGACGAGCACCCGCTGACGGTATCCGTTGACGACACGCCAGAGCGTGTCGTCAACGAGATCATCACGAGGCTTGGCCAGGCTGTTCGACCGGCTCAAGCGTGAGGGAGACCGAGTTTATGCAGTACCGGTCGTCGGTGGGCGTCTGGTACCCCTCGCCATGGAACACGTGACCAAGATGCGAGCCGCAGTTGGCGCAGCGGACCTCGACGCGGGCCATCCCGAGTGACCGATCCTTTCGCAGTTCGACCGCGTCGGTATCGGACGGGGCGTAGAAACTCGGCCAGCCGCAGTGCGACGCGAACTTAGTCTGCGAGCGGAACAGTTCCGTTCCGCAGGCACGGCAGCGGTACACGCCCACCGTGGTCGTGTCGGTGTATTCACCGGTGAAGGGCGCCTCGGTGCCCCCACCGCGGAGCACGCGGTACTCCTCGGGGCTCAACTGCTCCCGCCACTCCTGCTCGGTCTTACCCGAGGTTCCTGCGCCACCAGCCATGATTCGAGTGTCTCATGCTCCACCGGGTCAGCCGAGCTGGATGGCCTTGATCAGCAGCAGTAGCGCGGCGACAACGAGGTAGCCGCGGAGCGCAATCATGCCGAGCCTGGTCGCGGGCGACCAGGTGACCGGCTTGAGCAGGGCGAGAGGCGGCATCCGCCAGCGCGCGCGCTCCTCGCGGCTGACCGGGGCGGCCGTCCTGGCGGGACCAACGCGGCGGACCCGCAGGATCTGCAGCACGATCCCGGTCGCAACCAGGGCGGCAATCAGCACGCCGGCCAGCCACTCCGAGACCCTGGCAACGTTGAGGTGGGTGAACAGCGTGGTGGCCATCAGGATGAAGGACAGCATAAGCAGGGTTGCGATGATCACGGTGGCGATCACATTGAGCCAGCCACGGTTGACCCACGGGCCGAGCACCTCCGGGTCGTTGCACAGCAGCAGCAGGAACACGCTCGCGCTTGGCAGCAGCACCCCGGCGAGAGCCTGGACGGCGGTGGTGATGAGGCCCAGCGGTGCGCCGGGGATTAGCACGACGGCGGCGGCTAGCACAACCATCCCGGCGTAGCTGGCGTAGAAGGGCTTGGCGTCGCGGAATTTGCGGTGCAGTGAGTGCTTGAGGCCGAACACGTCGCCGAACGCGTAACTGGTCGCGAGCGTGACCGCGGAGGCGCCGATGATGCTGGCGTCCAGCAGCACGATCGAGAACATCGCGCCGAGCACGTGGCTCTTGTCACCAAGTGCGTCGGCGATGCCGAGGGCATCGCTGAAGTGCCCGACCAGGGCGGTGCCGCTCACGGCGTAGGCGCCGACGATCACGATCGCGCCCGCGCTGACGACCACGACAAGCGAGCCGAGGAACGTGTCAGCGCGCTCGTAGCCGATGAAACGCGGCGTGATCCGCTTGTCGATCACGTTCGACTGCTGGAAGAACAGCTGCCACGGGGCCACCGTCGTGCCTACGATCGCGATGATGAGCAGGATCGCGTCCGAGCTGACGCCGCCCTGGATCCCCGGCACCACGGTGTGGTATAGGGCGGCACCGTACGCCGGGTGCGAGAGCAAGACCAGCGGGAGCAGCACCACGCTTGCGGCGATGAACAGCAGCATGGCGCGTTCCCAGCGCTGGAAGCTGCCGCTCGTGGTGATGGCGACCAGGACGGCGGCCGCGATGGGTACGGCGATGTACTTGCTGACGCCGAAGTAGGCCAGGGCGAGGGAGACGCCGATGAACTCGGTGATGATGGTGAGGAAGTTGAGCAGGAACAGGTCGCCGACGCTGAAGGCGCCCCAGAAGCGGCCGAACCGCTCAATGATGAGACGGGCGTGCCCGACACCGGTCACGGCGCCTAGCCTGACCACCATTTCCTGGTTGACGATCAGCACCGGGATCAGCAGCAGGAGGACCCACAGCAGCGTGTAGCCGTAGTTCTGGCCCGCCTGGGCGTAGGTGGAGACCCCGCCCGCGTCGTTGTCCCCCACCATGACGATCAGCCCGGGGCCGACGATGGCAAGGAACGTCACCAGCTGCCGCCGCAGCCCGTGGCGGTGATCTTCCTCGCCGACCCTGATCCGGCCGAGGGCGCCTTCGATGTCGCCAAGGTGCGCCTCGTCGAGCACGGCACTCGGCGGCGTCAGCAGGCTTTTGGCAGGCCCAGATTTGGCAGGCCCAGATTTGGCAGGCCCAGATTTGGCAGGCTCAGATTTGGCAGGCTCAGATTTGGCAGGCTCAGATAGCGATGGAGGCATTGGCAGGCCCAGATTTGGCAGGCCCAGATTTGGCAGGCCCAGATTTGGCAGGCTCAGAACTGGCAGGCCGGGTACGGCTGGGCGCCTGCGGATGGCCGGGTGCCTCCCGGCGGTGATCAAGCTCTCCAGGGTCTGCATGCGCGCCTGCCCCCGGTGTCGCCGCAGTGGGCTGGGATTCCTGAGCCCTCTGCCCGGGCTCGAGCGGCCCGCTCACGTCCCCTCCTGACGCGCCAGGCCGGGCGGGCCCTGCCCTTCAGGCTTGGTGCTGCCGGGCTGGCCAGGTCTTGACTCATCCTCGGGATCGGCCTGTTCGCCCCGGTGCGCATCGGGCGGCATGGCGGCCTCGCGGCGCCGCCAGTCATCAGGCAACGTGACTTCCAGCACGTCATCCACGGTGATCACGCCGAGCATCCGGCATTCGTCGTCGACGACGGGGATCGTGATCAGGTTGTAGTCGGTCATCAGGACCGCGACATCCACTACATCGGTGTCGGGGCCGACCCGCACCGGATCGCGATCGCTGACCTCCATCAACCCCGCGGCCGGATCGGCTTGCAGCAGCGTGACAAGCCGCGCCACACCACGCAGGTGGCCGGCCTTGTCGACCGCATGCACACTGGTTAGCGCCTCCGGCTGCAGATTGACCGACAGGCGGATCGCGTCAAGCGCGTCGCGCACCGTGACCTTTCGCGGCAAGGCGAGGTAGTCGACTCCCATCAGGCCACCGGCGCTCGTCGGGTTGAAGCCCATCAGCGTCATCACTTTTGTGCGCTGGCCCGCTGGGAGCAGGTCAAGCACCGGCTGCCGGCGGCGCTGGGGCAGTTCGGCGATCGTGTCGGCGGCGTCGTCCGCCCGCATGCGGGCGAGCACCGCGGCAATCTCAGCGTCCGTCCGCGCGCCGAGCAGCCGCGACGCGAGCTCGTCATCAAGTTCCTCGAACACGTCCGCCTCAAGTTCGGGATCGGCGTGCACGTGCCCGAGTATCTCGGTTCCCTCCTCCTTGGAGGCTTCTTCGATCAGGTCGGCGATCTGCGCCGGCTTGAGCCGGCGGATCCGGGCGAACGGCCCGCGCAGCACCGCGCTGCGCGTGTGGCCGATAAGCGGCTCGAACTCCTTCCAGTCCCTTGCCTCGTGCTGCTGGCCGGCGCGACCGAGCAGGCCGAGCAGCTTGCGGGGCCGCCACCGGGCGTCCACCGCGGCGAGTACCCAGCTGCCATCCACGTGGGCCAGTTGCACGTCACCCGCGCGTACCAAGCGCGCGCGGCCGACATCGATGAGCCGGTGCCCGAGAACGTCGGCCCGCAGCAGCACCTCGCCGTCGCGCCGTTCGAACCTGCGCAGGTCGATTTTCGCGCTGGTCAGCTTCAGCACCTCGCCGTCGAAGGAGCTGACCTGCTCGATCGGCACATAGACCTCCCGCCCGCCGACGGCGGCGACCAGGCCCGTGACCAGCGGGTAGTCAGCGCCCCGCAACCGCACAATGACGTCGGACAGCCGCCCGAGCGGCTGGCCGCTGCGGTCCGCGAGCTGGCGGCCAAGCAGCCCCGACAGGTAGAGGGTGCGCGCCGGTGTGGAACCTGGGGTACCGGGGGTATCGGGTGCCGGCGCGGCCGGCGGTGTCGTGGTCATCCCTGCGCCTCCACCTCGGATGGGTGAGCCTGCCTGGGCCGTTCGGCCCAGCATGCACCGGTTACACCAGTACCAGAGAACCGGACCGGAGTAAGTGCCGGCAAGGCGCGAACCACGCGCGGGCGGAGGAGCCCGCTCCACCGGCGCGCGAGGGCTCTCACCCGGCCGAGCTTAGGAGCGAATCCGCGGCCGGGTCGCGTTCCCAGCCCCAATACATCGGTTGTTCGAGAGGATTTCCCCTGACGTTACCCGTCGTTAGCGCGCGCGTTTCCAATTTGCGCAGCCGACCAGTTCCGGCGCCACTCCCCGGCTACGCGGGTGTGGCTTCCGCCGGTGGCCTGCCGATGAACTCGATGAGGCCAAGCACGATCAGCAGCAGGACGACGATCAGCACCACGACCGCGGCGGTCGGGCGGCCCCAGAAGACGAAGATCAGCGCGGCTAGCGCCACGGCACCGATGCGGAGCCCGCGCCGGTGCGCGTAAGTCCAGGTGCCGACGGGGCCGGTGCGCAGGCCGTGGCTTTCGCCGCCGCGGCGGATCCAGCCGAGACCGTTTGCGAACGCCGCCCGGGTCCGCACGGCCGTCACCGAGGGACCGGTCAGGAAGGCGGCCGCGGCCACCACCAGACCCACTACGAGCAGGGTGCGAAGCGCTTCCCGAATGAACCGCACCAGGATGTCGAACGCGGCGGCGGCCGCGTCGCCGGGCAGCGTGTTGTTCGGCACGCTGTTCAGGTACATGCCGCGGGCGATCAGCAGCACGGCGCCGAGCACCAGCATCGACGCGGCGAACCCCAGCCCAGCGCCGATCAATGCTCGCCGGTGATTCCTGGCGATGTACACGCCGAGGGCAAGCAGCAGGAGTGTCAGGATCGGCAGGACGATCTTCAGATCGTTGATCAACCGGTAGGCAGTCTGGGCCCGCACCAGGTCCTTGGACGGGAAGAGCGCGAAGGTCGGGTTAATGGCGGGGAGCTTGTTCACCAGCGTGAGCCCCCTGGCGGCCAGGTCCTGCTTCGCGATGGCGATGAAGGGCGCCAAGCCGATGGTGACCTGACCATTACTTACGGTAATTGCCCCATTGCCACGGCCTGAGAGCGCCGTGACGAGCTCCTGGTGCGCCACGGTGTTCACCTGTACCCAGACTTTCGCCATCTGCGGGCCACTGATGATCTTGGCGATCTGGCCGTGTATGAATCCGGTCACTGCGCTGTTCAGCGATCCGGAGAAGCCCTGTAGCAGCGTGGCGACCCGGGGCAGGCCCTTCTGGTTGAGCAGGGTCGCTGCCTGGCTGGTGAGAGCCGGCACGTTGATCTCAGTGGCAATCGCATTTGTGATCTTGTCGGTCAGCGCGCGCTGGACGGCCGGATCCTGAATCAGTGGCGTGACGTTCGCCACGTACCGGTTTGTGTCGGATACCTGGTTCGCAGTCCACACCGCCAGCACCGAGACCGGCGCTAGAATGCAGCCAATGATGATAAGCAGCGCCGCGACCGGAGTCCGCCAGCTGACCCGGTGACGTGGGGGCTGCTCCGGCTGCTTTCGCCGTTGCGCGACCTCGGTGCGCAGTGCCTCGAGCTCCGCGCGCTCGTCCGAGGAGAGGGCTGCCCGGTTCGCGCCCCCCTCCTGTTCTGCACCCACCTCGCTACCGCCCGCATCGTGCTCGGACATCGGTCACCCCCTTCCCGCCCGGACCAACGTCTTGCCGCTGCGTCACTGTGGCGGCTCGATGTAACGGCGCTGCTCGATTACCTCTGCGGCCATCCGGTTCCGACGGCGCATGATCGCGATCACAATCGAGGTGATCAGGCCGACCACACCGCCGATCATCAAGATCACGCCGATTGTCTGGAGATTGACGTTCTGGGGCGTCCAGGTGACCGCGAACTTGAGAATCGCGCCAATGAGAATGAGCACGACGCTGGCGCCAATACTCACGGCGGGCCTCCCTTCGGGGCTTCCACGTTCTCCCGTCCCGGCCCGGCATCACCTCCCCCCAGGGGGGTGAACTACCGTTTCGGCCTCGCTGCAAAGCGCCTGACACGCGGCAACGCAGTTTCGACGGCCCACGCCGCATTCACCCGCTGCGGGTGGTGCCGTCGGCGACCAGCCCGGGCTCGGGCGCGCCAGCTCAGCCGGCGTAGCCCGGCACGGCCCGGGCCCGGCATGGCCCCCGGGGGCACGGTACGGCACAGCACGGCCCGGGCGGCACGGCCTCACGGCACGGCCCGGGCCGCATGGCTGAGACGGCACCGCCAGGACACAGCTCCTGCCCTTCCCCGCCGAACAGGCCGCCGCCCACCACAAGGCCGCGCAGCTGGTCTGCGAAACTCATAGCTCGGGCGGCATTGCTGAGGCGGCATAGCCGGGAAACAGCTGGTCCGCGGGGCTCAATGCCGCGGCCGTGACGACAAGCGCGGCATGGCAGCCGGTCAGCGGGAAGTTGCCGGCCAGCCGACCGCGAAGGGGATCATACTGCTCGGCCAGCAGCCCGACGTCGTTGCGCAGATCAAGCAGCCTGTGGAAGAGCTGGCGGGCCTGGGCACCCCTGCCCATCCGGCCGAGGCATTCGGCCAGCCAGAACGAGCACGGCAGGTACGCGCCCTCGCCGGACGGCAGGCCCTCCACACCGCCAAGCAGATCGGCCGTGTGCCGCCGGAGCAGGCCATCTTCGCCCAGTTCAGCTGTGATCGCAGCGACGGTTCCCGTGATCCGCTGATCGGTGGCGGGGAGGAAACCGATGAGCGGCAGCCGTAGCAGGCTCGCGTCGAGATCGGGAGCCGTGTAGCGCTGCAGGAAAGTAGATCGGCGTTCGTCGTAGCCGCGCTGGAGCACCTCGGCCCTCGCCTCCTCGCGCAGCCGCCGCCAGCGGTCCAGCGGGCCCGGGTCGCCGAAGTGCTCGATCATCTTGACCGCCGCATCCGCGGCGGCCCAGACCATCGTCTTCGAGTACACGAACTGGCGGGGCACACCGCGCACCTGCCAGATACCCGCGTCAGGTTCCCGCCACCTCGACTCAAGGAAGCCGAGCACCGCGTCGGGTTCCCATGGATCGGAGACCGCGGGCATCCCGGCCACGCGTGCCCCGAGCCGGGCCCTGAGCACGTCGCCGAAGGCGGTGAGCTGGAACTGCTCTGCCGCCGCATTGCCGATCCGTATCGGCCGGGCGCCTTCGTGGCCGGTTAGCCAGTTGAGCTCGAGCTCGGGCAGCCGACGCTCCCCCG
This sequence comes from uncultured Actinomycetota bacterium, assembly GCA_963820395.1. Taxonomy (GTDB): domain Bacteria; phylum Actinomycetota; class Actinomycetes; order Streptosporangiales; family Streptosporangiaceae; genus DATFVJ01. The sequence continues at coordinate 15,514 of CAWGAE010000002.1, read as the reverse complement.
CCAGCCCGTAGAGGGCCTGCACTCGTGCGGGCGAGCCCGCCACCGCCCGGATCATCCAGTTCAGCACGGTGGTCGCGTCGGTGACCGCGCCGACCTGAATGAGCGCGTCAAGCGCGGCGGCGGCATCGCGGAGCCAGCAATACCTGTAGTCCCAGTTACGCGAGCCCGCCGCTTGCTGCGGCAGCGAGGTGGTCGGCGCCGATATCACGCCGCCCGTGGGCAGGTAGGTGAGCGCCTTCAGGGTGATCAGCGAACGGATTACCGCCTCCCGCCACTCACCCTCGTAATGCAGGCCGGCGACCCACTCACGCCACCAGCGGGCCGTCTGCTCGGTAAGCGCAGGAACCAGCGGCGGGGCCGGCTGGCCCGCATGCGCAGGTCGCCACACCAGCGCGAACGGCACCCGGTCCCCCTGGCTGACCGAGAACTCTGCGACGCCGACTCCCAGCCTGCGCCGCAGGTGGACCGGGCTGAACAGCCACAACGCCTCCGAGCCAGCCACCACGCAAGATGCGTCGCCACGCCGCAGGATCTGCGGCCCCGCGGAGCCGTACTCAAAGCCCGCGGCCAGCGTCATCCGCAGCTTGACCTGGCCGCGCACGCCCTCCACCATGCGCAGCACCATTGGGTCACCGGCGGTTCCCAGGGCCCCTCGCGGAGGCATGCAGTCGACAAGCCGGGCCACCCCCGATGCGGTGGCGAGCTCGGTCGCAAGCACCAGCGTTTCCGGCAGGTACCTCCGCTTGACCCGGGCGCCCCCGCCGTCCGCGGCTATCTGCCAGTAGCCGTGACGTGAATCCCCGACCAGGGCAGCGAAGCAGGCCTGGGAGTCGAATCGGGGCAGGCACATCCAGTCGATAGAGCCATCACGGCAGACCAGGCCAGCCGAGTGCAGGTCACCGATGAGCGCGTACTCTTCGATCGGTCGGGGCATCCGCAGGCTCCTGCCGGTCGCTGGCGCGGCGGCTCTCGCCGCACCCTTCTGGCCAGCGAGAACTCTCAGCTCTCGTGATAGAGAGTCTTTGCCGCGGCCCGCCGGGCCGTCGTCATCCCGCAAAGGTGAACGGACCGCAAACGGTGCACGGATGCTTGTCAGGCCACCAGGCCGCGATGCCGCGCCAGGGCGATCGCCTCACGCCGTGACCGCACCCCGAGCTTGCGGTAGGCGGACCGCAGGTGAGTCTTGACCGTGTTGACGGAAAGAAACAGCGCCTCCCCGATCTCCTCGTTCGTCAGGTGGGAGGGCAGGAAACGCAAGACGGCCAGCTCGCTCTCGCTCAGCGGGAGCGCGTCGCCATCCGCCGCGCTCGATCCGGCCGGAATCTGGGCGTCGAGCCGCTGCAGGATCTTGCCGGCGAAACCGGCGCTGCGGCTGGTGGGCGGGACGAGCACGGTCAGCACCGAACGCACTGCGGATCCGCCGTCCACGAAGACCCGGCAGGCACGTTCCGGCTCGGCGAGCAGTAGCGCCTGCTCGAGCAGTGCCGCGGCCCGTTCCGGCGCCTTGAGGCGGCGGTGCGCGACCGCGGAGGCGAGCAGGGCGCTGACCCGCTCATGGGTCTTCACCTCATCTACCGGCCCCGCGATGAGCGGTTCCGCGGCTTGCAGGGCTCCTCGCGGATCCGCGGACGCGAGGAGCAGCCAAGCCAGCATCAGCCTGTCACCGGCCTGGAGGGAGCCTTCGTCGCCGGAGGTCAGGCGAGCGATGACCTGTCGCCCGAGATCGTTGTCGCCGGAGCGCAGCGCGATCTCACCTTCGAGGAAAGTGATCATCTCCGCTACATCCGCACTGGTGTGGTCCGATTCGTGCTCGAGCTGCATGAGCGCGACCCGGGCTCTGGTCGTATCGCCCTGGGCGATGAGGGCGCGTGCACGTATCAGGCCCGCCGACAAGACGATCGGGGACTCACCCGGCATCTGTGTATGTCCCTGATAGTCGATCTGGTCCAGGAGCCGATGGACGGCTGCGAGCTCATCGCGCATCAAGCTCACCACCGCCAGGGCCAGATAAGCGATGTGGCGGGTCGCGAGCGCGGCTGGCGGATCCGCGCCCTGCACTTCGACGGCGGCCGCCTCCGCCGCCGAGAGGTTTCCGTGCCAAGCCTCAGCCAGTGCCCACCACATCCGCGCCCGCGCCTGGAGTTCAGGAAAATCGCCCGCACCCAGTTCGCGATCGGCTGCCCGCAGGGCGAGGCGGGCTTTCGGCAACCCAGATCTGCGCGTCAGCGCGACGCCCAGCGCCCACCACAAGACGCCGGCCGCCCGGTGTTCTGGCTGTGTACCGGCCACGCGTGTGCCCTGCTCGGCCTGTGACCAGGCCCGCGCAAGCAGCCCGGGGTCTGCTCCCGTGCGGCAGCTTGCCTGGAGCACGCGGAGTGCCATGAGCTTCGGCTCCATGATGCGCCGTGTCGGCGTCGCGGCCCGGTCGAGGGCCGCCATGGCGGCGTCCAGATGCGCCTGCGCACCATCGGGATCCTGTGTCCAGAGCCGGGCCGCGGCCCAGGCAGCGCCGACGGCAACGTCGTCAACGGCCAGGTCAGGAGGGATCGGGGCGAGCATGCGCTCAAGCTCGCCGGGCCCGCGGGTGAGCAGGATGCCGATATCACTCGCGGCGAGGACTTGAGCCGCGTAGTCCCAGTCCTGGGCCTCAACCGAGCTACGCAGTGCTTCGACCGGCCCGCCGTGCTGATTGTACCAGCGGGCCGCGCGGCGCAGCAGGATAGGGATCTCGTGTGGCATCTCCCGCCGCAGTTCGGCGAGGAGCAGTTCCCGCAGCAACGGGTGATAGCGGTACCAGGTGCGTTCGCTGTCGAGTGCGCGGACGAAGCTGTTCTGCCTGCTGAGGCGGTCGAGGCAGCGGGCGCCGTCGGCGGTGCTCGTGAGCGCGTCCGCAAGCTTGCCTGTCAGGTGCGGAGCGATGCTTGTGCGCAGCAAGAAGACGCGTGTCTGCGGATCCTGGCCGGTCAGGACCTCGTCACGGAGGTAGTCGGTGACGATGGGGTCGTCCCCGGCGATGTCGGTGATGCTGATCTTGCCGGGCTGGGTCCGGGTACGCAGCGATGCCAGCCGGATCCCGGTCATCCAGCCCTCGGTGCGCCGCAGCAGTTCGTCGCGGTCCGCCCGGTCGACGCGCAGGCCGAGCATCGCGAAGTAGGCCTCGGCCTCCTCCGGCGTGCAGGCCAGATCGCTCGCGTCAATGTCGGCGAGTTCGCCTGACACCCGTAGCCTGGCGAGCTGCAGCGGTGGCGGCCTGCGGCCCGACAGAATCAGCCGCAGCATGGGTGGCGCGTACCGGACGAGCTGATCCAGCCAGCCGAGCACCTCGGGGTCGGCAAGCTCGTGCACGTCGTCGAGAACCAGGATCAAGGGCTCGGTGAACCGTTCCGCCGCCCTAATCAACGGCAACGGGAAGTCGTCGGCCGGGACGCACTCGATGCCGCGCGGCGCCTCCTTAAGCGCCGCCTCGTTCAGCGCGGGCTCGGCCCGCCGCAGTGCCGCGAGCAGGTACGAGCGGAACCGCACGGGATCGTTGTCCCCATGATCCAGGCTGAGCCAGGCGATTCGAGTCGTGTACAGGCGGCCTTGCGCCCATGACGCGCAAGCGGTGGTCTTTCCCGAGCCGGCCGGTGCCGAGACCAGCGTGATCCGATGCTGCGTGGTGAGCTCGAGCAGGCGGCTCAGCCGCGTACGGCTGAGCATGCGGAAGACGGGTTTGCGGTAGAGCCAGTTTGGATGCGAGCAGACGGCCGCCGGGGGCTTCCCCGTTGATCTGCTCTGGCCCGCTCACCCGTTCAGGCGCGAACCTCCTGGTCGATACGGTCGTCATCAATCCCCCAAGCCCACGAGCCAAACCTTCAGGTAATGAGCGGGAATGCCTCACCCGCTGAGGGTTAGTCCGTCGGTACTGTGCTCTCTCAGAACGCCGTCTCTTCGCTCGGCCCGGGGTGTGCCGAGCCGTGGCGTCCTGTTACCACCGGCGGAACTCTCTTCGCACGGCTGCGTGGGCCCAGGTGGCCCGGCTGCCGCGCCTCACCCAGCGGGTATGAAGCCTCCATTTCCCTTGGCGCCGGTACCTGTCGAAGGCCGTGATATGCCGTATTTTGCCTAACAATTACTTAGCGTGGCCACGCCCCGTTAGGGCCAAAGGTCCCACCCTTAGCTCGGGTGCCATGCGCTAACTGCACTTACGTACTGCTATCGCCCGTTGCGGGTGATAGCAGCACGAAGCGCGGTGGCCCGTCACGCTTCATGGGGCTCCACCCGGTCGCGGACAAGCAGGTTCAGCAGCCATCCGACCACGCCGACGATGATGGCTCCCCAGAACGCCGGCCAGAACCCGCTCACCAGGAAAGGTACGCTCAGCCTCCCCGCGATCCAGCTGGTTGCAATATGAGTCGGCTCCGGTGGCCGGTCGCTGGCCGCGGTTATCGGTTGCGACGGCGAGGTGGCCGCAACCCCATCTGTCCACTCACGGAACCGAGAAGCCCGAAAGCTACCGGTTCGCGCTCGAACAATCGTGACGGGGTGACCCGTCGGTCTCAGCCCGCGAGCGTTCCGCGTTCTGGCCGGGGACCTGGGTGGAGTGGAGGGGTCGGCTCCGTCGCAAAGCCTGCGGAACGCAACCCCGCCGACCCTGCCCCGGGGTCCTGGCCCTGGCCGGCGAGATACTGCCGCTGTTACGCTAGTCCTCTGAGACTCAGGTGGCGCAACGGATCGGCCAAGCGAAGGCCTTCCCGGGACCGTCTCCCACCTGAACGACCCTGGCTCGGGGAGCCGGCGCCCCGGGTGCGAATCCCTCCGGACCGACCCAGCAACCACCCAGTAATCACAGAGCCCAGTAATCACAGAGCCCATCGGGGACGGAGGCGAGCATGGGCGTCGGTGACATGTTCGACAAGGCGAAGGACGCGTTGAGCGGTCAGGATGACAAGGTAGACGAGGCCGTCGACCACGCCACGCAGGCGGTCAAGGACAAGACTCCCGATCAGTTGGACTCCGTCGTGGACCAGGCCGCCGATAAGGGGAAGGAAGAGCTCTAGCACTGCCACGTGCGTACACGCCCACGGCAGTGGTCACTAGTGCACCAAGGTCCCCGTCGGCCACCAAGCCGCCGTGGGGGCCCTATGTGTTCGCCGGCTCGGCCAGCGTGGCCACCTGCGGTGCGCCTTTGCCGCTGGGTCGTCCGGTCATTACCTGACGCCTTGGGACCCGGGGCGCTCGGCAGTTGCAGCGGGGCGCCCGCCCAGGCCACCGTTGATAGATGCCGAACGGCGCGCACGGCGATGACCCCCGCAGGCACCGGGCTGGACCGCCGGTAGGCAGGGCCACCACGTGTGATTCGCTGCGCGACGCGACGCTCATTGAACTGTCGCATGGGTTGAACCGTCATTGATCTGGTCGATGAGAGTTGCAGCCTGAGAATATTGTTGCCTGCCGATCCGCTGGCGGGCCTGGGCCTGGAGCCGAAGCAGGCCAAGAACAGGTCGTCCAACTGGCCGAGGCAGGGACGCAGAGGTGTTTGATTCCTCGGTTTTCCATCGGAGCCGGGCCAGGTCCGCCCCGGCCTGCGCCTGCGGCGAGAACATAGCCATCCAGACGCCTTCGAAGATCGCTCCAGGCGCCCGATCTGTCGCCCCGGACGGTCCTGGGGTCAGTACAGCTGCCCAGGTCCAGGGACTGCCCGGCGTACAGGCGCGCTGTCCCGCCGATGCGTCAGCCGATGACGCTGACGTTTTCCGCCTGGGGCCCCTTCTGGCCTTGGGTGATGTCGAACTCGACCTTCTGCCCTTCCTCGAGGCTGCGGTAACCGCTACCGTTGATCGCGCTGTAGTGCACGAACACGTCCGGGCCACCTTCCACCGCGATGAAACCGTAGCCCTTCTCGCCGTTGAACCACTTCACCGTGCCCTGCGCCATCTTGACCTTCTTCGTTTGTGGATGCCGGGCCCCGCCATGGCGGTCGGGGTCCGTGCTTTCCCACGATTACTCTGGCCAGCCTGTCACGCGACGCGCGGCGGGTGTAAGGCACACGGCTGGCCAAGCGTGTTCGGTGGCCGGAACAACCCGCTCGGGCGACCTGGTTCTGTTTCTCTCCGTGGATTATGCCGTTCCACGGGACGATCTGGCGAGCGGCGAGATCGACAGCAGGCCGACCCCACCGGGCTGGGTCCGTAGCCTGGCGCGGCACCGGCCGGTGCTGTCTGAGCGGACGGCTATCCGGCGTCCGGGGCGGGTTTGGGCTCCAGCCGGAACTCCGCCCGCATGCCGGGCGCGAGCACGGGGGTCTGGTCGCGGACGAGGATCTTGATGGGGGATGCGGGGCCCGCGGCAGCTTGCAGGGCCTGGGCGAAAAAGCGCCATGCCTGCCCGGGGTCGGTCCGGGCCAGGACCCAGGCGCTCACCCTGCAGCTGGTCGTAGCCTTCGAACTGGGCGAGCTCGCCGCCGGAGTTGAAGACCACATCCACTGGAACTCCCGCGGGCGTGCTTTGGCTGCGCCTGGTGGCCTGGCCCTTCATGCACGGACCGTAGCCGCCGCGCGGAAGAAGCAACGAGGTTGACGTTACCCCTATGAGAATCGGTCACAAGACAGGTGTGAGAGGCAAATTCCAGAAGATGCGGGATTGTCCGGCATTTGACGCCGGTCGGGATGGCGGCGGTGTCCAGTTCCACGTGGACCACCCAATTTGCTGGTGGTGGCCGCTGTGATGGTCCGAAGGATGCTTCAGTGGCTCGTCAACGGCCGGCCTGCCAGTTCATGGGGATCACGATTTACATGAACGCGACGCGCACGAGTCATCTCACCGGGAGGGAGCGGCACAACGCTGACCCAACCGCCACCGGGCGTGCTGGTAGCAGATCCTGGCCACGTCACGGCGTCAGTCACCATCGGACCGGCCGCGAGAGCTGCTGGCTGGCGGCTTCAGATCATGGGAACGGCCGGTGCGGGGAGATCGACGATATGTGCGCCGCCAACGGTTTTTTCTAACGGCGGTGCGCCACCGCATAGCCATAGTGCCCGCAGACGCGGGCAATGCCAGCGGCCTGCTTCGCGGCCTCCCGCGCGTCTGTCAAACCCGTATCCACACCAAACCCGTATCCACACGCCGGCCTTGATCTTTGTCATGCGCGCTTACCTAGCTGATCAGCAAGTGAAAGACGTAGAGGGCTCCGGCTAACATGATGAACACGAGCATGGCCGACAACCAGGCAGGTATGTTGTCCTGTTGGGGCTCCGTCATGACCGCCACCTGATTTCTTGCTCTTGGTGAGTGGCTCGGAGGGGGAAGACAGCGCCTTCAGTAGTATTTTATACGCGGAACGTGGTATAAGAAACTCGCCACCCACTATCGGCAGCTTGGACAGGACGAAGAAGCGCGCCGCCGACGGGTCGGGTCCCGCGTCCCCGGCAAGACCACCGGCTTCGATGCACTCGTGGGATACGGGTACCGGCCCTCGTGCGCGTTCGCGTGGCTCGTCGCCTTGCTCATCGTCGGGAGCGTGTATTTCGCCATCAACCGACCACACCCCTGAACCCAGCCCACCATCTGCCGTTTGAGCCAACCCTTTACGCGGCCAGTCTACTAATTCCCATCGTCAACCTCAGCCAGGGCGACACATGGGTGCTCACCGGGGCAGCCCAGTGGGTCGCTGCCACACTGACCGCCCTGGGCTGGATTTTCGCGACCGCGGCCGTCGCCGGAGTCACCCGCGTCCTCACTCGCAAGTGACCACCGTCGAACAGGCACCATGGCGACGCCAATGCCAACCTGACAGCCCGTCTCTCCACGCTAATGGCACGCAGGGAACCGCATCTACTCCCGCAGGATCAGCGCACACGCCCAAGGTTGGCCCCTGGCCTGCTCTTGTCCCGAGATCGTGGAGCGGGTAACGGGATCAAACCCGCACTATCAGCCTGGGAATCGGACAGTCGCGGCCGATGAGGTGACCCTGACCCGGCGCCGCGAGGCAGCCGGATCACCAGCTTGCGAGGAGCCTAATACGAGGCGGTCATATAGCGTGACCTGGCCTTCCTGGTGACCCTACGGGACCGTGGTTGACCGTCCGACACCCTGGCGAATGGCACGTTAAAGGCACGATGATCTTGTCGGCATAGGTGGCGCCAGCAGTCGCCGTCGCCGGGTTCCTTGGGGTGGGCTGGTTTAGTGGAGGTCATGGATGCTGATGACATGATGCCCTCCGATGCTCAGGTCCAGGCGGCCGTCGAGGGGCGACCGACTCATCCCGCCGAGCCGCATTCCGGCGGCACCGCGGGACGCTTGAACTGGCTGCGAGCTGGGGTGCTGGGGGCTAACGACGGAATCGTGTCGGTCGCCGGTATCGTCATCGGGGTGGCGGGGGCCACATCTGCCCGCGGCCCGATTTTCACCGCCGGGCTGGCCGGGCTGGTCGCCGGGGCGGTATCGATGGCGCTGGGCGAGTACGTGTCGGTCTCCAGCCAGCGCGACAGCGAGCTCGCGGAGCTGGGTCAGGAGAAACGCGAACTCGCTGACACCCCCGAGACCGAACTGGCTGAACTGGCCGCCCTGTACGAAGCCAAGGGCCTGTCCGCGGCCACCGCCCGCACAGTCGCCGTCGAGCTGAGCGCCTATGATGCCCTAGCCGCTCATGTCGACGCTGAGCTGCACATTGACCCCGACGACCTCGTCAGCCCCGTCCAGGCCGCTGCCGCGTCGGCACTTTCGTTCACCGCTGGTGCCTTGCTGCCGCTAGTGGCCATCTTGCTGCCCCCGGCCGCGCTACGCGTACCGATCACTTTTGTTGCTGTCCTCATCGCTCTTGGCTTGGCCGGTGCCCTCAGTGCCCGCATCGGCGGCAGCAATGTCGGCCGCGCCGTACTGCGAGTTGTTATCGGCGGGGCGCTCGGGCTGGCCTTCACTTACGGAGTAGGGCATTTGTTCGGCACCGCCATTCATTAATAAGTCCTGTGCATGCCGAAAAAGGTCAATTCCTAAAGGGTTGGTCCATACGCGCTTTCCAAATGCGGACTGCATCTCCAGGAGCCACCGGACTCTGATAACCAGGCCCGAGCGGCTTGACGCGGAGACTGGATGAGCCGGGTGCGGTCGTTCGGGGAGTCGTGCCGGACGCGCAGGACAGCTACCTGGACCGTCCCGGCTTCGGTATGCCTGACTTGGGCTATTGTCCGTGAGTGTTTCGATGACGCCCCGAGCGCGACTCGAACGCGCGACATATTGCTTAGAAGGTCGTGCGCGTCGGTCGTGACTTGCTAAACTGCAGCCCAACGCGGTCGGCGGGTTGTCCGTTGGTGACCGTGGGGCACCCCGGATGACTGGCCGATCGGGCAGCGGGCACGTCGTCTGCGGTCGCGCACTTCCACGGTGTGCCCGGCCCACTCGGTGACTTGGCTAGCCGAAAGAGCCCCGGACCGAGTTCCGGGGCTCTTTCATTTCAGGTGCTGAGCCGGCGGCCGATGCACCCGGAGCCATTCCGCGTATATTCCGGGAACCGCGACATCGGGCGGCATCCGGCGGCGTATGGTTGCACATGTGTCCAGACCGAGGATCGGTGAAAGCGCTGGTCAGCCAGTTACAGGCTGCTCAACAGGGGTGCCCCCGGCAGGATTCGAATCTGCGCTCACGGCTCCGGAGGCGGTAGGTCGCTAGCGCGCCTAGCTGCGCGGATCGCGAGTCGATTTCGCGGTTGGTCCACATCTGGTCCGCGGCTGCGGGCCTCTTCGTCCCGAAGCCAACGCGCGATGCGGCTGCCAGGGCTGCCGCCTGCCAGGCCTGGGAAGCACTGTCCGTCAGTGTCCGCTGGTGTCCAGTGCTATCGGTGGTGATTGTTACTCACTTGGTTACTCGGTCGCTCGCGAGTCGGTGCCGTGAACGGCTGCTAATCCGGCTCCAGGCCATTGCCAAGGTCGAAGGACCCGGCGTACGGTCTGGTCTAAGGAGGGACACGGTAGTGAGCAATGTGCAGCTAGCGCGAGATGTATATGATGCCTTTGGGGCTCTCCCCGGCTCTCAGGTTTGGGGTCGTTACTGATATCTGCGGCGCGTCGGTCCAAAGCGGGCGGTCCGTGGCCCGGTAGCCTCCCGTGCCGGATGGTGACGGTAGGCGACGGGCAGGGGACGGGACGTTGGCTGGGTCGGTGTGGGATGAGGTGCTCGATACGGAGCACGCGGTCGTGGTGAGGACGTACATCGAGCACTGGCCGCGGAGGGACCGCGCGCCGGAGAAGGTGCTGATCATCGTGGTCGAGCCGGACGAGCAGACCCGGTACCGGTGCCCGGAGTGCGGGCAGCGCGGCAGGCCCGTGGAAACGGACGTGGTGCGGTGGCGGACGCTGGACGTGCACGGCAAGCGGACGTTCCTGGAATCGGGGCTGCCGCGGATCGTGTGCGGCCAGCACGGAAAGATCACCGCCGCGGTGCCGTGGGCGCGGCATGATGACCGGTTCAGCAGGCCGTTTGAGGAGTTCGCGGCGTGGAAGGCGGCGCACATGCCGTGGACGAGGGCCGCGGCGGAGCTGCGGATCACGTGGGAGGCGCTGGCGAACGTCACCGCCCGGGTCGCGGCGCAGGCCGCGGCCGGGCTGGACCGGCTGGACGGGCTGCGCCGGATCGGCATCGATGAGAAGTCCTGGGGCAAGGGCGGCGGCAAGTACCTGGTCATCGTCACCGATCACGACGCCGGGCGGGTCGCCTGGATCGGCGAGGGACGCTGCCAGGCCACCGTGGAGGCGTTCTTCGGCGCCCTCGGTGAGGAGCGGGCGGGGCTGCTGACCCACGTGTCCGCCGACGGGGCGGACTGGATCCACCCGGTCGTGCGCGAGAAGGCACCGCAAGCGGAGATCTGCTTGGACGCGTTCCACGTCGTCAAGTGGGCAAATGAGAGGCTGGACGAGCTGCGCCGCCGGATCGCCGGGGAGCTGCGCGCCGCCGGGCGCGGCGACGAGGCCGCCACCCTCGGCGGCGGCATGTGGGCACTGCGCAAGGACCAGCACAAGCTGACGCCCGGCCAGCGGGGCGCTCTGGCCCAGATCGCCGTCACGAACAAGCCGCTGTACAAGGGGTACCTGCTCAAGGAGCAGATCCGCGAGGCGTTCAAGGTCAAGGGCGACGAGGGCAAGTCGCTGATGCGCGGCGTGACCGCCTGGGCGCACCGGTGCCGCACCCCCGAGCTCACCCGGCTCGCCAGGACCCTGTCCCGCTACAAGGACGCCATCCATAACACCCTCGGCGGCGGCCCCTCGAACGGCCGGGCCGAGGCGCTGAACGCCCAGGTCAACGCCCTGATCACCCGGGCGCGGGGCTTCCGTACCGCCGCCGCCCTGACGGCCATGATCGACTTCGTCCACGGTGGCCTATGCCCCGAATCACCCTACGCGTGAATAAGCAGCCGATTCCTGAGAGCCGGGGAGAGCCGCCTTTGGCCGGGGCGACATTCCCGCCGTGCTTGAGATGATGGACCCCGAGATCGAATGGCGCGAAGCAGAAGGGAACCCGTACAAGCCTGACGGCAAGGCCTGGCTGGGGCCGGATGCGGTCCTGCACAATCTCTTCATCAAGCTCGGGACGGAATGGGATGGCTTCACCGTGCATCCCATGGAGTTCCATGATGCAGGTTCTGCGGTCGTTGTCGAAGCGCGCTACACCGGGACCTATAAGCAGACTGGCAAGAGTCTCGACGCTCAGGTCTGCCACGTGCTTAAGATACGCGAGGGCAGCTGACCAGCTTCCAGCAGTACGTGGACACCGCCCAGTTCCAGGACGTGTTTGGCGCACGTTAGTCGAGCTGTAGACGATAGGCGGGCCGCGACCCTCGTTTCGCCCTGACCGCGGGCCGAGACCCTGCGTCGCGACCGTGATCCAGGCTACGTTGGATCTTGGTCCTGACTTCGGCCACCCAGCAGGCCGTCTGATCCGTAGAGAGCTACAGTCGCATCCGCTACCTGCCCTTTGCGACCGCTGACGTGTTGAAACACCGCTCGCCGATGCGCAATGGGCGGCAATGTTGGGCGCCCTTGTGCGGCCAAAATGCGGCCAGCGTAGTCTGGTGGCGACCTCGGCTCAATCTTGGTAAACCGTCAAGATCCAGTTGACAGCAGCAAGGCTCACGGCTCCGGAGGCTGTACGCTCGCCTACGCCGCTAACTGCGCACATTACCAAGTGATAGATGGCTGGTCCACGTCTGGTCCGCAGCCCGATGAGCACCTGCGTGCAAATCTGCGTATTCATCTGAGCCAACAGCGCTGACCTGCGCGAGCCGCTGTCCGTGAGTGACCGCTGCGTACCACTCTTGACCGGGGTTAATGGCACGCTAATGGCACGGGGAGCCGTCTGCATGCCGCACTCTCCGGGGATTGCGCGCGAACCTTGGGGCAGGCCATGCCCTGCCCGCTCTTACTGCCCCGAGGACCCGTAGAGGCTCCAAGGTCAAGAGGGGCCGAAGGCCATCGGCGAAGCCGACGCGAAAGCGCTCTTGAGGTTGGAGGGGCGGGTCCGGACCATTAGCGTGCGATTCCCGTACGGACCAAACCGCGAGGAGACCATCTGATCCGTAGATCAATGGAGCCTGTCCGGCCAGTGCTCCGCAATCCAGAATCGCAGGTCAGCGTCCTGTTGAGTGTCCAGAATGTCCGCCATAGTCCCGGACCGTCCGGTCAGTTCGTGAGAAACCTGTGAGAGATCCGTGCCTGTTGCCAGCCATCACAGAGCCGCGGCGTGACCCTCGACCGTCTGCTTTTCAGGCCGGACATATCCCTGGGTCGGGGCCAATAGTGCATGCGTGCTGCGCTGCCGTCGATCGTTGGTGGCAACTGTCGGCTGTTGCGGTTGCTGTCACTGTTGCTGTCAGGCGGCAGTGGCTCCTTACTCGTGCGGAGGGTAGGCATCGTGCAGGTGCTTCCGGAGGACCGCAATGTTGTCCGGTCCCCTGGCCTTCAGCCTCTCGATCACATCGCGGCCCGCCAGGACGACTACCGGGTGCCCGTCTTCGGGGATTTCCCGGTAAGCCTGGGCGTCGAGGTAAGAGGTAGTGACCAGGACGCCGAACTGGCGGTGCCGGGGTCGCGAGATGAGCCGACTTGTCTCCGTACGCCCACGCTGTTGGTCGGCGCGTAGCACTTGGCCTCCAACGCGAACTCGACCGCAACGGGGTCCGAATGCGGGCCGAGCAGGCACTCCCGCACAGCATCGCGACCACCGTCGCGCCACGGGCGGGTGACGTCGTGTTGTGGGCAGCAGATCCAGGCAGCGCTGCCTGCCGACACAGTGAGTGTTTTTGGCCCTCGGTTGCGGTCACCCTGGCTTGCGGAACCGATGCAGGGAGGTCTAGGAATATCAGGAAGGGCAGTTCACGGCGCGATGATTCTGGAGGGACAGATGACAGGTACGGTCGCACGAGTCACCGAGATCTCTGCGAAGTCTGACACCAGTTTCGATGACGCGATCAACGTGGCGGTTAGTCGCGCCTCGCAGACCCTGCGCGGTGTCACCGCCGCCTGGGTCAAGGAGCAAAACGTTGACATCGAGGACGGCCGGATCGTCGCGTGGAAGGTCGCTCTGCTGGTCACGTTCGTACTTCAGTAGTTACCAGCTGTCGGCTTCTCCACGACGGTCCCCGGTGAGGTGCGGGTTTGCTGCCGTGCCGGGTGATACCGGCCACCACGCCGTTCGACCGAAAGGCCGTTCGCGGTTACCGAGCGGGCGCACGAACTTCTGGCGTTGGCGCTATCAGCTTGGGAAGTCGGTGGTGCAGTCCGCATGCCACCTGCTGATTCTCTGACCTGTAGGCATTGGGCTATCTTGTCCGTGAGTGACCGTTGGTTCGTGCGGCATGTGGCCCGCGATGCCCTGGATGCCCGAGTGCTGAGGAGGCTCAGGGTTCGAGGCGGCCGATCGGCAGGCTGGTCTGCTCGGCTTCTGTCCGGCAGAAGTCATAAATTTGTGCGACAGTGTGCGCCGGTCAGGGGCAGTAGTTTCCGGTCAGCCCGGATATTCCTGCGGGGGGACAACGCGACGGCGTGAAAATCGGCACGCCAATGGCCCCGAGACCCGGATCAAGGTCGTGGCGCGGGTGGGGCCACGGCGGGCCATAAGTGAGTCACCTGCGAGTTTGCCGCAAGCGCAGGCTGGTCGGGGCTCTATTCCCGGTAAGACCGATCCCTCCGCGAACTGGCAAGCTCTACCTGTCTGAAGAGTTACGTTCCTGGCCGATCAGCTAGAGGTCTTGACAACCCGGCGGCGAATAGAGAGGCTCGTTGTGTAAGCGCCTAATGGTTTAGGGAAGGAGCCGCCTGAGTGCATACATTCGGGGCGGCGTTTCGCTGAGCTTTTGGTTATCCCTTTCCTGCGTTTCGTTCCGTGTTTAAATGTTGGCACAAGGGCATCCTCCTAACGCTGTTCAACTAGTGGGTTTTTGTCGTAAGCGCATATGGCTTACGGAGGTACGGAGGCGCGTGACGGCACGGCACGATATTGTTTTATGTCGCTTTTCGGGAAGGGTTAGCGTGCCCGAGCCGGTTGATCAGCCAGCGGGCGTTACAGGCTGGGCCTGCATCAGGTGACCTCAACGGAAGGAGAACTGATGGCCAACGAGCTCAAGTACGGCGACCAGATCAACTTACAGAACGGCTACAACGGGTGGCAGGGCGGCTACCTCGACACCATCAACCCCAGCACCGCAACTGGCGCCAAGTACGGCGTCGAGACCGCCACCACCCCCGCGCGCGGCGCGGGCACCGGCACCTGGCGGATCCTGTCCGCCTCGGGCAAAGCCGCCGGTCAGTACGTGGTCAGCGGAGACCTGATCTACCTGCAGAACCTCTACGGCGGCGACGGCGGCTACCTCGACACCAACGGCTACGCCACCGCCAGCCAGCAGACGGTCGGCGCCCTGTACGCCGTGACCACCTCCCAGACCATAGATCGCGCCCCGGGCACCGGCCGCTGGCATATCTTCGCCCCAGACCTCCACCCCCACCGACCAGAACGTCCGGGCTGGCGACGTGCTGTACCTGTGGAACACCTACAACGACAACGGCGGCTTCCTGGAGACCAACCAGAACTCCACCGACGGCGATTTGTACCTCGTGTGCACCAACGTCTACTTCAACCGCAGCTCGAACGTCGCCAACTGGAGGGCCCAACCGGCGGCCTGAACCCATCCCCGCAGCACCGCCCAGCCGCGAAGCACCGCCCCTCTCAGGCCACGCCTGTGGGCGGTGCTTCGCCAGGACCAGCTCAACGGCATGATCATCCTCGGCCCAGTCATCTCCCACCAGCAGCATTACCTCTCCGTCCTCGATGCCAGGCAGCCTGCGGGAGAACCATCAGCGACCTAATGAACAGTGCTCACGCCGCAGCGGCGGGCACGACATCCCAGCAGCGATCCGCTCTCCCGGCCACCGGCAGGGGCACGATCTCCCGGAAAGGCTCCCCGCGGAGGCCCAGGATGGCTCAGTGCTCACCTGGCGGCGGCTACCGGTCCCGAGTCTGCCGGAACGGCGGCTCGGTAATTCTCATTAGG
>CAWGAE010000001.1:0-55028 GCA_963820395.1 uncultured Actinomycetota bacterium | reverse complement strand
CGGCCCGAGCATGGATAGGTGATGGCCTCCGGCCGCGCAGATCTCGATTGCCCGCCGCGCGACGGGCTGGCCGAGCACATCAGCGAGGTCGGGCGCGGCCGGGTCCCCTGATGCGACCAGGACTGAGCCGACACCGGGCATCGCGTTCGCCCGGGATCCCGTCCAGGTGGTGCCATCGGCCCGGCCGACCCCGGTTCCGCTCACCAACGCCGCGCTGGCTACGGCCCGGCCGGCACCCGCCGGACCCGCCGCCGCCACGCCCGCGCCAGATCCCGCCAACCCGTCCGCTGATCCCCGGAACGCTCCGCCCTCGATGACCTCCACCGGCTCAATGCCCGCTGGACATTGCTGCTCCTGAAGGTGGGTGAGCAGGGCCGCGAGCGAGGGAACCGCCAGCACCCGCACGCCGGGCATCAGCGCGGCCTCAGGAGCGTTCGCCCGTGGCACGGCCACCTTGGTGAAGCCAGCCACCGCGGCACTCGCGGTGGCTGGCAGGACACCGCGCACCGGCCGCAGGCGGCCGTCGAGGCCGAGTTCGCCAAGGAGCACAAAGCCCGCAAGCGCGGCTAACGGCAACGCACCAGCCGCCGCCAGGATCGCGACGGCGATGGCGAGATCGAAAGCGCTGCCTCGTTTCGGCAAGCTGGCCGGGGACAATCCGACTGTGATCTTGCGTTGCGGCCACTCGTGGCCGCTGTTCACGATCGCCGACCGAATCCGGTCGCGCGCTTCGCGCAGTGCCGTATCTGGGAGCCCCACGAGCAGCATCCCGACGAGACCGTTAGCGATGTCGGCCTCAACTTCGACGGTATGCCCCTCCACGCCGACGAGCGCGATCGAATGGGCGCGGGCAAGCGGCATCTAGCCCACCCCTCGGACGTGCTCGATCGCGTAGTTCCCCCCACGGTCGCGAGTAAGCCCGACCGCATCGATCCTGATCCCCTCGAACAGCACGTCGTGGCTGGAAATCCAGCGGACAGCAAGGCGCCTGAGCCGGGATCTCTTCTCCCGCGTGATTGCTTCGAGGGGGGTGCCGTAACGGGGCCCCGAGCGCGTCTTTATTTCACATACAACCAATGTGCGGCGCTCGGCTGCGACGATGTCCAGTTCGCCGTCCGCGCAGCGCCAGTTGCGGCCCAGGATCCGGAGGCCCGCGGCCTCGAGGAAGCTCGCGGCCACCTCCTCGCCCTGCCTGCCAAGTACGTCCTTGGGATGCATTGCTACCACCTCCGCCTTCGACGGTGGCGGGAATCAGCCGGGGAAGACAGTGCGATGGGACCGCTGTGGATGGCGACTGACGCGGGCGGTCTCCTGTGGACAACCCGGCCAAAATGTCAGACCCCCGTGCTCCCGCAATCTCAGGCGGCTGTCGGCGGTCTCATGCGCCACGCACTGGCAGTACGAGCAGTAACTTGCCACCGGATGACCGGGACGATCAGCACGGCGACTGGGACAGGTACGGTTGTGGGCACCGGCCTGGCATCGCACCGCGGATATGGCCAGACCAGGCTTCGGCGCGAGGACGCTTATGCCCGCCAGTTGATCGTCAAGATCCGGTCGGCTCGGCTACGGGCCCCTGGCGCAAGCGGCCGGTGGACCGGTCCGCCCGGGGTGGCCGCGCTGTCCTCAGTCCGGGAAACCCGGCTTCTCCTCGGGAAGCTCCAGGTCGCTTTGCGCCAGTTCCTCGATGTTCACGTCCTTGAAGGTGACAACACGCACGTTCCGCACGAACCGCGCTGGCCGGTACATGTCCCACACCCATGCGTCCTGCATCGTGACCTCGAAGAACACCTCACCGTTGTCGGCCGTCCGCACGTTGAGCTCGACCTGGTTGGTGAGATAGAAGCGGCGCTCGGTCTCGACCACGTGGCTGAACAACCCGACCACGTCGCGATACTCGCGGTAGAGTTGCAACTCCATCTCGGTCTCGTACTTCTCGAGATCCTCTGCGCTCATGGTGTCCCCTCCGATCAGGCGGCCGGACTACGAGGCGCCGGAAGCCTACTCGGCCAACTTCGTCCTGGCTGCTAGCCAGCCCCGGTAGCCGCGCTGCCATCCGCGGCCGTGGTCATCCTGGCGCCGACCGTGCTGGCCACGTCCGCCATCCATCCATTGTCGGGCATCAAAGGTGCGCCTGCGCCGCGCCTTTGACTCGCTCCCATCACGTTCACGTAGCTGAACCGGTGCTCCGGGCAGGGACCGTGCCTGGCGAGCGCCTCTGTGTGCCGCCTTGTCGCGTAACCTTTGTGCTCAGCGAAGTCATACACCGGGTACCGGTCATGTAGGCCCGTCATGATGCGGTCTCTGGTCACTTTGGCCACCACGGAAGCGGCGGCCACACAGGCGGCGACCTGGTCCCCTTTCCACATCGCCAGCGCTGGAGCTGTCAGACCGCTGACCGGAAAGCCGTCGGTGAGCACGTACCCAGGCCGGCAGGAGATGCCGGCGAGGGCCCGGCGCATGCCGGTGATGTTGCATACATGCAGTCCCAGGTGGTCGATCTCGGCAGCCGGGATCACGACCGCGTGCCAGGACAGCGCATGAGACACAATTTCACGGTAGACCTGCTCTCGCACGTCCGGGGTAAGGGCTTTCGAGTCCGCCAGCCGCGCCACTTGCGGATCCGCTGCGGGGAACACCACGGCTGCGACCACCAGGGGACCCGCGCACGCGCCCCGGCCGGCCTTGTCGATACCTGCCACCGGCGCTAGGCCGGCCCGAACCAGTACGCGCTCGTAGGCTGACAGACCGACTCCTCGGCGCGGCGTGTAACCAGGCGGTCGCAGCACGGACCGAGGAAGCGGCCCAGTCGGCACGCATTCGGCAAAGTCTGCAACCATGCCAACCGGAGCGTCCGGGGCACAGCTCGCGATCACCCTGGCCGCAGCGCCGGGAACCACGTCGGCCGCGGCCTCCTGTGCGCAGTCCGTAACCCCGCCGACCGACCGGTCTGGGACAGGATCCGCGGCAGAGTCCTTGATCGCGCCGGGCGCGGCGGCCCATGCGGACATCCTTCGTTCCAAGCTCGTCATGACACTTGGCAGGGTATGTCTAATCGCCGGATTCCTCGCCAGGATCGGCCGATCAGGACACTGTTCCACCCGGGGAAAAGTCCGGACCCGATTCGCTTCTAGCACCGAAGCCGACGGCGGGTTGGCAGCCCCGGCCGTCCGCCAACCCGCCTGCGGGCTGCGTCACCATGGCGCGTGACCTGCGGCCTGTCGGTGGCGCATCCGGAGCCGGCGCCACAGCAGCGTCAGGGGAAGGGCACCGGCGACGCCAATCACAAGCGGCCCGACCGGTGCCGCAGCGGCGAGCGCCTTCTGCTGGAAGGTGGCCGGAATGGACAAGATACCGAGCCGGTTGACCGGCCACACGAGCACAAACGCGCGCCCGATCACCTTGGACTGTGGGATAGATCCACCACCAGGGTCACCGCGATGCTCACGGGAGTCGTAAGACACGGCCCTGTGATCACCCATCACCCAGAGTTCGCCAGCCGGAACGGTTATGTCGAACCGCAGCAGCGAAGGCGCGTTCCCTGGGTAGAGATACGACTTTTCATCGAGCGGGGCACCATTGACGGTGACACGGCCCTGAGCGTCACAACATTTCACGTGGTCGCCCGGCAGCCCGATAACGCGCTTGACGTAGTCCTTCTCACCTGCGGTGACGCCGAACGCGGAGCCGACCCAGTCGGCAAGGCGCCTGACAGGGTTGGACGGCGCCGTCTGCGGAACCGTCGGGTCCCAGGAATCCAGGCCGTTGAAAACGACTATGTCGCCGCGATGGATACTGCGCAGGTGATAGACGATCTTGTTCACCAAAACCCGGTCGCCGATCTTAAGAGTGTTCTCCATCGATGCCGAGGGAATGTAGAACGCTTGTATCGCGAATACCTTGATAATTACGGTAAGCGCGAGCGCTATCACGACAAGTATCGGCAGTTCACGCCAGAAGGAACCCTTCCGCTTCGTCGCAGCCTGCTCCTCCGCACCGTCGTCACCCGGACCAGGCCCCGCGGCCTCGTCCTTCGTGGCGGGACTGTTCATCGGCGCACCCCTCATCCCAGGGCCAACCGGGTGGCGGTCCCCCTCGTGGCCTCCCCCGTCAACGTCCCGCTCTTTGCCGACCGGCTCAGGTGGCTGCATCATGGCGGGTTGGCGTTGCCCATGCTCGTCGTCCATCGAATTGAGCTTATCGCTGAGCCAGCGTGCGAACAGCAGGAACGCCGACGCTCCAGCCACCCCCGCGCAATGGCCCGCTAATCCGGATCACAAACTAAGGTCAAGCTCCCAAAGAGGATGAAAAGATCATGGGGGCCAGCGATCACGCGTGACCTAGGCCGAACTTGCGTGGAAACGCGCCGGCTTCCGCGGAGCCACCGGACCAGCCACATCCCGGGTACCGCCGTGACAGATACCCCCGGCCAGCGGCAGCGCTGGCGCCCTGGTGTTCGCGGCGTCGAGCGCCGCCTGCTTGAACGTCCCCGGGATGGGCAGCGTCTGGACTTGTGCCACCGGCCAGATGACGACGAAAGCCCGGCCGACCACCTCATTGGTTGGGATGGTGCCGTCGCCGGGTCCCTGGATGTGGTACCTGGAGTCCGCGGAGTCGGCGCGGTGATCGCCCATGACCCAGACCCGGCCCGGCGGAACCACGATCTTGAACGGCTCCAGCGACGGACTGCTGCCCGGGTAGAGATACGCGCCCTCGTTCAGTGGAATCCCGTTTACCCTGATTCGGCCCTCGGCGTCACAGCACATCACGTGGTCGCCAGGTAGGCCGATGACCCGCTTTATGTAATCCGTCCCGTCGGTCTCAAGGCCTACCCAGCGCAGCACGTCGTGGTAAACACGGGGAAACAGGCTCTCCGACGGCGCCGAAGCGGCCGCCGGGTCCCACGAGCCCTGACCGTTGAACACCACGATGTCGCCGCGGTCAATCCCACGGAAATCGTAGACGATCTTGCTGACCAGCACCCGGTCACCGACGTGGAGGGTGTCCTCCATCGATCCAGACGGGATTCGGAAGGCCTGGACCGCGAATACCTTGATCAGCAAGGCCAGGACAAGAGCGACCGCCACCAAAAACGGGAGCTCGCGCCAGAACGACCGTCGTCGGGCCGCAGGCGCCCGGGCGGGTTCGGCCATCGGTGGCGATTGGGACGGGTCAGCGGCCAGTGTTGTCGCGTCGTTCCCTGATTCGCGCGGCCTTGCCACGCAGCGCCCTCAGGTAGTAAAGCTTCGCCCTGCGGACACGCCCGCGGGTCACCACCTCGATCCTGTCGATCGACGGGCTGTGCACCGGAAAGGTGCGCTCAACACCCACGCCGTAACTGATCTTCCGGACCGTGAACGTCTCACGGCTCCCACCGCCCTGCCGACGGATCACGACGCCCTGGAAGACCTGGATCCGGGATCGGTTGCCTTCCTTTACGCGCACGTGCACCTTCAACGTGTCACCCGGGCGGAAGCTGGGGATGTCCGAGCGGAGCTGGGCCTTCTCAAGCTCGGCGATCGCGGTGTGCATGACGGCGTTCCTCTAATTAATCGCGCGTTCGCGGGCGTGCGTACCGCCCCGGACATGGCTTAGGGTTTTGCAGAACCCGCCCCGGCTGGGATCACCCGGCCGGATGGCGGCTTTCAGTGTGCCACATCTTCGGAGCGCATCGGAAAGCCAGCCTCAGACAGCACCTCACGGTCCCGGTCATCGAGCCCGGCGGGATCGAGCATTCCGATAAATTCCGGACGCATCGCGGCGGTCCGCCGCAATGCGGCATCGCGCCGCCACCGCGCAATCGCCGCATGATTCCCGGAGAGCAGCACAGCTGGCACATGGCGTCCGCGCCAGACTCGCGGTTTCGTGTAGACCGGGCCCTCGAGCAGCCCCGCCATTCCGCCCGGCGCCGCCTCGCACCCGGCCACCATCCCGGGTCCGGCCGCTGGAACGCCGCACCCACCGAACGAGTCGTCCGCGACCGACTCCGCGTTGCCGAGCACCCCAGGCAGCAGGCGGCAGATCGCCTCGACCATAACCAGCACGGCGGCCTCGCCACCAGCAAGGACATAGTCGCCGATGCTTACCTCGTCCACCGGCATCCGGGTCCTGGCCTCGTCGATGACGCGCGCGTCGATCCCCTCGTAGCGCCCGCAGGCGAACAGCAGATGCGGTTCCCGCGCATAGCGGGCCGCGACCTGCTGAGTGAAAAGGGCACCACTCGGGGTGGGCACGACCATCCTCGGCGCAACTCCCCGATTGGCCGCTGCGACCGCATCCAGTGCCTCGCCCCACGGCCCGGCCTTCATCACCATCCCCGGACCGCCCCCGTAGGGCGTGTCATCAGCGCTGTGGTGCATGTCATGCGACCAGTTCCTGAGGTTATGCAGGTTGACGCGGATATCGCCACGGGCCGCCGCCTTGCCGATGAGCGACACGCGCAATGGCTCAAAGTAGCCGGGAAAAATCGTGATGATGTCGATCCGCATGACTGTCAGGCCGGATCGCCGCGGTCAAGCAGGCCCGGCGGCGGGTCGATGAACAGACGGCCTGCCTTCAGGTCGACCTCCGGCACGATGGCAGCGACGAAAGGCACAAGGGTCTCTGCCGCGCCTGGCGTGGTCGTGATCACCAGGAGGTCCTGGCCGTGATGACGGACGTCTGCCACGGTCCCAACACGACGGCCGGCAACGGTGACGACGTCGAGCCCGATCAGCTGATGGTCATGGAACTCGTTGGGATCGTCACGGACGGGCACGTCGGCCGAGTCGATAACGAGCCAAACACCGCGCAACCGCTGCGCCGCGTCACGCTCGGTGACGCCGGAGAAGCTCACGATCAGGCCGCCCGCGTGCGCCCTGGCGCTGGTGACGGTCAGCGGGCCGAGCGCTTCGGGCTGAGTGGCGAGCACGCAGCCCGAAGCGAACCTCTGACCTGGGTCGTCCGTACGCACCTCGACCGTGACTTCGCCGCGGATTCCGTGCGGGCGGCCGACACGGCCAACGACGAGGAGCATGCCCGTCAGCGGACCTCATCCAGATCGAGCAGGTCGACCCGGACATAACGACCACCGGCGAGCGAGCCCATGACCGTGCGCAGGGCACGTGCGGTACGGCCACCACGGCCGATAACCTTTCCTAGGTCATCGGGATGGACCCGCACCTCGAGAACCCTGCCACGGCGCAATCCGCGGCTGGTGACGCGGACGTCGTCTGGATACTCGACGATGCCCTTCACGAGATGCTCAAGGCTTTCCTCAAGCACTTCAGGCTCCGCTGCCGACCTCGTCGGCCGCAGTCGCGGCGCCAGCGGTGGCATCGCCATCGACCTCGGGCGCATGCGTGCTCGCCGCACTCGTCGCCGCGTTGCCATCCTCAGCCGCCTGGTCGGCCGCGGGCGCCTTGTCCTCGGCCGGTCTGGCGTCAGCGCGGGCCTCGGCGGACGCAGCCTCGGCGGACGCAGCCTCGGCGGACGCAGGCTCGGCGGACGCAGGCTCGGCGGACGCAGGCTCGGCGGACGCAGGCTCGGCGGACGCAGGCTCGGCGGACGCAGGCTCGGCGGCCACCGCCTTGCCAGTCTCGGGCTTGGCGGCGGCGTCGTCCGCGCCCGGTGCCGCCCCGGCGGCCTTGGCCGCCGTTGCAGGCCGTGCTTCAGGCTTTGCTGCCTTCGTCTCGGGTCTACGGCGCCCCTTCGGTGTGGTGGCGGCGCCCTCGGACTCGCCGTACGTTTCCTTCAGCGCCGCGGCAAAGGTTTCCTTCTTGCCCGGCGTTGGCGAAGCCGTCTTGAGGGTGCCCTCCGTCCCGTCCCGGCCATGGAACCGCTGCCAGTCACCGGTGATCTTGAGCAGGTTACGTACGGGGTCGGTCGGCTGTGCTCCGACCGACAGCCAGTACTGGGCGCGCTCGGAGTCGATGTCGATGAGCGAGGGCTCCAGCTTCGGATGGTACTTGCCGATTTCCTCGATCGCGCGCCCGTCCCGTTTGGCACGGGCGTCAGCGACGACGACGCGGTAGTACGGCGCATGGATCTTTCCCATACGCTTGAGTTTGATCTTAACAGCCACGGGTGTGGTCTTCTCCCAGGAATCTCGGTAAGAGCGGCGTCCTCCGGGTGGGGACCGGTGAGACCGCTCAGGCGGTACCCGGGCCCGCGGGTCAGAGAGGGCCCCGCGGCCCAGGTGGTCGCGGTCACATTGTGCCAGACGCTCCACCCGTGCGCGTAATCGCGGCCGACCACGCCAGCCTGCGCCGTGGCCGGTTTCATGATCTCGGTATCTGCTGCGCGAATGCTTCAAAAAAAGTTACCGGGATCTTGAAGGAACCGCACGGGCGCGGGAGGCGTGGGTCCAGGCATGTTCTGCAACACGCCGGTCCGCATGGCCATGGGCTTGACAGAGCGCGTGAGCCGTTGGGGACCAAGGGCGGCCACCGGCGGCCTGGTCTGGCGCTGCGGCCAGTATCACGGTGCGGCCCGGGCCCGCGCCGACTACGTCCGCTTCTGATTCTTGCGCATCTTGAACGCCGGAGGGAGGTTTTGCAGATCCGGCAGATCCGCGGGACTCGGCACGTTCTTCCCGAGGCTGCCGGGCAACCCTGAGGCCAGGTCGCCGAGACCGCCAGGCAGCCCCGAGCCAGGACCGCCGATCCCGGGCAGCCCGTGCGGAGGTCCCTGGCCGACGCCGCCCGAAGACCTGGCGTCACCTGAGGCTGCGGCCCGGTCGGGCGCGCCGCCGGGGCGCCCTCCCTTCGGCTTCTTCTTACCCTTCTTGCCCCGCGCATTCTTGACCGGCTTGCGCCGCATGCCGGGCATCCCGGGCATGCCCCCGCCGAGCATCTGGCGCATCATCTTCTGCGCCTCGAAGAACCGGACGACCAGGTCCCCGACCTCGCCGATGCTGACGCCGGCACCACTGGCGATACGCGCCCTGCGTGAGCCGTTAATGATCTTTGGACTGCGCCGCTCTGCCGGGGTCATCGAGCGGACGATCGCCAGCACACGGTCGAGCTGACTGTCGTCTATCTGGCTGAGCATCTCCCTGTTCTGCGCCGCGCCCGGGAGCATGCCGAGCAGGTTGCCGATCGGGCCAAGCTTGCGGACCATCAGCAACTGGTCGATGAAATCCTCGAAGGTGAAATTCTCTCCCGAGACGAGCTTGCCCGCCATCTCGGCGGCCTGATCCTGGTCGAAAGCCCGCTCCGCCTGCTCGATCAGGGTGAGCATGTCGCCCATGTCCAGGATCCGGGAGGCCATCCGGTCGGGGTGGAACAGATCGAAGTCTTCGAGCTTCTCGCCGGACGAGGCGAACATGATGGGCCGACCGGTAAGTTCCGCGATGGACAAGGCCGCGCCGCCGCGGGCGTCGCCGTCCAGCTTGGTGAGCACCACGCCGTCGTATCCGACACCATCGAGGAACGCCTGCGCGGTGGCCACGGCGTCCTGGCCGATCATCGCGTCGACCACGTAGAGGATCTCATCCGGCTGGACCGCGTCCTTGATGGCGACGGCCTGGCGCATCATCTCCTCGTCTATGCCGAGCCGGCCCGCCGTGTCGATCACCACCATGTCGTGCAGGTGAAGCTTTGCTTCCTGCACCGACCGGCGGCTGACCGCCACCGGATCGCCGACGCCGTTGCCCGGCTCGGGTGCGAAGACGGGAACCCGGACGCGCTCACCAAGGACCTGCAACTGGCCGACCGCGTTCGGCCGCTGCAGGTCCGCCGCGACCAGCAGCGGCGTGTGGCCCTGTTCGCGCAGCCAGCGGGCCAGCTTGGCGGCGAGCGTGGTCTTACCTGAGCCCTGCAGCCCGGCAAGCATGATCACAGTCGGCGGGATCTTGGCGAACTCGAGCCTGCGCGTCTGGCCGCCGAGGATCTCGATGAGCTCCTCATGAACGATCTTGATGACCTGCTGCGCCGGGTTGAGCGCGGCGGAAACGGCCTCATCCCGCGACCGCTCCTTTACGCGCGCGACGAACTCCCTGACCACCGGGAGTGCGACATCCGCTTCGAGCAGCGCGATACGGATCTCGCGGCAGGTCGCGTCGATGTCGGCCGCGGACAGCCGCCCCCTGCTTCGCAGCGAGGAGAAGACCTGGGTCAGCCGGTCGGATAGCGTCTCGAACACGTGTGTTGCCGTCCTCGGGCGAGTATTGCGGATCGGCTACCCAGGTTATCCGGTCGTGGCCGTCTGAGCGTCCTGCTTATCAGGCGGCGGATCCGGTGCACCGGTCAGCGCGGCGAGCACCCGCTCACGGATCAGCGCGCGCACGTTCCCGCCCTTCGGCGGCTTTCCCGAGTTGTCGACCACGTAGAACGCATCCACCGCCTCGGCGCCGAGCGTCTCCACCCGGGCCGCCCGGACGTCCAGGCCGCACTCTCCGAGCGCACGGCCGATCCGCCACAGCAGGCCGGGCGCGTCGTGTGCCCGCACCTCGACCACGGCCGCGCTCTGTGACGCGTCGTCCACCATCGTGACCTTGGGTGGCGCGACCGGGACGCCGGGCCGCGGCCGGTATGCCCGCTGGCGCCTGGCAAGCCGCTCCGACACGTCGAGCCGGCCGTCCAGCATCCGGCGGAGGTCGCTCTCTATTAGCGCCGCGTCAGGCGGCGCGCCGAACTCCGCTACGACGGTGAACGTGGTCACCGCCATGGGGCCGACCGCGGTCGCGGTCGCGGATCTGACCGCGAGCCGATGCGAGGCGAGCACTCCGGCCGCCCGCCACAGCAGCCCGGGCCGGTCGGGCGCGACGATGGTCACCTCGCTGTCGTCCACGACCGCGGCCGGGACGCCGCCCGCGGCGAGTTCCAGCTGGCCGGGTGAGAGCGGTGCGGGCCGCGGCGGCTCGTTCCCTGCGAGCACGGCGGCGGTGCGGCGCACCAGGTCAGCGACGAGCCCCGCCTTCCAGTCATTCCATGCGGTCGGCCCGGTGGCTTGGCCGTCCGCGATGGTGAGCGCGTGCAGCAGTTCGAGCAGCTGCCTGCTGCCCACGAGTTTCGCGACCCGCTGGGCGGTCAGCGGGTCCTCCAGGTCGCGCCGCGTCGCTGTTTGCGGCAGCAGAAGATGATGCCGAACGGCTGCCGCGAGCGTCTCCACATCGTCGGCCGCGAGCCCAACGCGGTAGCCGACATCACGGGCCACCTCCGCGCCCGAGACACTGTGGTCACCCGGCCAGCCCTTGCCGATGTCGTGCAGCAGCGCGCTGAGCAGAAGCAGGTCGGGGCGTGCCACGTCGCGGACGAGCGGCGCGGCCGCCGAGGTGCACTCGACCAGGTGCCTGTCGACCGTGAAGGTATGCAGTGGATTACGCTGCGGCCTGTTGCGCACCCGCTCCCAGTCCGGCAGCAGGGCCGTAATGAGTTCCTCCTGGTCGAGTGCCTCCCACACGGTGATCGCGGCGGGCCCGGCGCCGAGCAGCGCGACCAGCGAGTCCCGCGCCTGGCCCGGCCACGGCACCGGAAGCGGCGGGCAGTCACGGAGCCTGGTGAGGGTGCCGGGGGCGAGCCGCAGCCCGCTGCGTGCCGCGGCCGCCGCAGCGCGCAGCATCAGCGTGGGGTCACCCGCCGGGTCGGCGGAACGAGCGAGCACCACCTCACCGTCCTGCTCCACCACACCGTCCGAAAGCGGCCGGCGGTGGGCGGGTCCGCGCCCCGCGGCACCCCAGCGCTTGCCTCGCGGCCGCTTGGCCAGGCTGCGGTCCACCTGCCACCAGGTGTGATCGACCCCGTAGCCGACGGTCCGGCCCGCCTGGGCGAGCACACGCAATACCGCGTCGGCATCGAGCAGGCCGAGCACGCGCGCCACCTCGTCCTGCTCCTGAAGGACCAAGCGGTCGGCGCTGCGGCCGCTCACCTCGTGCAGGGCGTGCCGGACATCCATGATCAATTCGTATGCGGCACGTACTCGCGGACCGGGTGCAGGCGCTACCCAGGCCGCGGCGACCGCCTGGATGGCGTGCACATCGCGGAGCCCGCCCCGTGCTTCCTTCAGGTCGGGTTCGAGCAGGAAGGCAAGCTCGCCGCAGCGCTGTGCGCGCTCCGATCCCATCGCCGCGAGTTCGGTGAGGCGCGCCCGCGCCGCGGCGCGCCAGTCGCCAAGCACCGCCTCACGTAGCTGTGCGGTGAGGCTGGCGTCACCCGCGACGTGACGTGCGTGCAGCATGCCGAGCGCGGCCTTCAGGTCGGCCTGCGCCACCCTCCTCGCCTGCGGCACAGTCCGGACCGCGTGGTCAAGCTCGGCACCCGAGTCCCAGACGGGGTACCAGATCCGGTCCGCAAGCGCTCCGACGTCTGGGCGCCCTGAATGCAGCAGGATGACGTCCAGGTCACTGCCCGGGGCGAGCTCGCGGCGGCCGTAACCGCCCACAGCGACGATCGCCACCGCTGGCTCCGCGCCGAGCAGGCCCGCGAGCCACCGGTCGGCTTCCGCCGTACGCTGGGAGCGCTGGGCGGCGAACGAGACCCTGGCACTCCCCCTGACCGTCATGCTGTTCCCCTCGCCTGGCCCTCGGTACCTGGTCTGGCGCTGCCCGCCGCACCGGCGAACGGACAGTTTGGGGCTGCGCCGCTCACCGGATCCCTCTTCCCTAGATCGCGTCCGGTCCGCGCTCTCCGGTCCTGACCCGGACGACAGACTCGACCGGCACGCACCAGACCTTCCCGTCCCCGATCCGGCCGGTCTGCGCTGCCTTGACGATGACATCGATGAGATCGTCGACGTCCTCGTCGTCGGTGAGCACCTCGATCTGCACCTTCGGTACCAGGTCCACCTGGTACTCGGCGCCCCGGTATACCTCGGTGTGGCCACGCTGCCTGCCGTATCCGCTGGCCTCGGTGACTGTCATACCGCGCACGCCGAACGCCTGCAGTGCGGACTTCACCTCATCGAGCTTGAACGGCTTGATGACGGCCGTGATGAGCCTCATCCCTGCACCAGCTCCTCTGCCCTCTGACCTGCTGCCTTATCACCTGCCTGTAAAGACGCGGCGGTGCCGCCGGTCGGCAGGCTGTACGCCGCAGCCCCTGGCACATGCTGTTACGCGCACCTGTGGGGTTGGTCTACGCTCCAGCGTGGTGCGGCGCTGCGGTCTGCCATGACCTTCTGCCAGCGGCGTTTCGCTTCGTGCCGCGGCGTGTTTCGGCGATGTGAAACCAACGGCTGATATGTTTCAGCCGCGTTTCGGCGTTCTGCGCTCCGTGCCGCGGTACGGAACCGCCAGGCCCTTCGACTCTACCGGCGGACTTTCAGCACAGGTAACCATCCGCGTGGAGCGGTGGGCCGCGAAGGCCAAGGAATCCCAGTGCCCGCGCGGCCCACCGCGCACGGGCCAGCACGGACCGCGGACGGGCGGCTGCCGTGACCCCATAAAGGTCACGCTAAATCCCCCCGGCCAGTTTCCATGGTGGGGGGTGTTGCAGAATCGAGTCGCGTCTCGCATTGATCTTTCAGGCTCACCCCGGAGAGCTCGTTCGAAACCACGTGACCTGCGACGATGCCGACACGTTCCTTGCCAGCGTGCCGGTATCTCCCAATCCGAGACGCGCATTCGATTGTGAATCAGCCCGTTGCGGCGGAATTTACGTCATATCGGCGGCGTGCCCGCCGCGATCACGGATGCGTGCCGCCACCCCGCACGATCCCCTTTCTGCCTGGCCGGCATGCACGGCAACGCTCAGCTTGACCGGCTGCCCGACAGCGGCCATACGATCACACTGGAATACGACCTGACGAGAGTGCCGTGACAGGCACCGGGCAGGAGCCGGAGAACACGGCCGGGGGCCGCACCGGCATTCCCGCAGCGATCGGTCTGGTGGCGGCAAGGAGGCTGACCGTGACATTCACCGATAAGGAACGTGCCTACCTCGACAGCCAGATGCTCGGCCGGCTGGCCACGATCGGCCCGGACGGGACACCGCGCAATGTCCCCGTCGGTTTCCGCTTGAATCCCGCACTTGGCACCATCGACATTGGCGGCCATAACCTCGGCGCGAGCCAGAAGTTCCGCAACGTGCGCCGGGACCCACACGTCTCGTTCGTTGTCGATGATCTCGCTTCGGTCAATCCGTGGACACCCCGGTGCCTCGAGATCCGCCGTACGGCGGAGGCGCTTGACGTCGGCGGCCAGGAGTTGGGCCCCGGCTACGGGCCCGAACTGATCCGCATCACGCCGCGCCGCATTGTCGGCTTTGGCATCGACGAGGGCCGCACCGCACGCAACGTCGGGCCGGCTTCATAGCGCCCGCAGCGCCGTCCCGGGCAGTCAGCGGTATCACACCCGCCGTCGCCACGGATCGACAGAACGCTGCTCAACCGGCGAGGATGGCGTCCACGAATGCCTCGGGCTCGAACGGCGCGAGATCGTCGGGACCCTCACCGAGCCCAACCAGCTTAACCGGAACGCCCAGTTCACGCTGGACCGCGATGATTATCCCGCCCTTGGCGGTGCCGTCAAGCTTGGTGAGCACGATCCCGGTGACATCCACGACCTCGGCGAAGACCCGCGCCTGCCGCAGGCCGTTCTGGCCAGTCGTGGCGTCAAGCACTAGCAGGACCTCGTCCACCGGCACCTGCTTCTCGATGACCCGTTTCACCTTGCCGAGCTCGTCCATCAGGCCGGTCTTGGTGTGCAGCCGGCCGGCTGTGTCCACGATGACCACGTCGACGCCGGCCTCGATGCCCTCGCGCACCGCTTCGTATGCGACGCTCGCCGGGTCGGCGCCCTCCCGCTCGGACCTGACGACGCGGGCGCCCACCCGCGCTCCCCAGGTCTGCAACTGGTCCACCGCTGCGGCGCGGAACGTGTCCGCCGCCCCGAGCAGCACGGTTCGGTCATCCCCGACCAGCACCCGCGCCAGCTTGCCGCAGGTCGTGGTCTTGCCGGTGCCGTTCACCCCCACCATCAGCACCACCGCCGGCCTGCCGCCGCGCGGGTCCAGATGCAGGGCCCGCTCGCTGCTGGTGCCGATCTGCGCGAGCAGTTCGGCCCTCAGCATGGCCCGTACCTCGTCCCGGCTGCGGGTACCAGCAACCTTCACCTTGACCCGGAGGTCATCGGTGATCTGGCGGCTCGGGGCGACGCCCACGTCCGCCGTGATGAGGGTGTCTTCGATCTGTTCCCATGCCTCGTCGTCCAGGACATCCCTGGACAGCAAGCCGAGCAGCACCGACCCGAACGCTCCCTGAGACCTTGCGAGCCTCGCACGCAGCCTGACCATCCGGCCGGCCGAAGGTGGCGGCTTCTCGATCTCGGGCGCGGGTGGCGCTCGAGGTGCGAGCGGAGCCTCTGGGGCGATGGTGCCGGTCGCACCGGCTTCGCCGGTCACCCCTGGGCCGGCCCGTTGCTCCTCGGCGGACGGCGCTGGCGGTGCCTCGGGCGGCCCGCCGCGCCTTCTGCCGGGACGCAGGAAGAACAACCCGCCGACGACGACAAGCACCACGCACAGGGCGATAACCACGATCAGATAAGTCATGACGGTCCCAGTTTCGCAGATGATGGGCACGGGCTGCGATCTGCGGCCGGCGCGGCCCGCACGGCGTCGCTGCGCCCGCGGCGAGCAGCGGCGGCGACGGCGTTACGCCATGCGGTCTCGGACGCCTCGGCGGCAGCGGCCCCACGCTCCCGCCGGATCTGTCAGTAGCCGACGTACGGCTGGCCGCTGCGTACGGCGGCGACGCCGGGCACGCTGCCCAGGGAGCCATAACGCGCCAGGGCGTAGCGCACACCCGCGATGATGTTGTCGACCGGGTCGTAGATGTTGCCATGCCCCGGCAACGCATAGGCGTCGAAGGTCGGGGCTATCGTCTGCATGAGGCCGGCCGACGGGGTTCCTGCGGCAGCGTTCGAGTTACCCGTCAGGAAAATGTGCCCGTCCTGTCCTGCGGTCCACGATCCGAGCACCGTGCTTAGGCACCAGACCGGCCCGAAACCAGCGTCTGCACGAACGAGAGACCTACCCGTGACAATCGGATCGCCGATCCCTATCTGGAAGCACGGGGACCACTGTTGCTTTCCACGCATGGGCCCGCCCGGTCCACGCAAGGGACTGCCCGGCGCCCGTCCACCAAACGCGACCGGCGCCCGTCCACCAGATAGATAGACCGCGAGCTTGATCGCCTCTCGAAACGGTCCCTCGGTCTGGGAGATCACGACACGCGGTCGCGTGTGGCCCGGCTGCATGTCGCGCGTCCCCTCGGCATCGACCACAGCGTCCAGCCATGCTGCGCGCTGAGCGGTCGACATGGCGAGGACGATCGAGACCACGTCGTTCCCCGGGTGACCGGTGCGCACAACCAGGTCGCGCGCGTATTCGTGCTGGAGCTGGAATTGATGTCGCGGGCCGCAGCCGCCCGTGTCGTCAACGTAGAGCGCGTGTGGCACGTTCTTGAGGAGCACCTTGAGCCGCTCAACCATGGCCGGCTTGGATTGTGGGAGGGAGATGACCGGGCGATGCTCGCGAGCCCCCACGTAACCGGCCCCGGCGATCCAGCCCAAGATCGCCGCTTCGTTGACCGTGATCTCCAGTCCCGGCATCGTCTCTGCAGGAGCCGCGAGAACCAGACGGTCACGACTGCGGATGCCGTCCGTGCTCACGAACCCGGCTTCTGTGCCGTCCGTGCTCACGAACCCGGCTCCTGTGCCGTCCGTGCTCACGAACCCGGCTCCTGTGCCGTCCGTGCTCACGAACCCGGCTCCTGTGCCGTCCGTGCTCACGAACCCGGCTCCTGTGCCGTCCGTGCTCACGAACCCGGCTCCTGTGCCGTCCGTGCTCACGAACCCGGCTCCTGTGCCGTCCGTGCTCACGAACCCGGCTCCTGTGCCGTCCGTGCTCACGAACCCGGCTCCTGTCGCAACTGAGGAGGCCGGTTTCGCCGGGACGATCTTATGGATCTTGCGCCGGTGCACCGCGACGGCGTTGCCCCTATTGGTGGCGGCCACCCACCCGCACTCCGGGCATGTTTCGTATTGCCACTTGAGATTGGCCACGCGCGGCAGGGTTACCCATCGGTGGTTCGCGGTGACCGTGGCGTGCCAGCGTGAGTTGCCGATCCTGACGAGCGGCGCGTCCTCGTGGTGCACAACCCGGGTGATGGGGGTCCACTCGCTGCGGCCGGCCCGGAAGTTGTAACCGATCGTCTGATCTCCCACCCGCACCTCATCATGCTTGAGCCAGCCACGCTCGGTGAGAACTAGACAGTCCAGAGTTACGCAGTCCCAATTATTGACTGCGGTGGGGTCTCCGCCTGACTCGTGCTGAATGATGATCCAGATGTCCTGCGGGCTGAGCTTCGAAGCCGGGATCCCCTGGGCCTCGAGAACCTTGACCGCTTGACTGATCCATCCATCCACCTGCATCGGCGCCGCCGGCCCGTCCGCCAACGCTGGGACGCCCATTGAGACCGCACTGGCCGTGTCGGCAGTGCCGCCTGGCCGGGCTGCCGCCCCGCCAGAGCGGGACGAGACCGGCGAGGCGCCAGAACCGGATGCGACCTTCGCGCCTTTCCCAGCTGACGATCTTTGCCGACCAGTGCCGGTACCCGACCGATTGCCCTTGCTCTGCCGGGGAACAGGGCTCCCGCCGCCGGGCATTGCGAAACCTTGCAAGCCGGGCGTGTCCGGCGCCGGTAGGGCGGAAAACGTCCGGCTCAGCCGGTTCAGATCCCCGTTCAGGGCCTCCCGGGCACGACCGAGTGCCTGCTGCGCCGCCGCGACCTCGGGACGGGCGGCGGCCGTAGCCTCGGCGGTAAGGCAGCTGATCTGGCCGCTGAGCTGCCAGGAAGTCGCCTTCGGATTAGCCGCATGGAGCCTTGACACCTCGCCAAGCAGGTTCTCGCAGATGCTCTCGACTGAGACGTGCGCCTCCTCAAGGGCCCCCGCGGCCGAGCGTAACGTCTGCACGGCAGCCTTGAGGGCGTGCTCCGCCCGACGGGATGCCGCACCGAACCGGCTCATTAGAGCGGCGAACGCCGTAGCCGAGGCGCCCTGCCACTCCTGCGTAACGTCGGCCACCGCCATCTTCACGGTCCCGGCGTGCGCGCCGCAGTCACCCGCCGCCTCCGACCACCGATTCGCGATCTCACGGATCGCTCCCGGGTTCCCGCGGACCTCCGCGGCAAGCGCTGCCAGGGCCTCGCCACCCGGCAGTCCTGCTACCTCGTCCGAAGCAGTCATGGGAGCTCAGCTGAGCTAAATGGCCGAAATCGCATCGACGTTTGCCTGCTCGGCTTCGGTAAAGCCTTGCCGCACGTTGTCGAGTGCCCGCTCGACACCACGGAGGAAGCTCTCCGCGACGGAGAACTCGGTACCCGCCGCGCCGTCCACTTGGCCGGAGAGATCGGCGAGCGGTCCGGCGGCAGGCAGCCTGCCGAACAGGGACGCATCAATATCGCGCCCGGAGAAAGCATCGGCGATCCCGCCGAACTGCGCAGCCTGCCCGAGCATCGCCCGCTGGCATCTGTCCAACGCGTCGAAATCAGCGGTCAAGCCTCTCATGGCCACCCTCCGGTGAGCGCTCAGGCGCTGAAGACCGATGCCAGAGTAGCCGGTAGACCGTAAACCGTGCTACCTCCTGCCGTACCACCGGAAGCCGGCCCTCCGCCGCGCGGCACCGCCCCGCGAAGCTGCCCGTGCCGGGCGGATTCATGATCCCGGTAACCTTTTTGAAGCATGCGCAGAAAGAATACCGGGATCTATTGAGGGCGGCGGCGACGACGGCAGGCAGCGGAAACGAGGTCAGGCGGAAGCGCGCTCGCGCAGGCGCTGGCTCACCACGGCGGACACACCGTCGCCGCGCATGGTGATGCCGTAGAGCGCGTCGGCCACCTCCATCGTCCGCTTCTGGTGGGTGATGATGATGAGCTGCGAACTCTCCCGCAGTTCCTCGAAGATGCCCAGCAGGCGCCGCAGGTTCACGTCGTCGAGCGCGGCCTCAACCTCGTCGAGCACGTAGAAAGGCGACGGGCGGGCCTTGAAGATCGCCACGAGGTAGGCGATGGCGGTCAGCGACCGCTCACCGCCGGACAGCAGCGACAGCCGCTTCACCTTCTTGCCCGGAGGACGCGCCTCGACCTCTACCCCGCTGGTGAGCATGTCGTCAGGTTCGGTCAGGAGCAGCCTGCCCTCGCCGCCGGGGAACAGGCGCGCCAAAATCTGCTCGAACTCCCGCGCCGTGTCCTCGTAAGCCGCAGCGAACACCTGCTGAACTCGGTCATCCACTTCCTTGATCACCGTGAGCAGGTCACGGCGCGTCTTCTTGAGGTCCTCGACCTGCGAGGACAGGAACGCGTGCCGCTCCTCCAAGGCCGCAAACTCCTCGAGCGCGAGCGGGTTTACCTTGCCGAGCCTGGCAAGCTGGCGCTCAGCCACACCCGCACGGCGCTCCTGCGCCTCCCGCTCGTAACCGCTGGGCCCTGTTGTTCCCTCTGGCGCGTCCGCTGGCGGCGGGACCGGCACGTCAGGCCCGTACTCGGATACGAGCGCTTCCGCGTGCACCCCGAACTCCTCCACGCCGCGCCCCTCGATCTGCTCGAGCCGCAACCGCTGCTCGGCCCGGGTGATCTCCGCCGCGTGTGCCGCGTTAACCAGCTTTTCGTGCTCGTTGTTGAACTGCCGAAGTTGCTCGCGCACGGCCTTCAGCTCTGCCGTCCGCGCGCTGCCCGCCGACTCGGCGGCCTCACGTTCGGCATGTGCCGCCGCTACGTACTCCTCGATGACCGACGTCGCGTAGGTCGCGCCCTCGGCTACGGCGCCCGCCGTCGCGGCGTGTGTCGCGCGCACCTCGCGGCGCCGCTTGGCCTGCTCGATGGCCGCGCGCTCCTTAGCCGCTGCCGCCGCAAGCGCGTCCGCCCGGCCGGCGATCGCGCGCACCCGCTCCTCGACGGTGCGCACGGCAAGCCGCGCCTCCATCTCAGCGTTTCGCGCCGCCTCGCGCCGCTGCGCCATGGTCTCCCGCTGATCATGGACAGAACTGGCGAAACCGCCGGAACTGCGCTCGTCGTCTTCGCCTGACTCGGCGAGCTGCACCTCGGCTTCGACGTCGTCCAGGTGCCGCTCAAGCTCGGCGAGCCTGGCAAGATCAGCCTCCCGTGACCGCTCGGCGGCCTCGATCGCCGTGGCGAGCCGCTCCGCTTCGTCTGTCGCGGCACGCGCGGCGCCGCCAAGCCTGCCGAGCCGACCGGACAGCCCCGCCGCCGCGGCGTCCGCCTCACGCAGGATACCTGCGGCCTCGGCGACGACGCGCTGGGCCTGTTCCTCCTCCTCGACCGCGCGCGCGAGCCGCCGCGCCGCGGCGGCGCACCGCTCGTCCGCCTCTGCGAGCTTCGCCACCGTCGCGTCGGCGGCCGCACGCACCTCGATCTGGCTCGGCCCGTGCGCCGACCCGCCATGCGCCCAGTGCCCGCCGAGCACCTGTCCGTCCCTCGTTACCACCCGCAGCTGCGGATGTGCCCGCAGAAGCTCCCTGGCGGTCTTCAAGTCGGCAGCCACGACGACCCCGGCAAGCAGCGCGGCGACTGCTCCCGCAAGCTCGGCCGGTGCACGGACAAGATCAACCGCATACCCAACGGCCGGAGGCAGGGTGACACGCTCGTCATGCGCGTGGTGTGTGAGGATGGTCAAGGCGCCGGGCGTGGGCCCGCTGTTCGACGTGTCGTCGCCTGCCGGAGACACGGCAGAAGCCGGAGACACAGCTGGCAACTTTGCCTGACCCGCTGAAGTGCCACCCTCCACGGGAGAATGCGAGGCATCCCCCGCCGCGGCCGCCTGGCCACCGGACGTGTGGTCGCCCGCCGGAGATGCCACGGTACTCGACCGGGTGACGGTGGACCTGCTGACCCCGGATCCGTGCACCTCGGACCCGTGCACCCCAGACCCGATGACCGCGCCGACCTTGCCCCCGTCACGGCTCTTGAGCTCGGCGATCACAGCGATCGCGGCATCAAGGTCGGTGACCGCGATGGCGTCGGCGGCGGCGCCGAGCGCCGCGGCGACCGCGGCCTGCGCGCCGTCGTCGACGCTGAGCAGGGCGGCAACCTCTCCGAGCACCCCACAGAACCTGCCCGGGTCCGCCAGCACCGCCGCGGCCGCGTCCGTGCCCGCTCGCAGGCTCAACTGGAGCGCCTCCGCGCGCGCATGCAGTGCCGCACGCTCCCTGCTGGCTTGATGCTCGTCGGCGCGAAGTTCCTTCGCCCGCTGCGCGGCCTGCGCGGCCGCGGTCCTCGCGTCCTCGTGGGCGGCCTCAAGATCGGCATGGTCAGTCGTACGGCCGGCCACGCGCTGCTCAAGCTCGGTGTGCTCGGCACGAGCGCGGGCCGCGCCCGCCTGTGCCTGGGCGGCGGCCACGGACAGCCTCCCGACCTCCTCAGTAGCCGCATCGGCGTGACTGCGCAGGGCCTCGACCTGCTGGCGAATTCTCGCGGCTCGTTCGGCCCGCTGAGCCGCCTCCTTGGCGGCGGCGGACAGCCGCCGCTCAGCCTCGGCGAGCGCCGACTCCGCGGCCGCACGCTCACGTACCGACGCGTCGAGGCAGGTACGGTCGGCATCGAGTCGCGTTGTAAGCTCCTTCTCCTGCTGACGGGCCTGTTCGGCCTCGGCCGCGAGCTCGGCTGGGTCACGGCCAGCCCTGACCGGCTGCTCGTCGGCCGTCAGATGACGGTGCCGCTCGGCCGCGAGCGCAGCGACCCCGCGCAGCCGTTCGGCTAGGGCTGAAAGAGCGAACCACACGTCCCGAGCACGCGTGAGCCTGGGCGCGTCTTGCGCTGCCGCGGCCTCGAGCGCTGCTTCCCGCTGCGCTGCCTGCTCGAGCGCAGCCGCCGTGATACCCCGCCGCTCCACCACGAGCGCCTCGCCCGCTTCCTCACGGCCCAGCGACGCTTGGAGCGCCACGTAGTCGTCGGCAAGCATTCGTAGCCTGGCATCGCGCAACTCGGCTTGGATGACGGCGGCCCTGCGTGCGATCTCCGCCTGCCGGCCGAGCGGCTTGAGCCTGCGCCGCAGTTCGGCTGTCAGATCCACCAGTCGGGTGAGGTTGGCCTGCATCGCCTCGAGCTTCCGCAGCGCCTTCTCCTTGCGCCTGCGGTGCTTGAGGACGCCGGCCGCCTCCTCGATCAGCGCGCGGCGCGCCTCCGGTCCGGCGTGCAGGACTTCGTCAAGCTGTCCCTGGCCGACGACCACGTGCATCTCACGGCCCATGCCCGAATCGGACAGCAGTTCCTGGACGTCGAGGAGGCGGCAGTGATCACCGTTGAGGGCGTATTCGCTCTGTCCGGACCGGAAAAGCAACCGGCTGAGCGTCACTTCAGCGTAGTCGATCGGCAGGGCGCCGTCGCTGTTGTCGATCGTGAGGATAACCTCTGCGCGGCCGAGCGGCGGCCGGGAGGACGTGCCGGCGAAAACCACGTCCTCCATTTTGCCGCCGCGCAGCGACTTGGCGCCCTGCTCGCCCATTACCCAGCAGAGCGCGTCCACGATATTGGACTTGCCTGACCCGTTCGGGCCTACGACGCATGTGATCCCGGGTTCGAAGCGGAGTGTGGTCGCCGAGGCGAAGGACTTGAACCCGCGCAACGTGAGGCTCTTGAGGTACACCCGCGAGCACTCCTCCTCGGTTGGTCGCTGCTGGGTCGCGCAATTCCGCACCCTACCGTGATGGTCTGGCCAGTTCGGGCATGTCCGCGGCGTGCCGCGGGCCGACTTGTGGTCCGGGCTCCAGCTTGGCCCTTTCCGCTATGCCACCACCGAATTCCGGCATGGCATACGGTGTATGGGATACCGCCACATCCTGCCTGCGTGTATAATCCGAACGACTCCCACAACGAATAGGGACGCCGAATCGGCGTCCCTATTCGTTGTCGGTGACCCTCGTCAAATAAGCGCGGGCTCCCTTGCGAGCACCGGCTCGCTTGTGGGAACCAGCAGATCGTGGCCCGCCTCCGCGGCAAGCGCATCGTTCTCTTCCTGGAGCCGGACAAGCTCAGCCTCCAGATCACGTACGCGTTGCTGAAGACGGCGCATCTCGGCGACCATGCGCAGGTCGGGACCGCCGACGTGGCCGAGTATAGCCTTCGCCATTTTAAAAGGTCCTCCACACTGAGTGACCAGAGCGCGCACACGCACAAAAACGCGTCGAAAGACGCGGAAGGGTGCGCGGCGAGTAGTACTTACTAGGGTGCCACCCAGCCGTTGACCAGTCAAGTTGAGCCCGGACACGCCGTCCGGTGGTCGCTCACCTGGAAACAAAGCTGGAAAGCCCGCGCTTATCAGGATCGCTCCAGCGTGCGGTGACACCGGCAACGTGCCCGGGTGCGCCTGGTCCGCGCAGTACGGCCAGCAGTTGCGCACACGCGGGCCGCGGACCTTCCGCAACGACCTCAACCCGGCCATCCGGAAGGTTCGTCGCCGACCCGACGAGGCCGAGTTCGCGCGCGTGCACCTGGACCCACCATCGGAACCCTACGCCCTGGACCCTGCCACGCACCCATGCCGTCAGCCGCACCCGCGACCCCGCGTCACCCGCCGATCGGCCTGAATCAGATGATGCCGGAATCGCCGTCACCACCTGGCACGGCGGGGCCGCGGTTGGCATCGCGGGCAATTGTAGGCGGACCGGTTCATGAACACGTCGCGGCGCACAGATTCGCCGCAGCGAGTGCACGGTCTCCCTTCCCGTCCATAGACGGCGAGTGAGCGGCCAAAGTAGCCGCTTTCACCGTTCACGTTGACGTAAAGCGCGTCGAACGACGTCCCGCCCGCACGCAGTGCGTCGGAGAGCACCGCGAGCACGGCGACGAGCAAGCGCTCGACTTCCGAGCGGCGGAGACTCTCGGTGGGCCGGGCCCAGTGCAGCCGCGCCAGCCAAAGCGCCTCGTCGGCGTAGATGTTGCCGATGCCGCTGACCAGTGACTGGTCGAGCAGTGCCCGCTTGATGCCGGTGCGCCGGCGGCGAAGCGCCGCGGCGAAAACCACTGGATCGAACGTGGCGTCGAGCGGATCGGGCGCGATATGCGCGATGGGTGCGGGCAGGTCGGCTCCGCCCTGCACCAGGCAAAGGTGGCCGAACGTGCGCTGATCCACGAATCGCAGGTCGGGCCCGGAGTCGGTGAAGGTGAATCGGGCGCGCACGTGGCTGGAGAGCGGGCGGCCTGGCTCACCGATCAGCAGTTGCCCGCTCATGCCGAGATGGGCAAGCAGCGCGTCATCCGCAGCACCTACAGCACCTACAGCACCTGAAGCACCTGAAGCATCTGAAGCACCTGCGGTATCTGAAGCACCTGCGGTATCTGAAACACCGCCAGCGTTAGTAGCGCCGACCGCGCCGCGCACGGGCAGCCAAAGATATTTGCCACGGCGCCGGGCGCCGGTGATGAGACGGCCTGACAGCCGGGTGGCGAAATCATCCGGCCCCGCCGTGTGCCTTCGCACAGCGCGCGGGTGAAGCACGACAACGGTCTCGATGGTGCGGCCGACCGCGTGCCGCTCCAACCCGGCGCGCACCACCTCCACCTCTGGCAGTTCTGGCACGGGTCACTCCTCCAGGGATGTCACTCCGCGCCGGGCGAGCCGCCGCCCGGGTCGCCGCGACCGGCGTCGTCAGCTGTAGTCTCGCCGACTGCCTCGCCAGGCGCGACGGTCCCGGCCCCGGAAGTGGCCGCGCACACTGGGCGCCCGTTCCCGCGAGCCGATTCCGCGCGGATCGCCGTCCATGCGACCTCGGCGGCTTGCTGCTCGGCCTCCTTCTTCGAGCGGCCCTCCCCCGAACCGTAGATCTTGCCGCCGACGCGGACAACAGCGCGGAACGACTTCTGATGGTCGGGCCCGCTCTCCGCCACCTGATACTCCGGCACGCCGAGAATCTCAGCCGCCGTCAGCTCCTGCAGCGAGGTCTTCCAGTCCAGTCCCGCGCCCAGCCGCGCCGAACGGGCGATCACCGGATCGAATAGCCAGTGCACGAGCTTGGACGCCTCGCCGAGCCCGCGATTCAGATAAACCGCGCCGATGATGGCCTCAAGGGTGTCCGCAAGTATCGAGGACTTGTCGCGTCCGCCGGTGCCCTCCTCGCCGCGGCCGAGCTTGATGTGCCGGCCGAGCTCAAGACGGCGCGCCACACCCGCGAGCGCGCGCATGTTCACCACGGCCGCACGCAGCTTGGCGAGCTGGCCTTCTGGCAGGTCCGGGTGCTCACGGAACAAGGTGTCGGTCACCACGAGCCCGAGCACGGAATCGCCAAGGAACTCCAGGCGCTCGTTGGTGGGCAGCCCGCCGTTCTCGTACGCGTACGACCGGTGGGTCAGCGCTCGGTCGAGCAGTTTGGGATCAAGCGGGACGCCAAGGGCGGTCAGCAGTTCGACGGGGTCCGGATCGGCGGGTCCATCGTTGCGTGGTGACTCGCCGCTCATCACGCTCACCGTGTTCCCTCCAGCCCTCGCCTTCGCCTGCGCAAATAGCTCACCGTTGCCGCATGTTGACGAGCTATGGCGGCGAAACATCCTTCTGATAGCGATCCTTGCGGTGTTTGGGCCTGATGGCTGATGGCGGGCACGCGGTTACCGGCATGCGGAGATGCTCCAGCATGCCGATTCCGCCAGCCGACGCGGCGGGCCGCACGGATAAGGACCTTGTGGGCCGCGGAAAGCCCGGGGCCCTTATGCCGGCGTGGTGACCTGGCGGCCGTTGTAGGTGCCACAGGTCGGGCACGCGGTGTGTGGCAGCTTCTGTTCGTGACACTGCGGGCAATCCATCAGCACGGGCGCGCTGCTCTTCCACCGCGCCCGGCGCGCCCGGGTATTGCTCCGTGACATCTTCCGCTTCGGGACGGCCACGTCAGCCCTCCTGTTGATCGTCTGCGTGACCCCGGCGGGTCCGGGCCGCAGTGTCGGCTGTGTCCAGCAGCCCCAGCGCCGCCCAACGTGGGTCGGCGCTGACGCCATGGCCGTGCTCCGAACCGAGGTCGGCGAGCCGCCCACCGCACTCAACGCAGAGGCCGGGACAGTCGCCCGAACAGAGCGGCGAGAGCGGCAGCGCGAGTAGCACCGCGTCCCGGCAAACCGGCTCGAGGTCAAGCAGGTCACCGTCGAGGTAGTGATCCTCTTCTGTTGCCTCGCTGTCCCCGGCGACACGGGCAGCC
This sequence comes from uncultured Actinomycetota bacterium, assembly GCA_963820395.1. Lineage (GTDB taxonomy): Bacteria > Actinomycetota > Actinomycetes > Streptosporangiales > Streptosporangiaceae > DATFVJ01. Next base: position 28,917 of record CAWGAE010000001.1, on the reverse strand, counting down.
AGGTAACAAAAGAGCTCCTGGAACCCGACCTCGATCGATGAGGTCACGGGATCCAGGCAGCGCGCGCACTCGCCGGTAAGCGGAGCCCGCACCGTGCCGGAAACCAGCACGCCTTCCATCACCGCCTCGAGCCGGATATCCAGCTCGATGTCGGCGCCCGCAGGGACGCCGACCAACTCAACACCAAAGTCAGCGGGCGCCACCACGGTACGGTGCTCGCCGCGCGAAGAACCTGGCAGGCGTCCGAGTGGACGTAGGTCAAACACGAACCGACCGTGTGCATCGCGTGGTGCCGTGTGATTACTCTTCCGCGTGACGTAGCTGATAACGGTGTCGGGCACGACGGGGGAAGCCTACCCGATGACCACCCGGTAACCAACTCGGCTCGCGACGGCCGGCTGTTGCCGCGCTTGAGTCTGCCGCGGGCGCGAACCTATCGCGGCCCGGCCGCCAAATGGTTCCTAGCCACTGACCCGCGGAGGGGCTCAGACCCGCGTTGCGGGGCTCGGACCCGGGGCTCGGGGCTCGGACCCGGGGCTCGGGGCTCGGACCCCGGGCTCGGGGGCGGGTTCGACCGCGCAGCGCGGGCTCAGGGCCCGGCGCGGGCCCGGGGCTCAACACCGGGCACGGGGCTCAACACCGGGCGCGCGGCTCGACACCGCTCACAGCCCGGCGCGTGCTCAGGGCGCGGGGCTGGGCACCGGGCGCGGGGCTCGGCGCGGGCTGGGCACCGGGCGCGGGGCTGGGCAGCGGGCTCAGAGCTTGGCGTGGGGCTCAAACACCGGGCTCAGGGCTCGGCTCGGGCCCAGGCTCACCGAGGCGGTCGCGCAGCCGATGTACGATCTGCCCAGGAACCAGATCCGTTACGTCTCCGCCGTACCGGGCGACCTCCTTGACGAGACTCGACGAAAGAAACGCATAGAGCGGATTCGTGGGCATGAAGAGCGTCTCCACGCCGGCGAGACGGTAGTTCATCTGCGCCATCTGAAGCTCGTAGTCGAAGTCGCCGATTGCACGCAGTCCCTTGACGATCACGGGGATGTTTTTCTCGAGGCAGAATTCGACAATAAGCCCGTGGAACTTTTCGACCCGGACGTTGGGGTACTCGGATGTCACCTCGCGCAGCATCTCAATGCGTTCATCCACGGTGAACAGGTTTCGCTTGGAGATGTTGATCAGGACCGCCACAACGACCTCGTCGTACAGCTGCGCTGCCCTGCCAATGATGTCGACATGCCCGTTGGTTACGGGATCGAAAGAGCCTGGACTGACGACACGCCGCACGGCGATCCACCCTCCAGTCATCCTGCTCGAGCGCCTGCGGCGAGACCGTACCAGAGGGTCACATCGCCGTAGCGACGTGTCCGGTCTTCGACGTAGCCCTGCGGCCAGGCAAAGGCCGTACCGCCGGTCCCGCGCTCCACGGCGACAAGCGCCCCATCCGCCAGCCAGCCGCGGTCGTCCAGCGCCTTGAGCATTTCGCTGACCTCCTCGTCGCTGGTCGCGTAGGGCGGATCGGCGAACACAAAGTGGTAGCCCGTCCCAGCGCCGTCCGGTCCGGCGTGATCGGCTGCGGGGCCGCGGGCTAGCACATGCTCCACGCGGTCGGCGGCCAGGCACGCGCCAGGCAGATCAAGCGCGGCGATGTTCGCCCTTATCACCCGGATCGCCGGAGGTGCCGACTCCACAAGCAGCGCGTGCGCCGCACCACGGGAGAGCGCCTCCAGGCCCACGGCACCGGAGCCGGCGTACAGATCGAGTACCCGGGCACCGCTCAGCGGGCCTAGCACCGCCCGCACCGTACCGAACAAGCCCTCACGCGCTCGGTCACTTGTCGGCCTGGTGGTGGCCCGGCCCGCGGGAACGGCCAGCCGCCGGCCCCGCGCAACTCCCGCGATGACCCGGCTCATGACCGCGCGCCCGGCCCCGCGGCAGCCGGATTTCGGATCTCGGTCATCTTTGCATTCATATGACGGAAACTCTACCGCGATCATGGAATACCGGGGGCCGAGAGGGTGGCAACGCGACCCGGGATGTGCACCGCAGCGCGACCCGGGACGTGCACCGCAATGCGACCCGGGACGCGCACCGCAGCCCGGCCCGGGACGCGAACCGCAGCCCGGCCCGCGACGCGAACCGCAGCCGGCCCGCGACGCGAACCGCAGCCGGCCCGGGACGCGAACCGCACCCCGGGACGCGAACCGCAGCCCGCACCCCAGCCCGCCCCGGGACATGCACCCCAGCCCGGCCCGGGCCCGCCCGCCGCAGCCCGCACCCCAGCCCGGCCCGGGCCCGCCCGCCGCAGCCCGGCCGGCAGCCCCGCCCGGTGCCCCCCGGGAAGCTGCCGGGGGGGCAGGTGAGGCGCGGCCTCATGCTTTCTCCAGGTAGCCGGCCCGCTCGGGATCGACAAGCCCGGCGACCCCCGCGGCTACCGCGGGATGACGGGCGAGCCCGGGATCGGCACCGACAAGCGCCGCCGCTTCGGTCCGCGCCTGCCCGATCAGAACCTCGTCGCGGAGCAGGGTGAGCAGTTTGAGGTGCGACCTGCGTCCAGACTGCGCGGCGCCGAGCACATCACCCTCACGGCGCTGCTCTAGGTCCAGCCGGGAAAGCTCGAACCCGTCGCACGTGGCGGCCACCGCGTCGAGCCGCGCCCGCGCCTTTCCGTCCGCGGGCGCGTCCGTGACCAGCAGGCACAACCCTGGCTCGCTGCCACGGCCAACCCGGCCGCGCAACTGATGCAGCTGCGACACACCGAACCGGTCGGCGTCCATCACCACCATCACCGTGGCATTTCGCACGTCCACCCCGACCTCCACCACCGTGGTCGCCACGAGAACATCAAGCTCACCGCTGGTGAACGCGCGCATCACCCGATCCTTCTCGTCCGGGTGCAGGCCGCCGTGCAACACCGCTAGGCGCAGCCCGGCCAGCGGGCCGCTGGCAAGCATGGGCGCGACGTCGAGCACGGCGAGCGGCGGCCGGGACACCGGCTCGTCCCCGTAGCCGTCCGCGGCGAAGAGGTTTCCCGTACCCGAGCCATCCGTTAGGGATTCTTCACCGATTCGGGGGCAGACAACGTATGCCTGACGACCCTTGGCCACCTCCTCGCGCACCCGTTCCCAGGCCCGTTCCAGGTACCGCGGCTTCTCCGCCGCGGGCACCAGGTGGGTGGCGATGGGCGCACGGCCCTTCGGCAACTCGGTCAGGGTGGAGACGTCCAGGTCGCCGAACACGGTCATGGCGACCGTGCGTGGGATCGGCGTCGCGGTCATGACGAGCACATGCGGCCGGCCAGAGGCGCGCGACGCCGCCCGCTCGCGCAGCATGTCCCGCTGCTCCACGCCGAACCGGTGCTGCTCGTCAATCACGACCAGGCCAAGGTCCGCGAACTGGACGTGCTCCTGCAGCAGGGCATGCGTGCCGACGACGATCCCTGCCGCGCCCGATGCCGCCTCAAGCAGCGCCTCGCGCCGTGCGGAAGCGCCCTGCGAGCCCGTGAGCAGCGCCACACGCGTGGCCCGCTGCGCGCCGTCCAACTGGCCTGCCCGACCGAGCGGGCCGAGCAGTTCGCTGATCGACCGCCAATGCTGCTGTGCCAGCACCTCCGTCGGCGCGAGCAGCGCAGCCTGCCCGCCGGCATCCACCACCTGCAGCATCGCGCGGACCGCGATGACCGTCTTGCCCGCGCCCACCTCACCCTGCAGCAGGCGGTGCATAGGATGGCTGCGGGCCAGGTCGGCGGCAATGGTCTTGCCTGCCACCTGCTGACCGTCGGTCAGGGTAAAGGGCAGGGCGGCGTCGAATTCGGCAAGCAGGCCACCGCCGCGGCCGCGGCGGGGTGCGGCGGGAAGAGTTTCAGCGGCCATTCGGCGCTGCGCAAGTGCGACCTGGAGCAGGAAGGCCTCGTCCCACTTCAGCCGCTTACGCGCCCGCGCGGCCTCGGCGTGATCCGCGGGCCGGTGAATGCCGGTAAGCGCCGCGCGCAGGCCGCAGAGCCCGTAACGTTCGCGTACCTCCGCCGGGAGCGGGTCGTCGACGCGGCCGAGGGTGTCGAGCACGATCCGGATCGCGCCGGCGATCTTCCAGGACGGCACATCCTTCGTGGCCGGGTAGACGGGGATCAGTTCGGTGGCGAACTGTTCCGCCTTGCTTGCATCGGGACTGGCGACGGGCTCGAAGTCGGGATGGGCAAGCTGACGCTTGCCCTTGAACGCTGACACCTTCCCCGCGAAGAGGCCGTAAGTGCCTGGCTTCAGCAGCGATTCCCAGTAGGAGTTCCTGTTGAAGAAGGTAAGGATCAGCCGCCCGCGCCCGTCTGTCACGGTCACCTCGGTCAGCCGACCACGTCTCCCGGTCATCCTGCGGCTGGTGACGGTGGCGACCCGGGCGAGGACGGTCACATCCTCGCCCTCGCGCAGCGACGCCAGGTCGGTCAGCTCGCCGCGCCGCTCGTACCTGCGCGGATAGTGGCCAAGGAGATCACCGACGGTATGCACGTCCAGGCCAGCGGCGAGCTTTTTCGCCGTCGTGCCGCCCACCACCGCGGGCAATGATTCATCGAGCACAATGCTTGCAGTGCTACCATCCATGGCTTGGTCCCGGTGCCGTCCCCTCCGCAAATTCTCCGCATTTTCTCGCTCTGCCTGCCGCGCACGCCGCCGCGGGCCGCGCGCGCCGACCAGCCAGTATCGCCCTGGTCAGCCAGTATCGTTTGCCTGGCGAGCCAGTCGCGTGGCTGATGACACCCAGCGAGCTAGCGCGTGGAATGCTGTGACATGCGGGCTGCGCGGCCGCCGCGAATGGCGACCCGCGGCTGACCGGCGCAGCATACCTGGGCAGCTTTCGATAGGAACTAGTCGTGTTGGGTATCCCTGACGAGATCCATACCTGCGTGTTCGGCCTGGACGGCATGCTCACGAAGACCGCGCAGGTGCATGCGGCGGCGTGGAAGGAGATGTTCGGCGGCGATCTGCGTGCGCAAGCGAAACCCATGTCCGAGCCGTTGGTTGCCTTCGATCCCGCCGCCGGCGTGCAGGCGGTGCGCGCAGGCCCGCCCCGCGCGGTGGTGTCGTCGAGCGCCAGCCGGTGCGACGCCGCGATCGCGGCCGACATCGTGCATGATCTCGCCGAACTGCTGGACCAATCATGATCGGGCATCCGGCCTTCCCCGTCGAGCCGTGGTGCCTGCGGGAGACCGAGCTGAAGCTTGAACTGCTCGCGCAGGCCGAGTCGGTTTTCGCGCTGTCAAACGGGCACATCGGCTGGCGCGCAAACCTGGATGAAGGTGAGCCTCATGGCTTGCCGGGTTCCTACCTCAACGGCGTCTACGAGGTGCGTCCGCTGCCGTATGCGGAGGGCGGTTATGGCTTCCCAGAGTCGGGCCAGACGGTCGTCAACGTGACCAACGGCAAGCTGATCCGGTTGCTTGTCGACGACGAACCGCTCGACATCCGCTACGGTGAGCTGCGCTCGCACGAGCGGCTGCTCGACTTCCGCAGCGGCGTGCTGCGCCGCAGCGCGGAGTGGCTCTCACCGGCCGGGCGGCTGGTCCGGATCAACACGGAGCGCGTCGTGTCACTCACCCAGCGCGCCATATGCGCCATCAGGTACGACGTCGAGCCGGTCAACGGGCCGGCGCGGCTGGTGGTGCAATCCGAGCTTGTCACCAATGAGCAGCTTCCCGACCTGGGCGGCGACCCCCGCGTCGCCGCCGCGCTCAAAGCGCCGCTGCGCTCAGAACAGCACGGCGCGCGCGGCAACAGCGCGCTGCTCATGCACTGCACCAAGAAGAGCGGGTTGCGGGTCGGGGCGGCGATGACCCACATCATCGAGTGCCCGGAGGACTGTGGGATCGACGCGGAGAGCTTTCCTGACATCGGACGTCTGACGGTGACCGCGTTCCTGCGGCCCGGACAGCGGCTGCGGATCATCAAGTTCGTGGCATATGGCTGGTCAGGGATGCGTTCGCTGCCCGCGGTACGTGATCAGGTCGAAGCGGCGCTCAGCGCGGCGAGCCGGACCGGCTGGGATGGCCTGCTCACTGAGCAGCGGGCATTCCTCGATGACTTCTGGGACCGTGCCGACGTTCAGCTCGACGGCGACACCGAGATCCAACAGGCCGTGCGGTTCGGGCTGTTCCATCTGCTGCAGGCCGGCGCCCGCGCGGAGGCGCGGGCGATCCCGGCGAAAGGGCTGACGGGCCCCGGCTACGACGGGCACACGTTCTGGGACCAGGAAATGTTCGTGCTGCCTGCCTTCATCTACACCGTGCCTGATGCGGCGGCCGCGGCGCTGCGATGGCGGCACAGCACGCTGGGCCACGCTCAGGAACGGGCGCGCCAGCTCGGCCTCAAAGGAGCGGCGTTCCCCTGGCGCACGATCAATGGCGAGGAGTGCTCTGGCTACTGGCCCGCGGGCACTGCGGCGTTCCACATCGGCGCGGATATCGCCGACGCGGTGACGCGCTATGTGAACGCGACCGGGGACGAGGCGTTCGAGGCCAGCATAGGGCTTGAGCTGCTGGTCGCGACCGCGCGGCTGTTCCGCTCACTCGGCCATCACGACGCCGCCGGCGGTTTCCGCATCGATGGTGTCACCGGCCCGGACGAGTACAGCGCTGTGGCCGACAACAACGTGTACACGAACCTCATGGCGCAGCGGAATCTGCGGGCCGCGGCCCAGGCCGCGGAACGCCATCCCGTCCAGGCACACGAGCTTGGCGTCGACGAGGAGGAGATGGCCAGCTGGCGCGACGCGGCCGAGGCCACGTTCATCCCGTACGACGAGGCACTCGGCGTGCATCCGCAGAACGAGCTTTTCACGAGCCACGAGGTGTGGGATTTCGCCGACACGCCTCCGGGCAAATACCCGCTCCTGCTGCACTACCCGTATTTCGACCTCTACCGCAAGCAGGTGGTCAAGCAGGCCGATCTGGTGCTGGCCATGCAGACGTGCTCGGACGTGTTCACCGAGGAGCAGATGGCCCGCAACTTCGCCTACTACGAGCAGCTGACCGTGCGGGATTCCTCGCTTTCCGCGTGCACCCAGTCCGCGGTCGCCGCTCAGGTGGGCCATCTGCGGCTGGCCTACGACTACCTCGCTGAAGCTGCCCTGATGGATCTGGCAGACCTCGAGCACAACACCAGGGATGGCCTGCATATCGCCTCGCTCACCGGTGCGTGGAACGCGCTGGTGACCGGGTTCGGGGGGATGCACCGCCACAACTCGACCATTGGATTCGCGCCGCGGCTGCCCGAGGGCATCGCCCGGCTCGCGTTCACCGTCACCGTGCGCCGGAGGCGGCTGCGGGTTGCGATCACCGACTCCTCGGCGAGTTATGTGCTCGCCGAGGGTGATCCGCTCGAGATCCTCCACTACGGCACTGCGGTCACCGTTTCGAGGGCGCAGCCGCTGATCCTGGAAGTCCCGAAGGTGCCGATCCTCCCCGACCCGGAGCAGCCGCGCGGGCGCGCACCTGCGCTGAGGCTGCTGAGGGAGACGGGGCCACGAGCGGCCTCCGGCTAGGCGCCTCCGGCTCCCCGGCTTGCGACGCCGGGGAGCCGGAGACGGCGAGATGGGTCACCCGGATCCGGTATGGCCGGCCGCCATGCCCGCTTCGATCGCGGCACCCGCGTCCGCCACGTGAACGTGCACGTTCCACAGGCCGCCGCCGAGCACGACCAGCGAGCCGCCGAGCCGTTCCCGCAGCACGGCGACGCCGTCAAGGAACTCCACCGCCGTCATGACGGCAGGATAGGCATGATTCGCGCGGCGGCGCCGCGTCGGATATCCTCTGACGACTGCCCTGACCACATCACCGGCCCGGGGTGCTGACCGTTTCCGTGCACACACCCATTGGAGCGACTCCCATGGCTTCCGTCTGCGATGTCTGTGGCAAGGGGCCTGGCTTCGGCAACAAGATCTCGCACTCGCACCGCCGCACCCGCCGCCGCTGGAACCCCAACATCCAAACCGTCCGGGCCAGCCGCGGCGGCACACGGACGCGCCTGCACGTCTGCACCTCATGTATCAAGGCGGGCAAGGTCAGCCGCTGATCTGTTGGCGCCATTGCCAGGCGTGATCTAGCGGGCCGATTCCGTGGATGGTACGGCCGAGCGGGAAGCCCGCCCGGATCGCTCCGGTCACATACGCCTTGGCCTGTGTCACCGCCTGCGGCATATCCGCGCCGCAGGCGAGGTAACAGGCGATCGCCGAGGCCAGGGTGCAGCCCGTTCCGTGGGTGTTGCGGCCAGGCACCCGGGGGCCGGGCAGCCGCCGCACCGACTCTCCATCGAAGAGCAGGTCCACCGGCTCGCCGGGCAGATGACCACCCTTCACGAGCACCCATCGCGGGCCAAGTGCGTGCAGCGCCTCCGCGGCCGCCGCCATGCCAGCCTCGTCGTCGGCTTGCGTTCCCGTCAGCAGGGCGGCCTCGAGCAGGTTCGGTGTGACGAGCGTGGCCAGCGGGAGTAGCCGCTCCCTAACGTCTGCGATGGCATCGGGCGCAAGCAGCGTGTCTCCGTGCTTGGACGTCGCGACCGGATCCACCACGACCGGAGCCGCGACACCGGCAAGGCCCTCCGCCACCGCGGCGACGATCCCGGCTGAGCCAAGCATTCCCGTCTTGACCGCCTGGACGCCGATATCGGAGAGCACCGAAGCGAGCTGCGCCCGCACGGCCGCGGGCGGGAGCTCCCACGAGCCCTGAACGCCCACGGAGTTCTGCGCGGTGACCGCGCAGATGACACTCATGCCGTGCGCGCCGAGCGCGAGCATGGTTTTCAGGTCCGCCTGGATGCCCGCCCCGCCACCGGAATCAGAACCGGCGACGCTCAGCACCCTCGGCGGCGTCATGATCACGACATCAGCCTAACCGGCCCCGGGGGCGCCACGCTTCGTCGCCCGCGCGCTGTCGCAGAATCGAGTCGACTTCTCGCATCGTGAGATTGATCTTTCAGGCTAGCCCCGGATGGCTTGGCCGGCGATCAGGTCCTCAGCGCTGACGCTGTCGCAGGTGCGGGATCCTCATCCGGTTGGCAGCAACACACCGGGCTAGTGCCGCTGGATTTGCCCGCATCTTCCCGGCCACTTCGCGGACAGGGGGAAGCCGGATGCCTCGGTTAGCCCTTCGACTGGACCGACGTCCTCGCGTCGCCATCTGGGGCCTGGCGGGAACGTTGCTCGCGGCGTTGTTCACTGGGCGGCGACGTCGCGGCTGAGCCCGCAGCTGCCATGTCCGCTTCTCGATGGGGGTCAGCGCCAGTGCTGTGCCCAGCTGGTGAACCTGGCGCTGCTCCAGGCCGGGGCCTCGGCCGGTGGCTCGTCGGCCGCGATCCACCGCACGAGCGTGCGCGCCGTCACCGGCGCGACGAGGATGCCGGTACGGAAGTGCCCAGAGGTGAGCCAGGCGTTGTCGAGGCCGGGCACCCTGTCGATGACCGGATGCCCGTCAGGATGGCGGGGCCGGAAGCAGCACCATTGATGTGAGGCGCGGGCGCCTCGCAGTGCGGGCAGGGCCGCGTAGAGGCCGCTCAGGATCGCCTCGATGACTTCGGGCCGTAGCGACGGGCTCTGGTCTCCGGTGTCGAAGGTCCCGCCGACAAGCAGCCGCCCGTCCTCCAACTGCGTCGCGACCGGCGCCACCGTGCCTGGCAACCGCAGCGAAACCGGCTCCGTCACCAAAAGGTGCCCCTTGACCACGTCGGACGGCACATCCAGCGGCAGGCCGTCGAGCACCGGCGGCCGACCGGTGGCGAACACGACCACGCCAGGGTGAATGTCACCGGCCGACGTACCGACCGTTAGCACGCGGCCGCGGCGGATCGTGGCGGAGACGGCGGCGACGCCGGTCGCGACGTCGGGCAGCGCCGCGGTCAGCCGTGCTATGGCCCGGAGCGGATTGACACGGGCCTGATGGCGGATTTGGGCACCGGCCATCGGCACTGCAAGATCAGGAACGAGGTCCTGCACCTGATCTGGCATCAGCCATTCGACGGCAGGCAGCTGATGAGGTGCGAAGCTTGCTGGGTCAGGAACAAGCCCGATCCAGTCGAGGTGAATCAGGCCCACGCCGCCCGGGTGGCTCAGTTCGAGGTCCTTCCAATGCTCAAGGCTGGCGCGCGCAAGATCCGCGAACGGCCCTGGATCGCTCCATTCACGGATCTCGGGGGTGAGCAGGCCCCCGGCACCACCGGTGGCACCGGAGCCCAATTGCCCGGCCTCGATCAACAGGACCGAGCCGAGCCCCGCCTCGTGACAAGCCGCGGCGGTGGCAGCGCCGACGATGCCACCCCCGACGATGAGCACGTCCGGCCTCGGTTCTGGGATGATGCCAGCGCCACGGCCGAGCGCTGCCCGCTCGCCCGCGGCGAGCTGATCACGCCAGATCGCGCCGCTTGCCGCCATGACCCTATTCTGGCGCCCCGCCGCGGTGGGTCTTGCCGTAGCGTGTGCCTGATGCCGGAGCGGACGCTGCGCTGCGATGTCTTCGAAACGCCGGGTGACGCGAGCTATGCTCCACCTCGGGTCACGCTCGGCCTGACCGCCACCGGCACCCGAACCGACGCACCCCAGCCACCGGAGCCGACGTCCACCGGAGCCGACGTCGAGCCTGGAGGCCCTCGTGGACGCGGACTTGGGGACGCCGACTTGGGCACCTTGCTACCGCGCTCGTGCGTGCGGCCCGTGAGGCTGGGGACGCTGGTCAGTCAGCGATGTGGCACGGAGTACCCTCGAACACGCATTCTGCTGGGACACCTGGCTGACCGAGGGCGGTGAAGGTGACCGGAAGTGTCGCGCCCTTGCGAAGTTGAGTCGTGTGCTTTGCGGGCTCAACGATCACGGTGCCATTGGTCCCGGCATACCAGGTCGCGCCGCCCATCCCGATGATCCGAACGCCCGGGAGCCTGACCGAGAGCCGCCAGTCGCCGCCCGGCGATTCGCCATGGTTTGCGATGACGATCTCGGCGACGAAACCGCCGCGCATGTACCGTACCGTCCGGTAGCTGATACGCACCTTTGACCGTGGCTGCACACGCAGCGCCGGGCCAGATATGGAAAGGCCAGCCGACCACCGCCCGCCGCGGTGGGCCGCCCCCTCTGCCACAGGCCCGGCCCGGGTCCTCCCGGCCGCAGTGTGGCCCCCGTCTGCACCCGCGCAGCCGTCGATCGCGCAGCCCGTGTCGGGCCCACCCGAATTGCTGAAAAGGAGAGATGTCTGGGTGGTGCCGAATGCCAATACGGCCATGCTCAAGATGGAGACGCTCAACACGAATGTTGGCGTGACGATCAGCTGGCGCAGCGCGCTGCGGCAAGGCGCGCGCCGACCAGCCGACTCGGCCTCTGGCGGGACCGTTGGGCGGCGGTCAGGCGTTGTCCGGGCCCTGCGCCCGCGACTTCGATGCACCGGGTGATTTATACCAAACAAAAGGTGTTCACGGCTAGCTAACCGTTGTGGCATTCTCATCACAACAAGTGACAGCTGGCGGATCAGCGGAAATGCTCCCAGCCGGCCCTGCCCCGGCGTCGCTCGCCGTCCACCCGAACCCCGATGCGCACGCGGGTGCCCGGTGCGCGGACGCGCCCGATGACCGACCACCGCGCGGGCGGTGCCGCGTCGGGCGGGAACGCGGCGGCGAGCGCGTGGTCCTCTCCCCCGGTGAGCATCCAGTCCAGACGCGAAGCCTCCGCAGCTGCCTGGTCTTCCCCCTCAGCGCGAGCAACCTCCGACGGCCGGGGCGGGCCAGCGGCAGCCGTTATGATCAACGCGGCCGCCTCTTCGAGCGGGCGGCTGGGGGGCAGCAGGGCTGAGGTCAGCTCGATCAGCACCCCGCTCGCATCGGCCACATGACCGAGGTCGGCGAGCAGCCCGTCACTGATATCGATCATCGCGGTGGCACCGCACCGCGCCGCCTCCGGTCCCGCTTCGTACCAGGGCTCCGGACGGCGGTGGGCGGCGAGCAGCTCGGCGGGGCAGATCAGGCCACGCTCAAGCAGCGCCAGGCCGGCCGCGGAATGACCGAGGGGTCCCGCGACCGCGATCACATCGCCGGGACGCGCGCCTGCGCGGGTGACAGGTGAGCGGCCCTGCAGGTCGCCAAGCGCGGTCACCGCGATCGTGATCGTGGCGGCTCTGGCGACGTCACCGCCGACCACAGCCGCGCCACCGCGCGCAGACTCGGCGGCGAGCCCGGCGGTGAACTCGTCGGCCCAGCTCACCGGGAGCTGCGGCGGGGCAGCGAACGCCACGAGCAACCCGGAGGGTACGGCGCCCATAGCGGCTACGTCGGCGAGGCTGCTCGCCGCCGCCTTGTGACCGACGTCACGCGGGCCCGACCAGTCGCGGCGGAAGTGCTGTCCCTCAACGAGCAGATCGGTCGTCGCGACCACCCGCCGGTCAGGTGCACGCAGCACCGCGGCGTCGTCCCCGATGCCGAGGATGACGTGACCCGCGGGCGGCAGCCCAGCAGCCATCCGGGCGATCAGCCCGAATTCGCCAAGCTCTCCGATTGTGATGTGAACCTCCAGGAAGCGGCGGCAGGCCGCGCGGACCAGCCGCCGCTAAGCCGTGCCGGACAACGTTATGGCCCCGGCGCAACCACCCACCGAGCCTCTAAGGTAGCGTGGCGTTTCCGGAAAGTGGTCACTCTGGTCTACTCCGCTTCGGGGAGGACGTCATGGTCCACGCCTACATCCTCATCCAGACAGAAGTCGGCAAGGCAGCCGATGTCGCCGCGCGGATCGCCCGGATCCCCGGCGTCACGCAGGCCGAGGATGTGACCGGCCCATACGACGTGATTGTGCGTGCCGAAGCGGCCAACGTCGATGATCTCGGCAAGCTCGTGGTCGCGCAGATCCAGGCCGTCGACGGCATCACGCGGACGCTGACCTGCCCCATCGTGCACTTCTAGCCGCTGACCTGCGCTCATGGCTGCAGTTTCGCTGCTGTAGCCGCCAGCGAGGGGTCGTGCGGGTATGTCGTGATGCGGTCTCGCGGTCCGCGTGACAACGCCGGATCCGCCTCCTTCCGTCACAGCCACAACGCCCGATCCGCCTCCCTCCGTCACAACCACAACGCCCGATCCGACGACCGGCGCAGCGCCCGCTGTAACCCGGGTCTTCCCCGACAGCGGCGCCGCCGCGGGTGGAACCATCGTGCCAATCACTGGCAGCGGTTTCACCGGGGCCACCGGGGTTTCGTTCGTCGCCGGGTCCACCCGCGCCGCCGCGACGAACGTCGCCGTCGCCTCCGACGGCCCCGGGTATGCCGTCAAGGTGTCACCCGGGGCGCCTGATAATTAACCCGACGGTGCACGGGCGCGCCGGTAGTGGTGCAACAGGTTGCAAGTAACCGCGCAGGTCGGAAGGGTGCGGCAGGTTGGGGCGAGGTCAGCATAGGGACGGAATCACTTCGTGGCATCTGCGGTCCTACCGCTGCAAGAAACGCATTGCGGTCCAGGCCGGCCGGTAGCATGCTGATCCGGCTGCCGATCGTCGCCGCGATCGCCGCGGTGAGCCTGGCATCCGTGTTGCTCGCCGGTTGTGGCTCCGGCGGTTCGGGTCCCGGCGGTTCGGGTCCCGGCGGTTCGGGTCCCGGCGGTTCGGGTCCCGGCGGTTCGGGTCCCGGCGGTTCGGGTCCCGGCGGTTCGGGTCCCGGCGGTTCGGGTCCCGGCGGTTCGACTGTTCGGCTCGTCCCACCCCGCCCGGCGCAAGCCACGACCCGACGCTGCGCGGCACTCGCCGGCCTGCTCCCGTCACGTCTCGACGGCCATGCGCGCCGCGGCGCGAGCCCAAGCTCGCCGCTTACCGCCGCGTGGGGCGATCCGCCGATCGCGCTGCGCTGCGGTGTGCCACTGCCGGCGGCACTGACCCCCACAGCGGAGCTCACCGTGGTAAACGGCGTGTCCTGGTTTCCGGAGCCGCCCGGCTCCGCCACCCCGACACGCTTCACCGGGGTTGGCCGCCAAGCCTATGTCGAGGTCACCATCCCGGCCAGGTATGCCCCGGCCGGCCCGATCCTCGTCGCGATCAGCAATGTGCTCGCCCGGGCGATACCAGCCAAGCCGGGCGGCAAGATCTGACTGCTTGTGGGGGCGACCTGCGCTGCCACGATTGTGCCAGCGCTTGGTCGGCGGCCAGGCTCGTGCAAATCCGGCCCTGGGACATCCAGGCCCGGGATCGCTAGCGGCGCACGGTACCCCTGCCACGCAGGAGACGCGCCGCGAGGGGTGTGGTCGCGGGCCCGAGCCCAAGCGCGGCCGCCTCATCCAGATCAGCCGCCGTATCCACGTCACGGCGCAGCCCTGGCAGGTCATCACGGCTGAGCTCGCGGGCGCCCGCGTCGACGTGCAGGCACCGCGACCCTGGACCGAATCTCGGCCGGAATGCGACGCCCGGCCGGGCAGTGTAGAGCGTCGTACCCAGCCCGGCCGCGTCCGGCACGATTGCCTGTGGCCAGCTGGCCGCACGCCGCAATGCCCGGCCTAGCTCGGCCGGTCTGAGCGCGGGCAGATCCGCGGAGAGGGCCGCGATACCTGACCGTGGATCACGGGACGCGGCTTGCTCCGCCCCGTATTCAAGGGCAGGATTCTGCCCGGCACCTGGCCTGTCAGCGAACACCACGGCACCGAGCCTGCCGAGTTCCTTCGCCGCTAGCTCGTCGTCCGTGACGACAATCACGCGGCGCACCAGCGAGCATTCCAACGCGGCCCGGACCGTGTCTGCCGCGACGGCGAGGGCAAGCGCCTGGCCTCGCCGGGCCAGCCAGCGCGGCCAAACGAGTCTTCGCCCGGGCCAGCAACTTGACCGGGATCACCAGCGACCAGGTGAGCGGGCCCTCAGCCGTCATGACGATGAACCTGCCTCGACACTATGCGCGCTGAACCGAGAGACTAGATTACGTGCGGGCAAACTCACGGCAGGAGGCCGGCGTGACGCGAAGGCAGGCAGATCCCGGGTACTCGTACTCGCGCGCCTGGCGGATGGTGTCGATCATCCTGCTCCGGCCGTCGCTCCGGCTGCTCCTGAAGCGGGACTGGGCGGGTCAGCAGAACATCCCGCGATCCGGTGGGCTGATCCTCGCGCCCAACCACATCTCGTACGCAGATGTGTTGGCCATGTCGCTGTTCAGCTACGAATCGGGCCGTTACCCCGTATTCCTGGCGAAAGACGCCGTCTTCACGGTCAAGGTACTCGGCTCGATTGTGCGCAAGCTGGGTCAGCTACCCGTCCACCGCGGCCAGACCGACGCCGCGCTCGTGCTCAGGGATGCCGAGCGGGGCATCGCAGCGGGCGCCTGCGTCATCGTCTACCCCGAGGCGACCTGCACCCGGGATCCGGACCTGTGGCCGATGACCGCGAAGACGGGCGTCGCGCGGCTCGCCCTTACCACAGGCGCACCGGTAGTGCCCATTGCGCACTGGGGTGCGCAGAACGTGCTCCCATATGGGAGCAAGAGGCCCCACCTCTTCCCGCGCAGGACCATTCGCATGGTGGCAGGCCCACCCGTCGATCTGTCCGAATTCGGCGGCAAGCCGCTCAACGCGGCAACGCTGCGAGCGGCCACCGCGGCCGTGATGTGTGACATCACCGGGTTGCTTGCCGGGCTGCGCGGCGAGCAGCCGCCGGCCGTCCCTTACGACCCGCGCGCCGCACGGAAGGAACGACGGCGCACTGTGCCGGGCACAGCGACCGACCCGGGCACACGGACCGACGCGGGCACACGGACGGACGCGGGAACAGCGACCGACGCGGGCACACGGACCGACGCGGGAGTGGACGCAGGCGCGGGCTCTTCGGAGCCGCTGACCGGTCCGGCGGGCAGCGGAAGGGCCGGCCAAGGGTGAAGGCAGCCGTCCTCGGCGCGGGCTCATGGGGCACCACCTTCGCCCAGGTGCTTCGTGACGCAGACACCGAGGCGGTGGTCCTTGGCCGCAGGCCCGAACTCGTCAAGGCGATCACGGAGCACCACGAGAATCCGGACTATCTCCCCGGAATCAAGCTCGATCCGGAGTTGCGCGCGACCACCGATCCCGCGGCCGCCCTTGACGGCGCGGACATCGTAGTCCTCGCCGTCCCCGCGCAGTCGCTGCGGCAGAACCTGACCGGCTGGGCGCAACTCATCCCGCCCGCCGCCCACCTGGTCAGCCTGATCAAAGGGATCGAGATCGACAGCTGCAAGCGCATGAGTGAGGTGATCCGCGAGGTGCTCGCAGCGCCCGCCGGAAACGTCGCCGTGATCAGCGGGCCCAACCTGGCCAGGGAGATCGCGCAGCGCCAGCACGCCGCTACCGTCGTCGCCTGCGCGGACGAGACCGTCGCGCAGCGACTGCAGCGCGCCTGCCACACAAGCTATTTCCGGCCATATACGAACCCGGACGTCATTGGCTGTGAGCTTGGCGGCGCGGTGAAGAACGTGATCGCGATCGCCGTCGGGATCGCGATCGGCATGGGCCTCGGCGACAACACCAGGGCGCTCCTGATCACGCGCGGCCTCGCCGAGATCGCCCGTCTGGGCGCGGCGCTCGGCGCCGACCAGTACACCTTCGCCGGCCTGGCCGGGCTGGGCGATCTCGTCGTCACCTGCAGCTCGCCGTTGTCACGTAACCGCACCTTCGGCGAGAACCTTGGCCGCGGCATGACATTGCACGAAGTCATCGCGGCCACGAAGCAGACAGCCGAAGGCGTGAAGTCGTCAGGTTCGGTCCTCGAGCTTGCCCGCAGGCACAGCGTGGAGATGCCCATCACCGGGGTTGTGGACTCGGTGCTGCGGGACGGCCTCGCCATCGAGAAAGCGGCCCAGCTGCTCGCCAGCCGTTCCGCCAAAGCCGAACGTTACGGGGTTTAACTGCGAATGCAGAGACCACTCGGTGAGAACACCAGGGCCGTTCACCTGCCGACGCCACCCGTGCCGGGCCAGCAGCCGCTCGGCGCTCCCGTCTACCGGACAGCGGCATTCGCCTTCCGCTCGGCCGAGGAGTACTCCGACGTCCTGAACGACCGGGTGGCCGGCTACACCTACAGCCGGATCGACAACCCGACCGTGGACGCGTTCGCTGGCGCCGTCGCAGCGCTCGAGGGCGCTAACCTTCCTGCGGAACCCTCGGCTCAGGCGTTCGCCTCCGGCATGGGCGCGATCAGCGGGATCTTCTGGGCGCTTGCGCGCACCGGCTCGCACGTGATCGCGCCGACCGCCCTCTACGGGGGAACCTACGGTTTCCTGCACAATGTCGCGAGCCGGTTCGGCGTCGAGACCGAATTCGTCGATATCACCAACCTGGACGAGGTCCGGGCAGCGGTGCGCCAGACCACCCGTATCGTCTACGCCGAGACGCTCGCCAACCCGACCACCGGGGTCGCGGACCTGCCCGCACTCGCACGGATCACGCACGAGGCCGGGGCCCTGTTCATCGTCGACTCGACGCTCGCACCACCGGTCGTATGCCGACCGCTCGAGTACGGCGCCGATCTGGTGGTGCACTCGGCGACGAAGTACATCGGTGGCCACTCGGACGTCACGGGTGGAGTCGTGACCGGCGGCCACGAGCTGATCAGCCTTCTCCGCGCCGTCCGCATCGACACAGGCGCCGCGCTCGCCCCCGATGAGGCGTATCTGCTCCGTCGCGGGCTGGAGACGCTACCACTGCGGGTAAGCCGGCACTGCTCGACCGCCATGGTCTTCGCCGCCGCGCTGGCCCGCCACCCGGCGGTCCGCCGGGTGGACTACCCAGGCCTGCCACAGCACAGGGGGCACGAGCTGGCGCGGCGACTGTTCGACGCCGGGCCAGAGGGCACAAGATTTGGCGCGATCGTGACCATAACCCCATGCGGCGGGCGCCCCGCGGGGATGCAGCTCGCAAACAACCTCCGCATCGGCCAGATCGCTCCCTCGCTCGGCGGCACCCACACCAAGATCAGCCATGTCGCGTCCACCACGCACCGTCAGTTCGACGAGCAAGCACTCATGGCGGCGGGTATCGAACCCGGTGCCGTCCGTGTCTCCATCGGGCTGGAGGACGCGGACGACCTGATCGCCGACGTGACCGCCGCACTTGACACGCTGCCCGGCTGAGGCTCGCCTGCCCGCGGCCCGCCCCGGCTGAGCCCCGGGCTGGGGGCGGGCCGCAGGCGGCCCAGCGGCGGGCCGCTCGCGGTCGGCGCCTGCGCTAACCGCTGTGCCACCAGCGGCGCCGAAGCCATGGCAGCGTATCGAGCGGTAAGGTCGGGCGCTGTCGGGCGCTGCGACGAGAATTCGAGGAGACGGCGTGAACCATCAACGGAAGATCAGGGTCGCCTTGGTTTTCGGGGGCCGCAGTGCCGAGCATGCCGTGTCATGCGTGAGTGCGGGGAATGTGCTCGCCGCGATCGACACGGCCAGGTACGAGGTGGTGCCGATCGGGATCACGCGGGAAGGCCAGTGGGTACTTACCGATGGCGATCCGGCGCGACTGGCCATCGCTGACGGCCGGCTCCCCTCGGTGGAGTCGTTGCCGTCGCCGCCCGCCGCGCCGGTCGCACGGTCTGAGGGTGGCACCGCAGGCAGCGTGGTTACCGGGCCCGGGCAGGTGCCGCAGACCCTGGCCGACGTCGATGTGGTGCTGCCGCTCCTGCATGGCGCCTACGGCGAGGACGGCACCATCCAGGGTCTGCTTGAACTGGCCGGTATCCGCTATGCGGGCGCTGGAGTCTTCGCCAGCGCAGCCGGCATGGACAAGGAGTACATGAAACTGATCTTCAAAGCCCATGGGCTGCCGCTCGGGCCCTACGTCGTGGTCCGCGACAGAGACTGGGGGCAGGCGGCTGACGCCAGCACCGGAATACCTGTCGCGGTGCGGCGCAAACGCGTTCTCGATGAGATATCCGAGCTGGGCTGGCCCGTGTTCGTCAAGCCGTCCCGGGGTGGATCGAGCATCGGCATTTCGAAGGCCTCCGACATCGCGGAACTGCATGAGGCGATCGAGGCTGCCCGCGAGCATGACCCGAAAGTGCTCGTGGAGGCCGCGATTGTGGGCCTCGAAATCGAGTGCGGGGTGCTCGAGGGCGCCCCCGGCGAGCCGCCTGAGACCAGCGTGCCCGGCCAGGTCCGGGTAGGCGGCGAAGAGGAGTTTTACAACTTCGAGGCCAAGTACCTCGACGATGCCACCAGCATGGTGATCCCGGCCCCGATCCCGGAGGAGCACAGCCGGGAGGTAAGGCGGCTGGCCGCCGCAGCGTTCGACGCGTTGTCCTGCGAAGGGCTGGCGCGGGTGGACTTCTTCTACACGCCCGAGGGCAGGATCCTCGTCAACGAGATCAACACCATGCCTGGTATCACGCCAGGTTCGGGCTTCCCGCTCATGTGGGCAGCGACCGGCGTGCCGCTCAGGGAAGTCATCGACCGGATCCTGCAGGCAACGCTCCGCCGGCCGGTCGGCCTGCGCTGAGCGGCACGATGCTGGGGCACGACGCTGGGACACGACGCTGGGAGGGGCGGCCATGCGGGCACGGCAAGCCACGGTCCGGAGCTACGACGAGCAGAACCGATCCGGGACGGTCTTCCTCGATGATGGCACGGCCCTGCCATTCGGCAGAACCGCTTTCGAGGCCGGAGGTCTGCGGCTGTTGCGTGCCGGGCAGCGCGTGACCATGGCGCTGGACAGCGCGGGCCAGATCACTGCCATCACGCTGGTGACACTGCCATTGCCGGGATAACCGGGGATTTCCGGGGTAACCCGGCGCGCGGACGGTCCCGCATGAGCCTTGTGAGCTCGGATGTGGCCGGGCGGCGCGCGGAGACCTGGCCTCCGGGCGCCGCCCGGCCAACTGATCGAACGTCGCGATTACTTCTTCTTCGCGGTCCTTACCGGTGCCTTCTTCTGGCCGTTCACCATGGCCTTGAAGTCCGCACCCGGCCGGAACTTGGGCACCGATGACTTGGGCACCTTGATGGCTGCCCCGGTGGCCGGGTTACGGGCAGTCCGGGCCGGCCGCGCCGCCTTCTCGAAGACGCCGAACCCTGTGATCGCCACCTTGTCGCCCTTGGCGACTGTCGCCTGAATAGTGTCAAGCACGGCATTCACGGCCTCGGTTGCTGTCTTCTTGTCCCCCAAGCGGCCGGAGATCGCGTCGATCAGGTCACGCTTGTTCATGAGTCACTCCTCCGGTTACCCCCGAGGTCGCGTTTTTGCAACGCAGCCATGCTCGCGACCTCTTACCTGCTTGAAATTAGGCTACTTGGCCGCGTCGCACAATTACCTGCGGGCCGAAACCCAGCGTGTCGGCGCATCCGCCGTTGATGGCGAGACGAGTGAGGTCTGTGAGACTCGTGATGCTCACAATTCGGTCCCGGTCATCCGATGACTTCGGTCGGGACGCTAGGCAATCATCGGCAGCCACCCGGGGCGGCTCCGCTCGAACTCGGTTATCTCGTCGGCATGGCGCAGGGTGAGGCCGATGTCGTCGAGCCCTTCCATCAGGCGCCACCTTGTGTATTCGTCGATCTCGAATGCGGCGCGGACGCCGTCGGTGCGCACTTCACGTGCGTCCAGGTCGATGGTGATCTCGGTGGCCGGATCCGCCTCGACGGCATCATGCAGCGCCTGCACGACCTCCTCAGGCAGTCCCACCGGGAGCAGGCCTGCCTTGGTGGCGTTTCCCGCGAATATGTCACCGAACCTCGATGCCACGACCACGCGGAAGCCGTAATCCTGTAGCGCCCACACGGCGTGCTCACGTGACGACCCGATGCCGAAGTCTGGGCCGGCCAGGATTATGGTCGCCCCGGCATACGCGGGGTGGTTGAGCACGAAGGCCGGATCCTCCCGCCAGGAGGCGAACAGCCCTTCGCCGAAACCAGTGCGGGTGACGCGCTTGAGGTATTCCGCCGGGATGATCTGATCGGTGTCAACATTGCTGCGGCGCAGCGGCAGAGCCCGCCCGGTGTGCGTGGTGAAGGGTTCCATCGAGATCTCCTCAGAGGTCGGCAGGGACGGTGAGCCTGCCGGTGACCGCCGTCGCGGCGGCGACCTGGGGTGACACCAGGTGCGTGCGGCCACCCTTTCCCTGCCTGCCTTCGAAGTTTCGGTTGGAGGTGGACGCGCACCGCCCGCCCGGCGCGAGCTTGTCCGGGTTCATGCCGAGGCACATGGAGCAACCAGCGGTCCGCCACTGCGCGCCGGCGGCGATGAAGACACCGTCGAGACCCTCGCGTTCCGCTGCCGCCTTGACCTCCATGGACCCGGGAACGACCAGCATGCGGACCCCATCGGCGACCCGCCGCCCGTGCAGCACGTCCGCGGCGGCACGCAGATCTTCAAGCCGCCCATTGGTGCAGGAGCCGACGAAGACGGTATCGACGGTGATGTCCCGCAGCGGCATGCCCGGCCGCAGATCCATGTAGGTCAGGGCCCTCTCCGCGGCAGCGCGAAGGCCGGGATTCCCGAACGACTCCGGATGTGGCACTGTGCTGTCGAGCGGCGCACCCTGGCCCGGGTTGGTGCCCCAGGTGACGTATGGGGTCAACTGGCTCGCGTCAAGCTCAATCTCGCGGTCGAAGGTGGCGTCATCGTCTGTGCGCAGGGTCCGCCAGTGGTCGAGCGCGGCATCCCACGCGGCACCGCGAGGAGCGTGTGGCCGGCCCTCGAGGTAGCCGAACGTTGTGTCGTCCGGCGCGACCATGCCGGCCCTTGCTCCTGCCTCGATGGACATGTTGCAGACCGTCATCCGGCCTTCCATGGACAGTGCGGCAAGTGCGGCACCTCTGTACTCGATGACGTGCCCTTGCCCGCCACCGGTACCGATCCTCGCGATGATGGCGAGGATGAGATCCTTGGCCGTGACGCCATAGGGCAGCAGGCCGTCGCAGGTGACGGCCATCGTCTTGACCCGGTTCTGCGGCAGCGTCTGGGTGGCGAGCACGTGCTCGACCTCGCTGGTGCCGATGCCGAACGCCAGCGCCCCGAACGCGCCAAGCGTGCTCGTGTGCGAGTCACCGCAGACGATCGTCATGCCGGGCTGAGTCAGTCCCAGCTGCGGGCCGATGACATGCACGATTCCCTGACCGGCGTCGCCCATCGGGTGCAGCCTGATGCCGAACTCCGCGCAGTTTTTGCGCAGCGTCTCCACCTGGATGCGCGATACGGGGTCCGCGATGAGGCTCTGCGGACTGGTGACACCCTCCGTAGGGACGTTGTGGTCCTCGGTCGCGATCGTCAGATCGGGACGGCGCACCCCGCGGTCGGCCAGCCTGAGTCCGTCGAACGCCTGTGGGCTGGTGACCTCGTGTACCAGGTGCAGATCGATATAGAGCAGGTCAGGCTCACCTTCGGCGTGCCGCACGACATGTGCGTCCCAGACCTTCTGCGCGAGTGTCCGGCCCATGGTTCCGCCTTCCTGCTTCCCTGCGCCTCGCTACTGACGTGCCTGTTGGCTGGTCAGGTGCCTGTCGGCTAGGTTGCTTCTCGAATGGCGAGACGGCAGTATCCACTTCATGGACAACTCTAGCGGAGTCGGCGTCCTGGACAAGACGGTATCGGTGCTCGACGCCCTCGAATCCGGCCCGGCCTCGCTCGCGCAGCTTGTGAAAGCCACCGGACTGACGCGGCCCACCGCGCACCGCATCGCGGTCGCGCTCGAGCGCCACCGGCTGGTCGCCCGGGACTCCCACGGCCGGTTCACTCTCGGTCCCAGGGTCGCGGAGCTCGCCACTGCGGCCGGCGAAGACAGGCTCCTCGCCATCGCGCAGCCGGTGCTCAGCCAGTTGCGCGACCTGACCGGCGAAAGCGCCCAGCTGTACCGCAGGCACGCGGAGTCGCGTGTCTGCGTCGCAGCGGCCGAACGTGCAAGCGGCCTGCGTGACACCGTGCCGGTCGGCGCGGCACTGCCGATGACGGCCGGCTCAGCGGCGCAGGCGCTTATCGCCTGGGATGAACCCAAACGGCTGCACCGCGGCCTGCGTGGCGCCAAGTTCACCGCCACGACCCTCGCTCAGGTACGGCGACGTGGCTGGGCGGCGAGCGTTGCGGAGCGGGAGGCGGGTGTGGCGTCGGTGTCCGCGCCCGTCCGTGGCTCAGGCGGCAAGATCGTCGCGGCTGTCTCAGTCTCCGGGCCGATCGAGCGGCTCACCCGCTCGCCGGGCCGGCTGCATGCGGCGGCCGTCGTGGCGGCCGGCGAGCGGATCAGCGAAATGCTCCGGCGGACGGGCTGAATGACCGGCCGGGCACGACGGCCCATTTGGTTCCCGCTCAGGTCTTTTCCGACGCGATGCGGGCCTCAGCGTCCGCCCAAAGGCTTCGCGGGCGTGAAGTGCGAACGGGTGCTCACAGTGCCGCGCCCGCTGGCCCAGGAGGACACGCCGAGGCGAGTTTCCGGCAAACCGGGACGACCATGACCGGCACGCCGCGGGCGTGACAGACCGAGAGTCCCGAAATCGCAGGGGCGTTAGCCCCTAAACAAGGCGCCCCGCCCGTGCGATGCTCTCTTGTGGAGCCACGAGGATCACCTGAGAGGGCTGATATCGTAGCTCGCCCGCAGAGCCTTCCGGTTGTCCCTAAATAATTATCGAGGTCCCAGTGAAGGTAGCTGTCGTCAAGGAGACCGCGCCAGGCGAGCGGCGTGTCGCACTGGTGCCCGACTCGGTCCACCGGCTCAAGCCGACGGGCCTCGACGTGCTGGTCGAGGAGGGCGCGGGGGAGGCCGCTTTCTTCCCTGACCACCTCTACGCCGAGGCTGGCGCCAGCATCGTAGGCCATCAGGAACTGTTGGCCCAAGGCGACATCCTGCTGATGGTCGGCATGCCCGGCGCCAAGGACGTCAGCTCGCTCAAGTCCGGCCAGACGGTGGTCGGGATCCTCCAGCCGCTCACGCAGCCCGGGCTTATGCGCCAGCTTTCGGCGGCCGGTGTGACCGCCATCAGCCTCGACGGCCTTCCGAGGACGTTGCCCGCGGCCCAGACCATGGACGTGCTGAGTTCGCAGGCGAACGTTGCTGGTTACAAGGCCGTGCTCGTGGCAGCCGCGGCGTTCCCACGCTTCTTCCCAATGCTCATGACCGCGGCCGGCACGGCCCGGCCGGCCCAGGTACTCATACTCGGAGCGGGCGTCGCGGGCCTGCAAGCGATCGGAACCGCACACCGGCTCGGCGCTGTCGTGTCGGGATACGACGTGCGCCCCGCGTCCAAGGGTGAGGTCGAATCGCTGGGCGCGAGTTTCCTCACGGTGGGCGCGGTCGCAGACGGAGCCGCCGCTACCGGCTACGCGCGGGCCCTCACCGACGAGGAGCAGCGCGCACAGCAGGCTGAGCTGAACGCGCACATCGCGCGCCATGATGTCGTCATCACCACCGCGCAGGTCCCCGGCAGAAGGCCGCCGCTGCTTGTGACCTCTCAAGCGATCAAGGGCATGAAGCAAGGATCGGTCCTCGTCGATCTCGGATCCGGGCCGCTCGGCGGGAATGTGGAGCTATCCGAGCCGGAAGAAACAATCGTCACCGACAACGGGGTCACAATCATCGGAGCCGGGAACCTGCCCTCCACGATGCCCACCGCCGCCTCGGCCGCATACTCCCGCAACGTCAGCGCGCTGCTCGTCTACATGGTGCACGATAACGTGCTGACCATAGACCAGGACGACAAGATCCACGCAGGTGTCGTCATCTCCCACGCGGGCAAGGTCACCCATCCCGCCGTGGCGGAACTACTCGATCCCGCAGCTGCCGCCGGAGGGTCCACCTGATGAGCCAAAGCCTTCTCGCTGACATCGCCATCTTCGTACTGAGCCTGCTTGTGGGCTTCGAGGTCATCAGCAAGGTGCCGTCGATGCTGCACACGCCGCTGATGTCGGGCGCGAACGCCATCCACGGCATCGTGCTGGCCGGCGCCATGATCATCGCCGTGACCGCGAACAACGCGTTCGGCTACGTGCTTGCTTTCATCGCCGCGGCGTTCGCAGGGGCGAACGTCGTCGGCGGCTACGTAGTCACCGGCCGGATGCTGAAGATGTTCCGCAAACGGCCTGAGCCGCCCGACGCGGCCGCGGTGGCGGGCGACGGCCAGGTGGCCGCGAACCGCCAGGTGAGCGGGAGCGTCACGTCATGAGCGCGTTCGACACGGTGGTCTACCTGATCTATCTCGCCGCGGCGGTGTGCTTCGTCCTCGGGCTGCACCTGATGAACTCGCCGGTGACCGCACGGCGGGGCAACCAGCTTTCCGCCGCAGGGATGATCGCCGCGATCGCGGCGACCTTCGCCGCCTTGGTCCATGCGGGTACGGTCACCGTCACCGGGTGGATCGTGCTGCTCGCCGGGATGGCCGTCGGGGCGGCCGCCGGGCTGTACACCGCCCGCACGGTGAAGATGACGGCGATGCCGCAGCTGGTGAGCCTCTTCAACGCGGTTGGCGGCGGCGCCGCGTGCATCGTGGCGATCAACGACTTCGTGAAGATCGCCACCGGGCCGGGCTCGCCGAACCCGGCCGGAACGGTGGCGGTGGCGACGGCCCTCGACGTCCTCATCGGCGCGGTGACCTTCACCGGCTCGCTTATCGCCGCCGGCAAGCTGCAAGGCTGGGTGAGCGGCGCGCCGATCACGTTTCCCGGGAGCCGCGTGGTCACCGGGGTGCTGGCCGTCCTCATGGTCGGCGCGGGCATCTGGCTGATGACGGGGACGGGGACCATCGCGGTCCTGATCGTCCTCCTCCTGGCCGCACTCGGTTTCGGCGTAACCATGGTGCTGCCGATCGGCGGCGCGGACATGCCGGTGGTCATCTCGCTGCTCAACGCCTTCACCGGCACGGCCGTCGCGATGGCCGGTTTCGTCATCAACAACCCGGTGCTGATCATTGCCGGCGCCCTGGTCGGCGCCTCCGGAAGCATCCTGACCAAGCTGATGGCCGACGCGATGAACCGCTCGATCCCCAACATCATCATGGGCGGTTTCGGTACCGGTGACACTGCGGCCGGGGCTGCCATCGGCGCGGGGGCGGGGGTCCGGACGGTCGACGCCGACGACGCTGCCATCCAGCTCGCGTACGCGCACAACGTCATCGTCGTGCCTGGTTATGGGCTCGCCGCCGCACAGGCGCAGAACGAGGTGCAAGCGCTCGCGGAGTTGCTCGAGGCAAAGGGCGTGAATGTCGTCTACGCCATCCATCCGGTAGCCGGCCGCATGCCCGGGCACATGAACGTACTTCTCGCCGAGGCCAACGTTCCTTACTCGCAGCTCAAGGAGATGGACGAGGTCAACCCGGAGTTCCCGCGGGCCGACGTGGCACTGGTGATCGGCGCCAACGACGTGACGAACCCGGCTGCGCGGCGTCCGGGCAACCTTATCTCCGGTATGCCGATCCTCGACGTGGACAAGGCCAAGGCCATCATCGTCGTCAAGCGCTCGATGGGGCATGGGTACGCCGGGATGGACAACGAGCTCTACTACGACCCCAAGACGACCATGTACTTCGCCGACGGCAAGACAGCTCTGGAGCAGATGGCCGCGGCGGTCAAGACCCTCGTCGGATGACGACTGGCATAACTGAACGTATCCACCGGGATACCTCGGCTCCATTCCGCCGGCCTGAAGGCGCCCCGAAGGGCCCACCAACGGTAAGCACTTAATTTCTCGCGTTCAATGACGAGATCGCTCAGGGCAGCGCCAGCCCCACACTGAGCGATAGTGTCCGCACGCTTGGCCTGCTGTCGCGGATGAAGGACCAGGCGTCGCAACAGCGCGCGATCCTTTACGCGGCTCTCGCCGCCGAGTTTATCACGCCGGACGGGCTTGGCGCGCTGAACGCCGCGCGGGCGCAGCAGGCCGCTGATCTGTCCACCTTTATGGCCTCGACCACGGCCGGCCAGCGGCAACGGTACGCCGACACGGTGACGGGCACGCAAGACGACCTCGCGCAGAACCTCGAACAGCACGCGATCATCCTCGGGAACGGCAACGCCCGGCTGCTTGCGGGCGCCACGAGCGGGCACGCGAGCCAGCAGTGGTACTCGGCGATGTCCGCGGCCATCAGCCAGATGCGCGCCGTCGAGAGCCAGGTGGTCGGCTCGATCATCGCGCAGAGCCGGGCACTGCGCCGCGGCGCCGACCGCTCAGCGCTGGTCACCGGCACCGCATTGCTGTCCATTCTCGTCCTCGTGCTGATTCTTGCCGCGATCATCGCCAGGTCGATGGTCCGGCCGCTACGGCGTCTGCGGGCCGGCGCGCTCGACGTGGCCAGGACGCGGCTGCCCGAGGAGGTGCGCCGGCTCAGCGAGACCAGCGGTGACGGTGAGACCTTTGACGTCGAGCCCATCGGCGTCACCTCGACCGATGAGGTGGGTGAGGTTGCCCGGGCCTTCGACCAGGTGCACCGCGAGGCGCTGCGGGTGGCGGCCAACGAGGCCATGCTGCGCAGAAACGTCAGCGCGATGTTCGTCAGCCTGTCCGGGCGCAGCCGGTCCCTGGTCGAGCGACAGATCAAGCTCATCGACGAGCTTGAGCAGGGAGAGCAGGACGCCGAGCGGCTGTCAAACCTGTTCCACCTGGATCATTTGGCCACCCGCATGCGCCGCAACTCTGACAACCTGCTCGTGCTCGCGGGCCACGATATGTTACGGCGGTGGGGCAATCCGGTCACGCTCGTCGATGTACTCCGCGCCGCTGTGTCTGAAATCGAACAATACGAGCGGGTCACCCTCAATATCCAGCCCGGCAACTCTGTCGCGGGTAAAGCGGTAAATGACGTGGTGCACCTGCTCGCCGAGCTGCTGGAGAACGCGGCCTCGTACTCACCAGGCGATACGCCAGTCGAGGTAGCCGGCCACCCGCTGACCGGCGGCGGCGTCCTGCTTGACATCACCGACCACGGCGTCGGAATGGGGGCGCAGGAGATAGCCGACGCGAACTGGCGGTTGGAGAACCCGCCTGTCGTGGATGTCGCGGTATCCCGCCGGATAGGCCTTTTCGTGGTGGCCCGGCTGGCCGCACGACACGGGATCCGCGTCCGGCTGCGCCAGCCGGAGCTTGGTGGTCTCACGGCGCTCATCTGGCTTCCCGACACGCTGATCTCGCAGGAGACCACGGCACCGACCACGGGGCTGAGGCACATTGGCAAGCTGGCGCCCGGGCAACTTGCCGGCGTGGACGCGTCGGCGCCATCCCGTCGCGCCGCCGAGAGCGCACCCGCCCTGCCCTCGGATGATTTGCCGGGCGGGCGCACGGCCGAAATCAGCCCGTTCCGTGGTGGCGATGGCCTGGCCAATCCGCACAGCGGACTACAAACCGGTTCATCGCGCCGATACGGGACCTATGCAGGCCGTCCATCCGATTCAGCAAATCGGCCCGGTGGTGATCCCCGCGGGTGCGCTGGGAGGACCCGGCGCCCGGCTGCCTATCTATGACTTACTCGAATCTGACTGGTTCCACCGGCGCGGGCCCTCGCTCCAGGACGCCGAGGCTGCGGCCGACGGCGCGGAGCAGGGCGTCCCCGCCGCGGCGCTGTGGCAGTCGGCAGGCGACGAGGGCTGGCGTGCCGCGAAGAGTGCCGCCGCACCCTCCGCCGGCGGGGTGACGTCCACCGGTTTGCCACGGCGCGTCCCGCAGGCCAATATCGTCCCCGGATCGGCGGGCACGCTCGCCTCGGCGGCGAACCCGGAACTCTCCGCGGAGAGCGCACGCAACCGGATGGCAAGCTTCCAGCATGGCCTGCGCCGCGCCCGCGCCGCGATCACAACTGAGCACCCGCCTGATGGATGAGAACGGCGATCCGGACGGCTCGAGCCTGGTGGCATACGGCCAGGCCAGCGGGCACCAGCCCAGCAGCCGCGCGGTCGCGGTAACCATTTGCGGGTCCGCGGGCCGTTTCACAATTGAATGAGCGTCTCAGATTGCGAGGGGCCGCCATGCTGGCGGCGGACCTGTCGGTATCGCCACAGATCACGGGATTTTCGAAGCCATCCGGAG